>NZ_JALNTT010000003.1:196775-1057749 GCF_023161695.1 Vibrio sp. 1CM2L
GATTCGAACCATCGAAGGCAGTGCCGGCAGATTTACAGTCTGCTCCCTTTGGCCACTCGGGAACCCCTCCAGGGTGTTTTTTCCTAACTCATAATGGATAGGCTAAAGAGATGTTTTTCCCAACGCATCTCTCAAGTGCGGAGCGCATCATAGCAAACACGCTAAACCTGTAAAGGGTTTTTCTTATGGTTTTGTGTTAAATGCTGCCTTTTTGGGCAAAGATGGCGAAAAGTACGCATATTGCTCGTGAAGTGAACATCTGTACTAAGGTTTACGTACTGATAGGTAACACCTTGAGGTGACTGGCTTTCTGTATTGTGTTCAATGTTTCTAAAACATGATGAAACGTAAATGGAATTTAATCTAGATTTACACTTCTTGACGTTACAGCATTCATCAGTTGATAGAATACGGTTAATTTCATTTATAGATAATAATACCTATCGTAGTAAGTAACTTGTCATTCTAGCTTGCTAAAATGCTCGAGAACAGCGTCAGATATTTTGATTGTAGAATAACTACTTATCGAAACTATCTGTTGAAAAGAGCTGCCTTGTTCTCAAGCTTTTCCCTAAGCTATTTCTGACCACTTACTCACTGTGATTGGTATAAACTTACTTGCAGACCATTATTATGAAGCATAAATCTGTTTTAACCCTGCTTAGCTTGTCTATTCTTATGGCGTCTCCAGCCGTACTTGCTAAGCGTATGGGCCCTAGCGCTGTCACTGTTGTTACTGAGCAGGTTGATATTCACCAAGTTAGCCAATCTCTTTCGTTGGTCGGTAAGTTAGAAGCCGAGCAATCGGTAATGATCACTTCTGAAGTGGCTGGCAGAGTGGACTCTATCAACATTAAAGCCAATCAAGATGTCACTAAAGGGCAGATGTTGGTTCAGCTTGATGACGATAAAGCGAAAGCGGCGGTTGCAGAAGCACAAGCTTATCTAAAAGACGAGCAACGTAAGCTAGCGGAATTTCAACGCCTAGTGAAACGTAACGCGATCACGCAAACTGAAATTGACGCTCAGAAAACGAACGTAGAGATTGCCAACGCTCGTTTAGCTGCTGCAAATGCCAATCTGAAAGATCTTCACATCAGCGCGCCATTCTCGGGCACTGTTGGTTTTATCGACTTTAGCCGCGGTAAAATGGTGACAGCAGGTACTGAACTCGTGACCCTAGATGACCTATCGGTAATGCAATTAGATCTGCAGATCCCGGAGCGCTACCTTTCTAAACTGTCTAAAGGTATGAAAGTAACGGCTCGTACTAGCGCATGGGGCGACACTCAGTTCACTGGTACTGTAGTAGGCATCGATTCTCGTATTAACGCTGAAACCTTGAACCTTCGAGTTCGAATCCACTTCGACAACAATAATGATTATCTAAAGCCAGGCATGCTAGTGGCAGCGGACATGGACTTCCCACCAGTAGAAGCGCCAATCATTCCCGTTCAAGCGCTTGAGTATTCAGGTACGAAGCGCTTCGTTTATGTTATTGACGAAGATAACAAAGCAACTCGTACAGAAGTATTCCTTGGGGCACGTATTGATAACGAAGTCGTGATCGACAAAGGCATCGAAATTGGCCAGAAGATCGTGGTGCAAGGTATCGTGAATATGCGTGACGGTGTCTCGGTTCAAGAGCTTACTGTTAATCGCCCGGCTGATGCTGCAAGCGATAAAAAAGCACAAGAAGGCGCTAACTAATGTTGTTATCTGATGTTTCTGTAAAGAGACCAGTAGCGGCCGTCGTATTGAGCCTACTATTGGTTGTGTTTGGTATTGTCTCTTTCAATAAGCTCGCAGTTCGTGAGATGCCAGATATTGAAAGCCCGGTAGTATCGATCAGTACTCGCTATGAGGGTGCGTCTGCCACCATCATTGAAAGCCAAATAACCTCCAACCTTGAAGACCAGTTATCCGGCATTAGTGGTATCGATGAGATCGAATCCACAACGCGTAACGGTATGTCGCGTATCACGATTACTTTTGAGCTTGGTTACGACCTCAATACTGGTGTGAGTGATGTTCGTGACGCCGTAGCTCGTGCGCAGCGTTCATTGCCCGATGAAGCCGACGACCCAATTGTTTATAAGAACAATGGTAGTGGTGAAGCCTCTGTCTACATCAACTTAAGTTCGACGGAGATGGACCGAACGCAGTTAACCGACTACACCGAACGTGTGTTGATTGACCGCTTTAGTTTGATCTCGGGCGTGAGCTCAGTGGATATCTCAGGTGGCTTGTACAAAGTAATGTATGTGAAGCTGAAACCTGCTCAGATGGCGGGTCGTGGCGTGACTACCTCGGACATCACTTCTGCTCTGAACAGTGAGAACATTGAAAGCCCAGGTGGTGAAGTACGTAACGATGCGATTGTGATGTCGGTTCGTACTGCTCGTTCTTACACTGAAGCGGAAGATTTCGAATACCTAGTCGTTAAACGTGCCTCTGATAACACACCTATCTACTTAAAAGACGTAGCGGATGTTTACATTGGCGCAGAAAACGAGAACTCGACCTTTAAGAGTGACGGCGTTGTTAACGTAAGTATGGGTATTGTGCCTCAGTCAGATGCGAATCCACTTGAGGTGGCAGACTTAGTTCATAAAGAAGTCGAAGCAATTCAAAAGTTCTTGCCTGATGGGACTCGTTTGGCCGTCGACTATGACTCAACTGTGTTTATCGACCGTTCGATCTCTGAGGTTTACAGCACGCTCTTTATTACGGGTGGCTTGGTTATCCTTGTGCTTTACATCTTTATTGGTCAAGCACGTGCAACACTTATTCCTGCGGTAACCGTACCTGTATCTCTGATCTCGTCGTTTATTGCCGCGTACTACTTCGGTTTCTCTATCAACCTGATTACCCTGATGGCACTTATCTTGTCGATCGGTTTGGTGGTAGATGATGCGATCGTGGTGGTTGAGAACATTTTCCACCATATTGAACGTGGTGAGTCACCGCTGCTTGCTGCCTATAAAGGTACTCGTGAAGTAGGCTTCGCGGTAATCGCAACAACGCTTGTATTGGTAATGGTATTCCTACCAATCTCGTTCATGGACGGTATGGTTGGCCTGTTGTTTACCGAGTTTTCTGTATTGCTCGCGATGTCGGTGATCTTCTCGTCGCTAGTCGCATTAACGTTAACGCCGGTATTAGGCAGTAAAATTCTAAAAGCGAACGTTAAACCAAATCGCTTTAACCTGTTTGTCGAGCGCGTATTTGGCAAGCTTGAATCTGGTTACCGCGCGGTGTTGCGCCGTGCTCTAAACTGGCGTTGGGCTGCTCCAATCATCATTATCGCGTGTATGGGCGGTAGTTATGGCTTGATGCAACAAGTGCCGTCGCAACTGACGCCACAAGAAGACCGTGGTGTTATCTTTGCGTTTGTTCGTGGTGCCGATGCAACCAGTTACAACCGTATGTCTGCCAACATGGACATCGTTGAAGAGCGTTTAATGCCATTGCTTGGTCAAGGCTTCTTGAAGTCATTCAGTATTCAATCACCAGCGTTTGGTGGTAATGCGGGCGACCAAACGGGCTTCGTAATCATGATCCTAGAAGATTGGGATGAGCGTGACGTTACCGCACAAGAAGCGTTGAACGAAGTTCGTAAATCGTTGAACGGCATTCCAGATGTGCGTGTATTCCCGTTCATGCCGGGCTTCAAAGGTGGTTCAAGTGAGCCTGTTCAATTCGTACTTGGCGGTTCTGATTACTCTGAACTTCAGAAGTGGGCAGAGCTCTTAAAACAAGCGGCTGAAGACTCTCCAATGATGGAAGGCGCGGACATTGATTACTCTGAGAAAACACCAGAGCTATTGGTAACCGTAGATAAGCAGCGTGCAGCAGAGCTAGGTGTTAGCGTTTCTGACATTTCAGATACGTTAGAAATCATGCTTGGTGGCCGCAGTGAAACGACCTTCGTTGATCGTGGTGAAGAGTACGACGTGTATCTGCGTGGCGATGAAAACAGCTTCAACAACGCGAACGACTTAAGCCAAATCTACATGCGAACTCAGTCTGGTGAGCTAGTTACACTCGATACGCTGACGCACATTGAAGAAGTGGCATCATCGATTCGTTTGTCGCACTACAACAAGCAGAAATCGGTGACCATCAAAGCGAACCTAATGGAAGGTTACACGCTAGGTGACGCGCTCGATTTCCTTGATGAACAAGCGATTGAACAGCTACCGGGTGATATTTCAGTGAGCTACTCTGGCGAGTCAAAAGACTTCAAAGAGAACCAATCAAGTATCTTAGTGGTATTTGCGCTAGCGATGCTGGTCGCGTACTTGGTACTGGCCGCGCAGTTTGAAAGCTTCATTAACCCACTGGTGGTGATGTTCACCGTACCTATGGGTATCTTTGGTGGCTTCTTAGGCTTGGTGCTGATGAGTCAAGGGCTCAATGTCTACAGCCAGATTGGTATGATCATGTTGATCGGTATGGTAACCAAAAACGGTATCTTGATCGTTGAGTTTGCTAACCAACTTCGTGACCGTGGTATTGAGTTTGAAAAGGCGATCATTGATGCTTCGGCTCGACGCTTACGTCCAATCATGATGACGGCATTCACGACACTAGCCGGTGCAATCCCATTGATTACTTCAACGGGCGCAGGCTATGAAAGCCGAGTGGCAGTGGGTACGGTTATCTTCTTCGGTATGGGCTTCGCGACATTGGTTACTCTGTTCGTTATCCCTGCGATGTACCGACTGATTTCTGGCTCAACACGCTCTCCGGGTCACGTGGAAGCGGAACTTAATAAAGAGCTTAGCCATGACAACGTGGGAAGAACCTCTCACGGTTAGTTGGTAAAACTAAGGGCTAGACTATAGAAAGTTGTTATAGCCCTTAAGTTTAAAGCTTGATAAAGAAAGCCCAGTAACTGGTGTCCAACTATTGGAGGCAGTTACTGGGCTTTTTGTTTGCTAAATATTGATGATTGAAAGTAGGAATGCGTTCAATCGAAAATAAAACTTCGCTCAGGATACGAACTCTTATTTGGTGTCCAATTTCTTAACTCTTTTTCGCTTGGCGAGCTTCAAACGCGGCCAATTGTTCAGGCGTCGCTTTCGGTTGATGGTTAGCTTTCCATTCATCGTAAGTCATGCCATAAACACGTTCACGTGCATCGTCTAAATCTAAATCGACTCCCATCAATTCAGCTTCTGCTGCATACCATTTGCTAAAGCAATTTCGGCAAAAGCCAGCCAAAATCATTAGGTCGATGTTTTGCACGTCTTTATTGTTGTCTAGATGAGATAATAGGCGACGAAATGAAGCGGCATCTAGCTTGTCTTGTTCTTCTTGAGTTAGTTGCTTGTATTTGAATTCAGCCAAAACTCTTTCCTTTTCAAGTTAATGATTATCCTTAATTAGAGTCTACACGGCTGCGAGATTGACGCCAATACTCATTCATTGGTTTGAGTATGTACCCCTCAGATTTCTAGGTTCTTATAGGATAAGAAACCATAACTAGACCGGTCGGTCTGTGTTGTGTATTATTCATTCAACACTTCAAATTAGACAATCAGATCATTGAAGCAGTAAACCGGAGAGAGGAGATCAAAGCATGACATTAGCATTTGAAACATACTTGGCTATTGGTTTATCGATGGCACTGTTAAGCCTTTGGAAAACCTATTCAGGGCCTGCTATTGCCGCGTTTCTATCTTACTCCTACCCAGAAATGCTGTTGTTTAATTTAATCCCAGCGATGATTGCTGCGTATGCAGGTTGGAAAATTGCTCCCGTCTATTCAACTTTATTTAAGAAACAAAAAGGCGCTGTCTTTAAACCAAAACTCAGAAAATTCATGAAAAAATGGAATCAATACGGCCAACTGTCGATGGCTATTTTGGCTCCTGTCTTAGTCGGAATTCCGAGTTATACCTTTGTTTCGAAACGATTGAATCAAAGTGGCGTGAAAACATTTGGCATGCTGACATTGTCTATTTTAGGCTGGAGTAGCTTGGCTTATAGCTGTTTCGCATTCCTAGATGTTGGTCAGTATGTGGCGATAGAGAATATTATTCCCGAGTCTGTTCTTGAGAATATTCAGCAATAAATAGATTAATTTACACAATTTTCATCGCGCGAAACGCAGTCTAACTCCTAACACGTGACGTGTTCATGTTGTTTCGTCGCCATTGGCGATTTGAAAGCTTGTCCCCCTAGATATCCTCATTGAGCTCTCGCTCGGTTTTAAGTACCAAACACTTCAACGACTCATTCAATGATCAAGTCATCTATATCTATACTGATACTTAAATCGGCTCTTACCGGTTCTTGGAGTATCAGTAACGGTCTCCCCAAAACTTGTCGAGCGTTCGCGTTTTAACCCTTCACTAATCAGATCTATATTTCAGCGGCCAATTCGTTTCATCTTCGAATATGTAAACCGATCAGTCTAATCCTGACAAAGTTGACAATATTCTGACTAGACCGGTCGGTTTGTTGCGTTTATTATGTATACAACGTCGAGACGACATAACTTTAAACGGTGAATTGCATATGAATAGATCAATTATTATTGCTGGTTCGAGTGGCTTAGTTGGACGAGAAACGCTGAGCACTTTATTAGGCAGTCAGAATATCAGTACTGTTTACGCACTGTCTCGACGTGAACTCAATACGCAGCATCAGAAATTGAAGCAGATAATTGACAGTAATCTAAGTGTTCCTGCAATCCATTTAAATTCAGATCTTCCGGACGTTGGGATTATCGCTTTAGGTAGCACGATTAAAAAATCGGGTACCAAAGATAAACTTCGTGCAATTGATGTTGACCTAGTCGTGTCGACCGCAGCAAACATGAAAGATCTTGGAGTTAAGCACTTAATCGTCGTGTCATGTCTTGGAGCTGATAGTAAAGCTCGCTCGCATTACCTTCGCTGCAAAGGGGAGATGGAAAATGACGTTGAATTACTTGATTTTGAGAAAACGACTTTCCTACACCCGGGCCCGTTAGCAGGGGATCGACAGGAGAAGAGAACTGACGAAAAGTTACTTCAAGGTGCTCTTAAGGTACTTAAGCCGATGATGATCGGCAGAATGAAAAAATATCGACCAATTCAAGCATCGAATATTGCAAACAGCATTTTGGTTCATTTGACATTTCCGAGCTCAAGAAAGGTGGAGAGATTAGATTCTCTCGACATGATGAAGCTAGCGTCTTAGACCCATCTCGGTATGAGCGAGTACCTGCGATGTTTAAACCTGAATGTAGGAAGAGATACCAATGAGATACAAAGTAACATTTTTGTTGATGACTCTTGTGATGGCAGGGGAAGCGTTCAGTCACGATCTAAAAGTCGAGTCTTCGCAGGCGCAATTTGAATCGTGGGCATTCGATGATTATCGAATGGTCGCAGAAAATACTCGCACATTATGGTTTGTCGACTATTACGATATTAGTCACTTGAAAAGCAAAGAAGGTGATAGCGCACTTCTATTGACGTTTACGCCTGAGAAGTTAACACAAGAAAAAGTAACAACAGCCACTATTGAGGCGCTGGAAGAGTCAAACCCAGGCATTAATATGAAAGACTCAAATATCCAAAAACTAGTGGATAGCCTATCCATGCCGCTCATTAAAGGCGATGTGATTGCCATTATCTACAGAGGGGAAACGATGCAGATTCAATATAACAATGACGTTGTGTATCAGGCTAAAGCCTCTTCAAAACAGAGTGTTGCTTTAAGGAATATCTGGCTAGGTGAGACCCCTGTTGATGATTTGCTATAACAGCCAACTTAAAGTGGGGCAATTTCCTCATGATAATGGTGTTAACTTTGCCATCGTTCGTTGCTATGAGTGGAGAAAATATGATGACGAGAATTGAGAAAGCTGAGTACAGAGAGTTTGCGAAGGGACTTAAGTATGAGTTGGTATTTCGAAACTTAGGTAAACAGGTATTTTCTGAACTCAAACATAACCCGCCAGGCAGTATGACAGCAAACAGCTTGGACTTGCTCAGTAAAATGGAGCAACACAATACCATTGTGATGAACCCTGTCCGCAAACAATACGGTGTTGATAGCACTATTCATTGTAAAGATAAGTTTTTTGCTAAAACAGTGACGTTGTCTTTGAAAGTGATGCCATATTTAGGGGCGAGATATTTAGAGGGCAGCGCAGAGCGATTTGTTCATCAGCTTAAGGATATTCAAGCATTCAGCCCAGTCGGTTATGAAAAAGAAATGACTTATATGGTAGAGCATGAAAAAGCGCTGTATGGGTACTTAGTCCATTTGAATGATGGTGACCTAAAGCGCGCCCACTCAGTTCTTGAAGACTTTGTTTCCGATCATAATATTCAATAGATTTGATTGTTTCGTTTTGTCTTCAATCATTTTCAAACTCTAAAGAGGTTATCTATGAAAAAACTGTCTTTAATTGCTTTGTGTGTTCTGCCCATTCTAGGTTGCGAAACGACCGTTGATCAGAACGCTCATCAATCTCAACTAAATGCCGTTGATGAGAGTGTGCTCATTGTTGATAAAAACGCTGAAGATAACGGGTTAGATAAAGTGTTAACTATCGACCATTCTCGATTAGCTGAACAGGCAAATGAATATTTAGCACCAAGTCGAGTGGACTTTTATACCGACGACCAGCTGAATACTCAGTTGCTCAAAGACAGTTTACAAGTAGGGCTCGATTTACCATTTCGTGTTTTGAATTATGTTGAAAATGGCGAGCAAAAAGTAATTTATACCGATGCTCAGTTTATTCAAAAGCGACACGGAATAATGGATAACGAAGCCCTTGAGCAGTACGCAGAAAAAACGGCATCGCTAACTAATGAGCTAGATAACATTGCACCAGTTCAGAGCGAAGGCTTAACAAAGAACTACGGCATTGAAACATTAGTATCAGAGTATGATTTTGAAACGACACTGAACAATATTAAACGAGATGTTCTTGCTCAAGGTGACACGGTTTGGTTTATGAACTGGGATTTTAAGGCTAGAGCAGAAGCGATTGGTGAGTCATTACCTAATGCGACCCTGCTCGTTTTTGGTGGACCAGCGCCAGGTGCAAAAGCAATGACCGATTTCCCAAGTATTGGATTGGATGCTTTTGGCCAAAAAGTATTAGTGACTGAAGAAAACGGTCAAGTGACGGTTGCTTACAATAATATTGTCGACATGTCTGAACTCCATTATCAGGACAATGCAATTTCTCATAAGGTCATCAACTTTCGATTGGGTAAAACTCTCGGCGGTGCGGTAGAAAAATAATCTATCGCCTTACGATTTATATCGATAATTAACATCTAATTAATTCACATTAATAAAAAGCCATGTTTTTAAAATTATGGCGTGGCTTTTTATTGCCTAAAAACAACGGCTAATTTAATAGCCTAATTTTAACACTGCCATTTTGGCATTGAAATTTAACCATTGGAATATCATGAAAACACAACTTTTAACATTATCTTCTTTATTTGTTATTTCTTTTTCTAGTGTAGTATCTGCAAACGATACAACGAATTCAGAAAATGTAGAACAAGAGGTACAAGCTGAAAATAATTATCACAATCAAGATGTCAGAAATGTTCAGAGTAGTATTAAAGCTGGATACGATACACAAGAGTTTGATCGATATGACGTGAATATAATAGGCGTTGAAGCTACCTACGGTATTAATGATAAAGCTAGCATCGGTTTAAGCTACGATACTCTTGATATTGACTTTGGTAATGATAAATTAAATGACCATTATGATAGAGAAGATGTCATTACACTATCTGGCCAATACAATATTTCAAATAACATTGTTATTGATGGTGAGTGGAATATCTCTGGAGACTACGACAATCTTACCGTCGGTGGTAACTACGTCGCTGATGCTGGCTTTGGTGCATGGAACGTGGGTGCCAACTATTCAACGGGTGATGTGAGCGACGGCTTTGACCTAGAAGCGGGCGTTTTGGTGCCATTTGGTAACATGTATTACCGCGGTGATTTTACTTACTTCTTGGATTCTGATGTCGACACTGTGTTTGAAAATGCGCTGGGTTGGACTAACGGCAATGTTGATGTGAATGCATCCGTAACTATGTATGAATTTGACGATACCTCTGTTGGTATTGAATTCGGTTACTATTTCTAAGTCGTAGGTAGATGAAATGAAAATCTTCAGTAAAAATAGTTCGATCAAGCTTGCGGGTATCCTGTTACTTGCCCCAATTCTTAGCGGTTGTGTCGGTAGCAATTTCACGACTAAAAAGTTAATGGAGTTCAACATAAAGGTTGTTGATAACCGCTATGCACGTGGCGGTGTTAACTTCTTATTGGTACCCGTTTATGGCTTTACAACATTGGCAGATTACTTCGTTGTTAACTCAATTGAGTTCTGGACGGGGTCAAACCCTTTCGACGGCACTCCGCATATCTTTGATAGTAAAGTCGAGACAATGATTGATATTAATAGCGATCTTGATCCTTCATTGCGTGATGCACCGATTGATCCTCTGACGTACCACAACATTGAAGACAGTCACATAAGAACCATTGACGAAAATACTATTGAGATGGAAGTGACTTATGTTGACGGCACTTCTTCAACGGTAACCGGCGTGAAGGAAGGTGCAAACGTTAAGTACTTTGTTGATGGTGAGTTTGTCTCTGAAACCTCTGTAGAGGTGTTATCAGAAGCATTTGAAGTGAGCTCATAATCATCCATTGTTAAAGTGAACTTTATTGTTCGCCTATTATTTCTAAATATTTACGATTAATAATCAAGCTTTCAGGATATTAATATGAATCAATTTGGCGTGACTGGTTTTATTGTAAAAAGTAGCCTTACTAAAAAGAATATTCAACCTGTCGATGATATGTCTTATCCGGGGTGTAGTTTTTTAGTGCAAACAGATAATTTTCTAGTGTCATGTTGTTCATTAGATAAATATATTGATAATGCGTTTGAAACTCTGTTTAACACAAAAGGTAAAGTTAAACTGGAAGGATTTTTGTTTGTAGATACTTATAGTGATAATGCGTCTTTGTCTGTAGTGACAAAAATAACACAGTGATAGCGATTAATAAGTGTCTTAATAGGGGCTTGTTATAAAGAAAAAGGACGAAGTTAACTTCGTCCTTTTTGTTATTGTAAACTTGTTAGTTAATGTACCTAAGCCAGTTCACCCGTTTGCGAGAAAGCTTCTAGCTTCGCTGCATAAGGTTGTAGGTCTCCGATATTCAGATTTACCCACTCGTCATTGAAGTAAGTGTCTAGGTAACGCTCACCACTGTCACACAGTAAAGTCACGATAGAACCTTTTTCTCCACGTGCTTTCATTTCACTGGCTAGCTGAAGCACACCGTACATGTTAGTCCCGGTTGATGCGCCAACCTTGCGGCCAAGAATGTCAGATAACCAATGTGTCGTTGCGATACTTGCTGCATCTGGAATTTTGCGCATTTCGTCAACCACACCAGGAATGAAGCTTGGCTCTGCTCGTGGGCGACCAATGCCTTCAATCTTGCTGAATGTACTGCCTTTCACGTTCGCATTGCCTGTTTGGAAGTATTCGTGGAATACAGAGTTTTCAGGGTCGACAACACAAAGCTTAGTTTCATGTTGTTGGTAGCGAATGAAACGGCCAATCGTCGCTGAAGTACCGCCAGTACCTGGGCTCATTACTACCCAAGCTGGAACTGGGTGATCTTCCATCTGCATTTGATTGAAAATCGAGTTCGCGATGTTGTTGTTACCACGCCAGTCGGTTGCGCGCTCAGCGTAAGTAAATTGATCCATGTAGTGACCATTCAATTCTTCTGCTAAACGGCGAGACTCATCGTAAATTTCATCTGAGCGGTCAACAAGATGCGCTTGGCCGCCGTAGAATTCAATCTGCTCAATCTTCTTCTTCGCTGTGCATTTTGGCATTACTGCAATAAACGGCAGGCCAAGTAGGCGAGCAAAGTACGCTTCAGATACCGCGGTGCTACCCGATGAAGATTCAATGATTGTTGTTTCTGGACCAACCCAACCGTTACAGATAGCGTATAAGAAGAGAGAACGCGCTAAACGGTGCTTTAAAGAGCCTGTAGGGTGTGTGCTTTCATCTTTAAGGTAAACATCAATGCCTTCGATACTTGGTAGATCGAGCTTGATAAGGTGCGTATCCGCTGAGCGTTGGTAGTCCGCTTCAATTTTACGAATCGCGTTGTTAATCCATTGATGGTCAGTGCACATAAGCGTTCTCCTGATCGAGTGTAGGAATTCTTTGTAATTGGTATGGTTCTAATTTATCCATAATCGGAGAGAAAAACTTTGCCATATTTGCTTTGTTTTGCTTAAATTGTAGAAAATTATTCTCTTTAAATGCGATTTGGTGAAAGTGTGATAGATGCCGTAGATAAAAAAATATTAGGGTTACTGCAAGAAGACAGCACCCTGTCATTGAACGATATTTCTGAAGCGGTCAATCTCACCACAACGCCTTGTTGGAAAAGGCTTAAGCGCCTCGAAGAGAACGGCATTATTGAGAAAAGAGTCGCACTGCTGAACCCAGAAAAACTGGATCTTTCCTTTACTGCGTTCGTATTAGTGAAAACCAGTGATCATTCTCATGAGTGGTATGGTCGTTTTGTGAATACTGTGTCGGAATTTCCAGAAGTGATGGAGTTCTATCGCATGGCTGGCGAATATGATTATATGATGAAGGTTCAGGTTAAAGACATGAAGTGCTTTGATGATTTCTATAAGCGCTTGGTGAATAGCATTGATGGTATCTCCAATGTGACCTCGACGTTTGCGATGGAACCGTTGAAGTACACGACAGCATTGCCGCTTTAAGCTGCGCCTAGTAATAGATTAACTATCGCTTTAGTTTAGATATCTTCTCAGTTTAGATCTCGCCTCTGCGATAAAGAAAAGGATTATTCATGTTTGCAAAAGTATCTACCGCTATCCAGCTAGTATTGGCGGTCGCCATTTTTTACTTGGGTTACACCATCTACTCGTTTACCAATAAAGTCGGTGAAATCGTTGATACTTACCCGCAAGTTATCGAAGACATATCGGGCCTCACCAAGGGGCTTAAAGTAGAAGAGCTATTAGCGCTTGCAGAACATGTCAGCGATCTTGCTCCTCAGGTATTAAACACTGTCGAAGAAGTTAGAAAGACGATCGATGACGTGAATCAAACCGTAGCCTCGGTCGACAACAAAATCCCTGCGATATTAGATGAAGTCAAAAATGTTCGAACGGAAGTCGAGCAGGTAAGAACCGATGTTATTCCTCCAACATTAACTGAATTAAAGAGATACCGCGTAGACGTAATGCCACCAATGCTCGCTGAAAGTAAGTCTTACCGCGAACAGACTATTCCTGTCATCGTCACGGAATCTGAAATGCTACGAGCGGAAGTCCCAGGTATTTTGGCACAAGCTAATTTGTTAGCGGATAAGAGTAAAGAGCTCGCTCAGGGAGCCGCAGAGGGCGCGGTGAAAGGCGTAGTGTTATCGCCATTTAACTTACTGCGTGACGCAGGTGATGGCATCAAAACGCGAGTACAGAGCGAGTTTGAGCCAACATTAGAAGTTGAGTAGGTTTTATTGATTTTTATGTGACGGGTTGTCTTAAGCGTCATTAAAGAAAGAGGCTAGGTATTGAACCTAGCCTCTTTTTGTTTGTGCGTATTTGGGGCTTGTAAGAAGCGTTTATTCGCTATTTATTTGAGCGCTACTTAGTAAAACGCATCACACCTTCTTGTACTGCTGTTGCTACGAGCTCACCTCTCTGGTTAAAGATCTCGCCGCGCACTAGGCCGCGAGTGTTCGCCGCCGTTGGGCTTTCAATCGCATAAAGCAGCCATTCATCCATTTTGAATGGGCGGTGGAACCAGATTGAATGGTCAATCGTTGCTACTTGGAAATTTGGCGTCATGATAGAGACTTCATGCGGGTGAAGCGCCGTCACCAAGAATCCCCAGTCCGAAGCGTAAGCAAGCAGGTATTGGTGAATCAATTGGTTGTCTGGCATCGCACCATTTGCTCTTACCCAAAGGTATTGTTTCGCTTCCGTCTTCTTAGGTTTCAGTGGATTTACCACCGTCACCGGGCGCATTTCAATCGGCTTTTCGCCACAGAAGGTTTTGCGCAGTTTCTCTGGTAGGAATTCCGCAATGTGGCTCGCTAATTCTGTTTCTGAGGCGAAGTTCTCTGGTCCAGGAATGTCAGGCATTGAAATCTGGTGCTCAAAACCTGGCGCATCGCCATGATAAGAAGCGGTGAGATAGAAAATAGGGCGGCCATTTTGAATCGCTTTTACACGGCGTGTGCTAAAGCTGCGTCCATCTCGTAGGTTCTCAACATCGTAAATGATTGGCTTTTCAGGGTCGCCGGGAAACAGAAAATAACTGTGGAACGAGTGAACGCTACGGTCGTCTTGAACGGTATAACGAGCAGCAGAAAGCGCTTGTCCCAATACCTGACCGCCGTATACCTGTGGTAGGCCTAGGTTCTCACTTTGCCCACGGAATAAACCTTCTTCCAGTTTTTCTAGCTGAAGTAAACTTAGTAATTCTTGTAAAGGTTGACTCATCGCCAGCATTCCTCTTCGTAAAATGGGTGTCAGATTATGGTGTTAATCATTTAGCTTAGTCAGATATCTGTCAATAAATCATAGGGTTTCAAGACAGAATATGAAAGCTCTCTTATAATTGGTGGGTAGATTTGCCGAGTCCGGCAAACATGTTGAGAGAAATTGAATATGAAAAAGGCTCTAATTCTTATTACGTCTTTAGTATCGTTTGGCCTACTTGTTGGTTGCCAAGCAACATCAGAAACGAACGCTTCTCAGGAAGTGGTTGCAGAGAACACTCAAGTGATTTCAGGAACAGTAAGCTACCGTGAAAGAATTGCATTGCCAGAGAATGCCGTGGTGACTGTTACGCTAGAAGACATCTCACTTGCTGACGCACCATCGACAGTTATCGCAACTCAAGAGTTCACCACTGACGGTAAGCAAGTGCCGTTCGCATTCGAGCTGAGCTACGACAATAACAAGATTAAAGCTAACCACCGTTACAACATGCGCGCAACGATTCACGTTGACGGTAAACTGCGCTTCACTACTGACACTATTAAGTCAGTAATTACTGATGTAGAAAATACACAGCAAGCAGACCTACGTTTGGTTGGTGTTCGTTAATCAGAAATCGATGCCACTGTTAAGGCATCTTGATTGGCTTAACTTAGCCAGTTGAATTAGCGATTAGTGGCAGCTCTAGGGCTGCCATTTGTATTTTCTGAGATTAATCTTTCCTGCATCACTCACCTCAACCCCTTCTTTAACTAAATGCTGCTTTTGTCGGTCGAACGAATCACCCTTTAAAGATATTTCACCCTTGCTGTTTATCACTCGATACCAAGGCAGTTTGCTACCTTCTGGCAGGTTACCCAGCGCTTTACCAACATGGCGCGCATAGCCCGGAAATCCTGAAAAACGTGCTATGTCTCCATAAGTTGTTACTTTTCCATATGGAATTTGGTGAATCACAGCAAAGATTTGGCTCAAAAATTGGTCCATACTAAATGTTCCTAGTTCATAAATACCAATCACAGTAAGTAAGTGTTCAAAAATAGCGCAGGGAAAAAGCTTGAGAGCAAGGCCGCTCTTTTTGATAAGAAGTTTTGATAAGTAGTTATTCTACAATCAAAAAATCTAACGAAGTTATCGAGTTTTTTAACAAGCTAGAGTGACCAGTTAATTACTACGATTGGTATGGTACCACGGATCGGTAGAAGGAGAGGGCTATGGTATTTACAACGTTTCAGTTCTTGATCACCACATTATTAGCGGTTGTTTGCGCGAGAGCAATCAGTTTAAGTGAGGGAGATATCCCAGTGCTTGCAATGGTAATTCCTGCTTTATGGATTTTACCGCAGGGAGGCATAGCAGGATTAGCTTTGCTTGTTTCCATGACCACTTATGGTCTAACCCTTCCTTTGCAGCCCATCACGCTGTCTGTCAGTGCGTGGGTACTGTTCCCGCTATTGATGGTGGTCTTCTCAAGACGCAGTAGTTTGTCGGTCGTGATTATTTCCGGCTTGATTGTGACGACTTTGCAGGTCGGGATCATGGTCACGCAATCAGCAGGCAAGCTTGAAGGCGTCCCATGGGTTACCACACTTCAAACCTTATCAATCATCGTGATTTGGTGGGCGGCAAATCACCTTAAGCCTGCCAGCCGACACAGCTGGTGGTCATTAGGCTTAATACTTCCATTATGGATAGCCGATTTACCATATGCTGCTTTGGTGGCCTTGTGTATAACGGGCATCATGGCATCGATGGAAACGCTGACGCGCTTGAAAACCTTCCGCTGGAATAAACTACTGTGTTGGACACTGCCAACGGTCGGTTTTGCGGCTCTGGTGATTACTCCAAGCATCGAAGTACCAAGCCCAGTCTTTGTGGTGTGGTTGTGTCTATTAGGTACAGCCTGGATGACAGACTACATCATTCGCACAGAAGATAACGAAGACATCGATATCTAGTTCTACTGCAATCCAAATCTTCCAAATGCGGGTAAATGGTGAATTTACCTGCGATTTTCTAATGGTTTGAATAAAGGATAAGCACTTAGACCGCAATTGTTCAAAAATAGGGTGGAAGGGCTTGCAATGGTTGCTGTGATGCTTAATAATCCAATCACTCTTTGAGGCAAGCCTCTTAGAAAACGAATCTATGGGGGCCTGGTCCTCCCGCAACAATAGCTCGTGAACTCGGTCAGGCCTGGAAGGGAGCAGCCGCAGCGAGTGACTTGTGTGCCGGGATGTGGCTGGGTTCCCACCCCTTGAAAAAGCCGCTCTTAACGAGCGGCTTTTTGCTATCTGCAGTTTGACTTTTTCTTGTTCAAGAACGTTTCATCTTTCTTAATTCGCAGGCAGCACAACAGCCGACGCTTCTTCCTCTGAATCTTCTTTGTCTTCTACTTGGTCAGCAACCCAATCAATTGTCTTTGTTAGATAGAGCTTGTTGGTTTCGGTGTCACACCAACTTTTTGATAACCCTCTTCGATTGAATTCACTGCCAATAGCTGCGAGTGTTTGGTTGCTTGAACGCCCGTAATACAAGGTGTCGCACAGTTGCAGGTTCGACATCGATTGCGGGTATGTGTTAACCGACGAGGAGTTCATGCTCAGTGCTTTTGATTGGTTATGAGTGCACCCTGTTAGGCTCAGGAAAAAGAAAAGGATCAGTGTATTTTTCATGTTGTATCAGGTCTGTTGCCGATGATTTGAAGACAGTATTGGCGTGTATGATTAAATTATTGTCAATTTTTTGCCAACTAGTTATAGACCAAGACTTTCCTCCCAGTTAGAAAGCGTTATTAAGCCAACGACAAAAACGGTATTAACAAACAAAAGCGCAATTTTGTACAAAAGTTGAAGGAGACTATAGAGTAGACTGATAAGTCGCTCGATAATCAACAGGCTTGGGAATTGTTATGGAGAACAAGAAACACTCTAAAGAAAAGGCCGAATATAAGATAACCGAAGAGCTCGGTGGCCTTGAAATTCTTAATGCTGAATACGAAAAGCAGAACTTCTCGCGCCATAGTCACGAGGGCTACACGCTGGGAGTTATCGAGCAGGGCGCTCAGCGTTTCTATCGAACTGGCGGGCATCATATTGCGCCACAAAATGCGATTATTCTGGTCAATGCCGACGAAGTTCATAGCGGTCACTCTGCTACTGAAGGCGGTTGGGCGTATCGAGCCATGTATCCACTCCCAGAACAACTTGTCAAGATCACTCAAGAGCTTAACCTACCGAATTACGGCGCGCCTTACTTCCCAAGAGCGGTTGTTGAAGACCCTGAACTCGCCAATCAATTGAGGTTGGTCTTTAACACGATTGATGAATCTGACAATCGCTTGTTAAGAGAAACCTTGATGTACGGGATGTTGGTTAAACTGATTAGCCGACACGGAAAATCGCCGCTTAACCCTCAACTCGACGGAAAAACTCAGCGCCAGCTTGTCTTGGTGAAAGAGTTCTTAGATGATTTTCCACAAGCCGATGCGTCCCTAGAGGAGCTGTCTAAGTTAGCGGCATTGAGTCCGTTTCACTTAGTGCGTTCTTTTCAAAAAGAGTTTGGTCTTCCGCCACATGCGTATCAAATCCAATCTCGGTTAAGGCTTTCGCGTAAGTTATTGAAACAAGGGCATACCATTTCAGACACCGCGCAAGAGTGTGGCTTTCACGACCAAAGCCATTTTCATCGACACTTCAAAAAGGCCAATGGCTACACGCCGGGGCAATACATTAAAATGCTCTAAATCGGACACCTTAATTGGTTCGCGAAATCGAGCAAGTTTGTACAATCGAACCGACTCCACTCTTCTTACATTGAATAGCGAATGTAAAGAGAGAAAAGAATGATATGGATAGTGAAACAATGGATATACGAACACAGTTATGGAAAGGCGTTTTAGCGGGAATGCCTTTGAGTATTGCGGTAATCCCTTGGGGAATTCTAGCCGGTTCATATGCGATAGATGCCGGATTGAATCAACTTCAAGCGCAAGCGATGTCGGCTATTTTGTTTGCTGGCTCAGCGCAACTTGTCGCTGCGGGTATGTTCAAAGCGGGTATTGGTTTAGGCACTATGTTGTTGACCACACTGTTCATCACCTCAAGACACTTTCTGTATAGCGTATCGATGCGTGACAAAATCAGCCATCTTCCTGCGCGTTGGCGTCTATTACTCGGATTTTGGCTCACCGATGAGCTGTTCGCGATTTGTAGTGGGCAGTCTCAGAAAGAATTTAATCGCTGGTATGCTGCGGGTGTAGGCGGCGGTTTTTATCTCGTTTGGAATATTGCGAGCTTTGTCGGCATTGTCGCGGGAAGCCAAATTCCTTCGCTTAATGAGATTGGGCTCGATTTTGCGGTCGCAGCAACCTTTATCGCTTTGGTGTTCCCATTAATCCGAACTCTACCCGTCGTGGTGTGTGTTGTGGTTTCATTGGTCACTTCGGTTGCCATGTCGGTTAACAATATTGAGGGCGGGCTAATGATTGCAGCGATCGCCGGTATGTTAGCGGGCTTTTTCAGCGAGTCGTTCCAAGAGCGAAACAACGGTAACAAGACAATCGTGGAGGGGAAATAGAGATGATTTGGTTAACGATATTCCTCATGACTGCGATTGTTTTCTTTAGTCGGTATCTGTTTCTTGAGCCAGCAATCCCGCTTCGATTAAATCAAACCACGCGTCGCCTGTTACGCTATTCAAGCCCAGCTGTGCTTACCGCAATTTGGGGGCCGATTGTATTTGCACCAGAACAAACATTTTGGCCAAGCCTTGAAAATCCTTACTTGATAGGTGCGTTGGTGACTGGCTTGCTGATTTGGAAAACAGGCAATGTGCTACTGACTATCGGCGTCAGCATGGCGGTGTTTCTGTTCTATAACCTTGTCGCAGTTGATTACCTTTTCTCGTGAGCTTCAACGTCAACTTAGGCTTTGTGTTTCTCCTATTATTTAAGGGCTGGATAAATATGATTACTTGTTATGTTCGATATGTGATTGATCCTAAAAAGGTAAATGAGTTCGAGACATACGCAAAAATGTGGATTCCTCTGGTTGCTAAATTCGGGGGCCAACACAATGGTTATTTCTTACCGTCGGAAGGGGCGAACAATATTGCCTTAGCACTGTTTACCTTTGAAAGTCTGGCTGCCTATGAAGAATATCGGGTTAAGTCGCTGAGCGATGCTGAGTGTATTAAAGCGTTTGAATTTGCAGACGAAGTTGATTGCATCGTGAGTTATGAACGCAGTTTTTTTAGACCTGTTTTAGAGTGATAGACCTTGCAACGTATAGCGTGGTGGCATCTAATGTACTGATTCACTGTTTGTGTGTTTAGGTTTTGGTAAGGAGTTAGTTTGGCTAAGAAATATTATGTGGTTTGGAAAGGTCGCACACCGGGTATTTTTACCACTTGGAACGAGTGTAAATCCCAAGTCGATGGCTTTGCAGGGGCGAGATATAAATCGTTTCCAACACTAGGTGAGGCTGAGTCTGCTTTCGGTGGTAAAACGTCGTCTGCGTCAGGTTCTACAGCGACAAAGCCAAGCTCTGCGGGTAAGGCGACGAAAGTGAAGGTGCCGCCTCTTTCGGAGCAGCAAATCACAGATATGCCTTTTGATATCAAGATCTTTACCGATGGTGCTTGTGAGCCAAATCCTGGTGAAGCGGGGACGGGTTTAGCGGTATACCAAAACAACCAATTAACAGAATTGTGGTATGGCTTGTATCAGCCTGTTGGTACCAACAATACCGCCGAGTTACATGGGCTTAAGCAAGCGTTTATTCTCGCGAAAGAGAAGTTAAACGCAGGCCTCTCTGTTGCGATTTATTGTGACTCTAAGTACTCAATTGATTGTATTACTAAGTGGGCAACGGGCTGGGAGAAAAAGGGCTGGACTAAGTCGGGCGGCGAGATCAAAAACCTCGATATTATTAAGCCTGCGTATGCGCTTTACCAAGAACTGGCTTCAAAAATCACCATCTACCATGTGAACGGACACGTTGGTATTGAAGGTAACGAATTGGCCGATAGAATGTCGATTGTGGCTATTTCAT
Source organism: Vibrio sp. 1CM2L (assembly GCF_023161695.1). NCBI lineage: Bacteria > Pseudomonadati > Pseudomonadota > Gammaproteobacteria > Vibrionales > Vibrionaceae > Vibrio > Vibrio sp. 1CM2L. The sequence goes on from NZ_JALNTT010000003.1 coordinate 217,404, forward strand.
CGAAAGAGCAGGAGCTAGCTCAATATCGTGACATCGAAGATATTGAGTCTATTTTGGCACTTCGAGCCGGCTAGCTAGGCTTCTTAATGAAAAGCTAATGAAAGTTACTGAAAGCATAAGTTGCTACCATTAAGCAGTGCTAAGTTGAGCGTTACATTTCAAATCAATGTAGCGCTCTTTTGATCTTGTGGTGCTCAGTCGTTTTTGTGAGGCATAGCTGTCTGAGTTAATCCTTATTGAGCTGGGTTCTCTATCCAACGAGATAATTGCTGAGCTTGTTTGATCGAATTAAAACTGTCTTTAACTCTCTCACGTGCCTTTAACCCCATCGATGCTTTATCGTTACTGCTTAGCTGCGCGAAACGCTCAATCGCTTCTCTTAATTCTTCCACGTTCTTTTCGCTAACCACAAAACCTGTCTCTGGTGAGACGATCTCTTTGCATCCCATGATGTTGGTCGTAATGACGGGTGTGCCTACGGCCATCGCTTCTTTTAAAACCAGTGGCCCTGTATCCACACACCCAGTTTCTGAAAAACAGAAGGGCGCGATTAGGCTGTCATAATTCGATAGTTTTTCTTTGACCCACTCGTGAGGTTTAGCGCCAAGAAATGTCACGTTTCGAGTGAGCCCTTGCTCTTTGACCTGCAATTTTAACTGTTGCTCTAAATCGCCAGTACCGATGATATCGAGATGAATATCGAGAGGTTCGGCAATCGGCGCTAATGCATCAATAAGATGGTGGATGCCTTTTTGCTCGACTAACCGGCCAAGGAAAACAAAGCGAAGTTGCTTCGTTTCGGTTTTTGGGTTGAGTTGGAATTGTTTGGTATTGACTCCGCAGTGCAGGAGCTTAATGTTTCCTTTTGCCATGGTGTTGAAGTCAGCGAGCATGTCTTTACATACTGCAACCACAAAATCACTCGATGAAATCTTATGTTCAATATCATAAGCGAACTCGTAAACATCATGACCATGAGCAACGAACGAACAGGTGATATTCAGCAGCTTTGCCGCGACGATGGCGTGAGCTGTGGTGTGCTGACAGAAATGCGCATGAACGTGTTCGACGTCGTTTTCCGCGAGTTGCAGCGCTAATTTAAACCCATAAGCGAACAGTGACTTTTTGGGCATACTGGTTTGCTTGGAAACAAAGGATACCGCCCGGAGAAAGCCAAACCAATTGATGCTGGCTATCTTACCCGCCCGAACATCCTTACCAATTTTTATGATGTCATAGTCAAATGACTTTTCACTCTCTTCTATCTCAAATGCCATCACGCAAACATCGTGTCCACAAGCTTTCACTGAGTCGACTTCTGTTTGAATGAAGGTCTCACTGAGTACAGGGTAGGTTGGCGCCACAAATGCTACTTTCTTCATTTTTTGCTCCTTTGACTAATGCTATTAAAGTCAAATAAGCAAAATACGAACCAAGATAAAATCGTAGTTTTGGAGGGCTTTTCGATGGTTTTCCGAAGGTTACCCCCCAAGAAGTCGCTCATTTTCTCAAATTGATAATCAAATTGGAGTTTTGACGCTCATGTCTGATCACCCTGTTCGTCATTTTGAGAGTGTCTGCGTAGGCGACTGATCTAAAAGTGATTTCATAGCAATACACTCTCGGCATAGAACATGCAACGTCAGCCATATAACGTATAATTCTGAGGGCGTCATTATGGCTAAAGTAAGTGTTGTTATCCCTACCTACAACTGTTTGGATTACCTGCCGAAGGCAATTGGCAGCGTACTTAAGCAGACTCATCAAGACGTGGAGTTGATCATTATTGACGATAACAGCAACGATGGAACGTCGACGTATCTCGCGTCAATCCATGATGAACGCATCATTAAATTATCCACTTTGGGTGTTGGCGCGCCTCAAGCTAGAAACCTAGGGATTGAAAAGGCGACCGGTGAATACATCGCTTTTTTAGACGCGGACGACTTCTGGTTTCCAGAAAAAATTGAGCGCCAACTCGAATTTCATCAACGATACCCAGATCTCGCGATGAGCTTTACTAACTACGAACACCTTACTGAAGATTACCAAGTGATAGTCGACTGCTTTAGTTACTGGTCGCAGTTTCAAGACCAAGACGATCTGTTCATCAATATCGAGAACCCGTTGGAGTTCATCATTGAAAACAATGTGATTGGAACATCGACGGTCATGGTAAAAGCGGATGTGTTTTCTCAAACAGACAGTTTCAATGCTGACATTAAGTATGGGGAAGATTGGGAACTGTGGCTTCGAATGAGTGAAAGCCATCAGATCGGTGTGTTGAACTCCGTGCAGGTTGGTTACTTGATGAGAGCGAGTTCCGTTACCCAAACTGAAAGTCTTAAATTGAGAAATTTGCAGTCTATCGAAACCATTCTTCAACGTTACCAAGATGACTGTCTGAGATGGAACTTACCGACGTCCAGCTTCAAAATCGCAAAGGCGAGAATACTGGAAGGCTACGCTGACTATTACCGAGGCTTACAACAAAACCGATTGGCCATTTCATACAGTATCCGCTCGCTAGTTTTGGCTCCGCAAAAACGAACGTTACGACATCTTCTTGGAGACTGTAAGAGTTTCCTAATGCCTGCATTGTAAGGAATAGGTGTCTGCTATGGGGTCACTAAAACAGTCTGCCTATTACGCCATTGGCATTGTGATGATGAAAGGTATCTCGCTCGTGATGATCCCCTATATCACTCATAAGATGACGTTGGCTGAATACGGTTCTTTAGAAGCCATCGTCTTGTTGGCTGACATCGGGACGATCTTATTTAGCTTTGGCATTGTTGAAGCCATGTATCGATATGTTGGCGTTGCTGAGGGTGAAGAAAAGAGAAAGCTGGTCTCGAACTGTTTCACGTTGAGTGTCTTGGTCTGTGTGCTTGGAGGGGCTTTAATTGCTCTTAGTATGCCGTTGTTGTTACTGATGCTTCCCGTCGAGTTCCAACCTTATCAGATTCTACTTCTGTTAATACCGACCATGTTAGATGGTGCGATTTCTATCCCGCTAACACTGATGCGAATGAATGCGATGGCTAAGCGCTTTTGCATGCTCAATGTAATGAAGGCGAGTGTGCAAGCTGTTATGACGTTTGTACTGCTTGAAGCGGGTTATGGCATTGATGGCGTGCTGATTTCTGCTGCTGCTTCCAGTGTACTATTGATGTTGTGTCTCGTTAGCTATCAATGGCAGCAGATGGGCAGCTTAGGTTGTTTTCAATATTCAGCAAAGATCTTGAAATTTGGGTTACCAACCTTGGTTGGCGGTGCCTCTATTTACATGATCACCGGGCTAGATCGCTGGGTGATGGCAAGTTTTGTTGGGGTTGAGGAGTTAGCCGTTTATGCGGTTAGTGGTAAGTTTGCGCTAATTCTAGGCTTGCTGCTGCAACCTTATGCGCTTTGGTGGTTTCCAAACCGAGTCGCCATGCTTCAGCAACCCGGCGGCAGAAAAATGTGTGCAGACAGAGCCTTAGTCGGAGTTAACCTAGCCATAGTGTTAGGGGGCTTGATGATCTTAACTGTTCCAGGCTTCATTTCTCTTATTTTACCAAGCAGCTATCATCAGGCTGGGGTTATTGTGGTCGCACTGCTAGCGATTGCGGTTATTAAAAGTGCGGGAGACTACCTCAACTTAGGCTGTTTCAGTGGAGACTCAAGTCAATCACAGATGTGGATACAAAGTAGTTGTGCGGTATTGGCTGCCATAGGCTATTTTGCGGTAGCGCCTATTTATGGAGTGTGGGGTGTTATCACTGTTCTTTGCGTGACTTATATTGTGCGACTCATGCTTTTGTATATTGTAAGCCAAATGATGGAACCGTTGCCTTACGAGCATAGCAAGTGGGTCATGGCAGTCAGTATCGCATTAGTGGCGATAGTTAGTGATCAACTTTTGGGGTTGGTTTTGGTTGATGTTCATGACTTTATTCTGGGTTCTGCTGTTGGTTTAATCACGCTGGTGGTCTTTGTGAAATACTCGGTGATCGTTATCCCCCAGGCTCTACTTGATAAGCTCACACCGGGAAAGCATTCGCACGCAAACTAAATAAAACACTGTTCATTATTGGCTGGGTTAGATAGTATTTATAAATTCAATGAATGCTAACTATGGAAAGATATATGAATAAGTGGATTGTACTTTCAGCGTTTTGCTCAACTCTATCGTATGCTTCTGCTGAGCTTGTCAGCCAAGATTTATTGTCTCACCATTTTGATGCCCCAGAGCTCTCATCTCTGGAAACGCAACACAGCGTTTGTAGCAGCCTTGTCTGTAGTTCAATATCCGAACCACAATCAGTTTCTTCTGCGGGGGATTTTCCTGAACGCGAATCGAACCCAACGATAGATACGATAACCAGCGCAATCTACTTCTTGGGTGAAATGGGCGTTGCTGAAAACCTATCGACTCCAGAGTATGAAAAATTCTTTGAGAACTAGCTGAGAGGTTATATATACCGAGAGGCGCTTTTTTGTCCTATTACAAAGTACTTAAAATACTGTTATAAAAGCTTCTATCGCATTTTATGATTCAATTACGTAATACATGACGACTAGGACACCCCGATGGAAATATGGAAGTTGCTGCTGTTTATTCCAGCGTGCTTTGCGCTGAACATGACGCCTGGCCCAAACAATCTTTTGTCGATGAATAATGCCCGTTGCTATGGCTTTAAAGCCGCATTTATAGCAGGGTTAGGTAGAATCGTTGCTTTCTCAGGAATGATTGCGTTGGCGGCGTCTGGCTTGGCCGTGGTGCTTTATACTTCTGAGACCTTGTTCTTTCTTATCAAGTTGTTTGGTGCCATGTATTTGCTTTGGATTGCGTTCAACTTATGGCGTTCACAAGCCAGCCCTATCGTAGGCATCGAACGCAATAAAAACTGGTTTGGTCTAGTTAAACAAGAGTTCGCCCTTGCAGCTGGTAATCCCAAAGCGATACTTATCTTTACCGCATTTCTGCCTCAATTCGTTGATGTTTCAGCCAATGTAAACACACAGTTCTTCATTCTAGGTGGCACATTCCTAGTGTTAGAGCTACTCGCCATATCTATCTACGCTGCCTTTGGTTTATACCTCAGAAACTGGTTCTCCAAGCCGCAAATGGCGAAGCGTTTCAACAAAGCGTGCTCAGTTTTTCTTGCTCTATCCGGTGCTAATCTGTTGGTGAGTCGTCAGTAGTTCTCGGAATTTAGAGCAGTTGTTGTGGACAGAGTGAGGACGGTATTCAATGAGCAACAAAGACCTATCTAAAATGGGTTCGGCTAAGGTAACTCTTGTAAATCGTAATGGCGTACCTTGTATTCGAAAGCAAGGTGCGGGTGAGGTTGAGACTTCTTTCTATCAATATGCCGCGCAACATTTATCTGGTGTTCATAGCCCTACATTGTTGGCGGTGGAGGGAGATACTCTCTTCATCGAGCACATTCCTCACTCTTTAACACTAAATGAGCTTCAAACGACTTCAGAGGTGTATCAGCAACTATCTCGTATTCATCAGTCTCAATATTCGCCGAGTTTTGCAGTGAAAGAGCATAGATGGAGTACCTGTGCCACTGAAGCTGCACTAATATCTCTGAACTTACCTCAAGTGACTCAAGACAGTTTACTGCGTATCCAGCAATTGAGTGGTGCTTTGTTCGACCAGAAAACCTTGGTCTCTGGCGATGCGAACGAGGGAAATTGGGGAAGAAGAGATAACGGTCAGCTGGTGTTATTTGATTGGGAGCGTTTTGGTTATGGCTGCCCAGCTATCGATTTGGCACCGCTCGTTTCTCGTATGGGGACTTTGTCTGACTATGAGTTTATTGTTGACCAGTACTTACCTCATAACAATCTGACTTCCCGAGAAGATTTAATAAGGCAATTGATCATCGCTAAAAGCTGGATCGTAATAGAAGTCACGAATATATTAGTCGGTCGTAACAACCCACAAGCTTCCAAGTACATCAACTGGTTTAGAGAGCAATTGCCAACTTGGCTGGCTTCAGTTGAAGGTCACTTGTAGCTGAAGGGCGGTTGTAGTTAATCTATTAAGGTCGATGTATGAATGTTGTTTCTGCGGAAAAACAAGAGCTCGCTAATATTTACCAATTGGAACATGCTTTGTTTGGCGATCACGCCTATCCGTTGTTTTTCTTTCGTCAGGCATTTGATTGCTGGGGGAAGGGCTTGTTGGTGGCGAAACAAGATTCGCAGGTTGCGGGCTATGTGTTAATGACGCCAACCGACAAACAACAAGAGTATTGGGTTTTGTCACTGGCTGTTGATACTGCTTACCGAGGCATGGGGATTGGCCGTTCATTGATGCAGCAGGCGATACGAACCTTGCCCCAAGATTCCAAGCTGTTGCTTACTGTTGATCCAAATAACAACTCGGCTTGTGAGCTGTACTTGTCGATGGGGTTCGTGACCATCAAGGAAGAGAGCAATTATTTCGGAGACGATGAGCCTCGTTTGGTCATGCAGCTCATCGTCTAGCTCCCGTTTCATTTTGTCTATCTAGGTGCAGACATCCAACGCTTAGGTCAACATCACGATACCGTGCATCAACACCACGCTAGAGGTCAGTCGGGTTCGCATATCAAAATAGCCATCGGGGCCTTCACTTTGGTTCTCTTCTCTCATGGACCTTTCCGCTCGCCAAACCGCAATGTAGCCAATGATAAGAATCAGAGTGGTGAGGAACTCTTGCTGCTCACCGAGTAACACCGCTAGCCATGCAGCCAACACAATAACATTGCTGAGAATCAAAGCCTTCTTGCTGGATTGGCTTTCGAAGTTCTCTATCCCATTGCCCCACAAAATGCCCGACAAAAAGCTCAAGATAGCCACGCTGTAGGTGATGAAGAGTGTTTCTCCGCTTAAGCTAAAAACTTGGCTGTCGGTGAGTGATAACAGTAGGCCGAATAAAAAGGGGATTAAACCCATATAACCGAGCTTGGCCATGGTGTTGCGTGTTTGAGTTGTGTCCAAGTAATCTGACCTCATAACTGCTGCTCTATCGCATTTTTGAGGGTACTACTGGTTGGCGATGTAGAACTCGGGAAGGTTGCTATCACTTTGCCTTCTTTGCTGACCAAGAACTTGTAGAAATTCCATTTCGGTTTGATACCGGCTTGTTGTTGGATTTCGGCAAAGACTGGGTTTGCGTCTGGCCCAGAGAGTGAAGCGCGCGCCATCATCGGAAAAGTCACACCATAATCTAGGTAGCAGATTTTAGCGGATTGCTCCTCGCTTCCTCTGTCTTGGCGAAAATCATTACTTGGGAAACCAACAACCGTGAACCCTTCATCTTTATACGTTTGGTGAAGCTGCTCAAGTTGTTCGAACTGTGGCGTGAAACCGCATTGGCTTGCCGTATTCACGATTAATAAAGTCTTGCCTTGAAACTCTTCACACAGCTCAATTTCTTCGTTTGAATTTAACAGCCTTTGTTTGCCGTTGAGTATCTCAGGGCAGCTTGCTGAAAAAACGAATGAACTTGTTAGGCTCGCGATTAGGGCGGTGGAGCACAGCAGTGAATGTTTCATAAGTCTGACTCATTTTAGTTGGCGTAACTGTTATTACTGTTCAGCGACTTAAAATGATCACTTTAAAGACCAGAATCGCTCCAGTATCAGCTGTCGCTTAGCAAATAGGGCTCCACCAAGCGTCTGATGTTTACCTTGGCTCCAAGGCGAGATGCCAGCAGGTACATGCCTCCGATCTTTCGGTGCAGGAACAGCGCATCGGCTGGTGGTGTGTGCCAATACTCTTGTTCCATGCTGAGTATGGTGCCTGCTTCACGAAGCCTTTGTGCTAAACCACTGGCTTTGAAGTCGTAATCTTCATCGACAAGCATGGGTTCACACGCCATAGTCACTAAGTTGAGAATCGCTTGGCGCTGGTCTGGGAGGATGGTCTCGCTAAAAAATCCAATTTGCTCTAGGGCTTTGTTTAACCCCTGCTCATCATGATTGACTACAGATGTGAAAGCCATGCGATAACCATCACTGAAGCGGTCGCTGTATTCACGGGTGGCACCGAAATCCAATAAGCCAATCTGTCGTGTTTGTTCCACATACAAGTAATTGGCGAAGTTGGGGTCGGTTTGCACCATCTTAAAATCGAACAATTCCCTGAACATGAGTTCGAGCAAGCTGTGCATCACAAAATCTCGAGTACTTTGATCATAACCTTCAATTTGCTCTATCGAAATGCCCTCAATGAAGTCCATGGCGAGCACCGATTCTGATGAGATTTGCGTATGAATCTTAGGCACGACGAAGTGAGAGTGCTCTTTTAATGCATTTTGATAACGAGTCGCATAGTCAGCCTCACGAGCGTAGTCGGCTTCATCATGTAGTTGTTTTTTTGCCTCTTCTAGCAAGCCTTTGTAATCGACTGACTTTGGTATCAACCCTACGATATTGAGCAATGTACCAACGTTGTCCACATCACTGTCGATGCTTTTTCGAATGCCAGGGTATTGGACTTTGACGGCGAGTTTGTCTCCCGCATCGCTATAGGCTTGGTGAACCTGGCCTATAGATGCGCTGGCAATAGGTTTAAAGTTGAAGGAAAGGAATTCGGCTTTCCAATGGCTCCCGAGCGCGCTTTCTAACACTTGGTTGAGCTGCTTTGTTGGCAGAGGATCTGCGTCTGAGCGCAGGCGAGAAAGAATGTCGGCTAATTCAGGTTCTAAGACATCGCCTGCATCCATTGATAGCATCTGCCCCAGTTTCATTGCTGCACCGCGCAGGTGTGCAAGTTGATCGGTTAGACGAGCAATGTTTTGTGGCGTTAGCAGTAAGTCTTTTGCTTTAGGCCTGTTGCCTTGTGCTATTTGCTTGGTACCTTCCGTTAGCACATTACCCGCGACCCTTGTTGCCAGCGAGGCAAACTTACTGAATCTAGAAATTCGATGAGTGGGAAGGTTTCTCTCTTTTGCCGACATAAAGGTTCTCACTTAGTTATCAAGACTCACTACAAAGTTCTATAAATCATTACCCAACCGAATGTTTTGTTGTGGTAACTTGTCTCGCGAAACAGTAAACAGAATTTAAAGGACAAAACATGAAGTTTATTTGGTTAAAAGTCGCGGTTACCGTTTTAGTTTTTGCTGCGCTGTTTGGTGTGGTGTATTACAAAGTCGCAAGTGGTATGTCTTAACCAAGTACTATTTTGTGCAGCTGTTACCATTGCAGCGTGACTTTCCAGTTAGCCAGAAAGAGACTTTGTATCGGTTCTTGGCAAACCGAAGATAACACCAGTCGGCCACTGGCTTGAATATCGCCCAACGTAAAGGGGCGTATAGCCAACCTTTTCCTACTAAGCGCCACGCTTGGTAGGTCACGTCTAAACCTAGCAGCAGTTTTCCATTCTCATCCAGTGCATGCAAAATGGTGTTGGCTGCGTCGGCATCAATCTGAGGGTAGTCTGAAAAGGCTTCACTGTAGATATCGATGGTTTGAATCTTATTCTCGGTATCATGCTTGGCAAGTGCCGCCATCTCTTTTGCGCACAATGGACATGTCCCATCGTAGAATATCGTAAGTTGTGTCATCGTCTGTTCACCTATCATTTCACGATCTGAAGCTCCCGTTACCCGTCAATTCAACCGCTTGTTATTCAATAATCTAGCAATGGCTACGTGATTGTACCTTTTAAAGATCACTCTCCTCGTATCAAAGCTCTAAAGATGTCTGACTTAGACACTTTGTTCATCCTTCCAAGTCCTTGATTGTTTGGGCAAATCTCTGGTCTATGGACAAATGATAACAAAGCGTCCAATAAAGGTGTTCCGTCAATATATAAACATCAATCAAATCAATTAGTTGAACTTGGCTTGGAATATGCTCTATCGAACCTACGAATTGCTAAAGGATTTTCTCCAATTTGGGCAAGGCAGAAAACCCTAAAAGCATAAGTATGAACAAATGGAGAGAGAACATGAAGGTTATAAATTATTTACTTAGTGTGCTTTTGTTGTTTAGTAGCCCCCAGTTGGCGTGGGCTACTGTTGATGTGATGGAACTTGATGGTAATGCGACCAGTGATAATAGTGGTATTGATTGGGACGATGTAAATGATCCCAACAGCATGGTTGGGATTGCAGAATTTTTCGAAAAAGACCGTAATGGTATCGACCAAATCTTTTGGAAGGGTGGATCAAAAGATGATTCCGACATTACGGATTGGGCGTTCCGTACGGCGTCACCACAACCAAAAGATGACTTTACCAATGCGTATGCCGCTGCCTTTGAAAGCGAAGGCGATTTGCTAATTTACTTTGGTGCAGACCGATATGCGAACAATGGTGATATGTACATTGGCTTCTGGTTCCTACAAGACCAAGTAGGGTTACCGGATGGACAAACCAAAGGCGACTTTGTTGGGCAACATGTCAATGGAGACATCCTTGTGCTGATTTCATTCCCACAAGCGAGTGGCGGTAATCCGTATATAGAAGTGTTGCAGTGGGATTTAAATAATGGCGATGTCACCGACAACATGACGAGAATTTTCCAAACAGACGGTGATCCTAAATCGAATGATTTTGTGGGAGCTAGATGTGGCAGTGGCGCTGTTGGTGTCGATAAGATATGTGCGATTGCAAATGATGACTCTATCGGGGCAATACCGCTACCTAATGTACAAGGTTGGGACTACCTCGCGAAAACGGGTGAAACAACCTCTATTCCGACAGAGAGCTTTGTTGAAGGACGTCTGAATTTATCTGCGTTGTTGAACGATGAGTTTGGTATCAGCGACATTCCTTGTTTCAGTAGCTTCTTAGTTGAGTCACGAGCTTCTCGTTCGATTGATGCATCTTTGGCTGACTTCGTTGTCGGTTCATTCAGTTTATGCAGCATCAGCATAGCGGCGACTTGTAACACAACCAGCTTTACGGTTGATGGCATGTTTAACATCGATTACACCGTGATGGTAACCAATACTGGTCCAGGTTCGTTAGGCACCAATGGGGATTACGAAGTGGCCTTTTTATCGGAGTCACCAATCTTAGGCGCGCTTCCAGTGGTTGGTAATGGTGATGAAGTGTGGAGTGTCGGTGAGTCATTCTCATTCATGGGTAATTACTTGTCTGTAAATAATGGTGCTGTCGGTGTCATAGATGGTTCGGTGGATCTTGATGGGCTTATCGTGAATGCTCAAGCGCCAGTGGCCTACAATTGTCCACCAATAGACTTGAGCCCGATGGTTGAGATTTCTAAGGTGTGTAATAGCTTCTTAGAGGTTGATGGCGGTCAAGTTGTGCTTAAGAAAACCTATGATGTTGAAATATGTAATACCGGTGATATCCCATTGGCCATTGAATCGCTGGTGGATTCTAAGGATGACTCTTTGAGCCGTTCTGATTTACCTACTGAAGTAGTCAACAGCAGTTATTACCTCGACTTTGCTTTACCTTGTGATGATCTTGAGGATGTGACCACATGTGGTGCTGGCAATATGTGTAGTGCATTAAGTGCCGACCCTGAGCTGTTTGCTTGTAAAACGGGTGAAGGAGAGTGGATACCGAACTTTGGTGATGCGATTGGTCAAGTGTGTACACAAGTAAGTAAAACTTATGCACCAAATGTGTTACCAACCGGAACTGCAGGGATGCTATCTAATCAAGTGACAGCAACGTTTGACTCGCTGTTCTTACAAGAAGCATTTATGGAAACATCGAACATTGCAACCTGTGATGTTTGTCCATTCACTGTTCCTGAGCCATAAGCACTTTCATTAATTGAGTACAACTAAACTTTAAAGCAGCCTAATTCGTTAGGCTGCTTTATTAGTTATTTAGTTAGCTAGTTAGGCGACTTAAATTACTATCTGATGTTTTTTAATCAGCTTGTATAAGGTTGTTCGTGAAATAGACAACGCTTTAGCAGATTGGGAAATATTGTAGTGGTGTTGCTGAATCACTCGACGAACATTTTTTGAAGAAAGTCGTGCGTCACTCTCGGTATCGGGCGAAGCGTCTTTTAATTGAATCCCCATATGACGAGTAGAGAGGGCGCTTGAGTTAGAAAGAACAATCGCTCTTTTTATGCAGTTGAATAATTCTCTGACATTGCCTGGCCAATGGTACTGTTTCATTTGCTCAAGGGTGTCACTAGGCAGTTTGGTTTTGGATGCGTAATTGTGCTTCAGTTCAAATCGAACCAAATCTTCAATGTCTTCTTTGTGATCATTGAGTGGTACTAGGTCTAATGGAAGTACATTGATGCGATGAAAGAGATCCTTTCGAAATTTACCCGCAGCAACGGCTTGTTCGATATTGACGTTGGTGGCGAAAATTACACGGCAATCTACGGGCAATTGGTTATTACTGCCGAGTCGTTCTATCGAACTATTTTCAAGAAAGTGGAGCAGGTAAGTTTGTAGTGAGAGCTCAAGGTCGCCGATCTCATCCAAAAATAGTGTGCCACCATTCGCTTTTTCCACATGTCCGACGTAGCGTTTGTTTGCACCCGTGAACGAGCCTTTTTCAAAGCCAAATAACTCTGAGTGAATCAGGGATTGTGGAATTGCGCCACAATTTACAGCGATGAAAGGTTTTTGACTGCGGGCTGAGGCCTCATGTATTAAACGCGCACATAGGCTTTTTCCAGTTCCGGTTTCCCCTTGAATCAGCACTGGAAAATCGTTGTTAGCGATCTTGGCTATCTTCTTTTTAAGTTGTTGGATGGTTCTGGATTGACCTACCAATTGACATTCATGGCACAAGGCAGGCTTAGGTTTAGTTTGCTTGGTGTCGACCATGCCATACGCATGCCCTAAATTTCGACAAAGCCATTCTGTATCAATAGGTAGGTGGTAATAATCCCAAAAGGTTTGCTTAATGAGCGATAAGTTGCGGCTTGGTGGTTGGTTGCAGATAGCGATTGCTTTTAAACTTGGAGAGTGAACCTTTAACGCTGATATTTGCTCACACTGTTTGTCGATTGAGGATGATGTTAGACAAGAAACGACAATTGGTGCGTAGCTTTCGCTGCGTCTATCAAGTAAGTGAATGGCCTGTTCGGTCGTTTCTGCAACTTGAGCTTCCCAGTTATGGAGACGCAGCTCTCCTACCCACTGACTATGGTGCAGGCATGCGGTGTTGCATAACAGAATCACAGAACGAGTTATAGGCTCAGGTGATACTCTTTTTGATGGCATTGTGCTCACTCTTCATGTTTCGACTCCATGATGAAACCTTCAGTAAGCCCCCTAAATATCCATAAGCTTAGAAGCAAAATTCAATTAATTCGAGCACACAAATCTGATGGCGTTTGGCTGACAAGTGTCATTATCTCAAGCGGGAAAGCTAATCTGGTGCTTTACTTACTGATATTTATGCTTATTAATTAAAGGTATTCACGAATATCGTGTTTTTACTGTTTTGTTTATTGATGATCACACAGTAAACTCCGCGCTAATCACTAACGATAAAGAGCTGATATTGATGATAATTAACGTAGCAAAAAAATTCATTTTGGCAGCTTCTGCGCTGGTGCTAGGTGGTTGTGTTAGCTACAGCGTTACTGAACAAGACATGACGAACTACCTGCAAGATTCGGTGATGTTAGAACAAGAAGTCGGTGTGCAAAACGTTATGTATGCGCAAGTGGCTGTCGATGACTTAGCAGTGCAAATTGGTCGAGCTGATGCCGAGCGTGTGTCTGTTCTGGCGAATACCAATGCAAAGGTTCAAGTGTTTAATTTGCCAAACATGGGGCTAGATTTGGATATTGAATTCAGCGCGATTCCCGAATACGACAAAGAGAGTGGTGAGGTCTACTTAAAGTCTTTGCGTCTTGAACGATTTGAGGAAAAGGGAAAGCAGCTTTCTCCTGAGATAGAGAAGTTACTTAAGCCTGCCGTTTCTATGATAGGTTTTGCTTTGTCCCAGTCACCTGTTTACAAATTGGACAGCAACAAGGTTCAAGAGTCATTGATCAAGTCATCGGAACCTAATCTAATGATTAAAGACAACAAGCTGGTCATCGAGTTATTTGATTAACCCTTCTCGTTTAGCTTGGACTCAGATTTAAAACACAATGGCTGCCGATTTGATGGCCATTTTTGTTTGTGTTGAGTCAGCAAGATTTCTGTTTTGAGGCTGTCTATTAAGCTTGTTTTCACTGGCTCATTTATTGAATTCGCCGCGTATCTCACCTTTACTTTACTCTTGTGAGCAAGTCATCGCTTCAGTCATCAAATCATAAGAAAGAAAAGGTGAGCGAACTATGAAGAATCCAGTAATAGCGGATAACAAACCCGTTAAGGTCGAGCTAACCGAAGGCGAGGAGTATTACTTCTGTACCTGTGGCAAATCGAAAAACCAACCGTTTTGTGATGGTTCTCATGCAGGAACGGGCTTCAAACCAAAGAGTTTCGTGGCCGAGGAAAGCGGCGACGCTTATCTGTGCCGCTGTAAGTATTCGAACAACCTCCCTTTTTGCGATGGCACCCATAAACAGTTTACTGCTGAGCAAGTGGGTCAAGAAGGCCCTGATGTTCATATCCAAGCGGCAACGCCCGATCTCTCACCTGCGGCTTCTGCAACCAAAGAAGAGCCCACGGTTGAGTTCATTCATCAATTGGCACGAGATGGCTTATCCAAAGTGGGTCACCATGGGCCAATGACCTCAATGGGTGTTCCAAGATATCTACTGCCTCACTGGGATGATATTCAAGTGATGGTTGCACAAATGGCGACCAAACCGTTATTGGAACATGTGCCCGTCGGTACTGAGCTTATTATTGGGCCAAAAGCGAAAAAGCCACTCAAGTTGAACATATCCTTATTTGTTTCTGATATGAGTTTTGGGTCTTTGTCTGAAGAAGCGAAAATCTCTTTAGCGACAGGCGCGGAACTTGCGGGAACGGGGATCTGCTCGGGTGAGGGCGGAATGTTACCCGAAGAGCAAGCGGCGAACTCACGTTACTTTTACGAACTAGCCAGCGCACAATTTGGTTACGATGAATCTAAGCTCAAAAATGTCCAGGCCTTTCATTTTAAAGGTGGGCAGGGGGCTAAAACCGGAACAGGTGGTCACCTACCGGGGGCGAAGAACATTGGCAAGATAGCCGAGGTACGCGGTATTGAAGCGGGCACAGCCGCGATTTCCCCACCCACCTTTGTTGATCTAAAAACCGTCGAGGATTTCAAAAATTTTGCCGACCGAGTTCGAGAAGTGACGGGCGGAATCCCAATTGGCTTCAAGCTGAGTGCCAATCATATTGAAGAGGATATTCAGTTCGCACTCGATGCCAGTGCCGATTACATCATCTTGGATGGTCGAGGCGGTGGTACTGGGGCGGCGCCAGAAATGTTCCGTGATCATATTAGTGTGCCGACCATTCCAGCGCTTGCTCGTGCCAGAGCCTATCTAGATAAACAAGGCGTAAGTGACAGAGTCACCTTAATCATTACTGGTGGGCTTCGTGTTCCAATGGACTTCGTAAAAGCGATGGCGCTTGGAGCTGATGGAGTCGCTATCTCAAACAGTGCCATGCAATCTATTGGGTGTGTTGCTGCCAGAATGTGTAACACCAATAATTGCCCGGCGGGTATAGCGACTCAAAAAGCCGATTTACGCCAACGGTTAAATGTCGAGAAGGCATCGAATCAATTGAAGAACTTCTTCGAAGCTTCGACTGAATTGATGCAAGTGATGGCGAGAGCGTGCGGTCATGATCATTTGAATCAGTTTAACCCTCACGATCTGGCAACATGGAATCGCGAAATGGCCGAGCTATCCGGAGTCGCTTACTCTGGTGTCAGTCCATTAAACCAACTTAAGTAAATAGTATTTCGATTAAGCACACTCACTGTATTTTGGGTGTGCTTATTTTTGTCTGAGTAATGCCAATCTATGTTTAACCTTTCGTAATTAACTGCTTTATAGGTATTTTTAAATTATTTCCTATTTTTTGAAAATATCGCTTTACCTCAAGTTAACTTGAGGTTTTATCATCATCCCCAATCTAAAAACACAACTCATCGTCTTATCACTTTAAGAGCTACATGTTTAAAAGCGACATGCGTAAAAACTGAACATTTAGAAGTTAGCTCTAAAGAAACGAAAGAAAGAAGCAATAAGGCGAGAACAATGCATCAAGGGCTAGGACATGGAACAGAATCAATTAACTGAATACTTTTCGAGAATCGGCTTATCTCAACCCAATGACATCACGATCGAAAACCTAACAGCGATCCATAGGCATCAACACCGAACCATTCCGTTCGAGAATTTTGATGTGGTTCAGGGGCTGCCTATTCAACTGTCTCAAGAGGCATTGCATGAAAAGCTGGTGGTTAATCAGCGAGGTGGTTATTGCCAAGAACTTAATGGGTTGTTGCTGAATGTGTTAACTCATATGGGCTTTGAAGCGAGAGCCTTGCTTGGTCGAGTACACCTAGCAGGAGAGCCTACAGGGCGTAGCCATCGAGTGACATTGGTGACGATTGAAGGCAAACAGTGGCTGGTGGATGCGGGCTTTGGCACCTTTACCCCTCGTGCTCCATTGCTGATTGAAACCAATATTGAGCAGTCTAATGACTTACAAACTTTTCGTTTTATCGAAGACGAACGATATGGCTTCTTACTGCAGATAAAGCAGGGTGATGAGTGGATGAACGTCTACAGCCTAGACATGACGTATGTGGGTGCCAACGACCTAGAGTCGAGCAACTTCTTCACTTCAAACAGTCCGAAATCCATTTTTACATCAAACTGTATTGCGGCACTGCCGATCGAAGGTGGGATTGTCACGCTGCTTAACCAGAAAATTAAAATTAGCAAAAATGGCTCAACAGAAGAGTGGTTACTTGAAGACGAGCCAGCGTACCTTGCTGCATTACAAACGTACTTTGGTTTAGCGCCAAATGTGCCTTTTCAAACTTTAGAGAAATGTTTCTAACCAAATTAGGATCAACAATGAAAGTATTAGCGATTGGCGCTACCAACAGTAAAGCATCGATTAACCAACAATTGGCAGCGTACACCGCAAGCTTAGTTGAGGGCGCGCAAGTAGAGGTGCTCGATCTTAATGATTTCGAGATGCCCATTTACAGTGAAGACAGAGAAAAAGAGTCCGGCGTTCATCAACACGCGCAGCGCTTTTTCAGCAAGATTGGCGAAGCAGATGCTGTTGTCATCTCTTTTGCAGAGTACAACGGTTCATACACCGCAGCCTTTAAGAATGTGTTTGATTGGACATCACGAATCGACATGAAAGTGTATCAAGGCAAACCTGTTGTGATGCTCTCCACATCACCAGGCCCAGGCGGCGCAAGCTCTGTGTTGTCGTCTGCGGTAAATTCGGCACCTTACTTCGATGCTGATGTGAAGGGGTCGATGTCGGTGCCAAGTTTCTACGACAACTTTAATGTAGAAACGGGTGAGATCATCAATGCTGAAATGGCCGAGAGCCTGAAATCGATCATGAGTCAGATTTAGCTGCTTTAGTGAGTGAGATAATTACAACATCGGTGCGCAGATAAATAGATAAATAAATAGTTAGATACATAAATGGCCATCAAGCGATGGCCATTTAATTGCGTGATTGTCTATTGTGATAACTCTGCTGCGGTGTCAACGAAGATACCTTGAATGTCTTTCGCTTCACGCTCAGTTTGTCCGCCATGTTTTAGAAACGCACCGATAATTGCTGCGGTTTTTTGCTCTTTTGCGCGCTCTAAGAAGTAACGCAGTTCTAGCTCAGCGCCCGCTTGCTCATCTTTGATTGAGGCTGCGATGATCTCTTTGTACATCACGATATCACGTACTTCTAATTGACTGATCACACCGAGTGTCGCTGCTAAGAAATCCTCTAGCTCAGCCTTCGGTACGAACTGCGTAATGATGTTACGGTCTTCTGCTTGCTGAGCCGTAAAATCGTTGCCAAGCAGCAAAGCTTGCAGCGCTTTGTTTTTGCCCATGCGTCTTGCAAATTGCACTGCGCCTTGGCCACCCGTTGGGATGTTTACATGAATTTCTGGTTGTGCGAACGCCGAGTTTTCAGTGCCATAAGCAAGATCACACGCCATCACAAATTCATTACCGCCCCCACGAGCTACGCCATCAACTACCGCGACAGAGACTTGTTTCATCGCTTTAATGTTCTCAATCATGTGATTGAATTCAATCGAACCGGCTTGTCCACCTTGTGTACCGTTGATCACATTGAGATCTAGGTGAGCCAGAAAGAAGCTCTCATGTAATGATTTAAAGACCACAACCTTAGTCTCACGATCATCTTTCAATGAAAGTACAAAGGCATTGATCTCGTTGATCAAGTCGAAAGTCAGCACGTTCACTGGTGGGTTGTTGATTGATACCGTTGCGATGCCATTTTGATTAGTCACAGATAGTAGTGTCATGGGGTGTTCCTCTATTAGGTCGGGACTGAATGTTGTCTCCGTTATGTGCAGCTACTATAGATTTGTAATAAGATGAGAAAAATAGTCATATTGGCACTTAATTGGTGCTTTAAATGCAACAAAGGGCATTATGGATATATCGAGTCGTTTATTATTGTTACTTGAAGTGGTTGAGCTGGGTTCGTTTGTCAAAGTGGCGGAGCAAAGAAACGTCGACCGTTCCGTTATCTCTAAACAGATCAGCCGTCTTGAAGAAGAGCTGGATGTTCGATTACTCAATCGCACCACTCGTTCGTTATCTCTGACAGCTGCAGGCAATGAGATGGTCAATCAAGCGCATCAGCTTCGTGCACTGTTGAACGATACTCGACGCTTGGCGCAAAATTATCATGCAGAGCCTCGAGGATTATTAAGAATCACCAGCTCTACTATGTTTGGTCGACAATATGTTCAGCAGGCGATTGCGGTTTTCCAGAAGCAGTATCCAGATGTTGAGTTTGAATTGAGACTCGAAGACCGAATCGTCGATATGGTTAAAGAAGGGTTTGATATTGGTTTCCGTATAGGTAAGCCCAAAAACTCTAGCCTAATCAGCCGCAAGATAGCCAGAAGTCGATTGTTGATTGTTGCTTCACCTGAGTTCATTGCTCAGCATGGCGAGATCAACTCCATCGGAAAACTCGAGTCATTACCTGCGACTATCTATGCCGCTCCGGGGTTGTTGATCGATAAGTTTTCTTATGTCGATCAAGAGGGGCAAGCGCAGCATTTCCAGCTTAATGCCGCTTATAAAGTGAATGACGTTGAGATGATTTCCAAGAGTGCGTTAACCGGCAGTACTCTGGCGGTCGTCACGGCGCAGATGATTGAAGATGAAGTGCTCAGTGGAGAGTTGGTGCCTATAATGACTCACTTAAACTTGGATGACTTTGGCACTTTCTATGCGGTGTACCCACATCGAGATGCACCCATAAAAACCAAGCTCTTCATTGATACATTGAAAACCATTGTTGGTGAAGATAAGCCTGTGTGGGAGCAAGGCATTCCCGGGTTTGACAACATGTATGGTAATCAGCGAACAAAATCATAGCTCAGAGAATCAATACGTTAGGTTTCTTTGTTCGGCGTATTTTGTAACCTAGTCCAAACCTAAATTTGAACCAAAACGTCAAGTTAAAGTGAACTCTATTATACTGGTCATTATCAGGATGAAACGGCTATTCAAACAGGAAGTGAAAGATCATGAGAAACATCGTATACCTCAGCATAGGCCAGTTGGCAGAGCGCAGTGGCGTGGCTCCTTCGGCGTTACGTTTTTACGAAACCAAGGGGTTGATTGCTTCGATTCGTACTAACGGAAATCAGCGCCGTTATCAGTCGGCGATGTTGAGACGAATTGCGTTGATCCAAGTCGCGCAGTCGATAGGCTTCACGCTGGAAGAGATCACCGAAGAGTTATCGACACTGCCGATGAACCATACCGCGACTAAGCGAGACTGGGAGCGCGTTGCTAAGAAGTGGCAGGGGCAACTCGACAGCAAAATGGCGCAGATTAAATCGTTACAAGAGAACTTAACAGGCTGTATCGGTTGCGGGTGTTTGAGTATGCAGAAGTGCCAATTGTTGAACCCTGAAGATATTCTGCATGACCAAGGGCAGGGCGCACAACGGATCGTTGAGTAGCCCTGACTTAAGGTTCCTATCTGAGCTCGTCGAATCCAATGCACTCAATCTGATGGTCAGCTAGCCACTGTTTTAGCTCTGGGTTAGTGAGAAGTTGATGCTCATCGACGCGTTTATCACTGTAGCTTGATAGGGACTTGAGCTGTTCACTTGCCACTGATGAAGGGTGGCACATTAACTCAAGCACACCGTAAGGCATCATAGTTTGGTAGCTCAGTAATAAATCTTGCAGGCCATTCAGTGATACGCCTTCGTCAAAGAAACGCATGTCGAAAGCATCTGGCGTTGGCACTCGCAGTGCATCTTGGCCACTTAGGATGTTATCGATTCGTCTAACTGGCAAACCAATGCGATTCACTGTGCGGGTAAACACTACTTTTAGAGGTTTAAACACACCACCAAAGTGATGACTGTCGATATGGTTAATCTTTAAGCCCGCATCGAGGGCGGCTTGATATTGCGCGTTGAGCTCGAGCATCACCTCACCTTCATTCACATCTGATTTATCGAACAGAGTAACGTTGCTCAAGAAGTGGCCGTGCTCGTCGACTAAGCTCGGAACCTGCTCTGGTGGCGTCAGTGGCTTGCCTGCGGTGACCGTAAAGTGCAAGCCAACTTCAGGGATTGAACCTTGATGATAGAGCTCAATCGCGTGCTGTGTACCCGGTTGATTCATCATGATGGTGGTCGACTTAACCAAACCCGCCTTGAAACAGTCGACGATGCCGTGGTTCACGCTTTCAGTGAGGCCGAAATCATCGGCGTTGAGTATCAATTTCATCATGACCTCTTATTAAAAAATTTGGATTCAATATCTTGAACGAGCTTTGCTATCACTGAGCTTATTGGCGGCTAACAAAATGCCACATTAAGCGAGTCGATGAGCGAACGCAGGCATGAAGTCTAAGTTCTCGCGAATGGTTTCTTGCAAAGCCTCGTCGATATGCGAACCACTATCGACGATAGGGTTTAAGATCAGAGCCCGTTTTGCTGTTGCGATGTCACCCGTCATCGCCGCTTTAACGGTCAGAGTTTCAAACTCTTTCATCTGCTGAATCAAGCGCAGCGTATCGCTATCAAAAGGTTCAACGTTCAGTGGCAGGATCGCACTGCTGGTGATTACCGAACTTACTTCTACCGCACAGTCATCGGGTAATCCTTGAATCGCACCATTATTGCGAGTGTTGACGTGCATGATAGAACGTTTGTTGTTGTGAATACTGCTCATCAGCTCACAGGCCGCTTCAGAGTAATAAGCGCCACCACGTTCTTCTAACAATTTAGGCTTGGTATCGAGCATGGGATCTTTATAGATCTCTAACAACTGTTGTTCAACCTTGGCAACTAAGTCTGCGCGATTGGTGCGGTTTTCAGACGCAGCAAACTCTTTGTCTAAGACGTCTCTGGATTGGTAGTAGTAACGTAGGTAAGCACAAGGAACGATGTTCAGAGAACGAATCAGTTCTGCGTCCCACTCAAAAGGAGGGATGTTCTTTGGCATCATTTGATCGTTACCACCAAGGAGTTGTTCGATGAGTTCTGTCAACTTGTCTTCACCTTTATGAAGCACCTTACGAGCCCATACTAGGTGGTTTAATCCTGCGATTTGCATCGTCATATCTTTACGTTCTGCACCAAGCATTTTCGCCGCGCCTAGCTCCATGTTGACGGGAACGTTACATAGACCAACGGTTTTAATAGTTGAGTGCTTAATCAGTGCTTCCGTTACCATGCCTGATGGGTTGGTGAAGTTGAGTAACCACGCATTCGGACACAGTTCTTCCATCTCTTTCGCTATCTCGAGTGCAATCGGAATGGTTCGGCAAGCATTAGAGAAGCCACCCAAGCCGTTGGTCTCTTGACCGATCATGCGATATTTCAGAGCAACCCTCTCGTCACGTAATCTGGCTTCCATTCTTCCTGCGCGAAATTGTGAGCAGACAAAATCCGCATTTTTCAGGGCTGATCTTCGATCCGTGGTTAGGTGAACATTAATCTCACAGCCTGCTTTGTTTATCATTCGCTTGGTGAGCGCCGCGATTATTTCTGCTTTTTCCATGCCTTCTTCAATATCGACCAACCACAGATCAGAAATAGGTAATTCGAGATGGCGCTTGAGCAGTCCTTCAACGAGCTCTGGGGTGTAACTTGAGCCACCACCAATCACGGTTACTTTGAGTTTTTGATTCTGTTGCATGCTGTTCACCATTCAATGTTGTAGATTACTTGTTTTAATTTATATGATGGTTATATATACCGACAAACCAGTTATGACGACTTATGAATTAGTGGGGTTAATGCATGGGGCTGTTCGAAAATCGCCAACAAACGCTGTCACTGCTGCACACCTTTAGTGTTGCGGCTAAACATTTAAGCTTTACGCTTGCCGCCGATGAGCTCTTCTTAACGCAGGGAGGGGTCAGCCATCGCATCAAAAAACTGGAGCAACAACTGAAGTTCAATCTGTTTGTGCGCAAGACAAGAAAGCTCGAACTGACACCAGAAGGTCAGCGCGTGTTATCCATGTTGAACGTCTCGTTTGAGTCTATCTTTTCCGAACTCGTGGATATTCAAACGGGTGAGCTAAGTGGGGAGTTGTACATCGCGACATCGCCTTATTTTGCTTCATCATGGTTAATGCCGCGCTTGCCAGAATTCAGACGCTTGTATCCGAATCTAAGCATCAAACTACAAACTAAACAGAGCCAGTCAGACTTCCAGTTTGAACCTTATGACGTGGCAATTTTCTATAGCGAAGGCCATTACCCAAACCATTACAGTGAGCGATTATTCAGTGGAGTAAGAACCCCTGTGTGCAGCCCTGAATACGCGAAACGCTTCAAACTAGACCAAGGCATTCAACACTTAGACGATGTTCGTTTCATTCACAGTGGCGATATCACTGCCTGGCAACGTTGGCTGTATGAAGCTCAAAGTGATACCAACTGCGCACTTCAGTGTGACTATTACAGCGATAACCGCTTGGCGATGGATGCGGCGATATTATCGATGGGGCTGGCACTAGGGCGGTTAGAGTTTATGACGCCGCAGATTGAACAAGGCTTGTTGGTCGCGCCTCTTGTGAGCATTGAGTCGGGCAAAGGGTATGATTTAGTGTGTCCGAAAGGCATGGAGCAGCGAACTAAGTTTCAGGTGTTTGCTCAATGGGTTAAGCAACAGTTGTGACCGAATAGCATGCCTAGACAAACACGAATTATAGGTCTAGTTTAGGTGGTTCTTTCAATAAAAGAAGAGGTTAGTTATGTTCAGCCATGTTTTTCTCGGTACCGAAGATATTGAACGCGCGAAGGCTTTTTATGACCCAATCATGAAAGTGCTTGGTTATAGCGAAGGTTCTGTTGATCCCAAAGGGCGCTGTGTTTACGTTAGCCAAACGGGCGTGTTGGGCTTAACAAAGCCGATTGATGGTCAGCCTGCGACTCACGGCAACGGCATGACGGTGGGTTTTCTTGCGTCTTCTCCTGAAGTTGTAGATGAGTGGCATCGGGTTGGCGTCGAAAATGGCGGTATCAGCATTGAAAACGGTCCCGGAGCGAGAGGTTCTGATGAGCGTCGCTTGTACATGGCTTATTTGCGAGACCCTGATGGAAACAAGATCTGTGCAACTCACTTTATGCCATAGTTCGCTTTATGTCATAGTATACGTTATGCCACAGTTCGCCTTATGTCATCGTTCATTTTATGCCACAGTGGCGTATACTAAGATCATATTGATGATTCGGAGTTGGCGAAGTTGCGGCTCTGAACTTGTTAGCTTCCTGAAGACTCAAAATTTTGCAAAGGATCAGCTAGATGACATCGAACGAACTGTTTTATGAAAGCTTTGAGCGCTGCCGGATTGACCAAGAATTTCTCGAAACGTTTTTGGCGGATTTTTGCGAGCATAATCCAAGGTTTTCAGAACGTTTTGAAAAGATAGGGTTAGAGCAACAAACCAAGATGCTTAAAGCCTCGATCATTCTTATCTATAACTCTGCTGGTCTACCGAGCGTACGAAACTCGGTGAAAAAGCTTGGGAAGCGACATAAAGATTTAGGAATGGATATCTCTGAGCAAGAGCTCAACGAGTGGTTCAATTCGTTACTCAATACAGTTAAAAAATACGATCCTCACTATGATGAAAGCGTTGAACAAGCTTGGACAGAAACGCTCGAAGCTGGCTTAACTATCATGAAGAAAGAGTGCGTAGTCTGAACCAAAATGTGGAACAAAGTAAGCCTCGTCTAACGAGAGGCTTACTCATTTTTCTACTCAATTAAAAGGTAAAGCCTGCTTGGATACTTAGTACCGACTCAGTGGTATACCAACCAGTACTTCCTCCGAACTCATACCAATCAAATCCAGCTCGAGTCACAAACTTGGAGTGGCCGAAAACTGGTTTTAGTGACTTATATTCTGCGCCGATACCGTAAGTTAAGCCAAGATCACCATGCGACCCTTTGCGGACTTCATTATTATCGCTAGATAGGAACACCAATTTGGTATCTGAGTGTGCGTAAAAAGCGCCCGCCTTACCATAAACAGCGAAGTTTTCGCTGAAGCTGTGCTTATACATAGGTGTTAATGAAAGCATTAAAGAATCGAACTCTTGCTCTGTTTTAAGATCCTTTTCATCAGTGCTAATAACAAGCAACGTTGATTCAACATACCAGTTGCTTTGCATGACTTGGCTACCAAGTGTGAATTGGCCACCGACATCGCCATCATCCATCCCGAAACCACCCAATGCGTACATTTCATTTGATGCAAAAGCTGAAGTTGATGCGATGCCGGTAACTGAGGCAATCGTAAGAGCCGTTAAGATTAATTTTTTCATTGTTTTCACTCTGGTTTGTAAATTTCGGGAGAGGATTCTAGCGATATTTTCAAAATAAAAAACACTGTTCGAATGGGGCGGGAACGATTAAATGAAGATTAAATATCTCAAGATATAAACCTGTATTTCCATGATCTAAAATTACAATTTTTTAGATAGGTTAAATGAACGATGTTCAGGTGTTACTTGATGATTTTATGGGTTTTCTTTGAGGAAGGGCGGTGTATGTTTCACGAAGAAAAACCTCTGGCGACGAGGTTATCGCCAGAGATCAGAATCATTTGAGGATTACGTTTTAATAGACATTAAATCCAAGTAATCAACGTTGGGTTGGCCTAGCTTCTAACACGTTACGATAATTGGATTAAAAGTGAGCAGCCCAACCAATCAGGAACCCTTGCGATGCGGTATCGTATTCAAAGGTACCCTTGTTTTCGTAATCAACCCAAGTGGACTTGTAGGCAACATTTAAGTCAGACCAACTGTTTATCTGGTATCGCACGCCAGTTAAGAGGGATGAGGTAAAGTTTGTGTCACTACCAAGCCCTGCATCAATGGTTGCGTGAAACTTCCAATCCTTATTGAGCTGCGTTATCCATCTCACACCTATTTGGTAATCAACCCAATCTTCATCGAGTGATCGGTCTGCACTTAGATTGCCACCTGAACCGTAAAGCTTGGCATCAATGTCGTTATCCCACCAACGAAGCCCAAACAGATAATCAATCGTGCCAAAATCGTATTGGTAGCGCTTAAACCCCTTCACATCTAAAACACCTTGTCGGATATCAAGGTTGCCCCTCAATACCTCTAGGTTGCTACCTAACACTGAGTTTGTTTTTCCGCTTAACTTCATGAAGCTGTAATCAATGTAATAGCCCCACTGATTGTCATAGATACCCTCTAAACGCACCATTGCGGTCATATCAAGATGATCCATGATGAATGCAGGATCAACATCGACATCTGCTGACAAGCCACCAATGGTACTGTCTCCGCGGATATTGAGTGCAAGCGCGTAAATTTCGAAGCTATGTTGCCACTTTTTTGTGTCCGCTTGTTCACTTGCTTCCTGAGCATTTACGGTTGAACTGGCAGCCAATGCTGATGCGAGTAGGTAACGCCATTTAGCCATATTGATATCCTTATCTTCGATGTGAAATAGCACGAATGTGAATGTGTGTTTTAACTATCCATTTTTCACATATGCAACTTGTATATTGCTGATTGTAGACTATGTTTTTTGAAAAGAGCCAAATTAAAAGAGTAAGGATATGAATCCACAAAGCATTTTTTTGTTCGTCGCTGTTTTGGGTTTAACACCGATTGCGTTGTCGTACGGTTATGCCCCCGTTGTCTCCCTTGATTATCTTTTCGGAATTGATGCTAGCCCTATCAATGTCACTCATATCTTTCGTGCTGTGATGGGGTTGTACTTAGCGTTGGCTCTGTTTTGGATAGCAGGGGCATTACTAAAGAAATACCGACTGCCAGCACTCTACAGTTTGGTGGTCTTCATGTTGGGTTTGGCTGCCGGTCGAGTCATTAGCTTGTTGATAGATGGCATGCCTCACTGGCTACTTGTCGTCTATCTACTATTGGAGCTTGGCTTTGGTTTGGTAGGAATAAAAATGGTTCACAAAGAGCAATCTGAAACAGTATAAGGACATTCTATGAAAAGGATTTTCCACCTTGTTGTGATGAGTGTGTTGAGTAGCTTTTCGCTATCGGCATGGTCAGCACAAGAGCAACCGAATATTTTTGTTATCTTCACGGATGATATTGGGATCTCAAACCTGAGTGCTTATCACAATGGTGTGATGAGTAGTGAAACACCAAACATCGATAGTATTGCTGAAAAGGGCATGCTTCTGACTGATTATTACGCTCAACCTTCTTGTACGGCGGGTCGTTCTGCATTCTTAACGGGTCAACTTCCTGTACGAACAGGCATGCACTCAGTCGGGTTGCCAGGTGGCCCAGTTGGTTTAACTGCTGACACACCAACGCTTCCTGAAATCCTTAAAACCATGGGTTATGTTACGGGTCAGTTTGGTAAGAACCACCTTGGTGACCGAGATGAATTCCTACCGACAATGCACGGTTTTGATGAGTATTGGGGTTGGTTGTATCACTTGAATGCAATGGAATACACCGAAGATCCAGATTGGCCAAAAGATGGCTCTTTGGATGCCTTTGCACCTCGTAATGTTATTTACGCAAGATCAGACGGTAAAGGTGGTCAAACGATCGAAGACGATGGTGCATTGTCGATCGAGCGTATGCGTACACTCGACGATGAAGTAAATAAACACGCAATCAACTTCATCGAAAGGGCGGTGGAAGCGGAAAAGCCCTTCTTCACTTGGTACTGTCCATCACGCGGTCACGTTTGGACGCACCTGTCACCTGAATACGAAGCGATGCTTGGCCAAAATGGTTGGGGACTTCAAGAAGTGGTCATGAAAGATCTTGATGATCACGTCGGTGAGATGATGGCGAAGATGGAAGAACTCGGTATTGCCGACAACACCATAATCATTTTCACTGCCGATAACGGCCCTGAGATCATGACTTGGCCTGATGGCGGTATGACACCTTACCACGGTGAGAAAGGGACAACTTGGGAAGGTGGCGTAAGAGCTCCTGCACTGGTTAGCTGGCCGGGTAAAATCCCTGCGGGTACTGTAGGCAATGGCATCTTTGATGGTATGGACTGGTTACCCACTCTGGTCGCTGCGGCTGGTGGTCCAACGGATCTAAAAGAAAAACTGCTGAAAGGTCACGATGGCTTTAAAGCGCACCTTGATGGCTACAACCAAGTGGATATGCTGACTGAGAAAGGCGAATCAAACCGTAAAGAGATCTACTACTACGAACGAGATCAGCTGCAAGCGGTTCGTGTTGGTGATTGGAAGGCGCACTTCATCGTGCAAAATCACGGTTGGAGTGGTCCTAAAGAAGCGTTAAATGCACCATTACTGTTTAACTTACGTCGTGACCCATACGAGAGAGCGGCGGAAGAGTCGGGCATGTACTTGAAGTGGATGGGGCAAAAAATGTGGGCATTTGGTCCTGCACAAGCTGCAGTCCAACAACATCTAGCAACCTTCCAAGAGTGGCCTCCAGTGACGCCTGATTCTCCGGCAGAGAAGACCGGTGGTGTAGGTAACTAGTTAAATATCATAAAAAATCCCGCTCACACTGAGCGGGATTTTTATTTGAATGCGTCTTAACGTTGGTTCTATTTTAGTGTCGTGTTTCGTTCAATAAACTTCACTGGCACCATCAGCTTAACCAAGCTTGTGTCTTGCTCTTGAATCTGGCTAACGACAATTTTCACTGATTCACGCGCAAGGCGTCTGAAATCTTGCTTGAAGGTAGTGAGTTGGTAGTTCAACCATTGAGTCTGCGGGATATCATCAAAACCAATCACTTGAAGATCTTCTGGAATACGCAGGTTGAACTCTAAGCGCGCTACATCCATTACCGCCATCGCAAGGTTATCTGTCGCACAGAAAATCGCTTGAGGATGTGTGGGTTCTGAAAACAGAGTCCGAATGGTATCTAGAGCATCAAGGTAGTCATAGTCAGCTTCAATAACACGAGCCTGTTTGCCAGTTAAGTCTTCAAATTCTGTGCAGAAACCCACTTGGCGCTCGCCGTTGGTGTAGGTTGGTACGTTACCTGTCAGGTAAACCGCTGACTTTGTTCCTACGCTATGTAAATGCTGAGCGGCGACTTGGCCAGCGGCGTAATTGTCGCTCACCACATGGCTACTTTTCGTCCCTTCAACAACACGTGCGAACTGAACGATAGGGATGTCGAACTCTTCACACTCTTCATAAAGCGACTTATTAAAGGTCGCGGAAGCAGCAATTACGCCATCAACTCGGTATTGGAAGATATTAGGAATCGAGTGGTTGTCGTTTCCATCAACTTGCCAAGGAATCAATACCGCAGAGTAACCCTGCTTTTGTAGCTCAGTAGAGATAAGCTGCAGAGTTTTCATGTGGATAGGGTAGTCGGCATCTGGGAAAACTAAGCCAATCAATTTGGACTCATTTGTCGTCAGACTGCGGGCAAAGGCATTGGGACGATAATTCAACGATTTTGCTGCATCGAACACTTTCTGCTTGGTCTTTTCAGACACTGAACTGCCCGGGACAAATACACGAGATACAGTTGATTGAGAAACGCCAGCAAGTTTAGCGACATCTTTAGAGGTGACGGTTGGCTTTGACGCCGTGGAGTGTTTTGGAGAGCTCATAGACCATACTTTTGAACCAAATTGATTGTGCATAGAGTAACATAATTAGGTACGTACTCAAAAATACAATATGCCATGATAGGATGAAAAATAAGGGTTAATAGAGAGTGTTGAATATTATTCTGGGTATGACCCAAAAAAGCTCTGCGTTAAGAGCAGAGCTTTGTTTAAAGAATTTATGAATCGACTAACTGGGCGTTAGAAGTAGTAACGGATACCTGCAGCGAACTGGTCGTCTCTGTTTTCGAATTTATTGCCAACGAGCTGATCTTTACCTAGGTCGAATTGGTATTCAGTCCAAACTAGGAATTTGTTCTTCTGGAAGTGGTATTCAACACCAGGAATAAGCAGGTTACGCTCATAGCCATCTGTTTGGTCATCACGATCTTCCATGTAGTTGTAGTTCAACGTAGGGCGTAGGCCATTGTCGAAGTGGTAGTACGTGTAAATTTCACCACCTAGCGTATCCATCAGTACGTTGTTTGTTGTTGAAGTTTCAACAGACTCCCAGTTTTCGCCTACGTGGAAAGTTGCACCTGCGTAGAAGCCGCCGTTGCTGTAGTTCGCACCCAATAACATGATGCGCATGTTGTCACCATTTTTAGCTCCTTCAACGCTCGTTGAAAGATCTTCTAGCTCATTTTGGTGGTAAGCCGCACCAAGTGTTACGCCATTAAATGGTTTGTAAGTGATCGACGCACCCATACCGTTCTTCAAAGTTGCTGTTGAGCGGTTGTCTGTCCCTGAATTTGAACTACGATCTGAGCCAGACAGTGCAACATCTTCACGTGTCGTTTGGTAAGTGAAGCCGTAGCTTACTTGGTCGTTGATTGAGTTACGGTAAGTAATGGAGTTTTCTGCTCGACCTGTACCAGATGCAATACCCCAGTCAGAAAGGTTGTAAACACCTGAGCCGCGAGTACCGAAGACACGACCTAAGTCGGTGTACCATGCTACGTCATAAAAAGTAGACCACTGCTTAGTACCTGCTGCGATCTTGCCGTATTTGTCGTGCTCTACGCCTGCGTATAGAAGTCGGTCGTAAATATTGTCGCCGTTAGCACCTGAGTTGTAACCCCATTCAGCATGGCCAAAGCCAGTCCAGCCGTTATCGAGTCCCATTTGACCTTTAAGGCCGAAACGAGAGCTACCGCTGTTCCACTCACCGTTGTGGTCGCCGCCCTTATCTTGGTAACGAACGTCAAAACGACCGTCTAAAGTAAGGCTATCGCCCGCGTCATTGGTAAAAGTGTGTGCAGCAAAAGCAGAACCCGAGGTAAGTGCTGTCAGGATCACTGCTGAAAGAATCGACTTTTTCATTGTAATTCTCTTTATTCAGGCCGTAGAAAGCCACCGTGCTTTCAAGCCCGTTATATTGGTAATGGTTTGGCAGGGTGTACCCCATCCATGAGGCACTAGTAGATTCAGTTATTAGTGGAGCAATAATGAATTGGTTGGAGCACTTACTGGGAGCGAGAAGGGTCCCCCAGTAAGCGTAGCAACCTAAATCAGATGTCTATTTAGGTTGCCACTATTTCGTTTCAATCTTTTGGATTAAAGCGTATCGATTACAGCGTTGGGTTCATGATGGTTGAAGTGCGTTCGAACACATCTAGACCTTGCTGCTGTAGCCAGTAAGGAAGGTCGATAAGAACCCAGTTCTCAGACAGTTTGTCACCGTCACGGTAGTAAACGTCAACTACTTGCATGTTTGCACGTACTTCACCGCCAGTCATACCTAGGAAGCCACCTGTTGGTGTGTTTGATAGGTTTGGCCAACCGAAGAAACAAGAGAAGTTGCCTTCAGCGAAACGACAGACGTGACCGTTGAACTTCTTGTCTTTCAGGTTGTTACGGAAAGGAAGTTGGTGCTGTTGCTGGTAGCGAGGAATTGTGTAAGACGCGCCGATACCACATGGGCCGTACCAAATCATGTCTTTTGACCAGCTCTTCGCTAGTACTTCTGGTGGGCAACCCATCGCGCCGCTGTCGTTAAGAGCAGACAGGTCATCAACCATTTTGTTTACTAGAGCAAGTGTCGCAACACCTTCTTCTGGAGCCGCGTCTTCGAATAGCAGACCATCGTGGTTACGTGGGCCAGGGTATACGAAGTGCTTACCAGTTGATGGTGGAAGTGGGTAGCAACCCGCTTGATCCATCATGCCTAGTAGGTCTAGGAACAGGCCTGTCTTAGTGATTTTGCCATCAACAACACAGTTAAATTCTGCGTAGCGAACGTTCATGATCTTGCCAGTTGGGCGCATGCCTAGGTATTCAGCGTCGAATAGACCCATGAAGTGACCCATGCTCATTACCCAAATCTCATCTGGGTTAACTTCGTTGTTACCACCGATGAAGATGTCTTGACGGCGCTGCATGCGAGTCATTGACTTCATCATTGGTGCCCAGAATACGTCAGCTGCTGCTTGTGCGCCTTCTTGCTCACGGAATGGGTAAACACCGCGCCACAAGTAATCTTCAGAAGTGTGTGCTTTTAAAACTTCAGCAACGTTCTCGTGAGTTGCGTTTTCCATTGCATCGAAGTATTCACGAACAATGCGTTTCGCTTCTTGATATTTAGACATAATAATTTCTCTTTGTGTTGTCGAGTCAACATTCGGAACAGGACTCGATTTGGATTTTGTTACCGGCTGACTTATCAGCCGGCTTTAAACTTTTCGTAATTGAACTTCAGCGTATGAGTGTCGAATTAAGCTTTTGCTGCTTCAGCTTTTTTGCTCTTATCGAAGACGCCACCTTTAAGAGTTTCAGGCAGTGTTAGCCATAGTAGGCCGGCGATAATCCATACGATTGGTGAGCCCCACATTGCTGTTTGTAGGTCGGTACGCTCTTGGATAAAGATAAGAACCATTGGTGCCCACATGCCGATAATACGACCGCCATGGAATAAAGCTGCACCATAGCTACGCAAGCGTGCTGGGAACAATTCAGAGAAGTAACCGCCCCATACTGCAGAAGCAGACAGGCCGAAGTTGTAGATAAGACCTAGAAGAGCCAGCATGTTTAGGCCGCCAATCATCATGTCACCAGGTGCGACAAAGAAGATAGAAACCATGATACCTGCGAGGATGAAGCCGAACGCGTTGATCTTACGACCGTACTTATCTGCTGCCCATCCCCAGAACCAAGCACCGAAGAGTGAACCAAATGCTGAGATAGAGAAGATCAAACCGATGGTTGCACCATCAAACATACGAACATCTTTCAGGTAGGTAGTTACAAAGCCACCGAAGAATTGGAATCCGTAGAAGTTAAGACCAGAAAGAAGTAAACAAGTAATCGTAATTTTGCGGTAAGGCTTGCTTAACATCTCACCCCAAGAACCTTTTTTAGCTTCGGTTACTTCCCCAGCTGCATTGGTTGTTGTTTGTTGATCTTCTTCACCGTAGGCGATCACTGTTTTGTCGCTTGGTAATACAAAGATCATTAACGCTGCTGCTACAAGCGGTGGAATACCACCTACCCACATTAGGCTCTGCCAAGGTGCATCAACACTTGTGATGAAGGCTGCGTAAGCGCCCATTGCCACTAAAGCAACAGAGAACATTGAAGAAGCAAAAGCAGTCAACTTACCGCGAACCGTTGGTGTAAATAGGCCAATCATCAAAGATACAGCTACAGTGAAGTAACCACCTAAAGACAGTCCAATGATGAAACGCATTGCGGCCCAAGTGGCGTAGTCGGTAAACATCATGTTGATGATGGTTGCACCACCGTTTAATGCCGTAATTGCTACTAGTGTGGACTTCTTGCCGAACTTGGTTGCGAACCATGCACAGCTCAGTGCACCAATCAGAGCACCAACCGACTGCCAAGTGTAGAACTGAGCGGTATCAGAAAGGCTAATACCAGCATATTCTTCCACAATGTATGGGCGTACGTAGTCAATAATTACAAAGTTATAACAATAAAAAAAGTAACCCACTAGAATTGCTAGATATGCGGCTACCCTTTGAATCATAGGAACTTCGCTCATGTGTTTTTTAATGGTCATGACCGATAAACCTTTATTTTATATAGGGTGGTTTTGGTTTTAATTATTGTGTGTTGATTCTTTAGCTTCATCACACCGTCTTCATTTCGGGAGAGATAATAGAATTTTTGTGGTTATTAGATCCGTGATCAAAGTCAATTTTAAAATGAGTGCGTACCCATTTTGTGTGTTTTGGTGATCTGGATCTCATTTTATCGCGTTTTTGTGCTTTGTGGGGCGATTTGAGTGTTTAATCGTCTATCTTAGTGATAATAGTCACACTTACTGTGGGTTTTTGAGGGAAAATATCCATTTTTGAGTACTATTGGCGGCGAATGATTTGCGACATACAATAAACGGAATCTAAAAATGGTTACGTACTCAAGTTTTGTGGTTATTGCTCTTTATGTACTAACTACTTTGTTTATCAGCTACTTAGTTAATAGGCGCTATAGCGTCGGTGGCGACTTTTCGACTGGTGGAAAACAGTTTGGTTGGTTTACGGCAGGTGTGTCGATTCTTGCAACCTACATCAGCGCAATGACGTTCGTTGGCATGCCGGGCTGGGTTTATAGCTCAGGCATGGAAGCGATGAGCGTACATTTGAACTATCCAATAGTGATCTTTTTCACTGTGCTTTTCTTTGTTCCGGTGTTTTACAAGCTCGGCCTAACCTCGATTTACGAATACCTAGAGCACCGCTTTGGCGTTGTTGCTCGCACGATCAATTCCATCGTGTTCATTGTGGTTCAGTGTATTTCGGCAGGGGTTATTTTGTATGCGGTTGCCCTGATTTTAGTGCAAGTGCTGCCGGTGAGTATCTCTGAGGCGATCATCTACATCAGCGTATTTACTGCGTTGTATACCTATGCGGGTGGTATCTCGACAGTAATCTGGACTGACATGCTTCAGTCTGCAGTGTTGATTATCGGCAGCATTGCGATCTTTGTTTTATTGCTGATGAAAATCGATGCGGGCGAGGTGTTGTCTCCTGAACATTTGAATATCATCAACCTCGATTTTGACTTAGGCGTCGATACCACATTGTGGGCAGGCGTAGTGGCTGTGAGCTTCTTGCACCTGAGTGTGTATGGTACTAACCAACTGATTATTCAAAGAACGTTAGCGACTAAGTGTGTTAAAACAGCGCAAAAGTCGATGTTACTTTGTGGCTACGGCGCGTTCTTTGTTTATCTGTTCTTTGCTGTGATGGGGGTACTGTTAAGTGTCTTTTATCAAGACAGCAGTTTTGAAAACAGCAATGAAGTGATTCTCGATTTTGTGTTTAACCATACCAACCCAATCATTGTTGGTTTGGTGATCTCAGCACTTTCGGCAGCGGCCATGTCGACACTGGATTCCACTTATAACTCTATGGCGACGGTCGCAACGTTCGATTTCTACAAGCGCTTTTTCCGTAAGAAAGCCTCTGACGCGCACTATGAATCAGTGGCTAGAAAAATGAGCTTGGTTGCTGCAGCATCGGTTGTTGTACCTGCTTTGTTGGCGGTTTCTAATGAATCGGTACTTAAAACGATTGCGAGCCTGACCTCCATTTTTGTTGGTATTCGCCTTGGCTCTTTCATCTTGGGCTTGTTCTTCAAACAAGCAAACGAGAAAGGCGTAATTACGGGCAGTATTGGCAGTGTGGCCGTCGTATTCATCGCCAAATACAGCGGAATAGCTTGGCCTTGGTTTGCCTTGATTGGCACTGTGGTTTTCTTAGTGTTAGGTGTTGTTGTGAGCCGCTTCTGGGGAGAGGTAACCGAGCAACAAAATGAATTTATAGCCAAGCAAAAGCATTTGTTTGCAAAGCCCACCGCGAGTCATTACGGCTTGTTGGTGTTCGCTGTTGTGACGATTGCAGCTTGTACTGTTATCCCTGATTGGCTTTATGCCGCTCTTTCTTAATTGACCGATTTTTTACTGGTATATCTATGTTATCGATCTTTGATATCTACAAAATTGGTGTGGGGCCATCGAGCTCTCACACCAACGGCCCAATGATTGCGGGTTTCCATTTCACACAATTAATCGCTGATAAAATCGCTGAAGTGACGCGTGTTCAGGTGGATTTATACGGTTCTTTGTCATTGACTGGCATAGGTCACCACACCGACAGAGCTACAATATTGGGGCTACTCGGCAATAAGCCAGACATCATCAAAATCACCAGCGCAAACCAAGCAATGCGTCATGCCGTAGACAGTGGTGAGATGGATTTAGCGGGCACCAAGCACATTAGCTTCAACTACGAAACCGATATGTTGTTCCACAAAGACAATCTGCCTCTGCATGAAAATGGCATGATGATTACTGCGTTCGACCAAAGTGGAAACGTGATTGTCGATGAAACTTATTATTCGATTGGCGGCGGTTTTATCGCAACTGCTGATGAACTGCAAAATGGTACTCAAACCCAAGCAGTAGAAGTCCCTTTCCCATTCAAAAACGCCGATGAAATGCTGCAACAAGCCGATAATAGTGGGATGAGCCTCGGTGGCATGATTCTAAAAAATGAAGCGGAGTTCGAAGGCTCTGACATTATTTCAGAGAAAGCGGATCAAATCTGGCGAGTGATGAGTCGTTGTATGGAACGCGGCTTTGAAACCGAAGGCATTCTTGATGGTGGTTTGAACGTGACACGCCGCGCGCCTAATCTACTGAAAAAGTTAGAAGCGAATGCGGCGGTTGAAAACGATCCAATGGAAATCATGGATTGGATTAACTTGTTTGCGTTTGCGGTTAGCGAAGAAAATGCGGCTGGTGGCCAAGTGGTAACATCACCAACCAATGGGGCAGCGGGCGTTATTCCTGCCGTGTTGATGTACTACCATCGCTTCATTAAAGAGTTGGATACCAAGCAGTTAAAAGACTTCTTAGCGGTATCGGGTGCGATTGGCATTTTGTACAAAACCAACGCTTCAATTTCTGGTGCGGAAGTCGGGTGCCAAGGTGAAGTAGGGGTGTCGTCTTCTATGGCAGCGGCTGGTTTAACGGCACTACGCGGTGGCAGCAATGAGCAGATTTGTATTGCGGCGGAAATCGCAATGGAACACTCATTGGGTATGACCTGTGACCCAATTGGTGGCTTGGTTCAAGTGCCGTGTATTGAGCGAAATGCGATGGGCGCGATGAAAGCCATCAACGCATCACGTATGGCTTTGAAGCGTAACAGTAAATCTTTGATTTCGTTAGATAAGGTCATTGCGACCATGTATCAAACGGGTAAAGACATGAACAAGAAGTATCGTGAAACATCACTCGGTGGCTTAGCCTTGATCCATCTGGCTCACCCTTGTGAATAGCTAAGCCAGTTAACCCAGTAAATAATAACGTTAAGCCCAGAGCTTTAGACTTTAGAAATCTATCGCGGCTGGGCTTTTTGTTTGATGTGTTTTAGGGAGCTAATCTGAAAGCGGCAATCGATAGCTGTTTTTCAACTCTTTCACCGAGATGTTCGATTGAATCGCACTCACGCCTTTCACTCGTCTGATCGAGCTAATGCGCTCAAAGTACTCTTCCAAATCTTTCGCCAACACTTGCACCATGTAATCGGCGCCGCCTGCAATGCAGTGACACATAGGAATCCAATCGGTTACCGCGACAAACTCTTCGAACGGTTCTGTGTTTTCAACTTCATGGTTACCCAAGGTCACAAGAGTAAAACCAGCCACATGAAAGCCTAATTTTTTACGATTCAGTTTGGCGGCATAACCATCGATATAGCCTGTTTCTTCCATGCGTTTCCAACGACGCCAGCATGGGGTTTCGCTGAGGTTGACCTGCTCTGCGAGCTTGCTGTTGCTCATGCGTCCGTCTTGCTGGATATGTTCTAAGATGGCGATATCTGTGTCATCTAATACTTCTTTGGTGGATTCTTTCTGTTTCATGGCTATTTTAGAAAAGTCTTGCTCAAATTTGGATTAATATTAGCCTATATAGCAATTTAATTCCTAGTCGAATCTGTAAACTCTCCCCCTATAAATACTTTACTTATTAGGAGTGAGAGGAGATGAGCTCTCAATTAATGCTGGCGTTCTTGCTATTTTCAACATCAATAGCAATTACCCCTGGGGCAGGCAATATCGCATTACTTGGGATTTCAAGTCGTTATGGATTTGCTGCGACTTTACCTTTTATCTCTGGGAACGCTGTTGGCATCATCATCGTACTGGCAGGTTCTAGTGTCGGTTTGGTGAGCCTATTTACCCTTTACCCAGAGCTATACAACATTTTGAAATACGCGGGTGCGGCTTATTTGCTGTTCATGGCGTGGTCGATTGCGAACATGCAAATCGAAGAAAGCACCATCGACAATCGTTCAGGTTTTATGTCAGGTGTGTTGGTGCAGGTGTTAAACCCTAAAGGTTGGATAGCGTCATTGACCGTGTTTTCACAGTTCATTACTCCGAACGCAGATTACTTGATTCAAGTCGTGACTATTATCGCGGGTATGGTGATTACCGGTGTACCGTGCATGTTGGTGTGGGCGTATTGCGGCACCATGCTTAAAAAGTTGCTGCAATCACCAAAACAGATGATGTTTGTGAACCGTTGCTTGGGTGGAAGCTTAGCGATGGTGGTTGCCTTTATGCTTTATCAACCGGCATAAATTTCAAAGAAAAAAACCACTCCTAAATCCATAGGAGTGGCGTCTAAATGTCGACTAAGTCGTTAACAGTAAAGAATTAAGTTAACAAATATTTAAGGAACTTGAGTTAAAAGCTTTAAGCTTTTCAGTGTATAAGGTTAAGCGGTTTCAGCCTCTTTAACTGGAGCTGAGTTACGGATTAGGTGGTCAAATGCACCTAAGCTTGCTTTTGCACCTTCACCCATCGCAATGATGATCTGTTTGTAAGGTACGGTTGTTACGTCACCCGCGGCAAACACACCTTTCATTGATGTTGCGCCATGAGCATTAATTTCAATTTCACCGCGTGGTGACAGCTCAACTTTTGAACCTTTCAACCATTCGCTGTTTGGCATCAGACCGATTTGAACAAAGATACCCGCAAGTTCGATCTGTTTAAGTTCTTCTGTGTTGCGGTCTTTGTATTCCAGACCGGTTACACGGTTGCCATCACCAATCACTTGCGTTGTTTGAGCCATCTTGATGATTTCGATGTTTGGTGTTGCGTTTGCTTTGTCGATAAGTACTTGGTCGGCACGCAATGTGTCTGCAAACTCAAGTACAGTTACGTGTTCAACGATACCCGCTAAATCAATCGCCGCTTCGATACCTGAGTTACCGCCACCAATAACCGCTGTTTTCTTACCTTTGAACAATGGACCGTCACAATGTGGGCAGTAAGCTACGCCTTTATTGCGGTACTCTTGCTCACCTGGAACGTTCATTTCACGCCAGCGAGCACCAGTACTTGTGATAACCGTGCGAGCTCGTAGTGTTGCGCCGCTCTCTAGCTCTACGTGGATGTAACCGTCTTCAGTGTCTTCTGCCGCAATGATGTTTGCAGCACGCTGCTCAGTCATCACTTCAACACCGTACTCTTTTACGTGCTCTTCAAGGCTTGCCACTAACTTAGGGCCGGTGGTCGCTTTCACTGAGATAAAGTTCTCAATCGCCATAGTATCCATCACTTGACCACCGAATCGGTCAGCAACCACACCAGTGCGAATGCCTTTACGTGCTGCATAAATTGCCGCTGAAGAACCAGCAGGGCCACCGCCGACAACCAATACATCAAACGGTGCTTGTTGGTTTAGGTTCGCTGCTTTCTTTTCTGCTGCGCCTGAATCAACCTTGTTCAGGATCTCTGCCAGTGACATACGACCTTGACCAAATAGCTCACCATTAACGAACACGCTTGGTACTGCCATGATGTCGCGAGACTTCACTTCGTCTTGGAATGCTGCGCCATCAATCATCGTTGTCTTAACCAGAGGGTTAATCGCCGACATCATGTTGAATGCCTGAACCACCTCTGGACAGTTTTGGCACGATAGAGAGATAAAGATTTCTACATTAAGCTCTTGATCTAATTCTTTAATTTGCTCGATTACATCCGCTTCAAGCTTGATAGGGTGACCACCACTATGAAGCAGTGCTAGAACCAGTGACGTAAATTCGTGACCCATTGGCAAACCGGCAAAACCGATCGCGGTGCCTTTCTCTTGGTTCACTACCTGCATGATAGGACTGCGAGTGCTTGCGCTGTCATCGCGAGTCACTTCAATTTTGTCGGTTAAAGACGCAATATCATTCGCCAGATCTTGAAGTTTGTTTGCGGTGTCGCTGCCATCAAGGCTAAGGACTAACTGAACATTGGTTTTTAGGTTTTCTAGGTATGCTTTTAGCTGCTGCTTCATTGCTTGATCTAACATAATCGTGCCTGCTCTTAAATTCTGTGTCTTGGTATTGACCAATACCTTCTTGCTGAAAAAGGAAAATAAAAAGGGGGCGCAAGTCGGCAAATATTGTGGTGTTGATGTTTTGAAAGGGTGGCGCGCGACTGCCCTTTAGGAGGGGGGCCGAAGCGCGCCTGTAGAACCGTTTAGCTATTCTTGTTAGCTAGGCTTAGATTAAATCTTGCCTACTAGGTCTAGAGATGGAGCTAGAGTCTCTTCGCCTTCTTTCCATTTAGCTGGGCAAACTTCACCTGGGTTAGCGGCTACGTATTGTGCTGCTTTAACCTTGCGTAGTAGGTCTTCTGCGTCACGGCCGATGCCTTCAGCTGTGATTTCCATTGCTTGGATAACGCCTTCAGGGTCGATTAGGAACGTTGCACGGTCTGCAAGGCCTTGACCTTCACGCATAACGTTGAAGTTATTTGTGATGTTGCCAGTTTGGTCGCCTACCATGAAGTATTCGATAGTGCCGATTTTGTCAGAAGTATCGTGCCATGCTTTGTGAGAGAAGTGAGTGTCAGTTGATACTGAGTAAACTTCTACGCCGCGAGATTGAAGCTCTGCGTATTTGTCTTGCAGGTCAACTAGCTCAGTTGGACATACAAATGTGAAGTCTGCTGGGTAGAAGAAGAATACAGCCCACTTGCCTTTAACGTCTTGCTCAGTGATTTCTACGAATTCGCCGTTTTTGAATGCTGTTGCGTTGAATGGTTTGATTTCTGTGTTGATCATGATTTGACTCTCTTTCTAATTTGTAGTGTTTAACGCTATCCCGCGTCGATGTAGATATATTGCATTGCCACCGAAAATTAGTGAAATCGGACATTTCTATAGATTCAATAGGCGAATCCTATCTTCGAAAGGAAAAGACTATCGGTAAAAGCTATCAACAAAAACGATTAACAAAAGCCATCAAACATCAGCAATCCCCAATTTGAGTAGCTATGCTCTTTAGGCTGTTCTCTATATTGGGCTTATCTCTATTGGTGTGCGTATCTATGTGTCTATGTAGGTAAAGGTAGATATGGTTTCTTTACGTGAGTTGAGTTGTTATACCAAACTGTAAATAACAAAATATTATCATTAATATAAATTATGATAATTTCAGTTAATTAACGCATGTGCCTATACTCTCTTCATCGAAACGAAACACCGAAGCTAGTCTTCGAAAAGCACAGAATTTAAAACGAATTTGGAGCAAGTTATGAAAATGAATCACGTAGGCATCATGGTGGGTGACATGGACCAAGCAGTCGAGTTTTACACGAAAGCGCTAGGTCTAAGAATCGTAATGAACAACACCAAAGTGATGGAAGAGCGCGAATCAGCAATCGGCCGTATGTGTATCGCTGTGTTCGGTGAAGGTTTTAAAGGCTTCAACATTGCACACCTAGTAACATCTGATGGTATCGGTGTTGAGCTGTTCGAAATGAAAGAGCGTCAAGAGCGTCACGAAGTTGATTTCTCTCGTCTAGGTATCTTCCACTTCTGCCTACAGCTTCCAAAAGAGCAGTTTCACTCAGCGATTAAACGTGTTGAAGAATTTGGCGGTAAGGTTCGTATGGACATCATGCGTTACCACCCAGAAGACGAGTTGAAGCAAGCACAAATGGTTTACCTAGAAGACCCGTTTGGCAACCTATTCGAGTTCTACTCTCACTCATACGAAGATACGTACGCGACTGATTACGAGTAATCGCGTTACTACCTTCTATAAGGTAGAAAAGCCGAAACACCCCTAAAGAGGATTGGTAGAGATACCAATCCTTTTTTGTTTGTGCTTTTTGGGGAAGGGGAGATGTGCTGTTGGCAGGGACCACAGCAGCCACAATAACGGGTTATTGGTCTTCGATTTTTACGCATCGAACCGAGAACATATAGTCTTTTGAACTTGTTGCTCTGCGTATTTCACCTTTATGCGTATTCCACCAAGCGTAAGCAAGTGTTCGGATAATCCCTTTCTTGTCGGATGCGCTGCTCGCGGTCCAGAACTCGGTGTAAGCACCTTCAGTGATATACCAACCATTCCATTTTACGCCTGCAGGTCTAGCAAAGAAGTTCTGTTTATTGACAATAGATGGGTCGACTTTGGAAAATGGTCCATCTGCTTGAGCTTCTTTGAGTTGCAAACCTAACTTTTGCTCACCCCCACGCCAACCGTTTTGGTGTACTTCTTCTTCAGGCATGCCGATGGCCAGCTCTAACTTTTTCCAATCCTCATCGGTCGCCACTCGCCAGCCGACTGGGCAAAGGTTTCGTTGATCTGAAACATCATGCCAATTGTATAAGCGTCCGTATTTTAATAGGTTTTCTTGATCATCTTTTGGGATCGCACCAGATCTTACCGGGCTACCATCTTGGAACTGAGTGCTTCTCAGGCTTTCCGCTAACCAAACCTGTTCACCGATAGTAACGGTGCGATAAGTGTTACCTTCCGCGTCTTGAACCGTATCCGTCAGTTGGTATAACTCTTTGTTGATGTCGTTAGCTGATGATGTGGCAGCAATAACCATACTGACTCCTATAGATGAAATTAGCTTTTTCATGATGAATAACCCGTTGTAATCTTATGGGGTTACTTTAACTCTCATGTTGAGTTTAAAATAGGCGATATACTCTCTAAAACATGCCTATTTATCTCATTTAGTATGGTGGAGAGATTTGATAGTCAGTTTGTTTTATTGCTATGCGATGTTTTCAATCAGCTGTTTTGATTGGCTCCATTGCTTAGGTGACTGGCCATACACACGCTTAAACTCACGACTAAATTGAGAAGAGCTGACGTACCCAACTGCCATCGCAGCTTCATTGACATTCTTACCCGCAGCTATCTTCATCGCCGCATTATTCAAGCGCATCGACTTCATAAATTGGATCGGTGACATTCGGGTCGCTTGTTTGAATTTTCGGTGGAATACCGCTCGGCTCATCCCTACATGCGATGCAAGCTCATCAATCGTGACGTTCTTTGTCAGGTTCAACGATAAATACTCAATTGAGCGGGCAATTTCATTGCCAATGCCAAATGCGCCTCGCACTGAAAGACCAGCCTCGCCTTGTAAGACAGCGTAATAGAGCTCTCTTAAACGACTCTCGCCGAGAATGGCCGTTCCTGCTTTATCGTCTCCTAGCTGAATGAGTCGAAGTAGAGCATCAGAAAAAGTGTCGTCCCAATTGGCGAGTGATAACCCTTGAGGTTGTGGGCTACCTTTAGGGACCTTAACTGCGCCGCTGACACTCTCCATTGCGATGGCTAATTCGGTCATCACTTTGGTATCGAGTGAGATAGCTACCCCTAACAATGGATTTTCAGGTGTCGCTGCTGGTGTCCCCGCCTCAACAGGCATGGATACTGAGCAGCACAAGTACTGACTGCTGTCATAGATGTACTTATCGCCATCCAATATTGCTTCTTTACTGCCGCTTAAAATCACGATTAGTGTTGGTTCATAGACGGCTGGAGCACACGGAATAGCTTGGGTCACCTTAAATAGGCGAACTCCCTTTATGCCCGTTTCGAGCATGCCATCCTCCGTTATGCGACTTTCTACTAGCTGCTTAATTTTCTGCTTCATTAACCTGCACCGTAAATTCGATCTGATACAAATAGGCATATTTTTGAGATTAATTCGCCTATTTATGAATCTCTGTGAGAGTTATAGTAACTTCAGACAACAATACTACCGCTGATAGGTGCATGCAAACTGCTTTCGTGCTTTATCAAAAGCTCAATCTGGGTCTGGTCGTTATAACGATAAGGCTTGGTGGAGATAAGTGGTTTTAAAATAAAGAGTTGGAAAAAGAACATGTTAAAAAGCTTCATTCTCATATTGGTTACGCTGTCTTTGATGGCCTGCTCAACACCTAATGTTTATAACGATCTCAATGCAATACCTTCTACGGAAACGGGTGAGCATGAACTCGGTATTGCGTTTGGCGGTGGTGGCGTTCGTGGGTTTATGCACCTAGGCGTGATCAAAGCCTTGGCAGAGGAGGGCATTGCCCCTGATGTGGTGAGCGGCACCTCTGCGGGTTCGATTGCTGCGACTCTATATGCTTCAGGGCTGAGTTATGAAGAGATGGAACTCGCGATAGAGAAAGTTGGCATGTCTGACATCGCCGATTTTGTCTTTTCTTCAAAAGGCTTGGTGAATGGCAAGAACTTGTCAGAATGGATAAACAGCCAAGTGACGTATGATGACCTGTCTGATATGCCAATGCCTGTCGCGCTTACCGCGACCAATCTGACATCGAGAGAGACCGTTATTATTCGTTCGGGTAACCCGGGGCATGCTGTTCAAACCTCATCAACCATTCCCGGCGCATTTGTACCCGTTGAAAACCAAGGTGATATCTTAGTTGATGGCGGTATTTTTAGTGTTGTGCCTGTTTACGCGGCTAAAGATCTCGGTGCTAAAAAGGTGATAGCCGTTGATATCTATTGTCACAATCAAATCACGCCAGAAGTCTCGGCGAGCAAGATTACGCTTGCGGCTTTTCGCATGCAAAGCTGTCGTCTGTCTGAGCAAGAGCTAAACAGTGCCGATGTGGTCATTAGACTGGACTATGAACCGAATGGAAGTGCGGCTTTTAATGAAAAAGAACAAGCGATACAAGCGGGTTATCTGGCTGCAAAAGAGGCGATGCCTGAGATAAAGGCGATGCTCTCCATCTAGCGGCGGAGATATTGCTGAAACACTGTTTGGCTCAAACTCTGGTTAACTGAGATTTAAACGTCCTAGAAAGGATTGGTAGAGATACCAATCCTTTTTTGTGTTTGTGGGGCTTAATTTAGGAACATCGGATAAACCATCGGCTGCACTAAAACAAACCGACAATGTTGCTCTTTAGTGCAGCATATCCTTGATGGAAAACTTAACTGATTGATAAATATAATGTTAAACCATTGGCATATATGTTGCTCTATTGCCTTTATGTAAATTGTATAC
This sequence comes from Vibrio sp. 1CM2L, assembly GCF_023161695.1. Classification (NCBI taxonomy): domain Bacteria; kingdom Pseudomonadati; phylum Pseudomonadota; class Gammaproteobacteria; order Vibrionales; family Vibrionaceae; genus Vibrio; species Vibrio sp. 1CM2L. The sequence goes on from NZ_JALNTT010000003.1 coordinate 261,885, forward strand.
AATGAAAAATACATTAAGGAAGTCACATGGAACAGAACAGTGAATTGATCTACGGATTGGATGACCGACCATCAGTTAAAGCAGCCAGTTACGCAGCGTTGCAGCATGTATTAGCCAGTTTTGTTGGCATTATCACCCCCACGCTTATTATCGGTGGCGTTTTAGGGTTAGGTGAACACATTCCTTATTTGATCAGCATGGCATTAATGGTGTCTGGGGTAGGTACCTTCATCCAAGCCAGAAAAATAGGGCCAGTTGGTGCAGGGATGATTTGTGTCCAAGGAACCAGCTTTGCATTCTTAGGCTCAGTGCTTGGGGCGGGCTTTCTTGTTAAAGCGAATGGCGGTGGCCCGGATGAAATGCTGGCGACCATTTTTGGCGTTTGTTTCTTCGGTGCGTTTGTCGAAATCGTCCTCTCGCGTTTTATCGAAAAGCTGAAAGTGGTGATCACCCCTGTTGTGACCGGAATCGTTATCACCACGATTGGTATCTCTTTGATTAAAGTTGGCGTCACAGATATTGCTGGTGGCGTTGGTGCCGAAGATTTTGGCTCTGGAAGCAATCTGATGTTGGGTGCTATCGTCCTCGGAACCATAGTCGCGCTTAACCTGAGCAACAATAATATGGTTAGGTTGTCGTCGATTTTAGTTGGGTTGGTTGTTGGCTGGGGCGTTGCCATTTTGATGGGTAAAGCGTCTATGGTTTCTTTTGCTTCTCAACCGCTATTGAGTATTCCTGTCCCATTTAAATATGGCTTCGCTTTTGATTGGCAAGCCTTCCTGCCTATCGCTTTTATTTACTTGATTACTGTTATAGAAACTACGGGTGACCTTACCGCCAACAGCATGTTTTCAGGGCAGCCGGTTAAAGGGCCTAAATACCTCAATCGACTCAAGGCTGGCGTGCTGGGTGATGGCGTGAACTCACTTATCGCTGCGGTATTCAATACTTTTCCGAACACGACTTTCAGCCAGAACAACGGTGTGATCCATTTTACGGGGATCGCGAGTCGCTACATCGGCTATTTCATTGCCGCGATTCTTTTTCTGTTAGGGCTATTTCCCATCTTAGGTGCGGTATTAATGACGATTCCAAAGCCAGTCTTGGGCGGGGCTACATTAGTGATGTTCGGTACGGTTGCTGCTGCGGGCATCAAAATCATCGCCAATGAGAAACTGGATCGTCGCAGAATCATGACGATTGCCATCTCACTAGGCTTAGGACTTGGTGTCATGCTGGTACCAGATTTATTGAAAGAAGCACCCAAGCTAGTGCAAAGCATATTTGGCTCACCTGTAACCATGTCTGGTATTGCCGCGCTTGTGATTACCGGGTTGATGTCTTTGGTGCCTGAAACTAAAGCCAAGCCGATTTCGAACGTCGTACATACCAGTAAAGCGTAACGGGCTTCTTCGTGCTGAACTAAGGATGTTTAACTAGAGCCACATGACATATGTGGCTCTCAACTTTAACTTATTGTGTGACGTGTTGGCATCTCACTTAGCTTGGTAGATAACATAAAATTATCATTAATATAAATTATGATAATTTCAGTTAATCAGCGTATCTCCATATACTCTCTCCATCGAAACGGAAGACCGAAGCAGTCTTCGAAAAATACAGAATTAAAAACGAATTTGGAGAAAGTTATGAAAATGAATCACGTAGGCATCATGGTTGGCGACATGGACAAAGCAGTCGAGTTTTACACGAAAGCTTTAGGTCTAAGAGTCGTAATGAACAACACCAAAGTGATGGAAGAGCGCGAATCAGCAATCGGCCGCATGTGTATCGCTGTGTTCGGTGAAGGCTTCAAAGGTTTCAACATTGCTCACCTAGTAACATCTGATGGCATCGGTGTTGAGCTGTTCGAAATGAAAGAGCGCCAAGAGCGTCACGAAGTAGATTTCTCTCGCTTAGGTATCTTCCACTTCTGTCTACAGCTTCCAAAAGAGCAGTTTCATTCAGCGATTAAGCGTGTTGAAGAGTTTGGCGGTAAGGTTCGTATGGACATCATGCGTTACCACCCAGAAGACGAACTAAAACAAGCACAAATGGTTTACCTAGAAGACCCGTTTGGCAACCTGTTCGAATTCTACTCGCACACATACGAAGACACGTACGCGACTGACTACGAGTAATAACGTTATCTACCTGGCATAAGGTAGAAAAACCGAAACACCCCCTAAAAAGGATTGGTAGAGATACCAATCCTTTTTTTGTTTGTGTGCTTTTTAAGTGCTCCATCATATGGTGCGGTTAATAAAGCAACAGATTTAAGACATTGTTAAAGTTGACGTTTTGAAGATAAAACCTTTCATGAATATGACTGAAGCGAGCGTGCTTCATGAAAACATTGCGGAATCACATTGGTGATAGCCCTCGCTGAGAACTCACAATACTCAGCTTAATACTGCTGAACCGCACTACAATGAAAATAGATAAACATTACATGAAGAAGATCTACTCAAATAGCATGAAAAAACTAAACCTTATCTTTGCCGCTTTTCTTATTACTTTGCTTGCCGGATGCTCGTCACATGCGGCCGTCGATACTTCAAAAACAAAGGGCTATGCCAATTCACATGCGCTTATGGGAGTGGCTTCTTGGTATGGCGATAAATTCCACGGAAAACTGACGGCAAGTGGTGAAACGTATAATAAAAATGCTTATACAGCCGCTCACAAAACCTTGCCATTTGGGACTATCGTGAGAGTGACCAATACAGCCAATAAAAAGTCAGTCGATGTCAAAATTAACGATAGAGGCCCTTACGTAAAAGGCCGAGTGATTGACCTTTCCCACAAAGCATTTTCTCAAATTGGTGACGTTAAGAAAGGCGTAGTAAAAGTCAAAATTGAGATTATTGATGATAGCAACACCTTTCGATACAAGCACTAGAATCCCCTCCTAACCTCCCCTTGGTGTACATCTCCGATCCCTTACCAGCAATGGGAAAGGGGAGGAAATAACCTCGATCTCGATGAATAAATAGCACATTTATACTTACTCAATAAGGCTGATTTGTAGCCTTTTGTGCCTTTCGATAATCCATTTTTAATAAGATTATCTTATTTTTTAGTATGTGGGTTGATGATGTTATGTGATCAATAAATCAGTGTCTTAGCTTTCTTATCATTAGGGTTCATTGAAATTCATTGTGAAATAATGAAAAGCTGAACTAATCCAAGTTGAGTTTTGGTGTGATTAACAGTGAAAGCCTAGGGGAAATTACATTTCGTTACTCACTGAAGTAAATCTGAAATATCGCTGACACGGTTCTGAAATTTTTGGTGTTTAGCTTATGGGCTTCTATATCGCATTCAAATAAGGAAATACCCGTGAAGCTAACCCCTGTCGTTGCAGCCGTAATTATGTCTTTCAGTTCAGCAAGTTTTGCGTTTAGCTTGCAACAATCTGCTAATGAAAACAGTGAAGATCTCGTATGGACAGGACACCTTAGCCCAGACAGCGACACGGTAATGTCTGCGATGCTCGCGGCTCATATCTATGGCGGTACAGCGACAGTGCCAGAGCCGATTAATCCAGAATCCACTTTCATCTTGAACTACTGTAACGCTGAATCACCACGCGTAGAGACAGATTACTCTTCATACCGCGTGGGGCTGGTGGATTTCAATCAGGTCACTCAGCTAGCGCCAACCATTGACCAATCATCTATTGTTGCTGTGGTTGATCATCACGCAATTGGTGGCTCACCGATTAACACACCACAAATTGTCGAGATGGATATTCGAGGTTGGGGATCGGCTGCGACAATTTTGGCTGACAATGCTGAAAAGCTGGATGTGACCCTACCTAAACACCTTGCTTGTGTTGGCTTGGGTGCAATTCTCTCTGATACCGTGGTATTCCAATCATCAACCACGACTGAGCATGACCGTGAGTACGCAGAGAAACTGGCAAAAGTTGCAGGCATTTCAGATATCGAAGATTTCGGCCAACAGATGCTGATTGCTAAGTCGGATCTCAGTCATCTTTCTTCTGAAACCATTCTGACGCTGGATTACAAAAACTTTAAATACGGTGGCAAACAGGTGGGTATTGGTGTCGCTGAAACGCTAACGGCTCAACAACTGATTGATCGTAAAGACGAGCTTTTGGCAGCGATGAAGTCTTATAAAGAAGAGAACGGCTTAGATCATCTGTTCTTCTCCATCACCGACACTAAGAACAAAGAAGCAAACTTACTGTGGGTAGATGAAAGCGACTATCAAGTCATCAAGTCGGCTTTCAACGCTGAACCAACCAGCGATATGCTGACGTTAGAAGGCGTCACTTCGCGTAAGCGTCAGATTGGCCCTGCGGTACAAAAGGCAATTGAGAGCTTGTAAGTTTTAAGAGAGCTTTAGAAGGGGTTGGTAGAGATACCAATCCCTTTTTGTTTTTGGGTGGTGTTGAATTGGGGTTGGACTGCAATGAGTTAGCCACCAAAAGAACAAACGCGAGATCTACTGATTCTTGCGTAATCTTTCCCTCTTACTGGTGCGCTTTCTTTCTTATCGGCTTCAAAGCTTTCATAATTGACGACTGTTTCCACATGCCAACACCTGTTAAAGCAAGCGCGGGTATTAGACCCCATAGCGTCGCTGTAATATATGCTTCATAGCTTCCTAAGGGGGAATAAAACGCCGCACCAACAAATAGCGCTAACGCTATGTGCACCCATCTCAAAATTATTCTTATGTTTTTACCATTCATGATTCTTTCCTTGTGCTGCTATTTTAAGTTCTATGATAAAGCTGCTTTATCTATAGTTTTTATAATTGCGACAAGCGGTGTTTACAGAGCGTGAGTTGTTCCATCTAAAGATGAATGGGAAAAATTCATTACAAGTACCAAAAATAGACACTTGAATATCTAATTGGGCAACCCCGTGTTGATCCAACCTTAAACTCTTTCCTAACCTCCCTTAATCTGCATCTTCGATCCATTATGATTCGTGGAAAGGGGAGGAACAGAATACCGATCGTGACATGTGCAGCAGTACGTTCAGCGCCAAAGAAGATTCTCCCCCTCGGTCGTCAATCTAGAGGGGGTGATGAACTCAACTTGAGGGGGAGTTAGAGGGGGAGGGTGTTTCAAAATCGACGAAAACACGGCAGCCAATCAGTTATCGAAACCAGTGTGATTGAGCCTGATATGAATGGAACGCACATGCGTTCCAATTGAAAGATTCAACGTTCTAAGACTCACAACGTATATGCGTTATTCGATTCCAACCACTCTTTTACCGCTCGGTTAAAAGTGACCAACTTCTGCGGTGTTACTCTTCTTTGAGCATAGATAAGGCTTAGCTTTTGGGCTTTTATCGACCATTCTGGGAACACGTGAATAAGCTCACCTTGTTTGAGCTGCTCTTCAACTTGATAGAACGGCAAGCTGGCGACACCTATCCCTTGCATCGCTAACTCTAAAATTGAACTGTAGGTATTCGAGCTAACGCTTCCGGTTACTTCAACATGGTAGGTTTGCTCGCCATTGATCAACTCCAGCTGATTCCAGCGTTCATTTTGACTGTTAAGAATGAAGCTGCATTTATGGATGTCTTTAGTGGTGGCGAGTGGGTTAGTCGATGCGTAATCCGCACTGCAAACGAGAACATTGCGGATGTGCCCGAGATCGTTGGCAATCACATCATTAGGCAGTTCATCGTAGGCTCTAAAAGCAATGTCGAAGTCGCCAGACTCTATCTTCTTTTTCATCGGCCCAAAGTCGAGAATCAAATTCACTTTTGGGTACTCTTGCTTGAAAGTAGGGATGATATGACGACAAAGCGCACGCCCAAACTCTATCGGTGCGGTAATTTTTAAATCGCCTGCTACTTCCTGCGTCATGTCTAAGACACGCATTTCCGCTTCAGTTGCTAATAGTTGAATTTGCTTCGCTTTCGAATACAACTCTTCACCCACTTCCGTGAGGCTGATAGAACGAGTCGTTCTGTGAAACAGTTTAGAATTCAATGTTTCTTCGAGTCGTTGTACATGCCGAGACACCAAACCTTTCGACACATCCAATACTTCAGCGGCCTTGGTGAAGCTTTGCTCTTCGGCGACAGTCAAGAAGGTCTGCATATAAATCAAATTCATCATTAACACCATTTAGTAAACAGTGAAGTCATTTTGTACTGTTTTTCTCACTCCTTCAAGAAACTAAGATTCAAAACGTAAACAGAAAGGAGAAGAACAATGAACAAATTACTACTTATTACCGCTGCAATGGCTGCCTCTATGAATGTTTCAGCTGCCTCTGTTGTAGAAAGCAACCCAACACTGGTTGGAGACTCATTCGGCTTTGTTGAAGGCCCAACATGGGATGTGGAGCATCAACGTTTCTTGTTTAGCGATATCCCAAATAACACAACCTATTCTTACGATCTTAACGGCAAGTTGAGCGTGTTTGATGACAATTCTGGCTATGCCAATGGTCTCGATATTGATACCAAAGGTAACCTGTGGGCTGCTCGTCATGATAGAAAGCTGTCGTACCGTGAGGGCAACGGAGAGAAAGTGATTGTCGCTGCAACTTATAACGGCAAGCTGCTCAATAGCCCGAACGATTTAACCGTTAACAGTGATGGCAGCGTGTGGTTTACCGATCCTCCGTTTGGTATCCAAGGTTACGGCCCAGCAAAGGCAGAACCAGAGCAACCGGTTAATGGCGTTTATCGTTATTTAGATGGTGATCTAAAGTTGATCACTGGAGAGTTCAAGCTACCAAACGGCATCGCTTTTTCTTCTGATGAATCTTCTTTATACGTTGCCGACACATCTGATGGCTGGGTATACCGATTTGATGTTGATGGAGAGTCACTCAGCAATAAGACGCAGTTTGCTCAAGTGAAGGCGGAGTCTGGCTCTGAACCTATGGTTGATGGTGTCGCTGTTGATGCCGATGACAACCTATTTGTTGCAGCACACGGTGGCGTGGGTGTGTTCGATAAAGACGGTAAGCAGATAGACTTCATTGCTATTGATGCGGGCCATATCAGCAACCTAGAAATTGGCGGGAAACAGCAAGACTTACTGATGGTAACGGCATACAACAAAGTGTTGGTGTTTAAGCTTAAGTAATGCCTGACACAAGCGAAGACAAAAAGGGACGGGTAGAAATACCGGTCCCTTTCTAATTTGAATATGTCGAAAGTGGGTTAGCTCGATGCGCTGTAATGATGTAGCCGATGATTAAGGCTTAGGCTGATTGGCTTCTATATCTAGGGCCGATTGATTTGGCCTGCTGAAGTACTTCTTCCATTTTATTGGCATCATAGGAATGACGATGAGGCTAATGCCGACAAGGGTCAGCATGTCTGGAATCTCGTCAAACCACATCACGCCAAATAGGGTCACAAACACCAACCCCGAATATTCTGCGAGCGCAATTTGGTTTGCTGGCGCTTTTTTATAAGCCACCACCACAAGGGCATGGTATCCAAGAACGAATAGGTTGATTGCCATAATCCACCCAACATGACGCCATTCAATCGCCGCCCATGTAGGCAGAGCAAGAGCCAACGCCAGCGGCAGAGTCATTACACTGGTCCAAAATAGTGTCGAGATAATGTGTTGTTCTGCGTGAAGACGTTTAATCAAAATATTGCCGACGCCCATTGCGAGCGCACTGCCTAAGCCTGCAATAGCGGCCCAGTGAAATTGCTCTGGACGCAACACGATTAACACACCCACGAAGCCAATCAGTGTCGCGACCACTTTTGATGATGTCGGCTTCTCTTTCAGTAAAACAATAGAAAGCGGGAGCATAAGAATAGGTCCAACATAGAACATCGCATTTGCGGTCGCCAAGGTGAGGTGTGTGATGGCAATCATTGCGCAGCCACTTCCCACTAGGATGAATTGAGCCCGCAAGAAGTTGATGCGACAACCACCTTGCATGCGCGTCTCTTTGGGTAGCTTTAGCCAAAAAGGAAGCAGCAACATCACGCTCAATAGCTGGCGGATAAACACATATTGGAACGTGGGCACTTCACCGTTCAGCACTTTGAGTGAGACGTCTGAAAAGGAGGCGAGTAGGTTGGCGAATACTAAGAGCAAAATCGCGTGGTTGGTGGCTTTGGTCATACAGAAACAGTGCTACATATTTGTCATACAATTATGGGCGCACATAATACATGAGAATCGAAAATATGTAAGAACAAAAACCAAGTAAGAAGAATGTCGTTCGATGCTTACTTATATGGGGTGCGAGATTTGCTGTTACGACCTGAGTTCAGTAGGAGAGTGTCCAGTCCAGTTTTTGAATGCTCGACTGAATGCGCTTGAGTCGGAGAAGCCAAGCTCGTGAGCCACATAGGTAATATTACCGTCGTTTTGATTCAGTAGCGTCATGCTCAGTTCAAGTCGGTATTTATCGAACAAACGACGAAAGCTCACACCTTGTTGTTTAAGCTTACGATTCAGGGTTCGAGGGCTGATGTGAAGATTGTTCGCCACGCTGTCTAGGTTGGTGTCTTTCACCGCGAGCACTTTGAACGTTTCATTCACTTTGTAGATCAGGTTAGTTTTTAACGTTTTTTCCATCTGTTGGTCGGCGATTCGTACTAACTCTGCATGAAAGTCAGCTTGGAATTGACGAGGTTTTGCCTGGACAAGATCGTTAGGAAAAAGGAGATAGCGGGCGGGGAAGCCTTCCTTCATTTCAACATTAAAGACACGCTCATAGATGCTCAAGAACTCATCACCGATAGTGTTCTTATGGATGTGAATGGCGAGCTTTTGATTCGGCGCATTAAGGTATCTGCGAACGAGCTTGATCATAATGCTGAAATAGAGCCCTAAACTGATGTGTGTCATCAGTGTGGTTTCATCAATGTACTCGGGCGTGACGCCCCAAAGCTCGACTTCACCACTCTCGGTTTCACGACTGAATATTTTTAGTAGCGGGTGTATATGAATAGAGTATCGACTCAGCAGTTGGCAAAAGCTGGCGAGATCTGGCGCGGTGAGCATGGCCATTACCGGCGCGCCCATTTCAAGCTCATCGAAGTAGCGAGCGGACTCATCAAATAGGTCGATCAGTTCATGATCAAAGCGTTGGTAGATATTGGTGATGGCGGTTTGAAGCTGATAAGCCGAGATCGATTCGGCTGAGCAAAGTTGTTTATAGACCTCTGCTCCCGACCAGATATCGCTGCTGTCTCCAATTCTAGCCTGAATAGCAGAATCTAAAGTTTTAAACCAAAATATGGGCAATTGAGTACTAAAACTTTCCACCATAACTCCCTGTTATTACTGGCGATTGAAGAGTGTTCTTCTCGGTAATATGTCCAAATTAAAGGATTTGTTTACGGGTTACAAGCAATGAAAACCTCAGTTCAACCTTAGAATTTGTAATCAACACCGACAGAAACCACATATTGCGATGATTGGTAATACTCAATATTCGAATTCGTTGTCTTCGCGCCGAGTAGTGATACCAGAGACCAGTTTTTCGCATCAAAAATCTTGGCATATTCATAAGCAACGAAGGCGCCAAAGTCTTTGTCTTCACGTGTCTTATTAAAGATTGGGTTCTCTTTATCATAGCTGCGTTTTGCTGCATTGAGTGTTAAAGCAAGACCATGATTTCCGTATCTTTTCGCTAGGTTGATTTCCGCGCCAAGGCTCAAGAACGATAGTGCATCACCCTCAGAGTCTGAAGAGAAAATATTCATTGAAGGGGTGAGAATGCCTGACCCGTCTTTCAAGAAGTACTGGTAACCAGACTTGAGATAAAAGTACTTTCGTTCTCGAATCATCAATGCGCGTTCTTCGTCAGTTAAACCAAGCCCCTTTAGACCGGTGTTTTCTTTTTTAACGTCTGACTCACCAGAAGCGACATCGAGATTAAAGTTCGAGCCCATTATTCTTGAAAGCTGCATTCGAACCACAGTGCCTGTGAGGTCGGTTTCTTTCCTATTTGAGTCAATAGCATAAGGGTCATCCCATACTTCGCCTGATATCAGAGTCGGCAAGATAGAAAAATCGACCACCATACCGCTTTCCACTTGCTGCCTATATCCAATTTCAAATGCCAGAGTACCAGTGATGATGTCGTCTCTTGAGGTGCCTAAGAAAAACTGTTTGTGATTCAAAGCGCCAAAGGTGTATTGCACCGAACCCAAAACCGCGACCATTCCCTCGGCTTCCGTGTTACCCGACGACGTTAAATCAGCTTGAGATTGATGGTTGCTTTGACCAACATCGAGGTTACTTGAGTTTGCGGTGAAGCCAGTTAGGAAGGTCATGTTGCCACTGAAGCCTTCGCTTGGTGCTAGAGCTGCGAATGAGTGTGGCGCAAGCGTCAGGCTTGCCAAGAATAGGAAAATAATATGTTTCATCAAAAGACTCGTACTTAAATGGTTTTCTAAATTGAACTGTTTTGAAAGTGAATTGCTTTTTAAAGCGCAATAGGGGCTTTTCTGTTTGCCCAAGGCTTGGCGTGTTCTAGTTGATAGGCCAATTCAAATAGCAGGCGGTCGTTGCCTCTTGCTGCGGAAAAGTGGCTACCAACAGGAAGGTTCTGCTTGTTCCAATACAAGGGAACCGACATTGCCGGATTGCCTGCCACGTTTTCGATTGGCGTGTAGGACATTAATTTCTCTGAACGTGCCCATATCTCTTTGCCGGAGTGCGCTTTCTGGTCGAAATATTCGATGTCCAAAGGAACATGGTTTGCACAAGGGGTGAGCCATATATCAATGTTTTTAAAGAACTCTCGGTTGTGATTGGTCGCGAAGTTTCGGCATCGTTCTTGAGAGTCGATATACAAGCTAGGAGTGGCTTTTAAGCGTGCTTGCATCGTACGAGCTAAATAGACGACGTTGTCGCTCACTTTGTCTGGCATCGATTCTAGCGGCATACCTAGGCGGTCGAATTGATCAGCAAAGCTTGCCATCTTGTTGCCAAATACGCCCATGTAGTTACGCATGAACACATCGCCATCTTGGATTGGTTGCTCAACTTCGATAACGATATGCCCAAGGCTTTCGAGCAAAGAGACTGTAGAACGAATGGCTGCGAGCGTATCTTCATCAGGAAGCCTGCCGTGGATATCTTTGAGGGTGACGCCAATCTTTATCTGACGGTTAAGACAAGCATTAACCATTCCTATTGGAGTTCGAGGAAAAGGCGTCTCAAAATTATTTTTTGTATGATGCTCTGTGACTGAAACTGCCAAAGCAGCGTCACGAACGGTTCTCGACATAAACGATTGATGAGTAAAACCTTCGTTTGTTGAACCGTCAGTTAGTCCTGAGATCAAAGATTCTCGACTTGGCTTAAAACCAAAGATTCCAGTCGCCGAAGCGGGCATACGAGAAGAACCACCACCATCAGTAGAGTGCACTAAGGGTACATAGCCAGCTGCAATCGCTGCTGCGCCACCGCCAGTCGATGAGTGAACACCTCGGCTTAGATCCCATGGGTTGCGCGTCGCGCCATAAAGGGAGTTCTGTGTGCAGCCTAGTGTCATCATCTCGGGGATGTTCGTCATGCCAATGGTGTTCAGCCCTGCATTTTGAGTCGCACGAATAAACCAAGAGGTCGCATTAGGTTTTCTGCCTTGGTTCAGCTTCGAACCCAGGGTGCATTCAAGCCCAACAACATCAACGCAGTCTTTCACCAAGAAAGGCACGCCAGCAAAGGGTGAATTCGGGTTAAACGAGTTTGCACGCTCTAGCGCTAAGTCAAAGCACTCAGAAACAACCGCATTAACTTGATCGTTTGTCTGGCGAATTTTGTAGATAGCTTCTTGTACGAATTCTTTTGGCGAGGCTTTTCTGTCTCTTATCAGATTCGCCATCTCAGTCGCATCCAGTGGCGAATCAACGGTTTGGTGATCTGAAGGCAAATTGGTTGGCGAAGTTGGTGTTGCATTCGCTAAGGTCGGCAGAGAGATAGCCGCAGCAGAAACTGCACCTTTCCCCATAACTTTGAAAAAATCTCTGCGTTTTAATTCATTGATAGTCATCGTTTCTATCCCAAGTTAGAAAGTCACTATCCTTGTTTCGAAACCTAGCTCGCTAGGCTTAGCGTCACTCCATGTGCTGATTTATGGGAGTAGAATAAAGATTGGTGTGTTGGCTTGCAGTGCAAATACCGCCAATGTTCATACCATTCACGCCAACTGATTTGTCGGGTTATGTATAGGGAGGGGTTATTGCTCGGCTGCTAGCCAAAAGCTCGACAGGTCTTCAAACAGATCATCATTATCTAAAATACTGAGATGGTTTTCGTTGTAACCACGAATTTGGTCGGCGTTCAATTGAGCGGGGCGTGATAACTGGCTTGATAAATTGATGACGCCATCGTTACTGTTGGTATTAAACAGATCACCCGAGTTATAACCAAAGGCTAAAAAGTGGGGAATGTGGATTTGATTGTTTTCAACAAATAAGTCGCTAATAAATTGGCCGTCTGGGTTTAAGTCAACCCAAGCAGGCATTACCACGGGAGAGTATTCCACCCCTTGCTTAGCTGACTCGACACCACCAAACGGCGAAGAGATGGTGGTTACGCTGCTAATAAAATCACATAACTGCCCAATGCGACACTGACGAATACTGTTAGTCACGATCAAGCCACCCATACTATGGGCAACAACATGCAACTGTTGGATCTTATATTCAGTCACAACTGTATGGAATAGGTTATTTAAGCCTTTCGAATTCAAAGACAGAGACAGACCTGAAGGGTAGTTAAACACCCATATTTGGTATTTAGATTGGTCCACTTTTTCAATGAGAGGGGCGAAATCTAAAGCCGTTGAATTGATTCCATGTACGAATAGGATTGGGATTTTATTTGGGTCATATTCAGATAGAAAATAGAGCCCAGCATTATCTTCAAGTAAGAAGGTCAGCGGCTGCCACATGCCAAGCTTTGCATTTCTTTTCTCAAAGGGAGAATCTGTTAAATTCACCACGGTGCCTATATCGACGAGGTCTAACTCTATTTTCAATAGTGAGGACAATGAACGATCAACAAACGCTCTTGGGGCATCACTCTCATTAATGGCAAGTGATACTTCGATTGTCGATTTGTCTTGGTGATCGCGCAGGTTAACCACACTGAATGCTTCATCAGCTTGTAGGGTTAGGTCTTGATTCTTATCTTCAAAGACGAGTAGGTAATGGATGCTATTTGATAGTTGTAAGTGAATACTGTCGCTGTCTATGATGCCATCGTAGCCATCCACTTCGCTTTTATTGATGTCTTTGATTTGTTCAATCACCACGGCAGAATCTGAGGCCGGTTGACTCAAGGTGATGGTGTACTGATTGGTTATGGAGTCGATAGCTTGTATCTCATTAGATAGGTTTCTAAAGTTACTGCACCCTGATAGCACTGAACTGAGTAACAGCACTGTACTGAGTAAGCGTGCAGTCAGTAATCGTCTCATTCCAATCTCATCCCCATATCAACAAGCTTCGTCATTCAATCAACAAATCTTATACATAAACAAACAGCATGAATTTAATACTAGCAAGAAAACAGAGAGTTAGGTCATACGTGTTCTTGATCATGTCCTGTTTTGATTCGAGTTTATTTATTCCATGCAACTCGACAGCGCTATGGCTGATGCCGATGTGCTATAGAGATTGTCTTTTCGATACTGATTGTTGGTATACGATTTTTACGATTCTCAATCGCTTTGATTCATGAAAATTATCGGCCATGCGAAAAAAATTGAACTTTATTATTTTAGTTAAGTCGTATTGCTACGTTTACCATCACCAGACATCTGCAGTTTAGATATGATCTCAAGTCGAAACACACATCAGCTAACTCGTAGCGCACTATTATTAGTGGGTTGGGTTATCTGTTTCTGTCTCGCCAGTAATATGAGTTTTATCCAAGGTTGCAAAGTAAACTATGAAAACAGTGATTCTGCGATTTCTAATGTCCTGCAGGTAAACCAGATTGATGATGGTGGCGGTTTTATCAAGGGTGCATCTCAATCTCAAGACGACCAATCCGTCCACAAATGTGAGTTATCAGAACACCTGATAAATTTTGATCACCACCAAGTCAATGATCAAGCTATATTCACGTACTTCATACTCGTTGTAGTCGTATTGTGGCTGCTAAGTACTGTCCCGTATTTCCCTCCATTCACTGAGCCAATCCTTCACAAGGGTAGGCGCATCCATCTCAAGGTCTGTGTCTTTAAAGAATGAGAATAAGAGCGTTTAACTAACACTCATATTATTCATTTTTTAAGGAAAAATTAGACATGCCTAAAAGCAAAATGTCATTGCACTTTGTTGTGCTTTGGCTATTCGTTGCGCTGTGTTCAACATTCACTGTGAACGCAAGTGCGAGCGAATCGTTGACTCCTGTTACAACGGGTTGGATGCAAAACAAGTTACATCCGTATGTAGAAACGCGTTTTGTCATGACAGGACAAATTAATAAAGAAGATAAAACCGCGGCGGGTTATCTGGAAGTGAGCCTTTCTGATGAATGGAAAACTTACTGGAGAAGTCCTGGCGAAGGAGGCATTGCGCCCAAAATTAAATGGGCCGACTCTAAGAACGTTTCGCAACTGCAATGGTTTTGGAAGTTTCCCCAACGCTTCAATTTGCTCGGCATAGATACGCTAGGTTACAAGCACAACATCATCTTCCCGATGAATCTTCATATTGATGATATGAACAAACCTGTTGAGCTTAATGCTGTGCTGACGATGTCTTCATGCACCACCATATGTATTCTCACGGATTTTGATATCAACTTGGTGTTTAACCCAAGTGAGATGACCGTGGATAACGACGCGATGCTTGTCTACGCCAAAGCAATGAGTGAAGTGCCGAAAGATTCACCGCTTGTAGAAGGTACATCTACGATTTGGGATGCTCGCAAGTCGCAACTTCAAGTTATTGCTACACATCAAATTGGCTGGACTGCACCCGATGTAATCGTGGATGGTGATTCAGATGAAATGCAAGATGCTGACTTTGGTATTCCTCACATTGAAATTGAAGGTAACCAAGTTATTGCGACTTACGATGTAAGTAGCTGGATGGGCACACCCGATCTTAATAACCAGCACATCCGTGTAAGCATCAAAGACAAAGACTTCATCACAGAATATCCAACCACTGTTACCAACGGCATTGTAGGCAACAGCTCTATGATTAGTATGGTGCTTTTAGCGCTATTAGGTGGGTTGATTCTCAATATCATGCCCTGTGTATTCCCTGTGCTTGGAATGAAACTAAGTGGGGTTATTTCTGCTCAAGGCATGGCAAGAAAACAAGTTAGGTTCCAATTCCTTGCATCTGCAAGTGGCATCCTCGCATCCTTCTGGCTAATAGCCACTTTCTTGGCTGTGTTAAAAGTTTCAGGCAGCGTTATCGGTTGGGGAATTCAGTTCCAAAACGGTTGGTTTATCGGTGGGATGTTTATCGTCACCGCTCTTTTCAGCGCCAATATGTTAGGGCTTTTCGAAATCCGTCTTTCATCGAATGCAAATACATGGATGGCAACCAAGGGCGACAGTAGCTACGTCGGACACTTTACTCAAGGTATGTTCGCAACGCTATTGGCTACGCCATGCTCTGCTCCATTTCTTGGAACAGCCGTCGCCTTTGCTCTCGCCACTACTATCCCGACGATGTTTGGCATTTTCACAGCACTTGCCGTTGGTATGGCGCTTCCATGGATTCTCGTTGCTGCATTCCCATCGATAGCTTTGGCGTTGCCTAAACCCGGGGCATGGATGAACCGTGTTAAATACCTGTTCGGCGGAATGATGCTAATCACTAGCGTTTGGCTCTTTAGCTTGCTTCGACCTCATGTCCCTCAATTGTGGTTATACGCAATACTGGCGGTCAGTGTTTGCCTATTGCTTGTCAGATTGATTCAAGTGCATGGAATCAAGACTGCGGGTGCTGTTGCCTTGCTGCTGTTGAGTGTTATCTCTGCCTCGTTATTTGTCGAGAAAGCAACATCTAAAATGCTGCCACCAGAACCTGAGTGGGAAGCGTTGTCTACCGAAGTCATTGATGAACATGTTGCTAATGGCCAAGTGGTTTTTGTTGATGTCACTGCTGATTGGTGTGTGACTTGTAAAGCAAACAAGATCGGGGTTCTCTTACAAGATCCTGTTTACAGCGCATTGACTGAAGGTGATGTAGTGCCGATGGAGGGGGATTGGACTGTACCTAGTGATAGCGTCACGTCATACCTACAAGATCACAACCGGTTCGGTGTTCCGTTCAATATGGTTTATGGCCCTAATGTTCCAGAAGGTATTGAGCTTCCTGTCATCTTAACCAGTGATGCGGTGATGGAAGCCATTGAGAAGGCAAGAGGTGATGACGAATGATTAGAACAAAACCTAAGGCAAAACCTCAGACCAAAAAGCAGAAGTTGAGATCGGCATTACTGTATACCTTGTTCGCGTTGGTTGTGGTCTTTGGTGTTGATTATTGGCGTACAAAAGATGTTCCAATGCAGAACGTTCCGCCGATGGTCGGAATGTCGTTATCCGGTAAGCCGATAGATGTAATTGAAATGAGTAAGAAAGAGCCGGTATTAGTTTATTTTTGGACGACATGGTGCGTGGCCTGCAAATTTGTGACGCCAGTGGTTGATTGGTTTTCATCAAGCTATCCCGTCGTTGGTGTATCACTGACTTCGGGTAAGGATGAAAGAGTTCGACGTTACATGAATGCTAAAGGGTATAGCTACGACAACATTAATGATACTGAAGGAAAAATAGCACGCGATTGGGGGATCTCCTTAACGCCAACACTCATTGTTATTAATGATGGAAAAGTAACAAGTGTTACTTCAGGAATTACTACGCCAATAGGTATCGCAGCCCGACTTTGGTTAGCTAAGTATTAATGGGAAAAATATGAAATTCATAACAAAAAGCATCATCACACTATTAGTTACACTGGCTTTCTCTCCCGTCACTTACGCAATGACAAAACAAGAAAAGATTGCCGAGATAACGCAAATGTTAGAAACGAATGAAGGTATTATCGATTCGGTTCATGACAGTCTGGCTGCTTACATAGATCAACAAAGTAGTTTCGATAAAACGTTGGCTGAGAGCCATGACTTTATTTATAACAACCCACACCACCCTTGGTATGGTTCCGAACATCCAAAACTGACGATCGTAAACATGACTGATTTTAGTTGCCCGTGGTGTAAAAAGTTAGATCCTGTTCTTCGGAAAATAGCGGATGAGTTTCCTAATGACATCAAGGTAATAAATATTTATATCCCTCTAAAAGAGAGAGATTCACCACTGAACTCAGCAACCTTTGGACTCAATGTCTGGAACAATGACAAAGAAAAATACAAAGCAGTTGAAGAGATGTTGATCAGTAAACCTGGCATTCACAACGTTCGTTCGATAATGAAAGTAGCGAAGAAGAACAAAGCCACCGATTATGTTTCTTCAGACAGCGAAATAGCGATTGAAGTTGCTGAAAACTATAACTTGTTTACGAGGTTGGGTGTTCGAGGTACACCAGCGATGTTAATTGATGGAACATTGCTCCCCGGTTACTTGCCATACGAAAAACTATATCCAATAGTAAAGGCTAAGCTAGAAGAGAAAAGTAAATAGAATAAATTTACGATAACTTAATTATTATTTCTGATGGATAAAAAGCCCTATTGATTAGGGCTTTTTCTTATTTGAATATTAATTTGCAGAAGTAGTTTACAAATTAATAAACAATGTATAACGCAGCTAGTCCAAATATGCCTAGAAAACTGAGAACACCACATGTCGAGTACAACAACAGTCTCATTGTTAATTCCTGATTACAAAAAAAATGATTAATAGTATTTACTTTTATAAATTGTCTTATGTGCAATTTAAGGGCGTGGGGTTGACAAAGTTATATTAAAATAGCACCTCCAGATAAATTATCACTTAACATTTAGTTAGAGCTATCTATGCTGAAATAATTCCATTTTCTCTGTGTTTTTTTAGAAATAATCAGAGGGTTTTATACTGAATTTTACAGTTTGATATTCTGTTTTTAATTTTTATATGGTTTTTAATACGTAAGTGTAAATTAATTCATCGAGTGGGAAATAACTCGTAGCATGGCAGTGAATTTATATGTTTTATTGAATGAATTGAATGAATTGAATGAATTGAATGAATTGAATGAATTGAATGAATTGAATGAATTGAATATCTAAGATTTTCAATGGAAGGTGAGAGCAGTTTTAGGCGATCCAAAAAAAAAGCAAACAACCAAGTTCGTCGTCTCGGTTATTTGCTTTAGATTTGTTGTTTTTATGGTGAATAGACGAGCGCTTTTCGAGGTTAAAGCGTGTTTTTATACACTTTTCCGTCTTTCATGATCAGTTTTTGTGTCTCTGTGTTTGCCACACAAGCAACACTTTCCAGTGGGTTGCCATCGATGATCAATAGGTCGGCATAAGCACCTTCAACCACTTGACCAAGTTTGCCTTCTTGGTATGGGTGTTGGTAAGTCGACATTTCGAACAGGCGTCCACAGTTTGATGTCGCCATGCGAAGTGCGGTGATGGTATCGAATACTTGCTCAATCGCACCAAGCTCATTCAATTGTGTCGCATGAACGTTGGTTTCACCCACACAGTCAGTACCAAAAGCAATGTTCTGAATGTCGTATTTCTTAATCAGTTCTGCTGATTTGAACATGGCTTTACCTACACGTTCTGTCTTGCGGTATGTCTCTTCATTCGGCAGCGGGATCTTGCGCTCTGCAATCAATGAAGAGGTAAAGTAAGAAGGAATCACCCAAATGCCTTTCTCTTTAATGATCTCGGCAATGTCGTCGTCCATGATGGTGGCGTGTTCGAAAGACATCACGCCAGCTTCTGCCGCTCGGCGCATCGCATCAGAGGTGTGGATGTGCGCAGCGACATAAGTGCCGTAATCGGAAGCGGCATCGACCGCGGCTTTCATTTCTTCAGATGTGAATTGCAATGTGTCTAGCGGATCAAACGTTGAAGATGCGCCACCACCCGCCATGATCTTGATTTGAGAAGCGCCCATAAATAACTGTTCGCGAACCGCTTTTAAGACTTCTGAACGACCATCTGCCACTTTCATTGCTCCAAGCTTCATCATTGGTGAATCTTCATGCCCGTTAGCTAAACGCTCTTGTGCTTGGTTTTGACGGTAATCGGAATGACCACAGGTTTGCGAGATAGCCGCCATCGAAGGAAGAATGCGTGGGCCAGTGGCATAGCCGTTGTCGATACTGTTTTTAAGGCCAAGCGTATTACCCGCCACATCGCGAATGGTAGTAAAGCCACGCATCAGCATCTCTTCTGAAATCTTCGCCGAGCGAATCGCCACTTCTTCACGCGTCATGGTATCAATCACATTGAATGGTGCAGATAGCGTGATATGAACGTGTGCATCAATCAGGCCTGGCATGACCGTGCCACCTTGAGCATCAATCGTTTCATCGGCAATCGTTGGGTCAATCTCTCCAATCTGAGTGATCAAGTTATCTTCGATGAGGATCGATACGTTCTCGATTAAGTTGTTATCAACACCGTTAAATACGTTCGCGTTAGTGATTAGCTTTTTCATAGTCTGCACCTTTTGGAAATGAGTGTGTGTCGCTGATGGAGTCATCTTATGGGGCGCAGCATTTGAAGAATGGCCATTTGGTGACAGTGATGAATTGGGTGTGTTTTTGCTATCGCTATAAGAGAAGGAAGGGGATTTCTATCGAATTATTAATTTGAGGAATGAATGTTGGCGGTGTCATGAAATGGTAAGTTTTGCTTCGATTCGAACGCTAAGATGTATTTCAAATCAAGGCGACTTATCAAATTAGATTAGAGAGAGACAGAATGGCTAAATCAGACAAAGTTTACGGGTTCAACACACCACAACGTCTATTCGTAGGTTACACGTTAGCCGTGCTGGTGGACTTAGTAGTGCTTAACTTTTTCGATGAGTACTGGGACTTCGTCAGCATAGAGTCTTTCACTATCTCCTTGATCGCGGCATTGTTGTTGCAACTATTATTGAAGCTCTCTATTGGTTTAGAGCACAAGATTGCCGAGCACTTCAAAAGCAAGCCAGGCACCGCGCCTAAGGTTTACCGAGCAATCACCACTTACATTATCCTGGTGGGCTCAAAATTCGTGATGTTAGAAGCGATTAACCTTCTGTTCGGAGATAAGGTGAGCTTTACAGGCCCTTGGGGCGGCGTGGTAGCGTTCTTCGCTGTGGTATTTACGATTCTGGTTGCTGAAGTGATTGTATCGAAGATCTACTTTGCTCTGGATGACAAACAAGATTCAAATATGAAAGCGCTTAAAGAGACCAACGCGTAACACAACATAAAATACAGATGTGAATAACAGACGAGCCAGTTGAATAAGCTGGCTCGTTTTCGTTTGTGTTGCGATAACTAATTCGATGCGCCGGTTGGCTCTATTTTTCGTAAACCACATCTCCTCGTAACACCGTCATCAACACTTGAGTCTTAGCGATTTGTCTTGCTGAAACTGTGGTGATGTCGCGGTCGAGAATGGCGAAATCAGCGGATTTCCCTACCTCAATAGAGCCTGTTACGTCTTCAATCCCAAGACTTTTGGCTGCATTAAGCGTGTAAGCGTCGATGGCGGTATAGATATCGGTTAGGCCGGTTTTGCCCATGATTAAGCTGTTCGCGATGCCGACCAAAGGGTTGATGTCGTGTACGTTCCAATCACTGCTTAATGTGATATTGGCGTCGGTTCTGAGGATTGCATCGAGGTTCATCATGGCTTTGGCACGGCGAGCACCAAGAAAAGCTTCGACCCATTGGTGTTGATGCCTTGCAACGTAATCAGAGCCGACTTGGAAATCTGCAGTCACGTCTAATTGGTGAAAGCGTGGCACATCTTCATCATTGATTAATTCGACATGGGTTAGGGTGTAGGGTTTGGTTGAACCTTGCTTGCGAATACTTTCTATCGCATCAAGCGATTCACGAACCGCTCCATCACCAATGGCATGAATGTGGGCACTAAAGCCGATCTTTTCGAGTGCAGTTAGCCACTCTTTCATTTGTTCTGGCGGAATATAGTTCAAGCCATTAGGAGAGAGGGGTAGATAAGTATCTAAGTAGGGGGCGAGCGTTTTGGCGGTGCCGTTGATGAAGATACCATCACTGTACATTTTCACCTGATCGACAAGTAACAGACGGCTTTTATCGTCGGAATACATCTTCTCAAAGACTTCTAGTTGAGAAGGTATTGCCATCGATGGGTACACCCAAGGGCGCATCGAGACACGTGCCGTTAAGTCTTGATTTTGCTCAGCCTCTAGCCAAACGTCATACCAACCTCGTTTCCAATACATGCGACCGTCGCCAATGGTGGTGATGCCGTGGGCTGCCGCTTCCTCAAGTCCGAACATTAACCCTTGGTAGCTTTGCTCAAACAGTTCGCTTTGGCTGTTCCAAGCCATCTCCATCAGTTGATCGCCAGCATTATCTAATAAGATGCCATTGAGCTTACCACTGTCTTGGTCTTTTAAATAAACACCGCCTTGTGGGTCTGGAGATTGTGGGCTGATTCGAGCGATTTTTAGTGCTTTGGAGTTGACCCACATCGAGTGTGAAGTTTGCTCCATGATCACAACTGGGCGATCTGGGAAGATACTGTCGATGATCTCTAGTGGCGTGTAGTCAGAGTCGCTATCGATAGTCGCTTCCAAAGAAAACCCATAACCCATTAGCCAACCTCTGCCATCGGTATCAGCATTGATCTTACACGCTTCTAAGTAGGGGATTTGCTCTTCCAGCGTCGCTTCAGAGTCGAGTTCACAATTGCCACCCAGCTCTGAGGCGGCTTCAAACACATGGTTATGGTTGTCAATGAATCCCGGTAAGACAAAGGCATTGCCTAGATCAATGACATCAGTGCTTTGTCCTTGAAAAGTTTGCGCCTGTGATTGGTTACCGATGAAGATGATCTTGCCTTTGTGGGTAACGATCGAGTCCGACTCACGATGCCCGTATATATCAGCATTGATAAAGATCTGGTCAGCACTTTGGCTTTTAACGGCTGTTTGCGCTTGAACTGCTGTTTGTGTTTGAACAATAGTGTTGGCTTGTGCAAGCACCGGCGCTACGGCCGATAAGCTTGCGAGTAATGCTATCCATGCAGTGCGTGACAGAGTGAGCTTTTTGTTCATTATTATGTCTTCCATGTTCCACTGTTTAGTAAGTATAGAAAGCGAGTGGCAAGTGTGAAACTCTACATGAATGACAAATAAAAACCGCGATTAATCAATGAATTGTGGTTTAAATAAGCCTTTTATTACGACTCTTGTCTTAGGCTCTTACGTAGATCTTTCTTATATTCGTCATAAGAGTTATAGCCATAGAATTTCCAGGTGTGGTCACCCTTAATATTGTGGTTGTAGGTGATCTCGCCGATCCACTGCTGACGTGTGGCAAGAATCATATCGCGAATGTTTAATAATAAAGTGTCCATAGTTGCTCTCCTGATTAAGTTCACTTGCAGTATATTTATCGGAGACGAAGAGAAGAGTACCGTCAGTGCAATGTTCAATACTTTTCAGTCAATGTGCTGATTTGGGTGGTTTGTTACGTATACTTTCAATATTAAAAGGTCATTGAGTATCGTAATGAAAGGTTACTTGGAAAAAGTGCCACAACGAGTTGGCATGTCTTGGCGCTATAAGAAAATTGTCGAGAACAGTAAAAGCTATGGTTGGCACCGACATGAAGAGTATGAGATAGCGATTCATCGTCACTTTAATGGCCATGGTTTTATTGGGCATCACCAAAGCGATGTGTTCCATAACCATATGATTTTGGTTGGGCCGGACTTGCCCCATGCTATTTATTCGGACGACAGCACGGATGACCAACGAGTATGTGAAACGCATGTGATTTGGTTTCGTAAAGACTGGATAGAGCCATTGATAGCCAGTTGTCGAGAGCTTGAACCGTTGCGTGCGCTGCTGGAAGGCTCAAAGAAAGGATTGCAGTTCTCTCCCAGCTCGGCAGAGAAGGCGACTGAACTGCTAGACAGGGTGATGGAGAAACCGCCACACCAACAGTTACTCACCCTATTCTCATTGTTTTCGGTATTACTTGATGACCAAGAAGTGGTGCAGTTGATCAACCCGATCTTTAAGGACAATGAAGGTGATGAGATCAGCGATAAGTTAGACAAGGTCGAAGCCTTCTTAATGAATCACTTTATTCAAGATATCTCGATTAACGATTTAGCCAGTCACTTATACATCAGTGAGAGCAGTGTTAGGCGTTTATTTCAAAAGCACTATAAAGAGAGCTTCAGTCAACGACTTAAAAAGATCAGGTTGAACGTCGCGTGCGACTTACTGATTAATACATCATTGCCGGTCAGTTTGATCTTGGAGAAAGTGGGATACGACAACCAAGCCAACTTCAATCGTCAGTTTAAATCCTATAAACAGGTGACGCCGACTCAATATCGAATAGCAATGAAACGCCATTGATTTATTCGCAGACTAAACGATTCACATAAGATTCTGAATAAATTACAGTTAAGTGAACTATAAAAATGGATTTAACGTATTGCCAAGGATGTAAGTTTATGTTTTCACGAGACTTACTCGCATTACTAATAAAAACAAGCCGAGGTTAGGATGAAAAAAATATTATTGTTGCTTAGCGTGATCTTATTGGGTGGTTGTGTCGGCATGCCCGAAACGGTTAAGCCCGTTCAACAGTTCGAGTTGGATCGATACTTAGGGAAATGGTACGAAGTGGCTCGTTTGGATCACTCGTTTGAGCGTGGCTTAGACAACATCAGTGCTGAGTATAGTCTGCGTGATGATGGCGGGGTGAAGGTGATTAACCGAGGCTATTCGGCGGAAGAGGGTGAATGGAACGAAGCAGAAGGCAAAGCGTACTTCGTTGAAGGCTCTGAACAAGGCTATCTGAAAGTGTCTTTCTTTGGCCCTTTCTACGGCGCTTATGTGGTGTTTGAATTGGACAAAGAGGGCTACCAATACGCGTTTGTTTCTGGCCCAGACACCGATTATTTGTGGCTGCTTTCAAGAACACCCGAAGTTGCGCCAGAGGTGATGGAGAAGTTCAAAAGCATGTCTAAAGAGCGTGGCTTCAACACTGACGAGTTGATTTTTGTCGAGCACACAAAGTAACGATTTTGGGCTTCTTTTGGTCTTTACCTAACTTTACTTATTTACCCTATAAAGTGTAATGATATTAGGCGAAAATAGCGTCATTATTAGAGACATAAAGTGGTCATCATGAGTAAATCGTTATCGAAAAAGACTGTTGTTTTCCATTGGCTTACCGGTATTTTGTTCCTTGTCGTGTTTGTTGTTGGACTTCAATTTGAAGGCATGCCGCGAGGCCCCGAAAAAGGCGAGTTAATGGGGCTGCACAAATCGTTGGGTTTGATTGTTTTAGTTGTCGCACTTTCACGCTTGGTATGGCGTTTTAAAGAAGGCGCAATTGAGAGTGTTGCCGTATTGACGAGAGCACAAGAAATCGCAGCGAAAAGCATTCACCATGTCTTGTTGTTAGTGACGTTGGCGATGCCAATTTCTGGCGCTGTGATGAGTGTTGCAGGTGGACGTGCATTAGACGTGTTCGGGTTCGAGCTTATCGCTGCTGGTGAAAAAACCGAATGGTTACAGTCTGCGGCTTCTTTCGTTCATGTCAACTCAGTGAACTTGATCATGGTGGCACTTACTCTGCATGTATTAGGCGCATTGAAGCATCAGTTTGTCGATAAAGATGGCACGCTAAGTCGTATGCTTGGTCGTTCATAGCCTGACGTTAAAGTGAACGATTTAATACGAAAACACTCGGCATATACCGAGTGTTTTTTTGTTTGTGCTATCTGAACTCATTGGCTAGTTAAGCTTGCTTGCGAACCTGCAACACGCTCAGTATTGATAGAAACAGGAAGAACGCCGGATCACTCCAGCCGAAGCCAACAAATATTCCTGTAAACGCCGCATACAATGTGATGATCGCACCCAGCATATTGGTGACAACCAAGCCTTGGATGAGTTTTTTGGCGCTGATCCCCGCTTCAATCTCTCTAAGCAGCCAGATTATTGCAGCGATACCACCCAAAAATATACTGGTGTGTTGAGAGAGAAAGTAAGCGTACTTATCATTGATCTCTACGCCGTACATTGGCCACATAACGGTGGGTAGGAAAAACAGCGCGAAGGCAAACCCTGCGTAAATGATGCCGTGTAGGCTCAAGAATGTTTTGTTGTTCATTGTGTCGATCTCTTTTTCAACTTGGTGATATCGCTAATCTGTCTCTTTGCTCAATACTTGAGTGAGCGATGCGTTAAGCGTTGATTGGGCCTTTATTAATGGTAGTTAAGGGCTGATTGACGTCAAAAATCACACCACGCACTTCCTCCACCCCCATGTCTTTCAATCGAGCTGCATGCATCGCCAGATAGGTTTCAGCACTCAGCTGATCTTCAAATAAGTAGACGCCGCCCCCCAGTTTTTCTGCTTCGTTCTCTGTCCAGATTTTCCAGATCATGCCAGGTTCGTTGTTAATAGATTTTGCTAGGTCAACTAGTGCGTTTGACATCTCTTCACCGAAAGGGCCTGAAAATTCAAAATCAACTTGTAGTAGTTTCATGGTGTTTCTCCGTTTAATAAATTCTGTTTAGCAAATAGGTGTTCAAGACAAACAAGCTATTCTCGTTTGTTGTTGAAACTCATATTACCTGTAAAAAACACACAGAAAAGTTCATAATATTGCCATTAACTGTCAGGATTTTAGACCGATGAGATTGAAGACCACCCTAGACCAATGGCAAACGCTTTACGAAATTGACCGTGCAGGCAGCATTCAAGCGGCGGCAGTGCAATTGAATAAGAGCCATACCACGCTGATTTATGCTTTGAGAAAATTGGAGGATCAATTGGGTGTGTCTTTGGTGCAAGTTGAAGGTCGCAGGGCGGTGCTATCGGAAGATGGAAAATCATTGTTGCGCCGTGCAAGCAGCATGTTGGAACAGGCGAGAGAGTTGGAACTCATTAGTGAACAGCTGGCGAAAGGCGTCGAGTCTGAAATCGTGGTCGCCGTGGATCATCTGTGTTGTCTTGAACGTTTATACAGACCGATGGCGCAATTTATGGCGGAGAACAGCACAACATCGATTCAAGTGATGGAAACGTCATTGTCTAAGACGACTGAAATGGTCACTCAAGAACTCGCTGATGTTGCCATCATTAATCTCCCTGTCACTAATCATTCTGCTGAGGCTTTTGGTTTTACTATGATGGAGCCTGTTGTCGCAAGTTCACATCCGTTAGCAAGTGTTGCTTCTGTGTCGTTGAGTCAATTGTCGTCTTTGCCACAAATTGTGGTGAGGGATTTAGGTGCACGATCCAGTCAAGGTACTAAAAACCAAGGGAATAAACAGGATGTGGGTTGGTTGAAGTCGAGTCAGCGTATTACGGTGGATAATTTCGACCATGCGTTTGGCGCGGTAGAGCAGGGCGTGGGTTATTGCCGATTACCAAAGCACATTGTGGAAAGTCGAGGTGGGAACAAGCTGACGGTGCTCAATGTCGAAAATGGCAGTGGGTATCACGTTCCGCTGCATCTGACTCTGCCAAAAGGGGCCAAGACAGGCCCAGCCGCAAAACGTTTCTATGAACTGTTGCTTGAGTCAGCTTCTATGGCTGGCTAACGGTTTAATACTTTAAGATTAACGAGGCTGATTGCCGTTTAAGAACAGCGCGACACACTCTTTGGTGTAGAGGAGTCTCTCTTGCTCAGACTCACCGCTTTCGAGTCCGAAGAATCCCCAATACGCCGACTTGCCATGGAACATCAGCAGGAGCTGTCTTGCTGCAATGATCGGCGAGCTTGATGTCGATAAGATTAAATCACCCGATTCCACTTTGCTTTGCAGATAATCGGCAAGCAAAAGGGTAGTTTTTTGCGGCCCTGTTTCTAGGTAGATCGAAGCGATCTCTGGGTGCGTGTTGGATTGGCTAACCGCATTTTGAAAGGTCTGTCTGGACTGCTCATCAAGTAACAAATCTTGAAACTTCACACCAAACTTCACCAATTCTTCTTCCAAAGTGGCATTCATATCAAAAGCAGAAGGGCTGAGTTCACGCTCGGCACACTTGGTTTGCATGCAGGTTTCGAAAAGCTCGTCTTTGTTTTTAAAGTGAGAGTAGACCGTTTGCTTGGAAACATTCGCTGCTTTGGCTATTTGATCCATATTGATCTTGAAGCCATGTTCAGAGAAAAGTTTACTTGCTGCGGTTAAGATCTGCGATCTCTTCTGTTCACTCTTGATGATTTTTGTCACGTGCTTGCTTCTCGTTACTTGGTGTTGGGTCGTTACCTAGCTTGTCTGTTTGCTTAACGCCTATTGATACTCAGTAATAGGTATCGCATTTGGCGCTAAGCATTATGCTTTTTGTGATGGTTTTATCAATCATTAACCATGAAACTTATTTTTAACACAATCAAACTAGACAGTCTAGTTTGGTTTGGTTAGTCTAAAAAAAGAACATAATTGAGTACCGCATAGGAACAGGAAGTATGTATAAATTGATGAAGGGAAGCGCAGTAGCAGTGGCGTTGTCGACTCTTCTTGTCGGGTGTGGTGAAAATACACAAGCCGAGACAGCATCCGATGCAGATAATGCTGCAGTGGAATCGAATAGTGCAGCGTCGACAGTCTTAACAGTGGAAACTGTCGCTTTGGAACGCTCTCCATCGTATGCCGTACAACGTGAATATGTCGGTGTGGTAAAGGCGGGTCAACAGGCTAATTTGGGTTTTGAATTGGCGGGCAAGGTCAATGAGATTCTGGTGGATGTCGGTGACACAGTCACAACCGGTCAGCCGTTGATCCGATTGGATACTCAACTTTTAGAAACCGAGTCTAGCCAACTGAAAGCGCAGGCTGAAGAAGTGAAAGCTCAGTTGAGTCTTGTTGCTGCTAACTTAAAGCGTCAACGTTCATTGAAAGCCAAAGGCTTCAGTGCCGAAGCGGAGATTGATTCTCTCACCAGTGAGCAACGGGTATTGCAGGCGAACTTGCTACGCATCGATGCATCAGTGAAAGGCAACGAACTGAAATTGGTTAAATCGACAGTGCTTGCGCCATACTCTGGCACCATCGCTACCCGCTATGTCTCGCTCGGAGATGTGGTGAATGTCGGTAATCCAACTCTTACACTGCTTGCTTCTGAGGGCAAAGAGGCCTTCATTGGTATTCCTGCTCACCAAATGCAAAAAGTCACCTCACTTTCTTCCCCAAACATCCGAGTTGGGCGCACAGAGTATGCCGTGGAGCTATTGAATCCCGGCGCAATGGTCGACACTCAATCTCGTAGTGTCGGCTTGCGTTACCTGTTTCCTGAAAAATCGTCGGTATTAGAAGGGCAACTTGCCTACCTTAAATTCGATGAACAGATTGAAGAGCAAGGTTACTGGGTGCCATTAACCGGTTTGATTGATGGATTGCGCGGTGTGTGGAACATCTTTGTGATTGGTGAAGACAACAAGGTTGAACGTAGAAGTGTTCAGGTGTTGTTTGCCAATAATCAACAAGCATACGTGAGTGGGGCGATTGAAGACGGTGAACAGGTCATTGCCAGTGGCTTACATCGCTTAGTTCCGGGCCAAATCGTGAAACCAGTCAGCGCGGCTGAGTAGGTAATAGTATGAAAATTATAGAGACTATTTCCAACACTCGACTGCTTATCTTAATGACCGCACTGCTGATGGTGAGTGGTATTTCTGCGTTCATGACGTTGCCTCGTGCAGAAGATCCGGTAATCATCAACCGTTACGCGAACATCACAACCAGCTTCCCCGGCGCCAGTGCCGAGCGTGTAGAAACCTTGGTTACAGAGGTTATCGAGAATAAGCTGCGTGAGCTAAGTGAAGTTAAATTGGTAAGTTCAACCTCTAGGCCGAGCGTGTCTATTGTCACCTTAGAATTGAATGACACCATCACCGAGCCTGAGCCAGTTTGGTCTCAAGCTCGCGACAAGTTATCTGACATCGAATCCATTTTGCCTGCGGGTGCTCAATCTCCTGATCTCGATAGCGACCATACCTATGCTTTCACGACCATCGCATCTCTAACTTGGTCTGGTGCAGGCGAGCCTGACAGATTAACGCTGGGCCGTTATGCCAAAGAGCTCGCCAAGCGGTTACGAACTTTGTCGGGTACCGAATTTGTTGATGAATACGGGATGCCGCAAGAAGAGATTCAAATCAGTTTACGTACGGCCGATGCCGCTGCTCTAGGGCGTTCGAGTGCCAATATCGCTGAATCGCTCGAAGGGGCAGACGCCAAGAACTCGGCGGGTGAACTGGTCAGTGCCTATTCCCGTTTTGGTTTGGAAATTGAGTCTGAACTGGACTCCATTGAACGTATCAAGCAAGTCCCAATAGCTACCGATAGCAATGGTCACATTATCCGCATGGAAGACATTGCTTCTGTGAAACGTGGTGAGAAAACCCCACAAGACCAAATTGCGATTATTGATGGTGAGCCGGGAGTGATTGTCGCGGCAAGAATGCATCCTGATCTGCGAGTCGATAACTGGACGTCGCGAGCCAATGCTCTGATTGGTAAATTTGAGCAAGAGTTACCAAGTAACGTTAAGGTGACGGTGTTATTTAATCAGCAAGGTTATACCGAAACTCGCTTAGACGATTTAGGCAAGAGCTTGATGATCGGTTTCGGTCTGATTTTGATTGTGCTGTTTGTCACTTTAGGCGTACGTGCCGCGATCTTAGTCGCCATTTCTCTGCCGTTAACTTCATTACTGACCCTGTCGATCATGAAAATGACCGGTGTGCCGATTAACCAAATGTCGGTGACAGGCCTAATTGTGGCGCTCGGGATCATGGTGGATAACGCGGTGGTGATGGTCGATACCATTCAAGCGTATCGTTTAAAAGGGCAACAGCGAGCTGAAGCGACCATGAATGCATTGAAGCATTTATGGGTGCCGTTATTAGGCTCAACCTTAACTACCGTGTTGGCGTTTGCCCCGATTATCTTGATGCCGGGTGCATCGGGTGAGTTCGTCGGTGGTATTGCGATTACCGTTTCTTTCTCGTTGATCGGCTCTTACATAATCTCGCACACCTTAATTGCAGGCTTAGCGACCAAACTACTACCCAAACAACTCAGTGATGTCGACAAGAAAGGCCAGCACCATTGGTACATGACTGGATTAAGAATTCCGGCTTTGACGCGCTGGTTCTCATCTTCTGTCCGCTTTGGCGTAACGCATCCAATCATCACGATTGCTTTGGTGCTGTTGGTTCCGTTTACTGGCTACTGGAGTATGTCTCAGCTGACTGAGCAATTCTTCCCGCCATCAGACCGAGACATGTTTGAGATTCAGGTTTACATGCCGCCTCAAGCAAGCATTTATGCCACTAAAAATACCTCAAAAAAAATAGACGACATCATTCATCGTTACCCCGAAGTGGAGCGTATCGATTGGCTCGTGGGCGCAAACTTCCCATCCTTCTATTACAACCTGCAAGCAAGGCAAAATAATGCGCCATACTTCTCGCAAGCGATGGTCAAAACAGAGAACTTTGACCAAGCCAATGCGCTAATTCCACAGTTGCAAAAGGTGTTGGATGAAGAGGTGCCGGAAGCACAAATCTTGGTACGTAAGCTCAACCAAGGGCCTCCATTTACTGCGCCAGTTGAACTGCGAGTTTACGGTGAAAACCTCGATACCCTAAAAGCGATTGGTGAAGATGTTCGTCTAATTTTGGCGGGTGTTCCTCATGTCACGCACACAAGGGAAACGCTGCAACCGGGTACGCCTAAGGTGTGGTTGAAAGTCGATGAAGACACCGCAAAGCTGAATGGTATTTCATTGAACCAGTTTGCTGGCATGTTGCAAACCACGCTGACAGGTCGTGAAAGTGGCTCTGTGATTGAGGGGAGTGAGTCGGTGCCAATCCGTGTTCGTGTTGCGGATGATGCGCGTGAAAACTTGGCTCACCTGAGTAATATTCGTTTGCCGATAAGCTCTGATGTCTATTCTACGGGTATCAATGTGTCTACCTTGGCTGAGCTTGAACTGACCACAAGTCGGGGTGCAATCACCCGCCGTAACGGGCAGCGTGTGAATACCATTGAGG
Source organism: Vibrio sp. 1CM2L (assembly GCF_023161695.1). Classification (NCBI taxonomy): domain Bacteria; kingdom Pseudomonadati; phylum Pseudomonadota; class Gammaproteobacteria; order Vibrionales; family Vibrionaceae; genus Vibrio; species Vibrio sp. 1CM2L. The sequence continues at coordinate 293,061 of NZ_JALNTT010000003.1, forward strand.
GTTATATTGAAGCGGGTGTCTTACCTCAAACCGTGCTCAATGAATTCCAAAAACGCCTAGAAAGCTATCAGATGCCATCGGGCTATACGATTGGTTTTGGTGGTGAATCTGCTGAACGAGATAATTCAGTCAACAGCTTGATCTCGAACGTCGCAGTCGTGGTGGTATTGATGGTGTTGGTGGTGGTGATGTCGTTTAACTCATTCCGAATGAGCAGCATCATCTTCATGGTCGCAGGATTGGCGGGTGGTCTAGGGTTGTTGTCGGTGTGGATTTTCGGTTATCCGTTCGGCTTTACGGTGATCATCGCAATGCTCGGGATTGCAGGTTTAGCGATTAACGCGGCCATTGTCATTCTGACCGAATTGAAACTCGATAAAGAAGCTTCATCAGGTAATGTCGATGCGGTGGTAGAAGCTGTGATGTCATGTACTCGACATATCAGTTCAACCACGATTACAACCGTGGGCGGCTTTATGCCATTGATCATTGCTGGCGGTGGTTTCTGGCCTCCGTTTGCGGTCGCGATTGTGGGCGGTACGGTGTTAACCACACTTATTTCGTTCTACTTTGTGCCGGTGGTTTATCACTTGATGACTCGAAATCAGCGAAAAACCATCGCGACTCAAGCTGCGTAACTGTTTTTCAATTTAACTGCTCTTCAATTGCCCATAATCGAGCCGTATCTGGCTCGATTATGGTGTTGTTATTCTCGATAAATTCATCCCAATTCCTACCATTCTGTTGTTCTTTTCACCGCGATTACGCCCTCAATTAGTCAAATTATCCTTTCTGTTAGCCATAGTATTCTTTCTGTTAGTCATTATATTCTTTCAATTCGTCACATTAGTGCATCGATGAATGATTGGTTATCTTTCTGGTGAATGAGTGGGTATTTTGAATAATCTAACCAGTGAATACCTTGTAAATGGTATGTGAATTCACAATCTTGACGGGCGTCACACTTCTATTTATTCGCTCTTTCTAATGTACCTTGAACTTGCCCTGAGCTTTGGTGACGCGCGAGTGTTTATCTGCTTTTTCTAAATCCCTTGTCAGCACTGGCTCCACCCATGTAGCACGCTGCTGGTGTGTGTCTTAATCCTCTTCTACTTCTTAGTTTTCGCATCCATAAATGGAAGGTTAGTTTCCAAGTTTGTTTGGTGAGCTTTCAAATTCAACTCTTCATAATGCGCCAAATGTAACAATGTATTTCAAAGTGTAACAATTAAGTCATGTTTTCTGTGTGGTTTTAACTCAGCGGTAACGGGCTCTATTGCATTGCTTTTTGAGATGCGGCGTTTCACATGCTCAACACATAAATATTCTAATGATCATGACAACCAGTACTTAGGCGTTCGTTCTGAGGCTGGATAACCATCGAGAAAGTTAATGGAAGCTTCAAGATATAAACGCATTTTATCGAGGACAAGTTTGTCGAAGATTGGTTTGCTGGGAACCATTCTTATGCTCGAAGGATGTAACTCCGCATTGCTCGACCCAAAAGGTAGCGTTGGCGTTCAGGAAAAAGAGCTGATTATTACGGCTCTGTTGCTGATGTTGATTGTCGTCATCCCAGTAATTCTGATGACCATCTACTTTGCTTACCGATACCGCGAAAGCAATACCACGGAAGAGTATGCACCAGACTGGGCACACTCAACCAAAATTGAAATAGTGGTATGGACAATTCCAATCATCATTATTGCGATTCTAGCCACCATCACTTGGCGAACAACACACGAACTGGAGCCATCCAAACCTTTAGAAAGTGACGTTAAACCTATGGTGATCGAAGTGGTCTCTCTGGACTGGAAATGGCTGTTCATCTATCCGGAGCAAAACATTGCGACGGTTAACTATGTTGCGTTCCCGAAAGATGTTCCGGTGACGTTTAAGCTGACTTCAGACAACATCATGAACGCGTTCTTTATCCCGCGTCTTGGTTCGCAGATCTACGCGATGCCGGGAATGGTGACTAAGTTGAATTTGATTGCAAACCACGAAGGGGACTTCAAAGGCTTTGCTTCGAACTACAGTGGCAAAGGGTTCTCTCAGATGAAATTCACCGCATCGGCCATGCCTGATCAAGTGGCGTTTTTAAACTGGGTAGAGAAAGTGAAAGCAAGTCCTGATCGTATTGAAGATTGGGAGCAGTTCCGTTCATTGGCCGCGCCAAGTGTGGCTGAACCTGTGACGCTGTTTTCTAGTATCCCACCATTTTTATTCACTGATGTCGTGACCCAGCACCCTGGTTCAATGAACTGTCTGCCGGAAACCCAAGGATAATCGTAATGTTTGGAAGATTAACTCTAGACTCAATTCCCTACCACGAACCCATTATTTTGGTCACCTTAACCATGATCGCTTTGGTGGGGGCTTTAGTGGTGTACGCGGTCACTAAAGCCGGTAAGTGGCAATACCTCTGGAATGAATGGTTTACGTCTGTAGACCACAAAAAACTGGGCTTCATGTACATTGCGGTTGCGATGGTGATGTTAGTTCGTGGTTTTGCTGATGCGGTCATGATGCGCAGTCAGCAGTTGCTTTCTGCAGCTGGTGAGACGGGCTATTTACCGCCACATCACTACGACCAGATCTTCACGGCTCACGGCGTGATCATGATTTTCTTCGTCGCGATGCCATTGGTTATTGGTTTGATGAACATCATCGTACCGCTGCAAATTGGTGCTCGTGATGTTGCATTCCCTTACCTGAATAACTTGAGCTTTTGGCTGTTTGTGGTGGGTATTATCCTAACCAACATGTCACTTGGCCTGGGTGAGTTTGGCCGTACGGGTTGGTTGGCGTATCCGCCGCTGTCTGGCATTGAGGCAAGCCCGGGAGTCGGGGTCGATTATTGGATATGGGCACTGCAAATATCCGGTGTGGGTACCACGTTAACGGGTGTGAACTTCTTCGCGACTATTTTGCGCATGCGCACTCCATCTATGCCAATGATGAAGATGCCAGTGTTCACTTGGGCATCTCTGTGTGCCAACATCCTGATCATCATCTCTTTCCCAATCCTAACGGTCACCATCGCGTTACTGACTTTGGATAGATACATCGGTACGCACTTCTTCACCAATGACCTTGGTGGCAACGTGATGATGTATGTGAACTTGATTTGGGCATGGGGACACCCTGAGGTGTACATCCTAATTTTGCCTATCTTCGGTGTGTTCTCTGAAGTAACTGCAACCTTCTCTCGTAAAAAACTGTTTGGTTATACCTCGCTGGTATGGGCGACGGTGGCTATCACTATTTTAGCGTTTGTGGTTTGGCTGCATCACTTCTTCACCATGGGGTCTGGCGCCAATGTGAATGCCTTCTTCGGCATCGCGACCATGATTATCTCTATCCCAACCGGGGTTAAGATCTTCAACTGGCTATTCACCATGTACAAAGGTCGTATCCGCTTTACCACACCAATGATGTGGACGGTCGGTTTCCTAATCACCTTTACTGTAGGTGGTATGACGGGCGTATTGATGGCGGTTCCGGGTGCGGATTTCATTCTGCATAACTCGGTATTCCTGATTGCTCACTTCCACAACGTGATCATCGGCGGCGTTGTCTTCGGTTGTTTTGCAGCGATTGGTTACTGGTTCCCGAAAGCGACCGGCTTCACTCTGAACGAGCTTTGGGGCAAACGCGCATTCTATTGCTGGATCATCGGTTTCTTGATGGCGTTCTTGCCGCTTTACGCTCTGGGCTTTATGGGCATGACGCGTCGTTTGAGCCAAGACATTAACCCTGAGTTTTTCCCTCTACTGGCGGTTGCGGCTGCAGGTACGGGCGTGATTGCGATGGGTGTGGTGTGTCAGTTTGTTCAGATTTACGTGAGTGTTCGTGACCGCGACCAAAACCGAGATCTAACCGGTGACCCGTGGGGCGGACGTACCTTTGAATGGGCAACGTCTTCACCACCGCCGTTCTATAACTTTGCAAAACTGCCTAAGGGCGATGAGATCGATTCGTTCTGGTATCAAAAGCAAAGTGGCGAGTTTGATCCAACTCAGGAAGAAGAATACGAACGTATTCACATGCCGAAGAACACACCGACAGGCATTTATGTGTCTGCATGGGCGTTGGCATTTGGCTTCGCAATGATCTGGTACATCTGGTGGCTCGCGGCTGCAAGTTTAGTAGGCATCGTGGTGACGTGTATTCAACACAGCTACAACGACGATGTAGATTACTACGTGGAAGTTGAAGAGATCAAAGCGATTGAAGCGGCTCGACGTGCACAGCTTGAAGAAGCGAAGAAACAGTCAGTGAAAGGCGACCATTCTGGTCGTGGTAACAGCGCTGACAGTGATGTTGATAGTGGTAATAACGACAATAAAGATGATTTGGAGACGACGTATGCAAGCTAATACTCCGTCACACACTTATGATCTTGCACACTCGCATGATCATCACCACGAAGCTGCGGGCAACAAGTTGTTTGGCTTCTGGGTTTACTTGATGAGTGACTGTGTCCTGTTTGCCACGCTTTTCGCGACGTATGCCGTGCTTGAGAGTGGATCAATTGCAGGGCCGACAGGTAAAGACATCTTTGAACTGCCGTTCGTGTTTGTCGAAACAATGATGCTGCTGTTCAGTAGTATCACCTTTGGCTTTGGCATGATTGCGATGAAGCGTAAAGATGTTTTAGGACTGAAGCGATGGATCAAAGTGACTTTCGTATTGGGCTTAGCCTTTATCTGTATGGAAGTGTATGAGTTCCACCATTTGATTGCAGAAGGCTATGGTCCTCAAGAGAGTGCGTTCCTTTCAGCATTCTTTACCTTGGTTGGCACACACGGCTTGCACGTAACGTTCGGTCTGATCTGGATGGCGGTGGCGTATCACCAGCTTTCAACCAAAGGATTGAACGACAACATGTCGATGCGTTTCCAGTGTTTAAGCTTGTTTTGGCACTTCCTTGATATCGTTTGGATTTGTGTATTTACCATCGTGTACTTAATGGGGGTGATGTAATGGAACAGCATCTAGATAGCGGTGCAACGGATTATGTGAAAGGCTTTATTGCGTCACTGATTCTCACCATTATTCCGTTCTACATCGTGTGGGCACATGCGCTACCAAGCACGGAAACTTATGTGATCTTGTTCGGTTGTGCGCTGGTACAAATCTTTGTCCACTTTAAGTACTTCTTGCACATGGAAGCGAAATCTTCCGATGGACGTTGGAACTTGGTGTCATTGATGTTTACCGCCATTGTTGTATTGATTCTTATCGCTGGCTCGGTATGGATCATCTACAACATGAACGTCAACATGAAGTTGTAGGCTAGGGTATGCTGAAAAGATATCTGTCTATCACCAAACCGGGCATCATTTTCGGCAACCTGATTTCTGTTGCGGCGGGGTTCTTCCTCGCCGCAAAAACAGAACCAGCCAATGCGATGTTGTTAGTCACAACATTAGCGGGTGTGGGACTTGTGATTGCATCAGGTTGTGTGGTGAATAACATCTTTGATCGAGACATCGACCAAAAGATGAAGCGCACACAAAATCGAGAATTGGTTCAGGGCAACATCAATACAGACGTAGCGTTCGTTTATGCCTTGGTTTTACTGCTCTCAGGCACAGCGCTTCTGTTTCAGTTCGCTAATCCGATCTCTGCGGTCATGGTGTTGCTTGGCTATGTGTTTTACGTCTTTTTTTACACCATGTGGTACAAGCGTACATCGGTTTACGGCACTTTAGTCGGCAGTATTTCGGGCGCGGTTCCGCCATTGGTGGGTTACTTGGCGGTGACTAATTACATCAGCCTTGAAGCAGTATTGTTGTTTGTGATGTTCTGCTTATGGCAAATGCCACACTCGTACGCGATCGCGATGTTCCGCATACAAGATTATCGAGATGCAGGCATTCCCGTGTTACCGGTGAAAGAGGGCGTCGACAAAGCGCATCAACACATGAAAGCCTATGTGGTGGCGTTTGGCGCAGTCTCTTTAGCGCTGTTCTTACTCGGAGAAGCAGGTTATGAATACCTAGCGGTGTCGGCAGCAGTCTGTTTTATGTGGACCAAAGTGACATTCCGCAAAGTCGATTGCCTCAACTACATCCAGTGGTCAAAGACGGTCTTTAAGGTGTCACTGCTGGTGGTGATGAGCATCAGTGGCGTGCTGGGATTGGAGTTGATTCCGTTACCTACGCTTTTTTGATTTAAGTTTGTCGTTGAACCCTCAATGTTCGGAAGTCCGAGGGTTTGACGACCTTTTATCTGTCCCGCTTTAAGCTATTACCCTTCAAAAATATCACCAAGCCAATCTTCAAGCTGTTCTCGTTTATCTTGTGGGCCGTTGATGATCACTAAGCCGTTTAGTATCGCGTGATCCCAAGAGATGGTGCTCGTTGCTAGCGCATCGAACACATCGAGTTCCGTAATCAGTAATAGATCTTCCTCGGTAGGCAAAGTGTCTCTGCCTGACACATCGACGCCCTTCTCAAGTTTCACTTGGCTGTAATGACCTTTAATTGCTTCGAATAAGTTGAACTCAATTTTGTTTGGGTAAGGTTTCGCAAGCGCGGCTTTGATGGCAAAGACTCGAAAGTGATCCGGCTTATTGAGGTTGTTGAATTCATCGTCTTGTCTGGCTGTGATGATGCTGCCAAACACCTCGAGCGAACCGGGCTCTGTCACTAAACTAAACCCTGTCTCTTGGTGAAGACCGCAGGCAAACGTGAGTGAAGAGGTAAGCGAAAGAATCAGAGCAAATCGTTTTAACATAATGGTTATCGAGACCTATAACAGGGTTAAGAATCTGACGCCAGAAGCCGAACCTGACGATAAAGAAAGGGACCACAAAGGGTCCCTGTATTTGTTTGTCGTCCATGTGAAGCGGTCAGCGAGTCGATTGATAGCGAGTTAGCGAACGATGAGCATGATCTCTTCTGGAGTCATTGGCTTATCGAAGTAGCTCATGAATTGACCGAAGCCTTTGAGGTCGCCGTTCGAGAACTTGAATGCACCAGACTGTAGGTTGGTACCAATCACTTGTTGAGCGTTTGGACCTGCAATCAAGATCTGGTTCAATACTGCGCGAGTGGTGTCGATTTGAACGTCAGCGCCTTTCACTGCTTCTTCGTGTAACTGAGCAATACCGTTACGGATTTCGATAGTGAATGCTTCGTTCGTATCAGAGAAGTTGTACGTTAGCATCATGTTTACGTCTAACGAGTTTTCTGCGATAAGCGTTGAAGTCATCATGTCGAAGATCTGCTTGCTTGGTAGCGCGGTAAGAACGTCAACAGAAGCGAAGCTGATCATGTTAGAGAAGTCACGTTTGTTCTCTAGTTCAGCCGCCGCGTTAAGCGCCCAGTTACGCCAGTTGATGTTCACTTGGTCTGCAGCCCATGCTTTGTAAGCTTGTGCTTTCATCTCACGAGCTTCCATATCTTGCTTGTTTACCGTGATTGGGTAAGAAAGAATTTCTGCTGCAAATGTGTAGTTCTCAGCCTTAATTGCTGCTTGTGCAGTCGTAAGGATGTTGTCACGACCGCCCATGATCTCTACGAATGCTTTAGCGCGTTGCTCGTAAGCCATTGGCTCTAGCTGCCATGGATCCGCTTCGAAGAAACCGTTGTAACCTACGTAAATCTGACGCACGGCGTGTGCAACAGTACCGTAGTGTTCACCTAACCAAGGGTGTTCTGCAAGGTGCTTAGGAAGCTTAACTACTTCAACTAGCTCGTCTGGCGTCATACCTTTGTTCATGTAACGGATAGTTTGGTCATGCGTGTATTGAATCGCATCACGGTAAGCCGTTAGTACGTCAGCTACTGCTTCTTTACCTTCAACAGGACGACCGTGAGAGTTAATCATGATCTCAGTGTCGAACTTACGCATTACGTCGATGCCCTTGAACCACATTGATGGGTCACGGAATTTAGTACCACGGATAGTGTGAAGGTTAGGGAAGTTCTCACCTTGAAGTACTTCAGCCGCGTGCAGGATTTTCTGATCTGGGAAATAAACCACTAACTCATCTTTAGTTTCAGATGGCACGTTCTCGATGTGCATTTTCACGCCAGCAATTTCGATTTCGATGTGGCTTTGGCTTGGTACAAGCAGGTTTGGTTCGATGAACGAGATAGCACCTTGCATGAAGCGTGGACCAAGGCCGTCGTTTACTGTGCCGTGCTCACCTTCTTCTACGTGCTTCGCACCTGTGTAAGAAGTACGATGACCAAATAGAGTACCTAGGTTTGAAGACCAGTTAGCCACTGCTGCGGTTAGGCCTTCTTCAGCGATGATTTTTACTTCACCTGATGCCACTTCTTCGTCAGTCACCCATGCACGTACACCAGAGATGTGGTCGATGTGGTTGTGAGAATAGATGATTGCTTTAACCGGCTTGTCGGTGATTGTGCGGAACTGTTCTTTAACCGATTGAGCCATTTCTACCGACTCGCCTGGATCAACAATGATGATGCCGTCCGTACCTTCAATCATGACGGGTGTATCTAGACCGAAACCGTAACCAAGGTATACGTTGTCATCTACTTTGATGATTGCTTGGTCCATTTTACGACCATGCTTGGTGAGGATTGGATGAACGTTATCAGACTCTTCTGTGTAAGCCAGTGAGTCGCCCGTTTTCGAAACAACTTGGATACGTTCGCCTTTGCCCCAGAATAGGTTTGATTTGTGTTCGAATAGAACCTCGCTCTTGTAGCGAGCATCAAGATCAATGTTTTGGTATTGCGCAGCATTTGCCGTCTGAAGTTCTTGGCCGACTTTCGATGTCGCTTCTACAGTTGGCGTTGCAGAAGCAAAACCAGAAGCAAGTAGAGTGCTCGCGATAGCAACAGGAAGCGCCATTTTTTTGAATGTATTAGTCATGGTCGTGACCTTATATTTGGATACAGGAATTGGATTTCTTGAGCCAAATGATAGAGGTGGGGGAGGTCGCTATCTACGCGCTAATAAGATTTCAATATATCGTTTTTTCGATGATTTATTTACTAAATAATTGTATTGGCGATTAATTTTGATCTGAATCAATTCACAAATGAGCTTGTGACAGATATAAAAATGCCCCGAAATTCGGGGCATTTGTTTTACAATTAGTCGCTAGTTCATGAGGGGCTGCTATACGAGTGAATAACAGTCACATCATTGAATATTTAATTGCTTACCAAGAGCTAATCGTTTACTAAGAGCTTAAGTATTACCAAGCACCTAGGTATGACTTGTAAGATTGTAGGCGGACCGTTGCTGCGCCGATTACATCGATGAAGCCCCAGAACGGATGCGGCTTCTCAGCCGAGATCCAAGCCGCGCCAGTTGAACCAATAGGGATGTTGTAACCTTCTGGTTCGATGATCTCAAGTACGATAGTACGACCTAAACCATTGCCGTTTCTTACTACGTGTTGACCGACACTTTGTGGCCCCTGAAGTGGAGAAATGCTCGACTCACCAGTACCGGCATTAAAGCTGTGTACTTTTGCTCGGAACACGTGACCTGGGTATGCATCAACGAAGAACTCAGCGAAGTCTCCAACTTGAACATAGTTGTAAGTTTGGTCTGAAATACGCATCTCAAGGAATTTTTTGCTGGTGTTGTAGAGGTGCATGTTACCCATAACAGAACCTTCAGCAATGTTCACTATCGAAACCTGACCGTCAAACTCAGCTCTAATGGTCTTTTTCTCTTGCGCCCAATTTACTTTTTGTAGATCGGCTTTTAACGACACAAGTTCAGCATGCAGCACTCGAAGATCAGAGTCGTACTTTTCTACGTCACGCATATTGAAGATTTCAGGTGACGTTTCAGCACGCTCTAAGTCGCGATTCATTTGCTTGATCTCTTCTTCTTTCTGAACAATTGAAGATTCGATCTTTGCTTTGTCTGCGGCTGAGTCGATGTCGACGAGTGTATAAATTACGTCGCCTTCTTTAACCATTTGGTTGTGCTCAACAAGCACTTGGTCGATCTGCTGGCCAAAGATTGGTGACATTACCGCGTGTGGTGCTTTCACTGTGGTTGAGTTGGTTAAATCAACGGGTGCCCACAAGCGAGAGATTACTGCTAATACCGCAAGAATCGTTACGCCGCCAATGGCAGCCCATGTGTAGTTCTTGAAGTTCTTCTTAAGTGCGCCTGTCGCAAACAGTGACCATACAATTAGGATGTATGGAATCATCATCTCTTTCATTATGCGACCTCTTTTTCTGTAGCGGATGGTGTTGTTGGAGTCTTTTCTTCTGAAGCCTGTTCTTTTGAAGATTGCACTACTGTAGACGGCTCTGTTACCGATTGTTCTGGTGATACTTGGACTGTGGCAGTCTTTGTATTGGTCGTATCTTGTTTAGGCTGAACACCACGGCGAATCACATCACTCAGTGATTGACCAATATGTTTCCAGTTCGCCAATGCGATAACCAAAGCGATAACCCAGAATGTTTTGCTGATGAAGAGTCCGCAAAGTGACAGTGCAAACACGATCTGAACGTGAGCGCTTTTGTGCTCTTTTGCTTTATGTACACCCAGTTCATGCAACTGCCACATGCCGTAAACACCGGCTAAAACCACAGCAATGGTCACTGAGAACAAGTAACCAGAGAAGGACTCCATCTGGAAGAAGTTCATCATCATTTCATTGGGATGATTGTTGAATTGAGACATGTCGATGTCTTTAGAATGGATAGTGCCTAATGGTGCAAGAGCCCATGCTCCAGCAAACATCACTGCCATAAACAGGCAGAATTTAATCAAGACCATCACAACGGCCCAGATTTTCTGGAAAACGATTTTAATAAAGTTCATATCTCAACCTACATCAATAAGAAGAGAGAATTTGCAGCCTAGAAGTCTAACTTTTAACGACATCTTAAAAAGTAGATGTCTATTATGTGGGTAGATTGGTGCGCATAATAAACAAAAGTAATAGATGGTATTTAAAGTGATACTACTCAATCCAGACAACCGATTCTCGGTATCAAGAAGCGAATATGCTTCCTTACAAACCAATTCTTATTGTTAGCCTGAAACGCAGGTTGAATGACGATGCACTGTCGAACGAAATATTAGGCTCGTTCTTTTCGCTATTGTCTTCTTTACGTGTAATACCTCGTCTGTCGAGGGGATCTTCCATGGCAATTGACATAGTGTTGTAAAACATTTGTCAGCATTCTGTTTGGGCTAAGAATTGATTTGTTAGCAGGATAATAGGAAGAGTTTTGAGCAGTATCTACCCAGAATTACGATTTGATAATATCGTAATTACGATGAGTCACTATTACTCTAAATCGGTAGATTGAATTATTTGCTAGCGCTCAAATTCGGCTTTAAAACATCGTTAGTTAATTTGGTTTGGATCAATGAAATGACTAATAAAAGCATCAATAAGCAATTTGGCGGAATTCATATTTTTACACGCTTCTTACAATAAAGGGAGTAATAGAAGCGAATGATGGATGACATATAACTGATAATAGGTTTTTTGAGCACTGGGAAAATACGTTTCTGCTTACGGTTGAGTGCTGGATTCGAATTATTGTAGCTTTAATTCCTCAAATGTATATCTCAATGTCGCTGAACACTGTGTCATGATAAACGAGACAATATCGTATTGTTTATGTTCTATTGAATATGTAATCTAACCCAATCAAATGCGATGTTGAATGGGGATGAAACATTGCAGTTGAAGACCAGATAGAGAAAGACCTAGCGGATAGCTAGGCCTTGATGTAGTGCACGAGTGAAGCCATGAATCAAGCTCTGTGCGTAACTCATAGATAATCGATGGAAAGGTCGAGACGGCTGCTTTACAGGAAGCGATAGTTCGCTTGCATACCAAAGAAGTGTGCGCTGTTGTCATAAGTGCCTACAACGCGGCCATTCGCATAATTCAGTTCAGGCTCGTCAAGATCGATGTAATCGTAGTAAGCGCGTAGTTCCCAGTTCTTATTGAGCGCATAGGTAGCACCTGCGCCAATACGTTTGGTTTCGCCTACAGGAAGATCCATATATTGATGAGTTGCGTCATCTTGAGGAGATGTTTCGTAGCTGATGCCTGTTTCTAGTCGTAATGTTGGGGTGATTTGGTAATGAGTACCTATGGCTAGGTTCCACACATCGTCAAAGTTACGGTCGACAACTTTTACTGAGTTATCATTGATGTCTAGCGTGAGGTCTGTCCATGTTGATAGGTCATACCAAGTCACACTCCACAGCATGTCCCATTGGTCATTGACGGCGTGCACGCCGCTAATTTGGATGTGTTGAGGCATGATAAAGTCGAGCCCAACATCGCGTTTGGTGTCGCTAGCCGAATGTTGAAGATCACCCTCACCGTAATGAGCAAGTTCAGAGCGGTACATAAAGCCAAAACGGTGTTCTTCGTTCGGTTGGTAAAAGGCACTAAGAGAGTATCCAACCGTGAAATCATCCGCGTCTGCTTCGAATAAGTGCTCAGACCCAATGTCGCCAGTGCCGATAAAAGGATTCAACTCGCCGTTCGCAGTGAGGTATTCCGCATTGACAGAGGCACCCAGCGAAAACCGCTCATTCACTTTGTAAGATATCGAAGGCATCAGTTGAACAGTCATGAATTCAACATTCTTTAATAAACGCTGCCCAGAAAAGTTATCACCATAATCGATTCCCGAACCACCTTGAGAAGCCAAAGCAAAACCAGCGTGAAATTTGTCGTTGATAGGGGCAACAAAGTAGAAGCTTCCTACCGGAGCCCAACCGCCAGCATCAATGTTACTGTCAAAACGCTCTGTTGGGTTTGTGTCTGAATAGTTGATGTCTGTGTAGAGGCCGGCCAGATTGACGGTGAGTTCAGGGTTCTCTAGCTGAGACATAGCGGCAGGGTTAGTCCATGCGGTTAACGCACTTTCAGTTAACGCTGCCGATCCTGCGCCTGCGGTACTGGCGTTGAGAGAACCAAGTTCAGGAAGAAGGTGAGCCGCAGCCTGTGCTGGGTTTGAAAGCATTGCGTTACTCGTCATCATCGCAATAGTGATGGCAAGGTAGTGTTTTTTCATGGGGAAGCCTATTAAGAAACTAATTACGCGGGATGTTAGTGTCTCAATTTGGGACTTTAAACGAGGGATTCTTATTTCATTCTATCGTTTTTACGATAGCATGGTGCTCATGGTCGCCTAACGAGTAATGATATATGAGCAACGACATCCCCAACTTCAATCTACTTGCCGTGTTTTCTGCGGTGATGGAGCAGGGCAGTTTAAGTAAAGCTGCGGATCAACTCAGTACCAATCAATCGACCATCAGTACCGCATTAGCCCGCCTAAAAAAAGAGATTGGCCAAGAGCTTTTTGTTCGCAAAGGAAGAGGTGTTGCGCCTACATCTTATGCGCAAAGCTTGTATGAACAAATTAAAGCGCCGATCAATGAACTCAATGGCGTGTTTCAGTCGATGGCTAATTTTGATGAGCAATCCTCTGAGCGTAAGTTTGTTATTTCTGCACCTGAGCACTTACAGTGGGTACTGCTCAATAGTTTCGCCGAGCTTCCTAATCAAAACTTGTCGCTGGAAGTCTTTGATCAACCAGACAGTGATGAGCGCATTTATGAAGATCTTTTGACTCAAGAGTTCGATGCGATGATCGATATTGTGGTGCCTGAACACCCAAGTATCGTCAGTGAAACACTTTATGAAGGCGAGTTTGTGATCGTGTGTCGAGCTGATCATCCGCGAATCCAAGGTGAAATCAGCGAAGCTCAGTTCCTAAGTGAAAAGCATGCCGTATTAGACAGAACACGACGTAAAGTTCGCAGTTTGAATCACTACACTTCTTTGGATCTGTCCCAGCGTAAAATCGTGTTCCATGGACGCTCGCTGTTCAGTAATATCTTGCTGTGTAGCCAATCCGATTACATCACTGTGGTGCCTTTATCTATGGCCGTGCAGTTCCAAGAAAAGTTAAGTTTGCAGCTGTTCAAGCCACCCTTTGAATATCAGCCGATGTCTCACTATCTGATTTGGTTGAAGAAGCAGAACAGCGACCCCGCTCATAAATGGTTCAGAGAACAAGTCATCAGTACATCAGATTCAATGTCGAAGGCGCTTAAAGATAGGCGGTTGCGATTTTAATTGAGAGTCTAAATCTAAGGGGAGTATTGGCTTCCCTTTTTTGTGTCGCTTAGTTGGTACTAGACAATATGTTAATAACAAAAAATTATTAAAATGAGAATATTTAATAATTTCACTGATTTGTGTGTGTTCAGTAATATACCTAGCAACAGAGAAGTAGGTGGCCTCAAGGTCAACCTAAACGAACACTACTTAGCTTCTGAACGAGGCTGAGATTAAAGTATCAAGGGCGAAATATGAAATTCCTACACACAATGATCCGAGTTACTGATTTAGACAAGTCTATCGAGTTCTACACCAAGGTATTGGGAATGAAGGAACTTGAACGCCATGAAAACAAAGACTACCGCTACACATTGGTTTTTGTTGGCTACGAGCAAGGCGGCACGACTATCGAGCTAACGTACAACTGGGATACTAACGAGTACGAGATGGGCAGCGCGTTTGGTCATCTGGCATTGGGTGTAGAAGATATTTACGCAGCATGTGACAAGATCAAATCGCTAGGTGGCAACGTCACTCGCGAAGCGGGTCCAGTGAAAGGCGGTTCAACTCATATCGCTTTTATTACTGACCCAGACGGCTACCAAATCGAACTGATTCAACTAGGTTAATCGAGGATATAACAATGACAAACGCACTATTTCAACCAATTCAACTTGGTAATATCGAGCTTAAAAACCGTATTGTTATGCCACCGATGACGCGTTCTCGCGCAACTCAACCTGGTAATTCAGCAAACGACATGATGGCGGCTTACTACGCTCAACGCGCTTCTGCAGGTTTGATTATTGCGGAAGGCACACAAATTTCACCTATGGGGCAAGGCTATGCTTGGACTCCAGGTATCTATTCTGACGAGCAGATTTCTGGTTGGAAAAAAGTGACTGATGCCGTACATGAAAAAGAGGGCGTTATCTTCGCTCAACTTTGGCATGTAGGTCGTGTAACACACCCAGATAACATCGGCGGTGAACAGCCAATCTCGTCTTCTGCACTTAAAGCAGAAAACGTAAAAGTATTCATCGATAACGGTACTGATGAACCGGGCTTTGTTGATGTGGTTGAACCTCGTGAGATGACGAAACAAGACATCAAAGCAGTGATTGAACAGTATCGCCAAGCGGCTTTGAATGCGGTTGAAGCAGGCTTTGATGGTATCGAACTTCACGCAGCGAATGGTTACTTAATCAACCAATTCATCGATTCTGAAGCAAACAACCGCACTGACGAATACGGTGGTTCAATTGAAAACCGTTTACGTTTCCTAGGTGAAGTGGTTGAAGCTATGGTTGAAGCGATTGGTGCTGACCGTGTTGGTGTACGCCTTGCTCCGTTCACATCGTTGAATGGTACGGTTGACGCTACACCAGTAGAGACTTACACAGCAGCGGCAGCACTACTTAACCTTTACAAAATTGTTTACCTGCACATTGCAGAAGTTGATTGGGACGATGCACCTGAAACGCCAAAAGCGTTCAAAGCGGCAGTTCGTGAAGCTTATGATGGTGTCCTTATTTATGCGGGTAAATATGATAGCGAGCGTGGCGAAAAGGCCGTTGCTGAAGGCGTAACTGACATGGTTGGCTTTGGTCGTCCATTCGTAGCGAACCCAGATTTACCAGCTCGTATTCAAAATGGTTACCCACTTGCGGCGCACGATCCAAACACATTGTTCGGTGGTGCTGAAAAAGGTTTAACAGATTACCCAGAATACGCAGGCTAAAAACAGCTGCCTGAAGCAGAGTATTGAGATAGTATCTTGATCCTGTTGAATGTTTATAAAAAGCAACCTTGCAGAGTCGGGTTGCTTTTTTTGTTATTGGACTAAGTAAAATGATGAACGTGAAAGCGATGCGCGGAGAGCTTTACCTTCTATTTGCCACCCTGCTAGCTGGGGTGGGATGGATTGCATCTAAGCTGGTGGTATTAGAAATGCCTGGGCCAGTGTTCATTGGTGTGCGATTCCTCGTCGCGAGTCTTATTCTTCTGCCATTTTGTATTCATCATATTCGTAAGCTTTCGCTTAAGCAGATTCTATCTCTTTGCGGTGTGGGTTTGTTGTTGTCTGCCTCATTGCAGGTATGGGTGTTTGCAGTTTCGGTGACTGAAAGCTTGTCGGAAGGGGCATTCATCATGAGCTTAGCCATGATCATTGCACCGTTTGTGTCTTGGATTTTGTTTCGAGTTAAGCCTAATCGCGCGTTTTGGATGTCTTTCCCGATCGCGATTATCGGCATGCTTCTGCTGACTCTGGGCAACGGCTGGCATGTTGAGCAGAGTCAGGTTTACTTCTTACTAGCATCGATGTTGTTGTCTGTTCACTTTGTGATGAACAAGCGTGTGATTACCAATATCAAGCCTATCGCATCAATCTGTGTGCAACTGTTTGTGGTGGGTTTGAGTGGTTTAGCCTTTGCTTCTATGACTGCTCAGCCGGAGTTCGAAATCACCAAAACCTTAGTCTTCTGGTTTATTGTGTCTGCGGTGATCGCAACGTCTATTCGTTACTTGCTGCAAACGGTCGGTCAGCACTCCGTGAACATGGAAGTGGCGGCATTGATCATGATTCTTGAGCCTGTGTGGACGCTGCTGTTAAGTGTGAGTGTGCTTGGTGAAAGTGTTGAGATGCAGAAGCTGCTCGGTGGGGCGGTGATCATTGCTTCACTGTTTTGCTATATCAAATGGTCGAGACGAAAATAAAACACTCGGCGTAAGGCCGAGTGTGGGTTGTCTTTTAATGCACGCTTAGAAAGCAATAATTTCTAAGTACTAAGCTTGGTAAGCAGTGAACGCGGTAAGATCAGATTGCCGCGACCATTTTTTTAAGTAACATGATCATTTGTTGTTGCTCTTCAGCGTCTAACTCGCTCATCAACGCTTTGTTAACACGAACTGGCACTGGAATGAGTTCTTCTTCAAGTGCTTTACCTTTTTCTGTTAGGTAGATTCGGAAAGAACGACGACTGTTTGGATCGGCTCTGCGTTCCACCAGTTCAAGTTTTTCCAACTTATCTAATGTGCGTGTCGTTGTTGAATTCTCGACTTTGGACTTTGCCGCGATATCACGCTGTGTAAGCCCTTCTTCTTCCCAAAGGCACATCATGGTTGGCCATAATGCTATGGTGAGCCCGTGTTTTTTTAATTCCGTGTCGAAATCTTTGGTCGCTTTATTGGCGACCACATTGACCAGCCAACCAAAGCTATTTGGTCTATCAAACTCTTCCGGCATCTTTCGCTACCTAATTTTACTGTGATATTACAACTATTGTCATCGTAACTAATACCGATGCAATTAGCACCAACAACGCTTTCCTATTTGATGAAAAAGCCAATTGACTGCTATTTCTGAAATAATCCGTTGACGCTGAATGGTTTTGTTTGCCTGTGATCATGGCAAGAACCAGCGGTTTTGAACGCAGTTTGTAGATGATAATAGCCACCAAGTGCAGTACGACAAAGACCACTAACATGCGAGCGGCAATGCCATGCACCGCACATAACACATCGAATGCGGCATCAGTAATCACGAGTTCCGAGCCTGGAATCGCATCAAAGAAACCAGCAATAACAAGCCCTGTCATACATTGGATAAACAGAGTCGTGATCATTCCTATCACCATCCAGGCACCCAACGGATTATGTCCCGGTTTTGGGCGAGCTTTTCCACGTAAGTAATTCCAAGCCGATTTCGGGGAGCTAATGAATTGAGAAAAGCGACTGGTATCACTGCCGACGATTCCCCAAACCAAGCGCCATAAAATTAAACTGAACAGTGCGAGGCCCAAGTAAACATGGGGGTCTTGTCCGTTAAATCCTGATGCTGCAAGGCCAATAAAGAGTGCGGCTTGAAGCCAGTGATAAAGTCGAGTTGGTAGATCCCAGATTTTCATAATGCTTTTCCTGTTTGCGAATTTGCTTGGTGGAAATAATTTACACAACAATAGTTGCGCGTGCAACTATTGTTGTGTAAATTAAATGCATCTCATCGATTACGGCTGAACTATCACGCCGTAATTCACTAAGAAACCAATCAGTAATTAACGAAGAAATCACTGAATCAATTAAGCACTCAATCAATTAATCACGAGGAATGACACTATGAAAAAATTCACTATCGCTTTAATCGTCGCACTACCAACGATTGCTCTACCTATGATCTCTGCAGCCGCAGCGGATGTTGTAAATAATCGTCAACAGGCTTTTAGCTCTATTGAAAAGGTCAGTAAACAAGTCGATTCAGAATTGAATAACAGTGACGTGGATTGGCTGAAGGTGGGCGAGTTAAGTGAAATGTTGGTGGAGCATGGTGATGTCTTGAACGCGAGTTTTGCTGAAGGTGATACTGGAGGTAAGGCAAAAAAGGAGATTTGGAGCAAGCCTGAGAAATTTAACCAACTGATGTTACAGATGAACCAAGGCTTTGCAGAGCTGTATCAGGCGAGTGTTGAACAAGACTTGTCGAGTGCAGAGCAAGGGTTAAATTCTGCGAATAAGACGTGCAAAGGGTGTCACCGTACTTATCGTTCTCGTTGGTAATTTTGACATGCTTTTAGAAACAAAAGCCTGTGCGGATCGCGACAGGCTTGATGTGATAGTTGTTGGTGAGATCTAAATATTTTCGCCCAAGCTAAAATACGCCAACACTTCATCTTCGCTGTTGTAGGTGAAGTCCATGCGAACATTGATACGCTCTTGACGCATTAGGCGATAACGCAGACCCAATCCAACCATTGATAGAAGGTCACCATCATCAAAGCTATGGTATGGGTCTTTCGGGTTGAGCCTCTCACCAAATACTTTGCCGACACCGGTTAACCCGACCACAGACACGTTGTTTAGGAAATTGATCGATGAGCCAGAAATTGAGTAGCGATATTCCATTTCTAGATTGGTCATATGCGAGGCTATATGATCCCCGGCAACAAAGCCTCGTTGAACGTTTCGCCCTTGTCGCCCGTAAGTGCTGTACGCACTGCTTGGGGCATTTTCAGCATCTAATAGGTAGCGAGTCACCCATCGGCTGGCAATAATGTGGTTATCGTTATGGGTCAAACTGTAGAAAAAACGGTAGTCTGAAAACAGTGAAGAGTAGGTCGCATCTTCATCATTGCCTAACCAAGTCCCGTGGTTCTCATACGTGAGTTCGAACAAAAAGCCATGGTACGGATAATAGTAATGCTCTCGCTCATCCCACAAGAATGAAAGTTTAGCACCAGTATCGGCTTCATATTCTTCGCTAAACCCTGTTAATTTCAACAACAGTTTGTCACGGGGTGTGTCAGCTAAATAGCGAGCCGTAGAAAAGTCTAACCCCATACCTAGATAGATATTGTCATACACTTTGAAGTAGAAATCGCCATCGAACGCGTACTCTTGATGGTTGGTATCAACAAGGTCGACCAAGGTTATGTTGGTGCTAGAGAACCCCATTTCGCCACTAAATCTTATTGAGTCATCTTTCAGCAACAGCTCCGCATTACCTTTAATGTAATAGCTGTCGTTCTGTGTGTAAGTCAGTGTCGCTGATAATGTGGAAGCGTTCTTAGTTTCGCCATCAGCGTAGAAGTTATAGATGGGCACCACAGAGATCCCGGTATCTACACTCGGGTCATAAAAGGGGATCGCGATAACACGAAATTGGTTATCAAGTTCTGGTTCTTTTGATTCTCGTGTATCAACTTCGAATGCGGAACTAGAGAAACTGGCAACAGAAGAGAAGAGGGCTGTTGTCAAAAAAGAGTGTCGAGTCATGTAGAGAGTTACGTCCAATGTAAGGTTGACCGCAGAGCAATGGGAGCTTGCGGATCAGGAGCATAACACGTCATTTATACTGATTAATAGTAAGGGAATGGTTAACCCTGTAAATATACCGTACAGAAATGAGTACAGTTGATAACATCGACAATAAAAAAATGGTGAGAAAAATTCTCACCATTTCGTTGCGTTTTCGTCGTGAATTACTCGTTGATGGTGACTTTAGTAATCACAATATCTTCGCAAGGCACATCTTCGTGTCCCCAACGAATGGTTGTTGGAGCTACAGCGATTTTGTTTACGACATCCATACCCGCTGAAACCTTACCGAATACCGCGTAACCCCAGCCAGCATTGGTTGTTGAGGTGTGATCGAGGAAGTCGTTGTCATCAAGGTTGATGAAGAACTGCGCCGTTGCAGAATGTGGTGCATCAGTACGAGCCATTGCCACAGAACCAATCACATTCTTCAAGCCACGGTTTGCTTCGTTGACGATCGGTGCACGAGTTGGTTTTTCTGTCATGTCGATAGTGTGACCACCACCTTGAATCATGAAACCTTCAATAACCCGGTGAAATGTCGTGCCTTCGTAGAAACCGTCTTGGCAGTATTTAAGGAAGTTTTTCGACGTTACTGGCGCTTTTTCAAGGTTCAGTTCAATCTCGATATCGCCAAAGTTGGTGGTGAAAGTAATCATAGGGCTACCTAAAGTTGAAGTTTTACTGAGTCGTAATGACGAAAGTGGGTTGCAGTATAGGGAAAATAACAGCGGATACCAGTGATGGTTTTATTGTGGTTGAATTCTCGTCAACCACCAAAATCACGCCTGATATTGTTTAAGGAACATCTCGACACTTGAAGTAATGATCACTTGTTTGTGCGCAGCATCCGGTGACGGCACATGACCAATGATTTGCGGCCAAAACGCAAAAGACTTAAGCAGACCAATGAACTGCGTGGAGGCGAATTGTGGGTCAAGATCGATTAAACGACCGTCTGCCAATGCAGCTTTAATCCAGGTTGTAAGTCCACTTTCTGCTTGGGAATATTTTTCCATCGCTTGATGCGCCAGTTCGGCGTTATGGAAATACTCTGAGAACAACACGCGTGACAGGTCGATGAAGCCTTCAGACTCAAGTAACTCAAGTTCTTGATTGGCTATCGACGAAAGCTGTTGTTCAAGTGGCAGTTCTGCTTGATAAGGGAAATGCGTCGCGGCCAGAGTTTTGCTCCAAATGCTGTCTAGAATCTCATCTAAAAGCAGTTCTTTGCTAGCAAAGTGATTGTATACGGTGCGCTTTGATACTTCTGCGCGACTCGATATTTTATCCATGCTGGTGGCCTTGTAGCCATGCTCAGTAAACTCTGCGATAGCAGCGGCAACGATCGATTCACGTTTTCTTTGGCTCAGCGTTTTTTTTACAGTCATCGGGATACTACTTAATATGTCGCGGTTAGCATTCATACGCTAATTTTACACCAGTAAGTTTACTTTTAGAACACCAATCCGCGTATTGGTAATTCGGTCGATAGCCACTGAATCGCTTTGCAATGCACTGTGGGTATCATAGAATCGAAAGTGTATTCGAATTTTATTGATATCAACGGAAGAGAATAAACAATCAATGAGTAGTATTTTAGAGTGTATTCGTACAGTTGGACGAGGAGAAAGAGGGCGTAAGCCTTTATCGTTCGAACAAGCCTACCGCATCATGGATGAGTATTTAAGCGGAGAGGTCGGTGACGACCAAATGGCTATGCTACTGATGCTGATTCGTGTGCAGAATGAAACTAATGAAGAGATCGCTGGCTTTGTAAAAGCGTTTCAATCTCGAGTGCCAGATTTAGGCGCTGATATTGATTGGCCGTGTTATGCAGGTAAGCGTAACGATAACGCCAGTGGCAAGCCTTGGAACTTGTTGGCAGCAAAAATCTTAGCTGACAATGGCTATAAAGTGCTAATGCATGGCTATATGGATAAGCCGAGCGGTAGGACGCACGTTGAAAGCCATTTGCAAGATGTCGGTGTACAAAGTGCTGAGAACCCTGAACATGCTAAGTCGATTCTTGAACAAGACGGTATTGCTTATTTACCGCTAGCTAATTTTGCGCCCGAAGCACAAACCATGATTGGTTGGAAACACCGATACGGTTTGAGAACACCAATTAACACGGTAGTTCGAGCATTGAATCCTGGTGGTGGCCGTTTAGGTCTGCGTGGCAGTTTCCATCCTGGCTTCCCACAACTTCATGCGGAAGTTGAGCATGTTATCGGAAATAAATCCCACTCGGTGATTTCATTCAAAGGGATGAACGGTGAGTCGGAATATAATCCTAAAGTTAGCCAAACGGTATGGATGAGCTCTCCTGACAAAGTCGAATCGTTCTACTGGGAAGAGATGATGAACCTAGAGTTGCCACTTCCTAGTCAATGTGTACTTGGCACTTCGGCTGAAGAGATGGCGCTAATGGCGAATACCGTTGTCGACAGCATGACAGCCATTCTCTTTGCAGAAACGCACGATAAAACTGAGGCATACCAGAAAGCGGTGCGTTTGTGGCATGGGTAT
This sequence comes from Vibrio sp. 1CM2L, assembly GCF_023161695.1. Taxonomy (NCBI): domain Bacteria; kingdom Pseudomonadati; phylum Pseudomonadota; class Gammaproteobacteria; order Vibrionales; family Vibrionaceae; genus Vibrio; species Vibrio sp. 1CM2L. The sequence continues at coordinate 315,478 of NZ_JALNTT010000003.1, forward strand.
TGTGCGCGTTAGATGGTGGTTTGTAACTAAATCAGAGAAGGTCAGCGAGCGCTGGCCTTTTTTATGCTTAATTTCTAGTAATGGCTTTTCGTGCGTGCCCAAACAATAGAGCTACTTCACTCGCATCAAGCGATGCATTTTGTCTTCGAACTGAATCTCAATCACCTGTGAGATTTTCATCTTATCAACACGATCAAGCATTCTCGCTTGGTAATCACGTTTCTTCATCCACTCTAGCGGTTCTTTAAATCCATCTTCATTAATCACAAACGACTGATCGGTAATAGAGTCTTCAAAGATATGAACCACCCAAATGCGTGATTGGAAATCCAATAACTCACTAAAGTAGCTTTTTAACTTAGATAACGAATTCGTTAGATACGTTTTAGGTGAGGTTTGAGAAGACATAGTAAACCGTATTTGGATAATGAAAATCGGCAAGGGCGCCGTCTGATCATTATAGCCTTTACCCGTTAGGCTTGTCAGGTCGAATTCGGCAGCCATTCACGGCTATTGCGCTTGCTAATGCTATTATGGCTGCCAGTTAGAGATTAACCAAATCAGTGTCGGATTCACTATTTAACGAATAGGCCGAAGTCGATCTCTTGTTCTCTTTGATATTTCACCAGCTTCACTTTTAGGTCGTGTTTTGCTGCTAAATCAATGGCTAAGCATGACATGCGTTTTATCTCATCAACGCAGCTTGATATAAGCGGTTTTTCTTGATTATCAATAGTGGCGATGAGTGTGTTTTCTGTGCCGTCGTTATCTGCATAAACATACGCGTACATGTTGTTGTCGTGTTGCATAAACTTCCTAAATCGGGATTTCTAATTATTAGTGCGGTGAAGATTACAGGGTTTATTTACGCAGGCTAGCTCGGCTAAGTAAGGTTAAGCAAGGGAAAGTAAGGCTTTGTAAGGGCTCTTTTTTTCTTTTTTCCGGTGTTCGAAAACGTGCTCAACCCTTTGTTTGTCTCACTTTTTTGTCTTGTTAGGTTTTGCCTATCAATAAAATTGTTGAAATCCATTTAGTAAAATCAAGATTTTAGACAACAATTAACTTAACAAGATAGAAAAATATATGACGCAAAGTATTTAGGGAGAACGCAATGCATTCTATTAAAGTGAAAGATTACATGACGCAGCAGGTTGTGACATTTACTCCTGATATGCCGTTAAGTCTAGCGTTAGACAAAGTGATGCGTAGCCACCATATGGGTGGGCCCGTAATCGATGATAACGAACAAGTGATTGGCTTCCTTTCAGAGCAGGATTTACTCGAGAAACTTGTGAAGGTCAGTTACTTCTGCCAAGACACACACCTTGTGGGTGACTGTATGTACCAAGAAGTGCTGTCGGTGTCACCTGACTTATCCATTATTGAATTGGCGGACATGATGCAGGTTGGAAAACCTAAAGCATACCCTGTGATCGATAATCGAAAACTGGTGGGTATTATCACCAGAACTGATGTTTTGAGAGCAATTGGCAAGAACTTGGAAGAATGCTTCAAACATCAGGTATAGTAGCGTGTTAAGAACGATTATTTTTCTCAATACCCTCAATTGAAAAAAGGCGCACTAGCGCCTTTTTTCTGTATAGCGCTTTTCTTGGTCGATCCTTTCTTTTTGGATCCCTAGCCTGTTGAACAGTTGAACAGTTGAACAGTTGAACAGTTGAACAGCTGATTAGGCTTTAGCTCTTGGGTATTCCAACTTTTGGAGGTTTCATGTCAAATCAAACGGCAAAGTTTGTTGAAGGTTCAACGATGCGCCACATATTGGTGATGTCGGGGGCTGGCTCTGTCGGTTTGATGGCGTTATTTGTGGTCGATTTACTCGACATGCTGTTTATCAGTATGCTCGGACAGGTCGAATTGGCTGCTGCGGTAGGCTTTGCAGGTACGCTGACTTTCTTTTCTACCTCCGTTTCTATCGGTACTTCCATTGCCATGGGCGCATTAGTGTCCAAAGCCATCGGCTCAAAGAATCAAGAGCACGCTCGAAACCTAAGCACCAGTATCATGCTGACTGCGTTTGTTATCAGTTCAACTATAACTGCAATCATGTTCGCTTATATTCCAGAGCTGCTAGCCGCGATAGGCGCCAAAGGTATTGCAGCCGAGCGTGCTCAAGCTTACCTACAGATTTTGCTACCAAGTGGTCCATTTTTGGCGTTAGCGATGGCGGCGGGTGCGGGCTTAAGAGCGGCAGGTGATGCTAAGCGTTCGATGTGGGCAACTTTGTCGGGCGGCATTGTTAACGCGATTCTCGATCCTCTGTTTATTTTTGGTTTTGGTTGGAACATCGAAGGGGCGGCTATCGCTTCGGTTGTCGCTCGTTTCTCGGTGCTATTCTTTTCGCTTTATCCTCTTATTCGCAGCCATCAGCTGGTGGCTCCGCCTTCTTTTGTGCAATGGCGTCTTAATATTCGACCAATATTGGCGATTGCGCTGCCTGCGATTATCACCAATACCGCAACGCCTATCGGTAATGCGATTGTGACAACGGGTATCGCACAATATGGTGAGGACTTTGTCGCGGGCTTTGCCGTGATAGGTCGTCTGACGCCAGTTTGTTTTGCGGTTATCTTTGCTCTGTCTGGCGCTGTGGGGCCAATCATTGGTCAGAATTTTGGTGCAGAACGTATGGACAGAGTAAAAGAAACACTCAACAACTCATTATTGGTTACTACGGCATACACCATTGCCGTTTGTATCTTATTGTACTTCGTTCAAGGTTATGTAATTCAAGGCTTTAGTCTACAAGGTGATGCGGCAATCATTGTGGCAGCTTTCTGTACCTATGTGGCGTTAACCTTCACCTTTAACGGCGCACTATTTGTTGCCAACACCTCTTTTAATAACCTAGGCAAACCGCTTTACTCGACAGCATTGAATTTGGGTAAAGCCACGTTAGGTACTCTGCCGTTCGTTTATCTAGGTTCGGAGTGGTATGGCGCTTTGGGTGTTCTCTATGGTCAAGCTTTGGGTAATGTTCTGTTCGGGATTTTAGGTATTTTGGTTCTTCGACATCATATCGCTGAACTGATGCAAGGCTCTCAAGTCGACCCAGTGGAAGATGATGTGTCGATTGTCAGCTTGAACACTCAGCCGTTTTGTTCACACGATGCGGTGCTTATTGATGATGTATCGGCGAACCGTGAGGAGTGTGCGGAGCTTAAATCTCAGTAAGTCATCGGCGCGGGCATAATATTTTTGTTTTCTTGAAAACTTCTTCTTGACCTTGGAGTAGCCTCCAAGGTTTATACTTTTGATGAACTTAAGGTTCTGTTGCTCGTAAGTTAGCAACAACCTCAAGGCTTTTGAGTATTAAGGAGATACATTATGTGCGCAAAACATGCAGCGTGCCGCTCAGCAAAAGTGGACGTTCAACCTCAAGCGGCAGGATCAAGTTGCTCTAGCCCTAAAATTTCAAGCATCACAGCAGCAGGTACTTCATCTGGTTGTTGTAGCTCTTCTGCTGCACCGTCATCGTCTGGAGACGATTGTTGTAGTTCGTCGGACAGTGGAGAAGAAGACAGTCAGTCCTCAACCTTATCTCTCGATGCCAAATTTTCGAAAAGTTGGCTGGTTGCCGGAATGGACTGCCCAGCTTGTGCAAGAAAAATAGAAAACGCGATCAGCAATATTGACGGTGTTATTCAAGCGAAGGTTCTCTTTGCTACCGAAAAGCTGGTTGTGAAATTCGATAATGAAAGCCTTGCCGACACCATTGAACAGGTCTCTATCAAAACGGGTTTCCCTCTTACGGAAGTCGGTTCAAAGAAAGAAAAACAACAACCTGAGACTTTTTGGCAAGCTCATATCCAACCTAATTTACAGATTATTGCGATTGCAGCAGCAATGCTGTTTGCTGCGCTTGTGAAAAGTACCTCTCCTCAATTAAGCGAAGGCTTGTTTACGGTAACTTGTCTGCTTGGTTTATATCCGGTGGCGAAGAAAGCGGTTCAGCTGGCGCGTTCAGGTACACCGTTTGCTATTGAAACCTTAATGAGTGTTGCCGCGCTGGGTGCTTTGTACCTTGGCGAAACTGCGGAAGCAGCGATGGTTCTATTGTTGTTCTTGATTGGTGAGCGCTTAGAAGCGTTTGCTTCATCAAGAGCAAGAAGTGGCGTTCAAGCGCTAATGGCATTGGTACCAGAAAACGCAACCAAGATCATCAACGGCGAGCGTGTAGAAGTAGCCGTCAGTGAACTGGTTCCTGGTGATGTGATTGAAGTGGCTGCGGGCTCTCGTTTACCTGCTGACGGTCAATTGATTACAGACGCGGCAAGCTTTGATGAAAGTGCGTTAACCGGTGAATCTGTTCCTGTTGAACACATCGAAGGCAATAGCATCATGGCTGGCGCTGTGGTGGTCGATAAAGTGGTTCGTATCACCATCACTTCAAAACAGGGTGAGAACGCGATCGATCGCATTCTTCATCTGATTGAAGAAGCAGAGTCTCGTAAAGCACCACTAGAGCGATTCCTCGATAAGTTCAGCCGTTGGTACACACCGTTAATGATGGTAGTGGCTCTGTTGGTCATCATCACGCCACCATTGTTGTTTGCGCAGCCATGGGAAACATGGGTATACCGTGGCCTAGCGCTGTTATTGATTGCTTGTCCGTGTGCCTTGGTTATCTCGACTCCTGCAGCGATTACCTCTGGCTTAGCAGCGGCGGCGAAACGTGGCGCGCTCATTAAAGGCGGCGCAGCGCTAGAGCAGCTTGGTAAAATCCAAACCATCGCCTTCGATAAGACAGGCACACTGACCGAAGGTAAGCCTCAGGTTACGGATATTCAACCTCTATCGGGTTGGCAACAAGACGCGATGCTGCGTGTGGTTGGGGCGATTGAAGTTGGCTCTACTCACCCTTTGGCGCAGTCACTTGTCGCTAAAGTAAAAGAGCTGAATATTGAGATTCCTGAATCACACAACAAGAAAGCGTTGATTGGTAGTGGTGTTGAAGGTGATGTTGATGGTGTTAAGTATCAGGTTTTGTCACCGTCTAAAGTGACGTTCGATCTTGGTCTCGATGTGGTTTCTCAGGTAGAAGCATTAGAAGGCGAGGGCAAGACGGTTGTGGTTGCTCTTGAGGTTAAAGATCAAGAAGAGTCAACAGAACAAGCTGCGACTGTGATTGGTTTGATTGCTTGGCAAGATACGTTACGTAGTGACGCTAAGCTTGCGATTGAACGACTTAATGACTTAGGTATTCAATCTATCATGCTGACCGGTGATAACCCGCGCAGTGCAGCAGCGATCAGTAGCAAGATTGGGATGCAGTACAAGGCAAGCCTATTGCCAAGCGACAAGGTATCTTACGTTGAGGAGTTATCTCAACAGTCGCACGTGGCGATGGTCGGTGATGGCATTAACGATGCACCAGCAATGAAAACGGCGAATGTCGGTATTGCAATGGGTGGTGGTACGGATGTCGCTTTGGAAACGGCGGATTCAGCGCTGACTCATAACCGTTTAACTGAGCTGCCAGCGATGATTGAACTGTCGCAAGCGACCATGAATAACATCCGTCAAAACGTAGCCCTTGCGCTTGGTTTGAAGGGCGTATTCTTGGTGACAAGCTTGTTAGGTATTACCGGTCTGTGGGTGGCAGTTTTAGCGGATAGTGGTGCAACTGCATTGGTGACATTGAACGCATTGCGTCTGCTTCGATTCAAATCTAAAGCGGACTAAATCTAGCTCACCGACATAGAGCATTCTCAATATAAAAGCGCCTTTAGCGGTAATACGTTAAAGGCGCTTTTTGTCTCATTAGTATGCAACACAGGCGTGCGGATTGCTTATTTTTGTGATGCCAATCGGTTTTTTGTGAAACTTGAATTCTTGTTGCGATCATTCATGTGACATGTGTCACTTCATTTTGTAATGAGCTTGGTTAGAGTGTGTTCGTACCCCACGAATTTACTATGAGCTTAAATAAGGGTAAAAAGCCCAATAAGCCAAAAGGAGCGAACTATGTCTCAAGCTGTTTTCCACTTAGGTGTTACTGAAGCAGATCTTAACGGTGCTACTCTTGCGATCATCCCTGGTGATCCTGCTCGTGTGCAAAAAATTGCAGAAGAGATGGAGAACCCAGTATTCCTTGCTAGTCACCGTGAATACACGCTTTACCGCGCAGAGCTAGACGGCAAGCCAGTTGTTGTATGTTCAACAGGTATTGGTGGTCCATCGACTTCTATCGCGGTTGAAGAGCTTGCTCAACTTGGTGTTCGCACTTTCCTACGTGTTGGTACTACTGGTGCTATCCAACCTCACGTAAACGTGGGTGACATGATTGTTTCTACAGGTTCTGTTCGTCTAGACGGCGCTAGCCTGCACTTTGCTCCAATGGAGTTCCCAGCCGTTGCCGACTTCGAAGTAGCAACAGCAATGAAAGCGGCAGTTGAAGAATCAGGCGCAGCAGTTCACATGGGCGTAACGGCTTCAAGTGATACGTTCTACCCAGGTCAAGAGCGTTACGACACGTTCTCTGGTCGCGTTGTTAAGCGTTTCCAAGGTTCTATGCAAGAATGGCAAGACATGGGCGTTCTGAACTTCGAGATGGAATCTGCAACACTGCTAACAATGTGTGCAAGTTCTGGTCTGAAAGCAGGTTGTGTTGCTGGTGTAATCATCAACCGTACTCAAAAAGAGACGCCTGATCACGACACTCTAAAAGTAACGGAAGCGCGCTCAATCAAAGTGGTTGTAGAAGCTGCTCGTAAAATGCTTTAAGTCTTAAAGTGCTTTTAGTCTTCAAGTGACATTAAATTTTGAAAATGGCCGCATCGAATGATGCGGCCATTTTTTATGTGGCAGATAAAGTAGACAAGAAAAGTATCAGATACAAAAAAGGCGAGTGACTTAATGGTCATTCGCCTTTTTAACAATCTGCTTAAGAGCATTGAGCTCTCATGAGTTTATTGGTTTTTAGTACTCTAGATCTTCACTGCCACCCGCAGCCGTAAACCATGCTGTTAGGTGAGTTTTAAGATCTTTCAATTCGTCAGGGCCAATCAATGCAAGGCCAAGATCTTCAGCTCGTGTGATGTCGTTATGGCGAAGAGGGCGGAAGCTCACTAACATTGCACGTGCTTGTAGGCCACCTAGCAGGTCTCTAAGCGATTCCAGTTTGTACAAGGTGTCATCACCATCATCACGCATGCCTTTGGTCTTACATTCGATGATGTGCAGCTTATTGTTCACTACTGAGGCAACATCAAGCTCATTACGAACCTCACGTTCACCCAGTTGACGGTATACCTGAACATTCAAAGAGCGGTCTTGAATGGTCGGCATGTCGTCTTGGATTTGTTTGACTGTGCTGTGAACCAAGGTTTCAAGCCATTCACCGTTTGAGAAGCGGCGCGCGTCTTCATTAGCGAAGGTCAAAATACCATTGTCGTAAGTCGCAATTTTAGCTTCAACCAAATCGCTTAGCAGCATGTTGAGCTCGCGATAGCCTTGTTGCTTCTCAGATAGGCCTACATCAAGTTTTTGTTCTTTACGGCAGGTAGTTGCTAGGTAATTCAATGTCGCAAGACCTGGGCCTAGTTCGAGTGCGTTACTTGCCCAACGTTCACCCAGCTCATAAAGTTTCTGATCAAGTTGTGGAGACAGCTGAACATCGCTGAATTCACCGCGAGCGCCGAACACAGTCAGGTAGTCGTCGATAGTGATGCGGTCTTGAACCTGTGCATCTTCTTTACCATTCGGGTACAACCAGCACAGCTTGTCACTGTTTGGTTCAACCACGAAGATTGGCCAGTGGTAAGTGCGGAATACTTCGTACACAGAAAGTAGGCGGTGACGGAGGCCACAACTTGCGTTGAGCTTCACTTCTTGGCCGCGTGCTTTGAGGTCTTCAGCAAGGGTTTGGATAGATTCTTTGATGACGGATGTATTTACGATGGTCGGAATTTCGAAAAACTCACTTGTAATGTCGCGCTTGTGCAAAACGCTGTCTAAACGTTTGTACATACTGACTTGATTTTTGTCGCCGATAAACACGATGTGAGTGCTGACCGTTCGGTTATCAAGTAATGGGGTGAGCAAGCGAATGGGGTCTTGATCGATAATGCCAACATGAACAGCCATATAAATTCCTTAATAGCGGCTCGCTCATAAAGGTGAAAGAAAAAAACGGGAAGCAGCAAGCCTTAATAATCATATAATGACAAAGCTCATAAAAAACAAGGGCAACCCTTGATAAAAGTTGCCCTAGCTCAATTAGTTACCACTATTGGGTAAGAAGTCTCAACAATCTCACTAAATATCTATCGATTCTTCATTTATCTATAGCTTGAATTGATGTACCAAATCACCTTGTTGATTCGCCAGAATTGTTAGGTTTTGGCTTGCCTCTGCAATTGAAGACATCGCTTGGTAACTCTTATCTGCGATGTGATTGATGTCTTCGATGTTGCGTGCGATATCACCAGAAGTTTCACTCTGCTCAGCAGCTGCTTGAGAGATGTGTGTACTCATGTGGCTGATCTCTAGAATCAAGGCTTGGATCTCTTCCATCGCACTGTTTGCACTTGAAGCTTGTTGCACCGACATGTCCATATCGCTCATACAGCTTTCAATTACGTTACTTGCCGTTTTCGAGCTTGATTGCAGATTGCTGATCATGGTCTCGATTTCAGAGGTCGATTGAGTGGTCTTTTGTGCTAGCACTCGAACTTCGTCGGCAACGACTGCAAAACCACGACCTTGTTCACCAGCGCGCGCTGCTTCGATTGCCGCGTTAAGTGCAAGTAGGTTGGTCTGTTCAGCAATGCCACGAATAACGTCAAGGATTGAACCAATCTGGCTACTCATCTGTTGTAGCTCGCCTACAGCGCCCACTGATTCAGTCAGGCGAACCTCAAGCTGATTAATGGTGCTGATGTTGGTGTTCATGATCTGACGACCAGATTCAGAAGCCGATTCTACTTGTTGAACCATGCTTAGTGAGCTTTGCGCGCTGTTCGCCACTTCTTGTACAGAATGAGACATCTCTGTCATTGCGGTCGCAACGGTTGCGGTTTGCTCACGTTGGCTGTTCAGTTGAGCCTGCGTTTCTGATGACGTCTTCTGGTTGACGCTTGCAGTCTTAGTTAAGTCATCTGAAGCGTCATTCAGCTTCACAAGGATGTTGTGTAGGTTGTCAGCCAAGGTGTTGATGTGACGGCTCACGCGGCTGAATTCGTTGTCGTAACGAATGTCGATACGCTGAGTCATATCGCCTTCGGTTAGACCTTCTAACGTACCTAGGATGCGAGTTAATGGCTCTCGTACGCTATGTGCAATGTGGTAACCAATTGCAGCTGCGAACACGGTTACAACAATGCCAATTGCAATCGCGTTGAATAGGCCTTTGTCGTAGATGCTGCTTGCGTCTGCTAGTGATGAGTTAAGTTGCTCTTCAGCGGTCACGTTGAACGAGTCCAAAACAGTCATTGCTTGGTCAACTTCTACGGCTAGGTTGGCGATGTTCACGTACAGCGCTTGCTTGGCTTGTAGGTAGTTGTTGTGTTTGTCTAGTACGCCACCTTTCTGACCAACGTCTTTGGTGAACTTCTGAACCGACTCATCGAAGACATTTTTAAGTGCTGGTAGTTGTGTTGATAGGCCGCGATAAGCATAGTTAAGATGAGTAACGGCCTTTTTGTTTTGGTTAACGGCTTTCTGAACGAAGGCAACATCAGAGCTAGCAAGTGCATCAGAGGTAATAACTTCTGCGTCTTGCAGTTTAATGAAGTAGCTCTTTGCCATCACTTTTACAGAGATGCTTTTTTGATCGGCAACGTATTCTTTCATGCCAACGGTTAATTCTGAATGTAAGCGTTGGAAGTCACGAGAGGCTTTTTGCACTTGTTCTTGTGCTTCGAACATCGCGACGTAGTTGTTCATCGCTTCGTCAGCTTCTGTAAAGTAGCGTTCTTCCATCGCTCGTAATTGTGCGATGCGTTCGATGAGTGTTGAGTCGTTCTGGCTTGCCGCCTCTAGATTGCTTAGAACTTCAGAAAAAGAGTTTTGTGATGCAGCAAATTCTGTACGCATTGCAGACATGCGTTCAGCGTTTTGTGTGGTTAAGAAATCTTTGAATGACTTATCAGCAGAAAGCAATTGAACACTTGTTTGATTTGAAAGCGCGACAAGTGGCAATGAGGTTTCTGAGACACTCTCAAAATTGCTGTGTATCTGATTCATGCTGTTCATCATGATGGTTATCGTGACTGCGAACATGATGATGATCAGTGCGAAACCAGCGTACATACGCTTGATCACAGATCCCTTCATGGCTTTCTCCCTAAATAAAAATGCAGACCTAATGTCAGGTCAAAGTAAAACTAACAAAATTGTCAGCATTCTATTGAGCTCGGCTTACGCGTTTTATGACGCATACGTCAAAAATAACGCTCAGTTATAACCAACATGCCATTCTTGAGAGCTAAGGCTCGTTTTCTTTGATTTGAACGGTGTTTTTTATTATGCTTTAAAGCAGATTTATTGTGGTTTGATGCGGCATAGCGCATACTCAAAGCATTAAAAAATAAATGTTTTATCGGAGAGAAACATGGCTGAAGAAACCATTTTTACTAAGATCATCAACAAAGAAATCCCAGCAGATCTACTATACCAAGACGATTTAGTAACCGCATTTCGCGATATTAATCCTCGCGCGCCAAGCCATATCCTAATTATCCCAAACAAGCTGATTCCGACAACCAACGATGTTGAAGTCGAAGATGAAGCGATGATGGGGCGCATGTTTACTGTTGCTCGCAAGTTAGCAAAAGAAGAAGGCATCGCAGAAGACGGCTATCGTCTTATCGTGAATTGTAACTCTCACGGTGGCCAAGAGGTTTACCATATTCACATGCACTTGGTTGGTGGCCGTCCACTTGGTCCGCTGTTAATGAGCTAACTAAAAAGCTAACGAGTTAATGAAAGCTAATGCGCTAGTTTAAACGCGCTCATTAGCGGGTTAACACAAGTAGTTAGTTGGAAAATTTGTAGTTTGTATGCCAACTTTAAGTTCTATCTGTTGTCTGAATGTCGGCATCGCCTAGGCAGAGGCTAAATCAGTAGGGTTTCAACTGGCTTGAGATCCTTTTTACAACACGTTTCGTTTTGATAATGAGACCAAGAAAGGTCAACAGACCCTAATAAAGTTGGCATTTTAAACATGCACGGAGACGATAAGTGAAGCAACAGTTTAGATTCGCTTCCATTGCCCTGTTATCGGCGTTGACCGTAGGTTGTGCGAGTATGTCTGCAGGAAGCCTGTTCAGTCATTACAGCGCACAAAACAAAGCGATCTACCAAGCCGTTAAATCTGGAGATTATTCAGAGGCTCAGCAAGAGCTACCAGATTACGCGGCAGGCGATATCCTTGATAACTTTGAAAGAGGCAGAATTAATCTGCTGGATCAAAAATACCCTGAGAGTAAGGCTTCGTTTGAAGTGGCTGATCAGGCGGTGACTGAGCAGCAACGCAAAGCCGTGATCTCAATCTCAGACAGTGCAACCAGTGTGGGTGCGTTGGCTGTGAATGACAATATTACTGAGTATGTTCCAGCCGATTATGAGTTGGGCTTTCTTCATCTGTACCTCGGTTTAAATTACCTCAAGAAAAACGATTTAGAAGGTGCGGTGATCGAAATGCGTCGCGCCAACCAAGTTCAAGAACAAGCGAAGAAGCAACGCGAAGCTGAGTTAGACAAAGCAGCCAGCGATGCGAAGAAGCAAGGTTTGTCTGCCAATGTGGGTAGCATCCTTGCCAATTACCCTGATGCGGGTAAAAAACTGCAGTCAGTACAGAATGCGTATCTGATGTTCTTGTCTGGTCTGCTTTATGAAGCGTCAAATGATTTAAACAGCGCCTACGTTGACTATCGTCGTGCTTTGGCTGTGATGCCAGATAACCAAGAAATCATCGATAGAACCATGGCAACAGCCGCTCGTTTAGGGATGCGACAAGATTTAGCGACATTAGAAAAACGCTATAAGCAATCTTCTAAACTTAGTGCAGGTGAAGGGCGAGTGATTGTTCTTCAAGAGCAGAGCGCTGTACAAGCTATGGACAGTTGGCGACTAGATTTACCTGTTTATGACAGTCGCGATCAGGGGGCAATATACTCTCTTGCGCTGCCATATTACCCAAGTCAAAACGTAGAGCGTTTTTCTGCCTTGCGAATCAGCGGCCAACCGTTACAAGAACACTTGATCACTGATGTAAACGCGATGGCGCAGAACGATTTGTCGGAACGTATGACGAGCATTGTTATTCGCCAAGCGCTACGTGTCGTCGCGAAAGATCGCATTCGTAAAGAAGCAACCAAAGGCGATGATGTCGGTAATATTCTGTTCAACGTGTGGAACACACTGACAGAGCAACCAGACACTCGTAGTTGGCAATCATTACCTGCAGAGATTAAAAGCAGCACGTTTGTAGCAAATAGCGGTCAATATACGTTGGAAGCGGGCGCTAAAACGTACGACTTTGATATTCGAGAAGGGCAGACCACCTTGGTGTGGATTTCTCGACAAGGAAACAACGCAACAATGTGGCATAAACAGCTAGGGAGGCTGTAATGAAAAAGTGGTTAGTGAGCTTAGCAGCGGTTATGGCTCTGGCTGGTTGTGCTGATAATACAGCTGGCGTAAGGGTTGATAGTCTGACTCAGAACGTTTTCTTTGGTGACAAGGTATTGGGCAGCCGTTTACAGGTTGAAGATATTCGCACCGATCTGGTCGACGGTCATACGCGAGGAATCGTTCGTTTAAACAGTAACTATAAAGGCGATCAACATATCCTTTATCGTTTTTACTGGTACGACGATGCCGGGCTTGAGGTCAACCTTAAACAAGGTCCTTGGAAGCAAGCGATTGTTCGTGGTTTTGAAAGTATTTCGTTGTCGGAAGTGTCGGTAAACCCGAAAGCGACTCAGTTCAGAGTCCAGTTCCGAGAGCAGTAAGTTAGATTAAACGGGTCTCATGATTCGTAAATACAAGAATTTAAGAGTGTGGGTAACCCCGCTCAGTGATAAGTTGAGGAAACAAAATGAAAAAGAGTGTCATTGCGCTACTAGGTTTAGCGGTTATTTTAGGCGGTTGTTCAAACAAGGTAAGCTACGGTGATGCACAAGCAGTAGAAACCACGACAATCGATTTCGGTTCAACTGACCTTCAAACGATTGCGGGTGAAATGGTCGATAGCATGATGGCGTCTGGTTCTGTGTCTTACATTACTCGTGAACAGCGTCCAATCGTGTTTGTAGAGCGAATCAAGAACAAAACAAGTGAGCACATCGATACTGAGTCAATCACTGACACCATCAGTACGAAGATGTTGAACTCTGGTAAGTTCCGTTTCGTTGATATGGACCGTGTAGAGTCTGTTCGTGACCAATTGAACTTCCAAAACAACGATGAGCTTGTAAACCAAAGTTCAGCGATTCAATTCGGTAAAATGGTTGGTGCTCAGTACATGCTGTACGGCAACTTATCAAGCATCGTTAAGAAAGCGGGTAGCGATGAAGACGTATACTACAAAATGACGATGCGTCTAATGGATCTTGAGTCTGGCTTGATTGAATGGGCTGACGAGACTGAAATCCGTAAGCAACAATCTAAGAGCCTACTAGGCCTTTAATTTCGCTTACTTGCCAACTATGCGCAGCCGGATTTGACAATGTCTAGTATTGGCAAGGCTTAATCTTGACAGCGTATAGCTTGGTCACACGCCAATGCAGTGCATGATGTGCTGTTTATGAAGAGACACTGGCTTTTGGTCAGTGTCTTTTTTGTAGGGAATGAAGACGTTTATAGGGCAGTTAAGACGTTTATAGGGAGTAAATATGGCAATTTTTTCTTGGTCTGAGGCTAAGCTTCTTGATACCAGTTTGAGTTCGCTTGACGGTTACTTTTCTGAGCCTCCAGTTAGAGCACAGACATTAACAGGCGGTTTGACCAATCGATGTTGGAAGTTGGTCGATGCCGATGGTACTGCGTATGTTTGGCGGCCAACTACAGCTATCACCAAAGCGTTCTTCATCTCTCGTCATGAAGAGTACCAAGTGCTGTCTGCCATTGAGCGACTCGGTATCGGGCCAAGCCCAATGGTAGTGAATGAGCAGGGGTTACTTGTTGAGTGGATTGCGGGTGAGACACTTTACGAAGATCTAGAACTCGATGACTTGTTGAAAACGCTGATCTCTGTTCATCTGGTTAATACTGCGCGATTACCACTGCAACCATTCAGTTTCACGGCACGAGTCGACCATTACTGGCTGCAGCTTGATGCGATTCATAAGACCGAAGCCTGCACTAAGATTTATCAAGAGTGGCGCGTGGCTCCGAGTATTACCAATGTTGACCTGTCTTTGTGCCATTTTGACTTAGGTGGTTATAACCTAGTGAGAAACAGTGACGGCATTAAGATTATCGATTGGGAATACGCTGCGCTCGCAGACCCTAGGCTCGACTTAACATTAACCATTGCGGTTGCTGGCGTGCCAGTTACAGAAGCGGTTGAGAAGTACTGTCAGCTGAGAGGTATCCATGATGTTCAGCCTTGGCTTGACGGTGTAGAAGCATGGTTACCAAGAAGCCAGATGATGGCGATGCTATGGTATTTACTTGCTCATCAGCTTTGGGGTGATGAAAGTTATCTGCGTGAAGCGGAGGCCCTGAGTCACACTTTATGTAGCTAGGATCACGTTTAGGAAGTGAAAAATATAATTTCTCAGCTGTTACCTTTAAAACCTTGTTTTTCGTGTTAGATTGATCAAAACGTACCAATATTCAACGGGGGAGGTACAATGATTATCTATCTACATGGCTTCGACTCAACAAGCCCGGGCAATCACGAAAAAATACTGCAGTTGCAATTCATTGATGATGACGTTCGTTTCATCAACTACAGTACTTTGCATCCAAAACACGATATGCAGCATCTGCTAAAAGAAGTGCATAAAGTGATAGAGCAATCCGATGATCCGCATCCAATTATTTGTGGTGTAGGTTTAGGTGGTTTTTGGTCTGAGCGTATTGGTTTCTTATGTGGGATTAAGCAGGTGGTGTTCAACCCTAATCTGCATCCTGAGAACAACATGGTAGGTCGAATTGACCGACCAGAAGAGTACGAAGACATCGCAACTAAATGTGTTGCTCAGTACCGTATGAAAAACAAAGGACGCTGTTTAGTGGTGCTTTCTCGTGAAGATGAAATTCACGACAATACCAAAACCGCTGCTGCGCTAGAAGATTACTACGATGTAATCTGGGACGAGAAAGAGAGTCATAAATTCAAAAAAATCTCTCAACATCTTCAAGCAATGAAAGCGTTCAAAAACGCTTAATCAATCCATATGTTTTATAAAAGCAGTACTCAATGAGTGCTGCTTTTTTACATCTGAACTTTTGCGTTCGTGTTTCATAAAGCGGTTATCGCTGTTTGATCTGTGAGTTTGCGCATTTATAGATCAGTTTGCGCAAACGTTAACTAATTAGTCGCGAATCCTCATTGAGGGTAAGGATTTTTTTGTTGCGGTCATCTTTTTGCTATATATAATGTTCCCAAGCAAAATATTTTGACAAATATCAAAAAAAATTGAGAGCGAGTGAAAAAACTTGCCCATAATTTGTGTTCTGCCTCTCAGGTAGTCACCTTTTTTATCCACGTGAGCAAAGCAACAACCATTATTTGTTGTTTGTAACCCCTCTAACTACTCGGTGAGCTGTCGTTATTCTTTTTCGCGGTAATCCAATTTGTAACAGCCTTCGCATTCAAGGCCGAGTAGATACATAGAATTTATCGGTTGGAGTAATCGAGCCGAACCCCATTTATTCATTTTGTAGAGGATTGTCATTGTGACAAAAATTATCGTAGTAGGCGGTGGTGCTGGTGGTTTAGAACTAGCAACTAAGCTAGGCCGCACTTTAGGTCGTAAGAAACGTGCCCAGATTACTCTGGTAGACCGTAAAGCAAGCCACCTATGGAAACCATTACTTCATGAAGTAGCAACGGGCTCACTGGATGAAGGGGTTGATGCACTAAGCTACCGTGCACACGCAAAAAACCATTACTTCGATTTCCAAATGGGCAGCCTGAACGACATCGATCGTGAGCGTAAAGTGATTGCACTAAGCGAGCTTACAGACGAGCACGGTGAACTGCTGATGCCAAGCCGTGAGCTTGAATACGATATTCTTGTGATGGCGCTAGGTTCAACGTCAAACGACTTCAACACTCCAGGCGTTCGTGACAACTGTATTTTCCTTGATAGTCCAGAGCAAGCACACCGTTTCCGTACAGAAATGAACAACCAGTTCTTAAAGCTTCACGCTAAGAACGGTCAAGGCACGGTAGACATCGCGATTGTTGGTGCTGGTGCAACAGGTGTAGAGCTTTCTGCAGAGCTACACAACGCAGTTAAAGAGCTTCGTACTTACGGCTTTGGCGACCTAGATTCAAGCAAGCTGAATGTTAACCTTGTTGAAGCGGGTGAGCGTATTCTTCCAGCTCTACCTCCTCGTATTTCAAGCGCAGCACACTCTGAGCTAACCAAGCTTGGTGTGAACGTTCGTACGAATACGATGGTGACTCAGGCGGATTCTGACGGCCTAACAACCAAAGATGGCGACAAGATCCCAGCTCAAATCATGGTATGGGCAGCAGGTATCAAAGCACCAGATTTCATGAAAGATATCGGTGGTCTTGAGACCAACCGTATCAACCAGTTAGTTGTGAAGAACACGCTGCAAACAACACTGGATGACAACATCTTTGCGATCGGTGACTTGGCGCAATGTACACAAGCAGATGGTTCATTCGTTCCGCCACGTGCACAAGCGGCTCACCAAATGGCAAGCTGTGCATTCAGCAACATCATTGCTAAGTTGAACGGTCGTGACCTGAAAGATTACATCTACAAAGATAAAGGCTCGCTAGTTTCACTAAGCCGTTTCTCTACGGTAGGTAGCTTGATGGGTAACCTGACGAAAGGTTCGATGATGGTTGAAGGTCGTATTGCTCGTGTGGTGTACATCTCTTTGTACCGCATGCACCAGATGGCGCTTCACGGCTTAATCAAAACATCACTGATGATGCTGGTTGGTCGTATTAACCGTGTACTTCGTCCAAACCTAAAGCTTCACTAATCAGGTAAGCCTTCTAAGGGCATTACGCTGATAATAAAAAAGAGCTCTTTGGAGCTCTTTTTTGATCGTGTCGCTTACGTGCTATCGCAGGTGTTGAACTCATTTCTGCTGTTAAGACGTTGGAGGCAGCACAGAATAAACCACGCCATCTTTGGGCTTACCGTTAAACAGAAATCGATTCTTGGCAATGGTTTCTCGCTCAGCGCCACACTTCTCTATCAACTTTTGGCTGGGTAGGTTCTCGGTATCGCAGACAATCTCCAAACGCGTTAACTTGAGTTGCGCGAAACAAAATTCAAATAGGGCGAGCATCGCTTCTTTGGCGATCCCTCTCCTTTGAAAGTCATCACCCACCCAATAACCTAAACTCGCCATATTAAAGGTGTGGTAAAGCTCATTAATCGCAACCATACCGACTAACTTATCGCTTTTTCGTTCAAAGATGCCAAAGCCAAACGCATCGGCTTTCACCCAGTTTAAGCGAGTCGCCAGAATAAACTTCTCGGCTTCGACGATAGAAAACTCGCTATGACACCAGTCGACCCATGGCAACAAGCTAGGGGAGGACTTAACCAGCTGAGAAAATTCTTGAGCATCTGAGGCCTCAATGATTTTAAGGCTAAGGTTTTGTGTGTTGATCTGAAATTCAGGGCTCATAAGACGTACCAAGTAACGTGTAAGTACTGAACAAAGAGAGTCAGTACAGAATAAAGATAGATAGCACTTAATAAAACGCCCTCACTAGGAGGGCGGATTGAATTATTTATATAATTATAGCCGAATCGGCAAGTAACTTACTGCGCTACACGTCTAACTTGAATTACCATTCCAAGAAGTGGGTGGTCAAGGTAGTGAGTTTCTGTACTGCGCATACGACGTTTTTGGTCCATGCGGTAGCTCTTAAGGAACTCTTGGACTTCAACCGTCGGAGAAATTTCAGTTAGGTTGCCCACTTGGACGTTGCTTTCTGCGCCACTTACTGGTGAATCTAGCTCGATTTGTTGCTCTTGTAGAGTCACTTCACGAACGCTTGGCGCTTTTAAATCTAATGTCGTTTCAGCGTATAGGTAATGCTGAACGTAGATTTGCAGCTTGCCGTCTAATTCGTAGAGTGGCTTATCAATGGTCTCTTCTTGGAACCCATCAGCGCTGCCTGCTGTGATTGCGCCTTTTTCAGAGCCATCAGCATTAAATTGTTTAGAGAAATCTTTACCTGCTTGAATGTGGAAAACAGGGGCAGAGCTCTTGCCTTGGTCGCCTTGACGCCAAGCGGTATGCATCAGAACTTCAAAGCCAGCGTGTTTACGTAGCTTGTCTTTCTGAGGCGTTAATTTGTATTCCGAGTAAGGCAACATCTGTACGCCTTTCTTTGCTCGGTATTGGGTATCTTGAAATGAACCAACACGCTCAAGTGAAATCTTAGGCTGTGTATTTGGCCAAGATTCGTTCACCTTCTCTGCATCAACAGCGCGCTTAAAAATGATCACTTCTATATCAAATTGTCTCTGCGCCAAACTTGGCAGTGAGACGAACAATAGTAGCAGTGGGATCAGTCTTTTCATTTTTACTCCGTCTTCCAGCCGAACTACCGGCTGGATAATTTATATGTGCAAGTGGATTGGGTCTTATGCTGAAGGCAGCAAGTTTTGTCTGAATTCGCCCAATAAACCACTAACAAATTGAATTCGTTTCCGTCTGTCGACCAATGGTATCGTAAACTTGAACTTTGTTGGTCCTTCCATTGAAAACTTTTGCGGTTGAGATTGCAACAGTTTAACAAGGTAGGCCGGGTTTATGTCAGCATCCGGGTAGAATTCTAAGAATCCACCCTTATCGTGGGCTTCAATTTTCTTCGCTTTGATAGACGCTGCGGCTAATTTTAGCTCAGAAACTGACAACAAGTTCTTGGTTGCATCAGGCAGAAGGCCGAAGCGATCAATCAGCTCGACTTTCAACTCTGCCAATTCGTCGGTGTCACTCACACTCGCAATACGCTTGTATGTTGATAAACGCGTGTTGATGTCTGGGATGTAGTCATCTGGCAATAGTGCAGGCAGACGCATCTCAATTTCAGTTTGTTCACGCAGTAGGTCATCAAGCGATGGTTCTCGACCTTCTTTCAATGCTTCTACTGCTTGCTCAAGCATCTCCATGTACAAGGTGAAACCAACCGACTGGATTTGACCACTCTGTTCATCACCCAACAACTCACCTGCACCACGAATCTCTAAATCGTGAGTTGCTAGGGTAAAGCCTGCGCCCAAGTCTTCGAGCGAAGCTATCGCATCCAATCGCTTGATCGCATCTTTGGTCATTGCTTTAGGGTGTGGCGTTAACAAGTAAGCATAAGCTTGGTGGTGCGAACGACCTACACGACCACGTAATTGGTGCAGCTGTGCTAAACCAAGGTTATCGGCTCTGTCCATCAAGATGGTATTGGCCGTTGGTACGTCGATACCGGTTTCAATGATGGTTGTACACACCAATAAGTTAAAGCGCTGGTGGTAGAAGTCATTCATGATGCGTTCTAGTTCGCGCTCACGCATCTGGCCATGAGCCACGGTAACACGCGCTTCTGGAATCAACTTCTGTAGTGACTCTGCTGTTTTCTCAATCGTGTCGACTTGGTTGTGCAGGAAGTAAACCTGACCACCACGCATTATTTCACGAAGTACCGCTTCTCTGACGATGGCATCATCACTCTCGCGAACGAAGGTTTTAATTGCCAAGCGTCGTGCGGGTGGTGTAGCGATGATCGAAAGGTCACGCATGCCACTCATTGCCATGTTCAGCGTTCGCGGGATCGGTGTCGCAGTAAGCGTTAGGATGTCGACATCCGCACGCATCGCTTTCACTTTCTCTTTCTGACGTACACCAAATCTGTGTTCTTCATCGACAACCAGCAAGCCAAGGTCTTTAAACTTAATATCACTCGAAAGCAGCTTGTGAGTCCCCACCAAGATATCGACCTTACCGTCGGCGACATCTTGCATGATCAACTTCTGCTCTTTAGCTGATTTGAATCGGGATAGAACCTCAACACGAATCGGCAAGTTAGCGAAACGGTCACGGAAGTTTTCGAAGTGTTGCTGAGCAAGTAGGGTGGTTGGAACTAATACCGCGACTTGTTTGCTGTTGTCGGTACAAACGAATGCTGCACGCATCGCGACTTCGGTTTTACCAAAGCCAACATCACCACACACCAAACGGTCCATGGCTTTTGCTTGACACATGTCAGACATAACGGCATTGATGGCCATCGCTTGGTCATCGGTTTCTTCAAACGGGAAGCCAGATTTGAAGGTCGCGTATTGGCCGCGGTCGAGTACAAACTTGTAGCCAGGTTTTAGCTCTCGCTTGGCGTAAACATCAAGTAGCTCCGCTGCAACGTCACGTACTTTCTCTGCGGCGCGTTTACGCGCTTTTTGCCACGCTTCGCCACCGAGTTTATGTAGCGGTGCTGAATCTTCAGCGCCACCCGAGTAACGCCCGATTAAGTTCAAAGAAGCAACTGGCACGTAGAGCTTGGCATCGTTTTGATACTCAAGCGTTACATATTCGGTTTTCATGCCGCCGGCTTCGAGTGTTTGCAAGCCGATGTAGCGACCAATACCGTGGTCAATGTGCACAACAGGTTGACCCGGTTTAAGTTCGGCTAAGTGACGAATGACAGTATCGCTGTTAACGCTTTTCTTGTCTTTCTTGCGGCGCTGAACAACGCGATCACCCAACAGGT
This sequence comes from Vibrio sp. 1CM2L, assembly GCF_023161695.1. NCBI lineage: Bacteria > Pseudomonadati > Pseudomonadota > Gammaproteobacteria > Vibrionales > Vibrionaceae > Vibrio > Vibrio sp. 1CM2L. Next base: position 336,380 of record NZ_JALNTT010000003.1, read on the forward strand.
CGCTTTCACAGATAAGGGCGATGTTTTGCTCTTCGTGGATAAAGCCATGTTCCGCTGACCCTAGGATCAGGCTGAACTTATCTTTACCTTTAATCGCCGCGTCGAGGTTTTCAACTTCGCTTGGACGAACTTTAATGCCTCGAAGTAATTCACTCAGAGCTTCACGGCGGCCTTCAGACTCAACTGAAAAGACCACTTTTCCTTCGAAGGCTTCAGTGAACTTTCTTAGGTTTGCGAGTGGCTCTTTATTCTGATGCTGAACGCTGAGATCAGGAAGAGACACAACCGGAAGGTTGGTACGTCCAGCTTTCTCTTCAATTGAATCTAAGCTCAGATTGACTTGTGGCTTCTGTTTGAAGTGTGCGAACAGCTCGTCTTTCTTTAGCCACAGTTGTTCAGGTGTGAGCAGTGGTCGTAATGGGTCAACACCGCGCTGTTCGTATCGATGAGCAACGTCCGTTAGGAATGAATCTACTGCAGTCTCGACATCACCAAGAACCAAGAGTTGCGCTTCATCGGCAACGTAATCAAACAAGGTTTCAGTGTGATCAAAGAACAGCGGTTGCCAGTACTCGATACCAGCAGGCCACGTACCCTTAGAAACCTGCATATAAACCGATTCTGGTTCGCGGCGCGCATCAAACTGTTGGCGCCAACGAATACGGAAATCTTCAATCGCCGTTTCCGAGGTTGGGAATTCGTGAGCAGGCAGCAGGCGGATCTCAGAGATGTCTTCGATAGAGCGTTGGTTTTCAGGATCGAAAGTACGGATTGTGTCGATCTCGTCATCGAAAAAATCGATTCGATACGGGTCTTTACTGCCCATTGGGAACAGATCGAGAATAGAACCACGGCTAGCGTATTCACCTGGGCCAAACACTTGATCAACGTACCGATAGCCTGACTTTTCAAGCTGTAAGCGCAGTTTCTCAAGCGAGTAGAGATCGCCCGTTTTCACCATTAAGGTGTGTTGCAGTAAAAAGTCACGTGGTGATTGACGCTGAAGTAGCGTGCTGATCGGTACGATCGTAATACCGTCTTTTAGCGTTGGCAGTGCATAAAGGCGAGCGATACGATCTGAGATGATCTCTTGGTGCGGCGAGAAGCTATCGTATGGCAGCGTTTCCCAATCAGGGAATAATGCGACTTCATGTACCGTAAACTGTTCAATTTCAGATTGAAGCTTAAGCGCCACTTGTGGGTCGGGTACAGCCAAGACTGTATGGCTGTTGTGTTGCTCTGCGAGTTTGGCAATGGCAAGAGCGAGAGACGAACCGACTAGGTTACCGATGTGCTTTTTGTCACCGGCACCTTTAAGTTTAGGTAGTGTAAATATGGATTTTTTGGTCATGTTAATTTACTTGTTATCTCGGTCTAGAGAGCGTTGACGCAAGAGTTTCTGTTGTTGATGAAGTGCCGCTTTAATTAGCAGGTCTTGGTCCGTATCGCGAAGATGAGCGTATTTAAATTTGATTTCGAAACCTGAGTCTTTCGCCTCGCTAGCAAAGACTTCTGCGTAGCAATAAATTGCTGCAGCTGGGTGCTCTAGAAAAAGTTTGGCTTTTACTAAGCGACCCGGTTCGATGTCTGCTTTTGAAAAGCAGGAAAACTGACTCGCACCAAATGAATAGGTGTGAGTGCGAAATTTCTCATCATCTTGCTGCGATAACATAAAGCTCAACAAGAGGTTTAATTTTGAGTTTTGTGCATCCAATAAACTGGTGACATTCTTCAAGTCGCTGTTTTTCAGTTCAGCACGCGCACTGTCAGCTAACAGATCCAATTGGCTAAATTCACTTGCCACCACAAATGGTGCTGGGATCTCAGATTCGAATTGAATTTGAGAGGGTAAAGTGAAGCCGCTGTCCATTGGTTCAATATTAGCGGTAAGGCTATGGTGAACGGTGAAAAACTCTTGTTCTGTCATGCGTTAGTTCCTTGAAGTGATCTATTGATTATCGCTATGTGGCCGCAGTAATCAAGGTCAGTTAATTGAAAGTCTCAAATAGTTGTTTGAAATTTGGCAATTTGACAAGGTTCTGTTTTTCAAGCCTAACTAATTGAGTTAATTCACTCTATATTTTCAATTAACCCCTACACAGTAACAGCAATACCCGTTACATTAACCCGCATCCCCTTTAGATGGTTCAAAGTATGTTTCATCCTATTTCGTTGTTTGTTGGCCTACGCTATTTGAAAGGCCGTTCAGGTGATCGCTTTAGCCGTTTTGTTTCTTATATGTCGACGGCAGGTATCACCATTGGTGTGCTGTCTTTGGTTACTGTTTTATCGGTAATGAATGGATTCGAAGCGCAGTTAAAAGACCGAATTCTTGGTGTTCTTCCTCAAGCGGTGGTTTATGAGCAAGGTGGCACTACCTCTCTTGCTGCCCAAGCGCCTAATTTTGCAGAGCAAATCTCGCTTAATGGTCACGTTGAACCGATTGTCCGCAGTGAGGCAGTGATTCAGAGTCCGGCTCAGTTATCTGCGGGGCTATTAATCGGCATTGAACCTAATTCAGACGACCCTCTTCAGAACCACTTAATTGCGGGCAGATTGTCTTCACTTAAGGCGGGTCAATATCAGTTGTTCCTCGGTCATACTTTGGCGAGAAACTTGAAAGTTTCTATGGGTGACAAAGTTCGCCTGATGGTGACCAGCGCTAGCCAATACACCCCATTAGGTCGTATTCCAAGCCAACGAAATTTCACCGTTGCCGGTATTTTCAATACAGGTTCTGATATCGACGCTCAACTGATGGTGACAGACATCCAAGATGCAGGGCGTTTGATGCGTTATAAATCAGACACTATTTCAGGTTGGAGACTGTTTTTTGAAGACCCGTTTGAAGTTGCAGAGTTATCGACTCAGCCATTACCGGAAGGTTGGTTGTGGAGCGACTGGCGAGACCAACGTGGTGAGCTATTCCAAGCCGTTCGTATGGAAAAAAACATGATGGGCTTAATGCTTGGGCTTATCATCGGTGTTGCTGCTTTCAATATTATCTCGGCACTTATCATGGTGGTGATGGAGAAGCAGTCTGAAGTCGCGATTCTTAAGACCCAAGGCATGACTGATGGTCAAGTCATGGGAATCTTCATGGTTCAAGGCGCAAGTAGTGGCGTGATTGGTGCGCTCTCTGGTGGTGTGTTAGGCGTTGCCCTAGCGATGAACCTTAATACTATTTTAGAGGCGATGGGCGTTGCTCTGTTCTCATTTGGTGGCCAGCTACCAATTCTGATTAACCCAATTCAAATCGCTGTTGTTGTGGTTCTGGCTATTGCACTTAGCCTGATTGCTACTGTATTCCCTTCTTATCGTGCATCGTCTGTGAAACCTGCTGAGGCCCTTCGTTATGAGTAATTTTCTTCAATGTAATGATATCCGTAAAACGTACCGTGAAGGCTCGTTAGATACTGAGGTGCTCAAGGGAGTCAGCTTTGAAATCGAAAAGGGTGAGCTAGTAGCAATCATCGGTACCTCTGGCTCGGGTAAAAGTACTTTACTACATATCTTAGGCGCATTAGACGATGCTTCTGCGGGCAGCGTAAGTTTTCTTGGTCAGGATTTAGCATCTTTGAGTTCAAATAAGCAGGCGAAGCTTCGCAATCAGCATCTTGGTTTTGTCTATCAGTTCCATCATCTTCTCTCGGACTTTTCAGCGTTAGAAAACGTAGCTATGCCGTTGCTGATTGGTGGTGAAAAGCCAGCGAAAGCAAAACAAGAAGCGCAACGTCTGTTGGATAAAGTTGGATTGAGTCATCGTGTTGATCACCGACCTTCAGAGCTTTCTGGTGGCGAAAGGCAACGTGTGGCGATTGCTCGTGCATTGGTGAATAAGCCTGCGTTAGTGTTGGCGGATGAACCAACCGGTAACCTTGACCATAACACCGCACTATCTATTTACGATTTAATGCGTGAACTGAACCGTGAATACGATACTGCCTTTTTGGTCGTGACTCACGATGGTGAACTTGCCGGTAAGATGGACCGCCAGCTTCACATGCAAGATGGTTTACTGGTCAACGTAGAAAAAGAGGAGAGCTAAGTGTTTTCTTCTTTATCCCTATTGATAGGCGGCCGATTTAGTCGTGCGAAACAACGAGACAAGATGGTGTCGTTCATCTCTTTGTCCTCGACGATTGGTATCGCTGTTGGTGTCGCGGTGATCATTATTGGCTTATCTGCGATGAATGGCTTTGAGCGAGAGCTTCAATCACGAGTACTTTCTGTCATTCCTCACGGTGAGTTTGAAGGCGTGAATGAGCCTGTGACTCGTTGGGAGCACGTGATTGAGGAATCGATTAAGCACGATAAAGTTGTTGCTGCTGCGCCTTATGTAAAAATTACTGCACTTGCTGAAAAGGGCAAAGAACTCAAAGCAATTGAAGTTCGCGGCGTTGACCCACAACTTGAACAACAGGTATCAAGCCTGTCGAGTTTTATCGATAAGCAAGCTTGGAGCGAGTTTAAGGCAGGACAGCAGCAGATCATTTTGGGTTCTGGTGTAGCGAATGTGCTGGGTGCGAAAGTCGGTGATTATCTGACTTTGATGATTCCAACGGTAAATGGTTCTGTGAAGGTTCAGGCGCCAAAGCGTGTTCGAGTGAAAGTGGTTGGCTTGCTGACGCTTAATGGCCAGATAGATCACAGCTTGGCGCTAATCCCGATTGGTGATGCTCAGGTCTACGCAAACTTAGGTGAGGCGGTGACTGGGGTCTCTTTAAAAGTGACCGATGTGCTGAACGCGAATTCTATTGTGCGTGAAGTGGGTAATCAGCTTGATGTGTATGTGTATCTGCGCAGTTGGCAGCAGAAGTTTGGTTTCTTATATCGAGATATTCAATTGGTTCGTACCATCATGTATCTGGTGATGGTACTGGTTATTGGTGTGGCTTGTTTCAACATCGTCTCGACCTTAATGATGGCTGTAAAAGACAGAGCATCAGAGATCGCGATTTTAAGAACCATGGGTGCATCAGACGGTCTTGTGAAGCGCATCTTTGTTTGGCAGGGCGTATTCTCAGGTGTTTTAGGCAGTTTAGTCGGGAGTGCGATAGGTGTGTTGGTGGCGCTTAATCTCACGACACTAATCAAAGGGCTTGAAAAGCTGGTCGATCACCAGTTCTTGTCCGGCGATATCTATTTTGTCGACTTCTTGCCATCACAACTTGATATGACGGATGTTGTTGTCGTTTCCGGCACTGCGATTGTGCTGAGCCTACTAGCGACATGGTATCCAGCGTCACGCGCGGCGAAGTTAAACCCAGCCTCAGTGCTGAGTTCTAAATAGCATTCGCCTAAATAACAGGCCGTCAGTTTTCAGTCGATACAAAAAAAGGATCCCAGTGGGATCCTTTTTTATTGAATTCAATTCATGTTCTTTACGACTTTCGTTACATGCCAATCTTGCAGAGGTAAGTAGCTCATCCGATTTTAACTTGTGTACGTTTTAAGTGAAGCACATACAAGGTTAGATTGAATAACAAGTGATGGCGTTCAGTGCCTTGCTTGTCGCTTCTTCCAACTTCTTACTACTGAGTAGCGCCATAAACCGCGAATACCAAAGTAGCCAATCATTGCTGAAACCACTCCACAAATCAGACAACCCAATAAGAACGGAGGCCCTATAGTGCTCATTTGCGCCAAGATGAAGTCCCAAGACAATTCGAAATGGAAGGCTTGAGGTGGCACATGCATAACAAACGCCCCGACTTTATAAGCAAAGTAGAAGAGAACAGGCATGGTAACCGGGTTACTGATCCAAACAAGTGCGACAGCTAAAGGCAGGTTAACGCCACATGCGACAGCAAGGCCTGCAGACATAATCATTTGACTTGGTAGAGGGACAAACGCCATGAATAACCCAACAGCAAACGCGCCAGCCGCAGAGCGACGATTAAGGCACCATAAGTTGGGGTTGTACAAAACATTGCCAAAAACTTTCAATGCTTTCTGACGCTTGATTAGATCATGGTCAGGCATAAATCGTTTGATAAACTTTCTTGGCATAGGAGGAAGCTACTCTCTTGTTTAACACTTGGTTCTTGATTTCATTTGCTGCGACAGTTGTGTCTGCCAGCTTCTGGCCTGTGATGCCTCATTGGGTTTGGGCACCATTGATGCTGTTGTTACTGCTAGCATCAACAAAGTATAGCGTTTTCCGGAGTGCAAGAGGTCCAGTAACAGCATTGATACTAGTTATCTGCCTAGGGAATGCGATTGAAATACAAACGAGTCGCTTATTCCAATCAGGGCAGAATACTACCATAAATGCGTCGGTTGTTAGCCTTTTTAGTGAAAATAGCCACGGTTTTGAAAGCGTAATAGTAGCCAGATCAATTGGCGGCGAAAAATTAATCTTTCCCCAATTGATAAAATTGCGTTTGTTTACCCCTTTTAAGTTAACACTTGGAGATGATGTCTATTTATCGACCTCAATAAAGCCGGTATGGGGCAAACTTAATGAAGCCGGTTTTGACCTCGAAAAGTACTTGTTTAGTACTGGCGTGGTTGCCAATGCAACTTACAGAGCAGAAACCAAATACCGAATTCACTCTAACACCAACTTACGCTCCCGATGGTTTGAAACCAGCCTTGAAAGGTTAAGTCTGCTGTCAAATCAAGATCTCATTATCGCTTTGAGTTTTGGATATCGAGACCTTATTCCGCCTCAGCGGTGGGATTTGCTTAAAAGCAGTGGCTTGATCCACTTGATGGCTATTTCGGGGCTGCATATTGGGATTGCCTTTGGTATCGGCTATCAGATAGGCAAGATATTCAGGTTACTTTCTCCTTCATTTCTTTGGTTACCTACAATATTTGGGCTCGGCTTGGCGTATTTCTATAGTTGGTTTGCTGGGTTCACGCTGCCAACTTTGAGGGCTTTAGTGATGTGCGCCATCGCCAGTTATTTCTTGTGGCGTGGGCAAAATATCAGTTTGCTCCGGTATGTCGCTTTAAGCTTGTGCGTGGTCCTGCTGATTTGGCCGTTTTCAGCCTTGTCGAGCAGTTTCTGGTTGTCCTTTGGTGCATTGGGCGCTGTTCTCTATATCGCGTTAAATACACAGCACTCAACTTCAACCTTTACATTTATCAACAGGGCACTCCAACTGATTAAGATTCAACTGATGCTGACATTCCTTATCGCGCCTTTCTCTATGTTGTTTTTCAAAGGGTTCAGTTTAGTCTCTGTTTTCTACAATTTACTCCTCTTGCCTTGGGTATCGATGGTGACGATCCCGCTGTTGTTTCTGGCAATGTTTCTAAGCTTAATATCGGAGTCAGTGTCTGGCGTGGTTGGTATAACGGCGCTAGACAATGGTTTGGTTAGCCAGGTGTGGAAGTTGGTCGACTTGTCGCTCGAGCCTCTCGTATTTAGTCTTCCTTTCTCTGAGCGATTTTGGATCCAAGTTGATAATCAGACGATTGCATTATCAGTATTCCTTATCTTGTTTTTGAGCTTTGTTAGTCGGTATTTCAAGCGAACATTATCGATATTAGTAACTGCAGTGTTCGTGTTGTGGTGGGAGTTTGGTAAACCTCAGCAAGACAAGCTAACCATAGACATCTTGGATGTTGGGCATGGGTTGTCTTTGGTTTTAGAAAAGAACAATCAGATTGTCGTTTATGATCTTGGTAATGCGTGGCCAGGAGGCTCGGTTGTTGAGTCCTTGTTGATTCCTACTTTAAACCAAAAGGGGATTTATGAATTAGAAGGCGTGATTGTGAGTCATTTCGATTCTGACCATGCTGGTGGTTATCCGGCGTTACTTGAGAACTATACGCCAAAGTGGATAAGAACCAGCCAGAACATTATTCAAGAACGCCAACCTACCACTCAAGCCTCGTCTAATATTCAAACATGTACTATTGGAGAAGTTTGGAACTGGCAAGATGTTGTTTTTGAAGTACTGTGGCCTCCTAAGCAAGTAAAGAGGGCGTATAACCCACATTCGTGTGTGGTCAAGATCTCAGATCATAGTGTTGATTTCTCAATGTTGCTCACTGGTGATATTGAGCTGGTAATTGAGTGGTTACTTGCTCGTGAAGGAGAACAGCTAAGGAGTGATGTTATGTTGGTTCCGCATCATGGTAGCGATTCGTCATCGATTAAGCCGTTTATTGAGGCGGTGTCTCCTCAGCTGGCAATAGCTTCTCTCGCCAAAGGCAATCAGTGGGGAATGCCTAGTGAGTCTATTATTGAACGCTATCAGGAAGCGGGGAGTACTTGGCTTGATACTGGAGAAAGCGGACAAATAACCATCACTCTTAGCAAAGAAGGTTGGCAATATCATGCGATTAGAGAACAACAAGGCGGGCAGTGGTATAGGCAGATGCTCCGTAAGGGAGTAGAATAGATAGATTATTGTGAGAAAATTAAGCGATTCTATGTCAACACAAACAGATGAAACTACCTGGGTCACATTTAAAAGACTTTGGACTTATATTCGACTATATAAGGCCGGCCTAGGTGTTGCGGTAATTGCGCTTATTATAAATGCCGTTTCTGATACCTATATGATCTCCTTACTAAAGCCGTTACTTGATGAAGGCTTTGGTAATGCTGAATCTGACTTTTTACGTACGCTCCCTATTATTATCTTTGCCATGATGTTCGTTCGTGGCGTCAGTGGTTTTGTTTCAACCTATTGTTTGAGTTGGGTCTCTGGCAATGTGGTGATGGAAATTCGTCGCAAAATATTCAGTCATTTCATGCATATGCCTGTTTCTTTCTTCGATAAAGAACAGACAGGCGCATTGCTATCTCGAATTACTTACGATTCAGAGCAAGTGTCTGCAGCAACCAGTAAAGCGTTAGTCAGTATTGTCCGTGAAGGTGCAAGTATTATTGGCTTGTTGACGCTGATGTTCTGGAATAGCTGGCAGTTGTCTTTGGTGTTATTTGCTGTCGCACCTTTGGTTGCGTGGGCGATCAGTATCGTATCGAAGCGATTCAGAAAGATCTCTAAGAACATGCAAACCAGCATGGGTCATGTTGCTTCTTCAGCTGAACAAATGCTGAAAGGGCATAAAGTGGTTCTAACTTACGGTGGTCAAGACCTAGAAAAACACCGCTTTGATAAAGTTAGTAACCAAATGCGCCAACAAAGCATGAAGCTAATCACTGCTCAAGCGGCCGCTAACCCGATTATTCAAATGATCGCATCAGTTGCGATTGTTGTTGTTCTATTCCTTGCTAGTGTCGATTCTATTAAAGCCGAGCTTACTCCTGGTACGTTTACCGTTGTCTTCTCTGCAATGTTTGGTCTATTACGTCCGCTAAAGGCGTTAACTAACGTAACGTCTGAATTCCAACGTGGTATGGCTGCGAGTACGACTCTATTTGGTTTGATGGATCTAGATACCGAGCAAAACAAAGGAACGTTGAAACCTGAAACTGTAATGGGTGAAGTTGCAGTAAAAGATGTCACGTTTACTTATGACGGTGCAGAGAAACCAGCACTTGATAAGGTCAGCTTTAATATACCGAAAGGTAAAACGGTTGCGCTTGTTGGGCGATCGGGTTCGGGTAAGAGTACCATTGCCAACCTATTTACTCGTTTTTATGACGTAGACTCTGGTTCAATTGAGCTTGATGGCCACGACATTCGTGATTACGAATTGAGAAACCTGCGGGAGCACTTTGCTCTCGTTTCTCAAAATGTGCATCTGTTTAACGATACGGTGGCTAACAACATCGCTTACGCAGCAGAAGAACAGTATTCACGTGAACAGATCGAACACGCGGCTAAGCTTGCTCATGCAAGTGAGTTTATCGATGGCATGGAAAATGGCATTGATACGGTTGTGGGCGAGAATGGCGCGAGTCTTTCTGGTGGTCAAAGACAGCGTATTGCGATTGCACGAGCTCTATTGAGAGATGCGCCTGTTTTGATTCTTGATGAGGCAACATCTGCACTGGATACAGAGTCAGAGAGAGCGATTCAATCTGCATTAGAAGAACTGCAGAAAGACAAAACAGTATTAGTTATTGCACATAGACTCTCTACCATCGAGCAAGCCGATGAGATTCTAGTGGTTGATGATGGTCATATTGTAGAAAGGGGCGCACATGCTGAGCTAATCGCACATGATGGCGCCTATGCACAATTACACCGAATTCAGTTCAGCGGATAAGATTAGGTCTTGTTGTGATCGAAAAGATTTGGTTTAACAATCACCCGTTGAAATATCTTCTCTGGCCGCTATTGTGGCCACTGAGTCTGCTGTTCAAATTGATTAGTGGTCAACGTCGTGATGCTTACCTCTCTGGGAAGAAAGAGACCTACCGCCCGCCTTTACCTGTGATCGTTGTGGGCAATATTACCGCTGGCGGAAATGGTAAAACGCCGGTTGTGATTTGGTTAGTTGAGATGCTTCAGGCTCACGGCTTTAAACCCGGAATCGTGTCTCGTGGCTACGGTGCAAAAGCACCAAGCTATCCGTTGGTGTTGGATGAAAACACGCCAGCTGAGCATTCGGGTGATGAACCTCGTTTGATCCGGAAGCGAACTGGTGCGCCAGTTGCGGTCGATCCGGTGCGCGCTAACGCGGTAAAAGCATTGCTGAGCAAAGGTGTCGACGTGATCATCACTGACGATGGCCTTCAGCATTACGCGCTTGAACGCGATATTGAATTTGCGGTTATCGACGGTGCAAGACGCTTTGGTAGCGAGAGCTTGATTCCTTTAGGTCCATTACGAGAGCCTGTATCTCGTTTAGATGAAGTCGACTTTTTGGTTAACAATGGAGGTAAAGCACACGGGAGAGAGTTCTCGATGTCTTTGCTTCCAAGCCAAGCGGTTAACCTAAAGACGGGTCAGAAAAGGTCTGTGGCAGAATTACAGAAGCTGGTGGCTTTTGCCGGTATTGGTCACCCACCGCGCTTTTTTAAAACATTGGAAGATCTTGATGGTGATGTTGTTTTCACACAGGGCTTCGCCGACCATCAAGATTTTGATAAAGATGAACTTCATGCCTTAGCTAAGAAAGGTATGAATCTGATTATGACAGAAAAAGACGCTGTAAAATGCGAAGAATATGCTCAAGATAACTGGTGGTATCTTCCAGTTTCTGCGCAGTTCGATGAAGATTCGCAACAGCAAATTTTAAAAAGAATAAAAGAGGTTATGGAATACTATGGATCACCGTCTACTTGAGATCGTTGCTTGCCCTGTATGTAAAGGTAAACTAACTTTTGACAAGGATAAGCAAGAGCTTGTTTGTAAAATTGATCGCCTTGCTTACCCAATTAAAGAGGGTATTCCTGTTCTTTTAGAACCTGAAGCTCGCACCGTTTCTATGGATGAGGGTAAGTAATGTCTTATACGGTTGTTATACCTGCAAGATACCAATCGAGCCGTTTGCCAGGGAAGCCACTTGCTGACATTGGTGGAAAGCCGATGATTCAATGGGTATACGAACAGTCAATGAAAGCGGGTGCCGATAACGTTATTATCGCTACCGACGACGCTCGAGTTGAAAAAGCGGCTAAAGCATTTGGCGCGACCGTTTGTATGACATCACCGAATCACGAGTCAGGCACTGAACGCCTAGCTGAAGTGATTGAAGTTATGAAGATTCCTGATGATCATATTATCGTGAATGTTCAAGGTGATGAGCCACTTATCCCACCTTCGATCATTAATCAGGTTGCCAACAATCTTGCTAACAGTACAGCTCCGATGGCAACGTTAGGTGTGGAAATCACTCATGCTGATGAAGTGTTTAACCCCAATGCCGTTAAAGTTGTAACCGATAAAGACGGTTACGCCTTGTATTTTAGCCGAGCAACCATCCCTTGGGATCGCGATGCTTACGCGAACAACGGTACTGCAGCGGAATCTCCTTTGCTTCGTCATATTGGTATCTATGCTTACCGAGCGGGTTTTATCAATACCTACATTAATTGGGAACCAAGCACTCTTGAACGTATTGAGTGCCTAGAGCAATTACGAGTACTTTGGTACGGTGAAAAAATCCACGTAGACGTTGCAGCGGAAGCGCCGGCTGCTGGTGTTGATACGCCTGAAGACCTAGAAGCGGTTCGGGCTATTATTGGCTAAGCTTCTTTGAGCGAGTTCTTGTTTGCTCTACAAAATGAAAAATGATGAGCCTTGCCTATTGCGAGGCTTTTTTTATCTACCGAAAAATGCGCTATCGAAAAGCGCGTGTGTGTCTTATTGACCTAAGCAAACGGATATTGAGATAGTTGCATTGGTTTATGCATCATCAACACGGAATTATCTGAGATTTACCTCGCTCGAGTACCAATTTTTCTCTATAATATGCCGCCTATAAAGTAGTGGCGAATCGCTAGTACAGAATAAAACTTACGACAAAACGTGGAGTAAAAGATGCCTTCTCAAAGCCCAGTGATTACGGTTGATGGACCAAGTGGTGCAGGTAAAGGTACCCTGTGTATGTTGCTAGCAGATAAGCTAGGCTTTCATCTTCTAGACTCAGGCGCGATCTATCGCGTATTGGCTTTAGCGGCAATTCACCATGGTGTGGATACTGAATCAGAGGATGCTTTAGTACCGCTTGCTACACACTTAGACGTGCAGTTTATTGCTGAAGGCGACTTAGTTAAGGTTATCTTAGAAGGTGAAGATGTGTCTGGTGAACTTCGTAAAGAAGAGACTGGCATGGCGGCTTCAAAAGTTGCTGCTTTACCTCGCGTTCGCGAAGCACTGCTTCGTCGTCAACGTGCATTCAGCGCTGCGCCTGGTTTGGTTGCAGATGGTCGTGACATGGGAACGGTTGTGTTTCCTGAAGCTGAAGCGAAAATATTTTTAGATGCAAGTGCTGAAGAGCGTGCGAGTCGCCGCCTTAAACAGTTGCAACAGAAGGGGTTAGATGTTAAATTTGACGACCTTTTGAGCGAGATCCAAGAGCGAGACGACCGAGATCGTAATCGCCCAGTGGCGCCACTTCGCCCTGCAGAGGATGCTCTAGTGCTTGATTCCACCTCAATGAATATTGAGCAGGTAGTAGAAAAAGCACTACACTATATTGAATCGAAACTGGCTGGGTAATTTCGCCGAGCTAGTACGAACGTTGGTCGCAAGGATGATGACCGGCGAATTTATCAACCCCATGCGGTAGGATACCCATGGACGTTTAATTATTGAAGATTAAATAATGACTGAATCTTTTGCTCAACTCTTTGAAGAGTTTCTATCTGAAACTGAATTCCAACAAGGCAGCATCGTTAAAGGTACTGTAGTAGCTATCGAGAACGGTTTCGTTCTTGTAGACGCTGGTCTTAAGTCTGAATCTGCTATCCCTGCTGAACAATTCAAGAACGCTGCTGGCGAACTTGAAGTTGAAGTTGGTGCTGAAGTAGACGTAGCTCTAGACGCTGTTGAAGATGGTTTCGGTGAAACTCAACTTTCTCGTGAGAAAGCTAAGCGTCACGAAGCTTGGATCGTACTTGAGAAAGCTTGTGAAGAAGCTGAAACTGTTGTTGGTATCATCAACGGTAAAGTTAAAGGCGGTTTCACTGTTGAACTTAACGGTATCCGTGCTTTCCTTCCAGGTTCTCTAGTAGACGTACGTCCTATCCGTGACACTGCTCACCTAGAAAACAAAGAGCTAGAGTTCAAAGTAATCAAGCTAGACCAGAAGCGTAACAACGTTGTTGTTTCTCGTCGTGCTGTTATCGAATCTGAAAACAGTGTTGAGCGTGACGAACTTCTTGAAACTCTACAAGAAGGTACTGAAGTTAAAGGTATCGTTAAGAACCTTACTGACTACGGTGCATTCGTTGACCTTGGCGGTGTTGACGGTCTTCTACATATCACTGATATGGCTTGGAAGCGCGTTAAGCACCCATCAGAGATCGTTAACGTTGGTGACGAAATCCTAGTTAAAGTTCTTAAGTTCGATCGTGAGCGCACTCGTGTTTCACTAGGTCTTAAGCAACTAGGCGAAGATCCATGGGTAGCAATCGCTAAGCGTTACCCAGAAGGTCACAAGCTTTCTGGTCGTGTTACAAACCTAACTGACTACGGCTGCTTCGTTGAAATCGAAGAAGGCGTTGAAGGTCTAGTACACGTTTCTGAAATGGATTGGACTAACAAGAACATCCACCCTTCTAAAGTTGTTAATGTTGGCGACGAAGTTGAGGTTATGGTTCTTGATATCGACGAAGAACGTCGTCGTATCTCTCTAGGTCTGAAACAGTGTAAAGCTAACCCATGGCAGTCATTTGCAGAAATGCAAGCTAAGGGCGACAAAGTTACTGGTAAGATCAAGTCTATCACTGACTTTGGTATCTTCATCGGTCTAGAAGGCGGTATCGACGGTCTTGTACACCTATCTGACATTTCTTGGAACGCTGCCGGCGAAGAAGCTGTACGTGAATACAAGAAAGGCGACGAAATCTCTGCTGTTGTTCTAGCAGTAGATGCAGAGCGTGAGCGTATTTCTCTTGGCGTTAAGCAAATGGAAAACGACCCGTTCAACGCATACGTTGCTGACAACAAGAAAGGTGTTCTTGTAAACGGTACTGTTACTGCAGTTGACGCGAAAGGCGCTACTATCGAGCTAATCGAAGGCGTTGAAGGCTACATCCGCGCTTCTGAAGTTTCTCGCGACCGTATCGAAGATGCATCTCTAATCCTAAGCGTTGGCGACAGCGTTGAAGCGAAGTTCACTGGTGTAGACCGTAAGAACCGCGTAATCAACCTATCTATCAAAGCTAAAGATGAAGCTGATGAGCAAGAAGCAATGGCTTCACTGAACAAGTCTGAAGAAGGCGCGTTCGGTAACGCAATGGCAGACGCATTCAAAGCTGCTAAAGGCGAATAATAGCTTCTCATTAAGAGAATTATAGCTATCTAGCCAAGAAAGGAGCCGTAAGGCTCCTTTTTTTTTGCTTATTTTTCCGATAGGTCTATAATTTCTAAAAAGAAAACCAACGAGGGTAACTATGACTAAGTCTGAATTGATTGAAAGACTATGCGCTGAGCAAACGCATCTTTCTGCAAAAGAAATTGAAGACGCTGTAAAAGACATTTTAGAGCATATGGCTTCAACACTAGAAAGTGGTGATCGAATCGAAATTCGCGGTTTTGGCAGCTTTTCTCTGCATTATCGTGAGCCTCGTGTTGGACGTAACCCAAAGACTGGTGACAAGGTAGAGTTAGAAGGTAAATACGTTCCTCACTTCAAACCAGGTAAAGAGTTGCGTGAACGAGTAAACTCAGGAATGTAGCCTACTTATCGGAATTAAGAAAAGCGGCATACTATAATGTATGCCGCTTTTTTATGACCATAATATGGTGGTCTGATTAGTAATTTTCCTGCATAATCGTACAGCTAACCAACCAATGAGTGATGAACTATGAAAATTATAAAAATAGTCGCCGTTATCGCACTTTTCCTAATTGCACTGGCTTTAGGCTCTCAAAACCAAACAACTGTGAATTTCAACTATCTGCTAGCGCAAGGTGACTTCCACCTCTCAAGTTTATTAGGTGTTGTATTCGTTTCAGGCTTCGCCCTTGCTTGGTTAGTCTTTGGTAATATGCACATGCGGTCTCAGCTAAAAATTCATCGCTTGAAGAAGCAACTCAATAAGCAATCAAAGCAGGTCGCTGCTGATACTAAAGCTTAAAGGCTATATTTGATGTTAGAGTTACTGTTCTTACTTTTGCCCATCGCAGCCGCTTATGGCTGGTATATGGGTAATCGTAATGCTCAGCAAGAAAAACAAAAGCAATCACACCAGATCTCCCGTCAATACGTGACGGGTTTGAACCTATTACTGTCAGATCAATCTGACAAAGCGGTTGATCACTTCATTGAGCTGCTTCAAGTAGACAATGAAACCATCGATACTCACTTGGCTTTGGGCAACTTGTTCCGCTCAAGAGGCGAAGTCGACCGCGCTATTCGTATTCACCAAAATCTCATCTCTCGTTCGGGGCTTACCCTCGATCAGAAAAACCTCGCACTGCAACAATTAGCCAAAGACTATATGGTCTCTGGTTTCCTTGATCGCGCTGAAAAAATCTTTGAACAACTTGTAGAAGAACCTGACCATAAAGAGGGCGCTTTACAGCAGTTGGTGGCTATTTATCAGCAGACCCGTGAGTGGAACAAGGCTATCCATTACGGAAATATCTTAGTTAAGCTCGGCAAGAAAAAAATGAAGATGCGTGCGACCGTTGCGCATTTCTGGTGTGAGCTTGCGATGCAAGAACAAGCCGATGGTAATCGTTCTAAAGCGCTTCAGCATTTTAAGAAGGCGCTTTCTGAAGACCCTAAATGTGTTCGCGCAAGTATCGCACTAGGGAAGTTCCACTTAGCGAACGAAGATTACCAAAAGACAATTGATTGTCTTGAGTCGGTGCTAGAACAAGATATCGATTTTATCAGTGAGGTGTTACCAACCCTTGCTGAGTGTTACCACAAGCTTGGACAAGAAGCTCAATTGGTCGAGTTCCTCAAAGCGTGTATTCAGAAGAAAGCAGGTGTATCTGCTGAACTGATGCTGGCGCAATTGGTTGCTCACCATGAAGATGTAGGCTCTGCTCAAGAGTTACTGACAAAGCAGCTTGTTAAAAATCCAACCATGAAAGGTTTTTATCGATTAATCGATTACCACCTAGCGGAAGCAGAAGAAGGCCGAGCAAAAGACAGCTTAACCACACTTCAATCTATGGTTGGTGAACAGCTTAAGGTTAAGCCTCATTACCGTTGTCGTCAGTGTGGTTTCTCAACACACTCAATGTATTGGCACTGCCCTTCATGTAAAGGGTGGGGGACGATCAAGCCTATTCGTGGGCTTGATGGTGAATAGATTTGTGGTCACTTTAAGACCAAATTATTAATTGCAGCTTTCGGGCTGCATTTTTATGACTGTTATTTATCACCTGCTTAGGTGATTAGAAATTTTTAGAAAGTTAACTGCGTTAGGAGATGAAATGAACGACCAAAAAATCATTGTAGCCTTGGATTATGATAATCAAGCGGATGCGTTAGCCTTTGTCGATCGTATTGACCCAGCATCTTGCCGCCTAAAAGTGGGCAAAGAGATGTTTACCCTGTTTGGCCCTGAATTTGTTCGTGAATTACATAAGCGTGGTTTCTCAGTATTTTTAGACCTTAAATTCCACGACATCCCGAACACATGTTCAAAAGCAGTCCGTGCTGCCGCTGAACTGGGTGTTTGGATGGTGAACGTACACGCAAGTGGCGGTGAGCGCATGATGACGGCTTCTCGCGAAATCTTAGAACCTTATGGCAAAGACCGTCCACTGTTAATCGGTGTAACGGTACTCACCAGTATGGAGCAATCTGATTTAGCGGGTATCGGTCTGGACCTTGAACCACAACAACAAGTGATGCGTTTGGCGTCTCTAACGAAAAACTCAGGCTTAGACGGTGTTGTATGTTCTGCACAAGAGGCATCTTTGCTTAAAGGTGCACTTGGTCAGGAGTTCAAGCTAGTTACTCCAGGTATTCGTCCTGTCGGCGCAGATGTTGGTGACCAGAAGCGTATCATGACGCCTTCTAAAGCGATTGAATCAGGCTCAGACTACCTTGTTATCGGCCGTCCGATTACGCAAGCTATAGACCCTGCTGCTGTGCTTGCAGAGATCAACGGTACGTTAGCTTAAGTCTTTATTTAGATTGAGATATAAATAAAGAAGGCCAGCAAATTGCTGGCCTTAATTTTTTAGTCTGGATTAGTCTAATCTGGACTGAATGCTCTGTGTGGAGCTTAAACCGGAGCACCACTATGGAATTTGAAGTCGTTGTCATCTGAAGTGATAAGATTAGCTTCTACTTGAGCAAAATGCGCAATACGCTCTGAAATATCTTTCCCTGCGATCTGCTCTGCTAGCTCAAGGTAATCTTGGTAGTGGCGAGCTTCTGAACGAAGTAGAGACACATAAAACTTCTCCATGTCTTCTTCCAAGAAAGGAGCCAATTTAGCGAATCGTTCACAAGAGCGAGCTTCAATAAACGCACCGATGATAAGCTTATCAACCAGAGCGTCAGGCTCGTAAGTCTTAACTTGCTTGATCAAGCCCTTAGCGTAACGACCCGCCTCAATTGGCTGGTAAGTCACGCCTTTCTTCTCCATCAGCTCCATGACTTGGTAGAAGTGATGCAGCTCTTCTTTGATCAGTAGTACCATCTTATCGATCAGGTCAGCACCGTAATTACAGCCTTCTTTCGCGGTGATTTGCTTGGATACGTTGCTTTTACCACGCAGAGACTCTAAGTCTCCGATACGACGGTAAGCAAATTGTTCGTATGGCAAAATCCATTCATTCAGTTGCTTCGCGCTTTCTTTATCGACGGCGTACTTGCGGATAAGGAACAAAGCACTCTGTGCCGCCTTAAGTTCACACAGCATGTGATCGCGCAGAATGATGTGAAGGTTTTCAGGCTTTTTGGCTTCATCTATCCATGAATCTGGCGTTTCGGCTTTAAGAAAAGAGTGGATTGGAGCGAGTAATTCTTGATACATGGTCAGGGAAAGTTTGTTGATAATGCGGGGATTTTATCACAGCTCAAGAGATCTCCCTATACAGAGAAAGGAAATTCAACAGCTACAAAAAAGGCCGCCTATTTAATGTAAATAAGGCGGCCTTTAAGTGTTGAGTTAGACTGTTACCATTTCTTCTTCTGACCGAAGAGGGCATCCATATCGTCTTCTCGTTCTTTAGATTCCATCTGCTGCAAATCTTGAGCGTTTTTGTCTTGGCGTTTCTGGTCAAGCTCGTTAAGCATCTGTTGAAGCTTTTCTTTGGCTTGATTAGAGTACGAGTCGTTCTTAGTCGCCAAAGCATCAATACCTTTGCGTAATAGCTGAATCGCTGTTCCCGGTTGTCCGCGAGAAATCGAATCGTTTGCACGTTTGATAACATTTTCAATGTTAATACGGATTTGAATCGTTTCTAGGCGAGCATTTTCAACCACATAAGCTTGGGTCTCGAAACGGCCTTTATTGTGCTCGTTGCGTACCGTATCACGTAGGCGCTTAACTAACTTAAGCATCATGATCGCTTGTTTGTCACTACTTGGTACGCGGAAAGCGGTACTCTCGCCACCTTTGTAGTTCTCTTTTAGCTGAGTGATTTGTTGTTTTACGCTTTCAATGCGTTGGGCAAGCTGCTTATTTTTTGGATCGAGTTGATACATGTTTTCTAATGCATCAAGAATTCGATTGTTTAAGCATACAAGAAGATCTTGGCTAAACGGCATGTGATGAGCGTTGCCAATCAGTTCTTCTGTACCGTCAATAATGGTTAGATAACGAGAAGCTTCCTGTTTCTTCGCTGTTTCTACCTTAACTTTATATTGAAGCATGATGTTGTAGCCTAAAACTAACACCAAAAGAACGGCTACTAAGGCGATTATTAAACCAATATTCATATATTTGAGTCTGCTTATTATTTTCTATAGCTAACTGGAGAGGATACACGATTCCATTGTGTATCGGCACTCGTAAATTGCAATTTCTGATTATCTCTTGTTGAGCGAAATCGGCAATCAAAACTTACCAACTAATGTATGAGAATGAGGGTTGGGTTGCAAAGCGTTAGTGATGTTTTTGTTTGTTAAGCTAGAAAAACTCAATTTTCCTGTCATTTTTGTGTTCGAAGCGTTATAACTATTAATTATATTACACGCGACTATAACGCTCTCTTTGCAAATAAGTTAGCACAGAAATGAGTAAAGGA
Source organism: Vibrio sp. 1CM2L (assembly GCF_023161695.1). Lineage (NCBI taxonomy): Bacteria > Pseudomonadati > Pseudomonadota > Gammaproteobacteria > Vibrionales > Vibrionaceae > Vibrio > Vibrio sp. 1CM2L. The sequence continues at coordinate 356,089 of NZ_JALNTT010000003.1, forward strand.
TTACGAGGTTAGATATGAAGTTACAGCAACTGAAGTACATTGTTGAGGTTGTAAACCATAACCTAAATGTTTCAGCTACAGCAGAGAGTTTGTACACATCTCAGCCTGGCATTAGTAAGCAAGTTAGATTACTTGAAGACGAACTAGGCATTCAGATTTTTGAGCGTAGCGGCAAGCATCTAACGCAGGTTACCCAAGCGGGTGAGGATATCATTCGTATCTCTCAAGAGATTTTGGCACGCGTTGAAAGTATTAAAGCGGTAGCGGGTGAACACACTCATCCAGAGATGGGTACATTGAATATTTCAACGACTCATACTCAAGCTCGTTATGCACTGCCTGATGTGATTAAAGGTTTCACGGCGCGTTACCCTAAAGTATCGCTTCACATGCACCAAGGCACGCCAAGCCAAATGTCAGAAGCCGTCGCTAAAGGTACAGCGAATTTTGCGATTGCAACGGAAGCGCTACACCTTTACCAAGATGCGATTATGCTGCCTTGTTACCACTGGAACCGTTCGATCGTCGTTACCAAAGATCACCCTCTGGCACAGAAGCGTAATATCACAATCGAAGATCTTGCGGCTTACTCTCTCGTGACTTATGTATTTGGTTTCACTGGCCGTTCTGAGCTTGATACTGCGTTCAACAAAGTAGGGTTAACACCGCGCGTTGTGTTTACCGCGACCGATGCTGACGTAATCAAAACCTACGTTCGTATGGGCATTGGTGTTGGTGTAATTGCAAGTATGGCGATTGACCACGAGCAAGATACTGATTTGGTTGCGATTGATGCGAGCCATCTATTTGGTGCGAGCACAACCAGCATTGGTTTTAGAAAAGGTACCTTCCTGCGTTCTTACATGTTTGATTTCATGGAGCGTTTTGCACCGCACTTGACTCGCCCTGTGGTTGAGCAAGCTATTTCTTTGAAATCGAATGAAGAGATCGAAGAGATGTTTAAAGATATCGAGCTGCCTGTTCGTTAATCTCATCGTGTAAATCTAGATTCTTATTCGGCCTGTATTTGCAGGCCGTTTTTCTTTTGGGCTTTTAGCTTTCGTTTTCTTTATCGATCCTTTCCATTTCGACCTCTTACCCCTACAATCCACGCATCATAGGGGGAAGCATGCATTCACGATTTAAAGTACTCGATTCATTTTTGCTAGAGCACCAGATTTACTGGCGTTCAGAGCCTTTTCACCTATGCCAAACTCAACAGCAGCCGTGGAAAGAGGTCAATCGTCCACTCGTTGATTGGTTACAAAGCTTAGATAATGAAAGCATTCAAACCTTAAAAGAGCAGCCTCAGCTTTTGGTTGAGGAACTGACTCGTTTCCTACCTGAATTAGATACTGCTAGCCAAAACATTCAGTTTGATAACACAGCTTTGGTTGGTTTAGACCTCCCACGTGGTACTGCTGAGGGTATTCCCGGCCGAAAGCTACATCAAATTGTCGCAATGGGCGAGGCTGCATTAGGCCATCACCATGGCAAAGAGTGGCTCGAGTGGTGTTCGGGTAAAGGCTTTCTTGGTCGAATCCTATCTCAACAATCTGATCAAAAAGTCACTAGCTTTGAATGGCAGCAATCGTTATGCGAAAGCGGACAAAAGATTGCGGATGACCAGAAATTAGCGATGAACTTTGTTCAAGGTGATGCGTTTTCTGAAAGTGCGGATAACGTGTTTAACTCAAACCAACATGCCGTAGCCCTTCATGCTTGTGGCGATCTTCATGTTGAGTTAGTTAAAAAGTCAGTGTCACATGGGCTACCCGCGGTCACTATTTCCCCTTGTTGTTATCATCTTATTCGAGACGAAAACTACCAAGCGATGTCTTCTGTCGCGAAAAACTCAGCATTAACGTTAAGTAAGAGCGACTTAAGAATTCCGCTTCAAGAAACCGTCACTGGTGGTGAAAGAGTAAAGAGACATCGCCAACTAGAGATGAGCTATCGTCTAGGCTTCAGCCAGTTACTTAAGGCTGAACTTAACATTGACGAATACATTCCTGTACCGAGCATCAAAAAATCAGAGTTAGCTGAGGGTTTTGAATCTTTCTGCCGTTGGGCATCTGAAGTGAAAGAGCTATCGCTGGGCTCAGGTATTGATTTTGACTCTTATTTGATTCAAGGCGAAGCGCTTTTCTGGGAAATGGAAAAGCTGAGTTTGGTTCAACAAGTCTTTAGACGACCATTAGAGATATGGCTAGCTTTAGATCGCGCTATCTATCTGCAAGAGCAAGGTTATGAAGCTTCGGTTGAAGAGTTCTGTGAACGCAGTATTACGCCAAGAAATCTATTGATTCATGGGGTTAAAATCGAGCGCTAGTGGTAAACCGTACTGTTACGTGTTTTTACGAACTAAATCCATTAATGCAAAAAAGCCAGCGCGACATAATGTCGTACTGGCTTTTTGTTTAATGTGTATGAGTTAACTGAACGCTTCAACGAGAAGGTTATTGCGTTCAGTTAGTCATTACATCATTAGTTAAACATTGCGATTGCTTCTGCTGGGTCTACGTATTCAAGGTCAAAGCTCTCTGCAACTTCTTTACAAGTTACTTTACCGTGAATAACGTTTAGACCTTCTAGGAAGCCTTCATCAGATAGAAGTGCTTCGCGGTAGCCCTTGTTCGCTAGCTTAACAATGTAAGGAAGTGTTGCATTGTTTAGTGCGTAAGTTGAAGTGCGAGCAACAGCGCCAGGCATGTTTGCAACACAGTAGTGAACTACGTCATCAACAATGTAAGTTGGGTCTGCGTGAGTGGTTGCGTGAGAGGTCTCGAAACAACCGCCTTGGTCGATTGCAACGTCAACAACTGCTGAACCTGGCTTCATCTTAGCGATGTGCTCTTTTGTAACCAATTTTGGCGCTGCTGCACCAGGGATTAGTACAGCACCAATCACTAGGTCTGCTTCTAGAACATGCTTCTCAATAGCGTCTTCAGTAGAATAAACCACTTTTGCGCGACCTTGGAATTCTTCATCAAGACGACGCAGTGTATCTACGTTACGGTCAAGAATTGTAACATCAGCGCGAAGGCCTACAGCCATACGTGCTGCGTTAGCACCTACAACACCGCCACCAACAACAACAACTTTTGCTGGTTCAACTCCTGGAACGCCACCAAGAAGAAGACCACAACCACCGTTAGATTTCTCTAATGTTTGTGCACCTGCTTGAATAGACATACGACCAGCTACTTCAGACATTGGTGCTAATAGTGGCAAGCGACCCATATTATCTGTTACAGTCTCATAGGCTACGCAGACAGCTTTGCTCTTGATAAGCTCTTCAGTTTGTGGAAAATCTGGTGCAAGGTGTAAATAGGTAAATAATATTTGCCCTTCGCGAAGCATAGCTCGCTCGACAGCTTGAGGTTCTTTAACCTTTACAATCATCTCTGCTTTCGCGAAAACGTCAGCAGCAGTAGGAAGAATGGATGCGCCTACAGCGATGTAATCATCGTCTGAAAAACCGATACCAGTACCGGCATTGGTTTCTACAAAAACTTGGTGGCCGTGTGAGATTAGTTCTCTCACGCTAGCTGGGGTCATACCAACGCGGTATTCGTGGTTCTTGATTTCCTTAGGTACGCCAATGATCATCCTGACTCCTCATTTTATTTTGGTTGTTTTATCTATGTGTAGGGTAATTCTGTCGAATTAATATCTAGTATAGATAGGTTCAGATAAAATTTGATACTGAATATTAAAAAGTTGTAGTATATTTTTTTGCAAGGAAGTAATAAGGTGGAATAAAAAATGGCAGACAATTATAAGAAGCCGTCCAAGGAACTAGATCGTATTGACCGCAACATTCTTAATGAGTTGCAAAAAGACGGTCGTATCTCAAACGTTGAACTCTCAAAACGAGTAGGACTTTCTCCAACTCCATGTCTTGAACGTGTTCGTCGTTTAGAACGTCAAGGTTACATTACTGGGTATACAGCGTTGCTGAACCCACAGTACCTTGATGCTTCACTTTTAGTGTTTGTTGAAATTACGTTGAACCGTGGTGCGCCAGATGTGTTCGAACAATTCAACACCGCTGTGCAGAAACTGGATGACATCCAAGAGTGTCATTTAGTGTCGGGTGATTTTGACTATCTTCTAAAAACACGTGTATCTGATATGGGTGCTTACCGTAAGCTACTGGGTGATACGTTACTTCGTCTACCGGGCGTAAACGACACTCGAACTTACGTAGTGATGGAAGAAGTGAAACAAACTAATCAACTTGTGATTAAAACTCGTTAGTCACAATTGGTGAAATGAAAGAAAGCGGACATTTGTTCCGCTTTCTTGCTTTCTGGAATTGGGTTTTTCTGTTTGATATGGTTAAATCAACAGTAGTTTCATTGAAACGAGCGGCTTTGGCCGCTCGAGATGTTTTTATCCCGTTTAATTATTAAGTTGGTTTATGTTCAAGCAGAGCAGTAATAAAGTAGAAACAATCATTAAAACGAGTGAAGAGCCTCAGTCTCCTCGTTTGAGTGGTTCTCAACGTCTCAAAGAGTGCAGTCTGATTCTCGGTGTTCTCTTCTCTATTCTACTTGCCGTTGCGTTATTAACTTTTAGTCCTGCAGACCCATCATGGTCGCAAACGGCGTGGGGTGGTGACATTCAAAATGCAGGTGGCTACCTAGGTGCTTGGTTGGCGGATACGCTTTTCTTCGTATTTGGTTCTTTGGCTTACCCTTTGCCTATCTTAGTGACGGTTGCAGCGTGGGTATTATTCCGCAAACGTAATGAAGACGAGCAGATCGACTTCATGCTGTGGGGCACTCGCTTACTTGGTCTGACTATCCTAATTTTGACTAGTTGTGGTCTAGCGGATATCAACTTTGACGATATCTGGTACTTCTCATCCGGTGGTGTGGTAGGTGACGTTTTAACAAGCCTTGCTCTTCCAACGTTGAATGTTCTTGGTAGTACGCTGGTTCTTCTTTTCTTATGGGGTGCTGGCTTTACTCTATTGACCGGTATTTCTTGGTTAAGCATTGTGGAATGGTTGGGTGAATGTGCCATCAAATTCTTCACGTCTGCTGTTAACAAGGCTCGAGGCCAAGACCAAGAGCTGCTTGAGCCTCAATTAAGAGAATCAGCAGACCGCGATTTAATCGAAGAACGTCATCAGCAGCATCAAGAGCCAACTTACCGCGATGTTCCTGCTATAGAAGACAACAAAGAATCAACAGAGCATGACTCGCTAGATCCTGCGATGAGTTTTTCTGCGACCAATGATTCTTCAGACGTGGCGACAAATACGCGAGACAATGCTGCATCGCCGAAGCGTCATTACAACATTCACATGCCAGTCGATGCTCCTGCGAAACAAGAAGCTCCTGTTCATGAAGAACCTCAGGTTCAGCCTCAAGCGGTAATTGAGTCAGAGCAACCGACCCCTGCAGCACCTGTTTACCAAGCGCCAGAAGAACCGTTAGAAGAAGGTATTGAGCGCTCTAAACAGTTGAATGCAACGATCGAGCAGCTAGAAAATGCGGCCATGTATGAAGATGACCTAGCGGAGCAAGATCAGGTCGACGCGCATGATTCTCAGGTTGCTTACCAACAATACATGCAGAGCGAACAACCAGAAGTTAGCCCTGCTCATGCTGACCTTGAAAGTGCTGAACCAGAATTAGATAGCTCACCACAAGTAAATGGCGAATTTGGTGCTGAAGATGTTCAACCTGAATCTTTATACGCTTCACCTATGGGCGAGCCAGAAGCAACAGTGGAAGACGATTTCTCTGCACAACCTTCACCGTTTGATGTAACGGAAGAGCAAAGCTACCAACAGGGTTCAGATTTTGAGTCTGAGCAGGCTGAAGCTGAGTTAGCTGGCGCAGCATTAACCGAAGAACAGTTTGAACCTTTCTCTTATCAAGAAGAACATTCAGAGCCTGAACAGCCAACAGCACAAAGCCAAGAGCCAGCTGTTGATCTTCCTTGGGAAGAAGTAACGGAAGAAGAATCTGCGCATCAAGATCAAGATGTCGCCGCATTCCAAAGCATTGTCTCTGAAGCACAAGCGAATATGGCAGCGGCGCAGAACCCGTTCTTGGTTCAACAAGATGTTAATTTACCGAAACCTACTGAGCCATTGCCAACGCTTGAATTGTTATTCCACCCTGAAAAGCGTGAAACCTTTATTGACCGTGACGCACTAGAGGCAATTGCTCGCCTTGTGGAATCTAAGCTAGCGGATTACAAGATCAAGGCAGATGTGGTTGATATTTTCCCTGGCCCAGTAATCACTCGATTCGAACTTGATCTGGCTCCGGGCGTGAAAGTAAGCCGTATTTCTGGCCTTTCTATGGACTTAGCGCGTTCGCTCTCTGCATTGGCAGTACGTGTCGTAGAGGTGATTCCGGGTAAACCTTATGTTGGCTTAGAACTGCCGAACATGAGTCGCCAAACGGTATTCTTCTCAGATGTGGTTGCTAGCCCTCAGTTCCAAGAAGCAAAATCGCCAACAACAGTGGTCCTAGGACAAGACATCGCAGGTGAAGCCGTTATTGCTGACCTATCGAAAATGCCTCACGTTCTGGTTGCAGGTACAACCGGTTCTGGTAAGTCGGTAGGTGTGAACGTAATGATTCTGAGTATGCTTTACAAAGCATCACCGGAAGATGTTCGCTTCATCATGATCGACCCGAAAATGCTTGAATTATCGGTTTATGAAGGTATCCCTCATCTATTGTCTGAAGTGGTAACCGACATGAAAGATGCGTCGAACGCCCTTCGTTGGTGTGTTGGCGAGATGGAACGCCGTTACAAGCTGATGTCAGCGTTAGGTGTTCGTAACATTAAAGGTTACAACGATAAGCTTAAAATGGCAGCGGAAGCGGGTCACCCAATTCACGATCCACTGTGGAAGCCGGGCGACAGCATGGACCCTGAAGCACCATTGCTTGAGAAGCTGCCTTACATTGTGGTTATCGTTGATGAGTTTGCCGACCTAATCATGGTGGTCGGTAAGAAGGTTGAAGAACTGATTGCGCGTTTGGCACAAAAAGCACGTGCGGCGGGTGTTCACTTGATCCTAGCGACGCAACGTCCATCAGTGGATGTTATTACGGGCCTTATCAAAGCGAACATTCCAACCCGTGTGGCCTTTACGGTATCAACCAAAACGGATTCACGAACTATCCTTGACCAAGGTGGTGCGGAATCACTATTGGGCATGGGTGATATGCTTTACTTGCCACCGGGTTCTAGCCATACAACTCGTGTTCACGGTGCCTTTGCATCTGATGACGATGTACACGCAGTCGTGAATAACTGGAAAGCGCGTGGTAAGCCAAACTATATTGATGAGATCACCAACGGCGAACAAACTCCAGAAACCTTGCTTCCGGGTGAGAAGATGGAAGGTGATGAAGAGGTCGATCCTCTGTTTGATCAAGTGGTAGAACACGTTGTTCATTCACGTCGTGGTTCAGTTTCAGGCGTACAACGTAGATTCAAGATTGGCTACAACCGTGCTGCACGTATTGTCGAGCAACTTGAAGCTCAAGGCATTGTGAGTGCTCCAGGCCATAACGGCAACCGAGAAGTATTAGCACCAGCGCCACCAAAAGATTAGTTCCGGTAGGAACTCATAACTATTCAGTCGGTCAAATCGAAAATATGACCGACTTATGTTCTAACAGGATTATTGATGAAAAAAGTATTCGCACTTTTATTTATGAGCTTCTCAGTGTTTGCTTCTCCGAAAGAAGAGTTGAGTAGTCGTTTGGCATTAAACGCAGGCTTCAGCGCTGACTTTAAACAAGTCGTGACCAGCCCTGATGGTGATGTTGTTATGGAAGGTGAGGGCACAGTAGAGATTGCACGCCCAAGCTTGTTCCGCTGGGAAACGACTTTCCCTGATGAAAACTTGTTGGTATCTGATGGCCAAAGCTTGTGGTACTACAGCCCGTTCATTGAGCAAGTGAGCATTTACTGGCAAGAGCAAGCGACATCACAAACACCTTTTGTCCTGCTTACTCGTAACCAAGAAAGCGATTGGGATAACTATAACGTGGCGCAAACGGGTAACCAATTTACGCTAACGCCAACCGCTGTCGATTCTAATCAGGGCGACTTCCAGATTAATATCACCGAAAAGGGCATTGTTCAGGGCTTTAATGTGATTGAACAAGACGGTCAAAAAGGTGAGTTTACCTTTAGCAATGTTGACTTAGGTAAACCTGCAGCAGACCGCTTTACTTTTGTGGCACCGGAAGGTGTCGAGGTCGACGACCAAAGAAACTGATCTAAACAAGCAGATCGTTTGGTAGTAAGTCGATAGGTATTGATGCCATCAACGAATCAAGAGATTGCAATTGAGTAATTACAGCTTAGATTTTGCGGGGGACGAAGATTTTCGTCCCCTTGCTGCTCGTATGAGACCGGAAACTGTCGAACAGTACATCGGTCAGCAGCATATATTAGGCCCAGGTAAACCACTTCGCAGAGCATTGGAAGCGGGCCATATCCACTCGATGATTTTGTGGGGGCCTCCGGGCACCGGTAAAACGACGTTAGCCGAAGTAGCAGCAAACTATGCGAATGCTGAAGTGGAACGCGTATCGGCGGTAACTTCGGGCGTAAAAGACATTCGTATTGCGATTGAAAAAGCGCGTGAGAACAAGCAAGCTGGGCGCAGAACCATCCTGTTTGTGGACGAAGTCCATCGCTTTAACAAAAGTCAGCAAGATGCTTTTCTGCCTCATATCGAAGATGGCACCGTGACCTTTATTGGTGCGACGACAGAAAACCCTTCTTTTGAATTGAACAACGCTTTGTTGTCACGTGCGCGTGTCTACAAACTGACGTCCCTGAACACAGATGACATTTCTCTCGTTATTCGCCAAGCGATTGAGGACAAGCAACGCGGGTTAGGTGATGTGCCTGCTGATTTTGCTGATAATGTTTTAGATCGCCTTGCAGAATTGGTTAACGGTGACGCACGTATGTCGCTTAACTACCTTGAACTGCTGTATGACATGGCAGAAGATAACGATAGAGGCGAGAAAGCGATAACCTTGCAGTTGTTGGCTGAAGTGGCTGGTGAGAAAGTCGCACGTTTCGATAACAAGGGCGATATTTGGTACGACCTAATATCTGCGGTTCATAAATCAATTCGTGGCTCAAACCCTGATGCGGCGTTGTATTGGTCGGCGCGAATGATTGCGGCGGGTTGTGACCCTTTGTATATCGTAAGGCGTTTGCTAGCGATTGCTTCTGAAGATATTGGCAACGCTGACCCTCGTGCCATGCAGGTGGCGATGTCGGCTTGGGATTGCTTCACGCGCATTGGCCCTGCTGAAGGGGAGCGTGCGATTGCGCAGGCGGTAGTTTATCTTGCGTGTGCACCAAAGAGTAACGCCGTTTACACCGCGTGGAAACAAGCGTTAACGGATGCTCACAACCTTCCTGAATATGAAGTCCCCCATCATTTGCGAAATGCACCGACAACTTTGATGAAGGACATGGGCTACGGGCAAGAATACCGTTATGCTCATGATGAACCAGGAGCCTACGCGGCGGGTGAAAAGTACCTGCCTCCTGAAATGGGAGAGAAGCAATACTATTTCCCAACAAAACGAGGCTTAGAGACCAAAATTGGCGAGAAGCTAGATTATCTGGCGGATTTGGACGCAAAAAGCCCACAAAAACGCTATGAAAAGTAGTCTTTTTTGGATATCGTTACCTAGTCATAAAATTTCAATTAAATCGTTATAAATTGGTCGAAATAGCACCAGTTTTAGGGGTTTAGCAGTGATTCAGTAGCAAACTACTGAATATTCAAATAACTAAAGCATAGGATTAGCAATGCTGGATTCTAAATTACTTCGAGCTGAGCTGGATGAAACAGCGGCAAAATTAGCACGTCGAGGCTTCACCCTTGATGTAGAGACAATTCGTGAACTTGAAGAAAAACGTAAGTCCCTTCAGATGAAAACTGAAGAGCTACAAGCGTTACGTAACTCTCGATCGAAGTCCATTGGTCAAGCGAAAGCAAAAGGCGACCATGAAGAAGCTGAGCGTATCCTTGCAGAAGTAGGCAACTTAGGCGCAGAACTAGACCAAGCTAAAGTAGCATTGGCTGACCTTCAATCTGAGCTAGAAACGATCACAATGTCTATTCCTAACCTACCTGATGCAGAAGTGCCAGATGGTAAAGACGAAGATGACAACGTAGAAGTTTCTCGTTGGGGTCAACCAAAGACTTACGACTTTGAAGTGAAAGATCACGTAGATCTTGGCGAAATGTCTGGCGGTCTTGATTTTGCTAGCGCAGTTAAAATCTCGGGTTCTCGTTTCATCGTGATGAAAGGCAAATTTGCACGTCTTCACCGTGCTATTGCTCAGTTCATGCTGGACCTTCACACTGATGAGCACGGCTACACAGAAATGTACGTACCGTACCTAGTGAACCACGATAGCCTTTACGGTACTGGTCAACTTCCTAAGTTCGGCGAAGACTTGTTCCACACAAGCCCGCTAACTGAGCAAGTAAGTGACGTACCTCTTAAGACTCTATCGCTTATCCCTACTGCGGAAGTACCGGTAACGAACATGGTTCGTGACACGATTACTGATGAAGCTGAACTGCCACTTAAGATGACAGCTCACACGCCATGTTTCCGTTCTGAAGCGGGTTCTTACGGTCGTGACACTCGTGGTCTTATCCGTATGCACCAATTCGACAAAGTTGAATTAGTACAAATCACTAAGCCAGAAGACTCAATGGCAGCGCTTGAAGAGCTAACAGGTCATGCTGAGAAAGTACTTCAACTTCTAGAGCTTCCTTACCGTAAAGTGATTCTATGTACAGGTGACATGGGCTTCGGTTCTGCGAAAACTTACGACTTAGAAGTATGGGTTCCAGCACAAGAGACTTACCGTGAAATCTCTTCTTGTTCAAACATGTGGGATTTCCAAGCGCGTCGTATGCAAGCTCGTTTCCGTCGTAAAGGCGAGAAAAAACCTGAACTTGTACACACACTAAACGGTTCTGGTCTTGCTGTTGGTCGTACTATGGTTGCTATCCTTGAGAACAACCAAGAAGCTGACGGCCGTATTGCTATCCCAGCAGTACTTCAGCCATACATGGGCGGCGTAACGCACATTGGTTAATGTCAATTTAGGTTAATCAAATTTAGATTGACCTGACTTGCCAGAATATTCAAAAGGCTTTGCTGTAATGGCAAAGCCTTTTTCGTATCTGGAGGTTACCCAAGTAGAAGCTGTATAAAGAGAAGCTACATAAAAGAGAAGCTCGCTTTGGTTGCTTCGTCTGATTGCTTACAAGCTAGCAACGCCTTTCGATAGTAATTTTGATAATTGTTTTGGGTCAGTTCATCAAGCGTATAAAGTTGAGTGACCACGCCATCACACTTCTGAATAATCGTTAAAACCTGTTTCGCGCCCATTGCGTCAGGCCAAATAACAGAGAGCAGTTTGACGATGTTCATGCATACGTTTTTGATCATCGGGCATCGCTTGTGAATCTCTAAATAAGCGACCAGTACCTGTTTATAATCCGATGAAGCCTGCTTAATGCTGACGTTGCTCTGTTTGAGCCATTCCATCTTTTCTGCGTTACGGCGTTTCATCTCACTACACATGGTCATTTGGCTAGAAACAACGGTTTCGTTCGCCGTTTGGATGATCAACATACCACAGCGGCTTTCTGCGACTTTAAACTCATTCTCACAACTCATTCTGTCCAGCAACCAGGTGTGATGATAGATGACCGGGAATGCATTAAAGCTATTTCTGTCGTGCAGTGCGGTCAAAATAGTGACCGCTTTTTGGTACTGCTCTGATTCCATTGCAATGTGTGCTGCGATAAGCGCCAAATCAGTTTGAAGACCTGCTCTTGCGTCTGTAGGGATCTTCGAAATCAGATAGTTTACTTGATCGAGTGTCGCTTTATTGTTGCTCTCACCAGATGCGCAATAGAGCAAAAATCGAATATGGTTGAGCTTCATATAGAGGTTATCTCGAAAGGTATCTCTATTGATCTGCACATAGTTCTGATAGTGAGCTAACGCTGCCTTAGTATCATTCACTGAGAGACACAGGTTTGCGATTGCCAGTTCCCTTTCTGAGTTACCCGGTGTGAGTTCACTTGCCAATTTAAAATGGGCAATCGCAGCAGGAACTTTATTACTGATAAGGTTCACTTGAGCTGCTTGATCTCGATACAAGGTGCTGGTGGGTGCTGAATCAATCAAGCTTTCGATCATTCGTTGTGCTTCATTGAACTGACCCAAATTCGCAAGGCTGTTTGCTAGACCCGCTTGAGCCCAATCAAAACTGCCTTCATCAAGCGCCTTCTCATATACGTTCTTTGCTTCTTCGTAAAGCTTGAGCTTTGACAAAAAGCTTCCGCGAAATTGCTGAATTGTGGCGAAGTATTCTGGGTTAAAGGCGAGTAGCTCTTCGCAGAACTCAAGACCGGCTTTATAGTCATTTTCTCGTTCGGCCTTATAGATTTTTTGTAGCACCAGCTTCTTTTTTAAAGAGCTTACAATACGTTGCTTTAAAGTTTCACGATTGAATGGTTTTAATAAATAGTTATCTGGTCGAAGCTCTAAAATAGGGCGGATCGATAAAGCGGAATTCTCACCGGTAACTAGAATAAATATTCCATCGTCTTTCAATCTATTCGATTGTTTAAGCTCTTCAAACAGCTGCTTGCCATTGATGGTGTTACCAAAGTTGTAGTCACAGATAATCACATCAAACGTCGTCTCGCTTGTTATCGTCATAGCGATGCGAGGGGATTTAGCAATTGAAATCATTCGCTCTGAAAAGCCGATATGAATCAACATATTGCGAATAGTTGATAGCACTATCGCTGAGTCATCAACGATAAGTGCATTTAATTGAGTTAATTTCATGTTTATTTTAAATTATTTACTGACGTGAATTCCGAAAAGCTTGCAGGCTTTGAAGTAATAAAACCTTGATATTTGGTCATGCCAATTGTTTTTAAGTATTCAAGGTCTTGCTGCTGTTCTACACCTTCGACAATACAAGAAAGGCCAAGGTTTTCTGCCAAATTGATGCAAGCTTTCGTTAGAATCTGATTCTTTTTGTTTTCGCTAATGTTGTTTACAAAACTGCGGTCTACTTTGAGCTCAGTAAACGGCAAACTCGATAACTGAGACAAAGACGCATAACCCGTCCCGAAATCATCAACTGACAATCCAACGCCCAACATGCTGAGTTTTGCGATGTTCTTATAACAATGCGCATCCAGTAGGATCGTTTCATGCTCTGTAATTTCTAGTGTCAGCAGTGACGGATCAATTTTGTACTTGTCACATAAGCTTGCGACTTGGTCGGCAATCTCAAGCTTCAACGTTGATTGCTCAATATTGATCGCAAAGTGGATCGGCTTACGCATCGACGAGATATCTTTCAGAGCCAGCTCAAGCACGGTGAAGAAAAGTCGATGCATCAATCCAAGCTGACGCAATGTGTCCATGAAATGGAAAGGTGTGAGCAACCCTAATTCTGGATGCATGATGCGAGCAAGTACCTCAACACCCACCAATGTCGATTGTTCAACGTCATGTTGCGTTTGATAAGCATTGGTGAACCATTCATTTTCAAAGGCTTCAATGGTCTGCTGTTCATCTAACTTAACTTCGGTCGGCAGAATAGACTTACCGGTTTGTATTCGTTTATACGACGACAACAAACGCTGGATATGCGTTTCATCGACCGGCTTCGGTATCGCTTCGACTTCGTTATAGCCAATGAGCTTGCACATGCTTTTGGTTGAATCCAACGCAGCATCAGCCATCGCACTCAGGATGACGACAGTTTGTATTGAACCTTGAGCTTCCGGAGAAGCCAGTAACGACACACCATCAATCTGTGGCAATTGAAGGTCACAGAACGCAATATCAAAGCGATGTTGTTTGCATAGCTCTATCGCATCTTCACCGTTGTAGGCGGTATAAACCTCATCAACGCTGTAGCGTTTAAGTAGGATCCGAATTTGTGTTGCTTGTAACAATGAATCCTCAACGATGAGAATTTTCATAGTAAATCTAACCTGTTTATAACCGCTTGAGCTGAGGCAATCGCTAAATCCAGCTCTTCGATTAACTTGTGACAATACATAGGGTCTTCCGCATTTTTCTCACAATCCTTTGCTGCACGATTGAGAGAATCTAAGCTGAGCAGACTTGCCGAACCTTTGATTCTGTGTGCTATCGCTTTAATGTTTGGATTAGGCTCTAGCAACATCGCTTTGTCTGAGCTGAATGAATCCAAAATAACGGTCGCCATTTGAAGCTGTTCTTCTGGGCTATAATTCTGTGCCCAAGATTGGTCTGCTTGGATTGTTTCTACCGCTTGTTGGGGCAGTAATTCTTCAATCGCACATGCGAGCTCTTCAAACGAGTAAGGCTTATAGATCACTTGATCCATACCCACACGTTCAGCCTTCTCAATAACCAGCTTCGAGTCTTCGGCTGTACAGCCAATAATTGGCAAGTGTTTGAGCTTGTCGAGTGAACGAATCTTCTCAGTCAATTGATAGCCATCCATGTTCGGCATATGGCAATCGGTGATGATGATATCGACCAGTGTTTCGCTGCTTTCTAATTCTTCCATCGCTTCTTGGCCATCTTTTACGATGACAGTCTTTAACCCAAAGCGCTTAAGCTGTTTTGCAAACAACAAGCGGTTGATTGGGTCGTCATCGGCGATAAGCACGGTTCCGGTAAAGTGGTACTCTGACGCCGGAGCATGAGTCACGCTTTTGCCTTGAGCTGTGATATCGCTCAGCAGTAGGTCTGGATACAGGTTCTGCCACTGTGTGGAGCGCTCAATAACCTGACTGTAATCATTCATTTGATTATCGACTTTCCAAGCTTTAAACCATGCCAAGATCTCTCTGTCTTCAGAGTGCATCGGTGTAACCACTTTAAGTGGTGTCGTTGTCCCTTTAATTGGTAAAGTCACAGAAACCTTGGTGCCAAGCCCCAACTTACTTTCAATCTTGAGCTCACCGTCCATCATGTTGACTAAGCGTTGAACCACGGTAATCCCTAGTCCTGTGCCGCCGTAACGTCGACTAATACTGCGGTCGCCTTGTGCGAAAGGTTGAAACGCACGCGCTATTTGTTGGTCAGACATACCGCAGCCTGTATCTGTAATAGAAAGCTGCAGTTGTTCGCTCGATGTTTTTACCGTAACCAACACAAAGCCGTTCTCGGTGAACTTAATCGCATTGTTCAATAGGTTATTAAGGATCTGAGTGACTCTCAGCCAATCCAAGCTTGCTTTGGATATCGAGTCGACTTTCCAATCTAATTTAAAGTTAAGATTGTTGAGTCGAGCATTGCTTTCAAATGTCCTAAATATTGGGCATAACTCGTCGTAGATATTGCTTGTCTTCGACTCTAAATGAAGCTGATTAGCCTCCATTTTGGAGATGTCGAGAATGTCACTGACCAGCAATTTCAAACGTTCAGCTGACAACTGAGCATTGCTAAGAAGCTCCATGTCATCTTTGTTTTCTATCTTTGTACTGAGCAGCTCCATCAGGCCAATCATGGCCGCGATAGGCGTGCGTAATTCATGGCTGACGATGGCTAAAAATAGATCTCGAGCTTTGATCGCTTCTTGAGCTTTCTTGTTAGATATCTCAAGTTCACGCTGTTGTTTTTCCCACTTTGTTAAGTCATCGAGCACGGTGATCACGTAAGGGTCGGCTTCAGCTCCATTGGCTAGAGATTGGCGTATCACGCGGAAGTGCTGTTCACCACTGCTGCAATCACATTTGATGGTGCTCCACACGCCTAATTGGTTGCCTTTATGTTCATCATTATCCCTAAGCCAGCAAAATGGAGAGTTTGCTTCATCTTTGTAAGTAAAACATGTCGCCATCTGTTTATCGAAGGCGCTATTGGATAGTATCAATTGACCATTCTTGTCGTGGATCGCTATCAGACTTGGTAAGTTGTTCAACAAAGTTGTGAGCCATTGGATTTGATCGTAACTGCGCTGCTGCGATTGTTGAGCACGTGATAGTGACAGAGAAAGGCGACGTGTTTTGACTAAGCCAAATGTGATTAACGCAAAGATCACGCCAGCAACTGCTAGCGTATAAGCGACAATCCGTTCTTCGCTGTATCCATATTGCGCAATGATGTTGTGGTGCTTTAAGGTCAGCAGATCAATTTCATTTTGAGTGGTGAGTGAAATTGCAGAGTCGATGACGCATTTTAAGAACGAAGCATTTGGGGTGAAGATCACCCCCATCTGACGCTCTAGATACACGTCTTTCGTTTGTGGGACTATATTAAATAGCGCATCGTAACCATTAAAGATGTACAGGTTGGCGATACTCTCTGGGATATAAGCATAGGCGAGATCGCCGTTACTCATATCTTTGATGATCGAGTCCATATTTTTATAAATAATCGCATCGGCCAAGTGACCTTCTAAGCTCGATTTTGGTACGAAATAGCCTGTCCTATCTAGTATTGCGGTGCGATCATGGGCAGAGTCATGATTAGTTTTGATCAGTGCCCACTGGAACGTCATAAAGGGTTCACTAGCAATGAACAGAGACGCATCAACACTCTTTACATCAAAGCCAGGTAGAAACTCCACCTCACCGTTTTTGAGCATTTCAATAATGTCTTTCCCTGCTGGTGGTACATATTCAAATTTAAGCCCGAGCTTACGTGAAATAAGCTTTATCGCATCGTGAATGAAGCCAACCGTCTCCTGCGTTGTAGGGTCGAAATATGAGTATGGATAGATCTCTTCTGTCACTGTGAAGCGAATTGGTCGTTTCCCATATTGGCTTTGGATAACCTGATGCACTAGCTCATCGTAGAAGTGATAGAAGTAGTTTGAAGCCAGTTTATTTATATCGTTCTCTTTTGCGATTAAGAACTTATCAACAACGCTGTGTAGCAAGCTGTCATTTTTGTTCATCATCAGCTGAATCGGGAATTTAGGGAGGTCTTGGTCAAAAGCGAGTGCACCTTGCCATTCACCCGGAGTCATGACGGAGTAGTAACTTTGAATTGAGGTAAGATCAAGGATCGTTGCATCTGCAAAGCCATTTGCTATAGCTGGCAACAGTTCAGCGCTACTGCTGACAAACATTGGGTCCGTTATACCTATGTTATTGAGTAACTCGCAAAACAGCGAGCCTTTAATGCATACCCACTTTAATTGATGGTGTGGGGTATTCTTGGCCACATCATCTCTGTACCAATAAACATTTTGAACCTCGTATAATCGCTCTGAAAATTCAAACTGTTCTGCTCTTATTCCGGTTTCCGCAAAACCAATGGCTAGGTCTGCCTCACCGGTAGCGATAGCTGAAAATAATGCTCTTGAAGAAAAGTATTCTCTTATTTCAATCTCGACATCAAGGTATTGCTCAAGTAATTCTTGGATGTTGTCACGAGTATTTTGCTTACGAGATGCAACGAGATCTTCCCAGACGTAATTGAACCGGTACATGGGTTTAGCGAGTACGAGTTTTTGTCGGCTTTGGAGATAACTCTGTTGAGCTGGGCTGAGCTTAACTTCTTCCGCGATACTTGAAAAAGAAAGTGAGGTTAGAATAATTAATAGGAGGAGCAGGGTCTTCATAAAATTAGCGAGCGATAAAAAGTCTCGCATTCTATGACGACATTTTATTCAGCTGCTAATACAATTTTTGAATTAATTTTTATCGACAGGATAAATAAAAAATTGGGACATTATATCTAATAAGTCCTTCTTTTTAATTGGCTTTAATTCAAATCATTCAGCCCGAAATTACGGGCTGAATTAGATCAATATAAAATCGTTATTTGAAACAGCTTGGGTCTTTTAGTGCCGCATCAATGGCATTGACCAGTTGCTCGATATGCTCAGGTTCGCTGATAAATGGAGGCATCATATAAATTAGCTTACCAAACGGACGGATCCAAACACCTTGTTCAACAAAGTGAGCTTGAATGGTTTCCATATCGACGGGTGTGTGAGTTTCAACGACGCCAATCGCGCCCAACCAACGAACGTCTTTAACAAGATCATGCCCTCGCAACGGTGGTAACAACTCAGAAAAGAGCTGTTCAATCTGTTGAGTCTGATTTTTCCAATGGCCTTGCTCGATGATGGATAAACTTGCCGCACCGACTGCGCAAGCCAATGGGTTGCCCATAAAGGTTGGCCCATGCATAAAGCAGCCTGCTTCACCGCCACATACCGTGTCAGCAACTTCCTTACTCGCAAGCGTCGCTGACAATGTCATATAGCCACCAGTTAAAGCTTTGCCTACGCATAATATGTCCGGTTGAACATCGGCATGCTCACAAGCGAACAGTTTCCCTGTGCGGCCAAATCCGGTCGCAATCTCATCCAAGATCAGCAATACGTTGAATTCATCACACAGCAAGCGAACTTGTTTTAGGAACTCAGGGTGGTAGATACGCATACCGCCAGCCCCTTGAACGATTGGCTCTAAGATCACCGCTGCGACTTCTTGATGGTGTGCTGCCAGCTTTTCTCGAAAACTATCGATGTCACTTGAGTTCCACTCATCCCAAAAGCCTGTTTTTGGCGAATCAGCGAAAATATGTTCCGGTAAAAAGCCTTTGTAGAGGCTGTGCATCGAGTTGTCAGGGTCGGTCACTGACATCGCCGCAAAGGTATCACCGTGGTAGCCATCTCTTAGTGTGAGGAACTTTGAACGAGGTTGTCCTTTAGCGTGCCAATATTGTAGTGCCATCTTGAGGCTAACCTCTACGGCTACTGAACCTGAATCGGCCAAAAATACATGCTCAAGATTACTTGGTGCGAGATTCAAAAGCTTCTTACATAGATCGATAGCGGGTTGGTGGGTGATGCCACCAAACATAACGTGTGAAACCTTATCGATTTGGCTGTGAGCTGCAGCATTTAGCTCAGGGTGATTGTAGCCGTGGATGGTTGACCACCAAGATGACATACCATCAATAATTCGTTTTCCGCCTTCTAATTCTAGGTAAACACCGTCTGCGTTGGTGACTGGATAGCAGGTCAGAGGTGTTAACGTTGATGTGTAGGGATGCCAGATATGCTGGCGATCAAAGGCGAGATCCATAGTAACTTCCATTCTTGGTGTGATTAAAAAACAATCAGATGTAAACTTTTGATATTATCAATGTGTTGACAGTCTAAAGCTTGTCGGTAGACTAGCCAAGCATAAATGCAATCTCTATTGATAGAGATGAAACATCAAATAATAAAAAAGGATCGACACGTGGAAGTTCGTCATGACTGGACAGTCGCTGAAGTAACAGCGCTGCTTGAAAAACCGTTTATGGATTTAATGTTTGAAGCTCAAGTGGTTCATAGACAGTACCAAGAGCACAACCACGTGCAGGTGAGTACGCTTCTATCGATTAAGACCGGTGCTTGTCCTGAAGACTGTAAGTACTGCCCTCAAAGTGCTCACTACCGAACGGATGTCGACAAAGAACGCCTAATGGAAGTAGAGCGTGTTTTGGATGCGGCGCAAAAAGCCAAAAACGCAGGCTCGACTCGTTTCTGTATGGGCGCGGCATGGAAAAACCCGAAAGAACGCGATATGCCTCACCTGACTGATATGATCAAAGGTGTGAAAGGTATGGGTCTAGAAACTTGTATGACACTAGGCATGTTAACCCCCGATCAAGCTGGCGAGCTAGCGGATGCAGGTTTGGATTACTACAACCATAACCTTGATACGTCTCCTGAGTTTTACGGCAGCATCATCACTACTCGTACTTACCAAGATCGTTTAGATACGTTATCTCACGTACGTGATGCCGGTATGAAGATCTGCTCTGGTGGCATTATTGGTATGGGCGAAAGTACCAATGACCGTGCAGGCCTGCTGGTAGAGCTAGCGAACCTTCCTGTACACCCTGAGAGTGTGCCAATCAATATGCTCGTAAAAGTGAAAGGCACACCGATGGAAAACGTCGATGATGTTGAATCTTTTGACTTCATTAAGTTGATTGCGATTGCTCGTATCATGATGCCAATGTCTGCGGTTCGTCTATCTGCAGGTCGCGAGAATATGAACGAACAGATGCAGGCGATGTGCTTCATGGCTGGCGCGAACTCTATCTTCTACGGCTGTAAGCTACTGACTACGCCAAACCCAGATGAAGACACGGACATGCAGCTGTTTAAGAAGTTAGGTATCAACAGCCAACAAGTGGCTCAGAAACCTGATGAAATTCAAGAAAACGAACTGTTAGATCAAGTGGTGGAGCGCGTTGCTGCTCGTCCAACGAAAGATGACATGTTCTACGATGCCACTGTTTAAATCTCGTATCAAAGATGCCCTTGTTCAACGCCGTGAGCAGGGGCTAACTCGTCAACTTAAAGTGCTCGAAAACAGTAATGGTCCTTTGCTTAATTGCGAAGGTTCTCGCTTTATTAATTTTTCGAGTAATGATTACCTAGGCTTGGCGAACGACCCTGAATTGGTAGAGGCGTGGCAAGCGGGGCTTTCTCAGTATGGTGCTGGCAGTGCGGCATCGCCATTGGTCACGGGTTTTAGTCCTGCTCATCGAAATTTAGAAGCTCAACTCTGTGAATGGTTGGGTTTTGAACGTGCCATTCTCTTTAGTTCTGGTTTCAGCGCCAACCAAGCCTTGTTGTTTTCTCTGCTCGAAAAAGACGACTCTCTGCTGCAAGACAAGCTTAATCACGCCTCTTTGATGGAAGCGGGGATGCTTTGTCCTGCAACCATGAAACGCTTTAAGCACAACGATACGCAACATTTAGAGTCGCTATTGAGCCGCTCTCCGCAATCGTTAGTCGTGACTGAAGGTGTGTTTAGCATGGATGGCGACCAAGCTCCTCTCGAGCGTATCTCTAGCCTGACAAATCAATACGACAGTTGGTTGGCGGTTGATGATGCCCACGGTATTGGCGTGTTAGGTGATAAAGGGGCAGGGAGTTGCAGTGCGGCACAAATCTCACCCGATATTCTAGTCGTCACTTTTGGTAAAGCATTTGGCCTGTCTGGCGCTGCAGTTTTGTGTTCGTCAGAAGTCGGTGACTATCTAACTCAGTTTGCTCGTCATCATGTTTATTCTACGGCAATGCCACCCTCACAAGCGGTAGCTTTGTCTCATGCCTGTAAGATGATTCAAACTCAAGAATGGCGCCGAGAAAAGCTGACTGAGTTAGGGTCTCTCTATGCAGAGCAGATGAGCGGCTTGAAAGGCTTTGTGGATACTCAGACTCCGATTAAGCCATTTGTGATAGGTGAAGCTCAGGCGGCATTATCTATCGCTGAAGAGTTAAAGAAAAACCAAGTTTGGGTGACCGCAATAAGGCCGCCAACCGTTCCTGCTGGAACTGCTCGATTACGAATCACGTTAACAGCTAACCATAGCCAAAAACAGATTCTCCAGTTAACCAGGTCGTTGCATCAAGCCATTGAACGAAACATCGGCTCAGGCATTAAATCGCCTACCCATCCAAGCTTTGAATCAAATAAAGAGGCTCAGTAAATGTCACAAGAAGCGGTAGTGCATAATTACGTTGGCCAAGATAAGAGTGCGATTGCCGAAGCCTTTGGCAAAGCAGCAACAACCTATGACAAACACGCTGAATTTCAACGCGATGTTGGCCACCGACTGCTGGATAAATTGCCCAGCGATCTGTCAGGCTTTAAGGTGCTGGATCTAGGTTGTGGTACTGGCTATTTCTCAGAGCAACTTGTAAAACGAGGCGCCGAAGTGGTTTGCGCTGATCTTTCTGTTGGAATGTTAGCAGCAGCAGAGAAGCGTTGTGGTGCATCTGTCTCTTTATATCAACAAGCCGATGCCGAACAATTACCATTTGAAGATGGGTGTTTTGACATCGTTTTCTCTAGCCTTGCGTTGCAATGGTGTGACGACCTGTCGTCGCCTTTGAGAGAGGTGAAGCGAGTTACAGCGGTTGGTGGGCGTGTTATTTTCTCAACTTTGCTTGATGGGTCACTGTTTGAGTTGAAAAAGTCATGGTCCAAAATTGACGCACATCAACACGTTAACCATTTTATTACAATCAATCAGGTAAAAATTGCGTTAGCGCAATCTAGCTGTACGGTTCATCAACTAGACTTGCCCACCATCACCGTTTGGTACGACACTGCGTTTGAACTGATGCGCGACCTTAAAGGCATCGGCGCTAATCACGTAAGTGGTCGCTCACAGGGTTTAACAAGTCGTAGCATGTTGCAGCTTGTTGAACGGGAATATCGAGAGTTTAAAAACCATCAAGGTTTCTTGCCAGCAACATATCAAGTTTGTTTAGGGGTTATTCAATTATGATTGATGCATTATTTATTGCAGGTACGGATACCGAAGTGGGAAAAACTGTGGTTTCAAAAGCGATTCTTCAAGCTTTGGCCGCACAAGATTTATCGACAATTGGTTATAAGCCAGTTGCTGCAGGGTGTGAGAAATACCCTGAAGGTTTACGTAATAGCGATGCTCTGCATCTTCAAGAAGCGGCGACGCAAGATATTGCTTACGAAGACGTAAACCCGTATGCACTATTGTTACCGTCATCGCCTCACATCGCTGCAAAGCATGACGGCGTGGTGATTGATGAAGCCGTATTATCTGCAAAGCTGGAAGAGCATAAGCAAAACTCTGACATCGTGCTAGTTGAAGGTGCTGGTGGTTGGCGTGTACCGGTTTCAGATGATGAATATCTGTCTAGCTGGGTTAAAAAAGAGCAGCTGCCAGTAGTACTGACTGTGGGCATTAAACTTGGTTGTTTGAGCCACGCTCTATTAACGGCAGAAGCGATTCGTGCTGATGGTCTAAACCTAGTAGGTTGGGTCGCAAATCGTATCAATCCAGGTACTGAGCACTACGCAGATATTATTGCGATGCTTGAAGATAAGCTAGGTGCGCCAAAGTTAGGTGAAATCCCTTACGTACCGAAAGCGAAGTCTAAGAACATTGGTAAGTACATTGATGTGCAGCCTTTGCTTGCGCTTTAATTACTACGTTATGTACTAAATAAGAAAAGGGCTGCGATTGCAGCCCTTTTGCTATTTTAAGCCTTTAGACCTCGAGTTGATAAACAACCGGTCTTTTAACAAACAAGCTTGGATTTAATGTTCTTTCGTCAGTCCCATTAAAGCTTGCTGAGTTTCTGTGATTTTTGTCTGTGCCGTTTGCGGTGTTAGGATTCCAATCTGCTTTTTCGCTTCTTCTTCAGTAATCCCTAGGTGACAGCACAGTAAATCGATAGCCATTTGAGTGTTAGTACCTTCAACCATGATCCTTCCCTTTTTGTACATGGACTAGCCAATAAATCATCTGAAGTCACTGTAAACGGATTGTTATATCGACACCATACGACTTAGGTCTAATAGAGTGGATTTAATTCGGACATGGTCTCGTAATCAAATGTTGCAATTTAATGCTTAACCTTGTTTTCTTAATCTAAGACTATATGTATAAGTAAGTATAAATCTTCAAGGTTGGAATCTATTGCTGTCTGCCTTGTCTATAACAATAAGTTTTATAAAAACAGCTTTCATGCGGAGATAAGTAATGAAGCGAGTAATGTTGTTCCTTGCAACCAACCTAGCGGTTGTATTGGTACTAAGTGTTGTTCTTAATATTGTATACGCAGTTACAGGTATGCAACCCGGTAGCCTCTCAGGCTTATTGGTGATGGCTGCGGTATTTGGTTTTGGCGGCTCATTCATTTCATTAATGATGTCGAAGAAAATGGCGCTACGCTCTGTAGGCGGCATGGTCATTGAAAGCCCACGTAACGAAACAGAACATTGGTTGATGGAGACGGTAAGCCGTCAAGCTCAACAAGTTGGTATTGGTATGCCAACAGTGGCGATCTACGATTCGCCAGACATCAACGCATTTGCAACGGGCGCTAAGCGTGATGATTCATTGGTCGCAGTATCAACGGGTCTTCTGCACAGTATGACGCGTGACGAAGCTGAAGCGGTATTAGCTCACGAAGTTAGCCACATCGCGAACGGTGACATGGTGACCATGACTCTAATGCAAGGTGTTGTGAACACGTTCGTTATCTTCCTATCTCGTTTCATCGCCAACATTGTTGCGTCGAATGACAACGAAGAAGAGGGTGGCAGCAACATGATGGTGTACTTCGGTGTGTCTATGGTGCTGGAACTGGTATTTGGTTTCCTAGCGAGCTTCATTACGATGTGGTACAGCCGTCATCGTGAGTTCCATGCTGATGCAGGTGCAGCGCACTTGGTAGGTAAAGAGAAGATGATTGCAGCGCTAGAGCGTCTAAAAGTGAGCCATGAGCCACAATTAGAAGGTTCTATGATGGCATTTGGTATCAATGGTAAGAAGTCTCTAACTGAGCTTCTAATGAGCCACCCGCCGCTAGATAAGCGTATTGCTTCTCTACGTAACATGTAATTTCTAATACAAGCTGTTGTCGTTAAGCGGCAGTATCTATGCTAAAGGCTTCCTTCGGGAGGCCTTTTTTGATCTTGGCGTTTAAGGAAGTTTGTCTAATGTGGTTTGCAGTATTTGAATGGGGGAGGCTAGTTGGAGAAGTCAGGTTTGATTTACGGCTGTTGTTTTATTTAGGGACTACTGTTCGAAACATTTGTTCTACTCAACAAAAAGGCTTCCACATGGGAAGCCTTTGTTTATTCGTTTGTTCGAATCTTATAACTTGTCAGTCAGCTCGATTGCTTGACCGATGTAGTTCGCTGGTGTCATCTCTTTCAGGCGAACTTTCTCGTCTGCAGGGATTTCAAGACCGTCGATGAATGCACGCATGCCTTCGCCATCTACACGCTTACCACGA
Organism: Vibrio sp. 1CM2L; assembly: GCF_023161695.1. Taxonomy (NCBI): domain Bacteria; kingdom Pseudomonadati; phylum Pseudomonadota; class Gammaproteobacteria; order Vibrionales; family Vibrionaceae; genus Vibrio; species Vibrio sp. 1CM2L. The sequence goes on from NZ_JALNTT010000003.1 coordinate 380,926, forward strand.
GTTAGCTCTTTTAGCTTCTCGTATGGCTTCTCGATACCGTAACGACGCATTACTGTTTGTACTGGTTCAGCCAGTACTTCCCAGTTCTTGTCCAGTTCAGCAAGTAGCGCTTCACGGTTAACTTCTAGCTTGCTAATACCTTTCAGAGTTGAAGTGTATGCAATGATTGCGTAGCCAACACCAACACCTAGGTTACGAAGAACCGTAGAGTCAGTTAGGTCACGTTGCCAGCGAGAAACTGGAAGTTTTTGTGCCAGGTGGCTAAATACTGCGTTAGCTAGACCAAGGTTGCCTTCAGAGTTTTCGAAGTCAATTGGGTTAACTTTATGCGGCATTGTAGAAGAACCGATTTCGCCAGCAATAGTCTTCTGCTTGAAGTGACCAAGAGCGATGTAGCCCCAAACGTCACGGTCGAAGTCTAGAAGGATCGTGTTGAAACGAGCAACAGCGTCGAATAGCTCAGCGATGTAATCGTGAGGTTCGATTTGAGTTGTGTACGGGTTCCAAGTTACGCCAAGAGATTCTGTGATGAACTCTTCGCTGAATTGGTGCCATTCAACTTCAGGGTATGCAGAAAGGTGAGCGTTGTAGTTACCTACAGCACCGTTGATTTTCGCTAGGATCTCAACGCTTTCGATTTGCTTGAATTGACGTTCCATACGGTACGCAACGTTAGCCATCTCTTTGCCCATAGTAGAAGGAGAAGCTGGCTGACCGTGTGTACGAGAAAGAAGAGGAATATCACGGTACTCGTTCGCAAGAGCTTTGATAGCATCGATTACGTTACGAATTTCTGGAAGAATCACTGTGTCACGAGCTTCTTTAAGCATCAGCGCGTGAGATGTGTTGTTGATGTCTTCAGAAGTACATGCAAAGTGAATGAATTCGTTAACTGCGTGAAGCTCAGGAACGCCAGCAACTTTCTCTTTCAAGAAGTATTCAACCGCTTTAACGTCGTGGTTTGTCGTGCGCTCAATCTCTTTGATACGCAGAGCGTCTTCTTCGCTGAAGTTAGCGGCTAGTTCATCAAGAAACTGGTTAGCTTCTGCACTGAACGCTGGTACTTCTTTGATTGCATCAGTTGCTGCAAGCTTTTGTAACCAACGAATTTCAACGATAGAGCGGTACTTTAGTAGTCCAAACTCACTAAAGATGCTGCGTAATGCAATAGTCTTACTTCCGTAACGGCCGTCTACTGGTGAAACAGCAGTCAATGCTGACAGTTCCATGGTGTTCTCCTGAATTGAGTTTTCTAAATTTTGAGAGGTTTATACCAGTAACAATCTCAATTGTCACGCACATTGCGCAATCGTTTGCGTGAGAGTTGTATTGATACAAAAAACAAGCTCGCGACGAGGCGCGAGCTAATAAATTACATTCGAGCTAGTAGGATTTGAGCCTGCTCGATCATCTTCTTGCGACCGAAGATAAGATGGCGGCGTTTACCACCAACCTGGCGCCAAAGAACAGCGCTTCGAATTCCTGACAGAAGGAGTGCACGAACTTTGTGCTGGCTCGATGTCTGTTGAAGTACCGCTGGCGTACCAGAAACCTGAATACGTGGGCCAATAGGGCTCACAACATCAAGGTAGATGCTCGCTAGGTTGCTGATCATTTGCTCGTCAAACAGATCAAAATGTTCAGTTTGGCGTTCTGCAGTTTGAATGCGATCGCCAAGCTGAGACATAGAGTCGTTACGAGAAGATAGCTTACGCTCAAGAGCCATCAAGCTGATGATGTAGCGCGTAATATCGCTACCAGCTGGAGTACTATCGATACCTTTTACTAAGCACTCAAGGCCAAGCTTTAGGTTCGCTTCACGTCCAAATACGCCCACGGTGTTCGCCGGGTTGGTATTTAAAATAGCATTGAGTGAAGCTTCGAAGGCATCTTTATCACAATGGCCGTCTTTCGCTACTTGTTGAACCAAAGCCACAGCTTGGCAAATTCCGGCGAAAGCAATAGTACGGTCATAAAGTGTATTAGCCACGTAGTAACTCCTAGTTGTCTTCTATCGTTTGTTGTTCGTCGATTTGATTAGATGCGCTTTTCGATGATACCACCACCAAGACAAACTTCGTCTAGGTAGAACACTGCAGATTGACCTGGGGTCACAGCAATCTGTGGTTCATCAAAAATAACCTTAATGTTCTCATCATCAATTGGGATGATTGTACAAGGAATATCGGTTTGACGGTAACGTGTTTTTACCGTGCATGTCATAACTTCAGTAATTGGTGTGCGATTTACCCAGTGAAGCTGAGAAGCGATCAAACCTTCTGATTTTAGAAGAGGGTGATCTTTACCTTGTACTGCGATTAGAACATTACGCTTCAGATCTTTTTCACCAACAAACCATGGTTCTTCGTTACCGCCGCCACCTTTAGTGCCGCCAATATGAAGGCCTTTACGCTGACCTAGCGTGTGGTACATCAACCCTTGGTGTTGACCAATCACTTGGCCTTCAGGAGTTTCGATGTTACCCGGTTGTGCTGGTAGGTATTTGCCTAGGAACTCAGTGAACTTGCGCTCACCGATAAAGCAGATGCCTGTTGAATCTTTCTTCTTCGCTGTGATCAAGTCTTGTTCTTCAGCAATACGTCGCACTTCTGGCTTCTCTAATTCACCGACAGGGAATAGGCTGCGTGCCACTTGATCTGAGCTTAGCGTGTATAGGAAATAGCTTTGGTCTTTGTTGCTGTCTAGACCGCGTAGCATTTCTGGTTTTACGCCAGCATCAAGCTCTTCTTGAGTTGGGAAAGTACGACGAACGTAGTGACCCATCGCAATGTAGTCTGCGTCTAGCACTTCATCCGCAAACTCTAAGAATGCTTTGAATTTGATTTCTTTGTTACAAAGGATATCTGGGTTAGGTGTACGACCTGCCTTGTACTCTTCAAGGAAGTATTCGAATACGTTGTCCCAGTATTCTGCAGCAAAGTTGATAGTGTGAAGGTGGATACCTAGTTTGTCACATACCGCTTGAGCATCAGCAAGATCTTCAGCTGCCGTGCAGTATTCTTCGTTATCGTCTTCTTCCCAGTTTTTCATGAAAAGGCCTTCTACCTGATAGCCTTGTTGCTGAAGAAGATACGCCGATACTGACGAATCTACACCGCCGGACATACCGACAATTACTTTCTTTTCGCTGTTTCCAGAGCTGATATCTGACATGTCTAAACACCGTTACTATTACTTGGTCGCAGATTCTAACAGAAAGAGAAACGCCGTGACAGATCCGAGACCGGAATCACAGTTTCATTTGCACAAATAGTGCGCTGACTTTGTTAGAGAATCGCATGAGAGCGAGGTGAGTCGCTAGGATGTCAGAAGTATATGTGGCATAGTCGCTCGAAATCCAAGACCTGAGATAAAAAAATGTCTGAACAAAACGAATTTATGCAAGAAGAAGAGCTGATTGAGATTATCGAGAACCAGCTTGAAGATGGCGAACCAGTGAAAGTGAAAGAGACGTTGATGCGTTTAATGATGACTGGCACTCCACGTGAAGAAGCAATTGCGGCTATGGCATGTGCACTGGCAATTGAAGTATTTGACGTTATGAAAAACGGCGCGGAGTTTAATCAAAAACGTTACGCAGAGCATTTGGGCATGCTGCCTGATTTAAGCTTTATGGAAGGCGAATAAAAAAAACCTTCGGCAAACGTTTGCTATAGTTTGAAAGATTGCCGCGTTAAATATAGCGCGGTAGAATCCGCCACCTATTTCCCCTTGACTTAGACTAGCCCTATGAAATTCCCTGGACAACGTAAATCAAAGCACTACTTTCCGGTTCACGCTCGTGATCCTCTAGTGAGCCAAGCTCAAAGCAGTAAAAGAATGTCACGCACTCATATTATCGGTATTGACCAAACATTGGTGGATATTGAAGCAAAGGTGAGTTCTGAACTTATTGAGAAGTATGGTTTGAGCAAGGGACATTCACTGGTTATTGGCGACGCAGCCGCTGAATCTTTATATCAAGAATTAAAAGAACAGTGCCTGATTACCAATGAATACGCTGGTGGCACAATTGGTAACACATTACACAATTACTCAGTATTGGCGGATGACCGTTCTACACTGTTAGGTGTAATGAGCCAAGATATTAAGATTGGTAGCTACGGTTACCGCTATTTATGTAATACATCAAGCAGAATGGATCTGAACCATTTACAAGGGGTAGATGGCGCAATTGGTCGCTGCTTTGCATTAATTACAGAAGACGGTGAACGTACTTTCGCAATTAGCGAAGGACAAATGAACCAATTAAAACCAGAAAGCATTCCTGAAAAAATCTTCAAAAGTGCTTCTGCTTTAGTTTTAACGGCTTATTTAGTTCGTTGTAAGCCAGGCGACCCGATGCCTGAAGCAACAATGAAAGCGATCGAATACGCGAAGAAATACGATGTGCCAGTCGTGCTTACACTAGGTACTAAGTTCGTTATTCAAGATGATCCAGAATTCTGGAAAGATTTCCTTGAGCAACACGTAACGGTTGTTGCAATGAATGAAGACGAAGCTGAAGCATTAACGGGTGAAAGCGATCCGCTTGCTGCATCAGATAAAGCGCTAGAGTGGGTAGACCTTGTTCTATGTACTGCGGGACCTGTTGGCCTATTTATGGCTGGTTATACAGAAGATGCAGCTAAGCGTGAAACGTCACTGCCTTTACTTCCAGGTTCAATTGCTGAATTCAACCGTTTTGAATTTAGCCGTCCTGCGCATAAAGATTTATGTGAAAACCCAACTAAAGTGTATTCGCACATTGCGCCATACATGGGTGGACCAGAAAAGATCAAAAATACCAATGGTGCAGGTGATGCTGCGTTATCAGCTTTATTACATGATATGGCTGCGAATAAGTACCACAAAGAAAACGTGCCAAACTCAAGTAAGCACCAACATTCATTCTTGACGTACTCTTCGTTCTCACAAGTTTGTAAATATTCTAACCGTGCTAGCTATGAAGTGTTGGTTCAACACTCTCCACGTTTATCTCGTGGCCTTCCTGAAAGAGAAGATAGCCTAGAAGAAGCGTACTGGGAAAGATAAGTTACTTTCTTTAATCAGTAGTACTATCAGTATCAGTTGGTTTCTAATACTGATAGTACAAATATAAAAAAGGCTCCGAAAGGAGCCTTTTTTGTTTCTGAATATATTGAAGTCGTAAATAATACTTTGGTCGACTTAAATATTAATTCTATTGCTTAGCGTGTAATTGATTACTCACTAAGTAAACTAAATGTTTAGATAGCAAACTCTTCTAGAGATTTACCAGCATCTAGCTGTTCTTGGATAGCTGAAGGCGTACGGCCTTGACCTGTCCAAGTCTTCTCGTCGCCGTTTGCGTCTACGTATTTGTATTTCGCTGGGCGAGGAGCGCGTTTAGCTTTTGTTGTTTTAGATTTTGCTTCACCAGAAAGTGCAGCAATAAGATCGGCAACATCAATTCCGTCTTTTGCAATTTGCTCAGCAATAGCAGAAAGCTTAGCTTCTTGCTCTGCTTTAGCAGCACGTTCTTCAGCTTCAGACTCTTGACGCTCTTGTACAACAATAGTCAGCTTGTCTAGCGCTTCTTCAAGTTGCTCAAGAGTTAATTCACGTGAGAACGCACGAAGGCTGCGGATATTTAATAGAGTTTTTGTTAATTCAGACATGATATTTTCCATCAAGGTAAACTAAATAATCTTCCTAATAATAAACAGAGCCTAGGAATAAAACAAATAGTATTTCTTCTATTACATATTTAAATATAAAAGTGAGATGAATAGTTGAAAATTCAGAGCCGTATTTCTATCGAATTTATAATAATTATTAAGATTATCTTAAAAACTGATATGTGACTGGTGGAGTAGTTAACTTATGTAGACTATTCTCTTATTGATTAGTTCATTAGCAAAAAGCTATTTTTCTCGGAATGATATGTTGCATTGTTGCTCTTGATGAGTACAATTGCGGCTACCTGATGCGAGGTATTGGTTAATTTGTTGTTAAACTCTGGTTTGCACGGTTAATAATGTTATCGCACGTAGAGGTGCAATTATAAAAAGTAACTTCCGTTGGGGTGATGCCAATGAACGGGAATGAAAGGTGTAATTGCCGAAGTAAATTGTATATCTAAGCAATTTGCTGGGGTTGTGCTCAATAGGTACAACACTGCCATAGTCTTAATTTTAAACTATGGAGCGCTACTGTAGGGTTGGGTGAAGTGTTCACTTCCCTTTCGCTTAGTTCAACATGAGCTTGGTCAGCCGTATCAAGTTTGTCTGCAGTAGATCTCTAGCCAAATAAAAAACTGGTTTTTGAAGATCATGAATTTAATAGATTTTGCAACATCACCTTTATCTTTGCTTCCGCCCCTTGTGGCTTTGAGCCTTGCTATTGTTACCCGCCGTGTATTGGTTTCTTTGGGTGTCGGTATCATCATGGGTGCGATTCTACTTGCTGACTACTCAGTAGGTAACGCAGCTAGTTACGTGTTTACTAAAGCATCTGGTGTTTTCATCGAAGATGGTGGCATCAACACTTGGAACATGAGCATCATTGCATTCCTAATTATTCTCGGAATGACAACGGCATTATTAACACTGTCTGGCGGTACTCGCGCATTCGCGGAGTGGGCACAGTCTCGTGTTAAGAGCAAACGTGGTTCAAAACTACTTGCTGCTTTCTTAGGTGTATTCATCTTTGTAGATGACTACTTTAACAGCCTAGCGGTTGGTGCTATCTCTCGTCCTGTAACAGACCGTTTCTACGTATCTCGCGCTAAGCTTGCTTATATCCTAGATTCAACGGCTGCTCCTATGTGTGTGATCATGCCTGCTTCTAGCTGGGGTGCTTACATCATCACTATCATTGGTGGCATCTTAGTGACACACGGTGTGACAGAGTATTCTGCACTGGGTGCATACGTTCGTCTTATCCCAATGAACTTCTATGCTGTATTCGCACTACTAATGGTGTTTGCAGTGGCATGGTTCGGTCTAGACGTTGGTAAGATGCGTGAGCATGAAATCGAAGCATCTCAAGGCCGTGGCTTTGAAGGCGACAACGATCAAAAGCAAGCGCACGATCTAAATGAAGAGCTAGACATCGAAGAGAGCGAAAACGGTTCAGTTTCTGATCTGGTTATGCCAATCGTATCGTTAATCGTAGCGACGGTTGCTGCGATGCTTTACACCGGTGGCCAAGCGCTTACTGCTGATGGTCAAGCATTTAACCTTCTAGGTGCGTTTGAAAACACGGATGTAGGTAAGTCACTTGTTTATGGTGGTGTTATCGGCTTAATCGTTGCTCTAGCAACTGTATTCAAACAGAAGCTGCCTATGGCAGACATCGCAAGAACGATGTGGATTGGTGCAAGCTCTATGTTTGGCGCTATCCTAATTCTTGTGTTCGCTTGGACTATCGGCTCTGTAATCGGCGACATGAAAACAGGCTCTTACCTATCGTCTCTAGTAACGGGCAGCATTGATTACCACTGGCTACCAGTTATCTTGTTCCTTCTGGCTGGCATTATGGCTTTCTCGACAGGTACATCTTGGGGTACGTTCGGTATCATGCTACCTATCGCGGGCGACATGGCTGCGGCATCTGACATCGCGCTAATTCTGCCGATGCTAAGTGCGGTTCTAGCAGGTGCTGTATTTGGTGACCACTGTTCTCCAATCTCAGACACAACGATTCTGTCTTCTACAGGTGCTCGTTGTAACCACATTGACCACGTATCGACTCAGCTTCCATACGCGTTGTCTGTGGCGTTCGTATCGTGCATTGGTTTCATTACCCTAGGTATGACATCTTCAATTGGCATCGCATTTGGCGCAGCGTCTCTAACGTTTGTGGCTGTATGTTTTGCATTGGCTTATTTCTCTCGCTGCAAAATGGCGACGTGCAAAAGCTAAAACTGAAAGCTAATCAGTAAACTATCAGGGAGGCATTAGCCTCCCTTTTTTGTGCTTGTTAATTTAATTCTAAGTTTCGTGAAAAAAGTTCGAATAAATGGTTGAAAAAGGATCTCAGCTTAGTTAGTGTGGAGATAAGAAAGCAAACAACTGAAGAGCTTATAAGTATGCGTAAATTAGTAATGAACATTCATCACCATCATCACCCTATCTAGTCTTTCGGGGAGATTTACGTATACCCGGGAGCAAGAATTCTCCCGGAGGTTAAGTCAAAGAATTTAGATTTAAACCCTCGGGATGACAAAGTCTTCCGAGGGTTTTTTAGTTTTAGCGCTTTTAAATAATCAATAAATTCAAATATTTGCACAGGGATACAGCAATGCAGACACAACGCCTAAGAATCGCAATTCAAAAGAAAGGTCGCTTAAGTAAAGAGTGCCAAGACCTACTTAAAAAATGTGGTGTTAAATTTAACATCATGGGTGAGCGCCTAGTTGTTCATTCACTAAATATGCCAATCGACTTGTTATTAGTTCGTGATGATGACATCCCAGGTCTTATCATGGATGGTGTGGTTGACCTTGGTTTCATCGGTGAAAATGAACTAGAAGAAGTTCGCCTAGACCGTGTTGCTCTAAAAGAGCCATCAGAGTTTCGCACACTACGTCGTTTAGACTTCGGTGGTTGCCGCCTTTCTATCGCAATCAACAAAGACGAAGAATACAACGGCCCACAAGATCTTGCGGGCAAACGTATTGCGACAACTTACCCACAATTACTGAAAGCCTACATGGATGAGCAGGGTGTTGAATTCAGCACTTGTATGCTAACAGGCTCGGTTGAAGTTGCTCCTCGCGCAGGTCTAGCGGACGCTATCGCAGATTTAGTTTCTACAGGCGCAACGCTAGAAGCAAACGGCCTAAAAGAAGCAGAAGCTATCTTCCAATCTAAAGCAACACTGATTCAACGTGTTGGTGAGTTCGACGCAGACAAAACTGCATTGATTGAAAAACTACTGACTCGTATGCAGGGTGTTCAACAAGCGAAAGAGTCGAAGTACATCATGCTTCACGCGCCAACATCTCAGCTAGAGCAAATCAAAGCATTACTGCCTGGTGCTGAAGATCCAACGGTTCTTCCACTATCAACAGACAAAGACAAAGTTGCCGTTCACCTAGTAAGTACAGAGAACTTGTTCTGGGAAACAATGGAACAGCTGAAAGAGTTGGGTGCAAGCTCGATTCTAGTATTACCAATCGAAAAAATGATGGGGTAGTGACGATGAGAACCGTTGTTTGGCAATCTTTAAGTGAATCACAGCAAGACTCGGTATTAGAGCGTCCAGCTATTACTGAAGGTGCAAACATCACAGCGACTGTTTCTGATGTTATTGCAAAAGTACGAAATGAAGGCGATGCCGCGCTTAGAGAGCTGACTGCAAAGTTTGATGGTGTGACTCCAGAATCTATCCGAGTCAGTTCGGGTGAGATCGAAGAGGCGTGTGCTCGTCTAACACCAGAGATGAAGCAAGCGTTAGAGCAAGCTTATAGCAACATTGCGAAGTTTCACGAAGCTCAAAAGCCTCAACCGATTAAGGTTGAGACACAGCCTGGTGTTGTGTGTGAGCAAGTGACGCGCGCTATTAATACTGTTGGCCTTTATATTCCAGGTGGCAGTGCGCCACTTCCGTCAACGGTTCTTATGTTAGGTGTTCCCGCTCAAATTGCAGGTTGTCGTAAGGTTGTACTTTGTTCACCTCCGCCAATCGCTGATGAAATCTTGTATGTCGCTAAGCTTTGTAAGATCGACGAGGTTTACAACGTTGGTGGTGGTCAAGCGGTGGCTGCAATGGCTTACGGTACTGAGAGTGTGGCTAAGGTCGATAAGATCTTTGGCCCAGGTAACGCGTACGTAACGGAAGCTAAGCGTCAAGTGAGCAATGACTTCCGCGGCGCGGCGATTGATATGCCTGCGGGCCCGTCTGAAGTGTTAGTGATTGCCGATGAAACTGCAGATGCAGACTTCATCGCGGCGGATTTGTTGAGCCAAGCAGAGCACGGTCCTGATTCTCAGGTTGTCCTAGTAACACCATCTCCAGTGGTGGCAGACCAAGTAACAGAAGCGGTTCAGAAGCAATTGAAAGAGCTGTCTCGTGCGAACATCGCTCAGCAAGCATTGGCTTCAAGCTTAATCATCATTGCTGAATCGCTCACTCAAGCGATTGCGATTTCGAACTTCTACGGCCCTGAGCACTTGATCGTTCAAACCAAGAATCCACGTGAATTGCTGCCATTGTTAGACAATGCAGGTTCAATCTTCCTGGGTGACTGGTCTCCAGAATCTGCAGGTGACTACGCATCAGGCACAAACCACGTTCTTCCGACTTACGGTTATACCAAGACGTATTCAAGCCTAGGTTTGGCTGATTTCTCTAAGCGAATGACGGTGCAAGAGCTAACAGCTGACGGCTTGAAACGTCTAGCGCCAACAGTAGTAACAATGGCGGAAGCCGAAGGCTTGGATGCACACAAACGCGCTGTGACCATCCGAGTTGAAAAGTTAAATAAAGCGAAATAAGGGTAGGGCATGGAAAAGTTAGCAAGAAAACAAGTTCAGGCTCTGACACCTTACTTGTCTGCAAGACGCATCGGTGGCAGCGGAGATGTATGGTTGAACGCCAACGAATCTCCGTTTGATAACGAGTACAACCTGAACTTGTCTCGTCTTAACCGTTACAGCGAGTGTCAGCCAAAAGAACTGATTGACGCTTACGCTCAATACGCAGGCGTGAAATCAGAGCAAACTCTGACAACGCGTGGTGCTGACGAAGGTATTGAATTACTGATTCGTGCTTTCTGTGAGCCGAACGAAGACGCTATTCTTTACTGCCCACCTACTTACGGTATGTACGCAATCAGTGCAGAGACGATTGGTGTTGAGCGTAAGGTTGTGCCTCTGACGTCTGAATGGCAATTGGATCTTCCAGCTATTGAAGCTCAACTCGACAACGTAAAAGTGGTGTTTGTTTGTAGCCCAAATAACCCAACCGGAAATTTGGTTGATCGTAAAGACATCATCAAGTTGCTTGAAATGACTCAAGACAAAGCGATTGTGGTGATGGATGAAGCGTATATCGATTTCTGTCCAGAAGCGTCAACCGTTGATTTGCTTGAGCAATATCCAAACCTAGCGATTCTGCGCACCTTGTCGAAGGCCTTTGCTTTGGCGGGCTTACGTTGTGGCTTTACGCTAGCGAATAAAGAGCTTATCGATGTACTGTTGAAAGTGATTGCGCCTTATCCTGTGCCAATCCCTGTTGCTGATATTGCCGTTCAAGCACTTTCAGAGCAAGGACTAGCGCGAGCTAAGTTCCAAGTTCTGGATTTAAGTGCTAACCGAGCGTATTTACAGGCGGGTCTATTAGGCATGCCTCAAGTGACGGTTTTTGATGGCTGGGGTAACTACTTACTGGTGAAATTCCCGAACGGCGATGAGTTATTTAAAGCAGCTTGGGATACGGGCATTATTTTGCGTAATTCACCTATTGAAGACTGTGTTCGTATTAGTATTGGTAACCGCGAAGAGTGCGAAAAGACACTTGGATTCATTCGTAACTTTTATCAGTAACGAAAGGCTTACCAGTAATAACATTTGCCAGTTTGATTTGATTAATCGCAGGCTGGCAAGTGAAACCAATATTTTGGGTTAGCGTTTGATTTTTGCTAGGCCACCAGATTTAAAATTAAAAGGAAGTTCAAGTGAGTAAACAACAGAAAATACTTTTTATAGACCGTGACGGCACCTTAATTGTTGAGCCGCCAGTTGACTTTCAAGTAGACCGTTTAGACAAGCTAAAATTCGAACCGCTAGTGATTCCTAGCCTGCTTGCTTTGCAAGATGCTGGTTACCGCTTAGTGATGGTCACTAACCAAGATGGCCTAGGTACCGATAGCTACCCACAAGAAGATTTCGATGCGCCACACAATATGATGATGGAGTTCTTCGAATCTCAAGGCGTTAAGTTTGACGACGTGCTTATTTGCCCTCACTTTGACGAAGACAACTGCTCTTGCCGCAAGCCTAAACTGGGTATGGTTAAAGAGTACCTACAAGGCGGTAAAGTCGATTTCCAACACTCTGTTGTGATTGGCGACCGAATGACGGATCTTCAACTGGCAGAGAACATGGCTATCCGCGGTATTCAATATGGCCCGGATGCGGAAACTGAAGGAACGCTTAACTGGCCACAAATCGTTAAAGATCTGACGGTTAATGCGCGTATTGCTGAAGTAGTTCGTACCACTAAAGAAACCGATATCAAGGTTGCAGTAAACCTTGATGAAACCGGTGGCAACAAGATCGATACCGGCATGGGTTTCTTCGACCACATGCTTGATCAAATCGCGACACACGGTGGTTTCCAAATGAACCTGACTGTGAAGGGCGACCTGCACATCGATGATCACCACACAGTAGAAGATACCGCTCTTGCTCTAGGCCAGGCATTGAAAGATGCACTAGGCGACAAACGTGGTATTGGCCGTTTTGGTTTCAGCCTACCAATGGATGAGTGTTTGGCTCAGTGTGCGCTAGACCTTTCTGGCCGTCCATACCTGAAGTTCGATGCTAAATTCAGCCGCGATCAAGTGGGTGATCTTTCAACAGAGATGGTGGTTCACTTCTTCCGTTCTCTAACTGATACATTGGCTTGTACGCTGCACCTGTCTTCTGATGGCAATAATGATCACCACATCATTGAGAGCCTGTTCAAAGCGTTTGGCCGTACTCTTCGCCAAGCAATCAAAGTTGAAGGTAATGAGTTACCAAGCAGCAAAGGCGTTCTGTAAGGGATCGGTATGAAAGAGCAAAAAGTCGTTATCATTGATACGGGTTGTGCCAACGTTTCATCGGTGAAGTTTGCGATTGAACGTCTGGGCTACGCAGTTGAAATTTCAAAAGAACCAGAAGTAGTTCTTGCTGCCGACAAGCTATTCCTACCCGGTGTAGGTACAGCAAGTGAGGCTATGAAGAACCTGCAAGAGCGTGACCTTGTTACCCTTGTGAAGCAAGTAGAGAAGCCTCTGCTAGGTATCTGTTTAGGTATGCAGCTGTTAGGCAAACTGTCTCAAGAGAAAGGCCAAAAGGCTGACGAGTTAGTTGAATGCTTAGGTTTGTGTGATGGTGAAGTTCGTTTACTTGAAACGGGCGACTTGCCATTACCACACATGGGTTGGAACACCGTCACCGCAACACCTAATCACCCTCTATTTAAAGACATTGAAGAAGGCGAATACTTCTACTTTGTTCATAGCTTCGCAATGCCAGTGGGCGACTACACAATCGCACAATGTGATTACGGTAATCCGTTCACTGCGGCGGTTCAAAGTGGTAATTATTATGGTGTTCAGTTCCACCCAGAGCGATCTTCGAAAGCTGGATCTAAGCTGATTCAGAACTTCTTGGAATTGTAATAAGGATTAGGCAACGGCTAACGTTGCCATATAAGGAATGTAAATGATTATTCCCGCGTTAGATTTAATTGAAGGCCAAGTAGTTCGCTTATTCCAAGGAGACTACGGGCAAGTAACAGAATACAAAGTAGACCCAGCAGAGCAGTTTAATCTGTATCACCAAGCTGGCGCTGGCTGGCTGCACCTTGTCGACTTAACGGGCGCAAAAGACACAACGGCTCGTCAACTTGACCTTATCGCAAAGCTACTTGCGAGTACGTCTGCCAATATCCAAATTGGTGGTGGTGTTCGTAATGAGCAAGATGTGGTCGACTTACTTGAAGCTGGCGCACAGCGCGTTGTGGTTGGTTCTACAGCCGTTAAGCAACCTGAGTTGGTCAAAGGTTGGATGGAGAAGTACGGCGCGGAAAAAATCGTGTTAGCTTTGGACATCAACATCGACGAAAGCGGCACACGTAAAGTGGCGATTTCAGGTTGGCAGGAAGATTCAGGAGTGACTATTGAAGCGCTAATTGAAGACTACCTCACGGTTGGCCTTAAACACGTTCTGTGTACCGATATTTCACGTGATGGCACGCTAGAAGGATCAAACGTAGAGCTTTACGTTGATCTTTGTAAGCAGTACCCACAAGTTCAGTTCCAATCATCGGGCGGCATTGGCAGCCTAGCTGATATCGAAGCGCTTAAAGGCAGCGGTGTTGCTGGAGTGATTGTGGGGCGCGCGCTACTTGATGGTAAGTTTACCACAGAGGAGGCATTTGCATGTTGGCAAAGCGAATAATCCCTTGTTTGGATGTCCGTGATGGACAGGTTGTTAAGGGCGTTCAGTTCCGCAACCACGAAATTATTGGTGACATCGTTCCGCTAGCACAACGCTATGCAGAAGAGGGCGCTGATGAACTGGTATTTTACGATATCACCGCATCAAGCGATGGCCGTGTTGTCGACAAGAGCTGGGTAAAACGCGTAGCTGAAGTGATCGATATTCCTTTCTGTGTGGCTGGTGGTATTAAATCAGCAGAAGATGCAGCGCGCATTCTTGAGTTTGGTGCAGATAAAGTATCGATCAACTCACCTGCACTGGCTAACCCTGAACTGATCACTGACCTTGCTGATAAGTTTGGCGTGCAGTGTATCGTTGTCGGCATCGATTCATACTTCGATAAAGAAACCGGTAAATATCAGGTTTACCAATTCACTGGCGATGAAGCGCGTACTAAAGCAACCAAATGGGAAACCAAAGATTGGGTGCAGGAAGTACAGAAGCGTGGCGCAGGTGAGATTGTGTTAAACATGATGAACCAAGATGGCGTTCGTAACGGCTACGACATCGATCAGTTAAACATGGTGCGTGAAGTGTGTAATGTGCCATTGATTGCCTCTGGTGGCGCTGGCGCGATGGAGCACTTTGCTGAAGCCTATAAGAAGACCAACGTGGATGGAGCGCTAGCGGCTTCGGTATTCCACAAGCAAGTCATCAATATTGGTGAACTTAAACAATATTTAAAACAACAAGATGTAGAGGTGCGACTATGAGTTTTGAAACCGCAAGCTTATCAAAAACAGAAGTAGGCGCATTGTCAGAGCGTATTAACTGGGAAAAAGTCGATGGCTTAGTGCCAGCTATTGTTCAAGATTACCAATCGAGCCAAGTGTTAATGATGGGATACATGAACCCAGCAGCACTTGAGAAAACCGGTGAAACAGGCAATGTGACGTTTTTCTCTCGCACCAAAGAGCGTCTTTGGACGAAAGGTGAAACGTCGGGCAACGTATTGCAACTGCAAAACATCGCCTTGGACTGTGACAGCGACACCTTACTGGTTAAAGTTAATCCCATTGGCCCAACGTGCCACACAGGTACAACAACATGTTGGGATGGAGACAAGCAAGAAGAGTCTCAGATGGTGTGGCTTCATCAGCTTGAGCAGCTACTGGCTGCCCGCAAGGACGCAGACCCTGAATCTTCTTATACTGCCAGTCTATATGCCCGTGGCACCAAGCGTATTTCGCAAAAAGTGGGCGAAGAAGGCGTTGAAGTCGCGCTTGCGGCGACGTCGGGCGATAAGGCGGAATTAGTGTGTGAATCAGCAGATTTGATTTATCACTTGATGGTTCTTTTACAAGACCAAGGCTTATCGATGAACGATGTGGTGAACAAATTAAAAGAGCGCCATAAGTAAGCTCTGTTGAGATTAATCGAACTACGTAACAGATAGATAAAAGCCCCGTAAACAAATATGTTTACGGGGCTTTTTAGCTTTTTAATTTTCAAGATTTCAAGATTTCAAGATTTCAAGATTTCAAGATTTCAAGATTTCAAGATTTCAAGATTTCTAAGCCCTACGTCACTTTTCTAAACTCTGACTTTACGTCATTCCGAGGAGCCTAAGCGACATCAGGAATCTCTTCTATTAGTCTGACTTCTTATTCGTGCGAGTTACCCGCAGCACTTCTTATACTTCTTTCCGCTACCACAAATACACGGGTCATTACGGCCGATCTTGAAGCTTTCAACCGTTTGGTTTAAGCGAGGATCGATTTCTGGCTGTGTAGTTTCTTCTTGCTCTGGGAACTCACCGTCGATATAGAACCATAGGCCGTTTTCACGAACGAAACGCGAGCGCTCTTGCATACAGTATTGTGCGCCGTCTTCATTGAAGTAAGCTTTAAATTCAACAAAGCCTTCGTCTTGGTGTGAACCTGCCGCAGTATCGATGACCTCTAACCCTGACCAATCACTGTCGATAGATTCGGCGATGCCTTCTCTTTGTGCTTCTGCATTGCAGCTAGGGTGGTAAGTCGCAACAACATAGTCAACCAAACCCAACACGTGCGCGGAATAACGAGAGCGCATCAATTGCTCAGGTGTTTCAACGGCGCTGTGGTTAAGGTGCGCTGATTCACAGCAATGTTGGTAAGTATTATTGCTACCGCATGGGCATAAAGACATAGTCAGATCCTGTAAAAATGGCCTCTATTAAGAGGCCATAAATGAATGCGTGGGAGTTTACCAAGAAACGATCGCTCACCAAAGTTTAGTTTCTGTTGAAGTTATTGAAATTATCAAAGTGTTAGCGCGAAGTTTACTATTTCAAGGCTGGAGACAATAGCTCTTGAGCCCAAGTCGTCGCTTCGTCATAAGCTTGACCAAGTTGAGCTTCACTCAGTTTGAGAAGCTGGCGAATACGAGTCGCTTCATCCCAACGAGCTTGTTCATAAGCAACCACCATCGCCAATACAGCGCCTAACACGCCTTTACGTTGAATCAAGGCCTGTTTGATCTCGATGTCGATCGGCACTGAATCGAGTACTTGTTTCAATGGTTGGTCAAAGAGTGAGTCCAATAGAGAGAACATACCGGTCAAAAATGCTTGTCCAGGCTCAACCTTAACATTCATCTTCTCAACCAAGAGTTCACACTGACGTGCGCGTATTACCGCTAAGCCATAAAGTGAGTCCGGCTTATCTTCTTTCGCGGATGCGATAGCCACCAGTGAAACGAACTTACGCAGCTTTTGTTCACCGAGGTAAATAAGCGCTTGGCGGAATGAACGAATCGTTGTTGGTGAACCGCCAGCGGAGTTGACGTAGGTAAGTAGCTTATACGACATGGTCACATCGAGCGTAATCAAACGCTCAACTTCGCCAAAGTCGATAGGATCGTGCGCAATCTCTTTTAACAGCTGAACGGTCGTCAGGAATGCTGGGTTGAGTGCACGTGTTTGGATCATCTCTGGCTTGCTAAAGAAATAACCTTGAAAGTAGGTGAAGCCTGCTTTTTTCGCTTCTTGGTATTCTTCGTACGTTTCCACTTTCTCAGCAAGGAACTTGATATCTAGTCCTTTGAGAGAGTTCACAAACATCGCTGCTTTGGCAATTGGTGTTAAACGGATATCGAACTTGATAATTGAAACGTAGGGTAAGAAGCGCTTCCAAGCTTTACTTGGCACAAAGTCGTCTAGCGCAATGGTATAACCCGCGTCAAAGATGGTTTTGATTGCTTCAAGTAACTCGTCTGTCGGTTCGCAGTCTTCAAGAACCTCAACAACGAGGCTTTCTTTGGGGAACAGAGTAGGGACTAAGTTGATTAGGCTTGCGTATGGGAAGTTCACGAAACCAAGCTTATCACCCAACGTATTATAGTGGGTCGATAAGAAGTGATCGGAAAGCAAACGGCTAGTAGCGAGCTCCGGCTCTACTTCAGGGAAAGTGTTCTTAGGACCATCCCTGAATAGCAACTCGTAACCTATGGTTTTCTTGCCTGTGTCGAGTATTGGTTGACGCGCTACGTATGAATATTTCAACTTGGTACTGTGTTCGGTTTATTTCTGATAGAGAGATAATAGCTAATTCACTAGAAATTACCATACACTTTCTAAGAAAGTCTGACCGATAATAATAATCAAAGTGAAAGTTTAATAGTGATGTTAAAAGCTATTGCTAAACGCTCGATTCTGTAGTTCACAACTTTGCGGCGTGAACACCAGCACTGAGCCTTGCGTATACCAATCGCCAAGTACGACACGGGTTTTAGTGCAATTATTAGCATTGAATGTATGGATGTCTGGGCGATGAGTATGGCCGTGGATCATCAAATCGACATTGTTTCGTTCCATCACATCTTCGACTTCTTGCTGTGTCACATCCATGATGTCGAGAGACTTGGTCTGCTTGTCATCTTTGATATCTGATTGAACCTTCGAAACAATTTTCTTCTTGATGAAAAATGGGATTCGGTTGAAGACCCATTGTAACCATGGCTGATGCACTTTTTCACGAAAGGCGAGGTACTTTACGTCTTCAGTACATAATGTATCACCATGCAACACCACCGCTTTTTGCCCGTAGATATCGATCGTAGAAACTTCATCGAGAAGTTGAACGCCCGTTTGCTTAGCAAATTTTTTGCCGACTAAGAAGTCGCGGTTCCCTTGAGTGAAGTAACAAGGCACGCCTGTTTTTACTAAGTCGATAAACGCTTGGCGGATAGAAGTTGCGAACTCACTCTTATCGTCGTCACCAATCCAGAATTCGAAAAGGTCGCCTAGCACGTAAAGTGCATCCGCTTCTATGGCTTCCTTTTTCATAAAGGTTAAGAAGCAGTCAGTGATGTCTTGTCGTGACGGAGAAAGGTGCAGATCTGATATAAAATATGTTTTCATAGGTCTAAAAAAAGGGAGCGATTCGCTCCCTGTATCCTGATTTTATCGGCTCATCAATTATTAATACTAATCGAAAACGATGGATTAAGCTTCGATTGTAGTACCAGTGATGATCACTTCTTCTAGAGGTACATCTTGGTGCATACCCATAGAACCAGTGCTTACACCTTTAATCTTGTTTACGATGTCCATGCCTTCAACAACTTCTGCGAATACACAGTAGCCCCAACCGTCTAGGCTTTCGCTACGGAAGTTTAGGAAAGAGTTGTCGTTAACGTTGATGAAGAACTGAGAGCTCGCTGAATGCGGTTCCATAGTACGAGCCATTGCTAGCGTACCAACTTTGTTTGCAAGACCGTTGTTTGCTTCGTTCTTGATCGTTGCACGAGTCGCTTTTTCTTTAAGGCCAGAAGTCATGCCGCCGCCTTGAATCATGAAACCATCGATAACACGGTGGAATAGTGTGTTGTCGTAGAAACCGTCACGGCAATACTGTAGAAAGTTTGCGCTTGTTTCTGGTGCTTTTTCTTCGTTAAGTTGAACTTTGATGTCACCAAAATTTGTGTGAAGGATGATCATGATTGTTACCTTACTGTCTTTTTAATATGAAGTTCGAATTCTAGCGCATGTTGGCAGACTTTCAAATCACCAAATCATTCACTTAACTCAGATGTTTGAGATAATACCAATCGTCGCAAATAACTGGTCATCCTAGCTTGTTAAAACACTTGATAACGTCGTTAGAAATTTTGAATGTAGAATAACTACTTATCGAAAATTTCTTCCTTGTTCTCAAGCATTTTTTCTGCGCTATTTATGACCATCTACTTACTGTGATTGGTATAATTCCTGCTTTTGGGGATTACCTATTAAGGTATGACTTGTTATACTGCGAGCTTATTTTGATTAATCCATAAAATAGATAGAGATCATGCTGAAGATATATAACACGCTCACAAGACAGAAAGAGGAATTCAAACCAATTACAGCTGGCAAAGTCGGCATGTATGTCTGTGGGGTAACCATATACGATCTCTGTCATATTGGTCATGGTCGTACGTTCGTTTCTTTCGACGTAGTAACTCGCTACCTTCGTTACCTTGGTTACGATTTGAACTTCGTTCGTAACATCACAGATATCGATGACAAAATCATCAAACGCGCTAACGAAAACGGTGAGTCTTGTGACTCTCTGACTGAGCGTTTAATCGGTGAAATGCACGCTGACTTTGATGCATTGAACATGAAGCGTCCAGATGTTGAGCCTCGTGCGACAGAATACATCACTGAAATCATTGAGCTTGTTGAAAAGCTGATTGAACGTGGTTTCGCATACGTTGCAAGCAACGGCGACGTGATGTTTGAAGTAAAGAAATTCGACGAATACGGTAAGCTTTCAAAGCAAGATCTTGATCAGCTTCAAGCGGGTGCTCGCGTTGATGTTGAATCTGCAAAACGTAGCCCATTAGACTTCGTTCTTTGGAAGATGTCTAAACCAGGTGAACCTACATGGGAATCGCCATGGGGCCCGGGTCGTCCAGGTTGGCACATCGAATGTTCAGCAATGAACTCGTCTATTCTTGGTAACCACTTCGATATCCACGGTGGTGGTTCAGATCTGCAGTTCCCTCACCACGAAAACGAAATCGCACAGTCTTGCTGCGCGCACGGCACTCAATATGTAAATACTTGGATGCACAGTGGTATGGTGATGGTAGACAAAGAAAAGATGTCTAAATCACTGGGTAACTTCTTCACTATCCGTGACGTGCTAGCACATTACGATGCTGAAACGGTACGTTACTTCCTAATGTCTGGTCACTACCGTAGCCAGCTAAACTACAGCGAAGATAACCTAAACCAAGCTCGTGCATCACTAGAGCGTCTATACACGTCACTTCGTGGCCTCGACCTTACAGCCGCTCCTGCCGGTGGCGAAGAGTACGTGACTCGATTCTCTACAGCGATGAACGATGATTTCAACACACCTGAAGCTTATTCAGTACTGTTTGAAATGGCTCGTGAAATCAACCGTATCAAGCCTGAAAGCATTGAAAAAGCAAGCGGACTTGGTGCATTGATGCGTGAACTAGCAGACATCATCGGTATTCTTCACCAAGAGCCAGAAGCGTTCCTTCAAGGTGATGCGGCTGGTAACGACGACGAAGTAGCTGAAATTGAAGCGTTGATCAAACTGCGTAACGACTCTCGTGCTTCAAAGGATTGGGCAAACGCCGATCTTGCGCGTGATAAGCTAAACGAGTTGGGTATTGTTCTGGAAGATGGCCCAGAAGGTACGACTTGGCGTCGTAAGTAAATCTTATAAAAAGGGCTGATTTTCAGCCCTTTTTTCTAGCACGAATTCTCTATTTCACCTTTTCTATCTTCAACTTTTAATTAACAGGAATATTTCTGTGGCTCAGATGTATTTTTATTACTCGGCAATGAATGCGGGTAAATCAACAACGCTTCTTCAATCTTCATTCAACTACCAAGAACGTGGCATGACGCCAGTGATCTTTACGGCAGCGTTGGACGACCGCTATGGTATCGGTAAAGTGAGCTCACGAATTGGTCTGCAATCTGAAGCTCAGCTGTTTAAAAATGACACCAACATGTTTGATGCGATCAAAAAGCTCAATGAGGAAGAAAAGCGTCATTGTGTTTTGATCGATGAGTGCCAATTTTTATCGAAGGAGCAGGTATACCAATTAACAGAAGTGGTTGATAAGCTTCACATCCCTGTACTTTGTTACGGCCTACGTACCGATTTCCTGGGTGAACTGTTTGAAGGTAGCCGTTACTTATTGTCTTGGGCAGACAAACTTGTTGAGTTGAAAACAATTTGTCACTGTGGCCGTAAAGCGAACATGGTAATTCGTACCGACGAGCACGGTGTGGCGATTGCTGAGGGCGACCAAGTGGCTATTGGCGGTAACGACAAATACGTTTCTGTTTGCCGTCTGCACTACAAAGAAGCGTTGGGTAAATAAGCCGATCTATTTGCTAACGCGAAAGAACGAAAAACGGTGACCAAGTGTCACCGTTTTTGTTTATTGGGCCTGTGTTTTGCTTTCTTCCAAGCCGAGCTTTTGTTTTATTCCCGATCGAGCTTTTATTTTATTCGAAGTCGATCTTTTGACTTATTCGAAACCGAGCTTCTTCAATGCTTGATAGGCGTGGTCAACGTCGTCGGGGATCGGCATCTCAATCTGAAAGCCTTTCGCTGGGTAGATTTTGATTCGCTCGTAATCAGCAATCAACGCACCTAACACCATGTCTAACGGCAACTCTTCGTTAAAGTAATCAACCCAATCCTGCCATTTTGAAGTCACCGTGACTTCTGTCGTTTCTTCAGGCCACTGTTTGCTGAAGGTGGCGTAGGTACGTTTCTCCATAAAGGGCTTCTGAACTAAGGTTAGCCTCTTCGGCGATAACCCTTGCTCTGTCAGCAATTTATGAGTGAATCGTACATTTTCCCCAGTATTTGTCGCGTATTTCTCTATGATAATGTCAGAGTCAGGCACACCACAATCTCGTGCGATAGAAGCGAATGTTTCTGCTTCTGAGCGTTCAAAGCTTCCTTCCGTAAAGCGTCCCACACCACCAGAAAAAACAATGTAAGGCGCGACCTTTTGATTATACAGATCCGCTGCGTACTCAGCGACACGAGTATCATTACTGCACAACACAAAGATACAGTCTGAAGGCGTAACCTTGTGACCCATAGACATAAAGTTCCAAAGAGTGTCGACTGAGCGATGCAGTTTTATGTTGGGATCTTTGTTAGCAATAGATTGTTCAGTCATGAAGTGCGTCCAGTGTGGATTCGAATTTAAATGAATAACCTAAGTCGAGAATCTTCTTCGAAGAGATTAACTTGTCTGGGGTATCAACAACGTCCGGTAGAGGCTCACTACTGTTGGCGCTTTTCAGTGCCGCGGCATAAAACTCCGCCTTACTGACCGTATTTGGTGTGGTCACGTTAACTACTTCGTTGTGCAGTTGACTGATAGCGAAATCGACAGCACCAATCGCGTCATCAAGGTGCAGCATGTTGGCTGGAGCTTGGGTGCTGACTTGTTTTAACTTGCTTGCGAAGCGTGATGGGTGACGGCTTGGGCCGATTAAGCCACTAAAGCGAAGAATGGTGTAGTCGATACCGGAATCAATCACTGACTGTTCAGCTTGCAGCATGATTCGTGCGTTATCGGAAAATGAAGACGCGTTCTCGTTACCTGAGGTTGAAAGGGGGAGTGATGCATCCAGCTCGTTCAACACACCCGGCTTGGTTGGGTATACCGTGGTTGAACTAACCATAATGAGCTTTTTAATGTTGGCCTTTTGGCATGCATTGGTGAGTTGCTGCCAATAGTCGGCATACTCTTGTCCTGCTCCTTTTCTAAAGCCAGGAGGGAAGCTGCCAATCACAATTTCAGTGTTGTTTTCGAGTAACAATGAATAGAGTCGCCCGATAGTCTGTTGTGGATCGGATGAATCAAAGCTAAACACTTCACATGGAATTTGTTCGCTACCAATGGCATCTGCTCCCGCTTGGGTCGTTTTCGTGACCACCACTCGGTTACCATGTTTTTCTAAATGTTCAGATAAAGGTGCACCTACCCATCCTGCACCGACAATAAATATAGAAGCCATGTGTTCCTCACAACTGCAAATGACGAATTTACATTAAGCCTAACAAAGCTTTGCCCAAAAATGAAAAAACTCCACGGCCGAAGCAAGTGGAGTTTTTACTAGAACAATGGAGTTTTAGTTTAGTACGCGAAGAAGCTTGTCTGCGCGCTCTGCCATCTCGATACCTTCATCAGTTAGATAACCGCCGTCTGGCTGAGTACAAAGGTTTTTTTCGAATAGGCGCTTAACAGCGTCTTGAGTTTCTTGAGCAGCCTCTTGATGAACTTTAATTCCAGTAGCAGCACTACTTACATCAAATTGAAGAAGGAGGTTTAAATCAGCAATATGTTCAGCGTTGTACTTCATAATTAACCTATATATTCATAACGTTCTCTACCTTCACCTTAGTGCGCATTCTCGGCTCAGGCAATAGCAAATAAAGAGAATTGATAAGTGATACCAAATTGATTGATTAATCATCGGGTGATGAGTTTATTTTGGTTATATTGGGTGATTTGCACCCACTTAAATCATCAATGATGTTTATTGCTAAGTGGTTGTAATATATTGTGACTAGAAATAATTTGCATTGAGCGAATATTGTATAAAAAGGATATGCATAAGTGAGAGCGAACAAAGTAGCATTAACGATCAGTATGCTATTTGCTATCTCAGGTTGTCAAAGCACACCCTCAGAGCAGACAGACGCGAACCAAACCACAAACAACAATAATGAATCGACAATAGAGGTTCGTTCATTTCAGTCTGTCCAAAGCGTTTACTCCGAATGGGAAGTTAAGCTTGAAGACCATGCTCAATTGTCTCTCTATGCACCAGAGAATTACAATGAACTATTAGACGCATGGGATGATGCTGAAAGCATTTATGCGGACTTACTGAAAGACGAAACTCGAATAACCAAGAGTTACTCCATTTTTTCGAGCCTAACTTACGCAGAAGCGTTCGATGAAAAAATCGCTTTGATCAAATCAAACTATGACTCGATCTTAGTGTTAAAGAAGAAGGCTGACCGAGTGCTCGCTGATTCGATTGTCCAAATGGATTACCTGAAGTTTCTTGGCGCAGATACCATGTTTGCCTCGAGCTACAAACGTTTGTATTCAGAATACAGCGAGTTGTTCGAGTATGTGCTGGTCGATGAGCTTGAAGACGCTCAAGAAGCTCAGGTGGAATTTCTTAACAATGCTCGCTTACTAGAAGTTAAAGTGGCGCATAAGAAATACATCGAACCTTTGAAGAACGAATTAGAGTTCTTGGAAGATGAAGACTTTGATGACGTTGCTCCTCTAACCTTTGCTAAGGCGGCATCTCAAATTGCGTTGGCCGAAAGCCAAGTGAAAGCTAGCCCTCGTGAAAAGTCGATCATTGAAGATGCGGTTCACGCTGCAGAGTTTGAATTGAACCACGTGCGCAGTGTTGCTCATGAAGTCAAAGTGCTGGCGAGCGTAAAAGGCGACCAGTTCGAACAGTCGGTTTTGAATGCAGAGAACCAGCTACTGAGCATTTCACAAATCGTCAATGATGAAGATTACCGTGATGTTGGCTTACGTCAGCAATCACAGAAGATTGTAGCGAGTGTTAAAGCGTTAAAACGCTCTGATATGACAGGACTTTTAAAGTCAGAGATTGAAACTTTGACTGCGCAATTGGCTAAGCTGGAGTCTGAAAACCAGAAGCAAGCGCAGCAACTGTCTGAAGCAACCAAGCACAGTGAGTTGCTCGGTGAGCAGATTACCAAGAGTGATGCTCACATTAAAAGCTTAGAAGAGTTAGTGGATAGTTTGAAAAGCTTAGGTGGCAAAGTTGCCAACGAAAGTGACTCTGGTGTGATGTCCCCGGCTGTTGAATCTACTCTAGAGGATTCAACCCTAGAACAATCATCAGAAGAAGTGATTGAACCTTCGGTTTAGCATCACTAATTTCTTTATTTGTGATTGAGTTAAAAGCGCCTTAGGGCGCTTTTTTACGTTCTGTTGATCTATGTCAAAATCTAGAAATAAAAGCGCTCTGTGAGCCATTTTAGTGTACGTTATTCTTTTGGTTTTAACGTAACTTGTTGATATTTATAGGTGTGTTATTTTCTATGCTGATAACTAATCATTCAGCAGAGTTTTCTTTTTACTACTAAAGTCGTATGAATTTGGAATAACTCGGACTATTTGCTTTCAACAAGGCTGTTAGAGCTATTTTGTGCCTAAAATAGCTCTTGAATTCAGAAATGAAAGAGAGGATTATCGCGCTCCCGACGACATGTTTCAAAATGTAAATCATCATGAATCTAAACCAATTTGACTCATTATTACCGCCACAAATGGCTGAGCGCGCTGCAGATATTGGCGTAGGTAAAGCAACCAAAGATCCAATCAAATCTTTTCTCCTAGCGATTTCCGCTGGCATACACATCGGTATTGCGTTTGTGTTCTACACCATCGTAACGACTGGTGCTGGTGATTTGCCTTGGGGTATTACTCGCCTATTAGGTGGCCTTGCATTTAGCTTGGGCTTAATTCTCGTTGTTGTTACCGGTGGTGAGCTATTTACCAGTTCGGTGCTGACTCTGGTTGCTCGTGCAAGTGGCAAGATTAGTTGGCGGACGCTCGTTAAGAACTGGGCTACAGTTTATGTAGGTAACTTGATTGGCGCATTGCTGCTGGTGGCTTGTATGTTACTGACCAAACAGTACATGTTCGACCACGGTCAAGTGGGTTTGAATGCAATGGCGATCTCCCAACATAAGATGCACCACGATTTTATCCAAGCTATCGCGCTCGGCATCATGTGTAATGTATTGGTTTGTATCGCGGTATGGATGACGTTTAGTGGACGCACACTGACTGACAAAATTGCGGTAATGATTTTACCTGTAGCGATGTTCGTATCGGCTGGTTTCGAGCACTGTATTGCGAATATGTTCCAAGTGCCTTTAGCTATCGGTATCAAAACATTTGCTCCGGCTGAATTTTGGACCATGACAGGTGCTAACCCTGCCGATTATGTCGACTTAAACATGATCGACTTTCTGATGAATAATCTATTGCCTGTGACTTTAGGTAACATCATTGGCGGCGGTATCTTTGTTGGCATGTGGTACTGGTTGATCTACCTACGTGACTAATAAAGGTGGCGCTATCGACAAAGATGGCGTGACTAACTCAGTTGACGAAATGAGTTAACGCTCTGTGGAAACACTGAACTGACTTATGACATTTACAAGACGGTCTGCATTGCAGGCCGTTTTTTATTTGTGGAAAACCTACTTCTTCATCTCTCTAATGATCATCTGAGTACGCAACAGCGCTGATCACCATGTGTGTATATGTCTTTGAAATCACCCAAAGATCAAAGGCGATGATCTTTCCTTGGGTCGAAATGGACAAAAAAGGATCTATATTGATTTGGTTATCCACAGTTTCTGTGGATAACCTGTCTCAAATTCAGTGAGTAACCAGATCTAAGTGGAGTAGGGAGGCTATTTCGAAGGCTGTATTTGAGCGAGAACTCGCCCTTCTTTGGTCAGAGATGTCTTCAATGAGAGGTGAAGCGCAAGTGCTAAAGAACAGCTCATCATCACGAAAATCGCCAGCATGATCATCAGTTGATACTTAATCGCGATCATCGGTGAAGCACCACCTAAGATCTGCCCCGTCATCATTCCCGGCAGCGTTACTAGGCCTGTGGTTGCCATAGAGGCCATGATAGGGGACATCGCTTTCTGTATCGCATTACGTACAAAAGGCGCAGCAGCATAAGTAGGAGACGCGCCTAACGCGATTGCTGCTTCATATTCTGATTTCTGTGTTTCAAAGGCACTAAACAGGTTCTGCAATGCCACGATATTACTGCTTAAGCTATTACCCAATAACATCCCTGCGATTGGGATAAGGTACTGCGCGTTAAAAACCGGTGTCGGCTTAATGATGAAAAAGCAGATGAACAAGACAATAGGTACACAAGTTACCGCAAGGCTAACGGCGACAGGAGCCAAAAGTAGGTTTCTTGGCAGTCTAGATTTTTCAACAATCGAGCTTGCACCGACGATAATCATCGTAAATAACCACAGCAAATTGACCCACAAACTATTCAAAGTGAACAAGTATTCTAGGTAAAGTCCCACCAGAAATAGCTGAATAACCATACGAATGATGCTGATAGAAGCCTCTTTGCCAAGGCCGAGTTTTAACTTGTGGTTGATGGTAATGGGTAGCAAGAGAAGTGAGCTGAAGAACAATAACTGCCACCAAGATATATCAATAACGTCTTGCATAATGTTTCCTTTTAAGTAGGTCCCCATCATATCTGAAAGTGCCAAATGATGCATTTCAGCTTCTCAGCCGTTGCTTTAAAAAATACTCAATAATTTAACAATCAAACCACAAAATATTGGTTGTTTGAGGCATTTTTGGCTACTACTTAGTAGGTAAAACGTTAAAATTGGTTACAATATGGTTGCGCAGGTGTTGGAGTTTAACATTTGTGAAATATACTTAATTCTTCACATTTGTTAATACTTTTTAATAACTTTGTTTAACTAAAAACAACTTTGGATGAGCTCAAAAAAGTATTGATTAGCAAGGGTTATAACGGGAGATTTGATTGAACCCTACTTTGAGTATGGTCTAAAATTTGTCGTTAGATACTTAAGAACTTTAGCCCCATAGAATGGGTTACTCGAAATTACTAAATACAAAATAGGCAAAATGTATGAGTGATGTTAATAAAATTGAAACTGGCGAAAAACGCTCGTTGGAGTGGAAGTCTTTCCTCTTCATCGCGGTGGTTCTCTTTCCAATATTAAGTGTGGCTTTTGTAGGTGGTTACGGCTTCCTAGTTTGGGCACTGCAAGTGTTTGTATTCGGACCTCCTGGTGCTCACGGCGGCATGTAATGCCCTCTAGTAACAACATTTTTTAAAATCAATATTTAAGAGAGCTAAACATGAAATCATTTTTAGTTAAATTATGGCGCACAATGACTCGCCCAGCGGTACACATCAGTCTTGGTGTACTAACTATGGGTGGCTTTATCGCCGGTGTTATTTTCTGGGGCGGTTTTAACACAGCTCTAGAGCACACAAATACAGAAGAATTCTGTGTAAGCTGTCACACCATGCGTGACAACGTATACGTAGAACTACAAGAAACGGTTCACTGGAAAAACACTTCTGGTGTACGTGCTACTTGTCCTGACTGTCACGTTCCACATGAATGGACAGCAAAAATTGCTCGTAAGATGCAAGCATCTAAAGAAGTATTCGCTCAAGTGTTTGGTGACTTAGATACACCTGAGAAATTCGAAGCTCGTCGTATCGAACTGGCTAAACACGAATGGGATCGTTTCTCTTCGAACAAATCTCTAGAGTGTAAAAACTGCCACAACTACGATTCAATGGATTTCGAAAACATGCGCCCAACAGCACGTATCCAGATGAAGAACGCGGCAGAGCGTGATCAAAGCTGTGTTGACTGTCACAAAGGTATTGCTCACAACCTTCCATTAGATATGGCATCAGCAAGCGGTATTGTTGGCGAGCTAGAAAATGTAGCAAGCAGCACATCTTACGCAAATGGTTCAGACGTGATCTCTATTCGTCACCTACCAATGTACACAGATGAAACAGCTGAAGTTGAAGCGGGTCTATTAAGCCCTGCAAGTAAAGTTGCTGTGATCGACGAAAAAGGCGACATGATCAAGATTCAAATCGACGGTTGGCGTAAAGCGAAAGGCTTCGGACGTGTAATCCAAGAAGACTTCGGTATGAACATCTCGACTGCAATCTTGACGAAAGAAGTATCTCAAAGTGACGTAATCACTGTTGGTGAGAAGAAAGAAGATGAGCTAACTGGCCTTCCTTGGGAAGAAGTTAACCTAGCACTTTGGATGAAGAAAGAGTCTATGGTTGATAACTTCGATCCAATCTGGAACGCAGCTGGTCAAGCGTACCAATCTAACTGTTCAACGTGTCACTCACAGCCAGATGAAGCTCACTTCAGCGCTAACGGTTGGGTAGGCATGCTAGATGGTATGATTGCATTCGTTAACTTCGATACAGATACAGAAGCACTTGTTCTTAAGTATCTACAGAAGCACTCATCAGATTTTTCTGAAGGCCATCACTAATAAGACGTCAATTGGAGTAACACAATGGCAATTACAAGAAGAAGTTTTCTGAAAGGTGTCGCGACGACAAGTGCGGCATCGGTTATCGGTCCAAGCTTATTGGCGTCGGCTTCAGCATCAGCTGCAGAAACAGACGGCGCGTGGAAAGTCTCTGGTTCTCACTGGGGTGCATTCCGAGCTCGCGTTTACGCGGGTAAAGTACAAGAAATTAAACCTCTAGAAATCGATCAGCACCCAACAGAGATGCTGAAAGGTATTAAAGGTATTATCTACAGCCCATCACGTGTGCGTTACCCAATGGTTCGCCTGGATTGGTTGAAAAAGCATAAATACAGCGCAGATACGCGTGGTAACAACCGCTTTATTCGTGTGACTTGGGATGAGGCACTAGACCTTGTTTACCGCGAACTAGAACGCGTACAGAAAGATTACGGTCCATGGGCGCTTCACACAGGTCAAACTGGTTGGAGACAAACGGGTCAGTTCCACAGCTGTACTAACCACATGCAACGTGCAATGGCACTTCACGGTTACTCTGTGAAGAAAATCGGTGACTACTCGACAGGTGCTGGTCAAACGATCATGCCTTACGTGCTAGGTTCTACTGAAGTATATGCTCAAGGTACATCTTGGGAACTTATCCTAGAAAACAGTGACAACATTGTTCTTTGGGGTAACGATCCAGTTAAAAACCTTCAAGTAGGTTGGACATGTGAGACTCACGAGTCGTTCGCATACCTAGAACAGCTGAAAGAAAAAGTTGCTAAGAAAGAGATCAACGTTGTTTCTGTTGACCCTGTTAAAAACAAAACAGGTCGTTACCTAGAAAACGAGCAAATGTACATCAACCCACAAACTGATGTGGCGTTCATGCTTGGTGTTGCTCACGTTCTTTACAACGAAGGCCTATACGACAAGAAGTTCATCGAAACTTACTGTCTAGGTTTTGAAGATTTCATCAAGTACGTTCAAGGTGAAACGAAAGATAAAGTTGAGAAGACTCCTGAGTGGGCTTCTGCTATCTGTGGCGCAAGCGCGGACTCTATCCGTGACTTCGCTAAGATGCTGGTTAACGGTCGTACACAGATTCTTGTTGGTTGGAGTATCCAACGTCAAGAGCACGGTGAACAGCCTTACTGGATGTGTGCAGTTATCGCAGCAATGGTTGGTCAAATTGGTCTTCCGGGCGGTGGTATCTCTTACGGTCACCACTACTCTGGTATCGGTGTATCTTCAACTGGCTTCGCTGCTCCGGGTTCTTTCCCGCTGAACATCGACCAAGGTCAAACGCCTAAGTACACCAACACAGATTACAACGGTTACAGCCGCGTAATCCCTGTTGCTCGTTGGGTAGATAGCTTGCTAGAGCCAGGTAAGAAGATCAAAGCAAACGGCGCGACAGTGACACTGCCTGACATCAAGATGATGGTATTCAGTGGTAACAACCCGTGGCACCACCACCAAGATCGCAACAAGATGCGTAAAGCATTCAAGAGCCTACAAACTGTAGTGGCTGTTGATTTCGCTTGGACTGCAACTTGTCGTCACTCTGATATTGTTCTTCCAGCTTGTACTCAGTGGGAACGTAACGATATCGATGGTTACGGTGCGTACTCTGGTCGTGGTTTGATCGCAATGCACAAGCTAGTGGATCCTCTGTTCCAGTCTAAGACTGACTTCGAGATCATGTCTAGCCTGACTAAGCGTTGGGGTCGCTACGACGATTACACGCGTGGTATGGACGAAATGCAGTGGGTTAAATCTCTGTACGACGAATGTCGCGCTTCAAACGAAGGCAGCTTCGAAATGCCTGAGTTTGCTGAGTTCTGGGAGAAAGGTTTCCTAGACTTCGGTAAAGGTAAGCCATGGACTCGCCACGCTTCATTCCGTGAAGATCCAGAGATCAACGCACTAGGTACTCCTTCTGGTTTCATCGAAATCACAAGCCGTACTGTTGGCAACATGGGTTACGAGCACTGTCAAGAACACCCAATGTGGTTCGAGAAATCTGAACGTTCACACGGTGGTCCAGGCTCTGACAAACACCCATACTGGCTACAATCTTGTCACCCAGACAAGCGTCTTCACTCTCAGATGTGTGAATCTGAAGAGTGGCGTGCGACTTACGCGGTACAAGGCCGTGAGCCAATCTACATCAACCCAGTAGATGCTAAGAAGAAAGGCATCAAAGATGGCGATGTAGTACGTGTGTTCAACGACCGTGGTCAACTACTAGCGGGTGCTGTTCTAATGGATAGCTATGCTCCTGGTGTTGTTCGTATCGAAGAAGGTGCTTGGTACGGTCCGATCAACGAGAAAGTGGGCGCGCTAGATACATACGGCGATCCAAACACACTGACTCAAGATATCGGTACGTCTGAACTTGCTCAAGCAACGTCAGCAAACACATGTTTGGTAGACTTCGAGAAGTTCCAAGGCAAACTGCCTCCAGTAACTTCATTCGGTGGTCCAATCGAAGTTTCTTAAGCATCTCGCTTAAAGGCTAAGATTAAAGCTTGAATTAAAGCCCCTGTAAGTACTCTTACAGGGGCTTTTTGTATTTTTGATATCTGTGTTGGTGTTTCTAAATAAGCATTGTACAGGGCTAATAGAGGGCGTTTTTGAGACAGGCTGTAACGTGCTATTTGAGAGCAGTAGTAGAAACAGTGGATCAGGAAGGGAAGGTCAAAAAAACTGTGGAAAGACTTAGGCTGACGGAAACAAAAAGGCCGATACAAAGTACCGACCTTACAGAAGCCTATGGAGTTAAGTCTGATCACGTTAGATCTCAAACATAAACCAATAGCCATAAGCACAGATTAAAGCGGGCACACTTGAATACAAGGTTGCGACCAGTGCTGCTTTCGGTGCCATCGCAATCGCAGGAAATAGTGCATCACCATCATTTGAAATTGCGTTACCTACCTGAGCCGAAAGTGGTAGTGCGCCTGAAAGGTATAAGCTAGTGACCAATAATTGTGGTCCACAGCCCGGTAGCAAACCCATCAACACGCCAGCCAGGGGGAGCATGATGCCCCAGCTTGAGAATAGCGTCGCAAAATCGACATTTGCTATTACAGAGCCGAACTCAAAGAAAAGGAAGGCAACCACCACCCAAGCGGTAACAAAGTTTGTATCTTGAGCGGTCTTTTGCAGTGGATGAGAGCCCATACATTTTTCGTCCTCACTCACAGCTGATTTGTAATCCTCAATTTCGCGGGTCAGACCCCATAGAAACATTGAGCTAATCAGTAAGATTGTTCCCGCCCATTCCATCGACATTTCAGGCAACGCGAGCAACTCGTTGACATCGACTTGAAAAGAGCCAAGTAGAGCCACCGCAGCACCGGGAATAATCAGCACAGACCATAGGTAGCCTTGCAGGTTGATCGCCTTTTTAGAGACGGATTCTTTGTCTTGGGATTGAGATGAGCAACTGCGAACGGCTTCATTTTGCTCAGCCTGTTTTGGACGTAAGAAGTCATCGGCATGGAATAGGTTAATGATTCGACCTGACGCTGTACCCACAATCACGCCCATCGCCATCATAGCTAAACCGGTTTTAGGCTCACTTGCTATCAACAAGAAGGCAGCATCGCCCATGGTAGAGACAAGTACAGCAACAACCGCGCCGAACCCAAGTTTGCCGGATATAAACTGTGTAGTAACCACAATCGCACCACCACAACCGGGCAGTGCGCCCATCAAAGCGGCAAACACCACTTGGTTTGAACGAGACTGATGTACAAGCTTGTTGAATACATTGTCTTTGTTGATGTAAAGGCTTAACCCGTGGTAAATAGCCAAAGTTAAAGCAACGTAGCAAGACACTGCCCAGAAGGCATCTGACAGCGTGGTCACCGTCAGATCTCGTGTAGCCGGGGCTGCAACCAATGCTGCTAGTGAGATGGGTAAAAGCAGGCGCTTAAATGAGAGTGAAAACTGAGTTGTTTTCGCAGCGCTGCTGCTTGGCAAAAAAGAGATTAGTCGATCCATAGGTGTTACTCAACAATAGTGGCTTAAGATAAATATATACGAATGATAATAATTATCAATTGCATTTGTTGTTTTTTTATCTATTGTTATTATTGGCTAAACCTACGAAACATGACCAATCTAAAAAAATGAGGTAAAGTATGGCTAATAAAGAGAGGCTCTAAAGGTAGAGTCATAATTGTTAGTGTAATAGGAAGAAACATGATTTTAGTTGTTGGTCACAAAAACCCTGATAGTGACAGTATTTGTAGTGCGTTAGTTGCAACAGAGCTTCTTAAAGCTCGTGGCGAGGAAGCGACACCAATTCGCCAAGGCGAGATCAACCGCGAAACTCAACACATTCTAGAAGTTGCTGGCGCTGAAAAACCAGAGCTTCGTACTTCTGTTGCTGGTGAGAAAATCTGGCTAGTAGACTACTCAGATCTAGCACAAGCACCAGACGATGTTGCTGAAGCAGAGATCGTAGGTATTGTCGATCACCACCGTCTAGGCGATGTGATGACAGTAAACCCAATGGAAGCTTGGATCTGGCCTGTTGGTTGTACAAACACTGTACTTTTCAACATGTTCAAGATTGAAGGTCACGCAATCTCTCAACAAATCGCTAAACTAATGATGTCTGCAATTCTTTCAGACACAGTGGGTTTCGCTTCTCCAACATGTACTCAAAAAGACAAAGACGCGGTTGCTGAGCTTGCTGAAATTGCTGGCGTAACTGACGTTGATGCATTCATCAAAGCGCTTCTAATCGCTAAGACAAACATCGAAGGCCTATCTGCTGCACAGCTAGTAGAAAAAGACCTTAAAGGCTACCCATTCAACGGTCGTGATGTTGTTGTTGGTCAAGTTGAACTTGCGACTCTTGAGCAAGTAGACGGCATGATTGAAGCTCTAGAAGCTGATCTTGAAGAGCGTTGTGAGAAAGATGGTTTAGCATTTGCTGCGGTAATGCTAACTGACATCACTACTGCGCAAACTCGCCTTCTTTACAAAGGTGAGTGGGCTGAGAAACTGGTTAAGCACGAGAAAGACGGCGTATTGATGATGGAAAATACACTAAGCCGTAAGAAGCAAGGCTGGCCTTGGCTACAAGGTGAGCTTGTTTAATCAAGTCGCTTAATATTAAACGCCTGCTTATTTAGCAGGCGTTTTTCTTTGAAGTAGACTTTCTTCTTCATCGATAATGTTTGAAGTTAAAAACACTCGGCATAAAATAGCTTTAAGAGCAAAGTTACTGACTAAAGTAGGAAATTAAGATGACTACACAGCTAGACGATAAAAAAATCGCTGAAATCAACAAGTATACGGGCGAGCAACGCCTGAAATACTGTGTGAAAGAAATCGTAGCAAACCGTGAAGTATGGATCTTAACCGATGAACACGGTTGTGTAATGCTGAACACAGAAGATGAAGACTGTGTTCCAGTATGGCCAAACCAAGAGTTCGCCGAATCATGGGCAACGGGTGATTGGTCTGAGTGTAAAGCTGAGTCTATTTCGTTGAACAAATGGCACAGTCGCTGGACGAACGGTCTAGAAGACGACGAACTTGCTGTTGTAGTATTCCCGAACGAGCAAGAAGAAGGCGTTATCTTGTTTCCGGATGAGTTCGACTTCGAATTGAAAAAGCAGGCAGCTAAGCGCTAGTTCTTTCGTAATACAGTAACATCGTAAGTCAGCGTTGCCTTTCTTAGGCAGCGCTATCATTCAATTATCCCATCTAAGTTGTTTCAACGTATTTTCTTCAATACCCAATCAACTGATACAAAGGCGCTTGCTGTGCGGCTTTAGAAGCTTGTTGAAGCACACCTGTTTTGCTGTATCTCTTGAGTATCTTTCGAGCGATAGGTTTTACTTCAGATTTTGTCATTCCAGCTTTCAGTTCTGGTTCATACAGCAGTTGCAGTAGCACTACGTCTAAGGGCGATAATAAGTCTTCTGGCGTATGGTCATTGAAAATAGAAGGGTAGGCTTTATCTGAATCATTCGGCAGGCCGAGAACCTGTGTGATCTCTTCCACGATACAGGCGACCAGCTTACCTCGCGATCTGGCCTGATCAACCGGGATTACAATCCCAGCGTAAACAATCTCACCTTTAGAATTGGTTCGATAACCCGCCGTACAGATGGCGCTATTTAAATGCTGAGTCGATTTGAGCTTGAGCACCGATTTCGCCTCAGATATCCACTGACTCTGCCTTGTGTATATCCATTTAACGTTCGCTTCGGACTCTTTACTGACGATTGTTATCGGATGCTGGGTGACTTCAGATAAGTGTTTGATATGAAGCTCTGTGAGCTCTTGATGCAGTTCCTCATCGCCCACTCTATGATCGATCCAAATCTTGATAGGTTGTTTCCACTTGGCGAGCGGTTTGCTGCCTTGGGAGTATTCGTGTTGAAGCGCGACGTTATAAAAGGCAGTTTCGACGAAGCTTCTATCTAGCCATGTGAGCGGTGTGCTTGTCGCGTTAAAGGAAAGCAGTACCAACAAGAGGGGAAGCATTGAAGCTGTTCGATACATACTTTTCCCCTCTGCTGAATTTAGCGTGATTACAGATTAGTGGTTCGGCGCTTTGGAGAAATGGCTCTCAACTAATCTTTGGGTGATTTGGTGAGTTGGATTGGTCAACACTTGATCCGTTTCCCCACTCTCAACCACATTGCCTTCGTGCATGACAATGATCTTGTCGGTAATGTGCTTCACAATACCGAGGTGTTGAGATACATAAACGAACGATACGCCCATCTCTTCTTGAAGTTCTAAGAACAGATTGATGATTTGCGAGCGCATTGCCATGTCCAAACCATTTAAAGCTTCATCAGCAACAATGATGGATGGCTGAAGTATTAAGGCACGAGCCAAACAAACCCTCTGTTTTTGGCCCGCTGCAAGCATCTGAGGGTAGAAGTAAGCATGTTCCGGTAGAAGGCCCACGCGCAGTAGTGTGTCTTTCACACGACGCATACGGGCTTCTGGTGGCATATTGGTGTTTCGCTTTAATGGACCTTCAAGAATTCGACCGATCTGAATACGCGGGTTAAGCGATGTGTTGGGATCTTGGAAGATCATTCGAATCAGCTTACAACGAGTCGAGTAGTCTTTGTGTTCTAGCTTTTCGCCATTCACGCGGATTTCGCCTGCGGTTGGTTCAACCATGCCTGCGAGCATTCTTGCTAATGTAGATTTGCCAGAACCATTCTGACCAATAAAACCAATCGTCTGGCCTGCCTCGAGCGAAAAGCTAACTGGCTTCACCGCCTGATGAATCTTTTTACGGAAAAGACCAGAGCGAGTCGTAAAGTCTTTAGACAAATCACTGACTTCTAATAATGCACTCATGATTTCTTTTTCTTCTCCATATTCAGAGGGAAGTGACAGTTAAACTTATGGTTCTTGATGCGTTTAGTGTGTGGGATCTCGACACACTGCCTTTGCGCGTATGGGCAGCGAGGCCCTAATCGACAACCAATAGGAAGATGTTGCAGCGGTGGAATTGACCCTGGCAAAGACTGGAGTTTTTCTTTGTGGGGAATCCAGTCGTTAAAATCTGGCATCGCTTTTAGCAGAGCAACAGTATATGGGTGCTTAGGTGCATCCAACAACTTCGGCGTATCAGCAGATTCTACCGATTGACCACAGTACATCACGGTAATGCGGGTTGCCCATTGGGTAATGGTGGTTAAGTCATGGCCGATCAACACGATGGTGGTGTTATTGATCTGGTTCATACGACTCAACAGACGCAATATTTGAGACTGTGTAATCGGATCTAAATCGTTGGTCGGTTCATCAGCAATCAAGACTTTTGGCTTGGCAGCGATCGCCATTGCGATCATCACTTTTTGACACTCACCATCTGTCAGCTCATAAGAGTAACTGTCCATTAGGCGAGAGTGGTCTTTGATGCCGACTTTGTGCAGTAACGCGATCGCTTGCTTCTTACGCCACTTAAATCGTTGCCACCAACGACCTTCAAACGAATGGGAAGGGATCGCTTCAACGAGTTGGTTGCCTACTTTTTCAGAAGGGTCAAGACAGGTCGATGGCTCTTGGAAGATCATTGCGATATCGCGGGCGATCACTCGGCGCCTTTCTTTCGGCGTCAGTTGCAGTAGGTCGATATTACCTAAGCGCATTCGGTCTGCAGAAACCTTCCAGTTTTCTTTACATACTCCGACGATAGCCTTCGCAACCAAGCTCTTACCTGAGCCTGATTCACCTACTAAGCCACGAATTTCCCCTTCATTGAGGGTAATACTCATTCGATCTACCGCTTTAACCATCCCTTGAGGGGTCTCAATCTCGATGGTTAGATGTCGAATATCAAGTAACGGCATTATTCGATTCCTGCATTTAGCGCTTGGCGAACACCTTCACCGACGAGGTTAATCACGATCACTGTAAACATAATAGCTAAGCCGGGTAGGGTAACTGTCCATGGCGCAAGGTAAATCAACTCGACCGAGTCACCCAAGATTGAGCCCCATTCGGTACTCGGTGCTTGAGCGCCAAGCCCTAGGAAACCCAAGGCCGTGATATCAAGAATTGCGACTGACAGTGCCAGTGTAACTTCAAGTGCGATCACGGTAAGAATGTTCGGAAGGATTGAATTCCAAAGCAGGTAAAAATCGTTCGCACCATCAAGGCGAGAAGCCAGAAT
The DNA here is from genome assembly GCF_023161695.1 of Vibrio sp. 1CM2L. Taxonomy (NCBI): domain Bacteria; kingdom Pseudomonadati; phylum Pseudomonadota; class Gammaproteobacteria; order Vibrionales; family Vibrionaceae; genus Vibrio; species Vibrio sp. 1CM2L. The sequence goes on from NZ_JALNTT010000003.1 coordinate 418,900, forward strand.
ATAGTCTTTTTCTACTTCAGCATGCACGGCAATGTACACCGAGCGTATAAAGCGCGGGATCAGTGCCAAGCACAAGGCGAGCAAGATATTAAACTCACCAAAGCCAAGGAATGCCACGAAGATAATCGCCAGCAGAAGAGATGGAATCGACATAACGGTATCAAGCAGGTGGTTTAGTGTGCTTGAAAGTAACCCACGAGTCATACCAGCAAGTACACCAATCAGACAACCAATGACGGCTGCGATAAAGGTAATTACCACTGCGGCGCCAAACGTCAGCTGAGAGCCAATGATCAAGCGAGAGAGAATATCTCGGCCTAAGTCATCCGTACCTAGAAAGTATTCAACCGTTCCCGCTGGATCCCAAGAGGGCGGCGTTAATAGGTGACCGGTTTGTTCTTGAGCATCATGCGGGGCTAGCCAGGGTGAAGTGACGGTGACCAGAATGATAAGCACCAAACACCACAAGCCAAACATAGCCAGATTATTGCTACGGAAGCTGCGCCAGAAACGCTCGAACTGGGTTGGAATCTGTTCTTCTTGGTAGACGTTATTTGTTAGCATACCATTCCTTCCTTACCAGTGGATTGATCATCGCGCCCAGTAGATCGGACATAATGTTGGCGGTTAAAACCAAGGTTGCTACCACAATTACGCCTGCTTGAATTGAAACGTAATCTTGATTCGATAAGGCATCCAATAACCAGCGACCAATGCCCGGCCAGTTAAAGATAGACTCGGTAATAATAGCAAGCGTTAACATACTCGATAGTTGAACGCCGACCTTTGGAATAATCGGAGGTATCGCGTTTCTTAGCACGTGCTGCGTGATGATCTCTCTCGTTGAAAGACCTTTAATTCGTGCTGCACGGATGTAGTTTTGCGTCATTACTTCAGCTACTGACGCTCTCATCAATCGGATGACCTGAGTCGTTGGCGCCAGTGCTAAAACAAGACAAGGCAACGCCATATGCTCGATAACACTTTGTAGTGCGTGCGCACGGTAGCGGCCTTCGGCAAAAAAGGCGTCAATCATCGCGAAGCCAGTCACGTGTTCAATTTCGTAAAGTAGGTCGTATCGGCCACCAACAGGGAACATCTCAAAGTGCAGTGAAAACACCATGATCATCAGTAACGCGACCCAAAATATAGGCGCAGAGTAACCGGCCATTGAGGTGAACGATATGGTGGTATCAACAAACTTACCTTGTCTCATTCCAGCAATGGTGCCGAAAGGGATACCGATGATGAGTGCCAACACAAAGGCAAAGAAGCACAGCTCTAGCGTTGCAGGGAACACCACGACCAATTCATCGATGATAGGAACACCGTGTTTGCTTAGGCCAAAGTTTAGCGTCGATAATTCAGTGATATAGCTAATCCAACCGGGCCAAAAATCTTGAATTGCCCAAGGTGAGGTTTGGTCTAATCGAAGCAGGGAAAAACCCACCAAGGTCAGAATCCCTAGCGTAATAACGAATAAGTTTACACGTCTTAATGTATACCAAAACATCAGTGCACCTCTCTTCTGACTTGATCAAAAGGTTGGGCATTGAAAGGACTTGCTTGAAAGCCTGTTAGCGAACGATCGTGCACGCGAAATTGCACACCATGAGCCAGAGGAATCACAGGAACTTCTTCATTGAGAATGTTTTGGGCTTGTCGGTACAAGTTCACACGGTGCCTTTGTTGATTGATCTCTAATGCTAAGTCGAGAAGGAAATCAAAGTCTGAATTACACCACATCGAGACGTTTAACCCTGCACGTTCAGAGCTGCATGAGAGCAGAGGGCGCAAGAAGTTGTCTGGATCACCGGTATTGCCTATCCAGCCTGTAAGCAACAAGTCTGTTGAGGAAATAGAGGACAACTGTGTGCGGTCAAATCGGTCGTCGGTATAGAGTTTCAATTCAATACCAATATCGGCTAAGTTTGCTTGGATCAGTTCTGCCGTTTTTCTTGGACTTGGATTGTATGCGCGTGGCTCTAGTGGTACCCACATTGAAAGCTCTAACCCAGGCTCAACGCCAGCTTCTTTGAGAAGCGCAACTGCATAGTTTCGGTCGTAGCGAACTTGAACGCTATCTTTTTGGTGAGCCCAAGAAGTAGGAGGAAGTAAAGTGTAGGCTTTGGTTCCTGTACCGTAATACACAGAATCAAGAATGTTCTGACGATTGATGGCTAAATTGAGCGCTTTACGAACTCGAGAATCACGCAGTGCAGGGTGCTCAGTATTCAGCGCGATGAAAGAGACATTAACCGCCGGAGTGGCAGAGATCTTCAACTCTTCATGAGCCTGAATAATAGGGATTTGGCTAGAAATCGGAGAATTGAGCACGTCACACTCACTGCGAAGAAGCTTGGCAAGTGTGCCTGTTCCACGTTGCGAAGTATCGAACACAACTTGGTCCATTTGTACTTCACCCTTCCAGTAGTGCTTGTTCTTTTTCAAGCGCACTAGGTCGTTGATTTGGTATTCATCTAAGTAGAAAGGGCCAGTGCCGACAGGGTTGGAATCGATTCGATTTTTCTCATCCGCAGCAATGAGCTTATTGGCATACTCTTTAGAGTGAATGACTGCATAGCTGGTGGCGATATTGTTGAGAAATGAATTGTCTGGGCGACTTAATTGGAATTTCACTGTTAGGTCGTCGACTGCGGTGATATCGACAATCAGGTTCTTGAAGTCGATTCCGGCAAACCACGGATATAGGCCACCACCCACATAATGAAATGGGTTTGAACTATCAATGACACGTTCAAAGCTAAACACCACATCTTGTGCGTTCATGCTACGAGTAGGGGTGAACCAGTCTGTCGTTTGGAACGCAACATTTGGGCGCAGTTTGAACGTGTACTCTGTACCTGATTTATCAACAGACCAACTTGTCGCCAAGTTCTGTTTTGGTCGGTACGTCATCGGATCAAGAGTGAGCAGTGTATCGAAGATTTGAGGACTCAGCGATTCTGCGGTAATGCCACTATCAACCAGCTGTGGGTTGAAGGTACTAGGATTACCTTGGCCGCAATAAATGAAGCCTTTTTCACGGATTTGCTCGTGATTCACACTCTCACCACATCCAGCGAGAAAGCTCAGCGTGCAGATGCTCAGTGATAGTCTTATTAGTGCTTTCATAAAAAGAAATACTTTTCGAAACGAGGCGTTAGAGGAGCCTCAAGATCCGGACAATTTAACATTTTATTTATTCGGCTCCAAATAATAATCAAGTGTGGACAGCTATTTATCGTTAGCTTGTCCGACAATCGCGTACTTCCTCACCATTCCACGTAATTGGTTGTAGGTTAACCCAAGTAATTCTGCGGCTTGTTTCTGGTTATATTTGCTCTGTTTGAGGGCTTGGTTGAGTAGCTTGATGTCTTGTTGTTCTTGCCATGCTTTGTAATCAAGCGGCAAAGAAAACAAGCTCTCTGATGAAGTATGGCTGTTAGACGGCTCATTGCCAGTTTCCGGAGAGGAATCTTGCTCTGTTTTCCATGCGGGCTTAAATGGGTTAAATACCAAATATTCAATAGGATATGGATCTTTCCCGTGCTGATAGATAGCTCGCTCAATGACGTTTTTGAGCTCTCGTACATTCCCTGGCCAAGAATAATCTAAAAGCGATTCAACGGCAGAAGGGGCAAAGCCAACGAACAACTCCAATTCCAATTCACGACACATCTTAATGGCGTAGTACTCGGCCAGTAGCATGATGTCTTCTTTTCGCTCACGCAAAGGAGGGATAGTAATGACGTCAAACGCCAGTCTATCTAATAGGTCAGCCCTGAATTCGCCCTTTAATGCCATGTCTGGTAAGTCGGCATTGGTTGCACACACCAGTCTTACATTGGCACTTAGCGCCTTTTGCCCACCGACACGTTCATATTGCCCGTATTCAATAACCCGCAATAGCTTCTCTTGAACCGCAAGGGGAGTGGTCGCCAGCTCATCCAGAAACAGTGTACCGCCTTCTGCTCTTTCAAAACGGCCATGATGACGACCTTTCGAACCCGTAAACGACCCTGACTCGTGGCCAAACAGTTCAGAATCAATCAAACCTTCACTGAGGGTTGAGCAGTTCAATGAGATCAAAGGTTGATCCCAACGTCTTGAAAGGTAATGCAGTCTTTGTGCGATGAGCTCTTTACCTGTGCCGCGCTCGCCAATGATCAGAATGGGTCTTTCTATTGGTGCGAGTTGGGATACTTTATCTAAAACAGAGAGAAAGCTAGGTGATTCACCAATGAGGTTCTGCTGCATAGCGCGTCCTTGTATGAATTGATCGCTGGAGATAGTCATGTAAGAGTCGTAGTGGTGAAAAATACCAATACTTGGCTAAATTCATCATAGCATGGTTCGGGTTAATCACCATTTTATTGTAAGTAACTGATAATAAATGGATTAAAAGTTGGCACGCTACTTGGATTACTTATGGTAGGTTTAACAACAAACGTAAATTTTTGAGCAAGTGGATTGATAAAGTCGCACAACGATTTGAAACGCATTTGCCATCATTGTAATTAAGGAGTTCCTCATGGGTATTTTTTCTCGCTTTGCAGACATTGTAAATTCAAACATCAGTGCACTATTAGATAAGGCTGAAGATCCTGAAAAGATGATTCGCCTGATTATCCAAGAAATGGAAGATACGCTGGTTGAGGTTCGTACTAACTCAGCAAAAGCAATCGCAGATAAGAAAGAGTTAGCACGTAAAGTTGAAGCTATCGAAACTCAGATTCTAGATTGGCAAAACAAAGCGACACTCGCACTGACTAAGCAACGTGAAGATCTGGCAAGAGCGGCGCTAATCGAAAAGCAAAAACTTGAAGACATCATCAAGAGCCTTCACACCGAGCAAACTTTGGTTCATGAAACCATCGAAAAGCTAACCAGTGAGATCGGCAAGCTTGAAACCAAAATTGCAGAAACTCGCGCAAAGCAGCAAGCATTAATGATTCGTAATAATGCAGCGAGCAATCGTCGTGATGTTCAAAAACATCTGCATTCAAGCAAAACCAACGAAGCAATGGCGAAGTTTGAACAATTCTCGCGTAAAGTGGATGAATTAGAAGCTGAAGCGGACGTTTACGCTAAGACTGGCAACGCAAAATCTTTAGACCAAGAATTTGCCGAGCTACAAGCTCAAGATGAAATCGAAAAAGAGCTAGCGAAACTGAAGCAACAAGTTGAAAACCGCGATAAATAATTTAGGAGTTGTCTATGTCAACATTTCTAATTGCAGGTCCACTGATTGTCTTTTTAATCTTCGTGGCACCGCTATGGTTATTCTTACATTACCGCAGCAAGAAGAAATCCAGCAATGGTCTTTCTGAAACGGATCTTCAACGTTTGCATAAGCTTTCTGCGCAAGCCGAATCCATGCAAGACCGAGTGAAAACGCTAGAAAAAATACTGGATGCGGAGTCGCCTAACTGGAGACGAAACTATGAGTAGAGAACTGTATCGCGACACGATTAACGGCAAATTGTCTGGTGTGTGTGCAGGGTTAGCGAACTACTTTGGCCTTGAAGTATGGTTGGTTCGCATCTTAGTTATCTCTGCGGCACTGCTGGGTGGTAGCTTTCTGGTGTTATTAGCGTATTTAGCTTTGACATTTATGCTTGAAAAACAACCACCTCATTATGTTGATGAGATGAAAGCCAAGCAGGAGCACACACTCAAGCAAAAGCCTTGGGAAAAAGGGCAAACGGCAGAGTCGTTACTGGGCACTTTAGAGGGTGATTTCCAGAAGTTAGAGACCAGTGTCCGCAACATGGAAGCTTATGTGACCTCCGACACGTTCAAAGTGGACCGGGCATTTAAGAACATGTAACGATAAGTCTAAAAAAGATTAGATAACGGTTTAGGAAAATTTATTCCAAGCCGTTATTTTTTTTAATAATTTTGTCTAAATAAATCTTACGATAACTGGTAAGTTACATGTGATTAATCTATGTTATAAAAATATTTATAGATATGGATGATCACCAATGTATAGAGCCTCCGTTGTCCTATTGACAGCCTTAGCTGGGTTGTCTGGGTGTGGTAAGGAGCTTCCTCCCGTACCTGAACCTGATTCTAGACCCGCCAAACTCTTCACCGTTTCCGTCGGTAGTAATGCCTTTGAACGTAGCTTTCCTGCCACCACTGAAGCGGGTGACAAAGCCGTACTGGCATTTCGTGTTCCAGGGCTACTTCAGACTATCGATGTAACATCTGGTCAAAAGGTCAGTAAAGGTGAAGGGCTTGCAACGCTCAATCCCGACGAATATCAGCTGTTAGAGAAGCAAGCAAGAGCCAACTTTAAGCTTGCTGACGTTCAATACCAACGTTCGATTAAGCTACGTAAAGACCGAGTCGTATCTGAGCAAGATTTCGACCAAGCGAAAGCCAATCACAATTCTGCTAAAGCGATGCTTAATCAAGCCAAAGCAAACCTTCGCTATACCACTCTTGTTGCGCCTTACGATGGAACGATTTCTATTATTCCGGCTGAAAACCATGAATACATTGCGGCTAAACAAGGCGTGATGAACATTCAAACCAATCAAATTCTTAAAGTCGTCTTCTTATTACCCGACCAACTTATTACGCGCTTTTCATCAGGGTTCGAGACAGATGCAACCATGGTTTTTGATGCGTTTCCTGAAAACTCTTACGTTTTAACCTTCCAAGAAGTGGATACCGAAGCCGACCCGAAAACAGGTTCATACAAGGTCACCATGGTAATGGAAAGGCCAACCGATGTGGGTATTTTGCCCGGAATGTCTGGCACGGTAAATCTCGTTTCATCGTTAGCGGCTGCCACCAAAATTCCAACGTCGGCAATGATGACCGACGGAGATGATGTCTCTGTGTGGCGTGTGAATAGCGACGGCATTGTTGAAAATGTTGCCATTGTCATCGATGAAAAACGTCATATAGTCTCTGGATTGAACGATGGCGATCGCATTGTGACTTCTGGCGTCAATGGTCTTGAATCGGGCGTTAAAGTTCGAGAGTGGATCAAGGAAAGGGGGCTATAACATGAAAACACTTAAAGTGGCCGCTGGCCTGTCGTGTTTAGCCTTACTGACAGCTTGTGAAGATAAGCAAGCTGTAGAAGTGAATAACACGCCCTTGGTTAAAGCTATCGAGATTTCAGTCATCGATTTTAGCGACAAACTCTATTTCCCTGCGGTAGCAAATGCGGCTGAGAAAGCTCACCTCAGTTTCCGGGTAGCTGGTGAAATCTTCAAGTTAGATGTGAAAGAAGGTGAACGTGTTTCCAAAGGGGACATCATTGCCGAGCTTGACCCTACCGATTATCAATTGGATGTGGACAATGCTCAAGCGCGTTACACGGTAATCAACAGTCAATACCGACGTTCGAGTCCGCTAGTGAAGAAAGGCTTATTGGCTAAGTCGCAATTCGATGAAATTGCTGCTCAACGCCAGATTGCTTATGCCGAGTTGGAACTGGCGAAACTGCGCTTATCGTTCACCATGCTTCGTGCACCTGTTGATGGGATTATTTCTCGTGTCAGTGTCGACCAATATGAAAATATTCAGGTAGGCCAACAGGTGGTGAACATCCACAGTGTCGAAGATGTTGAGGTCGTTATTCAGCTGCCTGACCAAATCTACGTCAACCAACCGAGCGAACAACTGTTATCGAACGTTGAGGCTGTGGTTAGAGTGCCAAGTGGCAATGAATACACGGCAGGTATTAAGGAGTTCACAACAGAACCGGATCCAAGTACGGGCACGTTTACGGTGACGCTTGCTTTGCCAATGCCTGAAGATGATTTGATTCTGGACGGTATGGCGGTTGAGGTGACTTCAAATGGGCGAGAAATCGGCTTAGAGCTAAAAGCCGGTGTGTTGATTCCAATTGAAGCGGTATTTAATGCCGATGGTGATGATTTAACGCGTCAAAACTCTTATGTATGGGTGCTCAATGACGACAATACCGTCTCGAAACAGCAAGTCGTATTAGGAAAAGCAAATCAGAAAACATTGCAGGTCATGAAAGGACTGGAAATGGGGCAGCATGTCGTTGTTGCAGGCGTATCGCGATTGCGAGATGGGATGACAGTGGAAGTATTGTCTCAGGAGACGAACAATGAGTGAAGTAAATAACAAGCCTCAAAATGACGATCAACAGGGTGATGATCAGATCACAGGTGTTGCTTCTTACTTTATACGTAACAAAGTCATTAGCTGGATGCTATCTCTGATCTTTCTTATTGGTGGTGTTTCTGCGTTCTTCGGTCTGGGGCGTTTAGAAGATCCTGCCTTTACCATCAAAGATGCAATGGTCGTGACCTCATACCCGGGGGCAACGCCTCAGCAGGTGGAAGAAGAAGTTACCTATCCACTAGAGAAAGCGATTCAACAGCTTACCTATGTCGACGAAGTGAACTCTATCTCCAGCCGTGGCCTGTCTCAGGTTACGGTTACGATGAAGAATAATTATGGCCCTGATGATCTTCCGCAAATATGGGATGAGCTTCGCCGAAAAGTGAATGATCTCAAGGTGGAGCTGCCACCCGGGGTCAATGACCCTCAAGTCATCGATGACTTCGGTGACGTTTACGGTATTTTGCTGGCGGTGACGGGGGACGGCTACAGCTATAAAGAGCTACTGGATTACATTGATTACCTAAGGCGAGAGCTCGAGTTGGTCGATGGGGTCAGTAAGGTCTCGGTATCCGGCCAACAACAAGAGCAAGTGTTCATTGAGATATCGATGAAACGGATAAGCTCTCTGGGTCTGTCTCCAAGCACAGTATTTAACCTTTTATCGACTCAAAATATTGTATCAAGTGCTGGTGCGGTCAGAATTGGCGACGAGTACATTCGAATCCATCCAACGGGTGAGTTCCAGAATGTTGAACAGCTTGGTGATTTGATTCTGACAGAAGGTGGCGCTCAAGGTCTCATCTATCTAAAAGATGTGGCGAATGTAACTCGTGGTTATGTTGAAGTGCCAAGTAACATCATTGGCTATAACGGCAAGCTCGCACTTAACCTTGGTGTCTCTTTTGCGCAAGGCGTGAACGTAGTAGCGGTGGGTGAAGCGTTTGACCGAAGACTGGCCGAACTAAAATATCAACAACCCGTCGGTATCGACATCTCCGAGGTTTACAACCAACCCAAAGAGGTAGACAAGTCGGTAAGCGGATTTGTGGTGAGTTTAGGGCAGGCGGTTGCGATCGTAATCGTGGTGTTACTGTTCTTCATGGGACTACGGTCGGGCCTATTGATTGGTTTGATACTGCTATTGACCGTATTCGGTACCTTCATTTTCATGCAGTACTTCAAGATCGACCTACAACGTATTTCACTGGGCGCGTTGGTTATCGCCTTGGGGATGCTGGTGGATAATGCCATTGTGGTGGTGGAAGGGATATTGATCGGCACGCAGAAGGGGCGAACCCGGATGCAGGCCGCCACAGATATCGTAACCCAAACCAAATGGCCGCTACTTGGTGCGACGGTGATTGCGGTGACTGCGTTTGCTCCAATTGGTTTATCTGAAGATTCAACAGGCGAATACTGTGGCACCTTGTTCACGGTGCTACTGATCTCCTTGATGCTGAGTTGGTTTACTGCCATCTCGCTCACACCGTTCTTTGCCGACATGTTCTTTAAAGGTCAGAAGGTCGACCCAGATAACGAAGGTAAGGACCCATACAACGGGATGGTTTTTGTTATCTACAAAAACTTCCTCGAGTTCTGTATGAAGCGTGCTTGGTTAACCATGTTTGTTCTGATTATTGGTTTAGGCGCGAGTGTGTACGGTTTTGGTTTCGTTAAGCAAGCCTTCTTCCCGTCTTCAACCACACCGATGTTCCAAGTGGATGTGTGGATGCCGGAAGGTACCGATATTCGAGCGACCAATACCAAGCTTAAAGTGCTTGAAGGTTGGTTAGCAGAGCAGGACGAAGTTGAGCACATCACGACAACCGCAGGTAAAGGTCTGCAACGTTTCATGCTGACTTATGCGCCAGAGAAAAGTTATAGCGCTTACGGCGAGATAACGGTTCGTGTGAAAAGTTATGAAGTGCTTGAAGGGTTAATGAAGCGCTTCCGTGATCATGTAAATGGTCAGTTCCCAGAGATCGACTACAAGCTTAAACAGATCGAATTAGGTCCTGGTGGCGGTGCGAAAATTGAAGCGCGAATTGTGGGTTCAGATCCAACGGTTTTACGTTCAATCGCTGCTCAAGTGATGGACATCATGCGTGCTGATGAAGGCGCGTTTAACGTTCGTCACGATTGGCGTGAAAGAACTAAGGTATTAGAGCCTCAGTTCAATGAAAGCCAAGCGCGTCGTTATGGTATTACCAAATCTGACGTTGACGATTTCCTAGCAATGTCTTTCTCTGGTAAGTCGATTGGTGTGTATCGTGATGGTACAACGTTGATGCCGATTGTGGCTCGTTTACCTGAAGATGAGCGTGTCGATATTCGTAACATCGAAGGCATGAAGATCTGGAGCCCAGCATTAAGTGAGTACATCCCACTCCAACAAGTAACGTTAGGTTACGAGCTCGAATGGGAAGATCCACTGATCATCCGTAAGAACCGTAAGCGTATGCTGACGGTAATGGCGGATCCTGATCTATTGGGTGAAGAGACGGCCTCAACTCTACAGAAACGCTTACAACCACAGATTGAAGCGATTGAGATGCCGCCGGGTTACTCATTGGAATGGGGTGGTGAATATGAGTCGTCAGCAGATGCACAGGCGTCATTGTTCACAACCATGCCTCTGGGTTACTTGTTCATGTTCTTAATCACTGTGTTCTTGTTTAACTCAGTGAAAGAGCCTCTGATTGTTTGGTTAACGGTTCCATTGGCGTTGATAGGGGTGACGACAGGCTTGTTAGCCTTGAATACACCATTCGGCTTTATGGCGCTGTTGGGCTTCTTGAGTCTATCTGGGATGCTTCTGAAGAATGGTATCGTACTGCTTGATCAAATTGAGATTGAGATGAAATCTGGTAAAGATCCGTATGTCGCGGTTGTTGATGCGGCACTGAGTCGTGTTCGTCCGGTATGTATGGCAGCGATCACCACCATTCTTGGTATGATCCCTCTACTACCGGATATCTTCTTCAAGCCGATGGCAGTAACCATTATGTTTGGTTTGGGCTTTGCGACTGTACTCACGCTAATCGTAGTACCTGTGTTGTATCGTCTATTCCATAAAATTGAAGTGGCTTAACGTCAACTGACTTTTGAAATAATGCCCCTAATTGGGGCATTATTTTTATATACCGATTGTTAAAAAGAGAATACAAAAATGGACGTAAATACATCAGATAGAACGTGTGCATGGGCGCTTAAACATGAGCTTGAAAGGGAGTACCACGACGCAGAGTGGGGCGTGCCTGTTTATGATGACCAAGTTCTGTTTGAGTTCATTACTTTAGAAGGCGCTCAGGCGGGCCTGAGTTGGATTACGATCCTGAAAAAGCGTGAAGGGTATCGTGCCGCGTTCGATAATTACGATCTAAACAAGCTAGCTGAGTTGAATGAAGACAACGTGCCGCACATCATTGAAAACTTCGATGTGGTTAAACACAAGGGCAAGATTGCTTCGGTATACAACAATGCACGAGCAACGCTTGAATTACAGAAAGAGTTCGGCTCTCTTTCTAATGCCTTATGGCAATTTGTCGATAATGAGGTGATCGTGAATCAATGGACTGAGATGTCTCAAGTTCCCGCTTCTACCGAGCAATCTAAAGCGATGAGTAAGTTTTTGAAGAAGAGAGGCTTTAAGTTTGTAGGGGAAACAATCTGTTACGCGTTCATGCAAGCGACAGGCATGGTTAATGACCATACCGTAGGTTGTCCGCACAAATAAAAGTGTTATTTATCGTCGAAAAATAATTGCGTTAATATAGGAAAATTTACTGGTCATTTATAAACTATTCAATATCATATGCAACCAAATTCAAACCTAGAAGACGATAGTGAAACAACAAAGCTACCAAATCTGTGATGCTCTTTATGATCCCTTGCTTAGGCAGTTTGTGCGAGAAGATGGCCACGTAGAAACTATCGCGCCGATAGAAGGTAAGGTGTTTCTGTTCTTACTTGAAAATGCTGGTGAGTGTGTTGAACGAGGCCTGATATTTGATAGGTGCTGGGGTAATGTGATTGTCTCAGAGCAAGCGCTCACTAACGTGATATCTAAGATTAGAAAAACGCTATCACGAGTGACTTGTGGCTGTGCGACGATTCGCACGGTCAGTAAAACGGGCTATTCACTTGAAATCGATGAGTCGATAAAGCCTAGCAAAACTAAAACTGTGCCTTCTCAAGTGACTGCAAAGGCATCTAAATCAAACTCTTCGCCTGTCGAGCCAGAAGTGTTGGCTGAGACTGAAACCTCTACAGACGTTAACACGGCAACGGTCACTGATTCAGAACTCAAGACGTCTTCCTACCAAGAACTGAACTCAGCTGAATTAGAATCTTCAAACTCAAAAAGCAATACGCACCTTGTTAAAGCGGGCTATTTAGTCGCATTGATTTGTGTCGTCGTAACGGCGTTCAACCTTTTCCAAACCTATTATACGCCACTGCCTTATTTTATTGATAAAGCCGAATATCGCGACAGCTACACAGACAATACCAATCACTACTTTTTCCATATTGCGCACAATGAATCCTATTCGTTGCCTGCGATCACTCAAAAGCTAACGGATGCGATACCTAGCCACTGCAACGTTGATGTCTTTGTCCGTATTTACCCATCAGTCGACCAACCCGAAGATGACGCGTTATACATGTTGATTCAAAGGAAAGATGGTGAGGCTCTGAATTATAGTGCTTCGGTTTTCAATGTAGAGTCGTCTTTTGATTCGTTTGCTCAGTACATGGAAAAGAGGAGTTACTTTTGCGACTAATTGGCTTACTCATTCTTTGTGCAATCGCCGCTTCGAGCTTCTTGTTAGAGCAAAACGAATTAGCAGGTACTCGATGGCACTGTAAAACGATCAAAACGGATTTCTTATCTCAGGCGTTCCAACCATATCAAGTACTGTACGAGCGCATAAGCCTTACTTTTCAGTCTGACCATACTTTTAGCATTAGAGAGTTTGTGACGATTACTGAACAAGACGGTAACGAGAGTACGATGGAAAACCTTTATTCCGGCTACTACGGACTGGATGGAAACAATCTGTCGATGAGTATCCTTGATGTGAGAACGGCGACGCCTTTTCATGATCCCGTTATCAATCAGGATTACAGTGAGTATAAAGGGGTGACGATTGACTACGCTATTGCAGTGAAGGATCAGTCTTTGTATATGTTCAATGAACATCGAACTGAAATATTTAATTGGGCGTGTTTTAACGTTCATTAGCTTTTTAAAGCTATGTGTCTAATACGCTAATCTGAAAAAGGCAGGAATATCCTGCCTTTTTGGTCTGAGTCTGTTAACGCTTTAAATTAAACGAGGGCGTTGTAACGCTCTAACCCGGCTTCTAGGTCTGCAATCAGATCATCAACGTCTTCTAAACCGATATGAACGCGAATCAAGGTACCTTCGAAGTTAGGGTTCGCTACTGTTCTTAGGCTATCAAAGCTGTTCGGTTCGTTCGCTAGAATCAAGCTCTCAAAGCCGCCCCATGAGTAACCCATACTAAAGTGCGTCATACCATCAAGTAGCGCTGTGGTTGCTTTTGTGTTGGAGTTTTTCAGTACGAAAGAGAACAAGCCATTACCGCCCGTAAAATCTCGTTTAAAGAACTCATGGCCAGGACAAGACTCTAGTGCTGGGTGACGAACATGGTCAACCTCAGGGCGAGTCTCTAACCATTTTGCGACTTTCAAGCTGCTTTCTGCGTGTTGGCGTAGGCGAACATCAAGAGTACGAATACCACGTAGGCCGAGGTAAGCGTCATCTGGCGAAACACATTGCCCCATCAGATAGCTCTGTTCTCTTAGTTGGTCCCAACATTTTTCATTGGCTACCGCTGTCCCTAGCATCACATCAGAGTGACCAACGATGTACTTAGTCGCTGCTTGGATAGAGATATCAACACCGAAGTCAAACGGTGAGAAGTTCACACCGGCTGCCCATGTGTTGTCTAACATAACGATGATGTCATGTTCATGAGCAATACGCGCAAGCGTTGGAATGTCTTGAACTTCCATGGTGACTGAACCCGGAGATTCGGTAAACAGAACCTTAGTGTTTGGCTTAATAAGGTCTTGGATGCCTTCACCAATCGTTGGCTCGTAGTAAGTCGTCTCGACTCCCATCTTTTTCATGATGGTGTCACAGAAATCACGCGTCGGTTCGTAGCAGGTATCGACCATCAGAATATGGTCATCAGTTTCTACAAAAGAGAGGATGGCATTAGAAATAGCGGCCGTACCACAAGGGTAGAGCGCACAGCCAGCGCCGCCTTCCACTTCAACCATGGCATCTTGGAAAGCGAAATGAGTATTGGTTCCACGACGTCCGTAAAAAAGCGTTTTGTTGGCGCGATTAATCGTAGCCTTGCGCTTTTCTTCTACTGAGTTGAACACGACAGTTGAAGCGCGCTGTACTGGTGGGTTAACGACACCATTGGTCCACTTCTTATCACGACCTGCAGTGATCAGCTTAGTGGTTTTGTTCTCGGACATGCTGTGAATTCCTTATCAATCGGTTATGTCCTATTTAAAACATGCCAATAGCCTTCAAAGCAAGAGTGAAGCGGGAGTTTTTATGCTTTTCTTTCTCTTTTTAACCTTTCACGTCGTTTATCGTGAAAGGTTAAAAATCAGATAGGCAGTGAGAGATGAGTCGGCATGGACCCATTGATTGGATTACAGCAGTGGATTGAACAGATAGAACAACCTTTCGAAGAAGCGGTTACGCAGATTTCTCTGCTCCCACTGCTCGAGTTCTACTGGGTGCGATGACTTGATGTAAGATTGCTGAAGTTCAGATAGCTGCTGAGTGAAGTGCACATCGTCAACGGCTAGCGTCACTTCGAAATTAAGCCATAAGCTGCGCATGTCGATATTGACCGTTCCGATTAAACAGAACTCTTCATCAATCACCACTGACTTGGTGTGAAGAAGCCCGCCGTAAAATTCGTAAATCTTCACGCCAGCTTCAAGCAGTTCAGTATAAAACGCGCGCGAAGCCCACTTAACCATCAATGAATCGTTGTTGTGTGGGATGATCAGTTCTACGTTTACACCGCGTTGCGCTGTCATTTTGAGTGTTTCTAATAAATCGGCACTCGGTACAAAGTAGGGTGTAGTGATACGAACGGAATGGTTTGCCTGATTAATCGCAATGGTCAGAACTTGTAGGATCAAATATTCCGGCATGCCCGGGCCTGATGGTACTACCTGAACTGGATGATGCGTCATTACCTCTTCAACCGGACACTCTGGTAAATCAGGAAGGATTCGTTCACCTGTTTCCACTTCCCAATCCCAACCATGAATGGCTGACAGCACATTAACGGTAGGGCCAGTTACACGAACCATTACGTCAATCCACTGACCCACACCTGAGCTCTGTTTGAAGTGAGCAGGATCAACCATGTTCATTGAGCCGGTATAGGCAATGGTTTCATCAATGACGATGATCTTACGGTGCTGTCTTAGATCTAGGCGGCGTATTAAAATACGCCAAGGGCTAACCTCTAGTGCTTGTACAACTTGCACACCGGCGTCTTTCATCATTGAACGCCAGTGGCTTTTGAAAAAGCGCGGGCTACCTGCAGAATCAAGCAAGACTTTAACATCCACACCACGTTTCGCAGCTCGAATGAGTGCGGAAGCAACCGAATCCGTTAAGCCTCCAGGGTGCCAAATATAGAAAACCATCTTGATACTGGTTTGGGCATTTTCTATATCTTCGATAATTGCGTGTAAGATCTCATTGGGAGACGCTTGCAGTGAAAGTGTGTTTCCGCTGAGTGCAGGAATGCCCATCCGATTATTACAAAGTTCATCGATCTTGTGGATAGGGGAGCCGACCTTTCCTGGTAGGTGGAGCTGGCAATCATCTAGTTTTCGGAACCAATCACCAAACGGAGTAAACATACGGTGAGCGCGCTCAGCCCTTTTTCTGCCTAGGTTTAGCTCTCCGAAAAGGAAGTAACAAGCGACACCTACAATTGGGATAATGTAGATAACCATCAACCACGCGAGAGAAACGCTGACAGAGCGTCGTTTTAGCACGACACGGAAAGTCACACCGGCTACAAGCACCCAGTATAAAGCGACAGAAGCTAAAGTTAAAAAATGGTAGAGCTTTTCCACATTGAATACTCGAAAAAAGAGACACTTAGATAGTAATGCTATTTTGCGGATATGGGAATTTAAGGAATCAACTATTTACAAATTAGAGCTAAAGCTGTAAACAGGTTATAGTTGTTAAGTTTTGGTTAACTTAAGACGAAAACGATTGTTTTGTATGAAAAGGCGGCATTTAACCATAAAAATTTACATTGGTAACGAAATATGTACGGTTCGGGCTTCCAATTTTATTCTTAAACTGGTTTACTTGCCAGATAACGAGCGTCAATCAAATCTTTTAGGTGTGTAAATTTTTTTATACGCCTTATCTTTTAAAGACGCCACCCAAAGCAAAACACAACATCACATAACACAAAAGTTTGGAGTACACGTGGCTACTAGTAATACAACCACAACACCCCGCGATACCTGGGGTTCGAAGTTAGGATTCGTAATGGCTGCAGCAGGTTCTGCTGTTGGTCTAGGTAACATTTGGAAATTCCCTTACACAGCAGGCGAAAGTGGCGGCGGTGCATTCGTTGCAATTTACCTATTTTTTGTAATTTTCATCGGTTTCAGTGTAATGCTGACTGAATTTGCGATTGGCCGTCATACGCAAAAATCAGCAGTAGGTGCATTCAAAACAACTGACCGTCGTTGGACGTTCGCTGGTGTTATCGGCGTAGTCAGTGGTCTACTTATCATGGGTTTCTACCCTGTAGTAGGTGGCTGGTCTATCGCATACATCGGTAAGATTGCTGGTGGTCTACTAGATGCACCTGAAGCAATCGGTGACAGCTTCGGTGGCTTTATCTCAAACCCAGTTCAACCACTTATGTGGATGGGCCTATACCTACTACTTAACATTGTTATTGTTATGAAGGGTATCTCTGGTGGTATTGAGAAAGCGGGTAAGATCCTGATGCCACTTCTTTTCATTATCCTTATCGTGGTATCAATCAAAGGCATCATGCTTCCGGGCGCGATGGCTGGTCTTGAATTCCTATTCAGCCCTGATTTCTCTAAAGTAGACAGCGGTGTAATCCTAGCTGCACTAGGTCAAGCATTCTTCTCACTATCTCTTGGTATGGGTTGTATGTTGACTTACGGTTCTTACCTTAAGAAGAAAGAGAACCTAGTTCAAACTACGGCTATGGTTACAGCTATGGATACAGGTGTTGCTATCCTAGCTGGTGTTGCAATGTTCCCTGCAATGTTCGCATTCGGTATGGAACCTGCAGCTGGTCCTGGTCTAGTATTCGTTGTTGTTCCTCAGCTATTTGCTGAAATGGGCGGCGTAGTTGGTCTTCTATTCGCTCTAATGTTCTTCGTTGGTCTAAGTGTTGCGGCACTGACTTCTTCAGTATCTCTACTAGAAGTTGTGGTTTCTTACCTAATCGATGAGAAAGGCATGAAGCGTGTGACTGCAGTACTGTCTGCAAGTGTAGTAATGGCGATTCTATGTATCTTCGCTTCTCTATCACTTGGTGGCTTCGGTCCTACACTGTTCGGTACTGGCGCATTCGATATCTTCGACCTACTAACTGATAAGATCTTCCTAGCCGTTGGCGGTATGTTGGTATGTATCTTCGCTGGTTGGAGACTAAACCGTGCAGACCTTGAGAAAGAAATCACTAACGACGGTGAAGTATCTTTCCCTCTATTCGGTCTATGGTACACACTAGTTAAGTACATCATCCCAGTAGCTATCGCTATCGTAGCGTTCATGGGTATCTCTTCTGGCTTCGACAGTGGTAAAGGTGCAATCATGCTACTAGGTATTGGTATTATTGCTGGTTCTGCGCTTATCTCTAAGAAGCTATAGTTCTAAGAAACCATAATTCTTAGAAGCTAGAATCGCGAGTTAAAGTAAGTTAAGAAACGGGAGCCATTGGCTCCCGTTTTTTTATGTCCAAAACTTAATTATTGATGGAAAATAAATGTCGTCTATTCACTCAAGTTATCCGTGCGCTAGCCGATATATTGAATATTAAAGGTTTTCTAAGCCGTATTTTATTTAGGTAGGTGTTGTATGAAATTATCGGTGAGAAAGAAACTGTATGCCGGTTTTGGCTCTATATTGGCGGTGCTTGTCACGTTAGTCAGTATTGTATGGATAGAGGTTATTGGCGCTCATAAAAGTGCTGATGAGATCAGAATGGACGATGTACCGGGCACTGTTACCTATCTTGTTTTGATAGATGAAGCTGGGGATGTCTACCGAGATGCGTTGGGTGCGATCATTCAGGTTGATAACGCGCTGAACGATTATCGAACCAATAAGAACGAATTTGCCCAAGCAATCGAGCAGGCGAAGCGGTTGGAGAGTAGAGGTTCGGAAGACCACCGCCGTATTCAGCGAATTGAAGACCTGATGGGGCGTTTCACTCAAGAGTTTGAATCAAAGCTTGTGCCAAAGATCAATGATGAAGCTGCGCTACTAGCCAACATTCAACAGCTACGATCTTTGTATGAGAGCAACCTTATCCCTATTGAGAACTTGCTGGATCAAGCATCAGCAAGTGAACGCGCAGATACAGAACAGTCACTACTGACACTAACCGATACGTTTACTACCATCGAGCGCACCATCATGGTGTTGTCTGCTATTGCGATAGTCTTTGGTTGTGTGATTGCGTACGTATTGTCTAGCTCTATAACCAACCGCCTGACTCGTGTTGAACAAGTAGCACGACGTGTTGCAAATGGTGACCTAACGGCAGGCGATATTATTGATGACTCTGGTGATGAATTGGCTGAGCTTGCTAAGTCGATTAACCAGATGCAGAAATCGCTAGTAGACCTACTAGGTTCTATCTCGTCTGTGACTCATCAAGTTCAATCTGTGACAGGGGAGCTCTCTTCTATTAGCCAAGACATCGTTACTGGTGCATCAGCTCAAGCAGACAAAGCTAACTTGATTGCAACTGCTGCTGAAGAGCTAAGTTTGACCATTTCTGAAGTGGCTCAACAAGGTACTTCTACTTATGAAGAAGCGCGTCGCTCTGAAACGTCTGCAGAAGATGGCCGCAACGTGATTGTTGAGATGGTGGCGAGTATTCAACAAGTGTCGACTCAAATGAGTGACATGTCGCTACAGATGAACACGCTGGGTTCTCATGGTGAGCAGATTGGTAGCGTTATCAAGGTAATCGAAGACATTGCTGAGCAAACCAACCTGTTAGCTCTTAACGCTGCAATTGAAGCGGCACGTGCTGGCGAATTTGGTCGTGGTTTTGCTGTGGTAGCCGATGAAGTGCGAGCGCTAGCAGAAAGAACAACCAAAGCGACACAAGAAGTCTCGGGTATCATTCAATCTATTCAATCGGGCACTCAAGAAGCGGTGACTTCCACCCAAGACAACTGTCGTTTAGTTGAGATTGGCGTCGAGCAAAGCTCAGGCGCTGTTTCTGCGCTAGAAGCGATTGTAAGTGGTGCAGGCAATGTACAAAGCATGGTCAACTCTATTGCAACTGCGGCAGAAGAACAGACGGCTGTGACCAAAGAAATTGCAGCGGACATTACCGCGATTAGCGATATCTCTGAGCAATCTCTGCAGCTAGCAACTCGTAGCTCTGAAAATACATCAGGCTTGAACGCTAAGGTTGCTGAGCTAGAAGCATTAGTCGGTAAGTTTAAACTGGCGTAAAGCGGTGGTTTGGTTCTATTTGCCTATTGGTAATCGAGTAAAGACCAAGCACTGATTGCTACTTGCTGAAAAGAAGCCCAACGATTCAATGTTTATTGAGTGAGTTGGGCTTTTTCGTAGCTGGAATCTGGGTTCAGACGCGGTATACTCCACGTTCTACAATGGAGCTAGCCTTTACATGTTCGATATTCTTCTGAACCACTCTGATTTTTTACTTATCAATAAGCATCCTGGAGTCAGCGTCCACAAAGACGATGGCGATACCATGTTGCTTCAAGAAGTTGCTAAGGCAATTAATGAGCCTAAGCTGTATCTCGTTCATCGACTTGATAAAATGACCTCGGGCATTCTGCTGTTGGCAAAAAATGCGTCGGCAGCGAGCGAGCTTTCACAGCTATTTGCAAAGCGTGAAGTAGAGAAATACTACCTTGCGATCGGTTCTAAGAAGCCAAAGAAAAAGCAAGGTTTGATCTCAGGAGACATGGAGCGCTCACGACGCTCAAGTTGGAAACTTCTGACATCCAAAGAGAACCCTGCGATTACTCAGTTTTTATCAGCAACGGCTGAACCCGGTGAGCGTCTGCTGTTATGCAAACCCTATACGGGGCGAACTCACCAGATCCGTGTCGCGATGAAGTCGATCGGCTCAGCCATTGTTGGTGACCCTATTTATAATCCATCGAGTGAGGCTGACAGAGGTTATCTGCATGCCTTTGCGATTCGATTTACCTATCAATCACAAGCCTACGAATATGTCTGTGACCCAAGGAGCTTAGACTCTTTGGGAGAGAAGTGGCATCAAGAAACCGTGTCGAACGGTTTGGACAGTTGGCTTGAACCTTGGTCATTAACTTGGCCAAAGCTAAACACTAAGTGAGTGAAATAATGGAAGCATCAGCTTTACCTCTGTTTTTTAATCATATTGAACAGCAACTTAATGAAGTACCAAACGAGCTACGCCGTATTTTCCACGGCCGCGGTAAGTTTTGGCCTGGTCTAGAGCAACTGACATGTGATTGGGTTGATGGACAGCTACTGGTTAACGTGTTTAAAGAAGTAGACGACGAATTCTTGTCATCTCTAAAAGCTGGATTGGTTGAACTCACCAACAAAGATATCTGGCAATCAAAGCAGGGCACAAGCATTGTTCTGCAACACCGTTATGCTGATGGCGCGCCTTCAGAGGTTCTATGGGGCGAGTTGAATGATTCTCCGGTTGTGGTTGAGCACGGTCTTAAGTACCAATTAGACATTGGCCGTAATCAGAACTTCGGTTTGTTCCTAGACATGCGTAATGGTCGTCAGTGGGTACAAGATAATGCCAAGGATAAGAACGTTCTTAACCTGTTCGCATACACTTGTGGTTTCTCTGTCGCGGCTATCGCTGGTGGCGCTCGTCAATGTATGAACGTGGACATGTCTCGCGGCTCACTAAATAAAGGCCGCGATAACCACCGTCTGAATGATCACGATATGCGCTCGGTTAACTTCCTTGGCTACGATATTTTTAAGTCGTGGGGAAAAATCAAGAAGGGCGGCCCTTACGAGCTCGTTATCATCGATCCGCCTTCGTTCCAAAAAGGCAGCTTTGCTCTAACCAAAGATTACAAAAAGATCTTACGTCGTTTGCCTGAACTTCTAACTGAAGGCGGTGAGGTGATTGCGTGTGTGAACTCACCAGCAGTCTCACCAAACTTCCTGATTGAGACGATGGCAGAAGAAGCACCAAGCGTTGAATTCATTGAGCGTCTGGACAACCCGCCTGAGTTTGTCGATGTCGACCTTGATTCAAGCCTGAAGGTTCTGAGATTTAAAATTAGCGCTTCTGCAGATGCCTAATTGGCTTCAAGTATTAGCTAGAATATAACAACGCCGCTCATTTGAGCGGCGTTTTTGTCTATGAGGAATCTCGACACTAATATTCGGTGGTTTGATTCTTGAGAGTCTGGAAACCAAAATAAATACGCATGAACGTGGTTAGCCAACAAGCTGCACCAAAGGTGTAAGCGATAACCGCAAAGTGTTGAGGCCAAATACAGAAAGCAATGAAACAAGCGATGGTTTCAGTGCCTTCGGTTAGCCCTGACATGTAGTACAGAGACTTATGCTTATAGACTGGGTTTTCAATGCCTCGCTTGCCTGCCATAACCGCAAACGCTAAAAAGCTGCTGCCTGTGCCGATAAAAGAGAAGATCAAAAATGCACCGGCAATGGCGTTATGTTCTGGGTTGGCAATGACAAATCCAAAAGGGATCAACGAGTAGAATAGGAAATCTAGGCTGATATCGAGGAAACCGCCCGCATCACTAATGCCTTGGATTCGAGCCAAGGCTCCATCAAGCCCGTCGCAAACCCTGTTAAATACAATAAACCCCAACGCCCATTCGTATTGCTGAAATGCTAACGCTGGAAATGCTAAACACCCAACCAGAAATCCGAATAACGTGGTTTGATTGGCAGTGATACCCAATTGGTTCAGTAACTTAGCCGATTGATTTAATGGCCACTTAATGACCTTAATGGAGTACTTATCCAGCATGGTTACTTCTCCATGGCCAAGACAGCACTTCTGCCCCTTGAGGTACATCGGCTTCGTCGTGCGTGACCATTAATGTTGGGATATTCGCTTTGGTCAGCTGTTCAAACACCCAATCGCGAAATTGTGCTCTTAATTCTTGGTCCAGTTTGCTGAACGGTTCGTCGAGCAGGGCTAGCTTAGGCTTGGCTAACAACATACGAGTTAAGCTTATTCTTGCGCGTTGACCACCAGATATTTGATCCGGGAAAGACTCTGCCAAGTGAGTTAATTCAATGTCTTTTAGCGCAGCCATTGCTTGCTGTTGACGAGCGGAGCCCTTAATTGAATTAGGCAGAGAGAACGCCAAGTTCTCCCATACTTTGAGGTGCGGAAACAACAAGTCATCTTGAAACAAAATACCGACTTCACGCTGATGTGAAGGCAAGTCGTCTAACTGAATATCGTTCAATACAACGGTGCCAGAATACGAAAATTCTTCACTTAAGTGACCAGCAATCGCATCCAGCAAGGTCGACTTTCCGCAGCCACTCGGCCCCATCAAAGCCAGTATTTGGCCCGATTCTAATGTTACGTTTAGCGCTGAGAACAGCGAATCCCCATCGGTTTTACGGATGGCGAGGTCGTTGAGGTACAGACTCATTACTTAGGAAACCTTTAAAAGTAAGACGGCGATATCTAAGTTGAAGTCGGCTGACTAATATCGCTAAAGAGAAAAAGAACAGAGGCAATAGAGCCTGCCAAATGGCATAGATTGCTGTCACCCTGCGGTCGAAACCGCTGGTTAGGGCAACGGCTTCTGTGGTGATCGTGCTAATACGGCCCGCGCCGAGCATCAAGGTGGGTAAGTACTGAGCCAAACTCACACTGATTCCGACCGCCCAAGCAAAGGCAATCGCAGGAAGTAAGATTGGTAGTTTGATTGAATACCAACTCTGAAATGGCGATTTACCTAGGCTCAGCGATGCTTTAATCAACCCATCATTGAAGCTTTTCCATGGGCCGTCCAAAGACAGATACACAAACGGGAAAGCAAAGAAAACATGCGCCCAAATCACCCAGAACTCATAGGCACTACTGCCGATGTAGAGGGTCGTGACCTGCATACCAAACAACACCGAGAGCTGTGGTATCAACATTGGAATAGCGATAATGAAGCCCGGAACTTGCCACTTGTATTTGATTCTGTATTCGTGAGCAACTAGCGCAAGTAGCAGAGCGACTGAAGCAGCAATCAGACCAATCCATAAGCTTTGACCAACGGTGCTCATGATGCCATCCCACTCGAGCTCCCAGAAGCGCATGCTGTAGCGGCTCGGCAGTAAATCAGGGAAACGCCAACGCTGAGCAACACTCCAAATTACCATTAAAGGAATGATCAGCAATGAAAGGCTAGCAAGCACTGTGAATACTGTTTTCCCCGGCAAGTTAGCCCCTGTTCTTCCTGAATACTGCCAAGTTCGAAAGTACTTAAGAATTGCCCATTCAACTAAACGCGCCAAGGCGATGATCAACGAAGCTAAACCAAATAAAACGATGGCACCAGCAGCAGCTCGCGGGAGTAGGTTGAGGTCAGGATCGTTGAACCATTGCCATACCAAAACGGCAAAGGTTGGCGGGTTGGTTGGGCCTATGATCAGAGCAATATCGACAACCGAGACACTGTAAGCGAGTACCGCTAGCATTGGGAAACGAAGCTTAGTAAACCATTGTGGGAAAATACATTTCCACCAGATCTGAGCGCGGCTGTAACCGAGTGATGCACTGACCTTGGTGATACGCTCTACATCAATTTGCTGAAGTATCGAAATGCTCATCAGCAATAAGAAGGGGACTTCTTTGAGTGCGAGCATAATGATTAAGCCGAACGCGTATGGGTCTTTTACCAATAACGCCAATTCAGAGCTCGTTGCCGATTCGCCGAGCAAGTGATGTACGGCTCTTGCGCCAAGCCCCGTTGGGCTAAACAGAAAAGCAAAGCCGATAGCGAAAGCCACATGTGGAATG
This sequence comes from Vibrio sp. 1CM2L, assembly GCF_023161695.1. Taxonomy (NCBI): domain Bacteria; kingdom Pseudomonadati; phylum Pseudomonadota; class Gammaproteobacteria; order Vibrionales; family Vibrionaceae; genus Vibrio; species Vibrio sp. 1CM2L. The sequence goes on from NZ_JALNTT010000003.1 coordinate 443,346, forward strand.
GCAAGCATTGGCGATAGCGTTAACTCAATCTTTCTCCAAAACTTGTTTCCCCAAGAGGCTTGAAGAATACAAAAGGTCAGGAAGCAGGCGATATAGCTGCTTGCAATTGCTGAACCTAGGCTTAAGCCAATAGAGTGCCAAGCCCCTTCCCATTGAAAGACTTGGCTAAAGCCGTTGAGCGTTGGCTCCTCTAAACCAAGGGGCGGGATGAAACTCAGTGACGAAGCCACGACTCCCGCTACCCCAGGAATGGTTGGGATAATGCATACAGCTATAACAACAAAATATAGAGCGCGTAGCATGAAGACTAGTTACCGTATCGCTTAAGCCACTCTTTCTCGAGCGCGTTTTGCCAGCTAGGGTGTGGTTCATCAACCGATTTAAATTGCTGGGTGTTTTTAGCGCTGCCAGTGAGGTACTTGCTGCTCAGAACCGAAGGATCGCCCCAAACATTCAGGTCACCTTTGCGAGACTGTGCTTCAGGGCTCAGTAAGAAGTTAATGGTCACTTGAGCACCTGCGGTTGCATTGGCATTCCAAGGAATCGCAAGGAAGTGAATGTTAGATAATGCGCCACTTTCTAGAGCATAAGCTTTGGTGGTTTCGGCTAGGCGACCACTTGCTTGTGCTGAATAAACAGAGTTTGGATTAAACGTAATCGCGAGATCGACCTGTCCGTCATCCAGGAGTTGGATGCTTTCCGATGTGCCTGCTGGGAATTGTTTGCCACCGCGCCAAGCCACTTTATGAAATTTATCTAAGTAAGCCCAAAGTGGTGCCGTCACTTCTTGGAAGTTGTCTTCTGAAACCGGCTGAGCCAGCGCAGGGTTATTGTTTGTTAGTTCAATCAATAGAGACTTAATGAAGCTCGTGCCATGAAATTCTGGTGGGCGAGGGTAGCTTAAGCGGTTCGGGAAAGCCTGAGCGTAGCTCAACATCTCAGAGAATGATTGTGGTGGATTATGCAGCGTCTCTTGGTCATGGATGAACACAAGTTGTCCAACGCCCCATGGTGCTTCTAGGCCTTCTGTCGGTTCAGAGAAGTCGACATCAATAGGCAGAGACTTATCAACGTACTGCCAGTTTGGAAGTGATTCTGTAAATGGCCCAAATAACAGCGCGTTGTCTTTCATCGAACGGAAGTTTTCACCATTGATCCAAACGATATCGACACTGCCTTCGGTGTTCTTTCCTGCCGCCTTTTCTGCAAGTAATCGAGTGGTGGTTTCGGCAATATCAGTGACTTTGACATGCTTTAAGGTAACACCGTAGCCACTTTGTAATTTCTTGCCTGCCCACTGTAGGTAACGATTGATCTCTTGGCTTCCGCCCCAAGCGTGAAAGTAGACAGTTTCTCCCTCTGCCTGCTGTTCTATTTGGTTCCAGCTGTCGGTGGATGTTGCTTCATCAGCATAAATGGTTGCGCTGTATGCAACGGTTGCCATGATTCCTAACGTACTTACTATCTTGTTCATAAACTTTTCCATTTGGTAGTGAACGGGCAAGAGCATTGTATTTTCAAACTCCCTAATAGTTATTCTATCTGTTTCTGAAATAAATTCTAATTCAACAGTAAATTCAATCAATTACTTGAGAACAAGCAGGGAGTTGCAGGTTGAGTTTTGTTCGATATGTAATCATCTCGAAAACTCGACAGACTCTAGGCTTTTGCCATCCTAGCAACAGACCGCTGAACCGTTGAATTTATTGCATCTAAATGAGAGATTTTTGAGGTTTATTGGAGGTTGGTACGAAAAGTCGGCGATGAGCGTCAATTTTGAAGAAGTAGTGAGGACTAGCTGGCAATAAAAAAGGAGCCATCAGGCCCCTTTAATCAATATTTGGTTTCGATGACGGATTAGTTTACCCAGTCACGAATGGTGTACGTTAGCGTGTGTACATCGTTTTTCAGTACTAGTGTATCGTTTGTTAGCGTTACGTCGCTCCACTCGCTTAGAGTAGCAGAAACTGATTGTTCGATTTCCATCGCAGAGCCGTGACACATTTTCATTGTCATGCCCATTTGCTTGATACGGAATTGACCGTCTTTCAGCTCGCCTTGACCGAAGAAGTTGTTACAACCAGCCATGCCGTTTGCAGTCATCTTTTCGCCGATCTCTAGACGAGGAGCTGCTTGGTCTTCGCTTTTCACAATGTCCTTGCCATCAATTTGCGCAAGTTCCCAATTATGGTGCTGTAGATCGGTTGGTGTTACTTGCATCGCGTTGTCACCTGTTGTTGTGCATGCTGCTAGCATCATAGGTAAAGCGGCTACTGCTAGTAATTTTTTTGAACTAAACTTCATATTATAAGGCTCCAAAGGAAAGAACGAAGTTACCGAATAAGTGTAACTTGATGGGTTCAAAGTATAGTTTACAAAACACTATATGTGTCAGTATAAGGTCATAGTTTAGTATGGATTCCATGAGCTAGGCGACAAATTAATCGCTTATTTTTGAGAGAGTAAGCGTAATTTTGAATGTGTAAGGAGGCATGGTGGAGCAGTTAGAGTTTTTCCAAGTTCCAAGCCCTTGCGTTGGGGTTTGTTCAAGCGATGACAAAGGCTATTGCAATGGTTGTATGCGCAAAAGAGAAGAGCGCTTTAATTGGATGTCGATGACACCGTCAGAACAATTGCACGTGATAAAGCTGTGTCGCCAGCGCTATAGAAGAAAAATAATGAAGCAAAAAAACTTGGTTGGTAAGCAGGTCGATGAAGAGGGAAATACAAGTCCCCAAAGAGATCTTTTTGGCTAAAGAGGAAGTATTTAGATTTTATTTAACTCCGAAGTAACTATTACTTTACATAATGGTTGGGGTGTAATATTAAGGTAGGTACCTTTGTACCTGAAGGAGTGGTGTCGGTATGAATAAAAAGAACGTAAAACTCAAAAAAGAGCCAGTCAAAGCACTGGACCGAAAACCGATCGGGGCAAAAGATGACCCTGAAGATACTCCGCGTGATTGGCATTCGATGTCAGAAGAAGAACGAATGGAAATCCTTTCTCACCTCTCAGACATGCCTTTCCAATAACACCACTGGTTTTCTTCAGAGTCTTTCTTAAAGCTCAGTTTTCAGAAACAAAAATGTGATTAAACAAACATGTGATTCGCTTTCGTTACACCACGATGGTACGTGCAAAATGTATCATCGGTGTCGGTGGTTTTACTGTGAATCTTAATGTTTGTGATCACTTCTACAGCCCCAGCATCGTAGCAAGCTTGTTCTGCTTTTTTAACGATATCGAGTAATTGGTTGAGTTCACCTTTCATCGTGGTTTCCATCGCACCGACTTGGAAAGGCACATCGGCAGCTTTCACAACTTCAATGGCTTTATCAACCACTTCGAAGTTGTTGCCTTCTTTAACGCGAGGTATCACTTGGAAGGCAACCATCACTTCTTTTTCTCTTTTTAACTCAGACACTTTCTGCTTACTCTAGGATAGGGAATTGTTGCAGATGATAGGTTAATGCGGAGACGAATTCTACAGCGGTTATGCTGGTTGGATTACTCTCGTTGTCCTACTTGTTACCCCAGTGGTCACTTACCCAACCACCTATGTGCTCATCAAAATGACTGCCACTGAACCTCTGGTTGCGTTCAACCGAAGTATCACAATCATCTTTATTATCTATTAGGGTTTGTATGTAGTTTGCCATCGGGTCATTGGAACGTTGACGATCTCGGCGGGTTGCCACTTCCTTAATCAGTTGTAATCGATATGTAGAGCTAGCACGTTTCATTTCAATGACCTCCTGTTGTAGACACTAATAGAAAAATCTAGTTGCCAGATATAGGGGCGTCAACGTGATTTAAGAGTATTTTTTTTGAGCAACCAAGAATCAATACGTTGGCATCATAATTCACAAAAGTGTCATTTAAGTTGGCAACTTTAGGTAAGTTTTTGGGTGTGAATTTATGTTTTGTTGCATATAAAAAAGCCCAGTACAAACTGGGCTGACCATTCTATTTCTGGCTGCTTAGCGCTATTTCTGGTTACTTGGAGCTATTTGGTTTGCTTTTAAATTGCTTAATGCTCTTCTTTTTGGCTGTTCTTCGATTGGCCATTTTGTCTTTAGGTGGACGCTTGCGAGCGGTCGCTTCAGATGCAGGTTTGTCGGTAACCGGGAAACCTTCTAATGGTTGCAGCACTAACGGCTTATTGGTCAAGGTGCGAATCGCATTGAGGTAGTCAGTTTCGCTGTGGCTAACCAGAGAGATCGCGCAACCAGTACTTCCTGCTCTTGCTGTGCGACCAACGCGGTGTACATAAGTTGCTGCGTGTGACGGTAATTCGAAGTTAATTACGACAGGTAACTGATCAATATGGATGCCTCTAGCCATCACGTCTGTCGCGATAAGCACACGAGTCTCGCCATTTTTGAAACTTTCTAATGCTTGCTCTCGTTCTTCTTGGCTCTTATTTCCATGTAACGCACTCACACTGATTTTGGCTTTATTCAATCGTTTGGTTAATGCATCAGCATTGTCTTTTGCACCAATAAATACTAATACTTGCGGCCATGTGTGTTGATTGAGTAGTGCGATGAGCGCTTGAGCTTTACTGCCTTTGTTTACTAAATACAGGGTTTCTTCAATAGTCGCGACCACGCTGTTTTCTTGGTGTGTCGTGACTTTAACTGGATTTAAAAGAAGCTCTTCAGCTTGCCCTACTAATTCGGGCGGAAGTGTCGCAGAGAACAGCAGTGACTGACGTTTGCTCGGTAGTGCTGCAGTAATCGCTTGAATATCTGGCCAAAAGCCCATGTCGATCAGGCGATCGGCTTCATCAAGAACCAATGATGAACACTGAGCTACATCCAGTTCACCACTTTTGATTAAAGCAAGTAAGCGGCCCGGTGTGGCGATGGCTAATTGTGGTTTAGTCGATAATTGTTGCTGTTGATCATCAGTATTCACGCCGCCCGTTAGCGTTACCAATTTGATATTGAGCGTTGTCGCGATCGGCTCTAAAGATTTGGTCACTTGAGATGCAAGTTCACGGGTTGGAACAATGATCAGTGCTTGCAGTGCATTTACATCTTGGTTGATGTTATTCACTAAAGGTAAGCCGAATGCCAATGTTTTACCGCTGCCCGTTTGAGCCAATGCAAGTACGTCTTTCCCCGCAATAATGGTAGGAATTACCGCTTGCTGTATCTCTGTCGGCTTATTGAATTGAGATGGGAGTGCGGAAACGGTTTTTGCGTTAAGGGTTAGGCTAGCAAATGACATAAATGAACCAAGTATCAAAAGGGAGGTGGAGTCTAACAGGGCTACAAATGTTAGAGAATCAGTTTTGTATGTTAGACGATAAACACATTCATTATACGCGTGAATTATGTCTGTTAGCCATACGCGATAATTAAGCGTTTATCATATTGTAATGGGACTGAATGGACGTACAATGTCCGCCCTAAAAATGTTCATGAAATGAGATCGAAATGAGTTGGGACAGTATCTGGCTGTTTATTGTTATCGTGTTTTTTATTGCCATTATCCCGGGCCCAAATGCGCTGTTGGTATTAAGCACAGCCTTAACTCAAAGGAAGCTGTTCGCATTTGTGAACGTGTTGGGCGTGTCATGTGGTTTCTTTTTTCACGCCTTTATCTCGGCCAACGGCATAAGCCTATTACTGTCGAACACTCCCATGGCCTTTGAAGGGCTAAAGTGGGCTGGGGTTTTGTATCTTGTCTGGCTTGGGTACAACCATTTTCGTGCGGCACTGCGTGCTCAAGAGGGCGTGCTCTCTGTGGTCAGTGCATCGGGAAGTAAGCTTTATAACCAATTTTTCAAAGGGCTTCTCACTAATCTACTGAATCCTAAAATTGTCCTGTTTTATCTTTCTATATTCCCTCAATTTGTTTCAACAGATGCGATTGTGACAGACAGTTTGATGCTCGGTGCAATTCAAGCGTCAGTGGTGTCGATGTGGTTCTTAGTTGTGATCTTAATGGCGGATACCTTTAAGCGCTTGTTGGTTCAAAAGCGCACCTCGCAAATGATGAACATTGTGTGTGGGATTCTATTCGTGGGCTTCAGCGTTCAGTTGGCATTGTTTCACCTTTAGGGTGCGACGTGAAGAATTGGATTTTTAGCTATTGGCTCAGTTCATATCCGACTCAGTTCTCATTTTTAAGTGAATGCTAAGCAATCCTTGTTTCTCTGTATAAATCTCTAAAGCATTAGCTCGGAAAGTCGATATAATAATTAGCTATCAGTTTGGTGAATGTGTTTGTTTGAAACCAATTGAAGCTACAGTCTATTGCTTGACCGAAATAACAGAGACAGGGAGTCACTGATGCGTGAAGATTCATTCACCCAGAAACGCAAATATTACCGCTTAAAGTACCCTCAAAAGGCTCGTCCGGTGATGCGAATTAAGGATGAGCTTTTTCATGTCAGCGAAGTTTCTGAAAAGGGTGTACGCCTGATGATGCGTAACATCATTCCGGTTTATCGTGGCTTTTCAATGGCTGGTACCTTGAGGTTGCATGACAATAACAGTATCGATGTTAGTGGTGCTGTATTGAGACAAGAGGGCGATGAAGTGATCGTTCAGTTATCACAAGGCCCAAGCTTCAAAGATATGGTGTCTGAACAAAGGCATATTAGGCAAAGATACCCGGTATTTTTTGCAAGCTTAAGAGTGGCTTAAAAGCGACTGACGTTAGATTCCTTAAGGCGCAAATCGCTCATTCTAAGCAGAGATTAAAAAGCCCAGCACTTTCACAAGTGCTGGGCTTTGTTCTATCTATCAAGCTAGATATATGGACAAATTAAAGAGCTTAGTGACTCTATAGCTCGTCTACTGTAGCCCAAACCGCGGCTAGCATGTCGTGACCAAACGCGACACTTCGCTCTGGAGACCAGCCGTAAAGTTCGTCAGCGTGACTGATGTGATCTTTAAATGGCATCTCGACTGTGTAAGCTAAACACTTGAATTGCTCACCAATCCAGTTTGTGCCAACTGTCATGTTTGCTTTGCCCGGTTCGTCTTTATCGTAACCAAATTCATCTTGGAACTCTGGCGTGATAGTGAGCAGTGCTTGCTTGAAGTGATTCTCTAGCTTAGCGATGCGCTCGTTGTAAGAAGGTGTGCCTTCGCTACCCGCGACAAAGTTATATGGAATCGCTTCGTCGCCGTGAATATCTAGACATAGGTCAACGCCCGTTTCTAACATACGCTCGCGAACAAGGAATACCTCTGGGCTGCGTTCCATAGAAGGTGATTGCCATTCGCGGTTTAGGTTTACGCCAATCGCGTTAGTACGCAGGTGACCGCGGATGCTGCCATCTGGGTTCATGTTTGGTACAACGCGGAACACAACGCTGTCTAGCAGAGAGCGACCGACCGTATCTGTTTCATCAAGCAAGCGTTGTAGCAGGCCTTCGATTAGCCATTCAGCCATCGTCTCGCCCGGGTGTTGGCGACCAATAACCCAGATGTTTTTCTTCTCTTCACTTGGCTCACCGATGGTTAGCAAAGTGATGTCGTTGTTGTCTAGTGTGTGACCTAGAGTTTCAAGCTTACAAGCTGGGTGCGTTTGAGCACTGTGCAGAAGATCTTGGTGACGATCGTATGAGTACGGTGCGAAGTACGCGAAGTACATTGAATCGTGTTCAGGGATGATATCAAAGCTTAATGTATCGCCATCGAACTGAGATGGGATACGGAACCACTCTTCACGGTCATACGATGCAACCACATCGTAATCTTTCCAGCCTTCAGGATAGGCAGATGTTGCCAATTGACCGATTTCAAAGTGGTGAGCTTGTTGAGCTTCACTTTCTAAGCGGAAGTGAAACCACTGAGAGATTTCAGTCTGGTTGTCTGCTGGGATAGTCAGTTGAATGTTTTGTGGTGAATCTGCTGAAACGACGTGAATGTTGCCGCTTTCGAAATTGCTGAAAATTTTCATTGTAGTTTTTATCTCGTAGTTGAGTTGCCGTAAGACTAGCACACTTTTTTTCGAGCAAACCACTAACTGAATCGTAATGAGATGTTATTTCAACTATCTCTTTTCTAGTTCTCTATTTTGGGATGCACTTTCTATCTATCGACGTTGGCAAGTGGTACACCCGCGGCAGGCAGAACGTGTGTGGCGATCCAACTTGCTCCGTTGAACCTTACAATACGCATTTTTCAACGCTCTTCTTCCAGAAAACCAATCATCGGGTTTCGACAGGATCAGATAACCATTAAAGCGCTTCACAAGCTCGACTCTATTTTGGTCGATAAACTTGCTATCAAAGCCAATTTCAAAGTAATCAAGCGCTTGTTCAATCGAGGTGAAACTCGCTATTTTTTGTTGGAATTCTGTTTGGTTCATTGAGTGAGGAGTTTATGAAAAATAGATAGCCAATATTGTAATAGATTTACAATTTACTTCTTTGACTTAGAAAGCCGTTTTGTCTCGTTGATGTTAGATTAATTAATAATAGATATTTAACCGCCGCCTATTATTTGGCGGGTGATTGTATCTGGTGGGGGATAATTTCGTGAAGTGGCCTTGGGTTCTCATAAAGGTTCAATTTTTGTTCCTCAGAATACCATTTATGATCCAAATCAAACCGATCTACCCCTAAAGTACTACTCTGATCTTAATTGTAACCAATTGTTGAAGATGATTAAGAATTATGACAATAAAAAAACGTTATATCGCACTAATAGCGGCGGTTGGTATAGGTATTGGCTGGTTAACCTTAGGGGGAACTGCAGCCGTTATGCACTATACATCGAGCACTGAGTTTTGTGTTTCTTGCCACACAATGGAAGCACCCCACAAAGAATACCAAGGTTCAGTACACTTCAGTAACGCAAAAGGCATTCGAGCTGAATGTGCCGATTGCCACATTCCAACTGATCCGATTGACTACGTGATCACCAAAGTAAGAGCGTCCAAAGACATCTACCACGAATTTATTTCAGGGAAGATAGACACGCCTGAGAAATATGAAGCACACCGTGAAGAGATGGCTGAGACCGTTTGGGCTCAATTCCGCGAGAATGACTCAGCGACTTGTCGCTCTTGTCACGAATTCGATGCAATGGAAGAGTTCGAGCAATCTCGTGATGCAGCGAAAATGCATGCTTACGGTCGTGAAAACAACCAAACGTGTATCGATTGTCACAAAGGCGTCGCACATTTTGCTCCTGAAGCTCAGCTAGATAGCAAAGCGTTCGATACCCTGATTGCATTTACGAAAAACACGCCAGCAGATGCGAAAGTGGTTTACCCAGTAACCGATATCGCAATGGGTGACTTAGGCAGTGTAAACCCAACAGCAGAACTGCAAGTGGTTAAGGCTGAAGGCGACAACCGTACTGTGACTTTGAATGCATTCCAAATGAAAGGTGCAGAGCAAGTGCTTTACTTCGGTGAAGGCCAACGTGCAATCGTTGCGACATTGACAGACAAAGGTCAAGAAGCACTGACTACTGGTGACTATAAAGCCGATGCTTACGGTAACGAGTGGCGTTCAGTTGCGCTAACGGGTGATATCACTTCTCCAGTTGTCGATAAACTAGACCCAATCTGGTCTTATGCAGAAGAGTTGGACAACGTTTACTGTGCAACGTGTCACGCGAAAATTCCTTCAAACCACTTCACTGTGAATGCTTGGGGACCTGTTGCGAAAAGTATGGGCGACCGTACAGACATTTCTGAGCAAAACCTTGAGCTGCTGACTAAGTACTTCCAAAACCACGCGAAAGACGTTGTTGGTCACTAAAGAGAATTAGAAGGATAAAATTATGACTAATATGACACGTCGTGGATTTATGAAAGGCACAGGTATCACAGCCGGTGCGTTGGCATTCACATCTTTGACGCCGATGAGTGCAATTGCTTCGGACAAACGTGGTTCTGGTGTTCTAACATCAGGCCGTATGGGCCCAATGTTGTGTGAAGTGAAAGACGGCAAACTCGTGTCGACGACGAATGCACTGGCACAAACGGTTCCAAATAGCCTGCAGACCACAGGCCCTGATCAAGTACACACCAAAGCGCGTGTTAAGTACCCTATGGTTCGTAAGGGCTACTTGGCTAACCCATCTGCACCTGAAGGTGTACGTGGTAGTGATGAATTTGTTCGTATCTCTTGGGATGAAGTGTACAAATTGATTCACCAACAACACTCACGTATTCGTCAAGAGCACGGTGCGGAATCTGTATTCGCAGGCTCTTATGGCTGGCGTTCAAGTGGTGTTCTGCACAAAGCGCAAACGCTTCTACAACGTTACATGAGCATGGCTGGTGGTTACTCTGGTCACTTAGGTGATTACTCAACAGGTGCTGCGCAAGTTATCATGCCGCACGTTGTGGGTTCGATTGAGGTGTATGAACAGCAGACGACTTACCCAGTTATCCTTGAGCACAGTGATGTGGTGGTACTTTGGGGCCTAAACCCAATTAACACCTTGAAGATCGCTTGGAGCTCAACCGACTGTGCAGGTCTTGAGTTCTTCCACCAGTTGAAGAAGTCGGGCAAGACAGTGATTGCGATTGACCCAATGCGCTCTGAAACTATCGAGTTCTTTGGTGACAACGCAGAGTGGATCGCTCCTCACCCAATGACTGACGTAGCCATGATGATGGGTATCGCACACACGTTAGTGAAACAGGGCAAGCACGATAAAGAATTCTTGGGTAAATACACAACAGGTTACGACGTATTCGAAGCTTACTTGATGGGTAAGGAAGACGGCGTAGAAAAATCTGCTGAGTGGGCGTCTGAGATCTGTGGCGTACCAGTGAAGCAACTGGAACTGCTGGCGGATATTTTCAGCAGCAACCGCACCATGTTGATGTCTGGCTGGGGGATGCAGCGTCAACAATACGGTGAACAACGCCACTGGATGTTGGTTACGCTAGCGACGATGCTAGGTCAAGTTGGTTTACCAGGTGGTGGTTTTGGCCTTTCTTACCACTACTCAAACGGTGGTAACCCTGCACGCGATGCGGGTGTACTTCCTGCGATTTCAGCGTCTCTTGGCGGTGGTTCATCGGCTGGTAACGACTGGGCAGTATCGGGTTCTGTGAATGCCTTCCCTGTAGCGCGTATTGTTGAAGCACTAGAAAACCCGGGTTCAAGCTACCATCACAATGGTCACAACTTAGCATTCCCTGAGATTAAAATGATCTGGTGGGCAGGCGGTGCGAACTTTACTCACCACCAAGATACCAACCGCCTAATCAAAGCGTGGCAAAAACCTGAGCTGATTGTTATCTCAGAACCATACTGGACAGCAGCAGCTAAGCACGCGGATATTGTTCTGCCAATTACTACATCGTTTGAACGTAATGACATGACGATGACGGGTGACTACAGTAACCAACACTTAGTACCAATGAAGAAAGTGGTTGAGCCACAAGGTGAAGCCCGTAACGATTTCGATGTATTTGCGGACATGTCTGAGTTACTTGCACCGGGCGGTCGTGATGTGTACACCGAAGGCAAGACCGAGATGGAATGGCTGTATGGTTTCTACAAAACCGCACAGCAAGGTGGCCGTGGTCAGCGTATCGTAATGCCTAATTTCAGCAAGTTCTGGGAAGATAATCAGTTGATCGAGATGAAGTGGAACGAGAAGAACGCACAGTTTGTTCGTTACGCTGATTTTCGTGAGAACCCAATCATGAACCCACTAGGTACACCAAGTGGCAAGTTCGAGATATTCTCAAGAACCATTGAAGGTTACCAACTAGATGATTGCCCAGCACACCCAACTTGGTTAGAACCAACAGAGTACACAGGCAACGCTAAAGATGGCGAACTGCAACTAATGACAGCGCACGCCGCGCATCGTCTGCATAGCCAGTTCAACTACGCGAAGATTCGTGAAGAATACGCGATTGCAGACCGTGAGCCGATTTCAATCCACCCTGAAGATGCGAAAGCTCGAGGCATTAAAACGGGTGACTTGGTTCGTGCACATAATGGTCGTGGACAAGTATTGGTGGGTGCATTAGTGACGGATGGCATCAAACAAGGCTCTGTATGTATCCATGAAGGCGGTTGGCCTGATTTAGATAAAGACACAGGTCTATGTAAAAACGGTGGCTGTAACGTGCTTACGTTGGATATCCCGACTTCTCGTTTGGCGAATGGCTGTGCTGCAAACTCTGCGCTTGTGAAGATTGAAAAATACACAGGTCCAGTATTAGAACTCACGGCATTTGATCCACCTAAAAACGGCTAATCTTTAACAAGAAATAGCTCACTGAACGAAGCCAGCCTAATCGCTGGCTTTTTTTGATCCTTTTCTTGCGGTGAAGACTATTACTCAATGTCGGCTAGACAATCCATAATAATCAATGACATCTAAGCGAGAAATAAGGTCATGAATCGAATCAATCCAAAGAAACTACTTCGCAGTAAATGGACAGCAGTTAGCCCATTAAAGAAAGAAAAACATTTTATGGTCACAGAGGTCGAGTTTGAAGAAGGGGAGGTCATTCGTTGTTTGCTCGAGGCGGTGATGACCAAACGAGAGGAAGACATCAACTGGCGGGATCTCACCGACAAGGATGATTGGCTTCCCGGTTGGAAATAAGGATAGGAAGCAGGGAGCAGTCGGTCACCTCTACTTATTTCTAATTACCCGTTGCTGCACGCCCTTGCCAGTATTTAAGGCCTTCTAACACACCCTCAGCATGTGTTGCTCTACTCGTGTATACGTTGTCTCTATCCGATAGGTGAGCAACCTCTGGGTAATGGTTAGCGACCAGTATCGAGTTTACGCCCTCAATCGTGAGCATAGAGGTGTCGTTAGCTGAATCACCTGCGACACATACTTCTGCAACGCTCAAATCGTGTTGTTCGAGTAGGTGGTGAATCGCAGTCGCCTTGTTAACGCCTTTTGGTGTGATATCTAAGTACCAATCATGAGAGTAAGTAAGGTGAACATCTAATCCGTGCATCTCCAAGCTAGATTCAATCAGTTCGTGTTGAGGCTCTGAAAGCTTTCCTTCAAAGGTGATCTTGTAATCGCCTTGATGGTTTTCTATGCGCTCACCCATAAAATCAAGGGGTGCGAGAGCCGTCTCTACCTTTGATTTGTTCCAAGAAGCTTCCAGTTGGTTATGCCAAACATGGTCTGGTTTTTGGGAATGAACATGATGAATTTTCGTGCCCACATCGCTAATAATACTGTGTGGTTTCGGGTAGTTATCCGATTCTAAACCCACTCGAATCGAAGGTAATGTTCTTCCCGTCGCGATGATAAAGCGGATATCAGGTTGCTCTGTGAGGTAATCAAATAGCTGGTTAACACCGTGAGATGATCCCCCATCAAGCGTACCGTCAAAGTCACACACCAACATTTTTATCATTCGAATTCCTTGTCTTTTTCTCTATTTCGTCACGGGGAAATGCTTATTTCTTTTATAAAGAATGGCTCAGCAATGAGTACTCTACAAGTTGAAGTCCAGCTTAGATAATCATCAATTGACAGTTTGCAGCAAGTATCACAGTTGGTGTGATGTATTAAAATTCTTGGTCTAAAAGGTTGATTTCAACTCGCTGACTTTAGCTGGTTGACCTTTGGTTTTTAGGTAGAGATTGAGAGTCGATCTTATCCTTGTTGCCGAGCGAACTTTCGCCTCGGAAACATCATGAAAGCTTAATAAATAGTTCGTATTCAAATTATTTGTGCACGAACTAATTGTGGCTTTTGTTGGTTCATTCAGCCTATTAATTACTCTAATGTAAAATTAATATTCAATAATCTACGACTAAGTAATACATAATATCGGTCGTGCATTTGTCTAATTTATCCCTTTAATTATCAGTGATTTGTTGTGTTTTCGCTTGTTTTTTGACCTCGATGTCACTGGTCTGGTTTCGGTCTGTTGCCTTATTTTACCGAACGAAGCTCCTTGATTTACATGTGCTAATTACTTAGAGTGCTAATTGTTTTTCGGGTTTAAATAACCATTTTTAAGTTTAAATAACTGAGAAAGGATTAGATTACATGGATCCCATACTGGAAGTTAAGGGACTGTACAAGGTGTTTGGTGAAGACACCGATCGTGCTTTTACAATGATTAATGAAGGCGCGAATAAAGATAAAGTTTTCGAAGAAACAGGGCTAACGATCGGCGTTAACGATGTTTCTCTTAGTATTCAAGAAGGCGAGATTTTCGTCATAATGGGACTGTCAGGATCTGGCAAATCAACCCTAGTACGCCTTCTTAACCGCTTGATCGAACCTACCAAAGGCAATGTGCTTCTTCGAGGCAAAGACATTGCCCACATCTCAGAAGATGAACTCCGCGAAGTCCGCCGCAACAACATCTCGATGGTTTTCCAAAATTTCGCTTTGATGCCGCATATGACGGTTATCGAGAATGCCGCGTTTGGTCTAGAGCTTGCGGGTGTTGAAGTTGAACAACGAAAGCAATCAGCACTTGAAGCTCTTGAGCGTGTTGGCCTTGGCCCATATTCAGAATCTTACCCAGATGAACTATCTGGTGGTATGAAGCAGCGTGTTGGTTTGGCTCGTGCACTAGCATGTGACCCAGATATCTTGTTGATGGACGAAGCGTTCTCGGCGCTCGATCCTTTGATTCGTACAGAAATGCAAGATGAGCTTATTCGCCTTCAAAATGACGATAAACGAACCATTGTTTTTATCTCGCATGATTTAGATGAAGCAATGCGTATCGGTGACCGAATTGCGATTATGCAAAATGGCGAAGTGGTTCAAGTCGGTACTCCAGACGAAATTCTTAATAACCCAGCGAACGATTATGTCGAAGCTTTCTTCCGCGGTGTGAACGTAGCAAGCGTACTTACTGTGAAAGACATTGCGCGTAAGAAGCCAGCTGCGGTATTTAAAAAATCAGAACACGATGGCCCAGCGTCAGCTCTACAAATTTTGATGGATAACGACCGCGAGTACGGCATCGTAGTTGAGAAGAGCAGCCGTTACTCCGGTATTGTCTCTATCGACTCGCTTCGTAAAGCTCACAAAGAGAACAAATCACTCGTCAGCGCGCAGCTCGATGATGGATTAACGCTAAACCCTGATTTACCAATCAATGATGTGCTTGGCCTAGTTGGTGGTGTGCCTTACTCAGTGCCTGTTGTGGATGAGCAAGGTAATTACTTTGGCGTGGTGACTAAGTCACGACTGTTACAAACATTGGATAAGGGGTAGATCATGTCGTCTGAACAAACAAATAATGACCCATGGTCTCAATCGGCTCCTGCAGCTCAACCTGCAAGTGATCCTTGGGGTCAAGCCACTGATACCTCACCATCAGCGGATTGGTTAAGCAGCGAAACCGTTGAAACGACTCCTTTTGATCCACTGAACCCTTTTGCAGAGGCTGTGTTACCTGTCGACACTTGGGTTGAGTCTGGACTGAATTGGTTAGTTGAGCACGGACGCCCATTATTCCAAGCGATTCGTGTGCCTATCGATTTTATTCTAAGTTCATTTGAAACGGCGTTGGTGTCTACGCCAGCACCATTCATGTTGATCATCTTGTTTCTAGTGGCGTGGCAATTTTCAAACTTGAAGCTTGGCGTTGCAACTGCCGTATCTTTGACTTTCATTGGCTTGATTGGCGCTTGGTCTGAAGCAATGACCACATTGTCACTGGTCATGACATCCGTATTCTTCTGTCTGTTGATTGGCTTACCCATGGGGATATGGCTCGCCCGAAGTAACACGGCGGCTAAATTCGTGCGCCCAATTTTGGATGCCATGCAAACCACACCAGCCTTCGTTTACTTAGTACCGATCGTAATGTTGTTTGGTATCGGTAACGTTCCGGGTGTCGTGGTGACCATCATATTCGCACTTCCTCCTGTTGTTCGTTTGACCATCTTGGGTATTCAGCAAGTTCCGGAAGAATTGATCGAAGCGGGTCACTCATTCGGTGCAAGCAAAAAGCAGATGCTTTACCGAATTCAACTGCCACTTGCATTGCCAACTATCATGGCGGGCGTGAACCAAACACTGATGCTGTCGTTATCGATGGTGGTTATCGCATCAATGATTGCGGTAGGCGGTTTAGGTCAAATGGTACTGAGAGGTATTGGCCGTTTAGATATGGGACTGGCCGCTGTTGGTGGTTTAGGCATCGTTATCTTAGCCATCTTATTAGACCGAATCACCCAAGTACTGGGTGTCAACGCTGGTAATACAAAATTACGCTGGTATCGCATGGGACCTGTTTCCCTTGTACTGAATGTACTTAATCGCGGTAACAAATCAGAACTTCAATTAAGGAAAAACACCAATGAATAATTCATGGAAGAGTAAACTCGCAGTAAGCATCGTTTCTACATTAGCGGTATCGACTAACGTGTGGGCAGCAAGCCTACCGGGTGAGGGCGTATCAGTTCAGCCGGTTCAATCGTCTGTAGCGGAAGAGACGTTCCAAACATTGATCGTTAACCGTGCTCTAGAAGAACTGGGTTATGACGTGAAATCAACTCAAGAAGTGGATTACAACGTAGGTTACACTTCAATTGCAAAGGGTGATGCAACGTTCCTAACAGTAGGTTGGTTCCCGCTTCATGCTGACAAATACACAATGGCTGGTGGTGATGAGAAATTCTACCGTGAAGGCCAATATGTAAGCGGCGCTGCTCAGGGTTACCTAATTGATAAGAAAACGGCTGAAAAGTACAACATCACTAACATTGGTCAATTAACGGATCCAAAAATCGCGAAGCTGTTTGATGCGGACGGTGATGGCAAAGCAGACCTAACAGGCTGTAACCCAGGTTGGGGTTGTGAGATGGTGATTGAACACCAACTTTCAGCGTTCAAACTGGACGATACGGTGACTCACAACCAAGGTAACTACGCTGCAATCATTGCAGATACGATTTCTCGTTACCAAAAAGGTGAATCAATCCTTTACTACACGTGGACACCTTACTGGGTAAGTGGCGTATTGGTGCCTAACGAAGATGTAGTTTGGTTAGAGGTTCCTTTCTCAGCACTTCCTGGCGAGCGTTCGAACGTGGATACGACGTTATCTAACGGTAAAAACTACGGCTTCGAAATGAACTCAATGCGCATTATTGCGAATAAAGAGTTTGCTAAGAACAACCCATCAGCAGCGAAGCTTTTCGAAATCATCAAACTTAACATCAATGATGTAAGTGCTCAGAACATGATGATGAGTAAAGGTAAGAACAGCTCTGCGGATATCGAAGCGCACGTAAATGGTTGGATTAAAGCGAACCAAAGCACGTTCGATGGTTGGATTACAGAAGCGAAGAAAGCAGCACTGTAACGTTGACTTGTATTTGCTCTGTCTTACCAGACATTTTGATTTGAAATGATGAGCGTGTTGAGTGATTGTGTAGAGTCACTCAATCACCTTCAAATCAAGTGAAAGGGCGACAAAAGTGAACATTAAAAAGCCAGCAGTCCATTTGGATTGCTGGCTTTTTGTTTTCTGTTTCTATTTTGAGTTTTGAGCCTTTAATTACAGCTCTAGCGTTCGCCTTGAACTTCGAAGTCGTCGCTGACTAAGCGAGCACAGCCATCGGCTTCAAGTGCCCAGTGTTCACGATGTACAACACCAAACGCTTTGTTCATTGTCCAGCTAGCGGTAAGAATGTAACCGCCGTCTGGGTGCTCTTCCCATTTAACATCGGTGTAATCAACGTCTTTGAAGCCTTGGTCGATGATGTTTTGCCAAAATGCTTGAATCGCTTCACGACCTTCAAAAGTACCAAATGGACGCGCTTCCATTACACAGCTTTTAGTATATTGATCGGCACAACCTTTCGCATCTTGGTTGTTGAAAGCCTTTTGCCACGCGTTAATGCCTTGCTTACATGCTTCTAAAATTTGGTTGTCTAACATTGTCTTTCTCCATAACAGTCTTGTTTCGAGCACTGTCTTTTTTATTTGGTATCTCGATAAGTTGAATTGAGTTTAGTCTTGGAAATTGATTTGAAAAACAGAGATAATAGAAAATACTGTTTGTAAAAAGAGAACAATAAGATGAGTAAGCTAAAGCAGATGTCGATTTTCGCTCATATCGTAGAGCAGGGTTCAGTCTCGGCTGCGGCTGAAAAGCTAGAGTTGTCTAAATCTGTCGTCAGTCAACATCTCAAAATTCTAGAACAAGAGTTAGGTGCTTCACTTCTTAAACGCACTACACGAAGACAAACTCTGACAAGCATGGGTGAGCGCTTTTATTTGAGTTGCAAAGACATCAATGTGATCGCTGAATCGGCTTGGGATATGGCAAAAGCTGAGCTAGAAGAGCCACAAGGTCGGATTCGTATCACGGCACCTAATGCGCTGATGGACTTGTTGGTTGCGCCTGTTATTGCGGATCTGATGAAGCAATATCCGAAGCTAAAGCCAGAACTGATAAGCGACGATCAACATCTAGACTTCATGGAGCACGATATTGATCTCGCGGTACGAGTGGGTAGTTCTCGTGACAGTAACCTCAAGCAGAAACGCTTGGGTGAATTTAAAGATGTGTTGTGTGGCGTTGAAAGCATGCGTGAACGCGAGCTTGATTCTATCCCTTATATCGCTAACTCGTGGCAGGGGAAGCAGATCTCTCATTACTTTACCTCTCACACTGAAACAGACTTCGTTTACCAACAACAAGCAAGCTGCACCACCAACTCTTTCCACAGCTGCCTTGCCTTGATCAAATCTGGTGTCGGTATCGGTGTGATTCCAGATTTCTACCTCTCTCAGTTATCTAATGAAGTGGTCGACATAATGCCAAGCTTCCAACTACCGACCAACACGGTTTATGCGCTAAACCCATTTGCTTCAAATACGCCTATCGCCATCAAGCTGTGTATCCAAGCGTTGGAAGAGAAGCTCAAGTGTAATTTGGTTTAAAGCTTCTCGTTATATTGCTGTCTTATTAGATGATGTGTTTGGTATAAGAATGGTTCATGTCACATAGTTATTTATTTGTAATATAATAATTCATGATCGTGATGCTTGTTCAACTTGTCGTACAAATATTGTCCTATAGTGGTTCTCGTTACTTCGGTAACACCCTACAAAATATGGAATAAATAATATACGTGAAATATATCATGGAGACTTGTATGACTTTTAAACCTTGCAAACTCACTTATTGCAAACCTCGAACTCACCAACTTAAACCTTACAAACAATTGTCGTGTGCGGTTCTTTTAGCGATGGCTACTTATGGCGTATCGGCTGAAACACTGAACATTCAATCCGCGTCAGACTGGGGTGGAGCGCACAACTCTTACCCAGCTTCGAATACGATTGATGGAAGCACTGATTGGTCATCACGTTGGGCTGCTCAGAATGCGCCCGTCAATTTAGTGCTCGACCTAGGCTCGGTACAAAATGTTCAAGACGTCGCGATAGCTTGGGGTAAAGGCGAAGAGCAAACTTATAAGTTCGAGATCAGAGCGCTCGCTGATGAAACTTCAAGCAGCTGGGACAAGGTTTACTATGGATATAGTAGTGGCAGCACATCTGGTTTTGAAACCTACGATGTGACGGATGTTCAAGCTCGTTGGGTTCGTATCAAAGTCTTTGAAAACAGTGCGGAAAGTGTTTGGACGAATATTACTGAAGTCGAAATCAGTGGCAATGATAGCCCTGACTATGGACTCGATCCAAACCTACCGCCGTCAGGTAATTTCGACTTACTGGACTGGTATGTGAGCATTCCCGTTGATGAAGGTGACGGCTACGCAACTTCTATCAAAGAGAACACGCTGGATTCGGGTTATGAAGACCAATTCTTCTATACCGGTAGTGATGGTGGCTTAGTGTTCTACACGCCAGTCGAAGGCGTGACTACATCTAGCGGAACAAAATATGTTCGTACTGAATTAAGAGAAATGCTTCGTCGCGGTGATACCTCTTACTCCACTTCGGGTAAAGACAATAACTGGGCGTTTTCGTCTATTCCATCGAGTGAGCAGTCGGACTTTGGTGGTATCGACGGGACGTTAAATGCGACGTTAGCCATCAACCACGTGACAACAACCACTTCGAACACTGAACAAGTGGGTCGAATCGTGATTGGCCAGATCCATGCCGAGAAAAACGAACCTATTCGCCTTTACTACCATAAACTACCAGGCAACGACAAAGGCGCAATCTACTTTGCTCATGAAACATCGAAATCGAGCGGTGGCGATGAAACTTGGCATAATCTATTAGGTAACATGGTGACGTCTGACGGTGATTTAAACAGCACTAGCAACCCAAGTGACGGTATTGCACTCGATGAAACCTTCTCGTATTCCATTGTTGTTGGAGGTGACAAGTTGATTACTACCATTAGTCAAAATGGCTCAGAATTGGCGGCAAAAGAAGTGGATATGAGTAACAGCGGTTATGACGATGCAGATAACTACATGTACTTCAAAGCAGGTATCTACTTGCAAGATAACTCAAGTGACGACAGCGATTATGCGCAAGTGACTTTCTATCAGTTAAACAACAATCACAACTGATCACGCTGTAAATAGTGCGTGACTACGGCAACGAGTTAAATCGTTGCCGTTTGTATTCGTTCAATGATTAAAAGGAGGTGACCAATTGGTCATCTCTTCTTTTATCTTTCTACCTCTCATTTCTACCATACTGTATTTGTTTAATTGTGTGCATATTGGCAAAAAATCCAACCCTTACTTATAGTTAGTCTTGGTGTCTAGTTGCTTATCAACCGCTAAGAGGATCCGTTATTGTCTGATCTTTGTACCAAGTCATGCATCGAATGTGGGTTAGTCAGTCAGTTCCGGGAATTACCTTCGGGCAGTGAGGCGTCGTGCCCTCGTTGTCATCATACTTTGTGCAGCATCGGCGCGAGTAAGGGGCAAGGAGTGATGGCCTACGCAGTGGCCAGTTTGATCACACTCGTGATGAGTCTTACTTTTCCCTACATGTCATTTAGCGTCCAAGGTATCAGTCAACAAATAACCCTTTATCAAGCCGTGGATATGATGAATAGGTTAGATAATTCACTGATTGCCGCACTCTTATTTCTTGCCGTTATTTTCCTGCCTGCTTATTTTCTGATTAGCGCGATCTGGTTCTATTCGTTGACTGAAAAAAGGCGCACCCACTCGCCGAACCTAAGCCGTTTAGCGATCTTCATTTTAAAGACCTTGAGCTGGGTTAAACCGTGGCTCATGGTGGATGTATTTTTGATTGGTGTGTTGGTTAGTTTGATTAAAATAGCAGCACTAGCCGATGTCTCTATGGGCATATCATTTTGGGCATTTGGTATCTACGCTATGCTGGTGGTCAAAACCATTTCGTTGGTTGATTTTGATTGGATCTGGGACCGATTGATCCCTCCGAACTCGTTGCACGAATCGGTAACGGGTAGCCTTTTCCAAAAGCATGAGCATTTGGTTTGTCATGTTTGTGGGCAGGTTCACTTGTATGATGACCAACTTAGTCAATGCTCTCGTTGTCATGTTCACCTACACCGATTTAATCCAACCAAAAACCTTCAGATAGCGTGGGCTCTATTACTCACATCCATTATTTTTTACATCCCGGCAAACCTATACCCAATGATGTATACGTCTGCATTCGGGACGAGTGAAGGTTCAACCATCATCGAAGGTGTCATCATTCTGTGGAATATGGGGTCATACCCAGTCGCTTTGATCATCTTGCTTGCCAGTGTGTTTATACCGATGGCAAAAATGATTGCGCTGGCACACTTGTATTGGAATGCAAAAAGGGTTCAGGGTTTACCTGTTGATGAAGCGACTCGATTTCTCAAAATATACCGTGTTACTGAGTTTATTGGTCGGTGGTCAATGATAGATATTTTTGTGGTTGCCATTCTGGTTGCCTTGGTTCAATTAGACGGATTGATGGCGATTTATCCTGGGCCTGCTGCTTTGTCTTTTGCTGCCGTCGTCATTTTCACTATGTTATCGGCAATGATTTTTGATTCTCGAATTATATGGAAATAATCTCTCGGTAGAGGTGTGGGGTATATGGATAAACAAAGCGCGTCAGATGCGAAAGTATCAAAAAAAAATGAATTGTCTCCGGTCTGGATTGTGCCCATTATCGCGGTTCTGGTCGGCTGTTGGATGTTGTTTCAGTACTTCAACAATCGCGGACCAGAGATCACTTTGATCTTGCCTGATGCTTCAGGTATCGAAGCGGGAAAGACAGCAATTAAGTCTAAAAATGTACATGTGGGCACTATTACGGATGTCGCGCTGAGTGAAAATTACGAATACATCATAGCCAAAGCTCAGATAGACAAGAAAGCCTCACGCATGATCAATAAAGAAACCCAGTTTTGGGTGGTTGAGCCCCATGTCGGCACCGATGGCATTAGTGGGCTTGAGACCATTTTGTCGGGGTCGTACATTGAGTTGAAGCCGGGTAAATCGAGTGAGTCTCAATTGAAGTTCGATGTATTA
The DNA here is from genome assembly GCF_023161695.1 of Vibrio sp. 1CM2L. NCBI lineage: Bacteria > Pseudomonadati > Pseudomonadota > Gammaproteobacteria > Vibrionales > Vibrionaceae > Vibrio > Vibrio sp. 1CM2L. The sequence goes on from NZ_JALNTT010000003.1 coordinate 465,749, forward strand.
GATACACCACCCGTCGCGGGACCTGATACCAAAGGAATTCGTGTGGTGGTTTCACATAATAAGGCCAATCAACTGCGTGTAGGAGAACCTGTCTTGCATCATGGCTTCGTGGTGGGTCGGGTTGAGAAAACAAGCTTTGACTATGAAAAGAAAGAGGGTAAATACCAACTGTTTATCTTTGCACCTTATGATGGCCTGATTTTCGAAAAAACGCAGTTTTGGCTATCTTCTGGAATCGATGTGAAGTTTGGTGCGAATGGTTTAGACGTTAACTTTGCATCAATAGAAAGCATCCTGACTGGGGGTGTGAGCTTTGATGTAGCCGAGAGTATTAAGCCTGGATTACAGATAAAAGAGAACCTTCAAGAGTACACACTGTACGACAATTACGACGCGGTTTTACAAGGTAAGTACACGACATCGATCGAGTATGTGTTGCTATTTGAAGAATCGGTTCGAGGTTTAAGGAAAGGAGCTCCAGTGGAGTATCGTGGTGTCAGGATTGGCACTGTAGATACGGTGCCGTTACAAATTCGCATGGATAAAGATGGCAAAGTCTCGAACCGTATTCCTATCTTAATCAAGCTGGAAATAGAACGAGTTTCTGAAGTCTTTAGAGCCGTGAATGCCGAAGCCTTTGCTGAACGCGTCAAGCTGCAAATGGGCGAAGGGTTAAGAGCGACCTTGAAAACGGGTAACTTGCTTACAGGAGCGCTGTTTGTCGACATTAATTTTTATGAAGATGAGGAGACTTACGAACCCAGAGAGTTTGATGGTTACCCTGTGTTCCCAGTTGTCGCGGGTGGTCTAACCGAAATTCAAAATCAGATCACCGATTTCCTAACCAAGATTAACGAGCTACCGTTAGACGCGACTATTGCCAATTTAAACGGATCGCTTGCATCATTAGATATTACCTTGAAGAGTGTCGATCAACTGATGGGTAGTGAGGGCGCAAAAGCGTTACCACAAGATCTGAGTGACACCATGAAGCAACTTGAGGCGACATTAGAAAGTTACGATGATGACTCCGACGCTTACAAGCAATTGATCAGTGCATCTGAAGAGTTAGAACATGTGTTAAAAGAGCTTCGCCCACTGATTAAAGTGCTGAACGACAAACCGAATGCGTTGGTGTTCGGTAGCGAAGTAGAAGAAGACCCGATTCCAGTTAAGGGAGTGGAATAATGAGAAAGCTATTTATATCACTGGTTGTGTCAGTCGGGCTCTTGGGGTGCGCTGCGCCTACTGATGGTACTAACGCCTACCTCTTGCCTGAAAGTACATTGGATAAGCCCATCTTTAAGGTCAAAACTAGTGTTGATTTGCCGGATTACCTCGACACGATAGGAATAGCTTATCGCAAGTCTGAAAATGAATTGGTGTCTGCGCGTAAACACGTTTGGGCTGAGAACCTTGAAGGGTTGCTTGAAGAGCGGGTCAATACCTCTGATACATCAGGAGAGCCCGAAAGAGAGTTGACGATAACCTTTGAGCAGTTCAATGGTTCTTATACCGGAAACGCAGAAGTGAAAGGAACTTGGGTATTGAGCGATCAAGATACAGTACTTGCGCGTGCCGACTTCGAATCCAAAGTACCCTTGAAAGAAGCAGGTTATGAAGCGCTTGTTGAAGCACTAGGTGAAGGGTTAGATACGGTGTTATCTGAAATACAGACGCAATTGCCTTAGGTGTTTGTCTGATTAATACCGCTGGTCGTATATCTGGCTAATTGACTGATTCACCCTATTGCTAATGGGTAGCTCTCGGAGGATTAAAAAGCCACCTATTGTTTGGTGGCTGTTTATATCCAGTAAACCTGAGTCGTTAACCATATTTATTAATAAATGCGATAACATTCTTGTTACTAAGTAATTCGATCTTGTCGATAGTCAGTACGCAATAGCGGTAGTTTTTGTTTTTGAAGGTAATGTTCGACTTTTCTTCTGTTGGTTCTGAAAACTTCCATATTTCAAATCCGATGTTCTTCATAAGTTCCAATGCACTTGGGTTTTTAATGATCATGGAATACTTTTTAATCTTAGTATTTCTTGCAAGAAGCTTCATATCGGAAATTAGGTTCGCAATAGATTGTTCGCGCTTCTCAGAGTGACCGCTAACCACAATGTAATTTAAGTTCTGGTTAGAATCTAAAGAGCAAGCTTGCTTAATATGTAGATGCTTATTTTGGTATTGCTCGAACACCTCTTCGTTGAAGAAAAAACCTAGGCTATGACTAACAATATCGCCATTAACATCGACCATTTTTCTGCCATGCGCCTTTTTTTCACTGCAATAGAGAAACAGATCTATGGTATCAAGGGCTGAAGGATCCATCTTTGTATATTGTGAAATCAGCTTTATTCTATCTATTACTGCTTTGTCATTCTGATCTGTCATTAGTGGCATGATCTGACAGTCGCAGCCTTCTTCTATTTCCCCTTTAGTGATAGACGATATTCGGCTTTGAAACGAAAAGAACCTCTCACGAAGGAAGTCTTCAAGTAATGCACTGTCTTCGTTATCTTCTGAATCAAAGGATTTCAACGTTGTATACAAGTCCAGGCCAAGGCAGTCCAATAGTTTTAGAGCCTTGTAATTGTTTGGCTTTACTTTGCTATTTTCCCATCGATTTATCGTTACGACATCTACAGAGCTGAATTCATCATCTAAGTGATTAATGTATGCCGCAAAATCCTTTTGCGTTAACTTCAATTTCTTGCGCGCTTCGCGCAGTAATTGCGGAAATTTCATCATGGTAGAATATTCATCTTTGATTAGTGACATTACGTTCCGATTCGTCAGGTAGTCTATTTTATCAATCGTTAATATACAGTAGCTATAATGTTTATTTTTGAATGTGATATTACATTTTTTAGCAGAAGGTTCTGAAAATTTAAACACTTCAAACCCCACGCCCTTCAAGAGTTTCATCATATTGGGATCTTTTACTAAAACAGAATATTTTTTAATGTTTTTGTTCTGAGAAAGTAACTTTATATCTGAAACTATATGCTCAATAACATGATCTTTTTTCTCTGAGTGTGAGCTTATATTAAAATAATTTATGCTTTTGCTTGAATTTAAAGAGCAGGCAATTCTTAGATCTAGCTCTTGAGTTTTTAATGTCTCAAATTGATGGTCTTCAAAGAAAAAGCCTACGTTGTGACTCACAATGTCGCCATCTACATTGATCAGCTTGTGACCATGTGCTTTTTTCTCACAGTAGTAGAGATATAAATCAATTTGGTCCAGTGGCGAAATATCGACTTTTGTGAATTTAGAAAGTAGTTTGATTCTGTCGATAACGCCAGTGTCACACGGCTCTGACATTAAAGGCAGTGACTTAAAGTTGCGTTTGCCTTGTTGTTGATTCAGGCCTGATAGAGCTGAAATTCTACTTTGAAATGAGCCATAGGATTCGTTTAAAAACAGTTCGATTAACGTGTCTTTTTGTTCGGACTTAAAGCTCTTTATTGTCTCAAACAAATCTCCGCCAAGGTACTGTAAGATCTTGAGTGCTTTGTATGTACTAGGCTTTACCTTACTGTTTTCCCAACGATTTATCGTTACGACGTCAACCGCATTAAACTCATCGTCCAGCTGATTTAAGTAGGTTGCAAACTCTGTTTGCGTAAATTGAAGTTCCTTTCTGAAGTTACGTAACAACTGTGAAAACTCACTCATTAAAACATTAACCTTCTGATAATTAACTCAATGTCTTGATTCTAATTTAGACATCAGACTCTCTATTTAACATCTTCAGTAATTTGTTTTTTACGGATGTTAATTGTTCGGATTGTTTGAACTGTATGTTGCGCATGTCCCTAACAGGCTGGGTGCCAAATTAGTGACGTCAAATCTATGGCTTTTTGCCTAGACGCTTGTCAATCTACTGTGAAGTGCGCGTTAATGTTCAGATACAATCTTGCCTTTTTCTTATCCATTCTATTGTTTCCATTTGCCTCCTATGCGGACACAGCGGGTCTTGTTATGGATCTGTCTGTTGACAGCGCGTCTTACGACAACGGCCAAGAGGTGGCTTATACGCTTGTTTTAACGAATGAGTCGGATAAAGCTATTGCTGAGTTGGACGTTAAAGATGAGCTATTAAATATCTTAACGACAGATGACCAAGGGAATAATGTCAGCGCGTTCTCGCAAGTCTCGACTCAAGCGCAATCCTCCTTCCTTTCATCTCCAGGTGATTACAGTCGCTTCGGAAACTTAGATGCATCAGGTGTGCGTATTGCAGCTGGTGGGTCGGTGACCTACACCATGGTCGCCACCGTTTCTGGTGACGCAGCCGGAACGATTGATAACGTCGCAAGTGTGAGCACTGGACTGTTGGATACTGTTGAATCAAATACAGAATCCATTCAACGTGGCGTGTATCAACACGATGTTGTTGTTTCGGTCGATAAGGCGAACTATCAACTCAATAACAAACTCACCTATAAGATTAAGGTTTCGAATACTGGCGATACGTTTATTCAGACGCTCGACGTTCAAGATGTCATTTCAGACATAAAGGCACTCAATATTGAAGGGGCTTTGCAACAAGCCTTTACTGACAACGTTAACTCAGTCAGCAAGGTTGAAGGCAGCAAGAGCGAACCAGGCACCTTCGCCGAATCAGGGGACTTAGCAGTAAGTGATGCGTCGATTGATATAGGCGGGTCTGTGACTTACGAAATTCAAGCGACCGTTGCCGACAATTTAGTCGGCGACATTGTTAATGACGACATAACGGCTGAAACACGCGATGACTTGGTCACAGTTGATGAGGTTATCACTCCACCCACTGAGCCTAGTATCACCCTGACACATACCTTGAACCAATCGGATAACTACCTAGTCGACGATGAGTTTTCCTATACGGTCACGGTTGCTAACCAAGCAAACACTGGTATCGCGTACCATTATTCTGTTCAGCAGTTTCTTGCGGATCTTGAAACCGATCTAGGTAACGATGTCAGCAACGAAAAGAACGCAACTGACACGGTTGGTAATCCTTACGATTTTTGGACCAACGAAGTGACCTCGATTGGTTCTAATAGCCTTTCTGAACTCAATGCGTCTGGAAAGGAGTCCAACAAGTCACTAGAAGACAAAGTGTCTATCTATCCCGGTGAGCAGATTGTTTATTCCGTTGTGGTGGACGTTAGCCCTGTGTCTATTGGTCAAATCCCCCAAGTTGTTGCCCGAGTGGTTGATGCTGATGGCCTCGCTGATTCTGGCGATGCTTTGGCTAATATTCTCGATTCGAAAGACGTTCTGACTACGTCATCAAGTCAAATTACACGTAATAAGAACACCACAGATACTATTTATGTCCCGGGGATAGCCGGTGATAACGAAGTGGTTTATGACATTGTTATTTCTAACAAGGACACAGAGTTTTTCGCCAACGATATTGAAGTTATCGATAAATTTGCTTGTATCGTGACAGAGCAAGCGGATGGCTCTAACGCTTCAGCATTTTCCGAGTGGAAGCTTGAAGTCGCCGATAGAAGTGGTGATGGATCGAATTATGGTTCATTTAATTACAATACTTGGACAACAAACGACATCAATTTGAAAGTCGACCTCGCACCTGAAGGCTACGTTCATTATAAGCTGACCGCAAAAGTGGCAGACACCAGTGTGGGTCAGATTGTTGATGATGGTACCGATGCGGGTTTGTGTTTAGGGGATAACTTAGGCGAGTCGGGCTCTGGTGTACAAATGCCAAACTCGAAATTAAAAGTCCAAAAGGAAGTGGATTCTCGTTACTACTCAGCTGGCGGTACCCTGAACTACGACATTACGGTAGAGAATAACGGTGACGGCTACGCGATAGATGTACCGGTTTATGATGATTTAGTGTCTGTCATGACTCAGTCTATTAATGATACACCGACTAAAGCGTATTTGAGCTGGGTTATTACTGCGAAATCCTATGCCTCTGACGGTTCAATTTCGACAAACAGTGATCCCGGCTTTACTGGTCAAATTGAAGGTAATCAAAGCAATAAACTTATCTTGGACGAGAAGGCTAAGTTGGCCCCACACGATAAGATTGTTTATAGCATTGCGGCGATCGTAAACCCCATTGCTGATGATGAAATCCGTAATGAAGTGACGGTCGACAGCGTGCTTTATTCCGATAGAGGCTCATACCCACGAGATTACTACTTAGTATTGGATAAGCGTGTTGATGGTCATAACGAACAAAACGCGTATACCGACACCACCAATACTGTCACTTATACGATCAGCATTACCAACCCAGCAGGGAACGGCTTCGCCTCCAACATCAATGTTAAAGATGAAATCAATACCATAGAAGCAGAGTTACTTCACGAGCCGGGTGAAACCAAGCCCGTGTTCTCTTCGTGGACGATCAGTGCAGAAAGAGAGGCAGACTCTCCGTGGGTGAAAGCTGTGACTGACCCTGGATCGTTCTCGGATAACAATGATCTGGATGCCACCGCTCAGATCCCGCCAGGTGCGACGATTACTTATACCATTGTTGGGACACTCGATCGCAGTGTCGACAGTGAGATTCTTTGGGGAGCATTCACCAATACCGCAACAGTGACGGGACCAGATACTAATCTATCGGATACGGTACGTACCTATCCTAGCGAACCGAATCTTGTAGTCGCTAAGACCGCTCAAAATACCGACTTTGTTGTAGGTGAGCGCGCTACATTCGATATTTATATCTATAACCGCGGCATTGGTTACGCAAATGACGCAACGGTACAAGATAGCATTTCAGCGCTTAACTTCTTTAATAGTTGGACAATTGTAGGTTCGACCAATACCGATAAGCCAGGTTCTCGTTACGGTGACATTACTAACGACACTGACATCAATACCGACGTTGATATCACTCCCGGAGGGTGGGTTCACTATGAGGTGAGCGGCATTGTTAAGTCTGACTATGAAGAAGAACAAGTATCTAACCGTGTTGATGTTTACGATCCTATTACAGACCGTGACCACAGCTCTTCCGCTCAAATAGATAACTCACACAGTACCTATGACATCAATGTTTCACTAGCTAAAACGACCGATGTTGTCCGTTACACACCGGGTGAAGATCTCACCTATACCATCGTTATTGGCAATAACAGCGACACTGATGAGACCGATCTTATCTTCATGGATCGCCTGAGTGAGATCACTACTACGCTAGCGAATGATAAAGATGGTGAAGTAGAAGATGTTCTTAATCAAAACCCGTTTGACTATTGGTCTGTTGATACTGGCTCAGGTTTCGGCCCTCAAACGACTGAAGATGTGGAGTTCCCAGTTTCAATTCCGGCCAAAGACTTTGTCACGGTGCGTATTAAGGCGCATGTCAAAGACAATGCGGTATCTAATGGTGTCGCTGACAGAGACGGCGGCATAATCCGCAACGAAGCAGTGCTGATTCATAACGATAATGCCGGTTGTACTGACGATTGTGAGTATGCCAAACGTGCCGTGGCTGAAAATCATCAGGTACATAACAGTGGCGGCGTTGTTCGCACAACTAACATTAACCGCTACTCTCCGGGCGATCAGTTGACTTATACCATCAAGTACAACTCTCAAGACGGGCACGGTTATCGAAATAACGTTGACGTTAACGAACTGATTAATGACATATCAGTGGAGCTACAAGACGGCAATTCAGGTAATCCATTTTTCGATGATTCGGTAGGTTCAAACAAGTTTACGGTGGCGGTTGCTAAGAGCGACCCTGCGAACGCGGGTACAACCGATGGTACCAAAGACGGTGATGTTGCGAACGACACTGACATTGTGACTTCAATTGATATCGATGCTGGCGAAGACGTGACTTACACAGTAACAGGTACAGTAAGACCGGATGCGGTCGGTGATATTCATTACCGAGATACCGTCGTGATTCCCGATGATTACCATTTAGATTTTGATAAAACGACTGATGAAGTGGTGTACGAGCCAGCTCAGACGGTGACCTATCACTTAGTGATTGAAAATGACGGCAAAGGTAACGCGCACGATATTCCAATCGTCGATAACCTCGAAGATATTACGGTCAGCTTAGTGGATGGTAATACAGGACCAGCGTATTCAGATTGGACCATCACATCGATCGCAACTGGAACCGATTCTGAGTATGTGGATGCGGGCGCAGGTGCTGGCAATGTTTACACATCAACCAACAGTAACTTAAATGTTGAAGCCGATATCCCGATGGGCGCTAAGCTTGAGTACCAAGTTGTCGCGACTATCAATGACAAAGCCAATGGCGATGTTGTTAACGTTCTAACCGTCGATGGCGACACGATATCTCATGATATTCGTCAAGAAGCTCGAAAAGTTGATTTTGAAAAGAACATTCTGGCGTATTACGACACGGATGAAAACGAACTGGTTGGCGCAACTAACTACATGCCAGGTGGTTATGTTGAGTATGAAATTTTAATTGAGAACATTGCGAGCGCCCACGTTGATGATATGAGCTTGCGTGATGACATCGACCAAATAACCACACAATATTTCGATGGTAGTCGTGGTCCTGCCTTCGATAGTTGGGAAATTGAAACGTCTTCAGATAGCTCAGGTATTTCCAACCCAGATGTTGATAACTCAATCCAAGACAATAAGCCGATTGATACTCACTTCGATATCTCGGCAGACAACTTTGGCCGAGCTGCATCGTCAGCGTTTGTCCGCTATGTCATAAAAGCCAAGATCAGTCCGAAAGCGGTTGGTTCTTTTACCAACAAAGCTTTCATCGACGAAGACAATGGCAATGAGTTGATCGCGGTATCGCCACCATCAACGATGGCGGATCCTGAAGTCACGTTCTCTAAAAAAGCGTTTTATGATGCAGGCTTCTCTTCGCAAAAAACTGAATATTCTCAAGCTTCTGGCGAGAGTGAGGTTTACTACCGTGTTGAGATTAAGAATGCGGGTGATGGTATAGAATATGGTTCTCGCCTAGAAGATGCGATTTCGGAAATTCAAACTCGTATTGCAGAAGACAGCACCACTTCAGGTGGTGATCCTGTTGGACAACCGTTCTTGGCTGGCTGGGACGTTAGCCTAGATAAAACGGCTGCGACAGGCTCTATTACCGACGCGATTGACTTTGTACCTGGCAATAACATCGATATTGATAACGAAATTGTTATCGCGCCTCAAGAAAGCCTAACGTTCACTATTCATGCTCAAATTCGTGAAGATGCATTGGGTGACGTTCAAAATAAAGCGACGTACGACGGTAGTGCTCGAACAGCGAATTTAATGCCGCTTGAAAATAATACCAGTGTTGAAAAACGTGTTGTGTCGATCAACGGCAACCCGTTCAGTGATGGTGATACCTATCTTCCGGGTGACGAAGTTGAGTATGAATTTGTAGTCACAAACCCTGAAAACGGTTGGGCGAATGATATTCAGATCAAAGACACAATCACAGACATTCAAGTCGAAGTGATTGGCGGTAAAACGGAATTCGCTTTTGTTTCTGGCGATATCACCCATGAAGTTAGCAATGGTATTGATGCCAACATTGATACCTATGTACCAAGCTACAACACCAGCGGCAACCTTGATATTGAAACCGATATTGCCGCGGGAGAAGTGCTGACCTTTAACTTAACCGGTGTCGTTCGTGATGATGCTTTGGGCACGATTGATGCGAACCAAGTGACCGCAGGAAGTGGCTCTGCGACGTCGCAAGTGATACCACCTAAAGATGCCGAGCTCGATTACTTTAAAACCTTGGTTTATACCGATGGTGAATCGGCAGGGTGTTCTGTTCCTTCAAACGATGGCAGCAGTTGTACTTACGCACCACGTGGTGATGTTGAGTATCAAGTTACGTTAGATAACACAGGCGATAGCATCGCAAATGATGTGAGCGTTATCGATGCGATTCACACCATTAAAACCGAAGATGGCGATGATGCATTCTCTAGCTGGACAACGGCTATTGCGGTTGAACCTGTTGGCACTTATGACGTGCAAGGTAACTACAGCGGTAGCGTACCATTGAATGCAACTGTCGATCTTCGTCCTGGTGAGCGTATTGTGTTTGACGTGAAAGGCACCGTGTCGACTTCAGCGACAGGCACTATTACCAACACGGCGCAAGTGAACGGTGATAACACCAACGACATCGTACTTGATCCGGGCCGCTCGAATATCCTAATTGATAAATGGACGGATACGCCTGAGTACGTGCCGGGTGGAACAGTGAATTACTACATTGACATCACCAATGACGATGTGGATTCTGGCCTGTTTTCGATTCGTGACATCATCAGCGGCTTTGAAGTCGAAACCGTCGATGGTTCAATGAAAACGGCATTGACAGAATGGACGGTAGATTATGATGTGCTTTATAACTCGGCGCCGTCAGATCTCAACGCTAATGACTTCTCAGAGCTTGATAAGTTAGTTGGTCAAAACAATCCAGACATCGATTTACCTGCCGAATCTATCAAGATGGCAGGGCGTGACGATGCAGGTACGGGTGGCGGTAATAAGTACACAGTTATCCGTATTCATGTTCAAGGTAAGGTTCGTGATGATGCGATTGGACGCTTTACCAATACGGCTTATCTACGACATGGTTTGGACGATTCGAAGATCGCTCGCTTACGAGAAGGCTTTATCACTCCGAAGTCGGGTCAATTGGTTCTAACCAAAGAGACGACGCCAATTGCAGAACCTGATGCCAAATACCAACCGGGTCAACCAATCTCATACAAGATCACTGTGGCTAACACGGGTGAAGGTTACCTTGTCGATCAAGTCTTAACTGATCGTATCGACACCATCATAACAGAGGTGGCTAACAGCCCAGATCAAGAGCAAGCGTTGACAGGTAATTGGATCATTAGCGACGAACAGCTTGATGGCAGTGGCGATCCAGCTCTGAATGCTCGCAAAGATGCGGTTAATAACGCACAGGGTTATAGTGTGACTTACAGCATTCACCCGGGTGACAGTTATTCATTTGTCGTGACCAACACTGTTAATGATAAGGCCAAAGGCGAGATCACTAATGTCGTTAAAGTTGATAGCGACGACGGTGAGCACTCTGCCGACGCGACCTACATTCCAGAAGACGCGCAAGTTGAGATCACTAAAGACGTCGATAAAGCAGAGTACCTTCCGGGAGAGGCGCTTCAGTACACGGTAACCGTTAAAAATAACGGCTTAGGTTGGGCTGAAGATGTTGCTATTGAAGATGCGCTGAAGTCGGTTGAAACCACGATCGCAGGCGGTGCGACTGAACAAGCTTTTGACCCTGCTTCAATCCAAATATCGGCGGTATCGACAACCGGTGAAACCCCAGTACCGGATGCAACCAGTGGTGAAGACCTTAATGAGACGCTCGATATTGCGCCTCAAGACAGTATTGTTTTCACTATTCAAGTGGCGACTAATCCGTTGGCGACAGGCGATATTACAAACATCGCATCAGCGACCTTTGACGGCACAACATTTGATGACAGTGCTACCAGTACACCAGTGTTGGCGACGGTTTCGGTCAAGAAGACGGTTGATACGCCATCGTATGAAGTAACCAAGCTGATTAACTACGACATCACCGTAACCAACAGCTCTGATGCGTTTGCATCTGGTGTTCAACTTCAAGACATCATCAGTGACATTCAAGTCGACACGACCGCGGATAAACAAGAGTCGGCATTCCTACTTTGGGAAGTGAGCTTTGAAGCTTCCGACGATCGCTCTGTTGTCACTCCCAAGACGTTTGACTTGAGTGAAGATATCGATGTGAGTATGGATGTTGCGCCACAGAGCACAGTAACCTTCCACGTTAAGGCGTTAATTCGCACGACAGCGATTGGTGATATCAGCAATACGGCCACCATCACTTACAATGGTGCCCCACAAGACTCTGTAGTGATTATCACACCGAAAGAGGCGGAGTTTGTTGCGACGAAAACCAATGTGCAAACCGAATATGAGCCGGGTGGTGAGCTTGAGTTCTTGATCACCATTGAAAACACCTCGAACAACTACATCAGTGACTTAAGTGTTGTTGATGATATGGAGTCGATTGAGGTCGCCTACTACAACGGTTCGACAGGACCCGCTTTTGTGGCTGGTTCCACCTCTTTGGTGGTCGATTCAACCACAATAGGCACCACCACCGAGCAAGTTAGCCAGACGGAGTACAACGTAGATATCGCGCCGCACGGCACAGTTGTGTTCCGATCAAAAGGCACCGTAGTCGATACCGCGACCGGACACATCATTAACACCGCGCAAGTCGACGGCGGCGATGTTATCAGCCCTCCAGTTCACACCGTGGCGGCTGTGGTTCAAGCCGAGCTGTTTACCGATGCCCCGTATTACGTTCCAGGTGAGCAAGTTGAGTATCACTTAGTGGTGCAAAACATAGGCCGTGGTATAGCCAAAGATGTCGCGCTTTACACTCAGTTCTCTGAATCCATGGGTGATCATATTGATGGTGATTTTAGCAATGCGTTTGATAAATGGACACTAACGGCAACATCAGAAGGGGCTGAAACTCAACCGGGCACCTTTGATAACAACAAAGACCTGTTCACCTTGGTCGACATCGCGCCGGGCGGCAAGATTGATTACACGTTCACATTGACGGTCAATGAAGACATGCTGACTAACATCGATGTGCTTGGTTACTACCTCGACTTAACTGGCAGCCCAGCGATGCGCGCTCGTTCTAAGGGCATGTTGGCGTCTGAAACCTCGATGCAGGCAGTGGCAGACCAAGTATCGGCTTTGGATTTACCGCCGGTGGGTGCTGATCTGGTTGTTGAAAAACGTTCTGATAAACCTGAATACACCGAAGATGACGACAGGGTCACTTATTACTTAGCTGTGACTAACAACGGTCAAGGTAACGCGGCCAATGTTCGTCTAACCGATGAGATCAGTGAGCTACAAAACAGCACTGCTAATAAAGTCTTTACCGATTGGACAATTGAAGGTGTCGAAGTCGACGATTCGGGCGTGGTTATTCAGCGTCTTACTTTCCCGTCGAATAAAGACTTAGACACCACCGTTAACCTGAAATCCAACAAACGAAATGCCTTCGCGTTTGAGGTCGTGGGTACGCTAGGTAAGGGCTTGGATGACGACATTACCAATACCTTCACGGCGACTGAATCTGACGGTACTGAAACCAGCGACAGCGTAACTACTCACATCAAGAAGATTCCAGATAACTCTGGGGAGTTGGAACTAACCAAGTCTGCGCTGCAAGATACCGCGCAAGTGGGTGATGCGGTTGAGTATGAGATCATCGTTGAGAACAACAATGAATCTTACTTTAAGAACGTGACTGTGGAAGACCGTTACCCAGGTGGTCTGAAATACATCGTGGATACATCAGAAGTTGTGCTAAGCGGCAATGATGGTGAGTTTGGTACGGAAGACGATCAGGTTATCTCTCAAGAGCCATCAGACACCGGCAAGTTAATGTTCACATCGTTGAACTTTGATCCGGGCAAGAAGCTGCGTATTCGTTACTTATTGCGTGTATCAGTAGGTGCCACCTTTGGTGATTACATCAACACAGCAGTAGCGAAGGTTGATGGCACGGCTGTTTCTAATGAAGACACCGCCAAAGTGACCATAGAGCCGGACAAGGTGTTTGATACCTCATCGATCATCGGTAAAGTTTTTGAAGATCACAACAAAGATGGATTCCAAGCTGATGCAACCGCGTTTGATGTTGAGCTAACTGCGAACTTAGCAACACAAGGCTACATCGCTGATTCGACGCACATCATTCGTGATGGTCAAGACGTTGCTATTCAAGATGGTGCGATAACCACTGCACTTGAGCAAGGCTTGGATCTTGGTGATCTTTGGGGACATTCAGTGAACCGAACACTGCCAGAAACCAGCAAAGTGGTTATTCAATTTAAAACTCGCACACAGCAGAGCTTTGATTTCTACGTCACGACCGATGCGGGCTCTCGCATCGAGTTCGATGCACAAGGTCAGATTCAGTTTAAGCATGAATCGGACAAGAAAAAGGGACTGAGTGCGGAAAACCTCAATGTAACTAGAAACCTATATCGCGATGGCGAGGATTACCTGTGGGAAATCGTTATCGAGAACAAAGGTATCTACGAAGATGGTATTCCGGGCGTTAAGTTGATGACGGTTGAGGGAATCGTTATTTACACAGACCAGTACGGTCGTTACCACGTGCCCGACCAATGGGTACTCAATAAGAAAGGTAAGAACTTCCTAGTGAAGTTGGACACTGATTCGCTCTCCACCTCCATGGAAGTAGTAAGCGAAAACCCGAAAGTGTTGCGAATTACCCCGAACAAGCTCACCAAGTTCAACTTTAGCGTTCATCGTAAAGACCAACAAAGTGAACAGAAGTAAGCCATTGGAACCGTATCTGGAAATTGTATGAAAGTATTTAGTAAGTCTCGTTTAGCGACGTGTGTGTTAACGGCCATTCCTGTGATGGCGGTAGCGAAAGACACAGGTAAGCTTGAAAAACTCGGTTCTGAGACGACTGGCATTGAAATCACTAAGCCGAACCAAGATCAAGATAGTTCGCGTATTTACCTAGAACAAGGCGCTATTTGGGCAAGCCGCGACATCACACGCTTTGACCCAGTGCTCGACGTCAGTGTTAGCGATGAATTAGAAGTGGAGCAAGGCACACTGCGTGACAGCGTCGGTTTCACCATTACCACCAACTATGGTTACTACATCAAAAAGTACCAGTTGGAAGTGTACCGAGTGGGTGACTTTGGCTTGTCTGAGCCAATCGCTGTACTTGATGGCGACAAACTGGCGAACGACTCTGACATCAATTGGGATGGTCAAACCGATGTTGATTACCAATTTAATGTCGGGGAGCAGCTGATGTTCCGCCTAAAAGCGTGGGACAAAGATGGCAACATGGATGTAACCACCGTTGGTGTGACTGACTTAGTCAAGCCGGACTCTGAAGTCGATATCGACCGAAACGATAACGATGATGAAGAGAGCAAAGATAAAAGTTACGGCCAAGCTAAGTTGATGCGTCACAACATCCCGACCAATGCGGGCTTAGCGAAATTCATCGGCACTGGCTTAAAGGGCGTAGATAAAGTCATCATCGGTGAAGATGAATTTGATGTCGAAGACGGCAACTTATACGCAGAGCAGTACTTACCTACAGACTCCTACATTTTCCCAACCAAGGTTGTGTTTGATAACGGCGATGAGCGTCGTTATAAGCTGTACGTTCGTATTCCAGATACTTACTACGCACAAACTGGCTTGGCTGATCTTTATGTTGGTAGGAACAATGTGTCTGGTAATAGCGATGCATTAAGTGTCGATAACCAGTACCAAGATGACATCTATAACCAAGGTCGTTTAGCGTACTTTGGTCAGGGTAAATTTGGCGACAAACTTCGTGTAACGACTCACTTTGATACGCGAGAAAGTGAAATCAAAGACATGTTCAAACATCCGTTCGCCTCCGACGATTCGGATGTGTTCGATATCCTCGAAGACGACGATGAGCTTTATTACGGCAACTATGGCGATAGCTCAAACATCGAAAAAGTGGTCAACACCAAAGGCAAGGTTTACCTCAATGTTGAATACGATAAGTCTCAATACTTGTGGGGTAACTACAACACGGGTTTAACAGGCACCGAGAACAACGATTACAACCGTAGCCTCTATGGTTTCAAAGCTGATTATCGTACTCGTGATACTACACAATACGGTGAAGATCGTTTGAACGTGGTCGGTTTTACCGCAGAAGCAGATTCGTTGTATGCACACGATGAGTTCTTGGGCACTGGCGGTTCTCTGTACTTCCTTCGTCATGGTGAAGCGGTACCAGGAAGCGACAAGGTTTATGTGAAAGTAAAAGATGAATCTGGCCTAGTGCAGAATGAAATCCCACTTGAGCCGGGCGTCGACTATGACTTTGACCCGTACCAAGGTCGTATTATTTTGACCAAGCCACTGGACAATATCCTATCCGACAGCTTTGGTAGCGTGATTGAAAACGGAGACGACTACGAAAACTTTCTGGTTGTTGACTATGAGTACGTCCCACAAGGTTCTGACTCATTAGATGCGATGTCTTACGGTGGTCGTGCCAAAGGCTGGATCAACGATTACATTGGCGTTGGCGTGACGTACGCGACCCAAGAGAAAGACAATCAAGATTACGAGTCTTATGGTACGGACTTAACGTTACGTGCTACTGAAGGGACCTACATTAAGGCTGAGTTTGCGCGCAGTGAAGGTAGACAAACCGAGTCGAATTTCGTCTCTACCGACGGTGGTTTAACCTTTACGCCAATTGGCGACACATTGGAAGACCGCGAGGGTGATAGTGTCCAAATCACAGCTGTTACCAGTCTTTATGACCTTGCCCCAACCATCTTTGGTGCCGTTGGTAATGACCTGAAACTTTGGTATCGAGACAAAGACGCGGGATACAGCTACGCGAGCAGCAGCGATGACCTTGAACAAGAAGCTTACGGTGCTGAACTTCGTTTACAAGCAACTGATCGCTTGGCGGTGCTATCTCGTTTCTCGACCAATGAAGAGCGCGATGTCGATGGTAATCTAGAAACAGATACTGAAACGATTGAGATTGAGACTCAGTTCAAAATCACCCAGCACATTAAGGTATCTGCAGCTGGGCAACAAACCGAAGAACTTAACCAAAACGACGAGCACAGCGATGCGACCTTAGCGGGCGTGCGTTTGGAATACATGTGGGACAGCGACAACAGTGTCTACATCAAAGGGCAAACCACAGTATCTCAATCGGATGACTACGACGAGAATGACAGTGCATCGATTGGTGCGGAATTCCAAGTATTGGAAGATCTGTCGTTGGGTGGTGAATACACCGATGGCGACCGCGGGCAAGTCGCCGAAGCAACCGTGACTTACGATGTGTCTGATGACCACTCCACATACGTGACCTACGTTGATGATAACTACGAAGGCGAAAATAACGTGATTGTCGGTCAGCGTGCAGATCTCACCAGCAGTGTCGATTTTTACCAAGAGAACCAGTTCGTTGATGAAAACGATGGTCACGGTCGTATCGACTCGTATGGCTTTGGTTACGATGTGACGGAAGATGTCGAGATGGGGATCGGTTATCAACTTGGGGAAATTGAAGATGACCAGAGCATCACCACAGAGCGTGAGTCCATCAGCTTCAATGCATCGATTGATCTGGACGACATCACTCTAAGTCATAAATTCGAATATCGAGTGGATAAGAGTGAAGACGACCCAGAGATAGCACAACGTGAGCTGCAACAAATCGTGACCACCAACCGTTATACGCATCATTTAACGGAAGAGTACACGCTATTTGGCAAGTACAACTACTCCATCACCGAAAGCGAAACCACGGGCGAAACCATGGCGCAATTTACCGAAGCCACTGGCGGCCTCGCGTATCGTCCGATCTACAACGATCGACTCAATTTACTGAGCCGCTACACCTATATTGCAGATTTCGACCAACTGGATCGCGATGTGGATTATCAAGACGAAACCAGTCAGATCATTGAAGTTGAAGCGATCTATTCGATCGACCAACACTGGGATGTCGGTACTAAGTACGCGCATAAAGACAAACAGCAAGCTTTTGAACGAGCGTCTGGTTCGAATGAGCTGGTTAAAAGCGATATCGACCTATACGGGTTAAGCGCTTCTTACCGCGTGATGAAAGAGTGGGATGTGACGGGTGAATACCACTGGAAAACAGACACTCTCAACGATGAGCTAGAACACGGTGCATTAGTTTCGGTGAACAAGCACATCGGCGAGAACTTCAAAATGGGGATTGGTTATAACTTCTCTGCGTTTGATAGTGACTTAACCAATGATGACGATTACGACGCATCCGGTGTGTTCATTAACTTAGTAGGTAAGATTTAAGCCAGCCCAAAAGTGGCTTGAAAGTTAAGAGTTGAGAATTCAAAGTGGCAGTTAAGAGTAAGATGAAAACAATTATTTTCCTAATAAGCGCAGTGATGAGTACCTTGCTGCTGTCCGGCTGTGCAACCGACACGTACGTGAGCCAGGAGAACCGAGACAAGTTCGCAGGCATCGATGTGTCTAAGTTTTTAATCAGCGAGTGTTTGGCGCCAGAGCGTGAGGTGCACATCGCTATCGCAGAGCATTTTGCGTTTGATAAATACCAATTACGCGACCTCGACAAGATCAACTTGGATACCTTTGTTAAAGAGATCAGAGGCCTCAAAGGGCGTATCACGATTGTCGGCCATACTGATTACAAAGGTTCTCTGGAATACAACGAACGTCTTTCACAGCGCCGTGCTAAATCGGTCGCAGATTATTTGAAAGGGAAACTAGACCCAACGCAATATGACTGGGAAGTGAAACACCTTGGTGAGACTCAACCTCTTCTGTTTGGTAAGACAGATAAAGACCGAGCGGAGAACCGCCGTGCATTTATTGTGTTTGAAGAAGCTCAGAAGTACGAAGAGATGCCTTTCTGTGAGCCACCAAAACCAGAACGTAAAGTTTATATGGCAATGACACCACACTTCGATTTCGACAAATCAGTACTCAAACAAGAAGATCTAACGCAGTTAGATGACTTCACAACGAAGTTGAGCGGTCTGCAAGGCAGTATTATGGTGGCAGGGCACACCGACCAAGCGGGTTCACTTTCTTACAATGAAAAACTGGCAGAGCGCCGCGCAGAAACGGTGGTTGAATACCTCAAAACCAAACTCGACCCTAAGCAGTTCATCTGGGAAGTGAAGTCATTTGGTAAGTTGCAGCCTGCGATTAATGAACGTTCTGAAAAAGCCGATGCATTAAACCGCCGCGCGTTCATTGTGTTCAAAGAATCTGATATTACCGCCGAACAGCAAGCTCTTGCTGGCAGTGAACAAGAAGCGGTGAGCAGCGAGAGCGAGTAGAGTTCACCGAAGAATATCGAATAGATGTCTCTATAACAAAACGCCCCATACGTTGGGGCTTTTTGTTGCTAACTCTAGGGATTAAGTCGGAGCGAAGCTCTATTCTGATGGCAAATTCTGTTTCAGTTCCAGAAGCATTCGGTAGGCACTTTCTCCTGACATCTCATACGGGTTGAACTGATCGGATGTTGAAAACTGTAAATTAACCAGTTCAGTGAGACTAGATTGTGGAATATCACCCATAGACCAATCACCAAACTGCCTACAATCGATCTCTTTGAAATATAAAATCATGACGTTTTTGTGTCGCTTGTCATTCAAAATATGATTGTAAGTATGGTTCACTGCGGTTCTCGAACCTTCAATGCATTGCAGGAAATACTTATCATTGTGGCTTAGAAGGCCAGTTAAATGGCTTTGCTTATTGCGGTCGTGTGAAATCTGAAGAATGTCGTTCAAAGCCTGAGAATCGCAACTTTCACAGAGCGTACTGACATAAATTAACCGAGTTAGGAGCATAGGCATCACTTCGATTTTTGTTCAAAGGGTACTAACAAATATAAGCCAAGCTCATGGAATTGCTAATTATTGGTAGAATTGTCATTAATGCGTTTTTTGAGGATAGTGAGAATGGTGAACAAGTGGAGAAGAATTGATCATAAGAAGAAAGGGAGCTCAGAAATAAGATGGAATTATTCGAGCGTTGGCAGTTAGCGCACTTTAAGAATGGCGTGAAAAGCAGGCAATAAGCTCTATTTTACACTTGTATTTGGTCAATGAAGAGAGTTGATGCTTCCACACCTTCAGTTGATTGCCCTTACCTGCTTTACGCTAACGTTTGAGGTGATAAATCCTACTCGCTTAAAACCGAAATCGATTCGACGTTAGAAGAGGAATCAAATCGAACGTTGACCAACACACTTTCACGTTCGAAAGTCACATCATCAAAGTCAGTCGTTGCGATCTTAAATCCATTTCTTGCGAACAAACTCGTCACCGTTGTTCGTTGTTTCTGTTCCATAGCGCATGTCAGTAGTTCGTTCATCGTGATCTCCATTAGGTAACCGTGTGCATAGTGTAAGCGTACAGGCTCTACATTATGAGATCAATTGCTTAATCGATAAGCTATGTTGATATGTTCAATTGAGTGATTCGGGCATTTAAAAGCTGAATGGATGGGTGGTGAAGAAGTTATACTGTCTATGATAAGTAGAGCGTTATGTGACCACTGTTCAGCATTCCTTGAACACGAAATTTGTCGCAAAAATCGCGTTGAAATAAGTGGTTACAAAGCAGGAGGAATCATGCCCGCCGTTTGGTATGTTTGGTCGGTTATTGGAACCATTATCGGCCTATATTTCACTTAACTAAAGTACATCGATTTACGATGAGTAGACTCCTCAATAAATCTTCTTTTATCTGAATTTTGTATGCCAAGTGGCGTTGTTATAATTGTTATTAATTACATAGGCTTGATTTTAATATTGGTTTGATTTATAAAATAAGCATTCGTTCATTAACTTCATGATTGTATTAGTTTTTACTAACCTTTAATGACATGGAGAAAGGCGATGAAAAAGAATCAAACACGCAACAGGTTAGCGAATTTAGTGCGACTTCGTAGGTCATACAAAGCATCAGACTTTCTAGTGAGTTCTGATGAACTTCGAGTTAAGAAGGATGTTTACAGCTTACGTAAAATCAAACAGTTAGAAATTCGTCAATTGGGTCTTAAAGAAAACGCAATCAATATCGTTTCGTTGGCTTTAGTCCTCTCGGCAGCGACTTGGGCATTCGTTCCTCAGTTCGGTTTGCCGATGCTTGCACTGACCTTTATTTTGGCGTTTGTTACATGGCGAAGATATGAGTTGCGTGCAGAGTTTAAAGGATCAGACGAAACTGGTGATCACTGGGTATCTGTAGCTCGAGGTTGTACTCGAGAGGAGTTCAAAGTGTTGAAAAACATTGAATTGGCTTTACGCGATCAAGTTTCTTAATGGCTAGATCGGTTAAGGCTTGGGTCTTATAACCGTTAAGCTCCCATAATCAATAAGGCTCGTCATTGTATGACGAGCTTTTTGTTTTCGGAACAGCACCAATAGAGCAGGTTACTTTGAGAGGACTGCGCTTATATTTGTAATAGTTATCTGTATGAATCTTAAGTCACGGCATTTTTTGGTGATCTTTGCGGCTTTGAATATAGGGAGTAGTTGGAGATGATTTCTGGAACGTATCCAAGAGCTCCTCAATATTCCTTCGGCGCAATTTGTGCTGACAGAGGAACTGTGATGTCTTATGAGCGAGATGTTATACCTGCTTATTCTAGCCCGGACATCAGAGTCGATGGCATAAAGTGCGGGGATAGCAAATACCACAACAATGCGAGAGTGCTTAGAGAGTTTGCACAAGCTTATTTAACTCCATGATTGCCTCGCTGCTAGCTTGTTGTTTTATTGAACGTTATAACGCGTCAATTCAAAGTGTTTGTCCTGTGATCTTTAAATTTGGAACGAGCGTATTTCTCCAGTTTATTAAGGAAGAGTATGCCCAATGTTATCCAAAGAGAATGAATCAAGAATTATTGAAATGGCGTGGGAAGACAGAACGCCGTTTGAAGCAATAGAACAGCAATTTGGTTTGAATGAATCGCAAGTGATTCGTTTTATGCGCAGTCATCTTAAGCTCTGCAGTTTTAAGCTGTGGCGCTCTCGTGTTTCTGGGCGCTCGACTAAACATGTAAAGTTGCGTAATACCGATGTATCGAGAGGTTATTGTCCAACTCAGTACAAGCATCGTTAGAAGAGGGGATGCCCAGTCAGTATCCCAAATCAACACTCAGATATGGGAAACGAAAGAAATGAAGGGAATGAAACAATTTTGCGCTCTACTTTTGGTGCTGCTTAGCTTTGGCATCAATCATGTTCAAGCGAATGATACGCGACTTAAGCAAGCTTACGAAAATCATCAAAGCGACGTTCAGGTGCGCGGAGCGGGTACGGTGTATCGAGTACTTCCTGATGATAATAAAGGCTCTCGACATCAGAAATTCATTTTGCGACTCGATAGCGGACAAACCTTGCTAGTCGCACATAATATTGACTTAGCTCCTCGTGTTCAGGACCTGGGAAAGGGCGACCGAGTTGAGTTTTATGGTGAATATGAATGGAACAAGAAAGGTGGCGTAATGCACTGGACGCACAAAGATCCTCGCAATCATCATGCTCATGGTTGGTTAAAGCATAATGGGAAAGTATACGAGTAAGCGACACCTCGTTTTGTTTTAACATGAAAAAGGAAATTTGATGTTCAAACTCGAAACCAGCAGATTGATTCTTCGAGATATGAGG
This sequence comes from Vibrio sp. 1CM2L, assembly GCF_023161695.1. Classification (NCBI taxonomy): domain Bacteria; kingdom Pseudomonadati; phylum Pseudomonadota; class Gammaproteobacteria; order Vibrionales; family Vibrionaceae; genus Vibrio; species Vibrio sp. 1CM2L. The sequence continues at coordinate 488,040 of NZ_JALNTT010000003.1, forward strand.
CCTCAAGATGAGCCTGCGTTTGTTGGCATGTCTCAAGACGTAAAGTATCAGCGTTTCTATGACGAAAGTGATTGTGAACCTAACAAATATCGAGAGCTAACCCAGTTGTTTGTTGAGCAGGCTTTGGAAGTACCACGCCAGTCCTATCAGCTCGCGGTTGAAAACAAAGATTCAGGGAAGTTTATTGGAACCGTTTGTTTACGTCTTGAAGGCAACCTACAAGCTTCAATGGGTTGCGCTTTCTCAAGGGAAATTCAGGGAAAAGGGCTTTCTATAGAAGCGGCTGAAGCGCTCGCTAATTTTGGGTTTTCAGAGTTGGGCGTGCAACGCATCTGCGCCGAAACCATCAGTAGGAACTTGGCAGCCATCAAATTGTGTCAGTCACTGGGAATGAAAGAAGAAGCGCGCTTTGAGAATCATCGGTTCTTCAAAGGTAAATGGTGGGATACGGTCGTATTAGCGATTCTTAGCACTGAATGGGAACGATTTGGTCAACAGTAAGAAGCGGGCTGCGCTAATGCTAGGCGCTTGCCTTCAGGTGAGCTAGATAGCACGCTTGTTTATCCGCAAACGTGCTTATATTTAACTTCAAATAGTTGATTATCAATGCGTGGCGAGCTGTTATGCGCAATTCTAAATTGGCGAGGTGCTGAAAATTTGTCTTTGAGGTTTAATTATCTGGCTCGTCGTCTACAGTAACCTCACCGTCCATCGAATTATAATAGATTGAAATTCCAGGCACTACTCTGTAATGGTAGATACATTGATCGGTTTGAATGTATTCTGCGATGTAGTCTGTATCTGTAGGCGAGTTAAAGCTAGAAACACTTGGTGGATCAAGGAGTAGAGCCCCCCATACTGAGATGCAGTCTTCAGTGTTGTCTAACCTTGGAGAGTCTTCGGGTAAGTGCCATTGCTGGGCTGGGTATCCCCACTCATTGAAGTCAAGCTGGCCGGTTGCGGAGTCATCATAGATAGGCACATTCGTAGATGCACCGCCACCGTTTGAGGTTAAATTTTTTGAATAGGCAAGGTCGACACCAGCTTTAAAAGCAGCGCCAGTACCTTTCACGGCTGCAATATGGGAATCTGTACTCACATTAAGGAATCTAGGGGTTGCCGTAACGGCGAGTATTCCAAGAATCACAATAACGACAACAAGCTCAATAAGTGTAAAACCGTTCTTTTTCATTTAGTACCTCTTTTTAAGGCCGCTAGTATGCATTATAAGTTGCTCTTACCAAAGGAAATATCCTTGTTTTAGTGGTAATTTAAATGCTCAATAATGAATGTTGTGATTAAAGTAACTGGAATTTTATAAATTGTATACGTATGACTTAAGTACTGTGTATTTCACTTTGATATTAATTTTAGTTCTATGAAGGTTTTGCAATTAATGAATATAGTTGAAACGGTAACGCTTCATCTTTCAGACGTTGGTTATCCAGAGGCTAGTGTTAAAACAGGGCAGGTTCGATCTATATAGGCGCTCGTTTTTAAAACAATCAAAAATAAAGACATCTCCAATGTTTTGTCCTTGTGTACTCAATTACTTGAAGAAAGGGGTTGGGCGTTAGGCGTTATTGCTTACGACTGGGCTTTTAGAGTAAGGAAACAATATTCGAAAGAAACGTTCTCCATATTTGAACATTGGTTAATCCACTACGTTACCGATTGGAATGATTGTGATGACTTCTGTACTCATGCGTTTGGTGAGTTACTGTCTCAGCACAATGAGTTGTTCGAGATGACAACGAAATGGGTCATACATTCTAACTTTGCCGTGCGAAGAGCGGCCACTGTTGTCTTAATCTATCCGATCAATAATGATAAGTACTCAGGTTTGAACCCCTTTAAAGTGGCTGATTTGTTGATTAAAGATGAACATGATCTTGTGCAAAAAGGCTATGGTTGGATGCTAAAAGTGCTCAGTCAAAAAGAGCCTGAATTGGTTATTCGTTATTTAAAGGCTAACCATGCCGTAATGCCACGAGTCGCTTTTCGCTACGCGTTTGAAAAGGTGAACGATAAAACTAAGCGAGAGCTAATGTCACTTTAACCACTAGCACTCCTCAAATCATAAGTAGAATCCTGTGTGATTAATTATAACGATTAAAATAGGAATCCAAGGTGCAAGACCAAACTAGAGGGCTCGATAAAGACGGATTTATTCAAAACCTTTATTCGTCAAAGAACATTACGCCTGAATTTCAAGAAGTGGTGTCAGCAGCCGTTGATTCGTTGCTAAGAGAGCTCCCGGGACAAATAGATGGTATCTACTTGTACGGTAGCGTGCCAAGAGGGACTGCCATTATTGGTCGCTCTGATTTGGATGTCTCTATCGTACTTACTACGCCTATTGGCCAAAAAGAGAAGGGAGTATTTAAGCTCCTTTCTGACACCATTCCCAAAGCATATCCGCAAGTGAGCAAGCTTGATATCGATCCTGGCTTCCAGCGCGATGTTCTGCAACCCACGGAAAAGTATCACTGGCACTTTTGGATCAAGCATTGCTGCTGTTGTGTTTGGGGGAATGATTTATCTAATGAGTTCCCACTATACAAACCAAGCATTGAGATCGCCCAAGCGCTTAATGGCGACTTGTCTACTTTTCTTGAGCAAATGAGCCCGTCTTTTCAAACAATGGTTGGTGGGGATGTCGCTAAGGTGATTGGCAAGAAGTTAGTGCGTGCAGCGTATTACTTTGTGGCTGAGCAAGACGGCAGCTGGTACACCGACTTGAACCAATGCGCTGCAGTAGCCAAGCGTTATTACCCTAATCAAAGCGACGATATTGAAATAGCACATCAATACGCTCTCGGGCAATTAACCTCTAAAGTTGAAGCCTTGGAGTTGTATGAAAGACTGAGCAAAGAGCTTGTTGTAAATTAAGCATTAACACAAGCTAGAACAGCAAACTTAACTACCGTTGTTACGGTTTTAGGAAAATTAGATGGATGTCCACGAGTGTGTTTCTTTTATCATGCTGAACGAATCGCAAATATTACTAGAAAAGCGTAGTAAGTCTAGGGAGACCGATCCCGGTTTAATCACTATACCTGGCGGTCATATTGAACACGGTGAAAACCAGGTTCAGACACTCTTTCGTGAGATCGACGAAGAGCTTAATGTTGTTCCGATTGATTACCAATACTTGTGTTCGCTTTACCATCCTACGAAGGAACTTCAGTTGATTCATTATTTTATTGTGAGTGACTGGGAAGGAGATATCACCGCTCAAGAGGCTGATGATGTTAAGTGGTATTCACTAGGTTCAGCTCCTGTTGGTATAGCAGCCGATCGTATTGCTTTGAAAGAAGTAGAGCGCGTGGGTAGGTATCTTTAGTTTGGATTCGATAAGATGTTTTGGGTATTTTTTGAGGGTACAAAAACGGTGAAACCCCGATGTTGGTAGCATCGGGGTTTCGAATTTCTAGATTTCTCGACTGGTAAGATCGATTATCTTTTCTATGCAGAAGGCTGGATTAATCCAATCTTATTCCTTGGTAGGGAATTAGATACGGATGAAGTCCATGTGCTCAACTTTTGGCTTGAACGCGTGACGTTGAACGTCTTGTGGCTTAACCTTAACTTCTGCGCCGTCAATCAGTAGAGTGATTGCTTCGTAGAATTCAGGCTTATCCATTTGGTTGATCACGTCAGCGTGAACAAGTTCGATAGCTACAGCTTCAGCTTCGCCACCGTAGATTACAGCTGGGAATTTACCAGCGTGACGTAGGCGGCGGCTCGCACCTTTACCTAGTTCAGTACGTACTACTGCTTCAAATTTCATAGTTTTACTCTCAAATTAGTAAAAATTAACTTCACACCTCAATGCGACCTTGAGTATGTGGTAATGCTTAAACATAAAAGTTCATGCTTAAGCAAGCGCGGATACTAACATCACATTCCAATATGAGCAAGTAAGAAGCCCATCTCAAAGTGAATTTCCTTCGATAATGGGTTCGTTTGGAGATAAAACGTTCGCTAACGCTTGTTTAGCGCATTTTACCCCCTTTTACATCGCAATTCTTATCTATTTATATCACCGCTAAATCATCAAGTTAATGAACGGAAAATGAATGTTTGCCTAAGACTTGGTTAAGGCTTAGTTCGTTAATATTAGTGTTAATTAATCAGCAGAATGAATAGGTGAAAACATGGAACCAGTAAGTATTGTCGTTATTACGTTAAACGAAGAGAAACGCATTAGCCGCTTAATGGAAGAGTTGAGCGTGCAAACCCATCAAGAGTTCGAAGTGATTGTTGTCGACTCGAACAGTGAAGACAACACCAGAGAAGTGGCACAAGCTTATGAAAACGCGTTGCCAAAACTAACGGTTCATCATATGGAAAACCGTGGTGTGAGCCTTGGCCGAAATACAGGTGCGTCATTAGCGCAATACAACAGGATCCTTTTCTTAGACGCTGACGTGAGCTTGCCTCGAAACTTCCTGGCGAAAGCGCTTTATGAACTAGAAGAGAAGAAGCTTGAAGTGGCGGGTGTCTACATGAGCTCGAAAGGTCTGCCGCTTGTACACAAGTTTGGTTACGGGCTATTTAACGCTGGCTTGTTTACTACCCAATTCTTTTTTCCGACGGCGATTGGCGCATGTATTTTCTCGACGAAACGAGCGCATGATGAGATCGGCGGTTTCGATGAAGAGATCGTACTGTGTGAAGACTGTGACTACGTAAAACGTGCGAGCAAAACATGGCGATTTAGATTCCTGAATATGACCTTTGGCTTTGACCCGCGTCGTTTAGACCAAGATGGCGTTGTGAAGACAGGCTCTACTTATCTTAAAGCCAATGTAAGACGCTTCTTTAAAGGCGAAATGCGTAACAACGAGATGAACTACAAGTTTGGTCACTACAAAGAACAGTAAGCATTGAGGTTGTTATGTTTGATGGACTAGGGCTATTTCTGGGAGCATTGGGTGATGCTCTCATTGGCCCAAACCTATTTGTACCGGGAGAGCCCTTTTTTATCGCAGCGGGCTTTCAACTGTATTCAGGTGCATGGATGGCGTTGGTTTTGGTAATGCTAGGTGGTTTACTTGGTGACCAACTCAGTTATTTCATTGGTTATAAATACGGCGCTAAGGCGCAACGAAGGCTCATTAAGTTTCGTCCTAAAACCAAAAGATTAATCGCGCGCTGCCGCTATCTGGTTGCTCGCAAAGGCACATACATCATTCTTTTTGCTCGCTTATTAGGGCCTATCGCTTGGGTAGTGCCATTTATAGCGGGTTCGCATCGTGTACCGTGGCGCAATTTCAGTGTGTTGGCGTTGTTCGGCTTGGCCCTTGGTGGAGGGCAGTTCATTGCTTGGGGTATGTTGCTGGCGCACGGCGTTGAAAACTTTCCGTGGCTTAATAGCCTTAAGATATTTATCTCTGAGCACAATAGCTTGATCGTCGGTGTGTTCGCGGTATTGGTCTTCACCATTATCGGTTACCGAATGAAGTGGCGACGCTTGGTTCTTAAGTCGAGTGCGCTGATGTTAGCGTGGGTATTGTTTGCGAACTACGCCCACTTTTTTTGGAAAGCGGATGACTTTCAGAATCAACAAGAGACGCCTCAAATAAACAAAGTAGACTGGAACTCGGTTACCTATAAAGCATTCCCAGGGAAATCGTCATTCTACTCAGCGCAAGCGATCAACGTAATTTATGTTGGAGCAACTCCAAGAGATTTAATGAAGCAATTAGGCTGGATAGAGAATCAAACCTTCTCTCGAAATGAGATTGAATGGGCTGGTTACCTCGCATTGCTTAGAGACAAAACGCCACCAGTGTCCGATTTATATTGGAGAGACAAGCCGCAAGATATGGCGTTTCAATTGCCGGGTAACTTGATGAAGCGTAGCCATATTCGCTGGTGGCGTGCTGGTGTTGATATTAAAACTAACCAGCCTCAGTGGTTAGGCGCAATTAGTTATGATGATGGCCTTAAAGTCACCCCTTATTCAGGCATTGTAACCGTACTTCATAACATTGACCCTAACGTTGATGAAGAGCGAGATAGGCTCGCTAATCAGATACGAACGTCACTACCAGACATCGAGTTAGTTAAACACCCATTGGCAACGGTGGAAGTAATGAATGACGATCATGACTATTATACGGATGGCAGGATTCTGGTTATCGGCTCTTAAGACTCGCTAAGTTAATTTGTCTGCTTTTGATATCTCTGCTTTTAGCATGCATGGCTCTCAGGTAATGCTCTTTTTAGAGAGCGCTGCTTTTAAAAAATCGACAAAACAACGAACTTTCAAAGGTGTGTATCTGTTTCGTGGATAAATGGCATTAAAGGGCAGGCTTTGGCTAGAGTAGTTATCTAGAACAATTTTTAGTCGGTTAGACGAGAGCTCGTTATTTACCATCCAAAGAGGCAGTTGAACTAGGCCTGCACCTACCAAAGCAACTTCAAGCAACGTATCTCCATTATCACATTGAAAATTGCCAGATACAGTTGTCGACATCGTTTTCTCTTTGCTGGTGAAATGCCAGAGGTTAGGTGATTTCAACCTAGAATAAACTAGACAGTTGTGATTTTTTAAGTCCTCGGGTTGCTTTGGTTCTCCGTGCTTGGCTAAGTAGCTTGGGGACGCTAACGTTAACATTGGATCGTCGAAAAGGTGTCTTGCAACAAGAGATGAGTCTTCCAACTCTTTTGCTCGGATAGCAACATCAACGCCCTCACTGATCAAATCGATATGCTTATCATTGAGGAGCAAATTGATTTTTATATTTGGATACAGTTCAAAGAATTGGGTAATTAACGGCGCAATGATAAGTCGACCAAATGCAATCGGCGCAGCAACACTCACCACTCCTTGAGGGGAGGATACCTCCAAGCGAGCTTTTGCTTCCGCCTCATCAAGCTCACTCAAAATGGCAACGCATGTCTCATAGTATTGTGCCCCTGCAGAAGTCAGTGAGTGATCTCTACTACTTCGAGTTAATAGTTTCACACCAACCTTCTTTTCCAGTGCCGCCACCTTTTTACTAATGGTGGTTTGAGTCGTGTTCATCTCTTTCCCTGTAGCAGAGAAACTGCCTGTTTCAACAACTCTGACAAAGGCTCGCATTGCACCTAATTGATCCATCTTAAATATTCCAAAAACGCATACTTGGTAGTTAATTTAGCATACTTCTAGTCGCTTTTGTTTGTGGTTAAGATTCTCTCCAGCAAACGAAAGTAGTAACAAGACTGAGTTTGAATTAATTGAAAATGACGAAATTAGGGTATGAAGAGAGGCAACATGAAAGAAGATATTTTGTTTGAAAACATTGAATTAGGTAATGGGCTGAATCTTGATAACCGTATTGTTATGCCTCCAATGAGTCGCTCAAAAGCGAGTGATGATTTGATACCGACGGACGCTATGGCTGATTATTACGCTCGTAGAGCCGATACCGGGTTAATTATCGTTGAAGGCACGATCGTCTCGCCAATGGCGCAAGGTTACCCAAATAGTCCCGGTTTATATAATGAGGAACAGATTGAAGGCTGGAAAAAGGTAACGGACAAAGTTCATCAGAATGGAGGCAAGATCTTTGCTCAACTTTGGCATTGTGGTCGTGTCTCGCATCCTTTTTACCTTGAAGGGAAGTTGCCGCTAGCACCTTCGGCTGTTCCTTTACAGGGGAAAGTGCCACGAGGCAAAGATTTGGAGTATGGCATGCCGAGTGAAATGAGCGAAGAGGTCATTTTTTCTGTAATAGGAGAGTTTAAACAAGCCGCGGCTAACGCTCGTAAGGCTGGGTTTGACGGTGTTGAGATTCATGGTGCGAACGGTTATTTGATCGATCAATTTCTTCACTGGGAGACAAACCAACGAACTGACGCATGGGGCGGAACTCCTGAGAAAATGAGTCAATTTCTATTCAGGATTATTGAGGCTGTAAAACAAGAAGTTGAACACGTAGGCGTTCGTTTATCTCCGGTCGGGTATCTGCATTTAGAGGAAAACGAAGAAGATAAGGTGATTTCAGATTATTACTTGAAGCAGCTCAATCAGTACGAGCTCACCTATGTTCATAACGGCTCGATTGATGACAAGCCTTATCAGCATATTGATGGTTCGGTTACTCAATATATCCGAAGCTTGTATCAAGGGACCGTTATCGCGAGTGGCGGATATAGCGCAGAGAGTGCGCGTGAAATGCTATCCAGAGGAGATGCTGATTTAGTGGCTATCGGTCGTCCATTGATTGCAAACCCAGACTATATAGAAAGAGTGAAGACTCAACAGGAAATAAAACCGTACAGTAATGAGATGTTAGCTGAGTTGGTGTAAATGTGATAAGTGGGGTTATCAGTATGAGCCATAGTGGATATTTCGAATTCGGTTAAACCAGAATAAAGTTAAGCCCTAGCGTTGTGCTAGGGCTTATCGTGTTTACTTGGTTTATTTAGCGCGTTTAGCTTACTTAACCTTTACTTACTTTAAGCACCAAAGAAGCTTTTAAGCCGCCCATTGAGCTCTTGCTGAGCGTTAGGCTGCCTCGGTAGCTGTGTGCCATTTCATTCACGATATTAAGCCCTAAGCCTGTTCCTGGTGTGGTTTCATCAAGTCGAACGCCACGTTTGGTCACTTGCTCAAGCTTCTCTTCAGGAATGCCTTGGCCATCATCTTCAATCACCAACTCTATGTTGCCATCGTCGAGTTCATTTGCATGGACGCGAATAATGCTGCCAGCCCACTTGTAACTGTTCTCGAGTAGGTTGCCGACCATTTCATCAAGATCGGTTTTTTCTACCGCCACTTCAATCTCAGAGTCTAGCTCGTTAATTATGGTGACTTCGTTGGCTGCGTAGACTTTATCAAACGCCATTGAGATAGCTTCAACACGCTCACAAGGTGAAGACTTCACCGAAAGAATGTTCATTGCACCTGCCATACGAGCGCGGCCAAGGTGATAATCAATTTGGCTTTGAATCTGATGAATGGGCTGTTGCAGCAGTGCTTTGTCATCCTCTGGAAGTCGCTCTATCTCATTTTTTAGAACTGAAAGCGGTGTTTTCAACGCATGAGATAAGTTACCCGCGTGGTTACGAGCTCGCTCTAATAGCTCTTGATAGTGGAAGAGCAGGGCATTGAGATCCGAGACTAATGGAGAAACCTCTTTCGGGTAGTTATCGCTTAACCCTTGTTGCTCGCCGTTTCTTAGCATTACCAGTTCGCGTTGCATCTTGCTGAGCGGTAATAACGACCAACTGACTTGAATACCGATCAACATCAGCACGCCAACAAACAGCAGCATTAGGATCAACCAGACTTGGCCAGTTAGTTCGGTAAGTGTGGATTCTAGCGGATCTTCGTCAATACCAATGGTGATCGTGACAGGGTCGCTCAGTTCAGGCAGGTAGATATCTTGCTCGATGTAAATCAGCTTTTCTTTCTCAGGTCCTTTGACTGATGTGTGAATTGGCGAACGCTTGATGGTGAGGTCTTTATCCCATAGCGAGCGCGATCGAATGATCTGCTCTTGGGTAGCGGCGCGCCAATAAATACCACTGTAGGGCTGGTTGAACCTAGGATCAGACAGACGCTCTGCCATGATCAGGTTACCACTGTCATTGGTTTCGATATTGGCGGTTAACTCATCCATGGTTAAACCAAGCTGCTGCTTCATGTCGTCGACGAGGTAGTCGTTAACCAGCTTTGGGATCCCGACACCAGCCGCTAATATCATCGCACCTAGCCAAAAAGCCGCAGCAAGGAGCAAGCGGCTTTTTAGACTGATGTTTTTAAGTGTTCGTTTCTTTAGATTCATGCACTTCCAGCCTGCCTTTGCTCATCGTGACTTATCGTGTTGCGATGATCAGAACAGGCTGTCCACTTAATTGATGGTTGCTCTTGGCGTGATTGACGACTGAGCTATTCAGCATTCAGTTGATAGCCAAGGCCACGAACGGTTTTGATGATCTTTGGTGCGATTTTTTTGCGAATACGACCAATGAACACCTCAACCGTGTTTGAGTCGCGGTCGAAGTCTTGTTTATAGATGTGTTCAACCAGCTCTGTACGCGAGATAACCTTGTTTTGGTTATGCATGAAGTACGCAACGACTTTATATTCTAGCGCGGTTAGACTAACCGCTTGGCCTTGCCACAACACTTTAGAACTGCGTGTGTCTAGGCTTAGATCACCGATTTGAAGTATCGGAGCAGCACTGCCTGACGCTCGGCGCAGTTGAGCACGGATACGGGCAATCAGCTCGACCATTTCAAATGGCTTAGTTAGATAGTCATCTGCACCGGCGTTCAAGCCCTCAACACGTTGAGTTAGTGTGTCACGAGCACTTAAGATAATCACTGGCGTGTTGATGTTTTCGTCTCGAATGCCTTTTAATACCGTTAGGCCGTCAAGCTTAGGTAAACCTAAATCGAGGACAATTGCGTCCCATTCTTCTGACGTTGCACGGTAGAGTGCGTCGATACCATCTTGAGAAAGCTCTGGAACCCAGTCGGCCCCCTCAAGTGTTTCAATAATTTGTTGGCCCAAACGAGGCTCATCTTCAACGACTAAAATTTTCATAATTGTTCTTCTTAATTCTTGTAATGACTGTTCGTCGTGCTTAGCTCTTCGTCGTACGTAACTAGTCGCCGTGTTTAATTGCGTCTTTAAAGTTGCGGCCTTTAATCATAAGCATTTCTAACGTCTCAGCGTTGTATTCGACTTTGATGATGTTGTTTTGGTAATTGATTTTTAGTTCATACACCCAAATGTCGTCATCTTCTTCTAGTTCGACTTTAATGATTCTGCCATGAAGATCGTTTTCAACCGCTGCATACATTTCTGAGAAAGGGCGAATGTAGCCTTCTCGCACGGCTTCGTAGACTTCGTCTTGGTCTTCTTCAAATTCGATGCTGGTTCCTGCTTTATGAACGTCCTGCACTAATTCATGACCATTATGATGTGAGTCAGCCCATGCGCCAGCAGAAACAAATAAGCCTAAGCTTATAGAAAACAAAGAAATCATAGCTTTACTAAACATAGCGAATCCTAGAGAAGGTTGATAGCGTTCAGTATAAAAAAGTAATTCTGAACAGAAAGTGAACCTGATTAATAATGAGAATTTGATACCGAAAAACTTAACGCTTAAATGGCGCAGGCTTTAATACATAAGATTAATTGCCGAGTGTTAAGAACGTAAGACTTACCTTTATTCTTAACCTTAACGCTGCTGTAGTTCGTCTTCGAATATCTTGTCTCTCATTTTCCAAAAGCGTCCGACCTTACGTGCAATCACGAATTGAGGTGGGCGGAATCTATGTTGGTGAGCAACCACTTTCGTTGGTGAGGCTTCTTCAAAAGGGCGATGTCTGTCTGCAAGGTGAGGGCGAACAAACTGGTCTTTGAAGTTTTGCTTCTGCTTTTTGGTGGTTAATGACCAAAACTCATGCACTTGCGCTTGGTTTTCCCCGCGATAGGTGACCTTAAGTTGTGATTTACCTTTCTCGTCCTTAAGCACGTTGAGGTCCATTTCTAAACATTCAAATACCAAGGCATCTTTTAGATTCAGCGCTTCTTTGAGCTTTTTGTCTGGGTCGACTAAGGTTGCATCGCATTCATGACAAATGCGCGCGGCAATGTCGTTGTCCGCACCACATTCACCGCAATATTTCGCTCGGAAACGATAGTTGCAGTGTTCGCGTTCGCCCGTGTCTTCATCGGTAAAGTAGCCTTGGCATTTACGACCAAAGTGCTCAAGTAAGAAGCCATTGCTGTCTAGTTTGCCCCAAAAGTTATTGTTGAAGCCGCACGCCGGGCAGGGGATGGTGATGATTTCACTGTCTGAATCGGGTTTAGGGTCGCCGACCTCAGGTTGATAAAGGTCGTAACTGTTGCCCGCATAGTCGAGCACCAAACACTCTTTTTTACCCGGAGATAGGCGTAAGCCACGGCCAACGATTTGTTGATACAAACTGATGGATTCTGTCGGGCGTAAAATCGCGATTAAATCGACGTGTGGCGCATCAAAACCTGTGGTTAATACCGATACGTTAACCAAGAACTTGATTTTACGTTCTTTGAAGTCGCTGATAATTTGGTCACGTTCGAGAGTTGGTGTATCGCCAATCACAATTGAAGCTTCACCTTCTGGCAATAAGCCGAGGATCTCTTGCGCGTGTCGAACGGTCGCAGCGAATACCATGATGCCGAGTTTGTCTTGGGCTAGGTGAATGATTTGGTCGACAATCTGTGGGGTCGCGCGTTTCGATTGCTCGATCACCATGTCGAGTTCTGCTTCTTTGTAGCGACCAGTGTTCGCGGGCTTTAACTGCGAAAAGTCATAGCTCAACACGGGTGCATCGATCATACGTGCAGGAGTTAAGAAGCCTTCGTCGAGCAGGTAACGAATCGGCAGTTCAAAAATACAGTCGCGGAAGAAGCGTGGCTCATCTGAACGTACTTGACCGCGAGTGTGGTATTGATAAATCCAACCCATCCCAAGACGATATGGGGTCGCTGTTAATCCAAGCACCTTGATGCCCGAATTATTCTCGCGTAAGTGAGTGATGACTTTCTGATAACTACTGGTCTTTTCATCGGGAACACGGTGGCATTCGTCGATTACCAATAGCGAAAATTGGTTAGAGAATGAATCGAGATTTCGCACCACTGATTGCACCGAAGCGAACACGACTTGTTGGTCGGTCTCTTTGCGTCCTAAACCCGCAGAGAAAATTGAGCCTTTCAGCCCATAACCTTCATACTTTTCATGGTTCTGTTCAACCAACTCTTTTACGTGAGCAAGTACCAACACTCGACCTTTCGCAAGCCTTGCCAACTCTGCAATCACAAGGCTTTTCCCTGCCCCCGTCGGAAGCACGAGAACAGCCGGAGTTTGGTGTTTTCTGAAGTAATGAATCACTGATTTTACGGAATCAGCTTGGTACGGGCGGAGTGTATACATATCGCGTCTTGTAGGGTAGAAAACAAATAGTGTGAAATAGCTCAACTAATTGAGCAAAGGTGACTATAATACCCGACTTAGATTAGTTGAGGTATTCATGCGTTTAGATAAATTTCTGTGCGATGCATTAGGCGTCACTCGAAGAGAAGCAACACACTTATTAAAATCCAAGGCAGTGACAGTAAATGATGTCATTCAAAAAAGCGGTTCACTCAAGGTAACTGAAGAGTGCGTTGTGGAATGGCAAGGCAATGAACTGAATGTTCACGGCCCACGTTACATCATGCTTTATAAGCCAGAAGGCTTTGTTTGTTCGCATGAAGATGGCGCAAATCGTATCGCGTTTGAATTACTTGATGAAATCAAAATGGACAAGCTGCACTTTGCTGGTCGTCTAGATATTGATACAACAGGTCTTGTATTGATTACCGACGATGGTAAGTGGTCTCACCGTATCACTTCGCCAAAGCACAAGTGCGAGAAGACGTACCGTGTGTGGTTGGTTGAACCTGTTGAAGACGATTACGTTGAAAAATTCAAAGAGGGCATCCAGCTTAAGAGCGAAGATGGCCTAACACTTCCTGCACACCTAGAAGTTCGTGCAGAGCGTGAAGTGCTGCTAACGATTCACGAAGGCAAATACCACCAAGTTAAACGTATGTTTGCTGCTCTTGGTAACAAGGTAGAAGCACTACACCGTGAACGTATTGGCGAAATTGAGATGGACGAATCTTTAGAGTTAGGTGAATACCGTTACCTAACGCAAGAAGAAGTCGATTCAATCTGGAAGTAGTCCTTAGCTAGAAGTTGCTCTTAACAAGAAACAACTTTTGATGGAAATAGCCCTTTCGTTGTAAAGCCGACCATGGATAGCGTCGGCTGATGATGTTGACTGGTACTAGGAAAGTCTCAGCCAATCTTTGACTCGCGTACTCACGCTAGTCCCTAGCTCTATCAGTTGAACATTCGGAGAACCATGCAAACATCGACCTCACAGAGCCCAAGCTCCCAACCAGAAACACCTCAATTAGGCTTAGTGCTGTTTTTGATTCTAGGTGCGATTGGTGCACTTACTCCGCTAGCCATTGATATGTATCTGCCAGCGATGCCGACCATTGCTAAAGATCTTGGTGTGACGGCGGGTGAGGTACAAATCACGCTAACAGCCTATACCGCAGGTTTCGCGCTGGGGCAGTTGCTGCATGGCCCGTTGGCGGATAGCTATGGTCGTAAGCCTGTACTGCTTATTGGTGTGTTCTTGTTTGCTATCGCTTCTATGGTGAGTGCGACAACACACGGTATTGAAGCGCTGACTTACATCCGTACCGCTCAAGGTTTTGCTGGTGCTGCGGCGGCCGTTATCATCCAAGCGGTGGTAAGAGACATGTTCGATCGTGAAGATTTCGCAAGAACCATGTCTTTCGTTACTTTGGTGATGACAGTTGCGCCATTGGTTGCTCCGATGATTGGCGGTTACTTAGCGTTGTGGTTCGGCTGGCGTTCAATTTTCTGGGTACTGGCTATCTTTGCGGTGATCGTGATTCTAGCGGTATCGATGAAGATCCCAGAAACGCTACCTGCAGAAAACCGACAACCATTGCGCGTTAAAACAACGATTCGTAACTACGCTCGCCTGTGTAAGAACCCAACGGCGATGGGCCTGATTTTCTCTGGTGCATTCTCATTCTCAGGGATGTTTGCGTTCTTAACGGCAGGTTCATTCGTTTACATCGATATCTATGGCGTTCGCCCTGATCTGTTTGGCTACCTGTTCGGCTTGAATATTGTTGCTATGATCTTGATGACGAGCATCAACGGTCGAATCGTTAAGAAAGTGGGCTCTCACGCTATGCTTAGAGTCGGCTTAACCATTCAACTGTTTGCGGGCTTAGGTCTGTTAGTTGGTTGGATGTTAGATATCGGTTTGTGGGGTATTGTGCCATTCGTGATGCTGTTTATCGGCACACTGTCTACCATTGGTAGTAACTCAATGGCACTGCTTTTAAGCGGATACCCGAATATGGCCGGCACAGCTTCTTCGCTTGCGGGCACGTTAAGATTTGGTACTGGTTCTGTGGTGGGGGCAATTGTTGCCATGCTACCAAGTGACACTGCAGGGCCAATGGCTATGATGATGGCAGCATGTGCAATACTGTCAGCATTACTATATTGGACATTAGGAAAGAAGGCATAATGTCAAAATACTATATTGAAATTCAGAAGTTAGTGAACGATGCGCTGGGCGAGCTATATGCTCTGCATAAGTCTGGCAAAGCGATCGACGCGCCTATCGCGAACAACCTTTATCTTGTTCGTTGGGTAACAAAAGCGATTAAATCTCAAGCTTATGATCGCGTGATTGTGCCTGACTTAGTTCGCTGGCAGAAACAGGGTCGCTCAAAAGGCAATAACTCTGATTTAACTTTTACCTTTAAACGCATTTCTGCGTTTTACGGACGTTTTTTCCCTGAAGGCGAAGAGCCTAAAGTGCTAAAAGACAGTGATGTTGAAGCGTTCATGGACAAAATGTATGAGATGGGTTGGAGCGTATCGAGTGAAGATGAGCTAACGACTGGTGGCAAGATTCAATTCTTCACCGATGGCGAGCATTCTTTTGCTTTGTGTGGCAAACAGTGTGACGAGTCTTTCGACGGCGAGTTGATGGTTAAGCCGATGAACTGGTTTGTTCGTGGCAACCACGCTGAGTTCATCCAAGCGGCGATGGAAGCGGGCTTCATGCTTCACAAAGTAACGGACTATAAGTCTGCGGTGAAGTATCACGGTGAATACATCGTTTACCCTGCTAACCAAGGCAACCAACTGGCTGAGATCCCAATTAGCGTTATCGGCTAATAGCGGATTCGAGATACGAAGAGCGGAATTATCCGCTCTTTTTTGCCTCTCATAGCGCGTGTCGCTAATTTGCTTTTAGTCTTTTCGCATCCCGTTACCCGAACCTCGAATTTGCTTTTAATCTTTTCTCATCTCGATACTCGAATCCCACATCTGCTTTTAATCTTTTCGCATCTCGTTACCTGAATCTCGCATTTGCTTTTAACCTTTTCGCATCTCGTTACCTGAATCTCGAATTTGCTTTTAATCTTTTCGCATCCCGTTACCCGAATCCGCTTTTAATCTTTTCGCATCTCGACACTCGAATCTCGTATCTGCTTTTAATCCTGTTCTTTAGCTTGCTTCTCAATCGCCTTTACCATGCCTTTAAAAATAAACAGGTGGGCAGGCATCATCGCAAACCAATACAGTAATCCTAGAAAGCCCTTTGGATGCCACCAAGCCGAGATGTTTAGCTCGCGAGAATCACCGTGGTCAGAGACGGTAATCTCGAGTCGCCCTAAACCGGGGCCTTTCATACCGAAAAGCAGAGATAAAAACTGGTTTTCTTCACAACGAATGACTTTCCACGAATCGATTTTGTCACCGACTTTTAGATTGGGTCCTTCTGGCATTTGTCGAACTGGTACACCGCCACCGAAAAGAACATCCAACCATTCGCGTGTGCGCCATAAAGCGTTGGCGAAGAAGTAACCTTGCTTCGGGCTTCCGATTTGTTGAGCCACGTGCCAGAGCGATTCTAATGACGCGCTTGAAGTGATACTTGCGCCTGTTTTCTTCGGGTAATAACCGTATCCCGCTTGCCAGCGTTTGAATGCGGTTTTATCAAAGCCCCACACATTGCTTTTGACAAAGTTTCCTTCAGCGTGAATGGCTTGTTCAACCATGCTCTCAAACGAGACGAGCTTCTGAGGGTACTTTTCTCTGATGGTGGTCGAACTGGCGATGAAGTCGTGCTTTAAGCCTGCAAGCAGTGCTCTGCCTATGTTGGACGGTACAGAAGTCACCACGCCTAACCAATATGAAGCAATCTTTGGTGTCAGTAGCGATGTCGCCCACAGCCTGAGTGGACGATCGGCGGTTTTGGCAATATGAGCAAATTGGTTTCGGTAAGAGACAATATCCGGCCCGCCAACCTCAAAGGTTTGGCTATCGCTAGGCGTGTCTTGTGCGAGTTTTAGTAAATAGTGGTTCAGGTTCTGCAAAGCAATCGGGTTGGCTTTAGAGTCAACCCATTTTGGCGCAATCATAATCGGCAAGTTGTACACGAAATCTCGCATGATCTCGAATGCTGCAGAGCCGGGTCCTATGATGACGCCTGCTTGAAGCTCGGTAACTGGAACGGGTCCTTTACGAAGCAGTTCGCCGGTTTTCTTTCTCGCTTGAAGATGCTCTGAATCGCCTGTCTGAGGCTGTAAAGAGCTCAGGTAGATGACGTGTTGATTCTTTGGGCCAAGAGCCGAAACAAAGTTACGGGCTAAGTTCAGCTCATAATCGATAAAGTCGTGGCCTTCTGCCATGCCATGGACGAGAAAGAAGATAAGATCAAAGTCGGGGACTAAGGCTTGTGTCGCAGCTTGATCGGCCAGATCAAGATACTCAAGCGATAAGTTTTCGTGAGGTTCGGTCCGTGCCTTTAAATAGTCGATATGCCTTGCTGCTGCCGTGACTTGATAGCCTTGCTCAAGCAGGAGAGGGAGGAGTTGCGAACCAACATATCCAGAAGCGCCTAAAACCAGTACTTTCTTCATTGTTACTCCATTTATATCTGTGGTTAAAAACCGAACATTGATATAATAGCGCGATATTTATCTTTATTCATCAATACGTTCCGTTTAGGTATCTCTCTATGTTGCTCTCTTCAATTATTCATCACACACGAGGTGATTTTGTTCGCAGGCTTATTGCGATTGCACTGCCCATCACCTTGCAGAGCATTATGTTTTCAAGCCGAGGCTTGGTGGATGTATTGATGTTGGGCCAACTTGGCGAAGCAGACATCGCAGCTGTGGGTGTGGCGAGCCGAGCGATGTTCGTGACGACCATTATGCTGGTGGGTGTTACCACGGGCGGTGCTCTTCTTACTGCTCAATATTGGGGCGCGGGTAACAGACAAGGTGTGAGAGAAAGTACTGCGCTGACGTGGCTGGTTTCGACACTGTTTGCATTACTGACCATTGCGTTTTTCGTTTCATTTCCTGCACAAATCATGGGCGTGACGACTGACTCTCAAGAGGTCATCAACTTAGGCGTTGAATACATCGTAATTACCTCATTTAGCATGCTAGCGGTATCGTGTGTCAGCAGTATGGCTGTAGGTTTGAGAGCGATGCACAAACCCGGGCTAAGCACCTTCTTCAGCGGTATCGGCATCCTGTCTAATGTGTTCTTAAACTGGGTACTGATCTTCGGTAACTTAGGCTTTCCTGCGCTTGGAATCAAAGGTGCGGCGATTGCGACGGTACTGAGTGGCGCGATTGAAGTCGCGACTTTGTTTGGTTATCTCTATTTCTCTAAGCATTTGTTAGCTTTTAAGTTCTGCGATATTAAAGCGGCAGCTTCGATCGATAAGGTGATTCGCTTCTTGAAGCTGTCTCTGCCGACCACGTTTAACTTCTTAGCATGGGCGGGGGGGTTGTTTGCTTACCACGCGATCATGGGACAATCGGGCGTTCAAGGTCTGGCTGCGCTGTCAGTAATGACGCCGGTTGAGTCTATCTCATTGAGTTTATTGATTGGTCTATCGAATGCGGCAGCGGTTCTAGTGGGTAACCAGCTTGGCGCGAAAAATAATGAAGCGGTTTACTATCAAGCACTTGGCTTAACAATTCTGTGTTTCTTAACCAGTATCGTTGTAGCCGTTTTTCTCTACTTCGTTCAAACGCCAATACTTAATGCCTTCAGCGCATTGACGGAAGAAACCAGAGCCCTCTCAGAGAAATTCATTCTGATCCTCAGTGTGGGTATTGTCATTCGCTCGGTGCCATTGACTGTGATCGTTGGGGTGTTGAGAGCGGGTGGTGATGTGAAGTTTTGCCTCTATCAAGATTTGATTGCTCAGTGGGTGATCGGTATCCCATTGGCAGCCATTGCGGCTATTTATTTAAAGTTTCCACCGGAATGGGTATATCTGCTTTTTCTAACGGAAGAAGTCCTCAAGTGGGGCGGGTCGCTCTATCGCATGAAAACAAGAAAATGGATTAAAAACTTGATAGGAAGTTGAAGTAGGGCGCACCAATCGCATCACTTTATCGTTGGCGTGTGATCTATCTTTCAAAATACTTCCTCCTAACAGGGAATTAGTGTAGATTCTCCTTCCAAATTCTAACTAATGCGAGCTGTTTAATGTTAAAGCTGTCAGACCTATGTAAAGGCTATGTCGATGGGGGGGAGTTTCACCCTGTTTTGCAAGGTGCTGAATTAACATTAAACCAAGGTGACCAGTTGGCATTAATGGGAGAAAGCGGTTCAGGTAAAAGTACGTTACTGAATCTTATCGCGGGTTTAGACCTAGCGGATTCAGGCGAAATCGCTTTCCCTCACTTCAATATGCACGACTCAACCGAGCGTGACCGCACCGCTTATCGCAGAAACAACATTGGCCATATTTTTCAGCAGTTCAACTTACTGCCAACGCTAAATATTGCCGATAACATCCGCTTTTGCCGCCAGTTAAAAGGCTTACCTGAAGACAAAGGCCTCTGGAGACAGATTCTCTCTGCTTTAGATCTTATGCCTCTGCTTGGCCGTTACCCTGAAGAAGCGTCTGGTGGCCAACAACAACGTGCGGCCATTGCGCGCGCGCTGTATATGGAACCAAAAATCTTGCTGGCCGACGAGCCGACCGGAAGTTTAGATGAGCGCAATGCAGAAGCGGTAATGCGTTTACTGACCTCTTTGGCTCGTCAATTAGAATGTACGTTGCTGTTGGTAACACACAGTGAAAAAGTAGCTCTGCATATGGATGGCAGGATCCGTCTACAAGGAGGGCAACTGCATGTTATGGCCCGTAGTTAAGGCACTACTCGGTCACTATCGACGTTACCCACTGCAGATTATTTTGGTATGGCTTGGTTTAACCCTCGGCGTATCACTTTTGGTTGGTGTTACTGCTATCAACCAACACGCCAAGCAAAGCTATGCACATGGCGAAAAACTCTTTTCGAATCCTCTTCCTTACCGTATTCGACCAAAACACAACGCCAATAAAATCCCGCAAGGCTTTTATATCCAGCTTCGCCGCGAAGGCTTTCAACAGTGTTCTCCTCTTGATCACCATCGTATCACTGATGAAAATGGCGCAAACTTCATGGTTGTCGGTATAGATCCTGTTTCTATGCTTCAGCTACAACCTGGTATAGCGTTAAAAGATCTCACCGCTTTGAACCTCATGAAGCCACCATACCCAATCCTTGTCAGTGATGATCTTGCTGAACACATGGAATGGCACAACGGTGATTACATCTCTCTGATGGATGGTTCTGAACTTGGTCCTGTGGTTGTTGATCAAAATAATATGATTAATGGTACAAGGTTGATTGCGGATATCTCCTTGCTCCGAATGCTTAAACGCAGTGCTGGGCTTTCAGTAATTGCTTGTTCAGACATGCCCACCGAGAAGTTTGAACGTCTTAAAAATATGTTACCTAATGGTTTGACTATCTCTCGTAGCTCTAAGGCAGAGCTTGAGTCGCTAACCAGTGCGTTCCATTTAAATCTAAAAGCGATGGGTATGCTGTCGTTTGTGGTTGGCTTATTCATTTTCTATCAGGCGATGTCGTTGTCATTTATTCAGCGCCAGCCGTTAGTCGGGATCTTAAGACAAACAGGTGTATCGGGCTGGCAATTGGCTAAAGCGCTTTGCTTAGAATTGTTGATATTGGTGGTACTGAGCTGGATCTGCGGTAATGTATTCGGGGTCATGTTAGCCAACCAATTATTACCAGCGGTGTCTTCAAGCTTGGGCGACTTATACGATGCCAACGTTGGCTTAACGATCGACTGGAATTGGCGATGGAGCGGCTACAGCTTATTGATGGCGTTACTTGGTGCGTTCTTAGCGTGTGCTTGGCCATTGGTGCGCTTGCTTAGGTCACAACCGATTCGTTTGACCTCTCGCTTATCTTTGATGCGCTTTGCGGGTACTGAGTTTACTTGGCAAGCATTGATTGGCTGTGGCTTCTTAGTTGCCGCTGTCGCCGTGTACCAAGCCCCTCAGACTCAAGAAACGGGTTTTGCGATTATTGCGCTAATGCTGATCAGTGTGGCGCTATTTACCCCGTTTTTGATGTGGAAGTTATTTAATAGCCTCTCTTATTCGTTGCGCTGGGTTCGTGCTCGTTGGTTCTTTGCTGATGCAGCTTCCAGTATGAGTTACCGTGGCGTAGCGACGATGGCCTTTATGTTGGCCTTAACAGCCAATATTGGTGTAGAAACCATGGTTGGTAGCTTTAGAGATACCACCGATAAATGGCTAACGCAGCGCTTGGCAGCCGATCTTTATATCTACCCAACCAACAATGCCGCTGCTCGTATGAGTAATTGGCTATCTGACCAACCTGAAGTGGATTCGGTTTGGTGGCGTTGGGAGAAAGATGTTGCGTCTCCAGTTGGTAGCATTCAGGTGGTCAGTACAGGCCCTTCTGAAGGCGAACTAGAAGCGCTGACAATTAAATTAGGTATTCCGAATTACTGGTATCACTTACATCACTCTAAAGGTGTGTTGATCAGTGAATCGATGTCTCTCAAGCTGGGGATTCGCCCTGGCGATTACATCGACCTCTATGACAGTCTCGGCTCTGGTTGGCAGGTTGTCGGTGTTTATTACGATTATGGTAACCCTTACCATCAAGTCATGATGTCGCATCGAAACTGGCTGTATGGGTTTGCAGGGCGGGGTAATGTCGGACTTGGCGTAATACTCAAAGACGATGTGAATTCATTAGGGCTTCGCAGTCGATTGGAAAGCGTATTTAGACTTGGTTCTGAGCGTGTTTTCGATAACAACAATATTCACAGTCAAGCAATGCGGGTGTTCGATAGGACGTTCGCGATTGCAGATACACTAGGGAACATCACCTTGGTTATCGCCGTCTTCGGTATCTTCTTCGCGACGGTTGCGGGAGAAGTGTCTCGCCAAAGGCATATTTCCTTGCAGCGCTGTTTGGGTGTCTCGGCGAAAGAGCTGATCCTGACAGGTAGTTTGCAGTTGTTTGTGTTTGGGCTTATTTCCTCCTTAATTGCGATTCCGCTCGGATTGGCGTTAGCGAGCCTAATTGTTGATATCGTGATAAAGCAGTCTTTTGGGTGGTCACTCGAGTTACAAGTGATTCCTTGGGACTATTTGCAGACATTTGCATGGGCCATGGCAGCATTGATGCTAGCTGGTGCTTTACCAGTGATGAGAATGATTCGGAACACTCCGATGAAGTCACTGAGGGATGCGCTTTAGTATGTTTTTACGGAATACTTCAACTAAGTTAAGACAACGAATCTTGTCTTCTCTGCTATTAATCAGTTTCTTCGGCATCTTTTTAAGTGTTTGGGGTTATTACTCCTATTTCATCGATCCTGGTGAAAAGGGCGTGAATGAAGTTAACTCAATATTGGTCAATGAACACTTCAATGTGTTCGAACCTGTTTTGCCAGACCGTAATGTTTCGCTACCACAAGATTTTAAGTTCCACCCAGAGTTTCAGCACGAGTGGTGGCATTACTTTGCATCTTTGAAAGGTGATGATGGTAAAGACTATTCGGTCCAGTGGAGCTTTTTCCGTATCGCAACGGACGAACGTGAAACACCAGGGTGGCAAAGCCCTCAAGTCTATATCTCAAATGTAGTGGTCTCTTCTAAGTCCAAAGTATGGAAAGAACAGCGCATGGCTCGTGGCGGCATTGGCCAAGCGGGAATGACTAATCGTCCATTCAGGCTTTGGATTGATAACTGGAACTGGCGTGCACTCGGCAACACCCCATTCCCAGGACGCCTTCAAGTGCAAACAGACACGTTTGGACTTGAACTCGACACCATTGCAAAAGGGCCCTATGTGCTCAACGGCGATAACGGTTATCAGAAAAAGCACGACTTATTACCTGTCGCGTCTTATAACTTCAGCGCTCCATTTTTATCGTTGAGTGGTGTGTTGAACCTAGACGGCGTTACCAAGGAAGTGGAAGGCACAGCGTGGGTACATAAAGAGTGGGGCAGTGGCTTACTTGGAGTGGGCCAACAAGGTTGGGATTGGTTTGTATTTAACCTCGATGACGGCACTGCGCTGAGCATTAACCGTTATCGTCATAACCAACAGTTGCCTTACGTATTCGGGACATTAGCAACACGCTCAGGCAAAGTTTACCAATTAACGGAATCCGAAATTTCCATTCAACCATTGCAAAATACAACGTTGATGAATGGAAGACGGATGCCTTTACAGTGGATCATCAACGTCCCTAAGCATGATATCAACCTCACGACGCGTATTATACGCAGGGATATGTGGCTTCCATTTGTCATACCATATTGGGAAGGGCCAATAAGGGCGAGCGGGAGTCATGAAGCGACAGGCTTTATGCAGTTAACTGGCTACTAAAAAACACCTAAGGCTATCATTTGATAGCCTTTTTTTATGCCTGCGACTTTTAGCCGCCCCCAATGAATTGTGCATACAGGTTCGATGATCTCATCTATACTTAATTCATGGTGCATAACAACATTATGGAATATACGACGTATTGTTTAGTATTTGTAGGAAAAACCGAAGTTAAACATCCGAAGAAGTGATTATCTATCAATTAAACTTGGATATAAACTCGTGGTTATTCTTTGTTATTCGTTTATTTAAATAATAAATATAAGGGCGAAATCATGACCGACGTCATCCGTGACTTCTTTAAAATGGAATCTGCTGGCGGCATCATACTAGTCATCGCTGCGGCGATCGCAATGTTTGTAGCAAACTCACCACTGAACGAAATTTACCAAGGTGTACTTCACAGTTACGTTCTTGGTATGTCTGTGTCTCACTGGATTAACGATGGCTTAATGGCTGTCTTCTTCCTTCTAATCGGCTTAGAAGTTAAGCGCGAACTTTTAGAAGGCGCATTAAAGTCTAAAGAGACAGCAATCTTCCCAGCTATCGCAGCTGTGGGTGGTATGCTAGCTCCTGCACTTATTTACGTGCTATTTAACTCAAGTAACCCTGAAGCGCTTCAAGGTTGGGCTATCCCAGCAGCGACTGATATCGCATTCGCATTGGGTATCATGGCTCTTCTTGGTAACCGTGTACCGGTAAGCTTGAAGGTATTCCTGCTAGCACTGGCAATTATCGATGACCTAGGTGTTGTTGTTATCATTGCTCTGTTCTACTCAGGCGACCTATCAACACTTGCACTTACAGTTGGCTTCATCGCGACTGGTGTGTTGTTCATGCTAAACAACAAGCATGTGACTAAGCTGAGTGTTTATCTCATTGTTGGTGCAATTCTGTGGTTCGCAGTATTGAAGTCTGGTGTTCACGCAACATTGGCAGGTGTAGTAATTGGTTTTGCTATCCCACTGAAAGGTAATAAAGGGGAGCGTTCTCCGCTGAAACACTTAGAGCATGCTCTGCACCCATACGTCGCTTTTGCAATTTTGCCAATCTTCGCATTTGCAAACGCAGGTATCTCACTAGAAGGCATCTCAATTTCAAACCTTACAGGTATGCTACCGCTTGGTATTGCTATGGGTCTATTGGTTGGTAAGCCACTGGGTATATTCCTATTCAGCTGGGGTGCTGTGAAAACCGGCGTAGCTAAGCTTCCTGAAGGTGTGAACTTCATGAACATCTTCGCGGTATCTGTGTTGTGTGGTATTGGCTTTACGATGTCTATTTTTATCTCGTCACTGGCATTTGGTCCAACGAACGCAGATTTTGATACGCTTGCTCGATTAGGTATCCTGATGGGCTCAACGACTGCAGCTATCTTAGGTTACTTCCTGCTAAGTATTTCTCTACCGAAAACTAAGCATCAAGAAGTAAAACTATAATCGGTAGTCGGCTCGCTTAATAGGGAGCCTACTCACTGAGTAACAAGTCAACTTCTGAGTAGCAAGAAGGGTCACAGAGTCTCCCTCGACTCATGTGACGACAAAGAACAAAAAAGCCGTGATGGGCAACCCTATCACGGCTTTATTGATCTTATAACTAAGCTGCTGTTGTTCGACACTCGCTCTATGTCACATCTAGATCCACAGTGACAATGTCACGCTATTTTTCAAGCGTGGTAAATATGGTCCATTCCTCGACGATTTGTTCACTTAACCCTACCACAGTCGCTGTTACCTTACGGTTCAATGCATGTGAAGTAGGGTCGTCGCCATCGCTTTCTAGGCGCTCTTCACCATAGCCGATAATTCGCACTCGCTCTGGTTCGATACCATTCGATAGTAACTCGTCTTGAACATTGTTTGCTCGTTTCTTTGATAGGTCTAAGTTGTACTCGTTAGAACCCACTTTACTCGCATAGCCTTGTATTTCAATCGAGGCACTTTTGTAGGTTTCAAGAAACTCTGCCATCGTGCTGATCTGGTCTGAGAAGATCGGGTTCACTTCAAATGAATCATGAGCAAAGAGTATTTTTAGCTGTCTGACTTCTTCCGCACGAATCGTTTCTCCACAACCATCATTGTCGACTTGTGATGTCTCAGGCGTACCTGGACAGATATCACGAGCGTTCACCACACCATCTCTATCATCGTCTTGCAGGTCTGCAATCTGTTCTGCTTCAGGTGTCTCGATATAAGCCTCTTCCTGCTGGTTTGAACAGGCAAATAAAGTCATCGTTAACACGGGAAGTAATAAGTAAGGTATTTTCATCATTAATACTCCACGGGCGTAGTCCACTCTTCTGGAATGTCGACCAGTAGAGCGTTCAATAAAGAACCTGTAGCGTTCATCACACGGTACTTAGCGTACTGCTCTGAATAGTGGGCATCTAGGTAATCTTTACGGGCTTCAAATAGTTCGTTCTCAGTGTTGAGTAAGTCAAGCAGAGTACGTTTGCCTATTCGGTATTGTTTTTCATATGCGATAACAGTTTCCGAAGCTGAGTCAACATGGTCGGATAGAAAGTTCTTTTGTTGTAACGTTAGATCCAATGCACTCCATGAGAGGCGAAGACCTTCTTCCACTTGTCGATAAGCGCGATCTCTCAGATCTTTTGCTTTGTTCAATTGGTATGCCGCAGCTTCTGAATTAGCACTGTCTGTTCCGCCGTTGTACAAGTTATATCGCATGCGTAGCATCGCGAGGGTCTCTTGACTTGAGCCTTCATCGCCACCTGCATCATCACGCCACGACTGAGAAGCCTCGATGGAGAAGGTAGGGTAGTTCACGCCCTTTGATTGTTTGTATTGGAAGTGGGCTGAATCGACATCTGCGTTTGCGACTTTGATCACTGGGTGTTGGTCTAATGCATCAACAATGGCGTCAGTTAACGACAAAGGAATTTTAGAAATATCGGCTCTTGGGTAAATTAAGCCTAGGGGTTCTTGACCCACCACTCGTCTAAACTGGGTGTGGGTATCGATCAAATTATTCTGTGCGGCCAACAAATTACCATGAGCCTTCGCAATCCTAGCTTCTACCTGCGATACATCAGCTGTCGAACCTATGCCTGAATTCGCTCGTTTCTTTATGTCTTTATAGATTTTCTTGTGTATTGAAAGATTACTTTCTGACAGTGCCAGCACTTCAGTGGCTTTCACTGCATCTAGATAGATTTGTGTTACCTCCAGCGCTTTGTCTTCGGCATCCGCGATCAATTGCAAACGTACCGACTCGGCTTCTGCGGCGGTACGATCAATGTCGTTCAGCGTCGCGGAACCATCCCACAGCAATTGAGTGAGGGAAATCGTCGCTTCCTTTCTTGTTAGATCGGTATCGGGACCGTTGTTTGGTGCAGGGTTTATACCTTCGTAACCAATACCGGCGTCAAGGTCGATACTTGGCTTGTATGCTCCTCCTGAGGCATCGTTACGTTTTCGCACGCTCACATATTCGTTGAAGATGCTTTTTATCTCTGGATTCGTTGCCAAGGTAATAGCAACAGACTGTTCCAGAGTCTGAGCGGCGAGTGGTGTTGCAGCAACTAAGCAGCATAAGATGGATAATTTAAACAATTTCAAAGTAGCTCTCCTTCTACTTTCAATGTCTCATCCGTTTCCCAACCTACGTTTATCGCTGAATTGAGAGAAGGGTATTAAACGAAGCTTAGGACATTTGCAAAAAAATGCGAAGTTTGTAGGTTTTTTTTTGAATGTAAGTCGCTATTGCTATTGACTAATTTAAAAAGCACCAGATTTACCAACTTTTAGTGAGTTGATTATCAATAGCGCCACTACTAGATTTATTGTAGGAAATAGCCACAGCGCAGGGTGGGATTGGTTCCGCGTTTGGCGTGTTCTGGGCAGAAGTGGGAATATGGATATGGGAAATATCAACCTAAGTATACTAGGCCTTGTTAGCGGAAGTGTAGTACTCGACGCTCAAGGGCAAGTTAGACGTTTGTCTCCGGGCGAACAACCAGCTGCTAGTGACGTAATTATCAGTTTTGGGACTAGTGAAGAGAGCGTGCCAAGCGTATCTGCACGTTTTGTAGATAACCAAGGCCAACAAAATGCACTAGATACTGATGATGCGATCGCTCAAGTTCAGCGTGCTATTGAAGAAGGATTTGATCCAACGGAATTAGGAGATGAGTTTGATACTGCAGCTGGTGAGCAAGGCTCTAGTTTGACCAACAGCGGTAGGATTGAACGTACCGGCGCCGAAACTCAAGCTGCCACAAATTTTGAAACTGATGGGTTTGAGTCTCAAGGTTTGTCCGAAACGCAAAGTCTTGCTCTTTTTGATATCATCGCTTTTGCGCTTATTTCAGGTGAAACTAATGTTATTGAGTTTGAGCAGGATGAACCTATTGAAACTGGGGGAGCTTTAACGAGTGAAGACCCAGACGTTACCTTTATTGTTAAAGAGGTCGCTGGGGATAATGATCTCGGTACTTTTGTTGTAAACGACGATGGTACTTGGACCTTCGTGGCCAACAGTCCTTATGATGAGCTTGCGGATGGTGAGCAAATTCAAGATTCGACGACAGTACAAACCTCCGATGGAGGCGAACAAGTCATTACAGTAACGATAATTGGTACGGATGATGCGGCTGTGGCTACTGATGACTCGGGCAGTGTGACTGAGGACATTGATGTAGATGAAATCACCAATCAATTAGTGACGTCTGGTCAGATTGTGATTACAGATGTAGACAGCGACACTCCTACCTTTTCAGCTGATGGTGAGTTTAACCTCGTAGGTTCAACAAACGAATCACAGCTAGGTGTATTGAGCATCGCCCCTGATGGTGCTTGGACTTACGTAGTTAACAACGATGACGTTCAGTACTTGGATGACGATGAGTTCGTTACTGAAGTTTATACTGTGACAGCAAGTGACGGTACTACGAGTGAGGTGATCATCACTATTAACGGTGCCGATGACCCATCTGATATAACCGTAGGTGAAGGTGATTCAGACACTGGTGAAGTGACTGAGGATGTTAATGTTGACCAAGAGAGCAACAACTTAATTACTTCTGGGACACTAACGATCACCGATGTTGACGATAACGACGTCGCTGCTTTTCAACCAAACGGTGTGTTTAATCCAGAAGGCTCAACCAATGATACCGCGTTGGGTATGTTGACCATTACCGACGATGGTGAATGGACGTACGTTGTAGATAACGATGATGTGCAATATCTTGACGACGATGAGTTCGTTACCGAGGTTTACACGGTTACTGCAATAGATGGAACCACGAGCGAAGTGACCATTACTATTAACGGTGCCGATGATCCGTCCGAGATTACTGTTGGTGAAGGTGACTCTGATATGGGTGAGGTGACGGAAGATGTCGACGTTGATCCTGAGAGTAACGACTTGATGGCGACGGGAACATTGACGATCACTGATGTTGATGCCAATGATGTTGCGGCTTTTGAACCCAACGGAATGTTTAATCCGGAAGGTTCGACCAATGAGACCGCATTGGGTATGTTGACCATAACCGATGATGGAGCATGGACTTACGTCGTAGACAACGACGATGTGCAATATCTTGATGACGATGAGTTCGTCACTGAGGTTTACACGGTTACTGCGATTGACGGAACCACAAGTGAAGTGACCATCACCATCAACGGTGCCGATGATCCGTCGGAGATCACCGTTGGAGAAGGTGACTCTGATATGGGTGAGGTGACGGAAGATGTCGATGTCGATCCTGAAAGCAATGACTTGATGGCGACGGGAACACTGACGATTACTGATGTAGATGCCAATGATGTTGCGGCCTTTGAACCTAACGGAACGTTTAATCCAGAAGGTTCGACCAATGATACCGCGTTAGGTATGTTGACCATAACCGATGATGGCGAATGGACGTACGTTGTAGATAACGATGATGTGCAATATCTTGATGACGATGAGTTCGTTACTGAGGTTTACACGGTTACTGCGATTGACGGAACCACAAGCGAAGTGACGATTACCATCAATGGTGCCGATGATCCATCTGAGATTACCGTTGGTGAAGGTGATTCTGACATGGGTGAGGTGACGGAAGATGTTAATGTCGATCCTGATACCAACGAACTTTCAGCGTCAGGTACTTTAACGATTACTGATGTCGACACGAGTGACATGCCCGCCTTTAAACCTAATGGTGTGTTTACCCCTATTGGGTCTACTTATGCACTTGCTTTGGGTATGTTAACGATTACTCCAGAGGGCGCATGGAGTTATGTCGTTGATAACGATGCGGTTCAATACTTGAATGATGATGACACGGTTATTGAAAGATATGTGGTAACCGCGATTGATGGTGTAGAGCATGTTATCGAGATAACAATCAATGGTGTCAATGACGCACCTGAAGCGACCAGCTTTACGGTCGTTAATGATGAGGACGCGATTATACCTATTCTCTTCGATTCTGAAGATGGCGGCATGCCAGATTATATCTCGGATATAGAAGATGACCATGACGACATTCCGCTTAATATTCGAATCGAAAGTTTGCCAACCAACGGCAGCCTTTTGTATACCGATGAAAATGGCGTCACGAGAGAAATCGTACAGTCTGATGTTGATAACGGTGAGTTGTTTGTTCCGAACAATATCAGTTTTGTAGCTGGGCCCGGAGAAATGTTTGAAATGGGCTTTAGTGGCGATCCTGAGGATATGCCAGAGCTTGTTGATGGTTTCTATAATTGGGGTGTGGAAGTTTCACCAACAGAGAGACTTATTACGCTAGATAACGGTAATACGATTACACTAACGATCGAAGATAACAATAATAAACCGTTGAAACAGTATCAAGGTGAACAATCTCATGTTGGCTTTGGTATTGGTGATACTGATGGTAGAGGTATGAACAAACAGGAGACCTTGGTCCTCGACTTTACTAATAATCCATTAGAGGTTGTTGATTTTGGTTTAGATGGGTTGGGTGGTTCATTTAACACTGATAGTAATGTTTATGTTGAAGTGATCTATAGCTTTGCTGATGGCACTACTCAGACGGAGCAATATCAAAAAGATCCAGGAGATACAGGGAATAGCCAAATTCTGTATGATTTTAGTTATTCTTCACCAGACAATCCGATTGTTGGGATGGAGCTGTCATCGACAGGGGGCAGTTGGGAGTTACGCTATGTCCAAGGTAACGAGGCGGTAACTGAAGACCCGCAGTTTGATTATGTCGCGGTCGACTCTAATGGTGCAGAAAGCACGGTAGAGACGGTCACCATAGATATCGAAGAACCGCAGCAATATAACGTTATTAGTGCTGCGAGTAATGAACCTTTGTATGCCGAGTCAGGCAACGATCTGCTTATTGGAGATAGCGGAGACAACATCTTCACTTGGCTAGACTCTGCGCTCGACAACGGTACTGATATTATTAAAGATTTCGAGCTTTATACAGGTGGTTCTGGGGATCTGATTGACCTCAATGATTTGGTCGAAGACCCTCAAGATGAGACTCAAATGGCCGAGCTACTTGATGCGATTGAGGTCTCTGTCGACGGAGAAGATATCGCGTTGTCCATTCCAA
This sequence comes from Vibrio sp. 1CM2L, assembly GCF_023161695.1. Taxonomy (NCBI): domain Bacteria; kingdom Pseudomonadati; phylum Pseudomonadota; class Gammaproteobacteria; order Vibrionales; family Vibrionaceae; genus Vibrio; species Vibrio sp. 1CM2L. The sequence continues at coordinate 518,981 of NZ_JALNTT010000003.1, forward strand.
TCAATGGAGGGGATGATGTCCAAACTATCGTTGTTGAGGGGATTGCGACTGAACTGGGTGGTTCGGTTGACCTAGGTAATGACCTAGCCGTGCTGGGAGAGTTGATAAAAAATGATGCTGCTTAATTAGATAATGTGAAAGGCTCTAACGCTTAACGTAAGAAAAGCCCTCGATTTCGGGGGCTTTTTTGTGTCGAGTACCCGCTAAAGAAAAGGTATCGGAACAACACACAAAAAAAAGCCCAAACCAACGTGGTTTGGGCGGATACAAGTATAGGAGTTAATAAGGAAAATGCAGTAATTAAGAAAGCAGTGAGAAGAACAAGTTTGACGGCCTGTTAAACTTCTAAATACGCTGTTTTCTACCTAATTTATGACCCTCCATTTCCATTTCAGTTCCAAGAAAATTCATTATTTTTTTCTTTTTTTGTAAACACACAGTGATTCAATCGGTTAGTGCTGAGTTTTATTAACTGGTACGACCAATTTGTGAAAATGTGATGTTGCTTGCTTGTTAAATAAATGTACTAAGCGTATATTTCAAACAGTTGTTTAATACGAGTGATTGAAATGGCACCAAGAAGTACAACCAAAGACAAAATCTTAGATGTGGCTGAAGGCTTATTTGCTGAGCACGGTTTTAATGACACCTCTTTACGTACGATTACGAGTAAAGCGAATGTCAACTTAGCTTCAGTGAACTATCACTTTGGCGATAAGAAGACTCTGGTTCGTGCGGTACTCAATCGTTACTTAGAAGCATTTATGCCAGCACTGCAAGATGCATTAGTGAACTTAAACTTGAACGAAACGTATTCTATGAGTGACGTGTTTGAGTCTTTGAGACAGCCACTAAGAGCACTTAATGATGTTAGGCCAAATGGTACCAGCCGATTCATGCTACTCATCGGCAGAGGTTATACGGATGTGCAAGGGCACTTGCGTTGGTTCATTACTACCCGTTATAGCGAAGTACTTTCTTTGTTTACGACGTCGGTAATGAAAGCGAATCCGAACCTCACTCAAGAACAGTTATTTTGGCGATTACACTTCACCCTAGGGACTTGTGTATTCACCATGGCATCAAGTCAGGCTCTGGTAGAAATTGCAGAGAATGACTATGACAGAAAGATAGATGCTAAGGCAGTGGTTGATATTCTTATTCCATATTTAGCCGCTGGCATGTCAGCAGAAGAATAAAACAATAAAAAGCGAAACATTCACAACCAATATAGTGAACAAAAGGATCTGAACTATGAGCTCTCTAAGACAAAAATGGGTAAGTGACCCAGCTTTTAAACTCTTTAAAAAAGTACTACCACCACTATCTAGCACCGAGAAAGAAGCGATGGAAGCGGGTAGCGTGTGGTGGGACGGAGAGCTGTTTTCTGGTAAGCCAGATTTCACTAAGCTGCACCAATACCCAAAACCTCAGCTGACAGCAGAAGAGCAATCGTTCATGGATAATGAGCTTGAAACCTTGCTCGCTATGCTTGATGACCATCAAATTGTAAAAGAAGATCGAGACCTTCCTGAAGAGGTGTGGAACTTCTTACGTAAAGAGCGTTTCTTTTCGCTAATTATTGCGAGAGAGTATGGCGGTCGTGAATTCTCAGCACACGCCAACTCAACTATCGTAACTAAGATTGCGACGCGCAGTATCAGTACTGCGGTTTCGGTAATGGTTCCAAACTCTCTTGGTCCTGGTGAGCTGCTGTCTCACTACGGTACTCAAGACCAGAAAGACTACTGGCTCCCTCGTCTTGCTGACGGTACAGATATCCCATGTTTCGCATTAACAGGCCCAGAAGCGGGTTCTGATGCGGGTGGTATCCCTGATGTCGGTACTGTGTGTATGGGAATGCACGAAGGCAAAGAGACACTAGGTATCAAGCTTAACTGGAACAAACGCTATATTACGCTAGCACCAGTGGCGACTGTGCTTGGTCTGGCTTTCAAACTGCACGATCCAGAAAAGCTACTGGGTGACAAAGAAGACATCGGTATCACGTGTGCGCTAATCCCGGCTGATCACGAAGGTGTTGTGATTGGTGAACGTCATGACCCACTTGGTCTTGCATTCATGAATGGCCCAACACGCGGTCACGATGTGTTTATCCCAATGGAATGGCTAATCGGTGGCGCAGATTACGCAGGTAAAGGCTGGCGTATGCTGGTGGAATGTCTGTCTGCAGGTCGTGGTATTTCACTACCAGCACTGGGTACAGCAATGGGCCACCTAACTGCGAGAACAACTGGCGCATACGCGTATGTTCGTAAGCAGTTTGGTATGTCGATTGGTAAGTTTGAAGGTGTTGCGGAGAGCTTAGGCCGTATTGGTGGCTTAACGTATCTACTAGAAGCGACTCGAACGCTGACAACTACTTCACTTGATATGAAAGAGAAGCCGGGTATCGTTACGGCTATCGCGAAATATCATATGACAGAAATGGCGCGTACTATCCTGAATGATTCAATGGATATCCACTCAGGTCGTGCAATTCAAGATGGTCCAATGAACTACTTGGCTGCGCCTTACCTAGGTATTCCAGTTGCTATCACAGTAGAAGGTGCGAACATCCTGACTCGTAACCTGATGATCTTTGGTCAAGGTGCGACACGTTGTCACCCATACGTGTTAAGCGAAATGGAAGCAGCAGCAAACCCAGACGAGAAGCAAGGTGCAAAAGACTTTGATAGCTTGCTGTTCAAGCATATCTCTCACGCAACTAAGAACACGTTCGGCGCGTTTGGCGCAGCACTAACTGGCTCTAAGTTCATTAAAGCCGACATGAGCGGTCCAACTAAGCCTTACTACCAAGATTTGACTCGTTTGAGCCGTGCGCTTGCAGTCAGTGCGGATTTCGCAATGCTAACGCTAGGTGGTGAACTGAAACGTAAAGAGCTTATCTCAGCACGTTTAGGTGATGGTCTAAGTTACTTATACATGGCGTCTGCAGCGCTTAAGAAATATGAAGACGAAGGTCGTCAACAAGCTGACCTGGACTACGTGCACTACGCGGTTCAACACTGTTTCCACAACGCGGCTAAATCGCTACAAGAAGCGTACAGAAACTTCCCGAACAAGATGGTAGGTAAAGTACTTAAAGGTCTAGTTTTCCCTGTCGGTAACCACTTCGAAAAACCAAGTGATAACCTAACAGTGCAACTAGCAGAAAGCTTGATGACTCCGGGCGCGCACCGTGAACGTCTGACTCACCTTTGCTACATCGGCAAGGAAGAAGAGGACAGTGTTGGCCTAATGGAGAACGCGTTCAATGCGATGTACAGCATCAAGCCATTAGAGCGTAAGATCTTCAAAGCAGTGAAAGAGGGCAAAGTGGCTCGTAAAGGCTTACTGCAAGACAAACTTGCTCAAGCACTTGCTGCTGATGTGCTAACGCAAGAAGAAGTCGACCAAATTGTGGCTGCCGATAAACTGCGTTACGCTGCGATTCAAGTTGACCACTTCAGTCATGACTTTAGTGAAACTTTGACGCGAAAAGAGTTAAAACCTAAGCTAAATAGCGTTGCTTAGATAAAGAAACGATAAAAGGCACCTAATTAGGTGCCTTTTTTGTTTTTGTCGTAGAAGTCGCAATAGATGCGTTAACAAATGGTGACTTAGTCAGCAAATATCAGCTGAGTGCTCCAACCACTTGCATTTTCACCACATTTTTACAGAAATTAGATGCCATTTGCGTACGAAACTTTTATCCTTAACCTGATTTTTTAAGGAAGTTGAATATGATCATCAAACCTCGAATTCGCGGATTCATCTGTACTACAACACATCCAGTCGGTTGTGAAGCTAATGTAAAAGAACAAATTGCTTACACAAAAGCTCAAGGCCCAATCGCAAACGCACCTAAACGTGTACTAGTTGTTGGCTCTTCAAGTGGCTACGGCTTGTCTTCACGTATTGCGGCTGCATTTGGTGGCGGCGCTTCAACTATCGGTGTTTTCTTTGAGAAAGCCGGTACTGAGAAAAAACCGGGCACAGCTGGTTTTTACAACTCAGCAGCGTTCGACAAGCTAGCTAAAGAAGAAGGCCTGTATTCAAAAAGCCTAAACGGCGATGCTTTCTCTAACGAAGCGAAACAGAAAACGATTGACCTGATCAAAGAAGATCTAGGCCAAATCGATATGGTTGTGTACTCACTGGCATCTCCAGTGCGTAAAATGCCAGAGACTGGCGAAGTGATTCGTTCAGCTCTAAAACCTATCGGTGAAACGTACACATCAACGGCTGTTGATACCAACAAAGACATGATCATCGAAGCAAGCGTTGAGCCTGCATCTGAAGAAGAGATCAAAGACACTGTTACTGTAATGGGCGGTGAAGATTGGGAACTTTGGATCAACGCTCTATCTGAAGCGGGTGTTCTAGCTGACGGTTGTAAAACTGTTGCTTACAGCTACATCGGTACTGAACTAACGTGGCCAATCTACTGGGATGGCGCGCTAGGTAAAGCTAAGATGGATCTAGACCGTGCAGCGTCAGCGCTTAACGAGAAACTAGGCCAAACTGGCGGTACTGCAAACGTTGCTGTTCTTAAGTCTGTTGTGACTCAAGCAAGCTCTGCTATTCCTGTAATGCCTCTTTACATCGCTATGGTGTTCAAGAAGATGCGTGAAGAAGGTATTCACGAAGGTTGTATGGAACAGATCTTCCGTATGTTTAGCCAACGTCTATATAAAGAAGACGGCAGCGCAGCAGAAGTGGATGAAGTGAACCGTTTACGTCTAGATGACCTAGAACTTCGCGAAGACATTCAAGATCACTGTCGTAACCTATGGCCTCAAATCACAACTGAGAACCTAAAAGAACTGACTGACTACGTAGAGTACAAAGAAGAGTTCTTGAAGCTATTCGGTTTCGGTGTTGAAGGTGTTGATTACGAGGCTGAGGTTAACCCAGCTGTTGAATTTGATGTAGCTGACATTTAATTCAAACAATCGAATCAAAACGAAATAGGCGCTCATTGAGCGCCTATTTTTTTGTCTTAAAAGCAGATACGGGATTCGAGTGGCGAGATACGAAGTGATTTAAGAGCAGATGCGGGATTCGAGGTTCGACGAACTCCAAAAGCAAGTCAGAGGAAATAAGTCATAAAAAATGCACTAATCCAAACATGAACTAGTGCATTTAAAATATCTAATCTAAAGCGCGATAACGCTGAATAAGCTAGCTAATTATGATGATGAAAGTACCTGCTAAGGTCATCAGTATATTGGCTATCGCGTAAGTACCTGCGTAACCCAGAGCTGGAATGGTTGAGCGAGCGTGGTCATTTACGATGTCCATCGCCGGAGCACAAGTCCGCGCGCCAATGATGGCACCAAATAATAGAGCTCGGTTCATCTTCAATACGTAAGCACCAACCAAATAAGCAAAGAATACCGGTAGTACACTGACTACCAGAGCAATACCAATGACCTGAGGGCCAACTTGGGTTAAGTGCTCAAATATCTTACCACCGGCGCTCAATCCGATACCGACCATGAAGAACATCAAACCGAGATCTTTGACCATGTTCAACGCACCCTGAGGCACATAACCGAAAGTAGGGTGATTCGCTCGTAGGAAACCAAGCATGATGCCCGATAGAAGCAGGCCAACTGCGTTACCTAGCCCGAACGACACCTGACCGAATGTCATGGTGATCAAACCAAACAAAATACCCAAAATGAAGAAGCTACAGAAGGCCATCAAATCCGCCATTTGGCTGTGGATTGAGATGAAACCAATTTTCTCTGCTAGGCCGTGCACACGACTCTTTTCACCACTCACCTGCAGTACATCACCCTTAGACAGCACGATGTTTAAGTCCATCGGCATTTCAATTTGAGCTCGTACTACGCGGTTAAGGAAACAGCCATATTCAGACAGGTTTAAGTCTGATAGGCGTTTACCTGCGATGCTGTCACTTTTAACGACGATCTCTTCTTCCACGATACGCAGGTCGAGAAGGTTACGGTCGAAAACCTCTTTACCGTTACGGAAACTTGGGTCTAGGCGAGCGTGGCTGTCTGGGAAACCAACCAATGCGATCTCATCGCCTTCTTGCAGAATCGCATCACCATCTGGGTGGGCAAGAATACCATTACGTCGAATACGCTCGATGTAACACCCTGTTTGGCGATAGATGCCCAGTTCACGCAGATTCTTACCGTCAGTCCAAGAGATAAGCTCTGGGCCCACTCGATAAGCACGAATAATGGGTAGGTAAACCTTACGCTGACCTGAAGCGCCTAAACCACGTTCTTGGGCGATTTGCTCTGCCGAGTCGTGTAGGTTTACTTTTTGAAGCTTTGGAATCAAGCGGGCAAACATAATCATACTGATTAAGCCAACCAAGTAAGCCATCGCGTAACCAACAGAAAGGTTTTCGATAATTAGGCTTAAATCCATATTTCTTGGTAATTCTGCAAGCCCAGAATTCAGAGCATCTTGAGCACCTACTAATATCGGCGTTGCTGTTAAGGCACCCGCCATCATGCCTGCGGATAAACCAAACCCGAGGCCAAGGTAATGACTACTGAAATAGGTTAAAGCAATTGCGGTAGAGAGAACCACAAGGCTCAGAATGAGGTAGTGCTTACCATCTCTGAAGAAGATACCGAAGAAGTTTGGTCCAGCTTCAATGCCAACACAGTAGATGAACAGCATGAAACCAATGGTGAGCGCATCTGCGTTAAAAGAAAAGCCAAGATGTCCCATGATAAGGGAAGTAATCAAAACACCGATTGAGTTACCAAGTTGGAGGCTACCGAAACGAATTTTACCAATGGCTAATCCAATCGATAAAACAACAAAGATGAGGAGAATGGGGTTTTGTTCTAACAGAAAAACAACGTCGATATTCACGGTGGTCGCTCAATAATTGGCGTGGAACACAGGGTAAGTTTGAGATGTGAATTGTATCTAAATATAAATAAATTATAAGCAATATTTTGCTAATTTACTTGATTTTGACCTTATTCTTATTCCGTATGAAAACTGGTCATAAAAAAAGCCCGCTAAAGTGAGCGGGCTTTCTATAAATCGTACAGTCTAACGCCTAAATGGGCTAGCTGTTTAAGGCCTTAGCCTCGATTCTCGTCTGAGAAATCCTAGCTTAGTCAAAAAGACCTAGGTTTTCTTTTGCGTATGCTTCAAATTCTGTGCAGCCGCCGATGTGGTCTTGGTCGATGAAGATTTGTGGCACTGTGTCTACAGGTTTGCCAACAGTCTTCTCTAGATCAGCTTTGCTGATACCTTCAGCGTGGATGTCAACGTAACGGTAGTTGAAGTCATCGCGTTTAGCTTTAAGAGTTTCAGCATGCTCTTTTGCACGAACACAGAATGGGCAAGCAGGGCGACCAAAAATAACTACAAACATTTAATTTCTCCTAAATACGGGATGAGGCTCGTTAACTCGATTATGTTAACTATTCTTTAGTGAATGCCACTCAAAATTTCTTAAAACCAACTATGCCTCAATGCCATGGGGAAATAAAGATGGAATTACCTCTTAATACAATAGGTTTTGTCTATCAGAGCAAATAATGGTCACAAAAAGGATCCATGCTGATTTCTGATGGGTATCTAGATTGATTACCCCTAATTAAAGAGTGTGAATTACCCCTAAGAATACGACATTAATCTATCTTTAATGCGACAAGTTGCACCTCGTCAAAAAAAGCGCATACAGAACGAGGCATCTTAATGCTGATGCACGATATAAAGGCTAAATTCCAACAACCAAGAGTTCGCAGTTTTGTTCGGTCATAGGCGCAGGAGGCACCATGTTTCAATTTATGACATCTACAAAGATCATCTTTGGTGATGGAGCACTTTCCGCTTCATTGTCTCTCTTTAATCAATACGGCTACAGCGTGTTATTGGTTACAGGCAATACATTAGAGCGCACTTCAATTGTTACTGACTATCTCGATGCTCAGAGTATGCGTTATCAGCACATCGCCGTTTCCGGTGAACCTAATATTAAAATGGTTGAAGAGGCGGCTATTTCCGCTCGTCGATTTAAGCCAGACATGGTTGTCGCGATGGGGGGCGGTAGCGCCATCGATATGGGTAAGGCGTTAGCAGCTGTTTTACCTAATCAAGGCAATTTATATGACTATGTCGAAGTGGTCGGGCGTAATGTTCCTCTTAAAACCAAACCACTTCCGTTTATCGCTATTCCAACCACGGCGAGTACCGGTGCCGAGGTCACGAAAAACGCGGTGCTGAAATCAGGGCAAGACCAAGTAAAAATCAGCCTTAGAAGCCCAGACATGCTGGCTGACGTGGCGATTGTCGACCCAACCCTAACTCATGGAACCAATCTGTATCTATCTGGGCGAGGTGCGATGGATGCCTTTACTCATCTAATGGAAGCCTACGTGTGTGGTGAACCGAATCCGTTAACCGATATGATTTGTGAAGAAGGGCTGCGTAAGTTGAGTGGTTCTGTGGTTAAAGCGTGTGTTTATGATGAGCCTCAAGCGCGTTCTGATCTTGCTTTCGCTTCTATGCTCGGTGGTATGGCGATAACCAATGCCAAGCTTGGCGCAGCCCACGGTTTAGCCTCCGCACTAGGAGGTAAGATTTCTGCGCCTCATAGTGTGATTACCGCGCGTTTAGCGCCGTTTGTGATGTTGGAGAACATAGCCGTTGCAAAAGAGCAGCAAAGAAGCGACATCCTAGCGCGTTATCAGCGAATCGCTCAGATAGTAACAGGTAACGTAGAAGCAGCAGAAGAGGAGGCAATTTCTTGGTTATCTGAAGTGCTTGATACGCTTAAGCTACCCAACTTGCTAGAATTTGGTGTTTGTGAAGCACAGTTTGATGAGGTGTCTACCGATGCGCTCAAGTCAGTGGCGATTAAAGGAAACCCTTTGCCGCTTAACCACGAGAGGCTCGTACATATTTTGAAGCAGGTATGCGAGAAGTGCAGTTGTGGAGAGGGGGAGTATGAGGAAACTTTAATGAATCAAATTGACCATGAACCTGCTGTCGAGTCGAGTTTTACCATTATCAATTCTTATGCGTCCGAAAACAGCGTGGTTGAGAAGGGCAATAGCTGGACTATCTAGCGGTCTTAAACTCGTTCGTTGTATAAGTCATTTTATACAGACAAATAAAAACGGAGCGCTAGGCTCCGTTTTTTTATTTCGCTTGTTCTCTGGTCATCTGTTTTTAGTTCATGACTAAGCAGATTAGAACTGAGAGTACTTCTCGTAACGTGAATCACGAAGTGATTCTTTGACGCGCTTTAGGTTCTCTCTGAAACCAGAACCACGACGTAGCGTAAAGCCTGTCGCTAGCACATCGATAACCGTCATTTGAACAACGCGACTTGCCATTGGCATGTAAACGTCAGTGTCTTCTGGAACATCCAGAGAAATAGACAACGAGCTCGCTTTATCCAGTGGAGAATCTTTTGCTGTGATAGCAATCACTGTCGCACCGTTTTCACGCGCTAAGTTTGCAATCTCAACTTGGCTTTTAGTGCGGCCAGTATGAGAGATAAGAACAATAACGTCGTTATCACTGCAGTTAATGCAGCTCATTCGTTGCATCACGATGTCTTCGAAACATGTGATTGGGATATTAAAACGAATAAACTTGTTTTGAGCATCTTTGGCGACAGCAGAAGAGGCACCCAGTCCGAAGAACGAAATGCGTTTTGCTTGAGTCAGCAAGTCAACCGCACGGTTTACTTGCATCGCATCTAGACTGTTTTTAGCAACGTCTAGACAAGCCATAGTTGATTCGAAAATCTTATGCGTATAAGCATCTGGACCATCATCTTCTTCAACATTACGGTTCACGTAAGGTGTACCGTTCGCCAAGCTTTGAGCTAGGTGAAGTTTGAAGTCAGGGAAGCCCTTTGTGTCTAATCGACGACAGAAGCGGTTAACTGTAGGCTCACTCACGTCAGCCATTTTAGCTAAGGTAGCAATGCTAGAATGAATTGCAGTTTGAGGGGAAGCCATAATTACTTCGGCTACCTTACGCTCAGACTTGCTGAAATTTTCCAGGTTTTTTTGTATTTTTTCTAATGTATTCATAGTGTTCACAAGGGTATAGAGAACAACTTGCCAGTTAATATCTTTTACCAGGGGGTATGGCTGAAGCAAATATCAGTAAACACAAAACCAAATGTATATTCGGTATCGTAAATACTGCTGCGTCAAATAGATATCAAGCTAACTAGCACCATAGAGTCAGTATAAACCCAACATACTATTTACTAATACAAAAACAGGGCATGAATGCTTAAGAATATGACAAACCTCAACAAAATTTTAGAAAACTACAGAATTGGAAGAGAGTTTGAGCAAAAAGAATGCAAAATGAGTATGAACTGACAGCTTAGTTACATCAAAAAGAAAGAAATTTTCAATTTGATGCAACTAAAATTGAATGACTATGCGTTGATTTGCGTAACCAGTTTGTTGATTTTGCCCATCAAGTTTGGTGCTAGTTTAGAGATCTCACGTTGTTCTTCAAGCACTGACGAAAGAATATCATTGCCTGTTAGTGGGTTTGCTAACACTACGCGGAAAACGATGATTGGTTGATGTGCCCATGCTTCAGGGTTTAAGCGTGTACGTGACACGAAAGACTTACCTGTTTCACGCTGCTTCTTCTGAATAAACTTAGTCAACTCATTGAGCAACTCATTCAGTTCGACACGATGTTCAGGCTCAGCTTTAAGCAGGGCAGCTTTGACTGATTCAGGTACATAGCGATAAGTCAGTAGGCAAAGCTCAGGTTCAGAAACCAGTTCGAAGTCGTTCTGATCTTTAATTAGGTCGGCAAAGTAGCGCGCTTTGTTGATGCTTTGGTCGATCAGCAGTTCATAACCTGGGCGGCTAATGATGTGCATTGCGGCGTAAACCAACATTGCCATGCCTGAACGAGAACCTTCTAACGTATGGCTACCTAAATCTTTTGAGCCTTTACGAAGAATGTATTGAGCATGATGTTCAATCGCTGTCATCGCATCTGGCTTCTTAAACAGAACCATGCCCGCACCCATAGGGATATAAAGCTGTTTATGCGCATCAATCGTGACTGAATCCGCCAGTTCAATACCATCAAGCAGGTGACGATGATTGTTAGACATCAGAGTCGCACCGCCCCAAGCAGCATCAACGTGGAAATGACAATCGGATTCGGCACATACCTCAGCAATGTCTCTTAGCGGGTCGATATTACCGGTTTCGGTTGTACCAGCCACACCAATGACGGCGAAAGGTTTGATCTTGTTCTGCTTGAGTTGCTCGATCTTGAGTCTTAAATCATCAGTACAAATACGGTTGTCGTTATCTGTTTTAACAGACACTAGACCTTCTTGACCAATACCAAGGACATCCGCGGCTTTTTTCAGAGAGTAGTGGCCACGTTCAGAGACTAAGATGGCAAGGCCTTCGTAGTCGTAGTGCTTCATGGCTTTAAACAAGCCCTCTTTTTCCACACCTTTGAACGAACCTTGCGCTTTTAGTGCGTTGTTACGTGCGACCCAAAGCGCAGTAATGTTCGCGATGGTACCGCCAGAACAAAACGCACCTAAAGAGTGGTTTGCGCTGTGCATCCAACGAGAATAAAACTGGTCACTATCTTGATAAATCAGGCGATGTAACATGCCCAGAACTTGACGTTCTAGGGGAGTGAAAGCTTTTGAGGTCTCGATTTTTACTAGATTCTGATTCAACGCAATCATGATTTTTGAAAGCGGCATCAGGAAGTACGGCAACGCAGAGGTCATGTGGCCAATAAAACTTGGCGAAGACGTGTGAACCGAATGAGACACAAGAGAATCAAGGAGATGCTCAGTATGTTCAGAAACAAACTCAGGCTGCTCTGGGATATGAGCATTTGAAAAATCTTTCTCAATTTCACGCAGTGGCTTTTCTTCAGCCACAATATGTTCACGTAAGAATTGATTCAGGTTTCGTGAAAGTTTGTCTTCAATTTGAGTGAGTGTTGAATCTGGGCCTTCAGGTACCGTGAAGATACGTAGAAGACTGTCGAAGCTAACATCTGCTGTTTTTTGTTCCGTAACCATAGCAAGCGAGTTATTTTTCTAATATTGACGCGAGCGGGACAATCTAAACGAAAACGGGAACAATGTCCCGTCTTAATTATGAAATCCAACTTCTCAAAAAAGCATATTAAATGAGGGGTTATTTACACTTAATCGCTTCAAGTTTACTGATCGACTGGTTGTAACGCTGTAGCGCTGAGTCGATTTGCTTAGGGTGACTAAGCAGCTCTGCAAAGGCAGAACGTAGCTCGTAGTTTTGAGCGTGAGGCGTTGATTGGCGGTCATCGAACGTTGTTTTCGCGATTTTACCAAGCTCATCATCACGTGTTGATAGCGTTTTAATGTCGTGTTGCTCGAGTTGCAACCAACCTTCTACAGGTTGCTCTGTTGCCACTTTGCTTGAATCGTTCACAAGGTAGTAGTTAACCGCAGCACGGTTAAGCTCAAAGTGGTGCTTACGACCTTCTAGGAACCACTCACTCACTTCTGTTAGCTCTGGATATTGCTCAGAGGTTAATGCAGCAAGGTCGGCATACCAATTCAAAGAAGCGTCGATGTACGCATCATATTTTTTTGCTTGGCACTGGTTTGTCTCAGACATTGAATCTGCTGCAAAAGAGAAAGTAGAAGTTGAAGCTAGCAGTAATGCGACGCAAAGGCGTTTCATAGTGGTTCCTTTTGTAAGTTTATTCTTTTTATAACTTTGTCGTTACAGGTTACCGTGATCGTTATTTGTTGAGCAATGACACTTAGTGTCTTTTTATTTCGGTAACTGTATCGGTGTCTTGGGCATTGGTATTCGAGTTGCATTCTAATCTAAAACAAACGCTATTCCTGCGATCTAGTTAGCAAGAGATACAAAGAACAACATCAATATCGGAACAAGCAAGCTGAGGATAAAGCCACTGACGATAGCGATAGGCACACATCGAACGCCGCCTGTTGTTTGAATGACCGGTAAGGTGAAGTCCATCGCAGTCGCACCAGCATAACCAATGGAAGTGCATGGGTAGCTGCGAATCAGCACTGGAATCAGTACCAAGGCAACTAACTCTCTTAAAAGCTCAAGCATGAAAGAAGCGCCACCATAGACAGGGCCAAAGGCGTCACCCATCAAGATACCAGCCAGAGAATACCAACCAAACCCAGAAGACATTGCTAAGGCTTTGAACAGTGGGATATCTAGGATGTAAGCCGCGATTACACCACCTAACATTGAGGTGATGATAATGGTGATTGCGATAACCATGCCGTGCTTGTTGAGTAAGATCTGACGAAGTGTGAGTCCACTATTACGCAGTTGGATGCCGATAAAGAATAGGAGAACAAACAGAATCCATTCGCTTGCGGTATCAACCCAATCAAGGCCAATAGGCAGCACTAAACCAGCGATTAGCCCTGAACCTACCACTAAGATGAGTTTGGCAGATTCCATCGCCATAGAAGAGAGGGGAAGCTTCTTCTTGCTACTGTCGGTTTTGAGTGGCAATAACTTATCAATAGCGGGCAATGCCATTAGGTTACATACGCTTAAGCAGACAAAGAAAGTGACGGTATATAGAAGGATTGTCTGCAGATTACTGCCTAGGTTATCGAGGGCGGCTAAGCTTAGTCCCATTAACGCCAGAATCACGTAGATCAACCGCGATGTTGAGCGGTTGATAAATTCTAATGTCTGAGCGTTCGAAATTGCAAAAAGATACCCCACGACGAGTGGCGCAAATATAAAGATCATCCCTGTAAACATGCTTTCCCCATTGCATTTACTTCATATTACACTTATTTGTAATTTAACAGTGACTTAGAAGCCGCTAGTATTGATCACGTCGCTTAGCTTTGCATTAAAATCATGCTTGCTCAAGTTGCTTAATTTATAAAGCACCTCTGCACCAGTCACGTTAAGTTCAACTTCGTGATCATCGATGTTCTCATCCTTGTTTCTGAACATCAGCAGGTGGTTAGCGATTCGAGCAATATCCAAGTAAGACACTTCACGCTGTTCGTGGTTATTGATGGTATTGCTGCACACATCAATAAAGTCGCTGTCAAAGCCCCAACGGTTAAGCACCAATTTACTGGTAGCAGAACATTGGCCTTGGAAGATTTGTAGAGCGATGTCGTGATCTAGGTAATTGCCATTTTCGAGGTAGAGGTGGTATTCGCTAACCAAACAGAACAAACCAATGTCAGCCAGTAATCCAACAAGCAGTGATTTTTCATGTTCAAGGTAACGGTATTCAATAGGGGAGAGCTCTTTGAAGCCGTTGGTCACCAGTACCATAGTGGCGCCTAGCTCTTTTGATACAGATGCGCTCTGAACCAATAACTTATTACACTCTTTACTGAGGTTGACTGAGTGTTTGAGTTGCTCAATAGCCTGAGCCGTCACGATGTCACGTACTCTTAATATGCCAAGGCGCGACACAGCCGTCATAATATCAACACAAGTAATATTGCGTCGGTTAAAGACGACAGAGTTAGCCACACGAATGACAATAGCAGCGAGGCCTGGGTCTTCGAGTAAGCACTCGGCAACTTCAGCAATCCCGGTTGATTCAAGGGTACAAAGCGATTGAATCTTCAGTACAACGTTAGGGATAGGAGGAAGTGTTATTTTTCCCGCTGAGATAGAATGTCCAACAAGTTGGGCAAACTCTGATTCTAGACCCTTTAAGAGAAGAGCCTTATTTTGAGGTAGCCAGAAAAACGATAAATGATTCATATAAAAAGTAAAAACATGTATGTCTTGCCATTTTACAAGCCGCGATGCTGCGAGGCAATACTCATCCGTCCACATAACCTTTAATAATTTGAACCGGTGTATCACTAGGTGTCCAAATTCAAGCATGGTTTGATAGTTTACTGTGACGTCAATCATGAAAAACCAGAATACTCAATTGATTGATGTGAACTAAGTCCAGACTTATTTTTCTTTTCGAAGTATGATTTATTTAAAGGTGAAAAACGAAACCATAATATTCACCTATAGAATAACAAAATAGATTTATAATTTTTCGCATAACAAGCTGCTTGTCTGGTGATCAACCTAATCGGGGTAATTTGATTAAGGATCAACGGATATGACCGAGACAGCATTTATTAATTACGTGAATCAATTTGGTGAGCATCAAAAACGTTCTATGTTCGGAGGTATTGGCCTCTTTCAAAATGACGCTATGTTCGCTTTATTGAGTGAAGGTTGTTTATTCATTAGAGGTGGAAAATCATTAGATAAAAAACTGACCGATCTTGATTGTGAAAAGTATCGTCATGTAAAAAAGCAGACAACAGCAACCGTAAACTATTACGACATTACGGATCTGTTTACCTGTGAACATCCTGAATTGGATAGTATTATTCGTACTTCAATCGATAATTCAATTCAGCAGCGTAGCTTCAAGAAATCATCAGCTAGCCGTAGATTAAGAGATCTACCAAACATGCAGCTTACGTTAGAGCGCATGGTTAAAAAAGCGGGTGTGGATGATGTTTCAATGTTTATGCAGTTGGGCGCGCCTGAAGTGTTTAATAAGGTTCGCGAAGCGTACGGAAACGATGTTGACCTTAAACTACTTTGGAAATTTGCGGGTGCAATTGATGGTATTCACTGGAAACTATTACAAGAGCCACGCAAGCAGCAACTACTAAAGAGCTGCCACTAAAGAAGTTTGCCTTATATGCTTAAGATTACTGTTAATAAATAAAAACCGAGGAATGTCCTCGGTTTTTTTGTTTCTGTCTTAGCCGGATTTCTTAAAAGACTAAGTATCAAAAGGCTAAGTGCTCATTAAGAGCTAGTTTGGCTTTAAGTATTAGTACTTGAAGCGAGCAGTGAACATAAGTTGGTCACCGTAGAAGTCGTTAATACGAGCTTCAGCGCCTAGAGAGAAAAGCTCTGTAGAGTGGAAACGCGCGTAAACAGAACCTGTCCAATCATCGTTGTCATCGATAGAAACGTAACCACCTTTACCACCAACTTCTAGCTGTGGACCAAGCCATTGGCGAACACCAACGTTGATTTCCATACCGATATCAGTAGAGCTTGAGTTCTCAGGCTGAACGATACGAGCTAGCATTTCACCAGTTAGGTCTGCCCAGTTGTTTAATGGAGCATGGAAACCAAGACCTACAGCTGAGTCGTAATCGCCTTCAAATTCTGAATCGATACGTGCTATAGCGTGAGCGTTCGGGTGAATTGACTTACTGAACGCACCACCAAATGTTACTGGGCTAGCACCGATGCGTGCTTCAAAGTAATCATAGTTAAAGTTGCTCATTACCTGTGGTTGTTCATCAACAGCTAGTGCTTGACCAGAAGCCAATAGCATAGCGGTAGTAAGTAGAATTTTGCGCATAACGACCGTAAACCTATATTAGTGTTAATTCCTTTGGTTTGAGACAAATCGGCAAACCATAAACATTGAGACAGTTTAATCTAACTCACGGAAAAGTAATCCTTTAAAATGTAAAACCTTACTCATTTAGTTAAAAAACAAGCAAATTAAGGATCAGTATGTAACGGAGATCTCATGTTTTAGGGCGAATGAGAAAAATAGACGAGCGAATTATCCAAAATTTGTATGTGTTCGGGCGGTTCTTATATCGGATGCCGCTTTTCTCAGTATCCATTAACCAATCAGCGCTATTCACCAAAACTGGTGCGTTTATCCGCCATTGAAGTCAGTATGCGCTCGGTATCTAAGATCGAAGTCCAGTTAAGCAATTGCTTGTCGTTGGCAATGACATAGTCAGTCAATTGTTGAGTAATCGTGTCTCGCAGTTGGTCGCCTTGCCAAGGTTTTGAAATATAGAAATCAAGTGCAGCGTTGTTAATGGCCGTGACGGTATCTTCCAGCCCAGCTTGCCCTGTGAGCAACAGCTTACGTGTTGGTTTAGTCGCGTCGTGTTGGTTGAGTTCGATCAGAAAATCAATGCCGGTTTCTTCTGGCATGATGTGGTCGCACAAGATTAACGCGAGCTTAATACCATCTTGTCCCATTTCTTTGATGACTTGCTTGGCTTCATCGACAGACTCAGCACCTTCAACCAGAAAGTTCTCTTCAAATATCGCCAAGTCCTGAAGGACACTGTTGAGAACTTCAGGTTCATCATCGACACATAAAATTAGGTACTTATTCATGAGGTGCTCCTTCTTGTTTGAATGGAAGCCACACTTGCATGTTTGTATGACTGCCTACCTCTGACTCCACCAAAATAAATCCCTGATGAGCCGAAACGATTTGTTGAGAAATGGATAACCCAATCCCTAAACCAAAGTTGCCTTCTTTTTTGGTTGTGAAATTCGGGTTGAAAATGGTGTTGATGTCTTCTTTGGCAATGCCGTGGCCAGTATCGGAGATTTGCACCACAAGAAACGTGTCGTCGCCTTTTGTCTGTTGAGAAGTGGTGATGGACACTTTTCCTCGTTCAGAAAGGGCATCGAGCGCATTGGAGATAAGGTTGGTCCACACTTGTTGCAGTGATAGCGACTGGCACAATAAAGGCGGTAAGTCGGTGTCGTAATGCTTTTCGAGTTGGTGGTGTTTAAGCCTGTTTTCGAAGATCACTAAGGTATCTTCAAGCCCTTCGTGGATATCTGTGTAGTGGCGAACTTCTTCATCTTCTCTAGCATAGCTTTTTAGGCTTTTGACCATATCGGCAATACGCTTGCTGCACACTTGAATTGAGCGGATAGAGTTTCCAATATAGTGGTAATGCTCTAAGTCATTGAGCAGCTCTTTGCCTGCGACAGGGGACTCTTTTAATGTGTTTAGAACCGTAGAGTCTTGGCTTAGGTTTAGTCTCACGGCTTTTTTTGCTAAAGCACGGTCATCAATCGTCGACGTAAGATGCTTTACGAGCTGTCTTTCTTGAGCCGTCGATAGTGGCTTAGCTAACTTTGAATGTGCCAGTACGTCAGTCCCTTTATTGGACTCTGGAACGGATAGGTTTGCCAATATCTGGTCGAGATGTTCTGACAGAGTTTCGATGCTTCTTAATATGGCTGCAATCGGGTTATTCAGCTCGTGTGCGACTCCCGCGACAAGCTGCCCGAGCATCGCCATTTTCTCTTTTTCGATCAGTTGTTGATGTGCAGACTCTAATGATTCTAGTGTCTGTTGAAGTTTGATCTTATTGGTGATGCTGCGTTGCAAACGTCGATTAAAATGACGGAGCAATAGATTGGTAAATAAAGGCAGCAGGGTATTGTTTGAATGCATCACCTGAGCAAAGCTATCTTTATCCAGTTTGATAACGCGTGTCTGCGTTAGGGTTATCGCGGTAGAAAACGAAGGCTCACCTGTTACAAATGACATCCCGCCAACAATGTTCCCCTTGGAGTGACGTACCACTTCCCGCTGTTGCCCGAGTTCATCTTTCTTATATAGAGCCGCTTCACCCTCAATGATCAGCCATAAAAAGCGATTGTCTTCGCCTTCTACAGTGAGCAGATGCTCAGGGGAGTAGTCACGAATGGCCTTAGTTTTATCATCTTTTGAGAAGACATCCTGCAGAGCACTGACGACACGCTCTGCAAGGGCATTATCAGAAAGCTGGTGGTAGTCGTGAATGAAACCCGATTGGAAAGAGTGAATCTTTTGTTCAATGTGCGCTCTGAGTAAGCGCTGTTGATCCAATGCATCACTGTAAGAGAGCAGGTTTTCTGAGTCGTATTGGATGACAAAAGAGGTCAGCTCTTTTTGCGCTGATTTGAATAGAACCTGATCTTGAACCGGTTTGGTTAGACAGTGATTGAGTCTGCCTTCATTCACAGCGGTCAGAATGGATTGAATGTCTGAAGAAGCGCTGACTAATATCGTTCTTGCGGTATTACTATGGGGCAGCTGTTCAAGTTCAATCAGAAATTGCACGCCATTAAATTCAGAATGATGATGAGTGATCACCAAGGCTACGGTTTGGTTGTGATCATGAATATCTTCTAATGCGTGATGAGCATCTTCTATGTTCTCGGCAGTATAAATATCGAATACAGAAGCCAACGGAGCCAGCTCCGAACGTATTCTTTCAATGCTAACCGGATTATTGTCCAAACAGATAACAGCGTATTGATTCACAGCTCAACCTTAATAGTAGCGACGTCTCTAGCCTAGCAAGAACCGCCGAATAAGGATGAGAGCTAGCCGTTAATTTATTGAGGCAATCGAAGTATCGAGCAATAGACTGATTTAACTCAATGTTTCTTGTTTGCTACTGATGGGTTAGACTAAAAAAAACAGACACGTGTAGAAAGAGAACTCATGGAACAGTTAAGAAAAATTGGTGCAATTGGCGGCGCAATCTCATTGGCTCTTTGTTGGCCACTAGCGGTTGGCCAAATTGGACAGAATGCTATTACCGATGGCGTTGCAAAGCTTAACAATTCAAGCATTCAAGCTGAGATCGTGGAATACGATAGAGGTTACCTGTCTTCGAACGTAACCACTCGTTTAACTGTGACGGATGAAAACCTGAAAGAGCAACTTGCGATTGATGGACTGCCGAGTGAGTTTGTCATCAATAGTGCGGTTAGCCACGGTTTGGTGAGCTTAAATGCACTGTCGACGTTTGAGAATAGCGATATTCTGCCTTTAACTCTGACGACTAGCACTGAGCTAAACGGCAACACTGACTTTAACTTCGAGTTAAGCCAGTTCAATCATCAAGGTTCTGATGAGAATGGTACGTCGGTATCGATCACTAAATCGAATCTTTCTGGCCATGCGACTGTTTTAGGCCAAGTTGATTACGAGCTTTCAATCCCTTCAGTTCAAATTGATTTTGAAACCGGTGAAGAGGTAACGCTGTCTAATCTGAAAGGTGTGGGTTCAGGCCAACAAGCGAAAGGCTACTGGTTAGGTACTCAGAATTTTACTATCGATAGCTTCTTGGTTTCAGACTCTGCAATGCAGCCTTTCATGACCATTGAAAACTCTAAGTACGATTTTGAATCACATCTAGATGAAGCAACTAAGCGTCTGCGCAGCAACCTCAAGCTGGATATCGCAAACATCGAGACCAGTGAAGGCCAGTTGAACAACCTAAACGTCGATTTTGAAATGTCGAAGTTGGATAGCGAGTCGTTTGAGAAAATCTTTGAGATTTACCAATCTAATCCTGTGATGACGCAAGAAGACGTTGCAGCGATCATTCCATTTATCGATATCCTGTTTGCAAAAGGTTTCGACCTTTCAATGAACAACATGTCGCTAGAGTTAGGTAAAGGGCAGTTCGAATCTAAGTGGTTGGTGAGCGTACCGGAAGGGACAGAAAACATCAGCAGCAACCCTTCGATGCTCATGCCTGCATTAACTGGTAACGTTCACTCTAGCTTCTCAAATGAACTTGTTGAAGAGTACCCATTCATCCGTGAAGGTATCGATGAATTGCTTGTGATGGAAATGATCAAGGAAACAGAAAGTGGTTATGAAATCAGCGCTGACCTAGAAAATGGAAACCTAGTGTTCGAAAATGGACAAGAAATTCCATTAATCGCTCTACTTATGCCGGTTTTTGTTCAATAAACAGAGCAGGCTTGAATACTGATAGGGTGATTTAGCAGGTTAAGCTTAAACATTTTATACGGTACAAAACAAAAGAGGTCTTAAGACCTCTTTTGTTGTTTTTATGTTGGGTAAAACATGGTATTACTTGCATAGTTATTATTTAGCAGGAGCAATCATCCCCATGGAACTTACATTAGATAACGTATTCAACTTCAGTGCTGGCCCAGCGGCACTGCCTAAACCGGTAATGAAACAAGCGCAAGCGGACTTTATTGATTGGAATGGTTTAGGGACTTCCGTGATGGAAATCAGCCATCGCAGCAAGGAATTTATTCAAGTTGCTGACGAGTCCGAACAGGACCTACGTGATCTTCTGAACATCCCAGACAACTACAAAGTTCTTTTCTGTCAGGGGGGCGCTCGTGCTCAATTCGCTGCTGTTCCTCTAAACCTTTTAGGTGATGCGACGAAAGCGACTTACATCGATGCGGGTTACTGGGCAGAAAGTGCAGTGACTGAAGCGAGCAAATATTGCGAAATCGATGTATTCAACGCGAAGACGTCAATCGATGGCAAAGCAGCGGTTGTTCCAGCTAAAGATTGGAAAATCGACCCAGAAGCGGCGTATGTACATTTCTGTCCAAACGAAACCATCGATGGTATTGAAATCAGCGAGCTTCCTCAAACGGATAAGCCAATCGTAGCGGATATGTCATCTAACATTCTGTCTCGTAAGATTGACGTGTCTCAGTATGGTGTTATCTACGCGGGCGCGCAAAAGAATATTGGCCCAGCGGGTATCTGCATTGCAATCGTACGTGATGATCTACTCGAACTCGCAAACGACGTGTTGCCGAGTATTCTGAACTACAAAGTACTTGCTGAAAAAGACTCAATGTTCAACACACCACCAACGTACGCTTGGTACCTATCAGGCCTTGTGTTCAAGTGGTTGAAAGCTCAAGGTGGCGTTGAAGCGATGGAGTTGGTGAACAAAGAGAAAGCAGCGTTGCTTTACGGTGCAATTGATAGCTCAGCTTTCTACAAAAACGATGTTCACACTGCAAACCGTTCTAGAATGAACGTGCCGTTCCAACTGGCGAAACCTGAGTTAGATGGTAAGTTCCTAGAATTGGCTGATGCTGCAGGTTTGAAATCACTGAAAGGCCATAGAGCAGTAGGTGGAATGAGAGCTTCACTTTACAACGCAATGTCTCTGGAAGGCGTTCAAGCTCTGGTTAGCTTCATGAAAGATTTCGAAGAGAAGTACGCTTAATCGATGACAGGGCTTTGACCGATAAATTGCTTATTTGATTTTTATTGTGTCGAATGCACCGAACGAGATAAATGCCGCTTTTGCGGCATTTTTTTTGTCGTTAATAATAAAGGGTATGGTATGTTGATTTATTGTAAGAACAGCCATCCAGAGATATGACGGATGTATCGGAATGAGCAGACCTTTCTCTTAAAGCGAGAGTACCAACTGTTTTTCAGACACTTTTTACTATATAACGTGTCGCCCAAAGCTGAATCTCCAATCATGAACAGCGAGCGATAAGCTGCATCGACCGGTTTATTGATGGGCAATTAAAATCCAACGTCTAATTTTTTACACAAGGAGTCAAGTGTGAGGTTATTGAGTCTATTTGCGATGCTATTTCCAGCCGTTGCTTGTTCGTCCACACTTGAAATATGGGCTGGTATTAATTATGAAACGGCCGATTATGTAAAAGAACATATCGAAGCGATGACTGATCATCGTGTAGAAATTCGTTCGTTTGACGTCAACAGTATTCGTTCTGAACTTCTTGTTGCTGACCCTAGAGACAATACCTTTCCCGATGCCATTTGGGTTCCTTCTGACTTCTTAGGTCTAACTGAATATATCGAATTAGCGACACTTCCCGAGGCTTGGGTTGATACCCAACGCTATGAGAAAAAGGCACTCGATGCGGTGGTCATTAACGGTGAGCTTAAGGCGTTACCGGTTGGTATTGGAAACCAGGTCGTTCTGTATTCGAGCAAGCCTCAAGCGCAAGTTGTGACATGGGAAAGCCTAATTGAACGCTCTGCTAAGTCCGATCAAGTGAGTGTGCTTTTTCCCAATCCAAACATGTACTTCTATCTAGCTTTCTATCAGCTTTTTTCTGAAGACTTATTATCGTCGAAGAATGTTAACGGTGAAGGGTTAGTTGCCATTTTTGATTTCATCGACATGTTACAGCAGAAAAAAGTCATTGAATCATCGTGCAGTGATATTTGCGCGAGGCAGAGATTCATCAATGGGGAAGTCGAGTTTTTGATTGACGGCGACTGGGCTTTCAGCGAACTCGATGCCGCTTTTGGTCGAGATTTATACATCAATTCGTTGCCGACCTATCGTGGTGAGAGTATGTCTTCATTTAGTGGCGCGAAGATTTTTGCTGTCACGGAAAAAGGCATGCAAAATCCAGATAAGAAATTAGCTTTGAAAGAGGTCGTTCAATACCTGCAATCAAACAGTTTCACCTATTTAGCTCACTCGAGTGCCATGGTTTCGCCGTTTTATGAGGTCAATCAACGCCGTGTTGAGGAAGGCAACCAGACTTTTTCAAATATGTACGATGAGTTTCAAGCGTCGCAAATGATGTCGAGTGACTACAAGATGGCGATCGTTTGGGAGGCATCGGCTCGGGCGTATCAGCGTTACAAGTCAGGGATGCCAAAGAGTGAACTGCATAAGTTTTACAATGATTTTGTTCAATATTACTCGGCGAATATGAGGGTAAGAGATTGAAGCTATCATTAAAATACACCATGGGCTTGGTGTTGCTGGCTTGCTCAATGCTCCCTGTTTACCTAGCGGGACAGTTGATTCTCAATAAACAAAACCAAAGTTCTTTAGAGCAAAAAGAAGCCAAACTGGACAACTCTACGACCGGTATTCGTCAAACCGTACAAGAGCAAATTAAGCTGACGGCGAGCCTAACCCAATGGTATTCGCAAGACCGATCATTGATTAAAGCGGGTGGTAATATCTTTTTCTCAAGTGTTGTTTGGGACAAGATGGATAGCTTCAATGCGCTAGCGGAGAGTGTGTCCGCGACTTATATTCTGGACCAAAACTGGAAGCCCATTTATGACAGTAAAGGCAGCTTGTACCATTTTGAGCAGAGCCAGTTATTAGAAAGCTTGAAGCGTCCTCAATCGGTTTATGGGCAAGGGAAATTGTTCCACACCGAGTTTACCGAAACTGAGTTGGCGGATAATGCCACTGCCGGTATCGCTTTTGTCGCGCCGATCTTACCTTATCGTTTGATTGAAGGTTCTACATACACGCCGCAGGGCTATCTTGTGGTTCTTATGGGGTATGACAGACTTAACACTAAAGTGACGCCTTTCCTGTATCAAAATGAGTCGGTTGAGTTTAACTATGTTGATTCAACGGATGCTCAGTCTTCTGAACAAAGTGCGAACATTATCTCTATCGACAGTAAATTCTTTACCGACAAATTGATACTGAACGTCAAACATCATATTTCCGACAGTGCGCGCTTATTAGAGATGCAACAAGCTCAGGTGGTCTTTGTCAGAATATTGGTGGCGACGCTTGCCATCGCGATTGTGTTTGCTCTGTTCCTAAGCCGCTGGTTCTCAGGGCAGTTAAACCTGTTGGCTGAATCTGTTACGTCGTATTCGCATAACCAGTCACCGACTCATAGTGTGGATGAACATCGTTTTACAGAGTTCGTCACGCTGAGTCGTTTATTGGAAACCTTGTGGGGTCGCATACAATACCAAGTCCGTGAGCTTACCGAAAGTAACGATAAACTCGAAAGATTTAATGTTCAGCTAGAGGACTTAGTCGAAGAGAAAACCAGCAAGTTAACGTATTCGCTCGCGCGTGAAGAATCCCAGAAGCATCGTATTTTGAAGATCGTGCAGTTTGCATCATCGAGACAGGCGGCTGAATATCGGTTGATTCCTCAAATGGTCGATCAAGAGTTAAAGACATTACTTGCTCAACATTCGATTCAGTTTCATTTTAACCGAACTGGCGAGGCTGACTTGAGACTCTGTGACTCACAGGGGACGGCAATCGGGTATTTTTGTTCGAGCTCATTTGCTCTACTCAGTGAAGAAGATCTGTTGATTTTTGACATGTACCAAAAACAGTTAGCAGGTTGGCTAGAGCTCGAAAATATTACGCGCATTAACATGCCGACTGGTTGTTTGAATCGTAAAGCTTTTAATGAAGATCTCGAATTCAGCAAACGAAGCATTAACGACAACCAAAATCAGATTTCTTTGATCATTATTGATATCAATGGCTTGAAAACGACCAATGATGTTCATGGACATGAAGTCGGGGATGAGCTGATACAGCGCTGCGTAGACGTAATCAGCCACGAATTGACACCTGCCAGTAATCTATATCGTTTGGGTGGAGATGAATTTGCGGTGCTTACCTTAACGTCTGGTGAGTCGAATTCGCTCAATGTCGCAGAGATGGCTGAGCAGTTGTACATTGCTCAGGAGCAACAGGCAATCGAGACTAAAGCGGGTATCTCTATTCCTGTCAGATTCTCGATTGGTGCAGCCTCTAGTGATTCAACAGACGTTGAGCAATTGTTCTCAGTCGCTGATGAGAATATGTATCAGCAAAAGCGTCGTTATTACCAAACGTTGTCTGTGGTTGGGAAGTAATGCCAATCACGCTGACAAATAGCGGTCACGATTTTCGACGCCCATTGGAGCGAAACTGCTGCGGCGTGACATTAAAATAAGCTTTAAACGCTTTGATGTACGAAGAGTCGTTTTGATAACCAACTTGGTCAGCAATACGTTGGATTGAGAGCTCTTCATCAAGCAAAGATAACGAATAAATCAGTCGGATTTGTTGTCGCCACAACTGAAATGACGTGTTGAACTCTTTTGAGAACAAACGCGATAACGTTCGCTCCGATGCGCCGACTTTTTCTCCCCACTCTTTTAACGAATAATCTAATCTTGGTGTGTCTTTCAGCGCTTCGAATATCAACTTTAAGCGCCTGTCTTCGGGGAGCAATAATTGAAAGGTTTGCACATTATCTTTCATTATTTGGTCGTGCAGTACCGCAAGTAAACGCGATACCTCACCATTACTCACCAATCCTTCGCACTGCCTTCGGATCTCTTGCAATAGTTCATTTAGAAACGGCGTGAGGGTAATGGTTCGCACTTCAGGTTCATATTCACTGCCAAACACAGGGTTAAGGTAGATACCGACAAACGTCGTATGGCTCAATGCGATAGATTCATGTTGAATACCCGCAGGTACCAACAGCGCAGAAGTGTGCGGAACAAGATGCTGGTAGTGATCAGTCTTAGTTTGCAATAAACCTCTGATTGGAAAGATCACTTGATGCCAATCATGTTGGTGCATTGCATCGATGAAACCTTTAGGCATGTCGATGGTCTTTACTAGCGCTGGTGAGTTGGGGTTGGCAGCCATCATCTCGTTGGAAGTCATGACATCGGAGTGAGAATCTATTTGGCGGGTTGGCATTGTTGATTGTCCTTACATCTCTACTCTGACATTGGCTTGTTAGGCTATCATGCTCGGCATAGTGAATGAAGTCGAGTGTGATGTCGTCTTACCTCATACAGTTCAACAAGTATGTTTTCAGTAATAAAGTGTCCAGCAATAGGGAAGGGATATGAAGAAGTTAGGTATAATCAACAGCGTATTGGTAGGTAAAACCGTTGCCTTTGCTCACGGTACACAGAGTGCCATCAACAAACAGGTTTTGTCGGAACGTCAACACGCCACAGAGCTTGGTTTTACCAATGACGAACAAGGTGACCCTCGTTTTCATGGCGGCATTCAAAAAGCCCTTCATATTTACCCAAGCGAACATTACCCAGTTTGGGAAAAGGAATTGGGCAGCAAAGCCATCTTTCAAACTGCAGGCGCATTTGGCGAGAACCTAAGCTCAAGCGGAGTGACTGAAACGTCTATTTGTTTAAAAGATAAGATTCGAATTGGTTCAACATTATTGGAAGTTTCGCAAGGGCGCATGCCTTGTTGGAAGCTTAATGTGCGATTCGATCAAAACGATATGGCGAGAAGACTGCAAGACACACTTCGAACTGGCTGGTACTTCCGTGTATTGGAAGAGGGCGATATTGGCGCAGGTGATGAGATTACTTTGTGTGAAAGACCATACCCTGATTGGTCGCTCGCGCGCATTATGGGCGCTGTCTTTACCGGAAGCCTAGATAGAAAAGAACTGAGCCAGATGGCTGAACTTCCTTTGGTCGAGTCTTGGGGGAAACTGGTTGAGCGTCGTCTCGAAACGGGCGAAGTTGAAGATTGGGAGATGCGCTTGGTCGGGCCAACAGCTGCTTAAACACAGACAATGAAAATGAAAAAGCCCACTTATGGGAAGTAGTGGGCTTTACATGTGTACGTTCTGTTCAACGCCAGCTAGAGCCAGAAACTCTTCAAAGGCATATCAGCGTCAAAGTGATGAGCAATTTGCGCTTGGAGAAGCTCAGCGGTCGCTATAGCGTCCGTTAATGCATGATGTGGCGTGTAGTCGGGCAGGTGGTATCGACGACGACTCTGCCCCAGTCTCACTGAAGCTGGCTTCTTACCTTTTAGCTTATTCCACAAGCCGCCAGCCAGTTTATTTTGGATCTGAGATTCAATCTCGAGCGTGTCGAGGACTGGGAACTCAATGCCTTCACCGAGTCGCACTTTCAATGCATTATCCAAAAAGTCACGTTCGATACGACGATAGTGAACCACAGGGATATGCCCCGCCATTGATTCTAAGATCTCGCCCAACACTTCACTAAGGTCTGGCGCATCAATGATGTCATTGTGCGTGATGCCATGAATCACGACAGACTCTTCTTCTAACTTCTGTTTTGGTCTTAGCGTCCAGTGTTTGGCTTGTCGCAAGTAGATGCGATTGAGCGTAAATGGCACTAAACCAATGGTAATGATGCCGTCTTTGTTTGGGTTTAACCCCGTCGTTTCAAAGTCGACAGCCAAGAACATCACTTCTGAAAGTGGCGTATCAGGCGCAGGAAGAGGCTGGCTATAAAAGTGCTTTAAGCGCTCGTCTCTCGCTCGTTCTAGCTTCTGAGCAAACTTAAATGGCCAATCGACCGCAGGTGATCTGAATAGTTTGTTCATAGGCCCTACTTAAACTTGTTGCTGGCTTGATAACGGAACTTAAGGAAGTTTTGCGCATTACTTAATATTTGGAATGCATCCTTTAGGTTACGTCGCTCGAAGTCAGACAGGTTCTCTGGCTCGATGTTGTTATCAGGCTCGATGTTGTTGTCGACATCGTGTGCTTGGTGGCGAATACGAACCAGAGAGATAAACTCCATGGCATCTTTCAAATCTTGAGCTCGACCTTTTGGCAGAATACCAGCGTCAATAATGTCATCTAAGCGTTCGAATGAGTTCTTAGAGCGAGACGCTACCGCGAGCGAGTGAACACGAATCAAATCGGCCAGTGGTGCAGTACCACGACGCTTAAGGTTGATTGAGTTGTTGTGACGGCCATCTTTTTCCATCACGAAATCTTTGAAGAAGCCAAGCGGCGGTGTGCGGTTGAGTGCGTTACGTGCAAGACACGCCAAGAAACGGTTGTTCTTACGTGCGCGTCGAACAATAAAGCTGTTCAATTGCTCCGCCCATTTCAGGCGACCATAAACGCCATCTAAGTCGAAGAAGATAGAAGCATTCAATAGGGCTTTCGGGTTTGGATCATCAATCCAATCGGCAAAGCACTCTTCCCATTGTCGACGAGTCATACGCCACGTTGGGTTAGTTGCCATGATGTCACCAGTACAGTACACATAACCACATTGGTCTAAGCCATCACAAATGAAGGTCGATAGCTCTTCAAAGTACTTACCATGCTTTTTCTCGTCGTAGGTATCATCAAGAATGATTGCGTTATCTTGGTCTGTAACCAGTAGCTGCTCATCACGGCCCATAGATCCTAATGCAAGGAAACAGTAAGGAATAGGCGCCTTGCCCAATTTCTCTTCACCCAGTTCGATAATTCGCTGCTTAAAGCTACGACCAATTACCGACATTGCAGTACCCACCATGTGGGCGTTGGCATCTTCGTTAACTAAGCGCACAAAGCTGTCTTTCACTTGCTCGGAAAGCACCTTTAGATCTTCAATGCTTTGTTGTTGGAAGATGCTGCTTACCAATAACAGCGAGTTTTGAGATTCGTAACGAACAATATCGGTCGCTTCGATAATACCAATTGGCTTCTTATCTTTAAGCACTGGTAAATGGTGCACGTTGTAACGAAGCATGGTCATCATGGCTTCGTATACATAGGCGTTGTGGTCGAGTGAGATAACCTCGGGTGTCATCACGCTGGATACTTCATCCGATGGGTCGAGACCTTCAGCGAGGACACGCGTACATAAATCTCGGTCGGTGATGATGCCAATCACGGGTGTTGAGTCATCTTCATCATCTTCAACGATATCTGGGTCGATGATCAGCAAAGAGGAAACATTATCTTGTGCCATCATGGTCGCAGCTTGCTGAATCGTGCGCGTTTTTTCGATCATTGGCGCTTCGCTGGTCAGTAGCGTTTTAACCTTGGATGTTGTTAGGTCGTTAGCGTCGTTGCTGTCGGAGTTGGCTTGGCGCAGTCGCGCGTTATCTTCTACTTCTACGAAATCGGCAAAGGAGTCGTAGTTGTCGTAGAGCTCTTGAAAGATAGGCTCAGGAATACAGTAGAGCAGGGTATCTTCGGTCGCTTTAACAGGGAAACGCACCTTGTTGTTGGTCAGTAGGCCCATTTGACCAAACAAGTGGCCTTCATCCAGGCGGTTATAGAGCTCGCCCTTACGACGGTAGACTTCGACTTCGCCACTTCGAACGATGTATAAGTCATGAATTTGATCACCAAAGTGAATGATAGGGGTATCTTGGCGGTAATAAGAAATTTCCACACTACTGGTCACTTTCGCCAACATCTCCTCAGGGAGTTCTGTGAAAGGGGGGTATTGTGCCAGAAAGTTTTGAATCTCTAATAACTCAGCATCCATAATGATCATCCATTGGTTTGTATGATTTCATGGTACAACATTTGATAATATTTTGCCGTCACAAATCAATCTGTGAGCTAAAACCTTTTTAAAGTCTTATGGATAGACTAACCTTTCAATAAATGGAGTGACAGTTTAAGGATGATAGGAATGTCGAAGTGGAAGCTTAGTTTTGTATCTGCGGTTTTTATGTTTTCTCCAAGTTTGTGGGCGGACACTAACGCGGTGGATATTTTGGATTACGACCATATTTATGCCACGGCGCATTCGGGCAGTTTAAATGAAGATGCAGGCAGTAATAATAATGCCTCGTCGTATGGATTAGGCGTCAGTTACGCGATGACGGATGATTGGTTGTTGCTGGGAGACTACAGCGCACGTTTCATTCACCCTGATGACACCACAACTCGAATTGATACGCTAATGCCAGGTGTTGGTTACCGTTACAGCATTAAGAAAGATTTAGATATAGTGGCTTACTACCTGCTTGGTATCACGAAAGGTAAGGTTGAAGATAATGACACCAACCGAACTGAATCTTCAGATACTGAGTTCATCCAAGGGTTAAAAGCTGAGCTTAACTATGGCTTTGCGAAACGTTGGATTGCCAATGGCAGTGTGCAAGTGAACCGAAGTGACCTGTTTGATGAAGAGATCTATCACTTAGGTTTACGCTATCTAGTGACCAACAAGTTTGCGATTGGTGGGTCATACCAACATCGAGATGGTGAAGGTAAGATTCGTAGCGAGCGTACTAACGAGCTAGGTGTGGAATTTTTCCTAGAGTATTAGCCAGTAACGAAAAGGCTAAGTGCCCTAATAGCTCTTATATACAAAGAGACAGACACAAAAAAGCCAGCTTAATTGCTGGCTTTTACACATCTATTGGTCTGCAAGTCAGGTTTCTGGTCTGCAAATACAGGTAGAGCTTTACGATTAAAGAACCGCAGCGATACCTTTACATAGAGGACCCATGTTTGACTTAGTCATACCAGCAACACTGATACGGCCAGAACCAACAATGTAGATTGCGAATTCGTCTTTTAGGCGAGTTACTTGCTCTTTGCTTAGGCCAGAGAAAGAGAACATGCCGTTTTGACGTTCGATGAATGTGAAGTCTGCATCAACACCTTCAGATTTCAGTGTAGTAACAAACAGTTCACGCATCTCTTGGATACGGTCGCGCATTTCTGCTACTTCTGCTTCCCATTCAGCTCGTAGATCAGCATCACCAAGGATGTGAGTAACGACAGCACTGCCGTGCGCTGGTGGGTTAGAGTAGATAGAGCGGATAATGCTCTTAACTTGAGAGAACGCAGTTGTTGCTACGTCTGCAGATTCTGCAACCAGAGTGAATGCACCAACACGCTCGTTGTACAAGCCGAAGTTCTTAGAGAACGAGCTAGCAACAAGGATCTCTTTGTTGTATTGAGCAAAAATACGTAGGCCAGCAGCATCTTCTTCAACGCCTTTTGCAAAACCTTGGTAAGCAAAATCGAATAGAGGAAGCAGTTTCTTCTCAGCAACCAGCTTAGCCAGTACTTCCCACTCTTCAGTTGTTGGGTCGATACCTGTTGGGTTGTGACAGCAGCCGTGCAGAAGAACGATATCGCCTTCAGAAGCTTTCTCTAGGTCAGCAACCATGCCTGCGAAGTCTTTGTCTTTAGTTTCGGCGTTGTAGTAGCTGTATTGAGCCGTTTCGATACCCGCAGCAGCGAAAACGCCATTGTGGTTAGCCCAAGTTGGGTTACTGATCCAGATTTTCACATCACCCAGTTGGCGCTTGATGAATTCACCCGCTACGCGAAGTGCACCTGTACCACCTGGAGCTTGTGCTGTTTTAGCGCGTTGAGATGCAACGATCTCTGCGTCTGAACCGAAAAGAAGTTTCTGAACCGCTAGACCGTATTCAGCCGTACCTTCAATCGTTAGGTAAGATTTGGTTTTTTCGTTTTCAAGAAGTGCAGCTTCTGCTTTCTTTACTGTTTTAAGTACAGGCGTTTGACCATCTTCATTTTTGTAGATGCCAACACCAAGGTTGATTTTCTCTGCACGAGAGTCTTTTTTAAACTCTTCAGTAAGGCCGAGGATAGGATCGGCGGGAGCAGCTAACACTTTTTCAAACATAATCTTCATCCATGTCAATTGAGAGGGGATAGTATCTATGGGTAGTTATACCTGTATGGAATTTTTAAGACAATACGAAGTGAACAGAAAGGCTAAAAAAAATCCATTTCAATCAGATTTATTGACTAAAGAGGGTATTTGATAACAAAACACCCTACGGATTAACCTATAGAGTGCAAGAAGTTAGTGGTTTTTGAATAGATTACGCTGGTTGAGCAATAAAGCTTTCGCGCTCGAGTTCACTGGCTACATTTTTGCCATCTTTGTAGGTCGCGGCAATTGAAACAAACGCTTGTTCGACGGCCAGAAAAGCTTGGATAACTTGCGGATCAAAATGCGTCCCATTGCCCTCTAAGATGATCTGTTTAGCTTGTTCATGAGTAAAGGCTGGTTTGTAGACTCGCTTCGAGATGAGCGCATCATAAACATCGGCCAATGCCATCAAACGACCCGATAGAGGAATATCTTCCCCCGACAACTGATTAGGGTAACCGCTGCCATTCCATTTCTCGTGGTGAGTCAGAGATATCTCCTTTGCAACTCTTAAGAAAGAGCTACTTCCCAGCTGCTTTTCTGCAATAGATAAG
Organism: Vibrio sp. 1CM2L; assembly: GCF_023161695.1. Classification (NCBI taxonomy): domain Bacteria; kingdom Pseudomonadati; phylum Pseudomonadota; class Gammaproteobacteria; order Vibrionales; family Vibrionaceae; genus Vibrio; species Vibrio sp. 1CM2L. The sequence continues at coordinate 551,302 of NZ_JALNTT010000003.1, forward strand.
GCTTCAGCACCAATCGCGGGGTGACCTTTCATTATCTCAAACTCTTCGTCCGTCAATTTACCCGGTTTCAATAACACGCTATCAGGCACACCGACTTTGCCCACGTCGTGCAAAGGTGCAGATTTGTAAAGCAACTCGATGTAGTTTGGTGTTAACAAGCTTGAGTGGGTTTCTGATTTGCTGAGCTCTTGTGCGAGTACTTTGACGTACTCTTGAGTTCTGAGGATATGAGCGCCCGTTTCATTGTCTCGAGATTCAGCCAATGCCGATAAGCTCACAATAGCCACGTCACGTGTGGTTTTGACTTCGTTTTGCGCAGTTTCAAGGCTATCAAGCATGGTATTGGTCATAGATGCCATTGAGCCAAGCTCGTTGTAGCCGAAAATAGGTAAGCGAACGCCTTGCTCGCCATTGGTGACTTTGTTTAATGCGTGCTCTTGGCTTAGGAGAATGCGCTTAATTAGCTTGCTCCAAAGCGTCATGATGGTAATCGCGTAGCCACCCAGTACCACAGCCAAATAAATAAACTCTTTGATCACGCTGATCTTGCCGGTGCCGTCCAATAAGCGGTCAGGGTTATGTTCTAACCAGAAGATGTCTTTGACAGCAATCATCGTCAACATAGTCGTCAGTGTGACCAGAAGCACGATAACCAAGCCTATCATCTGCTTGACCAGTGAACTCCTTTCACCAACCAGTTGGAAGTCGAATTGTCCGGTCGTCTCCATTTTATCCATTTGGCTGAGCTTAGCGTTCAATTGAAGAATGGTTCCGGTAAAGAAACCGAATAAACTCATGCCAAACAGCACCTTCAAATTACTGTCTATGGTAAATTCATAGCTTAAGTTGTAGTAGAGCGCGAAAGGCACACTTGCAGCAAAAAATAGCAGGGTATCGAGTTGCGCGAATCGGCCTTGCTTGACCAAGGTATGTTGCGCCAATAGGTAACGACGCGCGAGCCATAATAAGACAAACACAATACTGACTTGTGTGAAAATCTCTAACGTCGTTAAGCTCTCGAGCATAGGACACACCCGACTGCCATAGGTGCCAAACAGCACGCCAGCAATGACGTATAACTTAGTCGTTAGCGATTGATTGTAATTTGAAGTATCCATCGATAAGCCTTTGTTCTCATTCTTATTAGATTCACGCATTCATTGATTCACGACTTTAGAATTGCGAATGATTAGCATAACTGACGTGAATAAGACCGGAAATTCTATCGATAGCTTTCGTGGATTGATACAAGAAACTGGTTTGTGTTAGAGATTTGTTAGCTAGGTGGGGGTTATTGCAGCATTTTTATGAAGATACTTGAATAGCCTCGGTCGAGGTTCGAGGCTATTCAGTCTGTGTAGTGGGTTAGAATCGCAAATGATTGAGTTCGCTATCTATTTTACCCCGTTACTTTTTGAGATTGATTTCAGCTTCGATTGAGCCGGTTTCAATCTCAGGGTGAGACGCTAGTTTGTCTGCAGCCCATTGGTTGATGTGTTTCAGAATAGCAGACACCGCGTGTTTTTCCGTTGGTGCTTGGTCTTGTTCGACATCGATCTTTTGCTTTGGATGTGAGCCTGTCGCATCTTCAGCAATATGGAGCCAATCTGGGTGCCAGTAATATGGCTGACCGCTCGGTGTTGTCCAACTGTGAACACCGTTTGACTCTCCTTTATAACTTAATTGGTCTGCTTCTATTTTTTTCATTGTTATCTCGCATGTTTTTGGGTTACATCAAATTATTGAGGTAGAAAGCCAACTTAGCTCCTACCTTGGGTACAAACTTAGCAAAGCTTACAAAGTTATCTGTGAACTAATTCACACTATTGTGGAAATTAGGTGTGATCATATGGATAGCAGCAATAGTTGTTGGCGTAAGTGATAAAATCACCGGCTCACAGAATTTCTTTAGGTAGTACAATTAGATGGCGCGTTATGAAGAGCTTGCAAAGGATATTCGAACTCAGATAGCCAACAAGACGTGGCGATCCGGAGAGAAGATCCCTTCGGTACGCATGAGTTGTCGAAATTACAACGTCAGCAACAGTACTGTCTTACAAGCCTACCAGTTGCTAGAAAGCGAAGGGTGGATCATCGCTAAACCTCAGTCGGGCTACTTTGTAGCGCCAAGGCTGGACGGCGTTGATTACGCGCAGCCACTCGTTAGTGAAAAGAAAGCCATTAATGACCGCTTATTTGATTTCTTGAAGTCGAGTTCAGCCGAAGGTGTGATTCCTTTCGGCTCTGCATTCCCCGATCCTGACCTGTTCCCGTTACCTACCTTGACTCGAAACCTTGCCAGCGCGGGTAGGAAAATGACTGGCACCAGTGTGATCAATAATTTGCCACCGGGCAGTGAGTCTTTAAGAAGACAAATCGCGCAACGCTACTTGCAACAAGGGATTACAGTTAATCATCAAGACATCGTGATTACGTCCGGTGCTATGGAAGCGCTCAACTTGAGCCTGCAAACGGTCACCAAGTCGGGTGATAACGTCGTGATTGAGTCTCCGGCATTCTATGGTGCTCTGCAGGCTGTCGAGAGGCTCGGGCTGAACCCTATTGAAGTGGACGTTTGCCCAATCAATGGGCTGAATATAGAGCAGTTTGAAAACGCACTACAAAACCAAGATGTTAAAGCGTGTTGGCTGATGACGACTTTTCAAAACCCAACGGGAACCAGTTTGTCGGAACAGGCAAAGCGCCGTGTCGTAGAGATTGCAGAACAACATGAAACCTACATTATTGAAGATGACGTGTATGGCGACCTTTATTATGAAGGGCACAAGCCGAAGCCATTAAAGGCCTCCGATAAGACCGATTCCGTCTTGCTTTGTGGGTCGTATTCAAAAAGCCTATGTCCGGGTTATCGAGTAGGGTGGGTTGTGAACACGCGTTTTAACGATGCGATTCAAAAGTTACAGCTTCTTTCTACGTTATCGAGCAGCGCGCCTGTTCAACTTGGTGTCGCCCATTTCTTAACACATGAAAGCTACGACAATCACCTTCGTAAACTGCGTAAAAACCTTGTCGTCAGGAAAGAGCGATTTATCGATGTCATTAAGCAGTACTTTCCGCATTCAATCGAGATTGAAGAACCGGCTGGTGGCTACTTGGTATGGATTCGTTTCTCTGAAAAATTCGACAGCCAACAGTTTCATCAACTGGCTATCGAGCAAGGTATTAGTGTCGCATCTGGTGATCTTTTCAGTGAGCAGGGCAGAGTAGATAACGCGATCAGATTGAACTTCTCTTATGAACTGACAGAAGAGAAAGAACAGGCTCTCATCTGGCTTGGCAAGCTGGCACATCAACTTACGCACTCGTAAAACCTTAAGTCCCTCATAAAACAGACAATCATTCCAACTGTACGGGTTGTTTGTGGGGTAACTGTACGCCTAATTGACCAAAGAGTTGTGATTCAATAACGGTAGACCAAATATTGGAGATACCGTTATGTTGAAAATGACTATGGGAAATGAAGTTAAGCTGATTATTGTCGCGATTGTTTGCGCACTTCTGCTTATTCTCGGCCACGTACTGCTGGCAAAAGCATTCGCTGATATGGCGTGGGCAGAATACACCACTGCCGCGATCCCATTCGTTATGATGGCAATCTGCGGTCTCGCAATAAAATACGCTATCGACCAAGATGTTGATTAGCTATTGAGTAACGAGTCTTGGATGGTGGCATGCAGAAACAGCCGTCGTCTCGTTTTATTCCGAACATAAAAAAACCTCCGCAAGTGCGGAGGTTTTTATTTGTTCTTAACTTTTAATATCGAATAGGTTTCGAATTAGAAGTTTGCAGAGCGTGGTGTACGTGGGAATGGAATCACGTCACGAACGTTGCCCATACCTGTTACGTAAGACACTAGACGCTCAAAGCCAAGACCGAAGCCAGCGTGAGGTACTGTGCCGTATTTACGTAGGTCGCGGTACCAGCTCATGTGCTCAGGGTCGATACCCATAGCAATCATACGCTCGTCTAGAATGTCTAGACGCTCTTCACGTTGTGCACCACCGATGATTTCACCGATGCCTGGTGCAAGTACGTCCATTGCTGCAACTGTTTTGCCGTCGTCGTTTAAGCGCATGTAGAAAGCTTTGATGTCTTTCGGGTAGTTCTTAACGATAACAGGTGCTTTGAAGTGCTCTTCAGCTAGGTAACGCTCATGCTCAGAAGACATGTCGATGCCCCACTCAACGTCAAACTCAAATTTCTTACCAGAGTCTAGTAGGATTTGGATTGCGTCAGTGTAGTCAACTTGTGCGAAGTCAGCGTCAACGAATTGCTCTAGACGAGTAATTGCTTGCTTGTCGATGCGAGAAGCGAAGAACTCAAGGTCGTCGCGGCGTTCTTCAAGAACAGCAGCGAAAACGTACTTAAGCATGTCTTCAGCCAGTTTCGCTACATCGTTAAGGTCTGCAAACGCAACTTCAGGCTCAACCATCCAGAACTCAGCTAGGTGGCGGCTTGTGTTTGAGTTTTCAGCACGGAACGTAGGACCGAACGTGTAAACCTTGCTTAGTGCACAAGCATAAGCTTCAGCATTAAGTTGGCCAGATACTGTTAGGAACGTCTCTTTACCGAAGAAATCTTCGTTGAAGTCTACGTCGCCTTTTTCAGTGCGTGGTAGGTTTTCCATGTCTAGCGTAGAAACACGGAACATTTCACCAGCGCCTTCTGCATCAGATGCAGTAATAAGCGGAGCAGAAGTCCAGAAGAAGCCTTGCTCGTGGTAGAAACGGTGAATCGCTTGAGATAGACAGTTACGTACACGTGCTACTGCGCCAATCACGTTTGTACGTGGACGTAGGTGAGCAACTTCACGAAGGTATTCGATAGAGTGACGTGTCTTAGCCATTGGGTAAGTGTCAGCGTCTTCAACCCAGCCTACAACTTTAACTTCAGTTGCTGCTAGTTCGAAGTCTTGACCTTTCGCAGGAGACTCAACAATCTTACCCGTTACTTCAACAGAGCAGCCAGTCGTTAGCTTTAATACTTCGTTTTCGTAATTATTAAGATTATTAGGAACCACGGCCTGAATCGGGTCGAAACAAGAGCCGTCATAAATGGCAAGGAAAGAGATTCCAGCTTTGGAATCACGACGTGAACGGATCCAGCCGCGAACAGTTACTTCACTGTCTACCGCTAGCTTGCCGCCAAGTACGTCTGTTACAGGCGCGTAAGTCATGTTGATTTCATTCTCCATTGAGGGACAAATTCAACTCAAAGTCTCTGGCATTGCTGCAAATAAACATACATTTGAACAATAATTAACCGAAACATTAAGTTGTATAAACTTTTTAAATCGATTGAACATATTACCTGTCATACCGACAGCTTCAACCTTTATTCTTGCTTGGTGAAAGAAATATTGTGTCTACTGACGATAAATAGGTTTGAGGGTGTGTTTTTTGTTCGATCTTAGCGTCAGCCTTACCTTTGACCCTATGTGAGCTGTTGAACGAGCAAGGCGTAATCGAAACCTTTGTTTTCAATAATGGGAGTGTGATTGTGTTGAGACTCACTCTATATTGGCGCGGATTCAGTCATTTTGGACTTGATCACCTTCTTAATTTCCCACTAAAGCAACAAGAGGAGTTTAATATCTACTTGTTAATTACGCCGCCTTAACCCCTGCATTCTCTCTACACCCGCACTTTTCGAGCGCTCGCTCATTCAAGAAAAACAGTCGATCAAATTATGTCTCAACAAGGCAGGACTGGCTGTACAAGTAAAAGAGAATTACATGCTTAATTATTTAAAAAAACACTGGTTATCAAACGTTAAAGGAGATTCATTATCTGGGATTGTGGTTGCACTCGCATTGATCCCTGAAGCCATCGCATTTTCAATTATTGCAGGCGTTGACCCTAAAGTAGGGCTCTATGCCTCGTTCTGTATTTGTGTCGTCACTGCTTTGGTTGGCAGTCGTCCGGGAATGATTTCCGGGGCAACAGGCGCTATGGCGCTGTTAATGGTCACCTTGGTGAGAGAGCACGGACTAGAATATCTACTCGCTGCTTCATTTTTAGCTGGCGTCATTCAAATCGCAGCTGGGTATCTCAAGCTTGGTAACCTGATGAATTTCGTTTCTAAATCGGTGATTACTGGATTTGTTAACGCGCTCGCCATTCTAATTTTCATGGCCCAACTTCCTGAGTTGATCAACGTTCCTTCAAGCGTTTACGTGTTGGTCGCTTTGGGTTTGGCGATCATTTATCTGCTTCCTTATTTCCCCAAATTTGGTCGTGCGATACCTTCTCCACTGGTCGCGATTGTTACCCTGACAATCGTTAGTTTGCTGTTCGGCTTAGATGTGAGAACGATTGGCGATATGGGCAAGCTTCCTGATTCACTGCCTGTGTTCTTGATTCCTAATATTCCATTCACGTTTGATACGCTTGCGACCATCCTGCCATATTCGATTGCTCTGTCTCTGGTTGGCTTGCTGGAATCCTTGATGACAGCGACCATAGTCGATGATCTGACAGATACTGAAAGTAATAAAAACAATGAGTGTAAAGGGCAGGGAGTAGCGAACATCGTTGCCTCATTATTTGGTGGAATGGCGGGCTGCGCAATGATCGGTCAGTCGATCATTAACATCAAATCAGGTGGCTTAACCCGATTATCCAGCATGATCGCTGGAGTGGTTTTGTTGCTAATGGTGGTGTTTGTTTCTGATTGGTTGAAGCTGATACCGATGGCGGCTTTAGTATCTGTGATGATCATGGTTTCTATCGGCACATTCTCATGGCGTTCCATTGTTGAGCTTAAAGATCACACACTCCCAACCAATGTAACCATGCTAGCAACCGTGGCGGTGGTGGTGGTTACTCATAACTTAGCAATAGGTGTTGCGGTTGGCGTGGTGCTGTCGGCTCTGTTTTATGCACATGCCAGCAAATCCATGGTGTTTATATCCGATGAAGTCGTGACCAACGAAATGCACACTATTCACCGAGTAAAAGGTCATGTCTTCTTTGCTTCGTCAGATGCGTTTGTCGACTTATTTGATTATGACAACGCGAACTCTTTAGTGACCATCGATATATCGGATGCGTCATTCTTAGATAATACGTCGGTTGAAGCGCTTGATAAGGTTGTGTTCAAGTTCCGTAAAAAAGGGGCTTATGTTGAAGTGTCAGGAATGGATAGCGTGAGTGCGAATCTGATAGTCAAACACGCGATGTATCACAAGCATAAAGACTTAACCGCGGTTTCCATTACGCACTAATCATGGTTTAAGGTACTTTTAAAGCCTGAACTAGACATTGTTATGAAGATAAAGCGCTCATTGTTGAGCGCTTTTTTGTTGGCGATCTATGACTTCTTCTTGGTACTCGACAAAGTAAATTGATTAATCAGTGACTCAAGGTGATCGGATAGTTCTTCCAAGTCATTACTGATCCCACGAGTTTCACCAGCAGAGCGCGACGTATTATCGGCATGAGAGGTAATGGTCTCGACTTTTTGCTGCACATCTTGGGTAGCGTGTGTGGTGGATTGCGTTTGCTGCTGAATGTTTTGTGCGTGAGCCAGCACCTGTTTCATCTCTTCGACCACACCATTCATTTCAATTGAAAGTGCGTCGATATCGGTCGAGCTTTGATGGGCTTGTTCGCAAACGCGATCGGCAGAAGTCAGCGACTCTTCACTGCCTTGCTGGAATTGATGAATGATTGATTCAATACTGCCTGTTGCTTCAGCGGTTCGCGATGCGAGATGGCGAACTTCATCTGCTACTACCGCAAAGCCTCGGCCTTGTTCTCCCGCACGAGCCGCTTCAATAGCTGCATTTAATGCAAGAAGGTTGGTTTGGTCGGCAATACCACGAATCACGCTCAATATTGAAGAGACTTCTCCAGTCTGCTCGTTGAGTGTCAGTATTTTGTGTTTCACCTCTTCTATGCTGCTGACGAGGTTTTTTATCTCACCGCTTGCATCATGTGCTTGGTTCGCACTCTTACACGCCACATCGGCGGTGTGATTAATGAGTTCTGAAGCGGTTAAAGTGGCTTGCTCTACATTGACTTGTTGCGCTTGTATACCTTCAACGTTGTGTTGTACTTCAGCTGTTTCATTTTGTTGATCGCTGGCGGCTTGCTCGGTAATTTGTGCAACGCTGGTCAGTTGGTTTGCTGAGGCATTCAATTTGTGAGAGGTGTCTTGTACCTTCTCTAAGCTGTCAGAAACGGTACCCATGAATGAGTTGATGGAGTTCGCGAGCGTACCGATCTCATCTTTACTTTGCTTAGGCAGCCGAGTGGATAGGTTTTTATCGTTGCTTACTTGGGTCATAAAGCGAGAAGTTTGTTGCAGCGGACGAACGATAATCTTACGAATGAGCCCCATTGTAAGAACGAATCCTGCAAACGAGATCACCGCCATAATGCCAATAGCCGCCATGGTTTGAGTGTTAATCAGCGAGTTAACATGGTTGAGGTTATATTCGAGGCGAATCGCACCCAATACTTCACCCTCTGGTGCCATATGGCAGGCGACACAATTGGTTCCTCGGTAATCTTCACTCGACTTCATTGGCAGAGCAATAACTAAGCCTTTGCCCCAATCAGCAGAAAAAGGTTCGATAACGGTTTCGCCCGCTAGCGCTCGCTTATCAATATCGTCAACCGGTGTTTGGTTGTCATTACCTGGGCCATATAACTTGCTGACAGCGTCGGCGCGCAAAACACGAACGTCTTCGATGCCTTCTTGAGCCAGTGCTTTCTGACGAAGGGTCTCTTTTTGTGCCATTGTGCCGGTGAGCATCATCATGTTGAGGCTGTCGAAGTAGTTACTTGCTTTGTCGTTTAGCTGTTCACTCAACACCGAGTTAACCAGTTGTTTTTGCTGCGAGTATTGGAAATAGGTCGATATTGCCAGCAAAAAAGTGAACACGATGGCGAGGGCCACTAGGATTTTGAAGGTGATTGTTGAGCGCATAAGGTGGTTGTTTTTATTAATTATAATGACGAAAATACTGTACTAGTAAGAATCCCTACCACCTATGGGGTATAACGAATTGTGTGACCACACTCCGGTTGTGGTTATGTTTCTGTGATGTAGCGAGTTTGTGTTGTGTCTGATGTTGAAATGGAACGCGCTTCAAGCTTGCTGCTGTTCTTAAAACATCGTGTTGTGAAACATACAGCTGTTATTGAAACAGACTGCTGTTTTGCGAATAGAGCGCTGTGATTGTACTGATAATTAGAAAAGCCTTGGTTGTTAATTAGCTCGATGTATTTGTCCGCTTGTCTTTTATCAATAAAGACTATTGTTTTAGACGACTTAGTGGTCAATTTATATCCAAATGGCTGTTTTGTTCAATTTAATAGCAAAAATTGTGGTTATAGCGTTGTGTTTCGAGGCTCATTCGATAAGATGAAAAGACCTCTATGATAGAGGTAGGGCAGCAACGGATACGCTGCTTCAAATACTATGGAATGTGACTTATTGGACACATACATGAAATTCAAGATTACATCGCCGATTATTGAACCTACGGAAGGTTCACCACATCAGTTAATGCTTACTCACGCTTCTCGTTTTACCTCTTTTAAGACAAGCTCCCCTTTGAACGCCCTGTTCGACAACGTCTCTGCACGCTTCTTTATCGTTTATCGCTCCTATTGTTATTCGTTTTATAACTTTATTTCTATCTGAACTCTTTTGTCATCCGCTCGATGAACGAAGACTCACATCTATAAAAACTAAACAAATAAGTTAAAAACAATGAATATTAAAATGATGGGTAGCTCCCTAATTATCGCTGGTACCGCTCTCGGTGCTGGTATGCTTGCGATCCCAATGGTATTGGCTCAATTCGGATTGCTTTACGGCACACTGCTTATGGTACTGATCTGTTTCGGTACGACTTACGCAGCATTACTACTTCTAGAAGCAACCATCAAAGCGGGTGGCGGTCTAGGATTAAACTCTATTGCCCGAAAAACCTTGGGTAAACAAGGTCAGTTGCTTACCAACGGCTTGCTATACGCGTTGTTGATTTGCCTATTAATGGCTTACATTCTGGGTGCCGGTGACTTGCTGAGTAAGTTGCTGTCTAACTTTGGCGTCGAAATTACCGCGACTACCAGCCAAACCGTGTTTACCTTGCTTGCAGGTGCAGTAGTCGCAAGTGGTACTGGTGTGATTGATAAGCTCAACCGAGCATTGTTCTTCGTGATGCTTGCTAGTTTGTTTGCAACCATGGCCTTCTTAGCGCCGAGCATGACTCAAGAAAACTTGATGCAGGTAACCAGCCATGACCACGTTGATCTAATCAAAACCAGTGCCATCCTGTTTACGAGCTTTGGCTTTATGGTGGTGATTCCAACCTTGGTTTCTTATAACCACGAAGCGACAGACAAACAGTTGCGTAACATGGTGATTATCGGTTCTCTGATCCCATTAGTGTGTTACCTGTGTTGGTTGTTCGCGGTAGTGGGTAACTTGAGTGAAGAGCAATTCAGAAGCTTTGAGAACGTATCAGATTTGATGGCGGCGTTTGAGGCTCAGTCTCCTTGGGTGGGTAACGTTCTGTCTACCTTCACTGGCTTGGCGTTGTTGACCTCTTTCTTTGGTGTGGCGATGGCGTTGTTCAACCAGAACAAAGACATGTTCAACCAAAATACAGCGGTAACGTACTGCATTAGCTTTATCTTACCGTTGGCGGGTTCATTGCTTGCTGCAGACAAGTTCCTACAAGTGCTGAATTACGCAGGCATCATCTTGGTATTCCTAGCGGTGTTTGTTCCTCTGGTTATGGTCCACAAACAGCGTTTCATGAAAGTTGCTGATGACCGATACCGAGCAGAAGGTGGCAGCGCAATGATGTTGTTCTCACTGCTGTTTGGTTGTTTCCTGCTTATCTCACAAGTGATCTAGTTCTTTGGTCCATTATCTAAGATGCAAATCGAGCATCTTAGATATAAGTGGCCGGAATTCAGATACAAAAAAAGGAACGCATTGGCGTTCCTTTTTTATTATTTGCTCGTTACCAAGCAAGCAGTGTTAGAGGCTATTAGCAAACAATGCTAATTAACAAACTACCTTAACAGCCAAACCACCTTGAGACGTCTCACGGTATTTAGCGTTCATGTCTTTACCTGTTTCTAGCATTGTTTCGATAACTTTATCTAGAGAAACAGTAGGAGCAGAAGAACGACGAAGTGCCATACGAGTCGAGTTGATTGCTTTAACTGCAGCAATACCGTTACGCTCGATACATGGTACTTGTACTTGGCCAGCAACTGGGTCACACGTTAGACCTAGGTTGTGCTCCATGCCGATTTCTGCAGCCATACATACTTGCTCAGGGCTACCACCCATAAGCTCAGCAAGACCAGCCGCAGCCATAGAACATGCCACACCAACTTCACCCTGACAGCCAACTTCAGCACCAGAGATAGAAGCATTACGCTTGTAAAGACCACCGATCGCGCCAGAAGCAGCGAAGTAACGGATGTAATCTTTCTCTGTCACTGTTTGGATGAACTTATCGTAGTAAGCCAATACAGCAGGGATGATGCCACATGCGCCGTTTGTTGGTGCCGTTACTACACGACCGCCAGCTGCGTTTTCTTCATTTACTGCGAAAGCAAACATGTTTACCCAGTCAACAACCGTCATTGGATCATTGGTTGTTTTTTCTGAAGTCATTAGCTGTTGGCGAAGTGCTGCTGCACGACGAGGCACACGCAGTGGACCAGGCAGGATACCTTCAGTATTCATCCCGCGATCCATACACTCACGCATCGTTTTCCAGATGTTAGCGAAGTAAGTGCGAGACTCTTCGTCTGAGTGGAATGCTGCTTGGTTTTTCATAACCAGTGTACTGATAGAAAGACCGCTTTCTTTACACTGATTAACCAGCTCTTCAGCTGTTGTGAATTCGTAAGGTGCTTTGATTGGGTTTTCTTCTTCTTTGCCGAAGTTCTCTTCGTCAACGATGAAACCGCCACCAATTGAGTAGTACGTTTTTGAGTATGCAACTTCGTCACCAACCCATGCATGAATGCTCATGCCGTTCTCGTGTAGAGAAAGGTTGCTAGTGTGGAAGTTCATACCGCCATCGCGTGGGAACGATACTGTATGACAGTGCATGCCAACAGGAAGGCGCTCAGTTTCTTCTACGCGAGCAATGAAGCCAGCAATAGAATCGATATCAACACGCTCAGGAGTATTGCCAGCAAGACCCATGATGATTGCGATATCTGTGTGGTGACCTTTCCCTGTCAGTGATAGTGATCCATATACGTCCACGGTGATTTTAGTGATGTCGCGCAATTTTCCCATTGAACGTAGGTCATCAATAAATTCTTTACCCGCTTTCATTGGTCCAACTGTGTGTGAGCTCGATGGACCAACACCGATTTTATAGATATCAAATACACTAATCATAGCGATTACCTCAAAAAGAGAGCCTCCCAAGGGGAGTAGGGAGGCTCATTTATTATCATTATATTTTTTGTCTAATCTCGCGATATAAGATGGATGCCATCTTATAAAAAGGGCTTGAGATTAAAGAGCGCCGTAGATTACAGAACTAATAGCCGCTAGACCACATAAAGCTGTAAAGATTTGCACAGGTGCTGAAGTTTTGTACTTAGCCATAGCTGGTACTTTCTGCATCGCGAATACAGGCATTAGGAACAGGATAGCTGCAATCATTGGAGCACCCATTGTTTCAATCATACCTAGGATGCTTGGGTTAACTACCGCAACAATCCAAGTTGTAACAACGATGAACGCTAGAGATGCTTTCTCAATCTTAGAGATTGAAGAACCAGAGCGAGACTTGATTAGACCAACAAGACCTTCGTGAGCACCTAGGAAGTGACCGAAGTAGCTAGAAGTAATCGCTGCGAACGCTACAAGAGGACCCATGTAAGAGATAAGTGGAGACTCGTGAACGTTAGCTAGGTAAGAAAGTACCGAGATGTTTTGCGCTTGTGCTGTTGCTAGTTGCTCTGGAGATAGAGAAAGTACTACAGAGAATACGAAGAACATTACAAAACCCATCAGCATCATTGCTGCGCCACCAGTGATTGCGTCAGTTTTCTTAACTGCGTCTTCACCGTATACACGACGTTGCTCTTTAGAGAACTGTGAAATGATTGGGCTGTGGTTGAAAGAGAACACGATGATTGGAATAGCAAGCCAGATAATAGAAGGCATTGTTGACCATTCTGGGCTTACGTCCATCATTGAAGTGTTCCAATCAGGAACTAGGTAAAAAGATAGCGCTAGTAGGATGAATACTAGTGGGTAAACCATTGCTGAAGTTGCTTTAAGCATCAGCTCTTTACCGAATACAACACCTGCTGTCATAGCAAGGATAAGTGCACCAGAAAGAAGAGGACGTGGAATAGATTCCATACCCATTTGGTTTACTAGGAAAGAATCAACCGTGTTTGTGATACCAACACCGTAGATAAGAACGATCGGATAGATAGCGAAGAAGTAAGCAAAAGTAATAATGTTTGCGCCAGTCTTACCGAAGTGCTCTTCAACTGTGTCTGTAATGTCAGCTTCAGGGTTTTTAGCAGACAGTACGAAACGAGCTAGAGATTTGTGTGCGAACCAAGTCATTGGTGCCGCAATTAGAGCTAGGATAACTAATGGCCAAAAACCACCCGCACCAGCTTTGATTGGAAGGAATAGTACGCCAGCACCAACTGCTGTACCGAATAGTGATAAACACCAGGTAAAATCTTTATAGTTAAACTTGCTTGAATCTTTAACGGCATTTGCCGAAGAAGTTGTTGTGTTCATGTTAAATTACTCATTTTTTGGGAACAGGAAATAAGTCGGGGCTAATTCTGCAGAATTTTCGTCTGCAAAAAATAGATCTAAATCATGTAATGAAACGGCGTGTCACATGATATGCGAAAAACGGATTTTTGATCACGAAAATAGCGTGCCACAGGTGATTTATGTTTATGCTTGGTATTAGTTTTATTTATGCGAAAGGCGGGGTTGTATAGATTTATACCAGGGAAACGTTTGCGTAAAATTGCATTAATAAATCTGTTCCATAGAAAGTCTGGATTTTGTTAACAGAGATTAAACAAAACGTAGTTGCTATGTAATTCGTTGCACTACATGTTGCTGCAGTGATTGGATAATTTGCGCCGTAACGCCCCAAATTAGGTGCTCTTGGAAAGGCATCGCAAAAACACGATGCTTGATTTGTTTGAAGTTAACAGTGTGACTGTGTAACTTGGCTTGGTCTAAAACATAGGTGGCAGGCACCTCAAAAATAGAGGCAACTTCGTTCTCATCGATGATGGCTTCATAGTCAGGATCGACCATAGCAACAATCGGCGTCACAGAAAATTTACTAATGGTACTCAAAGCGGGTAATTGCCCAACAACTTTAACTTGATCCGATCGAATTCCTACCTCTTCATGGAGCTCTCTAAGTGCGGTGAATTGCATAGAAGGGTCAGAGAGTTCGTGTTTACCGCCAGGAAAACTGACTTGGCCAGGATGATGCTTTAAATGAGCCGCTCTTTTAGTAAAAATGACATGTAAACCATCTTCTCTTTCAACTAAACCTACCACCACTGCCGCTTTACGTAATTGCTCGCCACTGATGTGCGAAACACGCTCTACTGACTCAGGGTGATAGCCAACGGTTGGGTTAAGTTGGAATTGCTGAAGGAAGTTTTCTTTATTCATATCAAGCCAATATATTGATTATTATGATTTTAAGTATAGACATAACCGAGGGTTGATTACCAATATTGAGTTTTTCTTCATTTACTTTCCCTCTTTTAGTTATCAATTGGATGCCATGAGGGGCTTTTTACCACTGAATCTCCTCAAAATGACGATTTTTGCTATATTCAATATGTGCATACAGGCGAGTAAGCGTTATCGATGTCATAAAATTGGGTGACGAAACGTAGATTTTTTGTTTAAGAATTTGATAACAATAACTTAGTGGACCATTCTAAAAAGAAATAGAAGAAAAGGTATGAGATGAAAGGAATCATATTCACCGAGTTTTTAGAGCTTGTTGAAGACAAGTTTGGGCTAGAGCTTTTGGAAGAAGTTCTAGAAATGTCAGAAGATGAAGGGATCTATACGTCGGTCGGCAGTTACGACCACAAAGACCTTGTCAGGTTGATTATCAACTTGAGTAAGAAAACCGATATTGATGCGGCAAGCTTGCAACGCGTGTTTGGGCAGTCTGTATTTAAGAACTTACTGGCCTCATTACCGAATAAAGCGAGCCTTGCTCACAGCAATACCACCTTTCAATTTATTCAGCACGTAGAGCGCTACATTCACGTCGAAGTGAAGAAGCTCTATCCAGATGCTGAGCCACCTGAATTCAGTTTTATCACCACGACCGAAGCACAACTTGTTTTTGACTACAAAAGCGCAAGGTGTATGTCTCATGTTTGCTTAGGACTTATAGAAGGATGCGCTGAATACCACGGTGAATCTATCGCGGTGGAGATGACGCCACAAAATGATGACCAAAGCGTGGTTAGGTTTAATCTCAAAGTAGAAAAGTAATATGGATCTGGCATCTGCCCTAGAGAAGAAGCTTAAGCGTCAAATCGCGGCAAGGAAAGCGGCTGAAGGATTGTTGGAACAGAAGAGCCTCGAACTGTTCGAGGCTAACCAACAACTTGAGCTTGCTTTGCGTCAGTTAGAAAAGCGCTCCAACGCGAATATACGCCGCATTGAATTCCAAGAACAAATCGACAACCTGTTGATTAATTTTGGGCGCGCGTTTCTAAGAAATGATCTCGATGATGTCATGCTATCTGAACTAACGACCAACGTGACCAACAGTTACTTAATCGAAGCCAGTCGTTTGATTCTACCTCCCAAGCTCATCCCTCAGTTACAGACCTATGATTATGGCGATGAGACTGTCGAGGTGTTAGAGCAAGACATTCAAGAACCTCATTGGCAAGACAACCTACTGACCGTGCCCTTAGAGGTTGAAAAAGTCATAGTCGGCGCGTTAATCGTCAGAGTCAGGTTGTTAGACCAAGACTACGAGTTTATACAAAGCCAACTGTTGTTAGTAACGGATCTTATCTGCAGTGCCTTAACCCATCAACTAGCAATCAACCGAAATATTGAATCACGTAAACGAGCGGAAGAGTCCGAAAGGGCAACGCGTGACTTTGTGGCCATGATTAACCATGAGTTAAGAACACCGCTTAATGGCTTACTGGGCAGTGCCGAGTTGATCAGTGATACCGAACTCAACAGTTCTCAGCGTGAAATAGTGAACAACCTGAGCCAATCTGGAGAGTTTCTCAGAACCATCATTAATGACTTGCTTGATTTCAGCAAAATTAACGCAGGGATGTTAGAGCTGATTCCAAAGAAATTTGCCCTGAATGACTTGCGAAACACGATTGATAGTATCTTCGTCAATCGAGCAATAGAGAAGCAGCTAGAATTCAATATCAGTGTTGCGTCAAACGTTCCCTCCCATTTCCAAGGCGATTTAGAGCGCATCACACAGCTGTTTGTGAACTTAATCGGTAATGCGATTAAATTTACAGAAGAGGGGCATGTGAATGTTGATATTGAGTGGGACAAAAACCAATTTGTTTTCTCTGTAGAAGATACCGGAGTCGGAATTGCTGAATCAGCACATAAGACTCTATTTGAACCTTTTACGCAGGCAGATAACTCAAGTAGCCGGAACTATGAGGGCACCGGGCTTGGGTTAGCGATTTGTCGCAAGCTGGTGGCTTTGATGAATGGCGATATTGGGGTGACCAGTGTCGTTGGTTCAGGCACGACGTTTACCATCTCGATTCCTCTTCAAGTTGTCGATGTTCCGGCAGAGAGTGATAGTGTCGCCAAGGGCTTTGAGTCTGAGGCGGAATTGTCACTACTTAAAGTGCTGGTGGTTGATGATATTAAGATGAACCAGATCATCATCCAACAGATGCTACGTAAACATGAGATTGAACCGGCTATCGCAAGTAATGGTGTCGAAGGGTTTGAGCTCGCGTCAGACAACGAATTCGACATTGTATTCATGGATTGCAGAATGCCTGTTATGGATGGGTTTGAAGCAACAGAGAAGCTAAGAGAGAAGGGTTACGTTAAATCTATTGTGGCACTGACCGCCGGAACGACACTTGAAGAACGCGAACGTTGTATTCAATGTGGAATGGATGACATTTTGAGTAAGCCTTACACAGCTAACGATCTTAAAGAGATGCTCAAGAAGTGGGGTGTCTCTGCGGTGAAGGTCGCTTAAACACGCGAATAAAGCGTTGTGAGTCATGTGCTCTAACTTAAAGACTAAAAAACCGAAGTGATCTTGCGATCCTTCGGTTTCTTTTTATATCGAATTTTTGCCAATCGTCAAGCTGCGGAACTCGTCATTAAGTCGCGGAACTAGCAGTTAATGACACTAGGTTTAGCAATCTTCAAGTACCGGTAGAATTCGACTCAGCTTATCCAGAGTTTCTTGGTATTCAGAAGCACAATCACTATCAAACACCACACCACCGCCAGCCCATGCATAAAGCGTATTGTTCTCGGCGACTAATGTACGAATGGTAATACTGGTATCCATCCTGCCATTTCGGCTGATGTAACCAATACTGCCGCAGTACGCTGAACGTCGATGCGGTTCTAACTCTTCAATGATCTGCATCGCGCGAACTTTTGGCGCGCCGGTAATCGACCCTCCAGGGAAACACGCTCTCAGAAGGTCAGTCGCAGAATATTGATCATCAAGGTCTGCTCGTATCGTGCTTACTAAGTGGTGCACGGCAGGGAAGCTCTCAATATCGAACAACTTTGGTACATGTACTGTACCCGGTTTTGCCACTCGGCCAATGTCATTACGAAGTAGGTCGACGATCATCAGGTTTTCCGCCTGATCTTTATCGGCGCTTGCTAGGTCTTGCGCGTTAGCATCATCAATCATCGGGTCGTCAGAACGAGGTCGTGTGCCTTTGATTGGCTTGGTTTCAATGACGTTGTCTTTGAGTTCTAAGAAACGCTCTGGCGAAACACTGATGATTGCGCAGTCGGCCAAACGGATGAAACCAGAAAAGGGCGCTGAGTTGTACTGTTCTAACTTGTCATAAGCCAGCCATTCACTGCCTTGGTATTGAGCATTGAAGCGCTGAGCTAAGTTAATCTGATAGCAGTCGCCGGATAACAGGTACTCTTGAACACTATCGAACTTAGTGGCGTAGCTCTCCTCGCTCATATTGGATTGCCACGGTGTGATTAATCCAAAGGGCACATGTGTTAGGTGTGATTGAGCCATTTGCTGCATCAGCCAATCATGATGTTCATCGATATTGCTGCCGACAATACACGCCGTTTTCAGTTGGTGATCAACGATAACTGCCCATTCATACAAGCCAACCGCCATATCAGGTGCTTCAATATCACGCGTTGCGAGTGATGGAAGTGTCTCGACTCTGCGCCCTAAATCATAACTAAAATAGCCTAAAGCACCGCCAACGAATGGCAACTCAGTGTGCTCTTTAGTCGCAGGCAATAACTGCTGCTGATATTGGTCGAGTAGTTCGAAAGGATCGGAGTCTGAAACCTCGCACGTCTCATTAACATTAACGATCGTTTTTGCACCGATTGTTTCGAAGGTGGCGATGGGGTGAGCAACTAAAATATCGTATCGACTATCAACATGGCTTTCTGAAGCGGAGCGTAATAGCATTGCCCACGGCAGGTTTTCAATATGGGAAAACAGCTGTTTAGCTAAAGTTGATTGATATTCAAGCGGCTTGATTTGGATAGAGCGAAATTCGTTGTTATTCATTTGTTTAATTTGTGACAAAGAGTTCGATCACTGCATGGCGTGTGAGAGGAAGCAAGAGTATCATAAATTGAAAATAAAATGGGTTCTTGATTAGAACGGAGTAATCCAAGTGGTTTAGTTTAAAGCTATGCAAGCGATTGCTAAAGCAACTAAATACAGCTCAACACAATAAAAAGCTAAACCACCTAATTCGATTTGGCATAGATAGCCAAACTGTGAACCCACATGGAACCAGAACAATAAAGAGGCATGCAATGACGGTTATTCGTAAGCAAGATGTGATCAGCAGTGTCGCTGACGCACTTCAGTACATTTCTTATTATCACCCTTTAGACTTTGTCCAAGCCCTAGAAAAAGCGTACGAGAAAGAAGAGAGCCAAGCAGCTAAAGATGCGATCGCTCAGATTCTTATCAACTCGCGTATGTCTGCGGAAGGCCATCGTCCAATTTGTCAGGATACGGGTATTGTTACTTGTTTCGTGAACATCGGTATGGATGTTAGGTGGGAAACGGATCAAACAGTACAACAGATGGTTGATGAAGGCGTTCGTCAAGCTTACAACAACCCAGATAACCCATTGCGTGCATCTGTCCTAATGGACCCTGCAGGTAAGCGTATTAATACTAAAGACAACACGCCAGCGGTTGTCCACATTAATATGGTTCCGGGCAACAAAGTTGAAATCCAAATCGCAGCGAAAGGCGGCGGTTCTGAGAACAAAACCAAGATGGTTATGTTGAACCCTTCTGACGATATTGCAGAGTGGGTAGAGAAGACCTTACCAACCATGGGTGCGGGCTGGTGTCCACCGGGCATGCTAGGCATAGGCATCGGCGGTACCGCTGAGAAAGCTGCGGTGCTTGCGAAAGAATCTTTGATGGAACACATCGATATCCAAGAACTTATCGAGAAAGGTCCTGAGAACGCAGAAGAAGAGCTTCGTCTAGATATCTTCAACCGCGTAAATAAATTGGGTATTGGTGCTCAAGGTCTTGGCGGTCTAACGACTGTGGTTGATGTGAAAATCAAAACAGCGCCGACACACGCAGCATCTAAGCCAGTTTGCTTAATCCCGAACTGTGCAGCAACGCGTCACGTTCACTTCACACTAGATGGCAGCGGCCCAGCAGAGTTAACGCCACCTAAGCTAGAAGAGTGGCCAGACATCACTTGGGAAGCGGGCGCAAACACACGCCGTGTTAACCTTGATGAAGTAACTAAAGAAGACGTACAAGAGTGGAAGACCGGCGAAACGGTTCTGCTATCAGGTAAGATCTTAACGGGTCGTGATGCGGCACATAAGCGTATTCAAGGCATGCTAGAAAGCGGCGAAGGCTTACCTGCCGGCGTTGATTTCAAAGGTAAGTTCATTTACTACGTGGGTCCTGTTGATGCAGTAGGTGACGAAGCGGTAGGTCCTGCGGGTCCAACAACTTCAACACGTATGGATAAGTTCACTGACATGATGCTGAACGAAACTGGCATTATGGGCATGATCGGTAAAGCGGAACGTGGCCCTGCAACGGTTGAATCAATCAAAGAGCACAAAGCGGTTTACCTAATGGCGGTTGGCGGTGCAGCTTATTTAGTCGCGAAAGCAATTAAAAAAGCACGTGTAGTTGCGTTTGAAGATCTCGGTATGGAAGCGATTTACGAGTTTGAAGTTGAAGATATGCCTGTAATGGTAGCGGTTGACTCTAACGGCGTGAACGCACACCAGATCGGCCCTGACACGTGGAAAGTGAAGATTGCTGAAGCTGAGAAAGCGTAATTAACCGAAGCCAAAAAATCGTAATTGTCGCTAACTTCAGCGTTTGAATTGCAATTTTTGACAGAAAGTTAAAGACAAAAGTGCAGCATTATCTGCACTTTTGTCATATTATCAATGATATAGTGATAAACACATAGTTTGATATAAGAACATAGGAGAGAGGAATGCCTCGTTTTATTCAGATCCTACAGATTATCTTGGCAGTGGTGATTGGTGCTTTTGTTGGCTACGACCTGATCTTGAAAGGGATCAGTATCTTTGATAATAAATATGTGACGATTACATGTGCGCTTTGGCTAATTGCAGAGATTGCACTGTTTGTTATCTACAAGTTGATTGAAGACGATTAAACGTCGGATATCGTGCAAAAATTCTAAAGCCCCTGATTATGAATGTAGTCAGGGGCTTTTATTCATCTAGCATTAAGAATGTGTATTGCATACTCACCACTATTAGCAAAAGAACAAACAAAAGCATACAAACTATCCCAACTGGGAAAGAACATAGGCTTGCCTCTTTATTATCATAACCAGCTAGCCTAACTATCACGGAGTCGTTCAAATGAAACACCTAACTCAAGAAATGAGTGACTTTATAAGCAGAGGAACGGATTCTCATATTCGAGTCGCGGTCACGGGGCTCTCTCGTGCGGGTAAGACAGCATTCATTACTTCGCTGGTTAATCAGCTTCTTCATACGTCTACCCACAAAAACTTGCCACTGCTTGCATCAGCGAGAGATGGAAGAATTATTGGCGCAAAGCGCATCCCGCAACACAACATGATGATCCCACGCTTCTCTTATGATGAAGCCATGGAGTCGTTGAATGCACAGCCACCAGAATGGCCGGTACCAACGCGTGATGTCAGTGAGATTCGTCTAGCAATCAAATATAAGTCTGCGAAGGGCGCAAAGAAGCTACTGAGTAAAAACAGCACCCTTTATCTCGATATTGTCGATTATCCAGGTGAATGGTTGCTTGATTTGCCGTTACTGGATATGGACTTCGATACCTGGAGCCAATCTCAGTTTGCCGCATTGAAAGGCGACAGAGAAACTTACTCGCAACAGTGGAACGCAATGCGTGGTGACGTTGACTTGTTAGCCGAAGCAGACGAAAAGAAACTGGTCGCCATTGCCGATAGCTATACTCAGTACCTTCACACTTGTAAGGATAACGGGTTGCACTGGGTGCAGCCGGGTCGATTCGTATTGCCGGGTGAGCTTGAAGGCGCGCCTGTGCTGCAATTTTTCCCGTGCATCGCACCTGAGGGCAAGTTCTCTAAAACAAGTAACTATGCGGTTTTAAAAGCGCGTTATGAAGAGTATCAACAAAAGGTCGTAAAGGCGTTCTACAAGAATCACTTCGCGACGTTCGACAGACAAATCGTGCTAGTGGATTGCTTACAGCCACTTAATGCGGGCTATGACTCTTTCATGGATATGCGTGGCGCGTTAGAACAGTTACTTAAGAGCTTTAAGTACGGGCGAAGCAATATCTTAAGACGTTTATTCGCGCCGAAGATCGACAAGATCTTGTTTGCAGCCACCAAGGCTGACCACGTGACACCGGATCAGCATCCGAACTTGGTGTCACTGTTACAACAGATGGTGCATCCGGCTTGGCAACAGGCGGCGTTTGAACACATCGACATGAGTTGTATGAGCATCGCGTCTATTCAAGCGACCAGCGCGGGCTATATCTCGTCGGGTTCAGACAATGTTCCGGCGTTGCAAGGTGTGACTTTGGACAATGTCCCTCAAACCATGTATCCGGGAGAGGTGCCGCGTAAGTTGCCCAATAAACAGTATTGGAAAACCAACCAGTTTGATTTCACGAGCTTTAGACCGATGGAACAACATTCCGATGAGCCTTGCCAACATCTAAGAGTCGACAAGGTTTTAGAGTATCTCATTGGCGACAAGTTGAAGTAATTGAGGCAATCAAAATGAGTGAATTAAAAACAAAGCAGGTCTTTAATGAACCGTTGAAGACCTCTTTTGATGAGCAAGACAAGAGCGAGGCTGCCCCGGATTTAGGCGCTCAACAACTGTTCACAGAACAAGAGACATTTGTCCCTGTCGCACCGCAAGTGGAAGCCGAACTTGATGGCGAAGCTGAGCAGCAATTGGAACAAGTGATTCGACCGAGCAAAAAGAAGAAGTGGTTTGGAACGGGTTTATTGGTCGCTTTTTCTGGGCTAGTTGGATGGCAGGCAATTGATTCGGTGGTTACCGCGATTCAAACGGCTGACTGGCTTGGGTTGGGTTGGGCTGGCTTCATTGCTGCCATTGCTTCATTGGGTTTAGGCGCAATAGGCAAAGAGCTGTGGAAACTGCGTTCACTTAAAGATCACTTTAGTGTGCAAGAGCAGAGTGAAGAGCTACTCCAAAGTCAAAGTGTCGGCAAGGGCAAAGCGTTCTGTGAAAACATCGCCAAGCAAGGCGGCATTATCGCTGAGTCGCCTTCGTACGATAAGTGGCGAAACAGCATTAACCCAGCACACAGTGATGCAGAAGTGTTGGATATGTACGATGCGTTAGTTGTGAGTCAACAAGATAAGGTTGCGACTCAAATCGTCACTAAGTTTTCGACCGAATCGGCAGCTTTGGTCGCGGTGAGTCCATTGGCGGCGGCTGATATGTTGCTGGTGGCTTGGCGAAATTTCACCATGATAGACAAGCTTGCTGATGTGTATGGCATTGAGCTTGGCTACTGGTCTCGGATTAAGCTATTTAAACTGGTGTTAATCAACATGGCAGCTGCGGGAGCCAGTGAGCTCGCGATTGATGCAAGTATGGATCTCGTCTCGATGGATCTTGCAGGCAAGGTTTCAGCTCGAGCAGGGCAGGGGCTAGGTGTCGGTATCCTTACTGCGAGACTGGGTCTAAAAGCCATGACACTGCTTCGCCCTATGCCTTGGCATAATGAACGGAAAGTAAAATTGGCAGACCTCCGCAAAGCCGTCCTTTCTGAAATAAAGCGTATCACTCTCAAATAAAGCATTTGAAGCTCAATAGTTTGAGAAGAAGAGTAAACATATGTTTACTCTTCTTCTTGACTGAACTCAGAGCTTAATCCACACTACTGTCAACTTATCCTGACACCTATAATAGGACTATTTGTGCGTCTTGAAGTATTGTGTGAAGACAGACTCGGCTTAACGCGTGAGTTGCTCGATATCTTGGCCTCAAAAAGCATTGATTTAAGAGGAATCGAAATTGATGTTAAAGGTATTATTTACCTAAACTGCCCTGATATCGATTTTGATGCTTTTAGTGAACTTATGGCTGAAATTCGCCGAATTTCAGGTGTGAAGGATGTACGTAAGATCCAATTTATGCCAAGCGAAAGGCATAACACAGAGCTGATTGCTCTGCTGGCAAACCTACCTGATCCCGTGATTGCGATTGACCTTAAAGGCTCAGTCGATATGGCTAACCACGCTGCATTGAACCTTTTTAATAAGCAAGAAGACGAAGTCATCGGTGAACCGCTAGCGACGTTTGTGCCTAGCTTTAACTTTGCTCGCTGGATCGAGGGCGATGTAACGCGCCATCGTGAAGTTGTCGTGTTGGATGGTTTAGATTTCTCTATTGAGATCCTGCCGATTTACCTTGGTGGTGATGTCAACGAAGCGGTACTGGCAAGCGCAGTAATGACGATTCGTTCTTGTAATCAAGAGATGAACTCGCCAGATTCAATCCCAGAACAGAATAACTTAGGTTTCGAACACTTTGTTGGTGTCTCTAATCGCCATAAAGCCTTGATCAGCCAAGCTAAGAAATTGGCTATGCTGGATCAGCCTCTATTAATTGAAGGCGATACAGGTACGGGTAAAGAGATGCTGGCGAAAGCGTGTCATAACCGTTCAAATCGATCGTCTTTCCCATTCTTGATTCTAAGCTGTGCATCGATGCCTGATGACGTAGCGGAAACGGAATTGTTTGGTCATGCGCCGGGTTCATTCAACCATGAGCAAGGTCATAAAGGCATTTTCGAGCAAGCGAATGGCGGTACGGTATTTTTAGATGAAATTGGCGAGATGAGCCCGCATCTTCAAATCAAGCTGCTGCGTTTCCTACAAGATGGTTCATTCCGTCGTGTTGGCGAAGAAGAAGAGATGCACGCTGATGTTCGTATTATTGCATCAACGCGCCACCGTCTTTCTGAATTAGCAGACTCGGGTTCGTTCCGTGAAGATTTGTTCTACCGCTTGAATGTACTGACTCTGTCTATTCCAGCATTGCGTGAACGCTCAAACGACGTAGCGCCACTGTTGGAATTGTTCGTTGCAAAGTACGCGCAGCAATTAGGTATGTTAAAACCAAAACTGACTCAAGAGTTAATCGACCAGCTTGGTAATTACCAATGGCCGGGCAATATTCGTCAGTTAGACAACATGGTTCTACGTGCACTAACAGAGCTAGATTCAGACACACTAACGGTTGAGCAATTCCATTTGCCACAGCTTGAAACAATGACGGCTGGAATGGCGAACCTGAGCTTAGACGGCTCGCTCGATGAAATCATGAAAGACTATGAATCTCAGATTCTAGAGAAGCTTTATCAGTCTTTCCCATCAAGCCGTAAGCTAGCAAAACGTTTGAATGTATCTCATACCTCAATTGCGAATAAGCTTCGTGATTACGGTATCAGAAAGAACTGATCGAATAAGAACAAGATTATGGAAGATTTGAGTACACCAGAGCGCATTTATAAGCATGATGGTAATCTGATTCTACGCACGGCTGAAATTGATGACGCTGGCATGATCAGCGAGTATTTTCAGGTTAACAGAGAGTACCTGAAACCTTGGGAGCCGATACGCGAAGATGCGTTCTTTGATAGAGCGAGTTGGGCGCAGCGACTGATCAAGTTAAACGAGCTTCATAAAATGGGGCTAGGCTATTACTGTTTACTGATTAACGCTGACTCTAATGAAATGTTAGGCACCATATCGTTCAGTAATTTGTCTCGTTTCCCGTTCTACGCTTGTAATGTCGGTTACTCATTAGCGCAAAGTGCACAGGGCCACGGTTACATGCGCAGAGGCTTGAGCATGGCTAAAGATTATATGTTTGATGTGCAGAACATGCACCGCTTAATGGCGGGCTACATGCCTCACAACGAACGCAGTGCTGGTGTATTAGAACATCTTGGTTTTGTCCGAGAAGGCTTTGCTAAAGACTACCTACAGATTAACGGTAAATGGGAAGACCATATACTGACCGCATTAGTTAACCCAAACTGGGAAGATAGACGCGCTGTATAGAGACCAATAGTCATTAGGCATAAGTATCAATTAAGCGTAAATACAGATTTAGAGGCAGTGACGACATAGATAAAATGAAACCGTCACTGCATCAAAAAGAACAGATAGGCATGGTAAATCCATCAGCCTGAGAAGATATTTGAGGAATTTTGATGTCATACACAACTTTGGACGAATACCAAAGAAAATGGATTTTCACCCACCAGTCAATGCCGCTGCCGGCAGAGGACTTGGAAAAGATTAAGCCAATGACACAGGCGAGAGCATCTCAGTTCTGGAAAGAGAACGTGAGCCCTCAAAGTCCAGACGCAGAACGACTGAGCTCGCAAGACTGGCCAAGCAAGGCATCGAACTGGAATGAAGAGATCAGTTGGATGGCGCATTGGGAGGCGGATGAGCCTGAAATGCCAGAAGAGATTCTTAACTCTATTGATTGGCAAGATGACGTAACTGTTTATTTTTGTTACGAAAAGTACAATGTTCTTGAAACCAAATGGGCGATTTTCAAGAAGCATTGGAAGAACTTCTTGTTCTACGATGATGGCCCGATTTTAATTGGTCGCCGTCGTTCAGAAGCCCTTTGGTTTGCTACCAATGGCAAGGTGAAAATCGGTAACCGTGCTTAACCTCGGTGTGATTTAATCGAGCAGGTGTTGGTGATTCGAACAGCAGATAGATAAACAAAAAGCGAGCATTGAGCTCGCTTTTTTTGTGCCTGATGATCTTCGAAGATCATGGAAAAGTACCCACTATTTGAGCGCTGACAAAGGTGACCATTTTCATTCGTTCAATGCGGGTAAATTACGAAATTGAGATCGCTATCTCATTGGGTTAGTTGAAGTTTTATGGGGTTGAGCTATCTTTATATTACTGCCTTAGTGGAGGTGAAGTATTATGATTTGGGATACTCTCGAACGTGTAAATAAACTTCGCAAGGAAGCAATGGAGGATCCAGAGTTTTTGGATTCAGCAAAAATGCATGAGGAATGGCTTTTAAGCGAAACTCATAATCAATCAAACAAAGGAGCAAAAGAGAAAAAACCGAAAAAACTATCTGACATTTATGAAAATACGGATTTTCCTATCAACCCAACTGGAACCAAACATTAACAATGATGAACTGCAACACGGCTAAGGCTCTTAACCAAAAAGCTATAAGTCGATTACACATACCAGCCTTAAGCCACCAATAAAAAAGCCACTTTCAACGAATCGAAAGTGGCTTTTTCTTTTCTTGCTAGCTTCTTTACCATTAGTAACGAAAGCTAATCGTTTTTAAACCTAGTTGTTTATCAGGCTTAATCCGCTTGGTAACGCATCACCAAATACACGCTTAGATTCGCTCTCAGAAAGTTCAGTCACTTCACTCACTAGTGTTAACCATGAGTCAGGTACCTTGCTTTGCTTAAGCTTCTCAATCACCTGATTGCGATAGTCATCAGAGATATCAAACTGACGGTCACCGGTTTTACGACAAATCATCACCGCGGCAAAGGCGATCATCTGCTCTTTATGCCAGTTCTGCTCAAGCAGTTTCGGTAACCATTGTTCAGCTTGTTCTCTAGGAATCACGCTGTGTTGGCTACCATACAAAGGCGTTCTTGAAGCCAATCGACCTAGCGCCCACCAGTGCGCTTGCTCAAACTGATTATGGTTAATCGCTTTGCTTAAGAACCAACTTGCCAGCAGTACTTTGTC
This sequence comes from Vibrio sp. 1CM2L, assembly GCF_023161695.1. NCBI lineage: Bacteria > Pseudomonadati > Pseudomonadota > Gammaproteobacteria > Vibrionales > Vibrionaceae > Vibrio > Vibrio sp. 1CM2L. The sequence continues at coordinate 578,854 of NZ_JALNTT010000003.1, forward strand.
TTCAACCTCAAGTTGCTCAAGTGACGCCGCTAAACGAACCATGGCTTCATAACCATTGTCTTGCGCATCTTTGGCTGTCTTAGGGTTTTTCATTGCACCTGGGTGAAGGTATTTAGCGATGTCCGCCAAGATACTCTCTTGCTGCTCTTGGTTAAGCCCGCCAGCGACACGACGCCAGAATACCCACCAGTCCGTCCAACCTTGATGGTTCTTAAACTGAATGTTCTGTTGGTAAAGGCCCCAAATTTGTTCGATACGCCATGAGTCAGTCGGATCGCCAAAGCCAGGACGTAGCGAATAACCCGCCAAACGCAGCCAGTTTTTCTCGTGTGATTCTGAGCGGCGACGACGTTTTCGACCTAATGAAAAGGTATCAAACAGATGACGAAGGGTCGTGAAGTCCCATTCATCGCGTTTACCTAGTCGTTTCTCAAGATCTTTCGATAGCGTTTTGATCTCTTTCGATTCAGCACTCTTCTTGTTACCGCTGTAGAGGCGAGAAATCAACTCCTTACACTCTTCCAATCTTGGGTGAAGCGCGGAGGTATCAGATTCATCGCCTTGCTTGTTTCTTACTTCAAACTCAAGCAACCAACGTTTAGAGTCATCTTCTGTACTCACACACTCCATTTTCAGTGTGCCGACTTCGGTTAACTGACAAGCGAGCAGGACTTCAACACGCTCTTTTTGGTTGGCTTGAAGTTCTGCAGTACCTGAGCCTTCCAAGGTAGAAATATACGGTGGAAGAGGGGAGAACAAGTCGGCATCCACATTGACCATCACGCCGTTTTGAATGGCGGTGTCGTGAGCAATTTGATCGTGTGTTGAAGTCAGTAGATTAAATCGTACTGGCTCACCTAAAGTCAGCGAGAAACGACGGCTGTTTAAGCGTATCTCTTGTCCTTCTTCAGTACCTTTGGCAAGCAGACAAAGCGCTTTGCCCATCTTGTTCTTCTCTTGTAGATGCAAGAAGTAAGAACGAGCGGCACCACCACCGATTTTCAGTTGTGCACCACGGCGGGCTTTACCAAAGGCGACCGCGCCAAGGGCAACAGACCAATCTGGATGAGGGTTATCAAGCACTGTGATTGGAGAGCCGTTCCAGTTGCCAAGTAGCTGTGTGATTCGTTCAGTGACCAATTCACTGTTAAACACACCACCATTGAGCAGCACGCCAACTGGAATTGCAGGTTTGGTGTCATCGAACTCAATAGAGTCTGAGTTTTCTAATGCGGCTTTAGATACTTGTTGGTGTGTTGCTAGGAATTCTGCAACGTGTTTACTCACCGCAGGGTCAGCCACGTAAGGCAGACCAAACTCAACCACAGCACTGCGGCGTTTGTCGGGTGTTTCAGTAAACTCAGAAAGCGGGAAGAAACCTTCCAATGCGATTTGATGAACTTCTTGTTTGGTTAAGCCAATACTCTTAGTACCGCCAAGCAGTTTAGAACCGCTGCCCAGCATGGTGATCTTCACATCATCGGGTGCATTGGCAGAAAGTAGGCTCTCTTTTGCGGCGCGAGTCTGCTGAATCAGTTTGGTTAGGCTAGAAGCATTCAGCTTTTTGTTTTGATTGAAGCGTTGCTCAGCGAGGTGAGCAAGTGCTAAATCGAGGTTATCACCACCTAGCATCAAGTGTTCACCAACGCCAATACGGTCGAGTGCGAGCTCGTTATTGCCGTCGCTATTCGCATCGAATTTGGCTTCAATTAAGCTTAAATCGGTGGTACCACCACCAACATCACACACTAGAATCAGCGGGGTTTGTTGAAGTTCATCTGCTGCGGTTTGTTGGTGACGGGCATACCAGTCATAACAAACGGCTTGCGGCTCTTCGAGTAATAGAATCTTACCTAAGCCCGCCAGTTCTGCCGCTTCAAGTGTCAGCTTACGTGCGGTCTCATCGAAGGAAGCAGGAACGGTAACCACAACGTCTTGGTCTTCCAGCTTGTTGCTCGGGTTACGGTAGTTCCATGCTTGGCGAATGTGGTTGAGGTAGCTTGCACTCGCCACAACTGGCGAGACTTTATCGACATCAGCTGCGCCAGCCCAAGGCAGAATGTCGGAGTTACGATCAACCGCTTGGTGTGATAACCAGCTCTTGGCACTCGATACTTGGCGACCTTCAACCTTAGCACCCAATTCACGGGCCCATTCTCCAACGATAACGTTTTTTATATCGCCTTCAACTGGGCTTGGTTCCCACGGCATAGTCAGGTCAGAAGGGGAGATTTGACCTTGTGCTGGGTGGTAACGAAAGGATGGAAGTAGGGGCTTGCGAACCACTTCACCGGGGCCGATGAGTTGGTCAATATCGAAAAGAGAAACGGGAGCATGTTGTAGGTCGTCGTTGATTTCACAGTAAGCGACAACCGTATTGGTTGTGCCTAAGTCAATGCCGACTAAAAAACGAGGAGTTGCCATACAAAACCTTATTCTTCCAGAGTGATGACCAGTTTTTTGATAGCTTTGGTCTTATTGTTGTTATTCGTAAACGTCATTCCTGAGAAACAGGCAGGACTAGGTTGAGAACCGTATTGATAAAGAAACGGCACCCGCTAAGGTGCCGTTGATTCATTATGCTTGTTCGTTTGAGTCGTTATTCGAGTCTTCACGAACGTCGAACTCAACGTGCCATTTCTGACCGTTGTCAGTAGCAATCGCTTCTAGGTATAAGGTACCTAGCTCAGTAACGCGAGAAGCCAAAGTTACTGGAACGACTTCACCTTCGCGACGGCCTTCAGAAACCGGCAGTGTCACTTGGATTTCAGGAAGCTCATCAAGCTCTTCAGGCGCCCAGTGATCAAGGTGCGTACCCGCTTCATCTTCACGACGAATGGTTGAACCGAAGAACTGGAAGTGTACTGGCTGACCAATCACTAGACCGAACTCTTGGCTAGGTACTTGTACGCTTGAACCTTCTTCCATACCAAATGGGGCAACACACAGTGCTTCCATTGGAGGAGCCATCCCCGGGATTGCTGGCATCGCGCTTTCAATTCCTACGTAGTAAGAAGAAGCGATACCGCCACGGATACGAACGCCTTGGCCACGACGAACTGCGCCGTAGTATGAAGCGCCGCTTGCAACTGCTAGGTCTAGATCTAGACCTGAAAGCTGTTTTGCGAACTCTTCGTCAGCATTGATCAACCATTCGTTGATCGTATCTGAAAGACGATCAGCAAGTAGGTTCGATTTTAGAACACCACCATTGAACAGGATTGCTGTTGGTTTGATGAAGTCTGCCGCTGGCGCTTCTGACCCTTGCGCTTGTGTACCGGGCATACCCGGCATGTTTGCAAACGGGTTGAAATCTTGCTGAGCCGTTTCGCTGTTTCCAGAAAGCGCGTTCGCTTGCTTAGAAAGGAATGCGGCAATGTGACGAGTAATACCTGCGTCTTGAGCGTAAGGCAGACCCATTTGAGTCAGTGCGCCACGCGTCTTTTGTACTGGGTGCTCAGTCACGGCTACTTTCGGGAAGAAGCCATCAACCAATGTTTGTTGTACTTCTTGCTGAGTCAGTTCTGTTTTCAGTGTTGCGCCAAGCAGTTTAGAACCACGGCTTGGAACAACGATAGGCACAGATTGCAGTTCAGCATCGTTTAGCAGTGCTTCTTTCGCATCACGACATGCGTGAGTCATAGCTTGAACCTGCCAAGGAGCCAGTTCTTTGCCTTCTTGAGCCAGTTTCATTTTCAGGCGGTAAGCCAGTGCTAAGTCCATGTTGTCGCCGCCAAGTAGGATGTGTTCACCTACAGCGATACGGTTCAGGCTCAGGTTGCCATCGTCTTGAGTCACTTCAACTAAAGAAAGGTCGGTAGTACCACCACCGATATCCACAACCAGCACGATGTCGCCAACGTCTACTTCGTCGCGCCACTTGTCGTTGCTATTATCGATCCAGCTATAAAGCGCTGCTTGAGGCTCTTCTAAAAGCGTTAGATGAGTGAAACCAACATTACGTGCAGCTTCAGCTGTTAGGTCACGAGCCGCAGGATCAAACGAAGCTGGAACCGTGATCGTTACATCTTGGTCTGCCAGTTTGTGCTCTGGGTTTGCGTGGTTCCATGCGTCTTTAAGGTGCTCAAGGTACAATTCAGTTGTCTTAAGCGGAGATACTTTTTCCACTTCTTCAGGGCTGCCTGCAGGAAGGAAAGCATCGCGACGGTTAACACCACCGTGGCATAACCAAGATTTTGCACTGGCTACCAAACGGATAGGGGTTTTAGAACCAAGATTACGAGCAATCGCACCCACTAGCGCTTTCGGCTCTGAAGACCAAGGAAGAACGCGAGAGCCCGCATTCATTTCATGTTCGTGCGGTTGGTATAGGAACGAGCCAAGTTGGCTGCGAGTTTCTACTGTACCTGGCGCCGTCAGTTGAGGGATTGGCATCACCTCAACGCGAGCGTCTTCATTGGTTGTATCGATGTAAGACAAAACGCAGTGCGTAGTACCTAAATCGATACCAACACTGAACTTAGGTGCTTGCTGCTCTTGTGAATGGTTTTGAGCTGAATGACTTTGGTGTTCCATTATAGCTCCACCTCTGCCGGTGCAATTACAGATGCATCGTAGTTTTCAGCAAGCTTAGGCAGATTCATATCAGTTGCTTTCCAACCTTTGTGAACCAGTGTGCCGTTGAACGGTGCATTGCCCGTTACATTGCCTGTTAGGCGAATTTCTTGAGGGTTGAAACCTTCAGCGATAGTGATACGTGTTTCTTCATCTTCTGTGCGGATGTGAGACAGCGTTACGTAATCGGCTAATACTTTTTGACCGCCAGTGTGAATAACACGAGCTGCTGCGCCAACTTCTTCATCAGAGAATGACGTTAGGTCTTCTTTTAGGAAGTCGATAAGACGCGCTTCTTGCTGCATGATAGACAGTAGCTGCATTGCTGAGTCTGTTGGTGCTGTTGCCAGCTTAGATTCAACTTCGACTACTTTTTCGATCACGCGTTCAACTTCAACTACTTTCTCTACTTCGACAATTTTCTCAACTGGCTTTTCAACTTCAACGATCTTTTCTACTGGTTTTTCTACGACTTTCTCAACCACTTTGGTTTTACGAGAAACGGCAATTAGCAGCAGTAAAACGCTTGATGCAGTTAGGCCTGCGTGAAGCATATCAAACGTTTGTGGGATTAGGTTCAAATCAACGATCATAGTGATTTCTCTTTAAAATTGATTTAACGGTATATTCGTCGGTTCAAAGGAATATACAGGTTGGAAAGAAACTCATTGGCACCTAGGCCGAAACGGTCACTTTCAAGCTATAAATATGGATGGATACTAGCATATTCAAGGCTTAAGAGTGGTATTTAATGTTTTTAATCAAGTGGGTTTTTGGTGTGTTAGCTTGAAATTTAGTCGAGATTCGGTCGAATATTGGTCGCCGATGTAAGGGCGAGGTAAACAATGCCCATTTTATGTCATTTTTAAAACCAAACTTAAATGGAGCATCATTCCCTTCCGTTATATACTTTTAACTCATTAAAGCCTATTTGGAAGCAACATGCCCCACACAACCGACCCACTAACCGGGTTGAAGAGACGAACTCTCCCATTGGTCGTATTTTCGGTCAGTTTTTTGATTACTGTGTTGTGTTTTATATTAGTCGCACTCAACCAAAACCGTGCGCTAAATATGAATCTGGATAGCTTTGCTACTCACCAGACATTGAGCTTGGAAGCGTTTATCGCCAATGATGTGGCTTATATTGGTTCAGGTGCTAATTTTTTCTATTCTAACGAACCTGAAAACTGGGATAAATTTGACCGTTTTGCTCAGCAAACGATTAATGACTCAAAAAGCTTAATCGGCTTACAGTGGATGCAAAAAGTGCCGGCAGACGAGATTGCCGAGCATACCGCTAAGATGAAAGAAAAATACCCGTCTTACGAACTGTTCACGATTCCAAAACACGAAGCAAAAGCCTTTGGTTACATCTTAGATGGCGAGCCAGCGTTCATTGCTAGTGACCTGTATCCAAACACACAAGCAAACGACAATGTTCTTGGCTTTTACTCTTCTCGTGAGCGCTTCAAGCTGGTTCTAGATAATATTAAACAGACGCGTAAAGCGAATATTTCAGACAAAGTTCGCTTGCTTCAAGACGGCTTAGATCAAGACACACCAAAGACAGGTATGCTGGTTTATCACCCTGTATTTGAGGGGGAAAGCGACAACCTACTCGGTGTTGTGATTGGTGTGGTTCGCACGACTTATTACTTTGAAAACTTACTGGCTTCGGCAGTGGGCGACATGGATGTCTATATTCGTGTTACCGATACGGGTTTCGAAGCAGAAGACTCGCCAATCTTGTTTGAAACCGAGGGTTATGAAGCCGTTTCTGGCCACCACATAACAAAGACGATTGAATTGACTAACCGTGATTGGAAGGTCGATTACAAAATAGATTCATGCATCTCTTTCTATGGCTATTTGGTATTAACTGGAATTGTTTTGGTGGGGACGACTATCTCTTTGTTGTTGGCGTATATCGTTAACATGCAAATCCGAGAGAAAGAGCGTTTGTATCAAATGCTTGATAAAAGAACAGAAGAGCTTCGTTTTCTTGCCAACCATGACAGTCTTACGGAAGTTTATAACCGACGTGCTTTCAATAAGATGTTAGATAAAGCGATACAGCGAAATGAACCCTTTAGTCTTATCGGATTTGATGTCGATAAGTTCAAAGGCATTAACGACCAATTCGGTCACCCAGCAGGGGATGCTTTACTCATTCATGTCATCAAGCTGATTTCAGTGAACCTGAAAGAGGGTGATAACCTGTTTCGTATAGGTGGAGATGAGTTCTGTATCATTTCTAGTATTACAAACCATGAAGCCCTAGACCGATATTTACAATGTATTCTAAGCACAGTGAGTCACTCTCATTGTGAGCATAAAGGTCGACAGCTCAGTTGCACTTTGAGTATTGGTGCTGCCATTCGTGCCAACGAAAACACGGAAGAGATTCTGCAAAAAACCGACAGCATGCTCTATCAAAGTAAGTCGAATGGCCGAAATCGAGTGACAATTGCAGGCTAAATGAGCACTTGATACAACTAGGGTCGAGTTCTTTATTGGGCTCATGTACAATTTCACGAAATTTTGACGAGAGAATTAGGCGACGTATGAATCACAATCGAGTGGTGTGTTTCGATTTGGAAATGTGCTGTTGGAGCGAAGACGGTGTGGGAACAACAGGGGAGATCATTGAAGTTGGTCTTGCTGAGATTGATCTAGCATCTGGCACTATCGTGAAGCGAGCACAATACTACGTTAAGCCAGAGAAAGACGAAGTCTCTCTATTCTGTGCCGAGTTAACGGGCATTACACCTCGTAAAATCGAAAAACAGGGTCGCCCATTAGAGTCTGTCATCAAGTCGATGATTAAGAACTTCGGCGGTCCAAAAAAAATCTATGCAGCGTGGGGGCGTGACGACCTCATCTTACACAAAGAGTGTATTGAGAAAGGCATCGAACCGCCGTTCAGCGAATTCTTGAATATCGCCACGCTTTATCGAGTTCAGAATCGATTGAAAGACAAACGTATTGGTCACCGCGCCGCACAAGAAGCGAAAAACATTGAGTGGGAAGGTCGTCAGCACTCGGGTTATGTCGATGCTTATAACTTGGCTAAGCTAACGCTGACGATGCTGTAGTCGTTTGCATTAAACGGACGCTTGGTTAAAAACTCAAACCCGCCAGACTCTTGTGAGTTATTCAAATTAAGAGCCACCTACTTATTAGGTGGTTTTTTTATGCCTGTAATTTAAGGAAAATTCCCTTCCAAAGAAAACTCATTTCAGCGAGTGGTTTATCAATAGTGAATGGCTACATCGCTTAATTAACGAGTGAATATTATTGGTTTGAAATTTAGCTTTTTAATTAATATTAAATCGCAGTTAGCAGCCTTGATTGGGTTGGGCTAGATGATAGCGTTAGCTCACCCAAAAAAAGGAGAATAAGATGAAGAACATAATTAAGTATGGATTGGCACTGGGGGCGCTAAGCGTAAGTGCGTTGGTTTCGGCACAACCCGTTGTATTGATAAACACTTTTTCGGTCGAGCCAGCCCATGAAGCTGCGACATTAACGTATTGGGAAGATGCGCGAGATGTTTTGGTGAAGCAACCAGGATATATCTCTACCAAATTGCACCGCTCTTTAAGCTCGGACGCGACATACCGCTTTATCAATGTCGCTGAATGGGAAAGTAAGAAGCAATTCCATGATGCAATACAAGTGATGAGAAAAGAGTTACCACCTTTAAAAATCGAAGGGGTTTCTGCTGATCCTAACTTGTATGAAATTATTCGCGACTAATTAGGAAACCACATAATGAAAACAATTCGAGGAACCTTTTTAGCTATTTTTAGCTTTCTATTTTCAGCGATTCTATTCTCTAGCTATAGCCATGCTGCGGCATACGGCGTGTCAGTGGCTTGGAAAACCGATGATGCTCAAGCGGTATTTGAGGCAATGCCTCATCAGCAAAAAGCCTTTGCTAACTTAGTTGATGCAGGCTTGGTCCACGACATGTTCGTATCAGAAAGCTTTGTCGGAGATAAGAAGTTTCCGATCATCAAGTTTGTGATTGAAGCGGACAGTGAACAGCACGTTCGTGAGTTGATTGGTAACTTACCATTCCAATTTAAAGAGCTTGTCGAGGTTACCGAAATCAGAGACATCGGCAATAAGTGGTTAAACACCGAAGTTGCTTTCAAAAACTACGCAGTCGAACTCGCTTGGACAGAGCCTGAGAATCAATTCATTGTCGATGAGATTATCAGTCAAGATTTACAAATGGTTGTCGATTGGAGCGCTCAAGGTGTGATTACGTCTGCTTACTTAAAACATCAAGAAATAGCCCAAGAGAAGCCAAACCAAAAAGCGATGATCAGACCTATCTACTCAATGGCAATATTGGCTAAAGACGAACAACAAGCTCGCGAAGTTGCCAGTCAGTTGAATGCAGTAAAGCTAGGCTTTGCTGAAGTCATGGTCAGTGAACTGGGCTTTAAACTAGACCTATAAATAAATGAGATCTATAGACAATAAGAATTAAAGAAAATGGAAGCTATCGAAAACGAAAATTATCAAAATCAATCGATGTAGCTTTCTTTCTATAGACCTCATTAGTTGTTCTAATGGTTAGGCTTTGTACTAAGGTGAGTGAGTCTGCATGACTCACTCACCTTATTGTTATTTTATCTTGTTACCTGCTGAGCTTATATTTGGCTTAATTATTGGCTAAACTTATCACTATTCTTTTTTATGTATGGTTTGGCATTTGTTCGACCAAACAAACACCTTTTTGATGACCTTTTTATTTATGAACACCTCGCCGAAATGAACGCCAGTAGCCCTGAAAAAATCATATTAGACGCTTCGGGTCTCGAGATGGTTAACAACACACTCATTGATTCGAACTTGGACAAGCGGGTGACTTTGTCTCCCTCAGAAGCCTTGATTCTTGAGTTCTTAGTGAAGAACAGCCCCAAAGCTGTGGGTCGCGACTTCTTGCTTGAGCATTGTTGGCCGGGCAGGGTAGTGACAGGCAGTTCGCTTAATGTTGCAGTGAAGAACATTCGTACAGCATTAGGCTCACTTAAGTGTGATTGCAAAATCTTAACGGTGCAAAAGGAAGGGTACAGTTTTAGCAGACCTCAACAGCTCGATGGCTATCTATCAACGCCCACCTCGACTATTCAAGTTGAAGTACCTCAATATGAAGCGCCTAAAGTTGAAGCGCTTAAAGTAACCTCAGCAGCAAGGAGCTCGAGTACTGAACGTGGTGACAATGAACATGAGCCAGCCTTAACGAGGCAACCCGACTCGTATAAACAACGTCAGGTGAAGCGTTTTGTCGCGCGTCATCGCTCTCGTATCGCAGGAATATTAGTTAGCGCGTTTCTTCTCATGCTGTTTTATCAGTTTGCTTTTTTTATGGATAAGACGAGTTATCACGGCATGGATGTTTATCACGACAGTCTGAATTTTGATCAAGAGCTGTTAACTGAGTTGAATATTGTGTCAGAACTCGGTGTTGAGTCACTCTACCTGCATCGCATTGGCGTTGGGTGTCAGAACATTCAAGCCGTTGCTTTGATAAACGGGCGCTGGAAAGAGATGAGCCATCAGTTTAAATCGCTCTCTTGTGATGACGACAATGACGATGAGCGAGGATAGCTGATATGAATCGTAAGTTTTGGATGCCTATCTTGTTGACGCTTTTTGTGATTCTAAATGTAGGCTTAATTTCTGGGCTCGCAACCAAAAGTACTTATAAATTCACCGCAGAATACCCGATGATAGGCTGGGAGAAAATCTCACTTCGATTGGAAAATGGTCGAGTTAAAATGCAGTACATTGGTTACGACATGGATGGGAATGTCGTCCAAACCAAGCAAATGTTTGGTGTGTTCTTACGCTGGGGGAATCACTACTACCTTTATCAATTGGACCAAGAGCAGGCCCAAGATAAACAGACATTCAATATCAAGCACTTATACATTCAACAAACCCAAGGTAAGCGCAGTGTGTTGGTATCGAATCAGCGCGGCCTTTATGTAACGAAAAAAGGCGCGCCATTAGAACTTAAAGGTATCATGCATGGCGATCGATTACGTTAATACAGAGGCTTAACGCGAATAGAAAACCTTTGGTTAGCTTTTACCGAGGACGTTCAGCTTAGTTTTGATAAAGTCACTGTGGTCAACGTAGAGCAGTTCTGCTGTTTTACGGATCACAGAGTCTTCGATAGGGTCAATTTCCCCGTCGGCATGCGCCACTTCCCACATCGCTTTGATTAAGTCGATTCGCACTGGCTGAGAAAGGTCTCTGAGTTGCGATGTAAAGTCATACAGCGATACTGATTGCTCTACTTTCGGTTCTGCTTGCGCGAGCAACACCTTTGCTTGTTCTTCATCTAAATCCAGCAAGCGTTGCAGAAGCTGTAGCTTAGCGACTCTTTCTGATTCATTGATCTGATGGTCGGCTCCCGCGACTTCACACAACAAACTCGCGATGGCGATATTAGGTGATGTGCCTTGGTTTTTGCTTAGGTCCTGGCCTTCAATCAATTGTTTAAACATTGATGTGAGAGAATTGAACATAACGAGCTCCAGTTAAAATTTGTATCGGGTTCCGTAACGCTGATAGCTATCAACTATAACTATTGGGTCTACAGAGTGTGATCGCAAGCGTCTTTACTAAAAACTGACATTACGGATACGCGAGCGATTAGGAGCACTTCCTAGTCCGGTTCCGGAAAACGCGTAACCTTACCATCGCCGCTCAGTGTGGTGATCGATTGCGGTTTCCCATCAGTGTCTAGCCTCAATTCACCAATCGCACTGCGGTTTGAAAGGCGATAGAAGGTTTGATTGTCGGGGCTTCGCTTTTCGATCTTCAAGCGTTTACGCTTAGTGAAGTAGTTCAAAACTGAGCGAGGGCTGTATAACAGACGGTCCCATACATCGCAGAATTTGAGCAGCGGAGCAGGGAACTGGTTTTTAATGCCGCTGCACGTGATTTGATAGATGTTCGGGCTGTTACGGCGATATCTAAGCTTGATGTCATAAGCGAAGGAGTAGTGAACATCGCCAGAAAGTACCACGAAGTTGGTCGGTGTTTTGGTATGGGTAAAGATACTGATCAGCGTATTCGCACTGCCCGGATGTGCCATCCAGTTTTCAGCGTCAATCACTAATGGCTTGCCGATTGTGGTCGCCATCTTTTGCAGTGTTTCAATAAACTTCACGCCAAACATCGGTGCAGCAGAAACGATCACCACTTTATCTTGATTCATTAACTGATGTTGAAACTCAATCAGGGCTTCCCAGTCCATTAAACCTGAAGGCTTATTCATGCGTGACTCTGAACGCCAGCGACGCGTTCGAGTATCCAACACAATGACTTTGGGTGAGGTATCTATTGTGTAATGCCACTCTTCAAAGCGACTCAGCATCTCAATAAAGGCTTGATGCTTGTCTGGCTCGATGTTGCCAATAGAGTGAGTAGTCGCTGCATTGCCGGTTTCATTATGAGTTTGTTTACTAATGCGCGGTTGTTTAGCAATGAGCGGTTGATCGACAAAAAGCTGTTTTGCTTGCTCGATAAACGTTCCGTCGAAGCTCTCAGGCTTGTTACCCCAACCCTGACACATCCAGTAAGCTGCGAGGCCGTTACCAATGACTTGAGTCGCGAACTGGTTTTGGTCGACGGCATGTTCCCAACCCACGGTAAGGTTCCAATCATCAGTCACATCGTGATCATCAAAGATCATGTACGTTGGAATATGCGCGAACAGACGTTGGACTTGCGGTAAGCCAGCAATGAAATCATCCATGATGACGCTTTCATCACGCCATTGTTGCTGCTCAGTCGGTGTTAATTGGCGTCCACCTTGAGTGAAGTTATTCTCAATTAAACGCTCTCGATTGACGCATTGCCACAGTGTTGGAGACCAAACCAATAGGTACATCGCGATAAACTCAGACAGCGTGACCAAGTGGTTTTCACAATCGGTAGAGCTAAAAATCGGCACGCCACGATTCGGGAAGAACTTATCGAGCATGGATTCTGAAGCGGTGTGGTGCGGCAAATAGTGATGACGCTGATATAAGTGATATTCACTGTTATACAGAGCGTCACTGCTGTTGATTTGCTTAATTTGCGAGTCGGTCGGTAAGCTCTCACCAACCAGACCAAGCAGTTGAATCACTTGCTGAATAGCATCAAGTGTTGGGCCTGCCACATGATCGGCGTAGATCTGATCGCCGCTCATCATCAGCATGTCGGGTCTTTCAGTGACGGTTTGCTCGGCCACCTTGTTGTCGGCTGCGACTAGGCTGTCTTTGCTTGGATGATGCGGATTACGGCAAGATCCATGCAGAATGTAATCAGCTGAGGTCGATATCTTAAACTCAACGCGAGATTTACCGTTGTAAACAAGGTGAGGAGCGAGCTCTTTTAGTGAACCTGACTCTGTGTGAATGTCATATTCAATAAGCGTATTAGTCGGAAACTCACCTTGTAAGCGAATTAGCGTTACCCACGCATGTGTACCGATTTGAATCGAATCATGTTCTTCAAGCGATGAGCTATAGAACGGCTGGTCTTGTGCTGCTTCAGAATCGTCTATTTCTTGAGTATGAAGCTCGGCTCTGCCTGTAAGAGGCGAACTGGTGGCTAACCAAAGTACCACTTCAGTCGCGGTGGTTTTTCTTAAAATGGGTCCGGCGAGTAACAGGGGAAGAGATGATGTCGTAGAGGGTTTCAATACGGTACCTAAAATCGTTGGTGGTTAGTCGTCGTGGTGTTCTTTTGTTTCGAGCTTGTTCGTGTCTGGCTTTGTGGTTTCAAGCGTTGATGCTTCAAGTTCTACTGAGTCAGATTCTGTTGATTCAAGTTCTGTTGATTCAAGTATTTCGATAACTTCCGAGCTAGAAAGTTCATGACCCATTAGAAATATTGCCAATAGAGCATCGGCTTTGGTCTTGGTATCAGAAGGCTCGTCTAACAACAGTTCGAGCTTTTCTCGAATCATAGCAATCTCGTGCTCAACAAAGCCACGGCCTTCTTCATCCCCTTGATTGTCTTCAGGGGCATTATCGAATTCAAGAAATAGCATGTCACCATCTAGGTTGGTATCCACCAAACGCTCGGGCAACCACGCCTCACCCATAACAATATCTGGATCGGAATCTTTGGGTAAGTGATCTATAATGTTTTGTAATTCGGAGACTTTCACAATACTTTCATTTAACCGAGAATATTCTACATTGTAACGGTCAATGCCGAGCAAACCTAAAAATAGTTAGCCGTCATGGTTAATAAATGTCTAATCAGTAACACAATATTTTTTTCAAAGAGTAATTACACAAGAATGAAGCTCAATTATTTACCGACTCTTCCGTCATCTGGATTGGTTTTACTAGGTAGCGCTTTCCTAAGTGGCATTTTCGTAAGTGCTAATGCGTGGGCCGCTGAAGAGCAAGAGTGGGGCATCGCTGCTATGTTCCGTACTGCGAGCATCCCTTATGACACGTCTGGTGGCGACCAATCGGTTAGCTCATTCGTACCGATGCTGTTTTTCAAGAACGATTATGTGTTTATTGACGGTACTGAGATGGGGGCATACCTCTATCAAACTGACGATGAGAAGTGGTCTTTCAATGCTATCTCTCGCATGCGCTTTATTGATATCCCGGCATCTGAGCAGAACGCGATTGAAGGCGATACGGTGGATTTCGGTGCTCAACTGACCTACCAACTTGATGATTCTTGGTCAGTTGAGACGGAATTAATGAGCGACAGTGAATACAACTTCCACGGTAACTTACGTGCTAAAGCTAAGTATGAAACCGGAGATTGGGAGTTTTACCCGAGCGCGACACTTCGTTATAAAAGTGCTGACTTCAACAGTGAGTATTACTCCGCGTCTAATGAAACCATCGGTGCCGGTGTTGACTTAAATGTTGGTGTTGAAACGCGTTACCATGTGGTTTCAAACTTGTACTTATTGGGTTCAACCAGTGTGACTCGATTGGACGATAACGCTTACGACTCGTCGATTGTTGAAGATCGTTATCAAGGTGAGTTGTACCTTGGCTTTGGCTTCTTTAACGACAAAGAGAAAGCGCCGAAACCTAAGCTGAGCAATGCGCCGTATTTACGTGTCGCACACGGCTGGGCAACGCCATCCAATATTGGCGACATCATGAAGTTCAATACAGAGAAAGACGAATACAACAACCAGTTGACCTCGTTCTTCTATGGACACCCGTTAACCGATGAGATCTTCGGCTTCCCGTTGGACATTTACCTAACGCCAGGTATTGCGCACCACTGGAGTTCAGACGTTCAATCAAGCAGCACCGAATACATTATCGCAATCAAAGCGTATTACACCTTTGATTGGCCAACTCAGTGGCGTGTTGGTGTGGCAGAAGGTATGTCTTACATCGATTCGATTACCTACATCGAAGGCTCTGAGATGGACCGTAAAGGTTACACCGCAAGCCATCTGTTGAACTACTTAGACTTCTCATTCGATGTCAACGTCGGCGACTTGATTGGTAAGAATGACTTGAACAACTTATGGTTCGGTTATTCATTGCATCACCGTTCTGCAATCTTTGAAAACGCATCCCAGTTCGGACGAATCAAAGGTGGCAGTAACTACAACACGGTTTACTTCCAGTACGAGTTCTAAGGTTAGTTTTGAAATGTCGTTTTTAGCCGTAGTTGACTAAGTACGACTTACATTTGACCTCGCTTTCATAGCTCCTGCGAGTGTTCGCGATATTAATCAGCCTGATAGCAAAAGGTTTTCCCTTTGCTGTCAGGCTTTTTTGTTTGAGACTTGTGATATAATCGCGCGAGTTTAATAAGTACAAGAATAGGACACGCTTTGACTTCGTCTCCGGAAAAAGCAGATAACAACAAGAATGCAGCACTGCCAAGTTCTTCACAGAGCAAAGCGAAACCAAACCAAGCTGCATCGAAGAAATCTGCTGAACAATCAAATACCAAAAAAGCTGATCAATCAGCGACAAACAACAAATCATCTCAGAATAGCCCAGCCTCTCTTCGTAAAGCGCTCAACGAATGTATGATGCGCGATCGCTTCCGTTTGAGTAAGCGAATTGCTGGTGCGAGCAAAATTAAGAACGAACAAGCTAAGCACGCTGTCTTTGATGAGATTGCGTTAGACATTGCTAAGTCGATGATGACGGCAACTCAGCGTGCGGCACAGAAACCAACGATTGAATACCCAGAAATTCTACCGGTTAGCCAAAAACGCGAAGACATCGCGAAAGCCATTGCTGAAAACCAAGTGGTTATCGTGGCGGGTGAAACCGGTTCGGGTAAAACGACTCAGTTACCAAAAATCTGTTCTGAGCTTGGCCGCGGCCGCTTTGGCTTAATTGGTCACACTCAGCCACGTCGTCTTGCTGCACGTTCGGTTGCGAACCGTATTGCTGAAGAGATGGAAACACAGCTGGGTGAGTTCGTTGGTTATAAGGTTCGATTCAACGACCAGATTTCTGACAACACCCAAATCAAATTGATGACCGACGGTATTCTGCTGGCGGAAATTCAACACGACCGATTCTTAAATCAGTACGACACCATCATCATCGATGAAGCGCACGAACGTAGCCTGAACATCGATTTCATCATGGGTTACCTGAAAGAGTTGCTGCCAAAGCGTCCTGATCTGAAAGTGATCATCACGTCGGCAACCATCGACCCTGAGCGTTTCTCTAAGCACTTTAATAATGCACCAATCATTGAAGTCTCTGGCCGTACTTACCCAGTAGATACGCGTTACCGCCCATTAGGTGGTGATGAAAGTGATTCAGACCGCGACCAAATCGAAGGCATCTTTGAAGCCGTTGATGAGCTGTGTGATGAAGGCCTTGGCGATATCTTGATCTTCATGAACGGTGAGCGAGAGATTCGTGATACCGCAGATGCATTGAGTAAACGCAACCTTCGTGATACTGAAATTGTTCCGCTTTACGCGCGTTTATCGGCGGGTGAGCAGAACCGTATCTTCCAGTCTCACACTGGTCGACGCATCGTTCTGGCAACCAACGTGGCAGAAACCTCGTTAACGGTTCCGGGCATCAAGTATGTTATCGACCCGGGTACGGCGCGTATCAGCCGCTACAGCTACCGTACTAAGGTACAACGCCTACCGATTGAGCCAGTGTCTCAAGCGAGTGCTAACCAGCGTAAAGGTCGTTGTGGTCGTGTTGCGGAAGGTATCTGTATTCGCCTGTACTCAGAGGAAGATTTCGAATCACGCCCAGAGTTTACCGACCCAGAGATTCTTCGTACTAACCTAGCATCGGTTATCCTTCAGATGACAGCGCTAGGCCTAGGCGACATTCAAGCGTTCCCATTTGTTGAAGCGCCCGATAAGCGCAACATTCAAGATGGTGTAAGACTGCTTGAAGAGTTGGGTGCGATCGCAACAGCTGAACCAGCTGCAAACAAAAATAAGAACCACGGCGATGACAAGAAGAAGCTAACGGCGATTGGTCGTAAGCTCGCGAAGCTACCTATCGATCCACGTTTAGCGCGTATGGTGATTGAAGCGCCACGTAACCGATGCCTACACGAAGTGATGGTGATTGCGTCTGCGTTGTCGATTCAAGATCCGCGTGAGCGTCCATCAGATAAGCAACAATCGTCTGATGACAAGCACAAGCGCTTCTTCGATAAAGAGTCTGATTTCATCACGTTTGTGAACCTATGGGATTACATTAAGCAGCAGCAAAAAGCGCTGTCGAGTAACCAGTTCCGCAAACAGTGTAAGCAAGATTACCTCAACTATTTACGTATCCGTGAATGGCAAGATGTGTACTTCCAAATTCACCAAGCAATGCGTGAGCTGGATACTAAGTTGAATACAGAACCGGGCAGCTACGATGGCATTCACATGTCACTGCTATCAGGTCTGCTTTCGCACATCGGTATGAAAGACCAAGAGAAGAATGAGTATCAAGGTGCACGTAATGCGCGTTTCCACATCTTCCCTGCGTCAGGCCTATTTAAGAAACAGCCTAAGTGGATCATGTCTGCTGAGCTGGTGGAAACCTCAAAACTTTGGGGGCGTGTTATCGCGAAGATTCAACCTGAATGGATTGAACCGCTAGCGAAACACCTGATTAAACGTAGCTACAGCGAACCACATTGGTCGAAGAAACAAGCAGCGGTAATGGCACACGAAAAAGTGATGCTTTACGGAATCCCAATCGTACCTAAACGCCTTGTGAACTACGGCGCGATTGATGCCACCGTCAGCCGCGAGTTGTTCGTGCGTAGCGCGTTGGTAGAAGGTGAGTGGGAAACCAAACACGCTTTCTTCAAGCAGAACCGTAAGCTTCTACAAGAAGTCGAAGAGCTAGAGCATAAATCGCGTCGTCGTGACATCTTGATCGATGATGATGAACTGTTCGATTTCTATGACCAGCGTGTGGGCGAAGAAGCGGTTTCTGGTCGTCACTTTGATACATGGTGGAAGAAGACCAGTCAGAAAACCCCTGAGCTGCTTAACTTTGAAAAGTCGATGCTGTTCCGAGGCGATGCTAGCCACGTTACCGATCTGGATTACCCGAACTTCTGGCATCAAAACGGTATCAAGCTGAAACTGAGCTACCAATTTGAGCCAGGCGACGACAACGATGGTGTAACGGTACACATTCCGCTGCCTATCTTGAACCAGATCGACCAGAACGGTTTTGATTGGCAGATCCCAGGTCTACGCCAAGAGCTAGTGATTAGCTTGATTAAGTCGTTACCTAAAACGCTACGCCGTAACTTTGTGCCTGCGCCAAACTACGCTGATGCATTCTTGGCTCGCGTGACACCACTTGAAGCACCGTTACTGGATTCTCTTGAGAAAGAGCTACGCCGCATGACGGGTGTGGAAGTGGTACGTGATGACTGGAAGTTAGACCAGATTCCAGAGCACTTAAAGGTAACATTCCGCGCTGTCGATCATCGCAAGCGTAAGCTGAAAGAACAGAAAGATCTGCATGAGCTGAAAGAGAGCCTGAAAGATAAGGTTCAAGAAACGCTTTCTAAAGTAGCAGACGACGATATCGAGCAGCAGAACCTGCACACGTGGAGCTTTGGTGAATTGCCAAAAGTCTACCAACAGAAGCGCGGCGGCTACGATGTTAAAGCCTTCCCTGCGTTGGTGGATACCAAAGACAGCGTAGAGATCAAACTGTTCGAAACCGAGCAAGAGCAGATCTCGGCAATGAAATCGGGTCAGCGTCGTTTAATCCTGTTGAACGTACCATCGCCGATCAAATACTTGCACTCGAATTTGCCGAACAAATCGAAACTTGGCTTGTACTTCAACCCATACGGACAGGTGCTCGATCTTATCGATGACTGTATCGCTTGTGGTATTGATAAGCTGATTGAAGAGAAGGGCGGTTTGGTTTGGGAACCAGAGCAGTTTGAAGCACTGAAAGAACACGTGCGTGCAGAGCTAGGTGATACCGTAGTTGAGATTGCTCAACAGGTTGAAACCATCCTAACCACGGCATTCAGCATCAGTAAAAAGCTGAAAGGACGCGTGGATCTTTCTATGGCATTCGCACTTTCTGACATAAAAGCTCAAGTAGAAGGTTTGATTTTTAAGGGTTTTGCCACAGAATGTGGGTGGAAACGCTTGCCGGATATTCTACGCTATATGAGAGCGATTGAACGCCGCATGGAAAAACTGCCAATTGACCCGAACAAAGATCGTCTTCACATGATCAAAGTTGAGTCAGTAATGAATGATTACAAAGAACTGCTGAATAAAATTCCAAAAGGGATCGCGGTTCCAGAAAATGTAAAAGAGGTGCGTTGGATGATAGAAGAGCTTCGTGTAAGCTTCTTCGCACAGCAGCTCGGTACGCCTTACCCAGTATCAGATAAGCGTGTTAAAAACGCGATTGATGCTTGCTAAAGGAATAAAGCTAGACGCAATGGCAAGGTTTGGGTATAAATCTTGCTTATTGCATTACTAATTGAATAGTTATTACATACAGGGCGACTTGGTGGCAATTTATTACCACTCAAGGCCTGCCACTAGGACGAAAAAGGTCGAATATGAAAAAAACGTTATTGGCACTAGCACTACTAGGTGCATCTTCAACAGCAATGGCTGATTCTTGGTTGTACGGCGGTGTAATGGGTGGTCAAAACTCATTCGCTGGTGAAGATGAAAATGCGGTGGGCATCCACGTAGGTACAGGTATCCTTCCACTAATTGGTGTTGAAGCGGGTTACTGGGACCTAGGTTCTTTCGACAACGTTAGCTACGGCAACCGTGCTAAACAAGGTGTTGACGTAAGCACAGCTTACCTAGCGATCAAACCAAGCATCGACTTCGGTCCTCTTCACGTATACGCGAAGGGTGGTCTTCACTCTTACGAAGTGAAAGGCGATAACTTCAAGCAAGACGATGTTGATATCATGTACGCTGTAGGCGCTGAATACTTCATCTTCGGTCCACTATCTGTAGGCGCTAGCTACCAAAACTTCAAAATGAAAGATGACGACGCAGGCGTTTTCTCTCTAAACGCAACTATCCACCTACTGTAATTAATCAGTAAAACGATCGTAAATAACGGTCGGATAGTCGTTAAAGAGTTCGTAAGAATTCATAAAAAATGCCAGCTTGATAGCTGGCATTTTTGTATCGGTTAACCGTGTAATCGCAACTCTGTTTTCTTCTAACAGGTAGCTAGCGGACGGTTACTTTTTACTGTTTAGAATACGCTGGATTCTTGGGTTAATCGCTTTGCCGTGTTGGCTTTCGTACTCTTCACGTTTTAAATCGTTTAGGTTCTTCACTGAGTTAGCGGCAAGCAGGAATTGTGGCAACTCCGTTTCTAGCATGCCTTTCTCATCTAAACGCTTCGCTTCCAAGTAGTACTTCTTAAACAGACCATCCAACTTGTTTTCCGCGGTGCGCTTTAAGTCGTACAGTTTGTTTTGGATTAACCATTTTTCAATCTTGTTCACCGCAGTGCGCGACAACACACGGATACGGCTATCCAGCAACTCTTCTTCCGTTAGAGAATCTTTTAGGATCCAAAGCTCACCCATTTGCGGCGGCCAACTGTTGCCAAGCTGAATACGCTCGTGACAGTGCATTAGCACGCGGTTAAGGCCGTCTGAATCAACAGAGTTAGCAAACTCGATGAACTTACCGCTTGGCTCACTACCGTACTGATATTCCCACTGTGTTTCGTAAACGCTCAAGAAAGAGCCAAACACGTGAATACACCAATCCGTTAATTCTAATTCTGTAGGATCTTGATCAACAACAGGCACTTGTTGAGACGCACCAGAATCCGCAGCTTGTGCAGCCGCTACTTTCACTTCGGTACTTTGCGCTTCAATCACTTCAGGTACTAATGGACCTGTAGCGTCAGGTACAACAGGTTGAGCTGGCTCAGAAGGTTGGCTTTTTGCCTTTTTGAATGAGCTGCTGCCTGAAGCGTTCAGATGGGCTAAGCTTTTGTCGATACCCATTTCCTTGAGCTTGTCCTGCATTTCCTGAATATTGAGAGGTCTTCTGCTGTTGTTGTCTTTCATTTTGCTTCTCGTTAACTAACCAGTACTGCAACTTAGATTCGATGCGTGATATTGGCATTAGTTCATTGGCTTTGGCTTTATACCAGAGGACAAATTTTTTCCATACTAAACTATGGTCACCAGCAAGGCCGGAGAATTTAAACGCACGTTCCGCCCATGTTGGAATGATCTCTTCATCCAAATCATGCGTTGAAACGGTGTTGCTGTTCATTGAGCCTCGGCCTTGTGGGCGAGGGGCCTGTTGCATGTGTTGCATTGGCGCCGGAGCAGGCTGAAACTTAGGTGCAGGTGCAGGTGCAGGTGCAGGTGCAGGTGCGGTAGAGTAGACCGGAATACTATTGGTCGGTTGAACCTCAACGTGCACCGCAGCTTGCTCTTGCTCAATGAGCATTTTGAAAACGTGAATCTCTTTTTTATCTCGATAATCTACTTTCACCTTATCGAGAAAACCTTGGTCGACTAAACACTTAAGACAGTCGGCTAAACCAAACGTAGAGAGAGCACAAAGTTGACCTGCTGTTTGTAGGCACACATTGGTGTAGCCGAATTCGTCAGCACCGTCTGCAAGCATCAATAAAACCAGCTTTTCTGCAGGGCTAGAAGTATTCACTTGCCAAGCTAAATAAGAATATTTGGCGCTCAATATCGTGTTCTCAAAAAAGGTAAGTCGTTGTCACTATTGTAAGTCACCCCTTACCGAATTTATAGCAACTTAACAGAAAACGACATTAGTAAGCCAAATATTGACCATAAGGAGACGTCTGCCCCATAAAGTAAGCCTACAGTCATTCATTCTTGTAGTTTAAGCTAGGAACCATTGGGCATGAATACGCATAACAGCGTAAAGTGCCGACATTTTTTGTTAGGTTAAGAATGACCAATTCGCTTTCGCATTCTGTTGGTCAAAATACAGGCGTTCTTTTAAGGTCTTCTCTCAAGGTCGACTATTGATGATTGTCTTATCGACTCTCCATCCCCTTATCTATCTATTCATAAACTGTATTTAATTTATAAAACACCTTGATATGATCAATATTTGCGCTATTATGACGATAAGTCAGAAATGACGAAGCGTCATAAAATGGTTAACTACATGAATTTACTATTCGTGTTAATATATTGGATAGGAGTGCTTTAAATACTGGCGAAGCTTAGATGATAGCTAAGCTAAAATACGGACTGAGAAATTATGTTTGGCTTTGGTTGTAAAGGCGATAAACAAGGTATCTTTGGTTGCAAAGGCGTGTTGTCTAAAAAGCAGCAGTCTATCGCAGACCGAGAAGTAGAATTGATGTTGTTAGCAAAAGATCTGGTTCGAGAGCAAGGGTTCGGAAACCTGACGATGGATAAGCTAACGGCCGCGAGTTCTTATTCAAAAGGTACAATATACAATCACTTTTGCAGCAAAGAAGACGTAGTTTTAGCCTTGTGTATTCACTCTTTAAAGGCCGAAGCATTAATGTTTGCTCGTTCTGGAGAGTTTGAAGGCAACACACGCGAAAAGGTCGTTGCATTACACGTTGCTTACCGAATCTATGTTCGCATGGAGCCGGTACTATCAACTTGTGCGATCATGGCAAAAAGCCCGTGGGTACTAGAGAAAGCGTCTAGTGCACGCGTAGCCGAGATGAATGAACTGGAAGAATTGGTGATTGAACAAGCCGATTTAATGGTTAACCAAGCAGTCGATGCTGGTGACCTAAAATTCCCTTCTGGTATGGGTTCAGACGCCATCGTGTTTGCAAACTGGTCAATCGCATTTGGTTCAAATGCCTTGTCACAGAATGCTTCAAACAGTCATTGTATTAAGCGGTTACAAGACCCGTATTCAGTATTATACAACGCGAACATGCTACTAGACGGCCTCAACTGGCAGCCTCTTTCTACTGATTGGGACTACCGCAAAACTTGGCGTCGAGTAGAACAAGAACTGTTCAGTGAAGAGATTGCCTACTTAGAATCTGTAGGTCGATAGCTTCCATTAAGCCCACTCATGTGGGTTTATTAATAACCATTAGTGACGATTCGTCATAAACTTAAGTTTAGCCTAGTGTGGTTTTGGTTTTCTTGAGTATATGACTAAGAATTGTGTTTTTGTCAGCTTCAGCTGGCTTTTTAAGACACAACTATGACGAATCGTCACAAATGGAGACTGTGATGGAACATGACAGCCAGAAGCCAGCTTTCGATCACCAAAATCGAGATAACCGTAACGTCGATAGCGTAAACGGGGATCTAAATAACAGTTGGCACTCAATACCGACCAAGCGTTCGTTTATCGTTCTGCTGGTGGTTTTTTCAATCATCATTCTCTCTGCATTAGGGGCAAAGAACCTTTACTTTAGAGGGGACTACAACATCTTCTTCGAAGGCACCAACAAACAGTTGATGGCGTTCGATGAAATCCAAACTACCTTTGCGAAAACCGACAACCTCGCGATTGTTGTCGCACCTGAAGGCGGCAATGTCTTCACCCCAGAAACACTCACCTTAATTCAAAACCTCACGGTCGATGCGTGGCAGATCCCATACTCAAGCCGTGTCGATTCGCTGGCCAATTATCAGCATACCGAAGCCGTTGAAGATGACCTCTTAGTGGAAGACCTGCTGTATGAAGAATACGAGCATACGCCCGAGCGCATCGCCAAAGTCAAACAGATCGCCCTCAACGAACCACTGCTTAAGAATGCCTTAGTGTCAGCCTCTGGCGATGTGACCATTGTGAACGTCACTGTGCAATTGCCAGAAGTGGATAAAACCGCGGAAGTGCAAGAGGTGATTGCGGCCATCAACGCCATGATTGGCAAGTACCAAGCTCAGTACCCAAATGTTGAGTTCCATAAAGCGGGCATCATCGTCATGAACAACGCGTTTATGACTTCGGCTCAAGAAGATAGCTCAACGCTGGTTCCCTTAATGCTGTTGGTGGTGCTGGTGTTCCTGACCTTTATGCTGCGCTCGTTCTTTAGTGTGGTGGCCACGCTTATTGTGATCATCTCCTCAATTGTCGCCACCATGGGTTTATCCGGTTGGGCAGGGATGTTCTTGAGCACCGCAACCGTGAATGTTCCAACCTTGGTTTTGACTTTGGCGGTGGCCGATTGTGTTCACGTGATTGTGACCATGAGACAAGCGATGCAGCGCGGTATGGAGAAAGCACAAGCCATTCAATACAGCATCAAGCTCAATGCGATGCCGATTCTAATCACCTCAGTGACCACTGCGATCGGCTTCTTGATGATGAACATGTCGGATTCTCCAGTATTAAGAGACTTCGGTAACTTGTCGGCACTAGGCGTACTCATCGCGTGCTTCCTATCTGTAACTATGTTGCCTGCATTGTTAAAACTGCTGCCAGTTAAACGTCTATCTGCCAATCCTAAGGCGGCAGACAAAGTCACCTTTATGGATAAGCTCGGTGACTTTGTCGTTGCGAACCGTAAAGCACTGCTGCCTGTTTCAACTCTTGTGATTGTCGGTGCTGCTGCGTTAATTCCACTCAACAAAGTGAACGATGAATCGGTGAAGTATTTCGATACCTCAAGCGAATTCAGACAAGCGGCCGACTTCATGGAAGAGACCGTAAGTGGCATGACGACCCTCAGCATCGCAGTGAAAACCAACGAGTCTCAAGCGATTGCTGATCCTGTGTTCTTGCAAGCGATTGGTGACTTTACTGAGTGGCTACGCGTCCAACCTGAAACCGACCATGTCGCAACACTTTCTGATGTTTACATGCGTTTGAATAAGAACATGCACGGCGATGATGACAGCTATTACCAGCTACCGCTTAACCGAGAGCTAGCCGCGCAATACCTACTGCTTTACGAGATGTCTCTGCCGTATGGCTTGGACTTGAACAACCAGATCAACGTCGATAAGTCATCGATCAAAATGGTACTCACGGTCGATAACCTAGGCAGTGTGGAATTGGTGGAACTCGAAGAGCGCATTTACTCATGGTTTGCAGCCAATGCACCTCAGTATGAAGTAGTCGCGTCGAGCCCATCACTGATGTTTGCTCACATTGGCGAAACCAACATGGCAAGCATGTTATCAACTTTGCCTATCACCTTAGTGCTTATCTCTGGCTTGATGATTTTTGCATTGCGCTCAGTTCGCTTAGGCATGATTAGCCTAGTACCAAATATTGCCCCGGCGATTATTGGCTTTGGTTTATGGGCGCTCATCTCCGGTGAAATCAACCTAGGTTTATCAGTCGTGGTCACGCTCACGTTGGGTATCGTGGTTGATGATGCGGTGCACTTCTTGAGTAAATACCAGCGCGCCAGAATGGAAGGGAAATCAGCAGAAGAAGCGGTCCGATACGCTTTTCACACCGTCGGACGCGCATTGTGGATCACTACTGTCGTGCTTGTGGCGGGCTTCTCAGTGTTGGCGATGTCGAGCTTCAGACTCAACTCCGATATGGGCTTGCTCAGCGCGATTGTGATTTTCATTGCGCTGGTGGTCGACTTCATCTTGCTACCGAGTTTGCTGATGATCTTCGACAAACAGACTCACTATTCAAACAAGCCTGACACTAAGTCCCAGCCTAGCTCGACTGGCGAACTGTCTGCTTCAACCAAATAAGGAATCGTCAGCCTGCTGCGGTGGGCTGACTCAAGGAGATATTTATGAAAAGCGTTAAACAATCATTCGTTACTACATTATTCACGCTGAGCACGTTGGCAGCTTTCCCAGCATTAGCAGACCCAGCTAAAGGCCTAGAAATAGCCGAGCAACGCAAAGCCGTGGATATGGGGTGGGGCGATTCTGTCGCGACCATGGAGATGCTACTTCGCAACAAACAGGGCGAAAGCAGCACACGTCTAATGCGATTGAAGTCATTAGAAGTGGATGACGATGGTGACAAAGGCTTAACCATTTTTGATGAGCCACGTGATGTAAAAGGCACGGCTTTCTTAAACCATTCACACATCTCTAAATCTGATGAACAATGGTTGTATCTGCCTGCTCTGAAACGTGTAAAACGCATCTCTTCACGTAACAAGTCGGGCCCGTTTATGGGCAGTGAATTTGCTTACGAAGACTTAAGCTCGTTTGAGCTAGAAAAGTACACCTTCAACTACATTGAAGACGCCAAAATTGAAGGTGTGGATACCTTTGTTTTAGAGCAAGTTCCTACCGACAAAAACTCTGGCTATACCAAGCAGAAAGTATGGCTAGACCAACAATATTACCGCCCCGTTCAAGTGGAGTTTTACGACCGTAAAGGCGCATTGCTGAAAACCCTGTCGTTCCAAGACTACAAACAATACCTAAACCAATACTGGCGCGCGCACACCATGTCGATGCAAAACCATCAAACAGGAAAAAGTACCGTTTTAACCACGACAGATTTAGCGTTCCAGACCGGTCTTAAGGACAAAGATTTCCAGAAAAACACACTGAAACGTGCAAAGTAAGGCAAGAATATGAAAAGGATTGTGTTAACAGGAACGCAGTTATCTTTAACCTTGGCAGCGACAGTTGGACTCATGCAGGTGTCGTTACCATGTGTGGCGGCTGGATTTAGCTCTGAGTTCGTAGAACAGATTAGCCCACAGCTCGCAGGGCAGGTTAACCTTGAACACAGGCAGTTTTTTAGCGACGGCTTACAAGGGCAAGATAAAGGGCAAAGCTCACTGGTTTTGCAGCCAGAGTTTTATTGGGAACAACAAGAGGGCAACGGCAGTTTTACCTTCACCCCGTTTTATCGCCTAGACAGTGAAGACGATGAACGAACTCATGGTGATATTCGTGAAGCCTTGTATCTCACCTACTGGGATGACTACGAACTGCGGGCGGGTTTAGGCAAAGTGTTTTGGGGCGTGACCGAATCGGCGCATTTAGTGGATGTGGTAAACCAAACCGACGCTATTGAATCGGTCGATGGCGAATCCAAGCTAGGTCAGCCAATGGTGCACTTCACCTCGATAAAAGACTGGGGAGCCATCGACGCCATGTTACTGCCGTATTTTCGTGAACGTACCTTTGCAGGCGAAGACGGACGCTTAAGACCAACCGTGCCAGTATCGAACGATGCGCTTTACGAATCTTCGCGAGAAGAAAAACACGTCGATGTGGCGCTGCGCTATAGCCAAATGTACGGTGATTGGGATGTCGGTTTAAGTTATTTGGGCGGCACAAACCGCGACCCTTATTACCGTGTGCAAGGCAACCAACTCAAGCCATACTACGCGCAAATGCAGCACTTCGGACTGGATGTGCAGGGCATTATCGGTGACTGGTTATGGAAGCTGGAAAGCATTTATCGCGATAGTTACGACAACCACACAGGCGTCGCAACAGGCTTTGAATACACTTGGGTTGGAGCGCTTGAATCGTACTGGGACATCGGCTTCATTGCGGAATACCTGTATGACAGCCGAGGCAACAATGCTCAAACCATCGGCCAAAACGATGTGTTCTTAGGCGCGCGTTTTGCCTTGAATGATGAAGACGGCACCGAAGTACTTACGGGCATCACCCAAGATTTAGATAACAGCGATGTCTACAGTGCCAAGTTGGAAGCATCAAGCCGAATCAACAACAACCTGAAGTGGCGATTAAACGCTTGGTTGTTTGAGAACGAAACCCCAGAAGACTTATTGTTCTTCGCTCGAAAGGATGATTTTGTTGAGGTAGCGTTGGAATATTATTTCTAGTGTTAGTTTGGTGGGGCGTTCTTGTTAAAGGAGGCGTCTCAGAATTAAGACGCGCTATATTTATAATGTTCAACGTCATCTTTTTATAAAATAGAGCAAATAATCGAATAGTCCCACAGGTAAGATGGTTATATTTTTCGAATATCTATAACCTCCGAATATGCATGTAAATCGTGCTGGTGGTATCGGCCCTAAGGGATCTATGAGTTTATTTAATTGGGATCAAAACTTTGAAACGGGCATTGGTGTTGTAGATGAACAACATCAATACCTTGTTGGTTTTATCAACCACTACGGAAATCTTTTGTCAGAGAATACAATCTCTATAGACGACATTAACATCGCTTTACTTGATCTCACACGCTATGCCGAATTTCACTTTAAAGAAGAAGAATCTTTGATGAGAGATTGCGGTGTACATCAGTTACACATTGAAGAACACATCAAAGCGCATCGTGTGTTTATGCAAGCTTTCATCTTGGAAGAAGATCAGGTGTCAGCACGGCAGTTATTGGACTTCCTCATCCATTGGCTTGCTTACCACATCCTCGGCATCGATCAAAACATGGCGCGACAAATGACCGCGATAGAAAAGGGTGCAACACCTCTACAAGCCTTTGAAGCAGAAGAAAAGCAGCAAGATTCTGCGACTGTCCCGCTGTTGGCTGCGCTTAACGGCCTGTTTGAACAAGTCTCTGAACGAAACAAACAGTTGTTACGCTTCAATCAGTTACTCGAAGACAAAGTCGAGGAACGGACGGCAGAATTGAAACGAGCGAGTAAGAAGCTTGAAGAACTGTCGTTAACAGACTCACTCACTCATTTGCCTAACCGCCGCAGTGCCTTTAAACAGTTAGCGCTACATTGGCAAGACTCCAAAGAACTTGGTATTCCTTTAGTGTGCATTATGATTGATGCCGACAACTTCAAGCGCATTAATGACACAAGTGGGCATGATGCCGGTGACTTGGTGCTACAAACCCTCTCGCGTGAACTGAAAAATACGTTCCGTAATGATGATATTGTTTGCCGGTTAGGTGGCGATGAGTTCTTGGTTATTTGCCCTAACACCGACCTCAAAGGTGGCATGCACATCGCGGAAACGGCTCGCCAGAAAGTGTCTGAATTAGAGGTTGAAACCAGTCATCAAGTTTGGATTGGCAGTATTAGTGTCGGTGTGGCTGAAATAACCCAAGAATTCGGCTCAATGAACGAGTTAATTAAAGCCGCCGATGAGTCCGTCTATTTAGCAAAAAACGCAGGTAAAAACAGTGTTTGTTCGATTCAGATTTAAAACTGGTTTATTTCAAGTTCAGATCTAAGTTCGCTTTAGTTTTAGATCTCGGTTCACTAGAGATTCAGAACTCAGCTCTCTGTAAATCTTGAGCCCCGCTCACTTCTAAACAAAGGAGTGGCACTCGTATTTGTGCCACTTCCTCTTACTAC
This sequence comes from Vibrio sp. 1CM2L, assembly GCF_023161695.1. NCBI lineage: Bacteria > Pseudomonadati > Pseudomonadota > Gammaproteobacteria > Vibrionales > Vibrionaceae > Vibrio > Vibrio sp. 1CM2L. The sequence continues at coordinate 608,106 of NZ_JALNTT010000003.1, forward strand.
TCATTAATATCCTGTTAAATTTGCCGTGTTTTTAGTCAATAACTTGCTCTTTTAACGATTCAATTTGGCATTGGTTGCGTGTTTGATTACTATGTGTAGCTATCTAAAAAAACTAATCATCCGATACGGACACTACCAACTGGTAGATGAGGAAATGATGCAACATCTAGAAGAGATCATTGCTAATGCAACGACTGCTATTGATACAGCAGATTCGTTAGTCGCACTTGATGAAGTGCGAGTTCAGTATTTAGGTAAGAAGGGTGAACTAACTCTTCAACTACAAAGCCTAGGTAAACTTCCACCTGAAGAGCGTCGCACTGCTGGTCAAGAGATCAACAAAGCGAAAGGTGCTGTTCAACAAGCGATCGCAGCTCGCAAAGACGCACTACAACGTGCAGAGCTTGAAGCGAAACTAGCTGAAGAAACTATCGATGTGAGCCTACCAGGTCGTCGCATTGAGAACGGTGGTCTTCACCCAGTTACTCGCACAGTTGAGCGTATCGAACAGTTCTTTGGTGAGCTTGGCTTTAGCACTGAGTCTGGCCCTGAGATCGAAGATGCATTCCACAACTTTGATGCACTAAACATCGCAGACGATCACCCAGCTCGTACTGATCACGATACTTTCTTCTTCAACCCTGATCTAATGCTACGTACGCACACTTCTGGTGTTCAAATCCGTACGATGGAAAACGGCAAACCGCCATTCCGCTTCATTGCTCCGGGTCGTGTTTACCGTAACGACTACGATCAAACTCACACGCCAATGTTCCACCAAGTGGAAGGTATGTTAGTTGATGAGAACGTAAACTTCGCACAACTTAAAGGCATTCTTAACGATTTCCTTTGTAACTTCTTTGAAGAAGAAGTTGAAGTGCGTTTCCGTCCTTCATTCTTCCCGTTCACAGAGCCTTCAGCTGAAGTTGACGTGAAACGTAAAGATGGCAAATGGCTAGAAGTTCTAGGCTGTGGCATGGTTCACCCTAACGTACTTCGCTCTGTTGGCATCGACCCTGAGAAATACTCTGGTTTTGCATTCGGTATGGGTGTAGAGCGTCTAACGATGCTTCGTTACGGCGTAAATGACCTTCGTGCGTTCTTCGAGAACGACCTTCGTTTCCTTAAACAATTCAAGTAATCCGGGGCAGTCAAAACTATGAAATTCAGTGAATCTTGGCTACGCGAGTGGGTTAAACCTGCAATTAACAGCGAAGAGCTAGCTCACCAAATCACTATGGCTGGTTTGGAAGTTGACGATGTAGAACCTGTTGCTGGTGAATTCACCGGCGTTAAAGTAGGTAAAGTGGTTGAGTGCGGTCAGCACCCAGACGCAGACAAACTACAAGTAACTAAAATTGATATCGGCGAAGAAGAACTTTTAGACATCGTTTGTGGTGCATCTAACTGTCGTCTTGGCCTAACTGTAGCAGTAGCAACAGTTGGCGCAGTACTTCCTGGTGACTTCAAAATCAAGAAAGCAAAACTACGTGGCGTTCCATCGCACGGCATGCTTTGTTCTTTCTCTGAGCTAGGTATCGACGTAGAGTCTGACGGCATCCTTGAGCTGCCTGAAGGCACAACGCTAGGTATGGACGTACGTGAGCTTCTTGAGCTTAACGACGTAACTATCGACGTAGACCTAACAGCAAACCGCGCAGACTGCTTCAGCATCCGTGGCCTTGCTCGTGAAGTTGGCGTACTAAACCGCGCAGACGTTACAGAGCCAGCAGTTGAAGCTGTTGCAACAAGTATTGAAGACACAGTATCTGTTGAAATCAAAGCAACTGATGCTTGTCCACGTTACCTTGGCCGTGTGGTTAAGAACGTAAACGTGAAAGCGGAATCGCCAATCTGGATGCAAGAAAAACTGCGTCGTTGTGGTATCCGTTCAATCGACCCAGTTGTAGACATCACAAACTACGTGATGCTAGAGCAAGGCCAACCAATGCACGCATTTGATCTAGCTAAGATCGAAGGCGGTATCGTGGTTCGTCTAGCAGAGCAGGGCGAAAAACTAACACTTCTAGATGGCAACGAAGCTGAACTAAACAGCAACACACTTGTTATCGCTGACCACAACAAAGCACTAGCAATCGCTGGTATCTTTGGCGGTCAAGATTCAGGTGTTACTACTGAAACAACTGACGTTCTTCTTGAAGCTGCATTCTTCGCACCGGATCACATCCGTGGTCGCGCACGTGCTTACGGCCTTCACACTGATTCTTCTCTACGTTTCGAACGTGGTGTTGATTCAACACTTCAAGCAGCAGCAATGGAGCGTGCAACACAGCTTCTAGTTGAAATCTGTGGTGGTGAAGTTGCGCCAGTAAACGGCAGCGAATCTGAAGCTGATCTACCAAAAGCAAACGTAGTTGCTCTGCGTCGCGCTAAGCTAGACAGCCTACTAGGTCACGAAATCCCATCTACAGACGTAGTGGAAATTCTTACTCGCCTAGGTTGTGAAGTAGAGACTACAGACGCAGGTTGGACGGCAACGTCTCCATCTTGGCGTTTTGATATCGCAATCGAGCAAGACCTAATTGAAGAAGTAGGTCGTATCTACGGTTACGATAACATTCCAAACCAAGCGCCTAAAGCGGCACTTAAAATGAATGACCACAAAGAAGCTAACCAACCGCTTAAGCGCGTTCGTGACCTTCTTGTAGACCGTGGCTACCACGAAGCAATCACATACAGCTTCGTAGAACCAGAACAGCAAAAGCTTGTTGTACCTGGTGTTGAGCCGCTAATCCTGCCATTCCCAATCTCTGCGGACATGTCAGCAATGCGTCTTGGCCTAATCCAAGGTCTACTAAACACAGTTGTTCACAACCAGAAGCGTCAACAGTCTCGCGTTCGTCTATTCGAATCAGGCCTACGTTTCATCCCTGAAGCAACTGCTGAAAACGGCATGCGCCAAGAAATGATGCTTGCGGGCGTTATCTCTGGTACTCGTGGCGAAGAGCACTGGGACATTGCAACTAACACTGTAGATTTCTTCGATCTTAAAGGTGACCTAGAAGCCGTTCTTGAGCTTTCAGCAAACGAAATCGCATACAGCTTCAAAGCAGCGAAGCACCCAGCACTTCACCCAGGTCAAACTGCGGCTATCGTAGTAGACGGCAAAGAAGTGGGTATCATTGGTACTGTTCACCCAGAACTAGAGCGTAAGTTTGGTCTTAACGGCCGCACTATCGTATTCGAAATCGAATGGGCAGCTATCAACACTCGCGTGCTTCCAGAAGCAGTAGCCGTATCTAAGTTCCCTGCAAACCGTCGTGATATCGCAGTAGTTGTTGACGAAGCAGTTGCTTCTGGCGACATCGTTGAAGCGTGTATCGCAGCTGGTGGCGAATTCCTAACAGGCGCTAAACTGTTCGACGTATACGTTGGTCAAGGCGTTGAAGAAGGTAAGAAGAGCCTAGCAATCGCACTTAGCCTACAGTCTGTAGAGCGCACACTTGAAGATGCAGACATCGCTGGTTCAGTAGATGCTATCGTAGCTTCAATCTCAGAGAAATTCGGCGCAGCACTTCGCGACTAATCTTTTCTGATAGATAGAAAACCAAAGGCCTCGCATTGCGAGGCCTTTTTTGTAAGAACAAATTCAAGCAAGAGCTAAATTTCTAAGTGCTGATTACGATGAAGGTCCAAATAATACATTTTTAAAGTCTGTAGGCACTAGCTCATCAGTTTTATTTTTTTCTTTAAGGTAACTTTTATGACATTCAATATTAATCCTCATTTCTTGGATTAAGTTGTCAATCGAGCTAATATCATCAAAAGATACTTTACGTTCAATTATCGAAAATAAAACCAAGTCTAAATAAAAATGAGCCATTTCCACGAGATAATCTTTATGCCCATTAATATCACCTTGATGGACGATTTTATTTCGAGTTCGATAAACTCTACGAAGATCTTTTTCACATTTACTTTTTTCTTCTTCAATTAAATTACTTATTCCTTTCCTTGTTTGGAGGATATTTACAAGGTTAATGAACTTAAATCGAATTAATGGTTGCTCATCTAATTTGGACAATAAATCTACTGCTATTTTTTCATACTGCTTCACTGATAAAAGGGCAGCCATAGCTTCTTCTTCATCGATTATTCCTAAATTTCCCATTACTGCACGAAATTCTATTTCGTTCCACTTTAAAAAAATGTCTTTTAATGCACAGACTCTATGGCGGACAGCATAGAAAGAATAGATTAAGGATATGGATTCAATTACAGTTGAAATGTGAGATTTCGTTTTTCCCGTGATTAATAGAGCCTCTAAGCATATCCATAAATTTAAAATTTGTGATGCAGTTTCATCATTTTCTAAAGCATGTGCATGTAACTCTACACTTCGAATAAAACGTTTGAATGAATCTTGTTCTAAACCGAAGTTAGATAAAAATACCGGGAAAATATCTTTAGTGTGAGCGAAGTCAGCTTCGCTTAACGAAGACATCATATTAGTTTGTTTACTTATATTCACAACATGATTTTTACTATGATTGTAGACGAGGCAGTAATCGGAAAACCATGGTTTGGTGCGATGCGAAAAAACAACTAATAGATCTGATAACATACCAACCCTAGAAGCAGCAACTCGCATCGCGTGTTGATAGTCGACAGCTTCTACATTAGCACAACTAAGAAATACTTTCTTATCTCTAGGATTTCTAAAAAACTTGTTTTCTAAAATTTCATTATATACATGTTCTTTAGTGCTGAATATTTTAAGGTTCAGGTTTTTACAAGCTTCAGATATTTCGTTGTATATTTTAGAAGCGGTGAAAATAACTTCAAATTCCTTATATTCAAGGTCGAAGTATTCAAGAAAGGCAGCTAAATCCTCTAATGATGAGACTTTATTTATACCAGACTTATCAAAAAAATGTCTATTTGTTAAAAAGTATATAGTACCTTTTTGATACCCATAAGAAACCAGGAACTCATATAGTTTATCAGTTAAATTTTGTATCTTCTTTTTTTGTTTAGGTGTACTGATTGCTTCTTTTAACTGTTCAACTACTTCATTTAGATATCGCTGTGAAGGGATCTTAAACTTAATTAATTCTAGTATGTTTTTAAGCTCTTTATTATCATTTGAAGCGTTTAATTTTGAAAGATAAACTTCTGCTTTTTCGTTTAATAGTTTTTTTACGACTGAATCAGTTCTAATGTTTTCTCGAATCTCATCATACAACATGTTCAACTCGGTATCTGAAGTAATATGTAAACCCTTCTCTTGGAGTTCAATGTACTCTAAACACTCGGTTATTATATCTTTCAGAGGTACTTTAATATTTTTTTCTACATAGTCTGAACGGTCGTAAGACAACTCCAATAACCTCTGGGAAAAAAATAACAATCCTTCAAGCTCTGGCTTATAAGCCCAAGTCGCAAGATTTGTAATAATCACTACTAAACTCTCTTGTATAAATAAATATGCATTTAAATTATTGGTATCATACCCCGAAATGTCACTGTCTGTAAGCTTTTGTTATTATTAATTTTTATGTCAATATGATTGTAGGTTTAACCTATTGGTTCACTGTGAAAAAGGAGCGTTCATCTAGTCATAGAGTCGGAGTTTAATATCAATTATATCCTTTAAAGGTGACTTATTGACCTGTCTACAATTTCACACTTTATAGTGGCTATGTTGATTGAGAGGGGCGCTTTCTGTGTTCTCTCCAAAGTAAGTAGAGAGACACTATGAAACGTTTAATTCTAAACATCACATTCTTGGTATTCATGGCGCTGGCAGCTTTAATGCCATGGCTCATGATTCAATGGTTAAGTACGGTATTTCTATATCTCACGATGGTGAGCAAATTGCGTATGGAAGAAGTGGGAGCGGGGGATACGGTGCTAATCTTCATTCGCAGCTGGAGTTTAGACAGCAGGCTATGGCAGAACCAAGTGAGTGAGTTTTCAAAGCAGTACCAAGTGATCACTATGGACTTAGCAGGGCACGGTAACTCATCGTTCAACCGTGAAGAGTACACCATGGTTGCGTTCGCTGAAGACATCAAAGCCGTAATCGACAAAGAACAACTTGATTCAGTCGTCTTAGTTGGTCATTCAATGGCTGGTGGTGTTATTGCAGAAGCCGCTAAACTGATGCCGAAAAGAGTGAAGGGCATTATTGGTGTCGACACGTCGCAAAACGTCGCGCTAGCGGTTTCACAAAGCGACCTAGATGCGACGACCAAACCCTTTGAAGCAGACTTCCAAGCGGGTATTGCTGCATTCGTGAAAGACTCGCTACCAAAAGACGTAGACGCAGATTTACTTTACTGGGTAACGCAAGACATGGCCTCAGCACCGCCAGCTATCGCGATAAACCAGTTCCGCCATTATCTAGGCCAATACGTGACAGGCGAAGCCCACCGCGTGTATGAGAACGTGAATGTACCAGTAATATTGGTTAACGCTCGCCTATGGCCAACGGACTCAGAAGCGAACAAGAAACACATCAAGGACTACAGCATTTACTACATTGAAGACTCAGGCCACTTCCCAATGCTAGAGCAACCACAGCAGTTCAACACAATATTGATGAAAGCGGTTAAGTCAGTGAAGTAGGGCGGTTGTAATCATTCTATAGATAAAACTAAGGCCTCGCGTGTGCGAGGCCTTTTTGTTCTAGATGGTGCGCTCATGCCGATTAGTTCAGCAACGATTAAAAGGCCTTGCTCTAAACTTTTCGACCTTGTTAAAATGTATTCTACCTGATCTTAAGGAATACTCTTTTTTCTTCATCAGATAGTTTTTGTGCCCAAAAGCAGAATTTCCTTAACCTAGTCAATGCTCGGTGTTTTCCAGAATTGCTTAATATCCATGGCACAAAAAACAAAGAAGCGTAAACGACGGAAAATAGCCCTATAGCCATAAATGTCTCATTGGACTCCCAAAATAGTGATATTAGTGATGCTGCTAAAAAGGACGCAAATATTATGAACCAAGGGTTTGTAACTATTGGTGATTGTGAATAACTTTCGATTTCGGTATTACAATATTCTAGAGTGCTATTAAAATCACAATTTTTTGCTGTTTTTGATTTAATCGCCCCTTCATAGAATAAAACGAATTGTAAATATTCGTTATTTTTACTAAAAAATGAGAGCTCATGCTGGAAAATGTTCGAGTAACGTTCAAATGCTTTTTGTCGGCATCTGTTATATTTTTTGATCATTTTGAAGCACATGATCAAAGAGAAAGACAGTGACAACGTTGACTGAAACATTCCCTCTGCGAAATACTTGAGACCAATTGCTCCGAATGTAAAGAGTAAGAACTGACATATCAACACAATCAGATCAGCGATATTATTATTTACAACTATCGTCCTAAATACTTTCCATACATCTGCGTCATTACAAAGTTTGTAATGTTTTAAAAATACTTTCACTCACTGCTCCCGAAGACGCGCTAGTTTTTCACTAGGATTATAGGATAATTTCCCTTTAAAACATTATGTTAACGTTATTGGTCAAAGTTGTATATCTCTTTTAGGTTACTCAACATTAAACCACTAATTTAGGTTAAGGATGCGTCAGGTTTGCGGGATGACTCCCCATAGTTTTTAAAAGACTCGCTACCAAAAGACGTAGACGCAGATTTACTTTACTGGGTAACACAAGACATGGCATCAGCACAGCCAGCTATCGCGATAAACCAGTTCCGCCATTATCTAGGCCAATACGTGACTGGCGAAGCACACCGCGTGTATGAGAACGTGAACGTGCCAGTAATATTGGTTAACGCTCGTCTATGGCCAACAGATTCAGAAGCGAACAAGAAACACATCAAGGATTACAGCATTTACTACATTGAAGACTCAGGCCACTTCCCAATGCTTGAGCAACCACAGCAGTTCAACGAAACGTTGATGAATGCGGTTAAGTCAGTGAAGTAGGCGCCGTAGTTGTTAAAATATGGATGTAATCGGTGATAGATAAAACTAAGGCCTCGCGTTTGCGAGGCCTTTTTGTTAGTTGGAGGCTTTGCTAGATACATTCATTTCAATTTGTGAGTAATGTTCGCATCGTTCATTCTTTTATGGTCCTTAAACGACGGCCTCATAGTTATATAAATGCTCTATCAACCACCCTTAGATACGTAATTAGCACCACTGTTATTAGTAAGGGCTGACCGAATCTAGTGGTGCTTTCTACTGATAATAATTTTAACTATGTGTTTAGGACGTCCTGCTATGGCTAAGAAAATAATATTCATTCATGGTCGCGCTCAAAAGCCCGATAAAGCTTCCCTTCAAGCACTCTGGTACGAGGCTATAGAACATGGCTTACAGCGAGATTGTGGAGACTCAAGTTCGTTACAAGCTTTTAAAGATGTCGATAAACGGTTTGTCTATTACGGTGAACTATCAAACACATTGTTAGACAAACCAACGGAAGACCCTGCAAGTCGGCAGCAAGCGTTGTCTGAACTCAAAAAGTACAAGACAAGCCAGTTCAATAAAACAACGTATAACAAGGTATCTAAAATTGGTTTTCTAAAAGAGGCGTTAGCAGATACTTTTTCATCGCTGTTTGGAAAGCTAGGTGTGGCTGAGACACTCATAACGATGGTCGCGCCGGATATGGCGCATTATTGGTATGAAGATACCTATTTTGGTAGCGATGTCAGGCATAGGCTAATGGTTGAACTGAAGGAAGCGCTTGATAATCAGGATGATGTGATGATTGTATCGCACAGTCTTGGGTCGATGATCAGTTATGACGTGTTATGGAAGTTGTCTCATTATGGAGAGTATAGACACGACTATGGTGCGGACAAGAAGGTCAATTTATTGCTGACGCTCGGGTCACCGTTAGGCGATGAAAACGTAAAAGATAGGCTAAAAGGGAGTCGCTTGAAAGATGAGAAGAAGTACCCTTTGAACATTCAGCAATGGATAAACATATCAGCAGAAGATGATTTTATCTCTCATGACAGCAAAATTAAAAATGACTTCAAGGGTATGCTCAAACTGGGTCTGATACCCGGCGGAATGAAAGATATCCACCCGATTTACAACCTCAATATTCGCAACGGGAAAAGCAATCCGCACGCTTCCATCGGTTATCTCATTAACCCTAAATTCATCACAGTACTGGACGAATGGCTCTCGAGTTGATTTGGTTTTACCATCGCCAATTACTTCGGTGATCGTTCGTTGAAACTTAGGCAAAACAAGGCCTCGCACACGCGAGGCCTTTTTGTGTTCTGTAGAGCGAGCAAAACAAAGTGGCAGATGCACGTGATAATCCGCTACAAATCCCCTCCTAACCTCCCCTTGGTTTTACATCTCCAACCTCTTGCTGGCAATGAGAAAGGGGAGCAACTGAATACCGATCGTTGCCAGTGCAGCTGTATGTTCAGTGACAAATAACAATCTCCAATGAATCTCTCAAATAAGTAAAACCTCTCCGAATACTTACCAATCTCAAGAAATAACATTCTAAAAATGATCGTGTAACAATTTGTTAACGAGTTGTATTGTTTCTGTGTTCTTTGTCTTAGTTGCATATCGTTACCAAGCTCAGAACATACCATTATTTTTGAGGATCTGAATATGAACGGAAAACTAAGAACGGCTTTATCGTTAAATCTTAAGAAGCAAGATATCTCTAACCAACCTCCAAGACTGGTGCGATCGAATGCTGCCTTTGAACCGAATCCAGCCCCGTCAGAACACCACAAAAAAGAGTCTCGCTAATTAGCTTGCTCCCTCTTAATAAGGCACTCGAGAGAGTGTCTTATTGAAGATGTCTGCTGAGGAAAGGAATGATTTATGATTAATATACAAAACAGTCTCTATGATTTATTTGATACCCAAGGTGTGAGTCTTTCAAAAGAATACAAGGATTGCATTGAGAAATATTTAGTATCTGATTTGTCTTTCACTTCTGAGATGATGAATGGTTTGGCTCGAACTATTTTTCAAAATAAAAAGATGATGGCTTACTACCTTTTACACAATGCAATCGATGAGGCTAAAGGTGCGGCAAGGTTACGAATGATCGCAGAGCGGTATGCTGATGATGAATTAAGGCCGCTGATGTTGCGTCATTATAACGATGAGATGAATCATTCTACGTTGTTTGCCAGTCTTATTCCTTTAACTGGGTACGAGACAGAAACGCATGAACATGAAGTTCAATATGAGTTAGATAAAGTCATGAACTTTGACGATGAGCTCAAGACATTCCTGTTTAGGGTTCACTCTATTGAAATACGTTCATGGCGTTTACTGTTACTGCATTTGGCGATCATCGATGAGTCTGACGATGATTGCATGAAACAAATGCGTCCAACGATTCAAAAAATCTTAGAAGATGAAATGCAGCATGTGTGTTACACCGGGAAATATGTCAGTCGTTGGCTACATGCTGAGCCACACTTAAGCAAAGTTTTTGTTGAGTGCATTACCCACACGAATAAAGAAACATGGGAAGACCTCTCTTCGATGGCTTTATTCATGCGCGATCATATTCAAGATTTTCTTTTAGAATCGGCGGCTTAAATGACTCTCTGGCTTAGGCTTTTAACATCGCGAAGCTCATTCGCGATGTTGGTTATCATCGCTATCGCGTCAGTGATAGCGAATACTGGATGGCGAGTTGTTATGAATAACTTCGCTGTCGATACTGTCGGTATGACCGGTGCTGATGTGGGTGTATTGCAGAGTGTTAGGGAAATCCCAGGCTTGCTCTCATTTACTGTTTTGTTTCTGTTGTTCATCGCTTCAGAACAAAGAGTCGCGGTATTGTCGGTTGCAACATTAGGGCTAGGTGTTGCCGTGACTGGGTACTTGCCTTCGATTTATGGCTTCTATTTCAGCACGACGATCATGTCTATTGGTTTCCATTATTTAGAAGCGGTGAACAAATCACTCTCAACACAGTTGTTAGCGACTGAGAACTTCAGTGAATCAATGGGGAAAATTCGCTCTGCAGCCTCTTTTGTCTCAATGGTGACTTTTCTAGGCATTATGGTTGCGAGCTATTTGTTTGATGTTTCAGATAAGGTCATTTTCTTTACTTGTGGAGCAATATGTTTCTGGCTGGCGGTTTACTTGGTCACGTTCCAAGATACTCACACAAAGGTGAAGCAACATACCAAACTCATTGTCCGACGCGAGTACACGACCTATTACATTCTTACCTTTTTGAATGGGGCAAGAAGACAGATCTTTGTGGCATTTGCTGGCTTACTGATGGTGACCAAGTTTCAATATACGATCGCGATGATGGCCGCTCTGTTTATGGTCTCCAGCTTAGCTGCGACTCTTGCTCTACCGTATGTTGGGAGATTTATAGATCGAGTAGGAGAGAGGCTCGCTTTGATCATTGAGTATGCCGCGTTAGTGTTGGTGTTCCTATCTTACGCATTTGTGGATGATCATTATGCGGCAGCGGGGTTATATGTTATCGACAGTATCATTTTTAGCTTTGCGATAGCTTTAAACACTTACTTTAAAAAGACAATTAGGGAAGATGAAGTGGCTTCAACGGCGAGTTTGTCATTCACTATCAACCATATTGCAGCGGTGTTCTTACCCTTTTTGTTGGGAATTGTCTGGATGTCTGGTTATCAATGGGTGTTTGTTACAGGAGCAGTGATTGCTTTGATTAGCCTGTTTGTGTCGTTGACTATGGGCACGCAGCTACATCAGCGAATTAATGGATTCAATAGGCTACAGAACCAATAGCGACACTCATTTATCTGACTGGTCATTTCCTATTGTTAGAGTAACCAAAGCAGTTCACCTAACGTTGATGAAAGCGGTGAAGTTGGGTGCGGTAGTTATTAAAAGATAGTTATAGCCGTTAGAAGATAAAACCAAGGCCTAGCGATTACGGGGCCTTAGTTTTTTAAGTCAAATCGATGGAGCCTGTCAAACTGATAGAGTCCATTATTTTTTGTCTTGAGAGTCTTTATATTTTTTTGCAATCCACTCATGCAAATGAAGTCCCGTTTGACGCTTTAGGAATACAGTGATGCCGGCTAAAATTAACAGTCCGATTATTGTGCCCATAATTATCTCCACGCTTTGTTATTTTTGATTAATCCATTGATTTCATCATTTTATCTATATCAAGCCCACCAAGATCCTCGAGGTTATTCTTAATCTCTTCATCGATTGATAGTTGGCGTTCCACTTTCTTTATTTCCTTCTCAAGAAACTTTTCAACTTCTTGAGATACGTTGAACATCAACCCCTGTTCACGTGCTGCTTTTCTAGCTCGTTTAAGACGAACATCTAAGTCTGATGAAATTTTAATGTTCAGTGATACTTTGGATTGTTTTTTCTGTAATGACATATTGATTCTCAAATTTAGCTAAAAAATACTATAAACTTTTCTACCTTTTTAGCAAGAAATTTCGAGATTGGCGGACTCAGAAACGAATTAGAAACACGTCAAGGTTTGTAGCATTTGCTGCATTGAAGGATCAAGCCACTTCCCAGTGCTAGCACGACTCAGCAACTCAACATTATGCTGGTGAAAGCTTTGAAGCTGGTGAAATAGGGTAGTTGCACGTGACAATCCCCTCCTAACCTCCCCTTGGTTTACATCTCCAGTCTCTTGTTGGCAACGGGAAAGGGGAGGAACTGAATACCGATCGTGACAAGTGCAGCTATATGTTCAGTGCCAAAGAATGTTCTCCCCCTCGGGCGTTCATCTAAAGAGATCGGTGAACTCCCTTTGAGGGGGAGTTAGAGGGGGAGGTTTTGATGCTAGAATCGTTCAATACAACGTGACGAAATCGGTGAAGCCAGTGAAGTAGGGTGCTGTCGTTGTTAAAGGATAACGGTAACGGTTCGATAGAAAAACGAAAGCCTCGCGATTGCGGGGCCTTCTTGTGTTCCTAGTGAAACTCAATTTCTCCCACGCTCTACACTTGATAGTGATAGAATCCCTGCATCAGAACTATCGAGAATCTAGGTATTTATAAACAATGTTTATCCATCATGTGAACGGCATCGACTGGCTGGTGATTACAGCTTTTGAAGAATTGAAACCGATGTTTATCGAAGATGCTGGCCCTATCCCGTCTTACTTCTCTATTAGCAGTGAATTAAGCCTGATTGATCAAGCCAAGCGCAGCTGTGGGTTTTTGCCTACACTCCGCGGCGTGATCTCAGATACTGGCACGTACCAAAGTAAGGATCTTGAAGAAGATTTAAACCCACAACTGGCGTGTATCGTTGAGGGCAGAGGGCGTGTTTTCATCTATCACGGCGACTACGTGGCTTTTGTCGATGACGAACAAACCTTCATTACCCGAATGAATTAAAGCCAGTGAAGTAGGGCTATTAACCCTTGATAGAAAAACTAAGGCCTCGCATGTACGAGGCCTTTGTATTTCTAGCGAAGTTAACGATTAATCTAGCTTAACGAAAGCTTGGGATAATCGCTGGAATCCCTGGTAGAAGGCCAACCAACGCCATCACACTTGTTAGCACAATAAACATAATGCCTGGCAATACCCAACGGCTCATCTTGCTTAGTTCGCTACTGCGTTCTTTACAGCCAACTAAGCCTAAGTTGTCCAACAGCATGGTGAGAGCCCAACCAAATGCAGGGTTAACGAGCGCTGAAGAAAATACAACAATCGCTGCCGACTGTGTGGTTTTTCCTTCACGCGTCATTTCCATTCCAGCTTCTAGCAATGGCACAAATACCCCAACAATCAGCGCGACACACAGTACAGGTTGCCAGATAGCTAAATCCATCGGGTAACCCCAAACTGCGGCGATGATACAGAACAGAGCCGTTAGCAATGCGCCAGCAGGAATAGGGCGTTTAGCAATCGCCGCTGGTACGATGTAAGTCCCCCATGAAGACGTAAAGTTAGTACCACCAAGCAGAGAACCAAACGTTTGACGAATAGACGCAGTGGTCATGGTGTCGTCAATGTTCATGTGTACTTTTTCAGTACGCTCTGGGTAGCTGATCTTTTGGAATACTTGATGTCCTAAGAAATCTGGTGACCACATCGCTACTGCTAGAATCGCAAACGGCAATACCACCATGAAGTGCTCAATCGTCGGTAGACCTAGCATCCAACCCGTATCTTCTCCCCACCAATACATAGGGTTCATGTTAGGTAAGCCTGGCTCAGTGTGGAAAGCGAATGGGGCACCCATGGCAAATGCAATCGTACCACCCTGCAAGCAGCTAAGAGGTACCGCTAACCAACGCTTGCGGAAGTGTTCCAATAGCGCATACAGAATAATGGTGCAGAAGATCACGACAAAAGCGATGTGGCTCATGCCGATGCCTTCAGCCCAAGCGAACAGTTTTTTTACCTGAGAAGCGGTTCCTACAAAGCCAAGGTAGAGTAGCAAGCCACCACAAACGCCTTTACTGGTGAGATTGGCCAACATACTGCCGCCTTTACTGATGGCTAACAGCAGGCCAAACGCGCCAATCAACAGGCCAAACGCCATTGGGTGACCGCCAGCCGCAACCACAATCGGAATCAATGGAATGAGTGGACCGTGTGTACCTGCGAGGTTGGCCGTTGGTAGTAGAAAACCAGAGAAAAGGATGATGAAGACAGAGGCAATAAGGAGTTCGTATCGAACGTTCTCTAGAATAAAATCTTCATTTAACCCGAGAGCTCCAGCAAAGGTGGCTGCAATCGCACCTACCATAACCACTTTACCAATGGTCGCCGCCATCGCTGGGATGGTGTCTTCTATCTCAAATCGATAATCTTTAAACGGCAAATTGGGACGCCAGCGCTTAGGCGACATGATTTGTAATTCGTGTTCTAGATACTGTTCTCGGGATTCAAACTCTGAGCTTGGTTTATGTTGTTGTTCATAGGTGAGTTCATCCTCATTGGCTTGAGGCTTCTCTGTTTGTATATGTGCGGACTCTAAAGTAGTGCTCATTTTGATTCCTTTCGTTCACACTCTAAGGTGTGTTATTCCAACAAACGTTGTTTACTCATGCAGAAGCGCAAACAATGCGTCAACTTATAATTAAAGATTCATTAACATTTAGTTGTTAGTACCTTATACCAAACCAAAAAAAACAAATAGACTCAGTCGGTTAGACATTAGTCGTAGAGCAAGCCGACGAGTATTAGACTCGGTAGAGAGTATGTGTCTGTTTATTTGTAGGTGATGAGCTTTATTGGTAATAAACGAATATATAACAAGAAATACTTGGTGCTAAAGCGGCAGATAACGTCCACCAATCAGTGCTTTCTGGCGTTTTGGTGGGGGGATGGTGAAACACCCTTCAACGTTGTTCAGGCGTTTGAGACCAAGGTGTAAGCTAGAAGATAATTTTTACTATCCCAAAATGAAGATGTTCACCAGCGGCTTTAGGTCTTTTCAAAGCATTACACTGCTTAAGGTTACACGAAGTGATATAGTTTTTATTCAAAGAACTCATGATTTAAAGGATTGATACGATGGCAAAAACGATCTCATTGGTACTTGGCAGTGGTGGCGCAAGAGGCTTGGTTCACGTTGGCGTCATCCGCTGGTTAATTGAGCATGGCTATCAGATAAAATCCATTTCTGGCTGTTCAATTGGCGCACTTATCGGTGGTGTCTACGCTGCGGGTAAGTTGGATGAATTTGAAGAGTGGGTCACCAGTATCGACCAAGGGGACATGGCGATGTTGTTGGACTTTTCATGGCAATCGAGTGGTATCTTCAAAGGCGACAAGATCATCGACACACTGCGTGGACTGATCGGCGAGATTTCAATTGAAGATCTGCCCATCCCTTATACCGCAGTTGCTGCCAACGTCGCCGATGAAAAAGAGGTTTGGCTGCAATCAGGTTCTCTGTTTGATGCCATTCGTGCCTCTATCTCTTTGCCATTGTTCTTTACACCTCATGTCGTCAATGGCGAAGAACTCATTGATGGCGGAGTACTCAATCCCGTACCAATTGCGCCTACCTTTGGTGACAACACAGACTTTACACTGGCGGTGAACTTAGGTGGTGAACCTGAAATGCTTCAACAGGAAATTATCCCTGTTTCCCTACCAACGAAAGAGAGTAACCTGCACGAAAAGGTTGTTCATTTTATCGATAATCTAGGCAGCAGCGTAAAAAGTAAAATGAGCTTCAATTTTGCGGCCTACGACATTGCCAACCAAGCGTTTGATGCGATGCAATCGACCATTGCTCGCCAAAAACTGGCCGCTTATCCCGCCGATATTACGCTCGAACTCCCACGCAATGCCTGTGGCACCTTAGAGTTTGATCGCTCACAAGAGATGATAGACAGAGGCTACCATTTAGCACAGGCTAAACTGGGCAACCGACTTTAATGTATTTGCTGCTGAATGAGAGTAATTATGGAAACTGAACTCAAACTATCTGGACTCAAAGAATTGGTCACAACAAAAGATGTCATCGTACTCACCAGCATCGAAGTGCCAGCTGTATCTTGGATGATAGATTGCTATCAAGAGAACGGTGATATCCAAATTATCGAAAACGCACACCAGCTAGATACTGAAGCGATTTTGGCGCAATGTCGAAGCAGCCTTAGTGAAAGTAAAAAGGTGATACTCACCGCGCAGTTTCGCAGCCAACTCCCTATCATCAATATCGCTTCACTGTGCAATGAGCAGCGCAGATCATTGATCAATATTGAGCTATCAGGCTGGGATGAAGAAAATCGCGTTCCTCATTCTTATAGTAGTTTCTAGCTTATATTTGTTGCTAGGTAGAAAAAACTAAGGCCTCGCGTGTGCGAGGCCTTTATGGACTAGAGTAGCTCGATAGATACTGAGTCCGTTGTTAGTCATTTCGAGTCATATTAGGCATTTGCCCCAACATACCATCTTCGCCGAAATGGAATGTCTCAAGTTGGGCTCTGGGCGTGGAACTCGATTTAATCGAACTTGTATGGAGAGCTTCATCTTTTGTGTTCGCGGCATAAAGTTGTCCTGAAAATGGGATGCTGGTGTCGTAATTTTCAAACCATGCAGCCATTGCTTCCGTTAGCAAATTGTCAGACTTGTCGACATGCGCTAAGTAAGAGCTATGGTTGGCAAATATTCTCAAGTCGTGAACCAAATTAGGTGTGTTTTCATCTGGGAAGACAGCAGCCATCAAGATACCTGGAATCTTTTGGCACCACATGTCACATACTGTCTGGAATGAAGTGCCTAGATTCTGTATTCGGCCAGGTTTTACGTAACGCGTAGTAAACCCAAATAACGGAGGACCTTCTTCTCTACCGCCATCAGGTTTCATGAAGCCTGCAATACTATTCTTAAATTCGTAGCGTACGCCTGAAACAGCTAGAGTTTTCGTTCTTGTCTCTTCATCCCACCCGCCATACACAGCTAAAGTGTCTGGGCTTTCAGAGGAGAAATCATACGTATCCCACAAGGGTTCTCCTTGAGTAGGGCGAGACAAGTAATCGTTAAACGCTCGGGCACTTCGTATCCATAAAATATGCCAGTATGCCAAAGGATCTTCTTTATCAGGAAAGGCAAAGATTGCTTTTATGTCTGGGTTTTCTTCGTAAGCTGATTTGGAGAAAGCTTGAAATGCACTATTAAATTCACCAAGTTTTTCTTTTTTAATACGACGCTTACCATAAACAAGAATCGGTGTTATTTGTGCCGAGCCAGGTATTACAGCAGTTTCTTCAAACCGAGATGAAACTGGGCTTACTTGCTCTTTATTATCTTTAGGTTGCATGTCTTCTCCTAACTGAGTTACCACTTCTATCTATAATTAATAGCTGAAGTTCAATTTAATTCGCGTAGAACGAACATCTCTTATTTGTTCTGAGTGAAATACAAAGCCTAGATACAAAAAAACCTCTGGCGATGAATCACTCAGAGGTTTTTTGACGACGCAAAAGCCTACACCCTGAGTAACCTCATGGTGGTAGTGGTGGTTTTTGCATTTAGGTCAATTCTGTTCATAGGACAAATTAGTAACACCTTCCAGATAACTGCACAATGTAAATTTAGATTCCACAACAGATCAAATTACTCTATTGCCTATTAAGAAAGCTTTTGGTTAAAGAACTCAAGTGTACGTTTCCAAGCTAACTCTGCTTCTTCTTCAGCATAGCGGCCAGTTGAATCGTTATGGAAGCCATGGTTCACGCCGTCATAGATGTAAGCGGTGTAGTCTGCTTGGTTCTCTTTGAGTTCGGCTTCATAGTCTGGCCAAGTTGCGTTCACGCGTTTATCGATTCCTGCAAATTGGATCAGCAAGGGGCCTTTAACGTTCTTTCTCAAATCTGGTGCGGCAGGAGTACCATAAAAGGGAACGCCCGCATCGAGTTGTTCTGGCATGACAGCCGCTAACATATTCACGATATAGCCACCGAAGCAGAAACCGACTGCGCCTAGCTTGCCGTTACTTTTTTCATGGGATTTCAAGAAGTTTGCGGCTGCGATAAAGTCTTCTTCGATTTTCTCTCGTGATAGCGACTTCTGCATTGTTCGACCCTCATCATCATTACCTGGATACCCACCAAGCGAATAGAGTGCATCAGGTGCAAACGCAATAAAACCCGCTGCTGCGAGTCGTCTTGCCACATCCTTTATGTATGGGTTTAAGCCTCTATTTTCATGAATGACCAATACAACAGGGGCATTGCCCTCTAACTCTTTGGGTACAACCAAGTAACCATAGCCTTCGCCGTGTCCTTTAGGTGAAGAAAACTTCTCGTAGGTTGCTTTGATGGAAGGAGCATTGAAAGAGACTTGCTCTGCCTGCGCATAATTAGGAATCAATGCAGAAGTTAGCGTCGTCATGGTTAAGCCAAGTACAGCTAGCCCAGATAGACGAGCCATAAACTCTCTGCGATCAATCAGGCCGTGTGCATATTCGTCGTACCAATCAAATGCTTCTTGAGGGATAGATCGAGTCGGCGTTGATTGAGATTCGGTATTTGGATTCATAACTTTTCCTTGTTGTGAGTTGTTTGACCAATCAACTATAGAAGATATTTCAATTTAATTGAACGATCGCTCAATAATTTTCGAGCTATTTGTTATATCAAAGTACAAAAATTAAATGACAGTCAGATAAAACGATCACTTCGAATCGATTCCCATCGCTTTGGTTTGTTTTACGGAGGTTCTAGCTCTAAGTTGGGCACATCAGAGATAGGTCTATTTGCCACAGATATGGACAAGTACGTTTCAATGCAAAACGCTTGATTTTACTCTGGTATAATCTTTTCCACAGGGACGACCTTAGCGTTATCAGAACCTTCTTGATGAGAGATAAAAATAGATGTTGAAACTTTTGCGTCAGATAAAAAAATGGAAACTTGTAACGTTTGGCTTACTGATGTTCATTGCCGCTTTTTTTATCTACAACCCGTTCGGGAACCGAATGTCCCGTGTCGACGAGGCAAAATTTCTAATCGGCCAACTTAATACTGTTTTGGATGCTGCTGAGCAATATTCTCGTGATAATGGCTCTCTGCCTCCCATCACTTCCGATACCGACACGAACTTCGGCTACTTAAACATCAATCACTTAATTGAAAATCCGGGCTTATCAACATGGCAAGGGCCATATCTACCTTATGACGATACATGGATAGGTGGCGATCAGTACATCGACCACCCAGATTACATAGCAACGCAATTACTGCTTAAGGAGAAGGATAGTCTTTGGGTAAGAGGAAGCTCCGAGACCGGTTGCGAATCGTCGTCATCCACTTGCTCTGTTGCGGCTTGTATTTGGTTGGTGCCAACAAAAGTCGCACAAGAAATTAATCAGATGGTAGACGGCAGTTCGAGCATAGAAAGCTCTGATGCGATAGGAAAAATACGTTACGACAAAGCTTTTGGCGGCGCACTTATCTGTATGATTGGAGACGACTATCCAATGCCATCAGCACAGCTAAATTAAGTCGTTTCTAATTATCTCACTGGCAACTTAGTCTTGGTTTTGACCTGCCCAAACGCGAAGCTCGATTCAATAGAAGCAATATTAGGCAGGCGAGTTAGTTGTTTGCGGATGAACTGCTCGTAGCTTTTGAGTGATTCACTGACGACATGCAATAGGTAGTCGTGATTGCCTGTCATCAAAAAACACTCTAACACCTCGTCAATCACTTCAATGTGCTTCTCGAAGTCTCGCATGTTCTCTTCTGTCGGCTTTTCAAGCTTCACCAACACAAACACATTCACAGGTAAGCCACACGCTTCTTGATCTACGCTAGCGTGGTAGCCACGAATGATCCCTTGTTTCTCTAATGCTCGAACTCGACGTAAACAAGGAGAGGGCGACAGTGCCACTCGATCGGCCAACTCTTGATTAGTCAGCCGAGCGTTGTTTTGCAGTTCAGCCAGTATTTTCTTGTCGATCTCATCCATTAGCATAATCCATCAATATTGAATTTAGTTTGGCAATATTATTGCTCAAAGTGTATGTCTTACTGCGCAAATAGCAATTTTTAACATCTGCCCAAAACTAAAATTAAAAGAGGAACAATAAGCATGGAATGACTTAGGAATTATGAATACTTCAACTCAACTTAGCCCGCTGCGTAAAACAACCAAACATGAACAAGCAGAAGCCCTTGCCATTGAGCAAGCAAAGCATTTTGGTATCGACCCAAACAGTGATTACGGCGTCACGCTGATTGAACTGGCGACGACACTGTACCAAGCCAATACCAAGACTCACGATCTTTGGGCACTGACGGTTGATGGACTTTCAGAACTCGACAAGAGTGACCGAATCGCTTGGTTTAACGCCAAACGTTTCTTGTCATTCCAGATCGCTAAGATCCTCGATAATCTGCAAAACCCAATGCGTGCTACTTACCAATCTATTGCCACCAATAATGGCAATTTTGCGTCTAAAGGCGCTTATCCTATCTTCGATAATGTTGCCGCTATTTTCTCTGCCAGCCCTGTTATTACACGCACTGCTACCTATTTGTTTGCGTGTACAGAATGGATTGAAGATGCGTTCAACGGTAAAGAGCCGCTGCACGATATTTACTCTCGACTGCTTAACCCAACATCGATTTCACTGGCTAACCATATGGTTGATATTGAGGCAGGCTCTAGAGCCAACGAATACCTCGCATGGAACTTTAACTCGGGTATGGCGGCTATTGATGGGTTGTTGAGCCACTTGCTCGGGCATGAAGACATTGTATTGGCTTCACGCAATATCTACGGCGGTTCTTACCAGCTGTTGGAAGATTGGTTTGGCAAGCCGTCGAACCTTAATGTCGCGGTAGAGTGGGTGGATGGTTACTCCGGTGATGAGTTTGCGACTCGCCTTGATGAAGTTGCTGATAAATACGCAGATCGTCTAGCCGCAGGTAAGAAAATCTACGTTTACCTAGAGTCACCGTGTAACCCGCATGGGTACGTGTTAGATGTGGCTAGCATCAGTAAAGCTGGTCACTCTCGTGGCTGGGATGTAATTGTCGACTCGACAGTGGGCACGCCATTACTGCACCCAGTACTAAAACGTGATGATGTGATGGAAAGGCCAGATTATGTGATTCACTCCTACACCAAAGAACTGGCGGGTTCTGGCACCACAACTGCTGGGGTTGTGATTGGTCGCAATGAGACTATGTTTGTGCCAAAAGGAGAGGATGTCACTTTCACCAAGCCCAACGGTGATGAGGCCAAAATCCCATGGAACGAAACGCTGTTTTGGAATGTGTACTACATTAAGGGCGCATTCTTAGATGCAGACAAAGCGTTTGAAGTGCTCAATGGCATGAAAACCTATGAGATGCGTGTAGTGCAGAAAACGATTAATACCCTGACTCTCGCGAAGATCTTCGATGCTCACCCAGACATCAATGTGTCGTGTCCAGCTTTGCCAAACAGCGATAACTATGAGCACTGCCAGAACAACATGTACTTGGGATTGCCAGCGGCGCTTTTCACTATTGATATGGAAGGTAACGGCGACCGTCCGCCAATTAATCGAGATGGCTTTAAACAGTTCTTCGACATGCTTGAGCCCGCTATCGGCATGCAAGTAAGTTTAGGGCAAACCAATACCGTGGCGCTGTGTCCAGCACTGACTACGCACTCAGAACTCAGTGATGAAGCGCTCAATGAAGCAGGCATCAAACCGACCACAATGCGTATCTCTATCGGCTTAGAAGACCCTAGAATGTTCATTGCTCATATTGTCGAGGCCGCGAAATTGTCGATTGACCGTAAGCACATAGATTTCTCATCCAGCTTCCCGAGTGGTGACAATATCGATGAAATCTATATGCAAACTTATATGGATGTACACCAGAGGTTTGTGAAGAGTTTGCCGAAGTTCAGTCAGCTGAGTCAGTAACTTAGCTCAGTAAGGGAAGTTGGAAAATCAGTTAGTTAAAAGGCAGTAAATAAAAAAGCACCCTGCTGACTTAATAGTCGGTAGGGTGCTTTCTCGATATAGAACCAAGTGACCATATTGGTTTACCAAGTCACTTACTATTTAGGCTGGTGGCCTGTCTTTTTCGCAAGCTCTTGCATAGCCTCGGCAAACGTTGTTGTTCCGCCTTTCGCTTTAACCTGAACCACCTTATATCCTTGGCTTTCCAGCGCTTGGCGCTCTTCTAAAACGGCTTTGTCATCTGGCTGACTGCCTTGCACAGGCTGATGAATGTAACATCCTTCTAATTGACCATCTTCGACCAGTTGGTGATGTTTCAGTGCATTGATATCAAAATTCATAGTAAGTCTTTTCGCTTTAAATGGAGAGTCTCTGTGGCAAAGGCCGCGAGTCTCTATAATTTTATGGTTTGTACAATAGGCATTTTAACCATAAGAAGCCAGTGCAAATTAAGCAATCCAATGGAATGTAACTGGGTGCGGCTTACTTCTTCTATCTCTTATTGCTCGTAGGGAAGGGAAGGAGAGGAATGGAATTCTAACGTTTCAATACACCCTTATCTGACCTTTTCGCTCAACCATTGAGCGAAATTGGTACAAATCATCAACCTTTCCAAATATGGAATTATCACTTCTTTAATTGGCTCTATTTTCCATTTGTGAATGGTTATAACCTAGTTTTCGTAGACAAGAGAATCGAATAAGCCGTGAGCGCGGCGCTTTATAACGAATGAAAATTAGGCACAAGCATGAACGAGAATTTTTATAGATACGCAATTTACACTGTTTTTTCAGCGGCAGCATTGTTCTCCGCTTTTTTAGTCACCTCAGATAATGTTTCCCCTTTCACCACTCAAGCGACTTTGTATCGTAACGTGGCGACCATTGCGCCAGAAGTGTCCGGTGTGATTACCGACGTCATGGTTAGTAATGGCGAGTTAGTTGAAAAAGGTCAGCCATTATTTGCTATCGATGCCAGTAGCTACCAATTGAAAGTGGCACAAGCGAAAGCCGAACTGCATCAAGCACGTGATTCTGACTCGGCGAAATGGCAGCAATTAGCAGCAGCGAAACAAACACAAAGCCAACGAGAGTTTGAATATCACAATGCGAAACAGAAACTCGCACGTAACCAAAAACTGCGTAACAAAGGACTTGCGACTGAACAAGATCTTGATGATGCAATCACCAATACACAAGTTGCGAGTAGTGCGGTTGAAGCTGCGAACGCGGAAGTGAAACGTATTGAAGTTGAGTTATCGACCCAAGACCGCACTGCAGCCATTGAATTAGCAGAAGCAAAACTTGCCAGTGCGGAACTGGATTTAGGCCACACTCAAGTCGTCGCGCAAACGGAAGGCGTCGTGACCAACTTACAATTGCAATCGGGCAGTTATATCACTCAAGGTACTTCATCATTGCTGCTGGTGGACGAAGCTCATGCGTGGATCAGTGCAGACTTCAATGAGAAAGGCATTGATAAGCTAACTAATGGCCGCGAAGTTTTGGTCTCTTTTGATGCGCTACCGGGCAAAGTCTTTACGGGTGAAGTAAGTAGCCAAGAGCGTGCGATTTACGACACCAATAACGCCAATGGCAAACTGTCTAGCGTGACCAATGATACGCGTTGGATCCGTGAGCAACAGAAAGTACGTACCCGCATTACCGTTAACGAACTGGATCCTTCGATGATCTCAGGTTCACGAGCGAGTGTGATTGTTGAAAGCGGTAATCCAATAATGCACGTTATTGGCTCGGCTTGGATTCACTTGGTTTCAATATTTCGCTATATCTACTAGTAGGAGATGACTATGTGGACATTCGAAAACACCGCACAGGGACATTCTCAACGTAATGAAGCGCTGCGTGTCGCACTTACTGTGACGGTTTGTATGGTGTTGGGAAAGCTACTAAACCTAGACTCTCCCGTTTATCTGGCATTGTATCCAACCATCATCATGACCAAGAACAAAGATTACTCTTGGCTTGGCCTGATCCGTACCTTGGCACCCACTTTATTGGCAGCAAGTACAGCGTTGGTGGTGACTGAGGTATTTTCACAGCATCCGTTTGTGGTGTGGACCATTAGCCTACTCTTCTTCGACTTTATGCGTCGTCGAGCTACTACGCCGGCGAAGAAAGGTAAAATGTTGATGCCAACATTCAACTGGATTTTGATTGTGGTGTTTGCTCAGCACACCACCATGGATATGCCGATGCGTATTCATGAAATTTTGGTATCCATGTTGATTACCATGGTAGTAGCAAAAACCATGGTGGCTCTGTTCCCTGTTGAGCAAGGAAGCAAGCCCCCTGTATTTAAAGAACAGCCAGTCACATTTGAGAGCAGAGCAATTTCACTCGCGTTGATTGGTCTTGGTTTGGCATTCTTGATGATCGTTGACATCATCTCAGCAACGTTCTGCATGGTGCCAGTGATTGCTGCTGCAACCCAAACCACACACAAAAGCTTTATCGACGTGGTTGACCGCCGTTTTCAAACTCAAGTAGGCGGCTGTGCAGTAGCCGTGGTGTTCACCTTGTTGATGGCAGGGCATCAGTCTACATTCGGTTACTACACCATAGTGTTGGGTTTATTTGCCTTTATGATCACCGCATCAATGGCCAAAGCGAAAGGTTCAGCCAGGGACGTTCATGCCGATGCATTATTGGCGACCATGCTGCCGATTCAGTTGTACATGACCAGTAGTAATTTGGGGTTGGAAAGTACCTTCCTGCGCGCTTGGGAGCTGACTGTGACTTTGTTTGTGCTGTGGGCTTTGTGTCATTTTGTTCGTAAGCCTACTGGTGAAGAGCCGGCACTCGTTCGCTAATAATCAAATCCGGCCAACCGATTATGGTCTGATTTGATTGCGCCTTTCATAAAATTAAAAAATGCTTTTACTCTGGCTGAATCTTCTAAATCTTTATGAGTCATCATCCATAGGTCTGTATTTTGGTGCATCACTTCCATATCTACTCTGTGCAGAGTTCCCTTACTGTTACCTAAAAAGCAGGGTAAGTAGGCCAACCCTATCTGATTTTCAGCCGCGATGATCAGGGGCTCAAAAGAGTCGGCTTTCATGACAATTTTGTCTTCCGAAATCAGTTCAGAAACCTGTAGCGAAGCACTGCCTCTATGCATCATTAACCAAGAGGCAGACTTTAAGGGGTGCTTACTCTTAAGGCCATTTATATATTCTGGTGATCCGTAAACACCAAAGGCAATTTTACTTAACTTGGTCCCAACCAAATGGGCTGGCAACTCATTTGCTGGGCGAATCGCGATATCTGCATCTAGGTGTGAAATATCCAATTGACGAGATGTGAGGCTGAGTTCTAACTGAATTTTTGGATAAAGCCGATGAAAAGCAGCCAAATGAGTACCGAGAATGAGGCGAGATAAGGTATCGGTCGTCGTTATTCTTAGCGTGCCTTCTAGCTTCAATTCCTGTCCAAAAATCTTGTGTTCCAATTCTCTTACTGCGGATTCGATAGCGAGAGCTGACTCCAGAAGCTTTTGTCCTTCAACCGTTAGTTTGTATCCGGTAGGAAGTTTATGGAAAATTCGTAATTTGTGACGATACTCAAAGGTGTCAATACGACGTAAAACGGTGCTGTGGTTTACACCAAGTGCTCTTGCCGCGGCCGACAGGGATCCTTCATTCGCCACTGTTAGAACATATTGCAGGTCATCCCATCTTATGTTGTGCATTTGCGCATATCCAACGTGTTCAATTAGTGAGTTTACCAAAAATTTAGCACAGCTATAGTTATCTCAACAAGGCAACAAACAGAACTGAAGTTCAAAGCATGCACAGATGGCACTTCTAATCCCCCACTCATTGAGCTTCAAAATTGACAATCAGGAGAAAGAAAATGTTAAAGAAAAATCTACTTATCGGTCTAGCGAGTCTTCTGGCTTTCTTTCAACTCACTCCAGCCCTTGCAGATGAAACAAAAGCAGTCGATTCAGCGAAGACACTAGAAACGGCTCAAGCATTCTTATGGGCAGCAGGCTCAGGTGATATGGAAAAACTCGAGTCATTAATGGCCGATGATTTTGTCTGGCACAACGAAGGTGACGCCGACATCCCTTGGATCGGTAACTGGGAGTCAAAAGAAAAAGTGCTCAATACTTTCTTTCCTCTATTTGGCGCAGGTTTGAAAGTCACAAGCTGGTCAACAGACTATAGTTTTGTAAACGGCGACCAAGCAGTATTCATGGGCAGCATGAGTGCCATTGCGAATGAATCTGGTGTAGACACGGGTAAATTCAGCTGGGCAGTTCGAGTTCAGGTTGAAGATGGCAAAGTGAAGAGTTGGAACTGGCTTGAGGATAGCTACGCAGTATCTAAAGCTTATCACGCCAAACAGTAACCACAGTGACCAATTAGGTAGTGAAGGCTCGGTATGCTGTAGAGGTATATCGAGCTTAACTTGGTTTTGAATAGCGACGCGATGGTCGAGCCGATTGAACAATCCGGCAGTAAAAAGGACACCTGAAACTATCTTCATCAGGGTTTTCAGCGAACGAGCCAAATAACGTACTTTGGCACTATTAAGTTTGGAGCAACTATTATGAGCAATAAGCTAGCAAATGCGACTAATCTGTATTTGGAAGGTATCCGCGATGGTCATGCATTAGAGGCGGTAACGAAGTACACCGGTCAACGTTATACTCAACATAGCACTGGGGTACGCAACGGTATTGATGGTTTTGTTGAGTTCTTCGAACCGTTCTTAAAACGCTGCCCTGTTAGAGACATAAAGATCATACGCTCAATCGTCGATGGCCAATTCGTGTTTGTTCAAGCATTCCAAGACATTAATAATGGTGAGTATAAGTGGGTGACCACGGATTTATTCGATACCGATAGTGACGATAAAATTATTGAACATTGGGATGTGATCTCTGCCTTCGAAGCTCAACCGACGGAAGGGGAAGGTCGACTGCAAGGGCCAATCAATCATACTGACCTAGGTAAAACAGAAGAGAATAAAAACCTTATCCGTGAATTTTTATGTGATGTCATGGTACTAGGGCAGAAAAACAAGCTATCAAAGTACCTCCAGCACGAAGAGCTAGCTGTTTATCAAGCCTCAGATGTGAGCTCTTTGGAAAGTTATATTGGTGGCTATGACCATGTGTTTAAGATTGTCGGTCAAGGTAATTTCGTAGCAGCTTACAGCCGAGTTATTGAAGATGGTCTCGAGGTTGCGCGTTTTGATCTTTTCCGAGTTGAGGGCGGTCAAATTAAAGAGATATGGGTAAACCAAGAGCCCGTACCACCAAAAGCAGAATGGGTAAATGGCGGAAAGTTCTAGAGTCGCTTTAAGGGGGTTACGCCAATAATGCTATCGCTAAAACAAACCGAAAAATGCGCATCCTTGCTAACCTTACTTGTTGTGTGTGTTTAACTTGTTAAATCTTAGCCAACATGTTTTGTGATGGAAGAATATTTACACTGTTTTACAACTCGGCTTAACGCTCAACAATGCAATCGCGCCCTTGAGATTTTGCGTCGTAGAGGGCGTTATCTGCTCTTTTAATTAATGAATTCCAGTCATCGTTTATGAGGGCTTGAGTCACTCCAATGCTGACAGTATACGTGCCAGAAGTGAGCTCTTGATTGGAGTTGTGTTTTGCGTGGTTTCTTATTCTTTCAGCGATTTGCATTGCTTGAGTTTTATTCGCTCTAGGTAACATGACCACAAACTCTTCTCCACCATAGCGAAAGCAGAAATCGCTTGTTCGGCATGTATCTTCAAGAATTTGACCAAAGTGCTTAATCACATCATCTCCCTTGTCATGACCATAGGAATCATTAATTTTTTTGAAGTGATCGAGGTCGGCCATCAGTACAGAAATGTCACTCTCTCGGCCTGGTTGAACAAGCTTGGGTATCAGCTCTGCTAAGCCTCTACGGTTATAAAGGCCTGTTTGTTCATCAGTAATTGATGAACGATAGGTTTGCTTTAATAAACGATCAGTTAAGATCCAAAACACTGAAAATGCGAGGCTAATAATTGTGATTGTCATGATAACGAAAGACAATTTATGAATATCTGATATCAGGTAATAGTTTGAATTCGTTCCTTTGGTATGAGCAAGTACGCCCCTAATTGCCATATAGAGAATGTTGATAAACAGGGTCAGATTCAACAGGCACTTTGCTTCTCTGTTATCGTGCTTTTCCCCTGAATAGTTTGCACAGAGGGCTAAGATACATATTGTCACAACGAGAATACTTCGAGCCTCGATCCTAGAAGTAACAGAAGGCGCAATTATGGCGCTATAAATAAAGAAGCTAATGCCAAGGGAGCTAATGATGATTGATATTACGAGAAAAGACCGACTTGCTCCTCGTAACACGGTTATGCCGACGAGTAATAAACCAAAAGCCGTTGCGTAAGCACCATTGGAAAGAAAAACGATGGATTCTGAAGATTGAGTCACGCCGAACGAAAGTGGGGTAACACTGGCTCCTAACAGCAAAGCAGCATAAGCAATATAATTTACCCCTAACGTGGTGCCTGCGAGTATATATTTATGCGTTAACAACATAGCACTCGCGACAGTGGCTGCTAACAAAGAGGTATATATAGCTAAGGTGTGTACATCCATGAAATCACCAACAACGTAAAAATGAACTCTCTCAATTCAGTATTGCGCAATTTGTATTATGAATGTTTAGTAGTTAATCATTATTAAACCATATGCTGATGCAGATCAATTTATGCTCAGGTGCATTGGTAAGTGTCGGGCAAGGTACGAGCTATCCCAGAGCCCTTTGTTATACTTTTATTTTAAATTCTCTAAGCCCGATGTATCGACGCCTTTTAAGGTGTCCTTTGCTACGTCATCTAAATCCGTCGTTGTCGATTTTTGAGGATAACTAGCAGCGGCACCTTGACCGATCGCTGTTGCTTCCGCTTGTAGCTTTTTCCCCTCTGATTCACCTGCGATCCAGCCTTGTTTGTAGTCACTGTCTGATTCAAAACGCTTTCCATCTTTTATGTAGCTTTCGAAGCTATTACCGCTTTCTTGCATGCCGCTATGCCTACCATCGTGAAAACCTTGTATGTAAGAGGTGTTGTGACCACTCTCAATCAATGCACTATCACTTGTTCCGCATCCGGACAAAATAAAAACCAATAAGATTAAAAACAGTTTATTCATACTCAAAGCCTCGGAACTCAGTCGTCTAAATGATAAGGATAGACCAAGATCATCTCGCAAAGGCATAACCGCTCTCTAGTCGGGAAAGCTTGTTTGAGAATCATGACATTCAAACTTGAGATAGTAGAGTTACTACTGCCTTATTAGATGTTTAAAGATAGCAAATCACTGGTCGGCAATTTGCTATCAAATACAGAGTGACTATCCGTTCTGTATATTGGAAAACTTAAAACTTAAAACTTAAAACTTAAGACAAGACGACTTATTGCTTATTTGAACGGTTAACGCTAAAACTCAATATCACGACTGCAATACTAAAGCCCACAACACCAATCCAACCCGCACGTTCAAATGCCTGAATTCCCACAAATGAACCAAACGCACCACCGAGATAGTAGCCAAGCATATAAATACCGTTGATACGACTTTGAGCTTGTGGGTCAATTGAGAATACGCGTACTTGGTTCGATACTTGAGCGCTAAATACCCCAAGGTCGATGAGAATGATACCGACGATCAATCCAGCCAATGTGTCAGCGAAAAGCCCCGATATAACAAAACCAGCAGTAATAATAACTAACGCCATGCTGATCATGTTTCGAGAGCCAAACTTGCTCACCAGTGACCCTGAAACTTTGGCTCCAATGACTCCAGCAAGTGCAATAACACCAAACATTCCTGCCTGTTGTGCATTGTAGTTAAACGGAGATTCACTGACATGCAGAGCTAACGTCGCCCACAGCGCATTGAACGAAGCAAACCAAAGCGCGCCAGTTAAAGCGGAAGTTCGCAATGTCGCATGCTGCTTGATTAACGTGGCCATGCTCGCAACCAGTTTAAGGTAAGGTATTTTAGTTGTCGGTGTGTTCGTCGGTAAAAAAGCATACAGCAACACACCAAAGACCATCGCAATACTTGCTGACATCATAAATACCGCGCGCCATCCAAATTGCTCACCGATGAACCCACTGAGTGTACGCGAAAGCAAGATGCCCACAGTTAGGCCTGTCATTAATGTGCCAATGACTTTCCCTTTCGTTTCTGGAGTACTTAGTGACGCTGCAAATGGAATCAGTTGCTGAGTGATGTTGGCGCTCAAGCCAATCGCAAAACACGCAACAACCAGGGCCACTAAGCTAGATGCAGTAAACGCGACAAAAGATGACAACACCAACATGATAGACAAGATCGCTATTAGGCGTCTGCGAGGTAACGTGTCTCCTAAGGGCGATAAGAACAGCAGTGCCACGGCATAACCAATCTGACCGGCAGCTGGCACTGCGCCTAGCTGTTCGCTTGTTAACCCTAGTTCTGCGCCGATCTTAGGTAAGATGGGTTGGTTATAATAAAGGTTTGCAGCAGTTGCCGAGACAGCGCTCGACATCAGTAACAAACGTCCTGTGCTCAACACTTCTTTAGTCGCTTTTGACATGGTGACACCTTAACTTTGGTTCATCGTTTTAATGAATGATTTCGATGAGCTAAGTCTAAGGTTAGCGATTGAATAACAAAAATAACCATTTGATTTAAATTCTATACGAATCTGGTATAGATAACTTTCTAAGCCATGTTTTGTTGAATCGCCTCAATTTCACTCTGTACTACGGCAACAAATACTCTGGCCGTTGGGGATAGAGTGTGTGAATGGTGTGTCATCACTAATGGCATTTGTACATCCACAGATTCAAGGTTAACAAATACACAGCCCTCACTGCGTAAATCACGAATTGCATGCGGAGCGATAGAGACACCTAAGCCAGAAGATACTTGGGTTAACACGGTTTGCATGTTGTTGGGTTGCTTTTTTATATTTGGAGAGAAGCCAGATAGGTCACATTGAGTAATGACGGAATCAAATAATCCTACCGCTTGTTCACGTTCAAATAAGATGAAAGGGTCTTGCTGCAGTTGTTTTATTTGAATGGTGGAGTATTGCGCCAGCTCGTGGGTGACGGGCAAAACAGCAACAAGCTTATCTGTATAAATCGTCACCGAGGTGTAATCATCCACAAGCAGGTTCGGCAGTGGACGAGAGAAGCTAATATCGATCTCTCTTTTGTCCAGAGCTTCGATCTGTTCAGAAGCCGTCATCTCAACAAGATCAACATCAATATTGGGGTTTTCAGCAATATACTGTCGAACTAAACGAGGCAGAAAACTCAGAGTTGCGCCTCCAAGATAACCAATCGTTAAAGTACCAATACAACCAGAATAAGCTCGAATCGCGGACTGTTTTGCTTGTTCCGTTTGTTCGATGAGTCTAATCGCATCTTTAAGTAAGTGCTGCCCTGCGGCGCTAATGACGACTTCGCGAGATGTACGGAAAAATAGGCTCACTCCAAGTTCGTGTTCAAGGCTTGTGATATGGCGGCTAATGGCTGGTTGAACGGTATTCAACTCTTTTGCAGCTTTTGAAAAACTGCAATGTGTCGCGACAGCCACAAAGCTTTTTAGTACTTTGATTTCCATATAGCCTCAATATAAACCTAAGTGATAAAAAAGCGCTAACTTGCGCCTATATTGCTTTTATTATCAATCACAAAGACCTTGCTAGCAAACCTTAGGGTAATAACGTTTGCAAGGCTTTGGTCACTTGTGAGAGCGGGGCGATAATCCTACATATTCAGCTTTCAAGCTCTCTGTTTTCTCGCTTATTCGTTTTCGAGCTTTTAGTTATCAAGTTCTTCGTTGTCAAACTTTTCGTTTTCGAGATTGCGCCGAACTAAATCGTGCATTTGTTTTACTGTCATCAGCGCTAACCAGATGATTTCTTCTACCGAACGTTGCCCAGCAGCAGACATTGGATGTTGGGCTTCGGTTTGATTAGTGAGCGCGGGCAACTCATGGACGCGGTTATCACGAATGGTATTGATCAATGCATCCATCACATCATGAATCAAGCTCTCAACTTGTTGTGAGCCTTGGTATTGCGTGCCTTTCCTGACCAGCGGAATCAGCAAGCAGAGGTAATGGCTTAACAATCGATAGTGACTCAGCATATCTTCATAATAGTGAGGGTCGGCGCGAGTGTGTTTTGGCTCTTGCTGCATCTCGTTGTAAATCAGCTCTAGGTCGCTTTCGGCGGTTAGCATAGCGGCACGTTGCTTGGTTAGCGCAGTATGGTCATGGTGTTCGGTGC
Organism: Vibrio sp. 1CM2L; assembly: GCF_023161695.1. Lineage (NCBI taxonomy): Bacteria > Pseudomonadati > Pseudomonadota > Gammaproteobacteria > Vibrionales > Vibrionaceae > Vibrio > Vibrio sp. 1CM2L. The sequence continues at coordinate 640,778 of NZ_JALNTT010000003.1, forward strand.
CAATTTGGAGCTGTTCGTAGCAATACACAAATAAGATTTTTGAACTATTAAGCGCTTTTAACGCTTGAGTGTGGATCTCTTTGCCTCGCCATTGCGGCCATAACAAGCTATATCCGAGCAGAACAATCGCACCACCGACTACGGTGTCGATAACGCGTGGCGCGGCAAAGTCGAGCCCTTGGTGCGCCATGGTCTGATACACCAAAATCAATAGCGCCGTAATACAGCCAATGGCTAGCGAGTAATGGCGCATAATATTAAGCATCGCGACAGGCAAGAGGATGACGATAAGCGAATACATCGCGGTCGTCGGTACACCAATGTGAATCAAAGAGGTCGCGAACAGCACACCAAGCGCCGTACCTAAACAGCGTTGCCACGTTTTACTGCGTGTTGCTAAGAAGCTTGGTTGAATTACCATTAGCATCGAAATCAGAACCCAATCAGGGCGAATCAATTCGAAGTATTCTGCAATTCCAGCACCAAGTGCGAACATTAAACCGACACGGGTAACATGACGCCAAATTGGATTACCTCGGCTTGGCAGGCGAAAAGACAACTCGAACGGCTGCACTTCAAAAGAACGTTCATAAGCGGGTTCATTAAGCTCAATACGACGAGAGATGTGCTTCACGGCGAATGCCCAATAACGAAAGCGGGGTTGGTCTTCGAGCTTGACCGCTTCAATCAAGTCGTCGGCTTCTTGTTGTAATGAACTTAAATGCTTCATCTCTTCGTTTGTGTTGAGCAGAAGCTGTTTGGCTTTGTGTCTTAACCTTTGCTGGCAATGTTGGCTCCACACTAATAGCAAGTCTCGCTTGTGCTTACTGGACTGAAATTGGCTTAATAGATCGGGATTCGTTGTGTGGCTGCTGATTATCACTTCAAACGTATCAAGCGCGAGGAACAAGGCTTGTCGGAGCGAGTTAGCGTCTTCTTGTTTAGATCTAAAAGATTCGGATTGAAGAGCCTGTTGGAACAACTCGATGAGTTGGTATTTGATACGTCTTTTCGGTGCATCACTTTCGCTACCTAACAAGAATGCTTGTCGATATTGGATGTAATCTGCCAAGGTTTCGTAAATCGCGGACAGACACACGCGCAATGCATAGTGCTTCCATAGCGCAAACCACAGCCAGCTAAACAGCGAAAAAGTAAGGGGGCCAAGTACCAACATCGGGTACAAGCTTAACGCTGTGTTGGAGTTATGAAGCGACAGACTGACCACAGAAATCAGGAGGCTAGACATGCCGAGCCTTGCCCAGAATGGACCGTTTACCGCCGCACTGGCTAGCAACGCACCCATTGAACCATAAGTCACCCATAAAGGCAGTCCGCTTTTCAGCAGAGCGTAACTGACGGCCAGAGTCATGCCCCAAGCCGTTGCGGTGATCGCAAAACGTGTCCATCTCCTTGGCCCTGCTGCGTCGAGTCCACTAATCAGGGCGGCTGGCATGGTCATCAGCGCGGTCATGGCGATAGTGGTTTGATTCGACAGCACCCCTAAACCGAGAAACAGCACAATGGCACTGGTGGCGCGAAGCCCAAGGTTAATGGAAGGGGAGTACCAGACTTTACGCAATATGGCAGGAGAAAACGTCATAGACCCTCGTTATTTGTTTGATCTTAATGAGTGTAACGCCAAATCTGTTTCCGCGCTGTCTTCAATCACAGATTGATAAATTAAAGCACAACAAACCTTTAGGTGAAATTCGACTCACCACACCTTCCTAGCTGAGTCAGTTGGCTCTATGCGTAAACAGAAGCTACATTTGATTTTATAGCTCAAACTTTTTAGCCACAGAAAAGACTGATATCGAACAGTATGGTGGGGCGATTATTGATCACTCCGAGAGGTAAAGATAAAGAGTCAGCCAATACGTTTCGAGGCTCTTTTCGCGTTTTACAATCCTTCATATCAACCTCTTTTGTGTGTAAATATTCAACTTGCTAAACGATCTTAAATGGATGAACAAGGACAGTGAATCATGCCAGATATTTTGAACAATTCTTTGGAAATAACAGGTGACCCGATAGACGACAAACAACTTTTCTTTCTTAGGTTTTTTAGTGAAGTAAGTATCGATGACACAGTAAAAACACCTGAGCAAATCAGAAAAAATAGAAAGGTGCTGAACAAAGTCAGAAAAATAACGAATGAGGTGAAGGACCTCTCAAAGTCGAATGATAGCGATAATGGGCAAGCGGTAGGTGACACATCAAATGAGATCTTCGCTCAGGTAAACAGGACGGTTCAAGGCGTTCCTGGATTGGAGTTATTACCTTCAAACGTATTCACCGAGATGAAACCTTTGATCTTTGACTTAGTGAGCGATGTTTGGGAAGAATTTGCTCCTTTCATTAAAGACACCAAAGGGATCGTTCAAGGCGCATATAAAGGCCTGAAGGGAGTTTCACTCTATAAGAAAGCGACCAAGGTGATATCAGTAGCGGATAGCCAAGGGCAGATGACGCTGAGAGTGGTGAGAAGAAAAATTAAAGCGACAGCCTTAGAAGACGGGTTGTTGGAGTTTTCTTTTAATTCCGCAACCTTGGTGGTCAATATCGTTTCTTTGGGTACTGCCTCACCAGCGACAGCCATAGCAAGAGCGGCGAAATCAATTTGTCAGTGGTGCGTTAACTACATTTACAGAAAGATTACTATCGCCCGATACAAAGCTTTCCAAAAAGAATGCCTGAGAATGTATCTGAACAAGAGCACGATCACTGGTCTAGCTTGCTGTACGTTTTTCAACAAGAGCATCCAAGATATACCGGTTGTCGCGATGATGTGGATTCTACATCCTTTAGTCAGCTCTAAAGAAGAGGTGCTTATTGGCGTGTTGGATCTGCCAGCTTACAAGAAACGTTCACTCATGAAAAAGCACATGAGAAAGCTCAAATATAAGTTTAAGAAGGAGCCCGATAAGTTTGCTAGCTACGCACCAGGTAGTGAACTTGCAGGTAAGATTTACAAGTCTTACGAAAAAACCAGAAAGTTTGCCCGCAAATACATCACCAAGTCGGGTATAGAATTCGTCACTATGGACACCATCTACGTGGCTTACTTAGCTCAAATTAAAGATGGTGTGAGTTATCTCAATACATCAAAAGACGAGTTCGACAAAGCGCTAAGCAAAAAAGACAAGTTGAAAGGTAAGCTCAAAGAAGTAAAAGAATATTTGTAGCGGAGCACCAAGCTAGCGGAACATCGAATTAGCAGCGCAGCAAGGTTAAAGCTTGCATCCTTAAAGGTAGACAGCTTGGTAGTTGATGGAGTCAGTCGACAACGCGATTCGACTTAATCCTACCTTCTCGCTGCGATTGTATCCATTGATCGAGTGGTCAAAGCCATAGGCTGTCGCCGGGGCCATATATTGAGTTATGTCTTGCTGTGTCGCCGTTATTCCATCATGGCCATGACCGCAGACCACATCACGAACACGATATTTTCGCAGCACGCTCATCACATCAGCATCGTTCTCTAGACGGATTGCTTTCATCCAATCTGCCCCGACTGGAATGACAGGGTGGTGAACAACCACGATAGGATCATTGGCCTTTCTCAATTGTCGTTTTAGCTTAGCCATGCCGCGGTTATCAATACGCCCTGAACCAAGTGGGTGGCGGCTGTCTAGCGGCTTGAAGCTTGAGTCTAGGAACACAAACTCTCGTTCACCGATGGTGGCTTTGTCGGTGACATAAATCGTCGAGCCTTTTAGCTCAGTGCGCATTAAGCGAGAGTCGTCATGATTACCCGCAATCGCGTAAATGGATTGAGCGCCAATGTGTTGCCTAATGAACGCCTCTAATCGAACGTAGTCGCCAGATTTTGGATTACAACGAATATCACCAGTCAGAAAAATTGTCTTGCATGCTGTGTCTTTGCTGACGTATTCCAGAGCTCTACGCAGGTTCTCATAGCTGGAATCATCGGAAAGGTGGCAATCACTGATTTGGTACACGGTATTCATTATTATTGTCCGGTCATTCAATACGTAGAATTAAAGGCGATAGAAAAATGCCTGCTAAGTCAGCAGGCATTTATTGGTGTTAGTTCACTTTTGATGCGGCGTGGTGTTCAATCATGAAGGCAATGGCTTCTTCGCTTAAACAAGATTTACTCACATATTGGCGCTGTTTACCGATATGCAGGATAAAACCGAGATCGGTCTGCTCAAGTTGGTCTATGTCACTCCACGCGATGGTATTGGTCGCTTTGTGGTTTTTGTAACTCACTCCGTTAGCATCACCTTGAAAGATGATTTTGCTGCCTGCGCCAGAGCTGATTTTTTGTCGCCATAACCACCAGGTTCTTTTGCAGTACACACTGAATGCTTCAATCACACTCAAAACAATAAAGAACCAGCCAACATAGCCGTTAGGTAATAGTTCAAACTCCAGTAGAACCACACCAAAAATAAGAAACAGTATTCCTTTTAAGTAGGCTTTTGGAAATTGAGTCGGAAGGCTAGTTTGATCATAACACTCCGCGAAAAACGTCTTGTCGAGTTTGTATTCTGTAGTGAAACCGGGTTCTTTAGACATGTGAGGCTACTTTAATGCTTCTTGTTAATGGGCTTTCTTTGAATTGGTATTTCATGCTGCGATCTCGCAACTCGAGCATTGTATCGCTTCTCAGCACTTTTCTTTAGCGGTTTTATTTCTCTTTTGTAAATCAATAATACCGTCAGGGTTTGCTCTTGTTAGTACAATACCTTGATGCCTTAGGATTGGCAGACAAAACCTAAGCAGCTGGTGGCTATTGATCGGGTGAAACTCGATTAAATAGCATCCCAGTAGCATGAGTTCTTGTCGCTTGTGCTGCTGAATTTGTCTGCTAGAAAATCAATTACGACCCTGACTTTTGCCGCTAGATTATCAGTATCAAGATAAAGGGCACTGATCGATTGTTGCTCTAAACTGGTTGAGACTTGGTAACCGTCTAGTAAAGGGACAAGTTGACCACTCTTCAATTCTTCGCCAATTAACCAAGTAGGGAAGACGACAATTCCACTGCCACCGACCGCACTCGCGACCAACGTTTCTGCATTGTTGCTGTAGAGTGATCCTGAAACTTCATACGGCTCTAATTTATCTTCACCAATAAACCAGCTTTGAAGACCATTTGGTCCCTTAAACACTAAACAGTTATGTTGTTTGATTTCTTCAGGCGTAGTTAAGGTGCCATAAGATTTTAGGTAGTTTGGACTCGCTGCCATGACGTAGCGCTGCTTAGCAAAACGTTTCATCCTTAATGAAGAATCTTGCGGCACACCAATACGGATCAATAAGTCGATAGATTCAGCCGCGGGGTTTACAAATGCATCCGTCTGCTGGACTTCCACCTTGAGAAGTGGATACCTTTCTAACAGTTCCGCGAGATATGGCGCGATGTGGAGCCGACCAAAGGCAACCGGCGCGCTTATTCTGACGGTGCCACGAGGCGTGTCTGCACGCTGTTCAATGCGTTCGACAACCGATTCATACTGATTGATGATTTCGGTGCAATGCTTGTTAAATGCCACACCTTCATCAGTAAGAGAAATTGAGCGTGTATGACGATGTAAAAGTTTGGTTCCGACTTTCTCTTCGAGCTGCGCCATTTTGCGAGACACCGACGATGGTGTCATGTCTTGGCGACGTGCCACCTCAGAAAAGTTGCCAAACTGGGTGGTCATCAAGAACAGTTTTATTTCCAATAAAGAGACATCGTAATTCACAAGCTTTCTCCTACTTTTATTGGGGCGTGTTGACCTTTCGTGGTTAAATTTTGTTCGAGATAAAAGCGTTTTAATCGCGGCGAGGGGGAAGTAGCCTAGCACTCTAAGCAAATCCCCCTCAACAAAGAATAAAACGCTTTTAGCCGAACCCTTCGGGCAGCGTTTGCTGGCCATTTCTACTACGTTATCGGCTTCTCATGTAGGCTAGCTACACATCGACGCCTCTGTCTTGTATAAATCCCTAGCAACTCGCTGCAAAAATCAGCTCGAAAGATCAACACGCCCTAGTTAAAGATTACGTTCTAAACATAAAAAAAGGCAAGCTAATAGTTAGCTTGCCTGAAGGTTCATTTATTATGCGGTGAGAATATTCTCAGTAACAATAAAGTGTGCATCCTCGCTGAAAGATTGGAACTGCTCGACAATCTTCTGCATCTCTTGAGTTTTAATATCGTTAAGAAATGCCTCTTCAGAATCAATCTGAATAATCTCAAAGTAATCCCATGGTAACGGCTTATCTTGACCAAACATGCTGATGCCTTTGAAGACCTCGAACGATGAAACACTACTGAGTTTGTTTACCGTCGGTAGATCTGACTCTTTGGCCCATTGAAGATATTGAGTTTCATCTGTGGTTGATTTTAGGTTAAAGAACACGATGATGGTTTTAGCTGACATGCAATGTTTCCTTGGTAAGTTGAGTCGTAATATTGTCTTTTGCTAACGGTGCTTCTGATTCGGTTTGTATTTGGCGATTGGCGATATAAATACAGACCAAGGCGCATGCAATGCAGACCATGGCAGCAATACGCCAATAATTCAGTTCAATGGGCGCATTCCCAAGCCAACCTTGAGTATCGATTATCAGGCTCATGATCATCTGGCCTAAAATGGTGGCAACAGTGGCAATCGCGACACCAACCTTTGGCACTGCCGCAACCATGACGATCATGTAAAAGATGCCAAATAGTGCGCCCGCGAGTTGCCATTTAGGTACCGATAACAGAGTTGCGTCGTAACTTGGTTCAAAGAAGAAAATCAGTAACCCCGTGATAACGGTTCCCATACTAAAGGTCAGCAGGGAGCTTTCAATCACACCAACTTTTGCCCCCAGTTGACCATTAATCGCCGCTTGAGCACTCAATGCCATGCCTGATGCAATGGCGAGCAAAATAATCAGCGTCATGATTGTCCTCCTAAATACACAAAACAGAGAGCGAGGAATATGAACCCCAAACCAAGCAAACGTAGTGGGTTAGTCGCTTGTTTTGGCATTGCAAACCAGCCGAAGTAATCAATCGCAAAACTCTTAGTGATTTGACCAAACAGGACGCAAACCATCGTCATAGCGACCCCTAAAATTGGCGTCGCTAATGTAAGAACGACCACGTAGATAGGCCCCAGTAAACCACCGATAAGCTGCCATTTTGGAATGGTATTCCAAGCTTTGAATTGTCCATTCGGTGTGAAGTGACGAATCATCCAAAGCAACGCAGTACCAACGCCAAAGATGCTCAAGGTGGCCCATAAATGGCCGACTTGTTCACCTAAAGGGCCAAGTAAGCCTGCCTCGAAAGACAAGCCCATACCCGCGATCACAATCATCACGATAAAAATAATGTTCATCTTGGGTCAAACAACGCAACAGAAGCACGATTTGCATGAGCTTTATTTGCATAAGCTTTGCCGTTTGGATAAGACACAAGTTCTAGTTGCATGCCCCAAGGTGCCATGAAGTAAACCCAAGACTCTCCAGCGGTAGGACCTTCAGTCATGGTGGTTGGTTCTCCGAGGACTGTGATGCCTTGGTCTTTTAGATACGCTACCGCGGCATCCATATCCTCAACGTAGAAAGCAAGGTGGTGACCACCAATGTCAGCGTTATTTGGTGCTGTTTTATTTCTTTCTACTGCGTCTGAGTATTCAAAGATCTCTAAGTTAATCCCTTTCGCGTTCATCACTGCGATCTTGGTGATCTCTGCACGTGGATTAACGTTTAAATGATCTTTCATCCAGTCATCATCGGACGCGAATGGACCAAACTCATACGCCAGTTCAAAGTCAAAGTGATCTCGGAAGAAAGCGATAGCTTCATCTAAATTCGGTACTGTGAAACCGATATGGTCTGGTTTTTTTAGCCCTGGAATAGCCATTAGAAATCTCCTCGTTCATGACGAATTTTGTTGAGTGCGCCCATCGTCGTCGCCCCTTTGTTAAAGCCAGTGTATGCCGATGCAAATACGATTAGCTCTTCAAGCTCTGCATAGGTCGCCCCTTGTTTAAGGGCCATATCAACGTGAGCGCCAAATGGATTACCTTCACCCGTTACGTTGAGTGCCATTTGGTCAATCGCAAGGCTAATGAGCGCTTTGGTTTTCTGGTCAATTAACGGCATGCCCCATGCTTCTCCCGCCACTCGTACGGTCATATCGCCCCATACTGGGTTGATCGATTTGAGGCCCTCAATCAGTGCTTGATCATCCAGCACTGCATTCTGATATTTCTTAGTCATATTCAACTTTCTCACTTATCAATTTGGTTCGCCGCAGCGGATGAAGGGGATTATAGAGAGCGATGAAATTTGAAAAACCAGCGGAATGGAATAGGACTTATGCGGAATCTGCACAGACGGGCTGAGAACAGGAAAAGAGGGTAAGGCGAGAAAGTGGAGAAGAGCGGAAATGGAAGGCACCTACACAATGACTAACATTTTTTTCACGCGCTACACCACATTATCAAGGTGGTGAAAATAGCTATAAAAGCTAAGGAGAAAACAATGAAACAGTTAATTTTATGCGGTGTTTTAGCCGCTGTTAGTACATTTAGTGTTTCAACCTATGCGACTCAAGGCTCAGAGATAATCAGTAAAGAACAAGCGATCAAAGCGGCGCTGTTATCTTTGGATGTCGAGGTACTTGGTATTCGTCATGACGAGCCTGACAATCAATGGGATGTGTTTGTTACGCGTGATGGTAAAGCTTATGAGATCGAAGTTGATGCGGTAACTGCACAAATTGTGGCGGTTGAAGAAGAAAGCCTTGCTGAAATACAAGCTGAACTGTCCGGAGAATTATCCCATGAAGGCGTTACTGGTGACGTGGATAAGTGATTCTAGAAGACCATTTACATTCATAAGATAAAACTAAGGCCTCGCGTTTGCGAGGCCTTGATGTGTGCGGTACGAGTGAAAAGAACCTGAGTTTAATTGCTACTCGGTTGTGCGCTACATAGTGAAAACAGGGGACATGCCGCTGTCTTGGCCGTTCATTAATAACAAGCCAATCAACACAAGCAAAATGCCGCCAAAGAGTTGCAAGTAGTGACCTGCGGCTTTTAATGAGGCGTTGCTGTTCTTGTTGCCTGCTGCCAAGTAGCGCTTCACTAAGTGTTTGCCTGTTAGCGTCATCATTGCGATTAATGAGGTTGTTAATGCTGTGCCTACGGCCATCGCAAAGGCGCTCAATACGCCCATCCAATATAGGCCAACCATGTTTGCGAAAAGCAGTACCATGATTGCTCCGGTGCACGGCCTTACGCCAATCGTCACGATGATTCCCGCATATTCTCGGAGCGTTGAGGCTTTGTTGATTGCGTCTGCATCGGCTACATGCTGGTGGCCGCACCCACAGTCGGCATGAGAATGATCTGCATGAGTGTGACCAGCGGCTTGCATTGCGCTAGTAGCGCCTATTATCGGGGAAGGGGTTGATATTGATGAACGAAGTGCCATTGGCGAACGCGCTGAAATTGGCGCAGCTGTGTCTGTTGCGAATGTGGTGATGGCTTTCACTTTTAGCTTAGGCTTACGCATAGCGATGTAGATGTTTTTCAAAGCCTTCCAACATATAAGCGCGCCGACGATTGCTACTAAGGCAAAGCTTAATGAAACAAACATATTCGCTTTGTCATTCACGACTCGCATGGAAGCACTAAAGCCCCACAGCAACACGCTTACTAGTAAGATCGCGACCAGTGCTTGTAAAAAAGCGGAGACGACCGTAAGCACTAAACTCGCTTTTGCTTTGGTTGGATGAGTCGCTAAGTAAGTAGACACGATAACTTTGCCGTGCCCAGGCCCCAAAGAATGAAGCATGCCATAGATAAAGCTGAACCCGATAAGGTAACTGCCTGCACCCCAAGGGTTGGACTTAGCTTCATAGAGTAGGTCTGCAAGCTCTGAATTGACTTCTCTTTGCCATTGGATGCTAGAGATAACTAACGATGGCCACATGGACCACAGTTGATACGCACCAATAGCAATAAGCACGAAAGCACCAGCACCAATGTGGTAGTGATTGAGTTTGGATTGATTTTTCTTCATTTAACAAGAACCTATATCTGAGATCTTTCTGTTAATTAGTTGCCATGCTTAATCAGCTAGACGCTGACTTAAAGGCTGAAACGAATCACTGCGACTAAGAAGCGGGAACCGCAGCGCAATGAAGCTCAACCGATTGTGTAAACAGTTGGCCTAGCGTGTTATCTGGATCTGCATCGACAGGTAGAGACATCGCATAACTCATCTGCTCTGGAGTCGGGTTAGGCTCGATTAATTCTAACTGGCATTGTCTCGCTAGTTCAGGTGACAAGGTCACGTCGCTGTTGGATAACCACGACATGTCGACAAAGTAACTAGGGTCAAAAATCAATACGCGAAGCGAGTCTCTTGTCACTGGTTTAGGTTTCGAAAGTGGTAGGTCAAATGTTAGAACCATCTTGGCTTTATCACGCTCAAACTTTGCGTTCTCGACCACCTGATATTTGATGGGCTCTTCACCATCATAAAAATACGTGAAGTAGTGCTCGTACATCATGTTTTCGATTACAGACGCAGCGAGCTTTTTGAATGTTTCAGCTTCTGTATCGGCGGAGACATCTTCTCCATCCAACATGTACATGGATGTCATTGCATCAAAAGACCATTCCATAGAGAGGCCGGTGATCATGCCATTCTCTCCCTCAATATGAGTTTTCATCTCTATCCAAGAGTGAGGGTGGGCATATAGATTTGGCGCAAAAAATAATAATGCTAGGCCAACAGTCAAGCCCTTAAGAGAGCGAAAGTATGTCGCGAAACGGCTTACATAGCGTGAGGAGAGACGATTGATGACATCGATTAGAATAAATAGCTGTTTCATGAGAAAGAATGGTCATTAAGTGTAATGTTATAATATAACAATTGAGTGGATTATTCACATCAAATTTGTGTCATGTTTTGCCTGTTTACGTTTCTACTATCGGTTTCAATTCGGAGTTGCTTTTATTTGCAACTGCTTTCATTCGCAACTGCTTTAATTTGCAGCAATGCCCCGCAAGTGCGAGGCATTTATTGTTGGGGTGGGCAAAGGCATAACCAAATTAGGCGAGTGAATGGACTTGCTTAGAAGAACTTCTTAATCGCTTTTTCAGCACAAGCGACATCTAAGTGGCCACCCGGAGCGCCACCCACACCAATCGCGCCAATCATGGCATTGTTCAGTTGTACCGGAACACCACCCGCCAAGAACAACAAGTTGTCGTCCATATTCTGCAAGGGTTGCATGATAGGTTTGTCGGCGATGAGTTTCATCAGGTTACCTGACGGCTGCTTCATGCTAGTGACAGTAAAAGCTTTCTTGCGTGAGCTATCAAGCGTGTGGATACCTGCGCCATCTGAGCGAAGTTGCGCAATCACATTCCCTGATAAACCGACGACCGTAGCAGACACCTTGTAACCATCAGCCTCACATTGGCTAACCGCTTCATGAGCAAGCTTGAATGCCGCTTCTGATGAGATCTGTGTGAAAGAGAGCGTTTGTGTTTCTGCTGCCATTGCGTTGTGAGAAAGGCTAAGGAAACCAAGAGTTGCTGCTAGTACAGTTAGTTTTGTCATTTTCATGTTTACTCCGTTAAAGCATCTGTTTTCAAAAATATCCGTTTTCAAGTTCCGAATACTATTTTTTGCTTGTTTAGAAAGGGTGTTTTTATTCAACAGGTTCATACTAACGAACACATGATTACGAGGAGCTTTCTCGAACATTACAAAGTTGCAATGTTGGTTATATTCGAGAAAGGATATTGATAGAGTGTGTTTAGACCACGGCTAACAGATAAACGGACGTTAATGAAAATACTATTGATTGAGGATGACATTCATATCGCGAGATTTTTGGTGAATGGTTTTCAGCAAGAAGGGATAACGGTGACGCACGCAACAGATGGTGTTGATGGATTACACGAGGCCGTAACCGAAGAGTATGACGTGATCATTCTCGATATCATGTTGCCAAAGAAAGATGGGTTTGAAGTGTTGGCTGAACTCAGAGGGCAAGGTTACGCGACGCCTGTCATCATATTAAGTGCCAAACACTCAGTGGAAGAACGAGTGCAAGGGCTACAGTCAGGTGCTGATGATTATTTGGTAAAACCTTTTGCGTTTCCTGAGTTATTGGCTCGTTGCCAAACCTTGGTACGCCGAGGAAAGCAACCCACGCCTCAAGCATTAGAATTGCATTACGGCCCGCTTAGCCTAGACCTACTTAAACACACGCTACAAAGAGAGCAACAAACGATCACCATTAATCAACGCGAGTTTATGTTGATGAAATTATTGCTCGAAAACCGAGAGGCTGTGATGTCGAAAACCGCGATTCTTGAGCATGTTTGGGGGCATCGGTTTGATCCGCAAACCAACGTGGTCGATGTTTTGGTTTGTAGGCTGCGCAGCAAAGTTGATAAGGGTTTTTCTAAGCCATTAATTCACACACTTCGAGGTGTTGGCTATGTCCTCAAGTCGTAGTATTGAACAGGCGCTTGCTAAAACGCAGAGACATTTGTTGGTTCGCTTTATGTCGGCCTTACTGCTCTGCTTGCTGCTGGTGGAACTGATTGTTGGGGCTATCTTCTTTTTCGACCTTTACCAAACGGAAAAGAAGATCCTTACGTCTATGTCGACCGAGTATCAGCGTATTTTGACTTACGATTCGAGTGAGCGATTGATTCATGTTTTAGAGGCGAATCCTCATCGGCTACTCGAAAACAACATTGCGGCGTATAAGCTTGATAAGGGCGCTTCATCTGATGGCGTGTTTATCGCTGGTGTTCAACATTTATCGACAGAACAGCCTTTTTCTAGCTACCAAATTGATGACAATCGTTCATGGCTAGAGAGCTTTATCTTGAGTCCCTATATGTCGTTGCCTATTGAAGGGGAGCAGTATGATTTCTGGTTGGTTTTGGATAACCGAGCAAGAGACTTTATCGCGTACAATCAATGGCTAATGACTTTATATGCGTTGCTTGCTCTCGTGGCTGTGACCGCAGTTTTTACTCGTAACATTATCCAGAGTGCGATGTCTCCGTTAGTGACCTTTGGCGACCTGCTCGATAAGCTGAAAAAAGGGCAGTTAGAATTTCCTAGCGCTAGCACTAAAAATGAAGCCGAATCTGATTTACCGCAAGGGCTCAATGTGATCAGCTCTAGTGTCCATACTGCGGTTGCCAAGTTACAGCACGTGACGACAACCTTGAATACGACCGTCGATGCGATCGCTCATGATATTCGAACTCCTTTGTCGCGTATTACGTTAGCCTCCCAAACGGCATTGCTCAATAACGCCGACCAACAAGCGATGAAAGACGCATTGGCAGATTGTTCTGAACACGCCATGCAGGCAAGCAATATGTTAACCGCCTTGATGAAGCTGAACGACGAGCTGACTGGAAAGCGCATACCACAGAAAGTGCCGACTCAGGTCTCTGATGTGATTGCCAATGTGGTGAGCTGGTATGAAGATGTCGCAGAAGATAAACAAGTTGAGCTTGAGGTTGAGAGCGCTGATGCTCTTGTTATTCAGTCAGATCCTGACAAATTGACTCAGGTGTTGGTTAACCTTGTTGATAACGCGATTAAGTACACCGAGCCCGAAGGAAGAGTGACGGTCAAAGCCGAGCAAAGTTCAGAGGGTAAGATCGCGATAACCATCCAAGATACTGGTGTTGGCATTGAACAGAAATATCAGGATTTGATTTTTGAACGACTTTACCGAGTCGACAGCAGCCGCAGCAATATCGAGGGGTATGGTCTTGGGTTATCTTTAGCGCTTGCCATGGTCGAGAATCTAGAAGGAACGCTAGTCGTTGAATCTGAATTGGGTGTGGGAAGTACTTTTACTCTTTCGCTGTAACAACGATTTATATCGTCACTTAGTCTTTGAAATTTCAACTCGTACGTACAAAGAATGCCCCGCACTAGTGGGGCATTCTTGTTTTTGGGGAAGGTAGGCTCTCCGTGAACAGGTTTGGGAGGTAGAGTAACCTGCGCCAACCCTATTGGCTGCTTGTAGCTTGTAGCTTTTGATCTTAGTTATCGATCCAGTAAATCTTATTTTTCACATGATAGTTGTTGGCATATGCTAATAATGGGGCGTATGCTGAACTTCTGATCATCAATAACAGGAAGTTACTATGTTATACGCAGTACCTTGTCGCGACCTTCATGTAGGCAACCATTTTGCTCGTTCCCCACAGATTGCGATTGTCGATGAACAACGACAAATAAAGCAGATTGTTCCTTTGGTTGAGTCCGACACCGCTTGCAATAAAAAGAAGCAATGGATCTCTGTCCTCCGTTCTTACGATGTGAAATCTGTAGTCGTCCGTCACATAGGGAAGAAGATGCTAGCGCACTTGTTCAACCACGATATTAGAGTCTTGGCATCAACAGGTAAGGCAGAAATCGGGACTTTGGATTTCGACAATCTACGGGAAGTGACCGATCTCGATTACGGTCGCGAGCCTCGCAACGTTTGTCACAGTAAAAAAGGGCACAGTCAGAGAGAGTGCAGTAATAAGAAAGGCTGCGGTGAGGAAGGGCGCAAGAAAGACTCCGCGATTCTTATGGCACAGCCGAATCACTTAGGGGGTATTCGAGGGTTCCGAAAATGCCCTTTTTTTTGACGCTATTGGGGTTTGTCGGAATCGTCGCGTTGATGGCGATAGGTGTGATTTTTTCTCGCAAGTCAATCAAGGCAGCTGTGGGGGGCTTGCGCAGTTAGATATTGAGCGTGAATGCAATTGCAAAGATGTGTGTGAAGGGCAGAGTCGAAAGCTGTATCAGATCTCTGAGCCATCAAGCTAAGTATCGAGAATTCACTGTCGTTGAGCTAGCTAACGTTGGGCTAACTAACGTAGGGCTAGTGCGCGAGTTAAGCGCTTTGAATCACCAACGCGTGACCGTTGACGATGCACTTGGCGACTTTGGCTCGTGCACGCTTGATGATGTTGCCGAACGTCTGGCGAGACACCTGCATTTGTTCTGCGGCTTCAAGTTGGCTCAATCCTTCTTGATCAGCCAAGCGTAAGGCTTCTAACTCTTCTAATAGCAATTCTTCTTTATGAAGCTCGTCCATAGGAACGCCATTAGGCTTAAAGCAAGAGTAAGCCGCTCGGGTGCATAACTGGCGATGTTTTTTTGGTCGAGCCATATCAATCTCTAGGTATTTAAGGTTAAAAGGTAAGTATGAAGGTTTTCATTCCACACAACCATCGGCGTTGCCAAGTGTGCAGCCAAGGCTTTTTCACCGACAGCGCCATTTGTTTTGAAGCTGTTGGCGAGCATGACACTTTAACTAAGCACGAGGCTTTAGCTAAATATAAAACCAGGGCCAAGATTGTACCAACAGATAAAGCTGAGGGCTACGATGGCATCATGCAGGGCGGCATAGTAACCACATTGCATGACAGCGCGATGCTGCATTGTTTATTTCAGAATGATATCAAAGCGATGACGGTGAGTTTAATGTCTCGTTTTCATCACCCGATTTTGATTGGTCAAGAGCTGGAAGTTCGCGCTCAATGGGTCAAAAGCAAACGTAATATCTACTTCCTTGAAAGCCAAATTACGCAGTGTGGAAAGTTATGTTCGTCGGCACAAAGCCAGTTTATGTCATCACCCTAGTTATCGAGCGACAGCTTGGATGGTGCTAGTTTGTTGATTCCGCTGTTTTGCACAATAAATAGAGGTTTTCTATAGTTAATGTAATAACGAATAAAACTAGCAGGGCAGTCTTGAATTCACTATCCATCTTTTAGCTCCTGAGCACGCTTGAATCCGTTCATTAGAGCGAGTTCCCGGCACTCGATTCAATTCATCACTGCCTTTTCTCGGAGGGCTGCTGATGCCAAAATTCTTCAAATCGACATTCCAATATTGTGCTCTATCAATCGTTTTACTTTTTCCATTCTTCAGTAGCTATGCTTCTTCCGCCCCGCTTAAAGTCGGCGTTTATCCATGTCCTCCTTTTGTCATCAACTCTATGGAAGGCGAGTGGAGTGGCCTTAGTGTCGAGCTCTGGGAGCAGATCGCCAAAGAGATGAGCGTTGAGTACACGCTAGAGACCCACCGCTTAGATGACTTACTCAATTCAATTGAAACCGAGCAAATTGATGTCGGTGTATCTTGCATCTCAATCACCCCTGAGCGAGAGTTATTTGCCGACTTTTCTCATTCTTTTTACGAAACTCACTTAGCCATCGCAGTTAAAAAGCAAGGCTACCTTCAAACTTTACATGCCATTTTCTTCAATCCCGCGCTGTGGTTGATCATTGGTGCCGTCGTCTTTATCTCTGGCGTAATTGGTGCGTTTTTCTACTTATTGGAGCATGGCGAGAATGAAAAGCTCTACTCGATGAAAAGCCGAACGGGACGTTTGTTGGAAAGCTTTATCATGGGCTTACTTTTTATCACGCGAGGCCCTTTCAATTACTTTGAATTTAAGAGCCTAACTGGACGAATTGCCACGGTGTTCATTGGTGTGTTTAGTATGCTGTTTATCGCCAGTATTACCGCTGTTTTAGCCAGTAAACTGACTCTGAGCCAAGGCTCTTCCCATATTGAAGGTGTGAATGATCTTGCGAATGTGGAGGTGGGTGCCAAGGTTGCCACGACGTCTTCTTTGATGCTCACAAGCTTCGGTATTCGACACAAGAGTTATGTCGATATGCCAAGGCTTCTAGCGGCTTTAGAGGATGGTGAAGTCGAAGCGATTGTCGCTGATGATGTGGTTCTCAAATATATGATTGGTAATGGCAGAATAAGCGGGCAGTTTGAAGATCTGGAAGTGTTGCCGTATCAGCTAGAAAAGCAGAATTATGGCTTTATCATCACTGAAAATAACTCGTACGAAGAAGAGATTAACCGCGCACTGTTGAAGATTCGTGAGTCACGAAAGTGGCGTAAAATCTTGGTCGATTATTTCGCAGATCAGTAATCGAAATTAGAGGCATATTCAAAAGCTTTTGGACTGTCGCCGTTACAGTTGATCTGAACCGGAGGCCTTGGTCTTTTTGAAGTATTTGAATGCACTCCAAACCGCGTAAGCCGCAACACCCACAATCAATGCCGAGCGAAGGAGAATAGGCGCATCATGCTCAAGTTGACCAACATGCGGCACAATACTGGCAAACAATCGACTGGTAAAAAGCAGCCCCATTACTAACATAATTACTTTATTCATGTGACCTGCCATTCAATTGAGTACGTTGCACAGAACGAGTTTTGGGGCGATTACACGGTTAACACGCCAGACAACGATTCTGCTCGAGATAAAATCATGCGCTTCTCAAACGTAACCGTCAACGCGATATCGGCGTTAAGCCAGTAAGCTAAAATTTCGTTTTTGGAAGTGAGGAGGGAATTGATTTAATGGGGGTGTTCTTAAACCAAAAATGCCACTACAAATCTGCAGTGGCATTAGAACGATAACAAACTATCACTTTGCTCAAACCTAAACTTTAGTTCTTACATAAACTATAGCTCTAACAGTTTGGCCAATTCACGCTCTTCGAGAAGCTCTTCAATGCGTTGACGAGTCTTGGGCGTTTCGGCTTGTGCTTTAGTCGACTTACCTGCTTTTTTGCTTCGGCTCGTTTTTGCTTTTTCCTTAGTCGTCATCGTAACCTTCCTTGTATTTTTTGTATTACAGGTTGCACGTCTCTTTCAGTGCTTTACCTGCTTTAAATGCTGGCGTCTTTGACGCTGCAATTTGAATCTCTTCTCCGGTACGCGGGTTGCGACCAGTTCGAGCGGCACGAGAGTTAACTTTAAAGCTACCAAATCCAAGGATCGATACGTCATCACCGTTAGCAAGCGAAGTAGAAATACCTTCAACAAGCGCATTGAGCGCCGTGCCTGCTTGGTCTTTTGAGATGTCTGCAGAAGTCGCGATGTGTTCAACTAATTGAGATTTGTTCATAATCTATATTCCTTATTGAGTACGGCTGGCGTCTACCTTTAGCACCTAGCTTATGCGATCTTATCAACGGCAACTGAAATATTGTCAGTGGTTGGGTAGAGCTTTGTAAAGTAACCAACAGAATTGACTATAAAAGCATCTGTCGGCTCAATCAATGGAATTCATTGATTATTATGGATTTAAAGCGAGTTAGTTGAGCTCACGACGGATAAGTGGCGGTGAATGTCTTGGTTGATTGAGAGTATCAATCAAAGGAACGCCGATTGGGTTCATGAATTAGACACTAAAAACTATAAAGCCCAGCGATAGGGCTGGGCTTTATGGCGTTTAAAAAATCTAGTATTTGAAGCGGTTCTGTATTCAAAGCTAACGTAACGAGAACTACTTAGTAATAAAGATTTGTTCTGTTTCTAACGAAGCCATAGCGCGAACTTGGCGCCAAATGTAATAGAAAATACCTAACATCATCAGCATGCTAGGGATAGCTATGGCTGGGTAGCTGTATAGCGTGAGCTTACCCAACTCTTCATTAAAGGCTGCAGTGCCGGCAGGGCTTGTCACAATCCAAGTCGCTAGGAAATAGTTCATCGCAGAAGAGAAAGCGAAGGTACTTGCGAATAGGTAGTTCGATGTCATTAGACAACGATCAAACTTTGCTTGGTTACCGAACTGCTTTAGGCGCTCTTCAATAAGAGAGATATTTAACAGGGCCGGTGTGAAGATAACTTTCTGGATAAACGGGTAGCGGGTGAAGGTTGAGCCAAGAACCGCCAAACCAATTAGACCAGGGATTAATGCTTCTTTTAGTGCTAACCAGCGAGTGTCTAGTTCGAAGAAACCAATACCGCCCGTTAATAGCACGCTGACGAAGCCAAGCGCCGCGATGAAGTTGAACTTCTTGTTGCGGATTAACTCCATGCCACCGTAAGCAATAGGGAAGGCAAGGGCGACGAGCAATGCTAAGCCTGTTCCAAGGTGCTCCTCTCCACTGAATTTCATTAAGATGAATGAAGGAAGAAAGACGTTAAACACGACTTCGAAAAGAGGACTCGATTTTTTGTTTTCTGTACTACTCATAATTTCTAAATACATTATGTTATGGATTTATTCTCAGGGATTGTTGTTTACCTCGCCCAAGATGTAAAGCCTTAAGGCGTCATGCTGTGTAACGACATGTGACATCAACGACATCTCTGAGCCTATCTAATGCTCAATTCTAAACTTTGCACGTCTTTGTTTCATGCCATTTTTAAGCCCCATGACCGAACGAGTTTAATAACATTTCATAGTCAGGCTTGCTTGCCAATCTCTCAATGCTTATGTGTGCCAGTACGTCTGCGAATGGAGAACGGTGTAAAAAATCGGTGATGTTTCGGCTGTTCGCTTCATCAAACAGCGCAGTATGTCGGAATTGGACGTAATCTAAAGCGACATGGAGATACAACGTGGCCAAGTTATCAGTAAGAAGGGAATCTAACCCTTGTGTGTTTATCTCTTGGTCAAGTTGCTTTAGCGCGGCAGCGATACCGTCTTGTCCTCTCTTGATTAGCACATTATCACTATCGGTATAGCGTGTTAGTGCTGCGGTTCGAAAAGCTATCTCCATTAATGTCTTTGCTGTTCCTAGATGCTTCATTTGATGGGCATCACTTAACGTCACTTGGCGTAGCGTTTGAGGTTGATACGTTTCAATTAGGTATTGGCAGATACATAAGCTTTCTGTTAGTAAAGCTCCATCTTCCAGTTCCAATACCGGAATTAAGCAAAATGGATTGACGTTTTTCAGGTTGGTCGGCGTACTCCAAGGGTCGACCCAAACAAAAGACAAAGGCGAGCAACGAGACAGAAGTGCTGTTGCTGCGACTACGCGTGAAAACGGAGAGGTTTCATTTAAGTAGAGTTGCATGTTAATCCCTTATTTTATTCGATAACTGAGTCCAAAAAGCGCGTTTAGATTTAGATTGTGTGTTCACGCTTAGGTCGAGTCGCGGTCATTAAGGTGCACACCGCAGATAAAATCAAAGCAGCAGCACTCATGCTGAACAACAAATCATATGACGCCATATGATTTAAGTAGTACGCCATCACAAGTCCGACGACTCCTTGTGATATAGCAAAGGAAAGTGTCATCCCAGCCCACGCTTTGGTGTGCAGTTCATAACCGACAATCTCCAATGTGTAAGTCGACACCAGAGTGACCGTCCCCGGCGTGAAAATACCGACCAATAAAGAAGAGATAAATAGCGCGATGGGGTGAGTGCTAAAAAGGGGTAATGCGACGCCTAGAGCCTTGAAGCTAAATGCAATGCAGAGTGATTTCTTTAGCCCTAGCTTGTCTCCCAATATGCCTGTTATTAATGGGCCAATGGCGGCACCAATACCAAAGGTTGCCCAGAACAACCCACCGCTAGTGAACGACATGCCCAGTTCACGCACGATGTAATCAACCCAAAATAAGGTGTGTGGTAGGTAACCGATAGCGTCGAAGGTATAAGCTACAAGAATAAGCGTTACGCTGATTAACTTAGGTTTTGATAGCTGAGAGAAGGAAGATTTTATATAGGGCGCTTTTGACGTATTAGGTTGGGTTTGCCATGTATTCCAGGTGAGCATAGTGGTGGCCAATGCGATGACACCCATGCCAATCCAAGCCGAAACCACACTAAAATAAATGAGCACAGGAATTAGGGTGCCAGATAACATTGCACCAAGCCCAATGCCTGAAAATACAACCCCGCTTACACGAGCCTTCACATCTGGGTTAAATTTTCGAACAATTACCGGAGGGGCGACGACCATTAGCAAAGCACCCGAAACTCCAGCCAAAGTTCGCCAAACATAGAACCATGCCAAGGGCGCATCCTGCAGAGCACAGCCCAAGTAGCTAAAGCTGCTCACCAACATCGCGAAACGAATCAACTGACCGGCGCTAAAATAACGCAGCAGTATATTGGCAGCTGGTGCACCCAGTATGTATCCAAGAAGGGTTGCTACACCAAGATAAGACGCATCACTCTTGCTAAACCAACCGCTTTGAATGAGAGCCGGCATTAAGGCTATGTAAGCGAACCTGCCGATTCCGTTGCCTATTAGAGTCGCCCCCATTCCAGCCAAGCTGTCTCGATTAACGATGTGTGTATTCAGCATAAAAGGGGCTCTTTTCGGTTTGACTAGATGCTCTGGCAATAGGACAAAATCTTTGTTTGATTTTGCATACTGACATCATTCACAATCAATATCACTAGGCTGTTAGTCATATAAGTTGCATATCTAAAGGTGGGTTCGAGGTAGGAAAATAGCCAGTATGTTTAAACACTTAGGTGGACCTGTTGCTCTGCCAAGGGGAAGGCAATAAGCGATTGTTTTAATCATCGTAGAATTGAGTGATCAATGGTTAGACTAAAGTTGGAGCTAAATGATTAGGTTATTTAGAAAAGTTTGATGCTCAGTTACTCTCACTCACATTCACCGCTCTCAAACGATTGATGAATGTGAAATTAGGGAGAATAGAAAGGAAGAGTTATAAGTCCATTATTGGTCGAAAAGTAGGTTAAAGCTTAAAGGGATTTTGTCGGAAATCGCTAATCCACCCACGGTTGCCGAAAGTTTGTTTAGGTTCTCTGTCGATATCCCAAAATCAGCGCCGTTGACGATGATTGTCGAAGCTGAGCTAACCATGACAAACCCTGAGGATGGAACCACCACAACTGGGAAATCGATCGTTTTGGTTACGCCGTGTAAGGTAACTTCCGCTGCTATTGTTGCTCTTTTTGGGTCACCGGATAGCATCGACGGTTCAACCTTTCCAGAGATCTTCACTTCAGGAAAATTCATTGATTCGAAGTAGAGTTCATTGAGTCTTTGGTCGCGGATAGCGACACCGGTGCTCACGCTTTTCAAGTCCAATTCTATTGAAAACTGCCCCTCTTCGTTGAGCCCTCCAGACATAGGTTTGATGGATGCGGGCTCGACAACAAACTGCTTTTTAATGGTCGCGAATGTGATGTTCGATAACTTCGGATCTAATGTGTAGCCCGATTCCGCGAAAGATTGAGCGGAGATAACGGTGCATAGGAGGCCGAATGTAGAGATTAGTTTTTTCATAAGTTGTCACCAGATTGATGAATTCACAGGTTTACGTTTTTGAGTCGTGCGTCTTTAAAATGGCTTTTTGGAAAGAGTGATTGATAGAAGCTTAGTTCAGCATTCGAAAAATTACCGCTGGCAAAGAAGGGCGTCGCTGTATTACTGGAATCATGATCGACGAAGTGACTTGTTTATTTTTAGTTATGTTATAACGTAACTAAAAATCACTCTTACCAAGAATAGTTTTTATGTTGGTAGGAGGGAAGCGATGAGCATGTATCAAGGAGACGACGTAATGAATGCCGTGTTAACCAAGCCTTTGGCTACCAATAGCAGCCAGCCACTCAACATTAGTTCAGCTGTGAGTATTCAGGATAAGGCAAATCACAAGCCAAGCTTGAGTGCTTCTGAGCAGCCAACGGTATTAGCGGATATCTACCAAAGCGATATTAATATGGCGGTATGGCAGCGACAGTTTGATGAAGGCTTAACGACGGCAATCAGTGAATTTATCGCCTTGAATCCAAACTTTAGTAAGTCTGTTAGCGTGTCACCTGATAATGCTTTCGATAAGTTGGAATTTGCTACCGATGGCACCGCCTCTAAAGCGCTATTAGAAAATATGGCAGAGCTGGTGGATATGTTCTGTTGTTTGTTCGAGCTTGAAGAAGTCGGGTTGCGTTTAGCCGTTCTGAATAAAGCGATGTGCCCGCGTTTCCATTTTGATCAAGTGCCTTGCCGCTTGGTGACAACTTATCATGGTGTTGCGACTCAATGGTTGCCAAACGACTTAGTCGACCGTTCTAAGCTAGGGCGAGGGGCTAACGGACACCCAGATTCAGAGTCCGGCTTATACAATTATGAGTCAGATATCCAACAACTGTCGAGTGGTGATGTGGCATTACTAAAAGGGGAGCGCTGGAGTGGCAACGAAAATGCGGGTCTTGTGCATCGTTCACCAGTCACTTCATCTGACGAGACACGATTGTTGTTAACGTTGGACTTTGGTTGATCAACTTTTGACTATTTAGTCCGCAACCTGTTTCTTTTCAGACGTTCAACTCATTTAAATACCTTCCTAATGAGCTAACGGTATAGCACGATCTGTACCGTTATTACTCTCAAACAGAGACACCCATCAGCTGACCTTGTTTAGCACATTAATTCAAAATTTAGAGTTTACCATTCTCTAAATCAATGGGTTACGATGCGTGCACTTACTCACATATATCAATATTTCAGTTCCTCATCGGTTTCTTAATTTATTTTAAAGCGTAAAATATATCCCGCTTGCAAACCTCTTTGGCAACCAATTTGTTCGCCACGGTTTTTTACTTCCACATTATAGGTTTCCTATGTTCAAGAAACTCTCGCTTAAAAATAAACTGGCGATTTCAGCCAGTATGGCCATTATCCTGGGGGGGATTTTGGTCGAGGCATTGTCTTTTCGTGCTTCATTGCAAAGGTTGGATACAGAAGTTGAACAGCGTTTAGAAGGCGCATCGGCTTCTTACAATCAATATGTATCGGATTGGATCTTATCCAAAGAGCGTGCGCTTACTTCTCTTTCGAAAGAATCCAAACAAGAAAGCTTGGTGACTCACCTAAAACAGGTTCGTGATTCAGCCTCTTTTGATAATGTCTTCTTGGCGTTTCCAGACGGTTCTCAAAAGAACGCGAATGGGGTAGTACTTCCGCCGGGTAATGATGATCCTCGTTTGTGGGGTTGGTACACAAATGCCGTTGCGAACCCAAGCAAGGTGTTCATGGATAATCCAACGGTTGCAGCTGCAACTGGGGCGAATGTTGTGTCGCTGGGTACTGCCATGCAATTACATGGTCAACAGGTTGTGTTAGGCGCGGATGTTGAAATTACCGACATTCTTAATAGCCTAGAGCAAGTGATTCTTCCGGGAGAAGGTTACATGTTCATCGCGACAAATAAAGGCACGGTTTATACGCATCCTGACACCAAGTTACTGAACAAAAATATCAGCTCACTTGGGTTAGATTTTGCGGATGTACAAAAGGCGCTGACTAGCGGTAAAGACACTTCTATCGAGTTGAACGGCAGCGACTATGTTCTGTACGCACGTGCGATCGATGGAACGAGCTTGATTACTGTGAGCGTTGTTAACCATGACTCATTGGTTGCGCCACTATTTGATGCTGTGATTGGTCAAGTGTTGGTGACGCTACTTGTGGTGATCGTATGTACCATACTGTTTAACCTGCTGTGTTCGATTCTATTCCGTCCGTTGAACCACGTATCTCAAGCACTGGCGCAAATCGCGAATGGTAGTGGTGATTTAACTCAACGCATTCATGTTGAAAACCAAGATGAAGTGGGCGAGTTGGCTCATAACTTCAATACCTTTGTTGGAAGTTTACAGCAGTTGATTGGCCATATCCGTGGGCAGTCAGAGCAGCTAAACAGCCAGTCAGAGCAAAGTGCTCAGCGTGCGAACCGTTCGGTGGATGAGCTTAATCATCAGCAGCAAGAAATCACTATGGTCGCGACGGCTGTAACTGAAATGGCGAGCGCCACGCAAGAGATCGCATCGCATGCCGAGCAAACAGCAAAAGCGGCGCAAGATTCAGCGACAAGCACTAACAGCGGCCACGCACTGGTTGTGGATACCAAAGGTTCAATCAATAACCTAGCTAATGAAGTGAACGAAGCGGGTAGTGTGATTAGCGAGCTTAACAAGCATGCTCAAGAGATCTCGACCGTACTCGCAACGATTCAAGGTATTGCAGAGCAAACCAACTTGCTTGCTTTGAATGCTGCAATTGAGGCGGCTCGTGCGGGTGAACAAGGTCGTGGCTTTGCTGTGGTTGCTGATGAAGTACGTGTGCTTTCGCAGCGCACTCACTCTTCAACAGAAGAGATCAAATCAACGATTGATATCCTACAGCGCACGACAGCTCAGGCGGTTGAGCTGATGGAAAGCAGTTCTAAACTGGCGATACATTCCGTAGAAGATGCCGACAGAGCTTCGCATGCGCTTGAAGAGATCAATTCGGCGGTGGCTTTGATCAGTGATATGGCGACTCAAATCGCGACGGCTGCTGAAGAGCAAACACACGTGACGGGCGAAATTACCCAAAACATTACGACCATTAAAGATGTTACTGACCATTTGGTTGTGGGCGCACAGGACAGCTTAACTGAGTCAAACGAACTTAAAAGCCAAGCCGCGGGTTTAAGCGACAAAGTGGCCACTTTTAAGCTTGCTTAACTGTTCTACTCGCTGATGCCTGATCAGTGAGTGCGCGGTAAGCAATAAGTCAAAGCGACGTAGATTACGTCGCTTTTTTTGTATTTGTGAGTCATCGAACTCTTAATTAATCAGTTTCTGAAAACTCTTTCAGCGCACTCATTGCAGCTTCTGCTTTGTCTTTTTGAACGAAGATGTGGTCGTGATAGTAGCCTGCAACAACGTTAGCGCTAATGCCGTATGAGCTAAGCTTTGTCGCAAACGCAGCCGTTAATCCAACCGCTTCAAGGCTCGAATGCACCGATAAAGTGATCAGGCTAAACACAGCTTCGAAGTCTAGCTGAGCTTTGGTCGCAACGTCTTCTTCAAGAACCAGTGTTAAACCTTCTTTTTCACGAAAAGTCGAGATTGGGTTGAGCTGAACATAGTCTGCTAATGCTCCGTCGACAGTGCAAAAAACATAATTCCCGTCGATTAATTCTGGTGACATGGATTTCAATAAGACATCTAGGTCGGTAATGGCAGTCATAGTCAGTTTCCCTGCGTGAATAAGCTAATTGATGATGTATGCAGTCACGATAGAAGCAACTGACAGTTAAGTAAAATTAATGATTTTAATTCTGTATCAGTTTTATTAATGACAAGTTTTCCTCGTTATTGATGGCATCGTACTTCTACCAACTTGTCGATAGTTCCATCTCACTTGATAGATGATCAATAAAAGCCCTTAACAGCGGAGTTATCTGCTTACGCGTTCCATAAATAGCATGAACACCGAGCGTTTTAGGTTGCCATTCAAAAAGCAGTGGTACTAACAGGCCATCACGCATCAAGTTTTCGACTGAAGGGAAGGGCAATATGCTGATCCCGTTGCCTTTCAAGGTGGCAGACAGCAATACTTCCGAGGTGTTTGCACTGATATTCCCTTTAATCGGAACCGATTCGAGCCCATTGGAGCCATTGAACGTCCATGCGGTTTTGCCAAAGTAACTGAACGATAAACAGTTGTGGTGCGCTAGATCTTGGGCTTCTGTGGGTGTGCCGTTCTCTTTTAGATATTGAGGCGATGCGCAAATCACGGAGCGGCATTCCCCGATCTGTTTCGCGACAATATTGGGCGTCAGTTCGTTGGTTATGCGAATTGCTAAATCAATGCGTGACTCAACCAGATTGACGGTCTGATCAGTCGAGATAATGTCGATAGAAACCTCTGGCCATTTGGCGATGAAACGACTAATTGATTCCATCAAGAAGCTATCGACAATCGAGTAGCTCGCAGTGATACGCAGCTGACCTTTTAAATGCTCTCGGTTTTGGTTTCTGATGCCAGCTAGGGATGCTTCCAGTGCCAAAAGTTCTCTGGTGACCTCAAGTGTTTCCTTACCTGCGCTGGTTAAACTTAAGCTTCGTGTTGTTCTGTGAAGCAAGCGTGTATCCATCCATGTTTCTAACTCACCCAAATAGCGAGTGACCTTGGTTCGTGAGAGATCAAGGTGCTCTGCCGCTGCGCTCAAACTGCCACGCTCCACTATGGTGACAAAGACATTCATTGCCTCGAGTTTATCCATTGTTTTATTGCCTAGAGAATTAAACCGACCTCAGTATATGTCCGAAAACTGCAACAGTTAAAGTCAATTTGATATCTATTTCATCTAAAAACAATCAAATAAGATGTTTGGACATTCAGCGAGTTGGCAGGTGTTCAACTCCAAATATCGGAATAAAGCCATGAATACGTTATCGAAAAACCTGTTATCAAAAAGCATGCTTTTAGGAACCATAAGCCTAGGAACGGTGCTGGTATCAAGTGTTGCGTTAGCGACAGATCTGAACATCACTCACTATAACCCAGGTGAGAACTCGATATTCCCTGCAAGCTCGGTATTGGTTTCGGGTGAGAAAGAAGTGATTCTATTTGACGCACAATTCAGTGTCGCAGACGGGCAAAATCTGGTGGAGCAAATCAAAGCTACAGGCAAAAAATTATCGATGATTTACATCAGTAGCGGCGACCCAGATTACTACTTTGGTTTGGAACCGATAGTTTCGGCATTTCCTAACGTCAAGGTCGTAGCCAGTGAAGCGGTTGTCGCACATATCAAACGCACCAAAGATGCAAAGCTTGAATACTGGGGGCCTATATTAGAAGACAATGCGCCCTCTAAGGTGATTGTTCCAACGGTGATGAACGACACAACATTAAGCATCGAAGGTGAAACCATCGAAGTGAAAGAGATAAACACACACCAAGCTTATCTATGGGTTCCATCTGAAAAAACCGTATTTGGCGGCGTGTCGGTGTATAGCGGTGTGCATGTATGGATGGCAGATACCGCATCGAAAGAGATTCGTAGCCAATGGTCACAATCGTTAGAGCGTATGAAAGCACTTGAGCCAGAGGTTGTAATTCCGGGTCACTATTTAGGTGAAATGCCAACTGGGATAAATGCAGTTCAGTTTACGAAGGATTATGTGGCTGATATTGAAAAAGCATTGGCGAGCAAAAGTAATCCAACATCGGTCGAGATCAGTGATTATATGAAGAAAGCCTACCCAAAATTTGAGGTTACGGAAGGCGATTTAGAACTTGGCGCGAAAGTGCTGAGCGGCGAGATGGTTTGGCACTAGAGTTGATTATCTCGGTTGTGTCGCAGAACAGTCTGAAGATTGTATGCTAGATTTATTGGTGATACACAACTGGAGATATCGATGATCTGGCTTTCAGTGAAAGTACTACAGATTGGACTTGTCTATGGATACAGGAAGTATCAAAAAACGAAAAGAGCTCCAGCTTAGGGGCTCTTTTTTTGTTTCGGAGAGATGATTTTCTATCTCAAGTGGGAAAGAAAATCTGCATTTGCCCGGTTTACTGTTAGTAGCCAGATTAGCCTAGTAGCCAGATCCGCCCTGCAACTCAATGCCACCAATAAGCGAAAGTATGTTGAAAATAGAACCCATTACTCCTCACATCGGAGCTCGTATCCACGAATTAGAACTTTCTACATGCAGTGCTGATGAACTCGATAAGGTGTATCAAGCGCTTATTACCCATCAAGTGATTTTTCTCGACGGGCAGACTTTGTCTCCAGAACAACACTTGATGATTGCAGAACGCTTTGGAACGTTAGAACCTGCACATCCTTTCTTCCCTTGTGTGGAAAGTGCGCCCCAGGTGAGTGTGATTGAAACAACCCGTGGCAATGCGCCAATGGAAAGTTATTGGCATACCGACTTAACGTGGCGCAGCTTGCCGTCGAAAGCTTCCCTGTTGCATGCTCAACACATTCCAAGCGTCGGTGGTGACACTATCTGGTGTTCTATGACGGCGGTTTTTGAATCTCTAAATGAAGATATGAAAGCTAAGTTGAGAGGGTTGTCTGCGACTCATTCGCTGGTGGCCTTTGAAGGTATAGAGCCAGAAGACATTGAGCTCGATTGGCACAAATCCTTAATCAAAACAGCACAGGAGAATCCGCCAGTGGTTCACTCTGTTATTCAAGTTCATCCTGAAACGGGTAAGGAAACGCTGTATATCAATGAGCAGTTTACTCGCTATATCAACGAACTGCCTCGTCAAGAGAGTGATGAGCTGCTTTGTCATCTGTTTGAAATTGCTCGACGCCCTGAGTTTCAAGTTCGTTTCAAATGGGACAACGGCTCAATGGCGATCTGGGATAACAGGGTAACGCAACATTACGCAGTGATAGATTACGGTGATACTCCAAGAAAAATGCATAGAGTAACAGTGACATAACAGTAAGTAAGGAGGGGGAGTTGGTGTCAGCGCTAGCGGACAAGTCTCAGAAACTCAGGTTTAGTGTCTGAATTAAAGTATAAAACTGAGACTTTATTCATCTACGCTTAATAATAAAAACAAATCTGTTGGTTATTTGATTGAAACCCCACTGCTCGGACGTGATGTGTAATATAATCGGCGCCAAAATATAAGTATAAAAACCAAATCATAGAATTAATAAACGTCAGGGCTTAGAGAACAAAGTATTTCGTATGAACGCGATTCGTAAAGTTTACCAGTACGCAGAACCAAACCTTACTCTCGTAGGTTGGATGGGCTTTGTCGGTTTTCCAATTTACTACATTGTGTGGGAGTTTTTGTTTCCGCAACCCTACGAAAACTTAGCACTTCGCCTGTTTTGCTCGGTATTGTTCTTTGGCATTATATTTCGCAATCGTGTCCCATTTGAATGGCGAAAATACCTTCCGGCTTATTATCAAGTCGCTGTAACTATCTGTTTGCCAGGTTTCTTTTTCTACATGCTGCTAATGAATAATTGGTCCAACGTTTGGGTTATGTCATTCATGTCGGCTATTTTCCTCCATATTTTATTAGTGCACGTGACGAGAGTGATGTTTGCACAAACCTTTGCCGGTATTGGGATTGCCACCTTATGCGCTTGGGTAGCACAAGGCTTCTACCTAGAACTCACAATGGATTGGACGCATGTGCCAATCTTTTTGTTTATCTACTTATTCGGCAACTTGTTCTACTTCCGCAATCAGGTGGAACATGAAAACAAGGTGTCATTGGCGAAGTCTTTTGGTGCAGGTATCGCCCATGAGATGCGAAACCCTCTAAGCGGTTTGCTTACCTCTATTGATGTCATGCAGTCCATATTGCCGAACCCTAAAAGTGGCGATCAAAAAGGGCAATATGCGTTAAGCAATGAGGAAGTGATTCAGCTGCGTGAAGTGGGTGATGAAGCGATGGAGATCATTCATTCCGGTAACGAAACGATAGATCTGTTACTGACTTCAATTGATGAAAACCGAGTCTCTCGCTCTACGTTTAAGAAGCATTCAGCGCAAGCGGTGGTTGAGAATGCGATAGACAGCTTCAATTACAAGCGCTCTGCTGATAAGTCAGCAATCTCCTTGGATGTGCAGAGTAACTTTGAGTTCTTGGGCAGCGACACCTTGCTGAAATACGTCATGTATAACCTGTTCAAGAATGCGTTCCATCATCGTAGCCCTGAAGATTTTCACATTCATGTCACCATGTTCAGCGATGAAGTGACGAACCAAATTATGGTGACGGACAACGGCTCTGGTATTTCGAGCGATATTATTCGTCGTATTTTCCAAGACTTTTACACCACAGGCCAGTCGGGTAATTACGGTTTAGGTTTGCCATTTTGTCAGAAGGTCATGCGCTCGTTTGGTGGTGAGATTAAATGCCAGTCTGAAGTGGATCAATGGACACAGTTCACGATGATTTTCCCCTCTTTGACTTCCAATTCGGTAGAGGAAATCAAGAGCGAACTGACTAAACTCAAGACGGTGCTGATGATCAGTGATCAGACAGTGCTTTCCAGTAAAATGACTGAAATATCTCGCTTTATGGGTTTTGACCTAGAGATTTTGGATGTGGCATCAGCGCTTCAGAATAAGGAATATCAGTTTGAGTTCGACTTGATTTTCGTTGATATGGAGAGCTTGGATTTAAGAGCCAATTGCCTCGATAGGATTGAATCGTTACTTTCGTTCACTGAGGCGCGAATCATTTACTTGTATGAGCGTCATCCTATCAAGCGTGTGCGTAACATCTCTTTCGAGCCTATTTGGGTGGAAACGCAAGTTTGGCTACTGAATACCAAAGCGACCATTGATCGTTTACTGTTTGACTCCAACTATGTGATGCCATCGGTTGCTGTAAAACCGCTAGAGGCCACCACTAAACGTACCATTATGGTGGTCGATGACAACGAGTCTCTACGCCGATTTACGGCAATGTTATTGGAAAAGCAGGGTTTTGATGTTGTGCAGAAAGAAGATGGCCAACAAGCCTTAGATGCGCTTGATACCGACGACATCGACTTGATCCTAATGGATATTGAAATGCCAATCATGGACGGTGTTGAAGCTTCTCGCCGTATTCGAAGTGCCGACAAAGAATACTCTTCGGTGCCGATTATTGCTCACACGGGTGACAGTTCTCCCGTTACCTTGGAAAAGATGGAATCGTCAGGCATGTCGGACTTTATTGTTAAACCTGCCGACAAAAACCGACTGTTCGATAAAATTGCTCACTGGATTTAGCGGATGTAATCGTCTGAAGTTCACGGGCAGTGGGTAGACATAGATTCAAGAAAGAGCTCAGCGAATTGCTGGGCTCTTTTTGTATCGCGACATGATAGCGTCCATTCAGTCCTGCCGTTGGTGTTGGTTATAAATACGGTTCGAAAAAGGTTACACGAACTCTAACTCGGGGTGATGGTACGCTTCGTGACAAACCGTGAGCACATGGTCAATGTCTCTTGGCGTCATGTCGGCATTGACCGAAAAGCGGATGATGTTTTTGTTCTTGCCCGTCGCGGGGCGGCAGAAAACCGCACCGAACACGTCACGCTGTTCTAGGAAGTCACGCACTCGTTCAGTGTTTCTTTCATTGCCGCACTCTAGCGCTACAATTTGAGACTCGCTGCGGATGTTAAAGCCAATTCGCTTTAGCCCCGTAGTCAACGACTTAGCCCGATTGAATAAGGCTTCTCGTTTGTCTTCTGCACCTTTGATCACTTCTAACGTTTTCTCTAAACGAACCACCTCTTGTGGTAATACTGTCGAGCTAAAAATCGCAGGGTACGCCACAAACGGCAAGGTTCTAGACAGTTGTTTAGGGCCAAGGATTGCCCCAGCGCGGTAAGCAAAGGTTTTTGCCAAGCTAACGGTGATGAAGTCGACTTGGTTGGTGAGTCCTAATG
Source organism: Vibrio sp. 1CM2L (assembly GCF_023161695.1). Taxonomy (NCBI): domain Bacteria; kingdom Pseudomonadati; phylum Pseudomonadota; class Gammaproteobacteria; order Vibrionales; family Vibrionaceae; genus Vibrio; species Vibrio sp. 1CM2L. The sequence continues at coordinate 672,760 of NZ_JALNTT010000003.1, forward strand.
CTTGGACTAAGCCTGCACCATTTTCTCCATGTGTACCTAGTGAATGGGATTCATCAACGACGACCGCACAATCAAACTCTTGCGCCATTTCGTAGATGTCGCGTAGTGGGGCAATGGTTCCAATTGTGCTGTAAACCGAGTCGACAACAATGACGCCTGAGCCGTGGCGTTCTAGCTGTTTGCGCAGGTGATTCATATTGTTATGCATAAACGGGTGGGCAACTGCGCCGGCAGCGCGGATTCCTTCCCAAAGCGACATGTGTGCAAGGAAATCAATGTACACAGGTGTGCTTGGTGGGCAGATGGTTTGCAATAGCCCAATATTAGCAGCCCAGCCAGACTGAGAAAGCAAACAGCTCTCCATTCCCACATAGCTTGCGAGTTCGGTTTCAAACGCAGGTTTAGACTCATCGTCTTGCAGGAAAATGGCCGACATCACCACGTTGTCATCGTGTTCACTGATCGCCGCTTGGTGAGCTTGTTGGATCGGCTTGTTGTGTGACAGGGCTAGGTAATCATTGCTCTGCATGACAACAGCGTTGCGTGGTGGACGTTTACCCAAAACCAAATGCTTTTGGCTTTGGTTCTGGGTAATTAGGTCTTGAATATAGAAGTTCAAGCGTTCTTCGATAAAGGAAGGTAGTGGTTTGGTTTTTGTTTTATCACTCATAATAGTTCTCTTCAAATACAGGAAAACGCCAGCGCTGACGGCTGTATATTGACGATTAAAAGTGAGGTGTCATTAGCCAAGTTGCATATTTTTGTGCGTGCTTGCAAACTCAGTATTTAAGGGTTTTGAGGCGAGTGATTTTCCTTACGGTTCGGGGCTTTAACCTAGTTCAGATGGGAATAATAGCCTTCTTTATTATGATAAAAGGCTATTAAAATTCGGTGTTCGAATGGCTATGAAAAGCTACGGTTTGCTAGCTTCGTTTATGAATTAGCACGTATTACCTATGAATGTGAATCAGTTCTATTAAGTCGTCCAATTGCTGCTTGGCTTTCCCCTTTAACGAGTAACCAATATTGATGCGTAAGCAATTGCTGTAAAGGTCGAGAGTGCTGAACAGGTGTCCAAGCCTGATATCAATGTTCTGGTCGGCAACTGCCTGAGCAAAGGTTGATTGGTTCAAGTTGGGTATTTGCAGCCAAAGTACCATGCCACCTTGTGGGTTACTTATCTTCACATCTTGAGGAAGATGCTGAGCTAAATAGCTTAGGTATTGCTGGCGTAATGAAAGGATTTGAGCACACCTTCTTCGAACGTTTTTTGCGTATTGACCAGATTCAATAAAGTCAGCAACCGCAAGCTGAATCGGCAGGGCAACGCCATAGCTTGCAGCAGAAAACTGAGCCTTGTATTCGTTGATAAACCTACCCGGTAAGCACCATCCTAATCGGTAGCTCGGTGACAGGCTTTTCGATACTGATCCACACCATAATACATAGCCGCCTTTGTCATAGTATTTTGCTGGCAATGGCGTGTGTGAGGAATAAGAAAGCTCCAGATACACATCATCTTCAATGATCGGCACTCGATAGTGATTCGCTAATTCAGCCAGTTTCTGCTTTTGAGTGGCTGACATGTTGATCCCTTGAGGGTTCATATGAGAGGTACAAAAGATCGCGGCATCCACTCGTTTATTCTTCAAATTCGCTTCCAGTTGTTGCAAGTCGACACCATCATCTAGAGACGGGATCTCGATGATTTTTCGCGACATTTGTCCGAGCAATTCCAGAATACCGTTGAAACATGGCGAGCTAATAGCGATGGTGTCGCCTTCTTTAGTGCAAGATTCAAGTGCGGCCTTAATCGCAGACATACAGCCAGCCGTAATCACCATCTCTTCAGGTGAAAAGTGCACATCGAGCTTGGCAAAATGAGTGGATAATGCCTGTCGTAAAATCGGCTCACCTTGTGTATCTGGGTAATGGTTAAGCCTGTTGCTCATACGCCTAATAGCGCGACGAAAACTTCGTTCCAGTTCAACGATCGACTGCTCATCATTAGTGGTGCTCGAAACCCCTAAAGGCCCATTGATTGAGTTGTGGGTCGAAGAGGTTTGCTTAACGCTCGATATCTTACTCTCAAACTGTGCCCACTCAGGCGTTGAGTGAGGCGGCTTGTGAGGCGAGACAAAATACCCTGCTTGCGGTCGAGAATGTATCCAGCCTTGTGATTCCAGTTCTTGGTAACAGCTCACCACGGTCGACATGCTGATCGCCTGTTGCTTGGCCAATTGACGTAGCGAAGGCATGCGTCCGCCTTCCGGTCTTTTGCCTGTTTCTATCTCATCGATAAACTGATTGGCTAGCTTTCTGTAGATACTCATTGTCACGACCGTTATTAACTGTACTGGTTTTTATTATAAAAATTGTATCTGTACTGGTTTTATTGTTCAAGGGATACTCATTCGAAACAAAGGAGGGGTCAGTATGAAAAGAAATGATTTGTTGTTAGCGGTATTCGTCATGGCGATTTGGGGGTTCAATTTCTCGATGATCAAGATGGGTGTGACCAACGTTCATCCATTATTAGCCACTGCTGCGCGTTTTTCGCTAGCGGTGATTCCGGTGATATTTTTCGTGGCGAGACCTAATGTTGCTTGGCGCTACTTAGTCAGTTATGGCTTTGTGTTCGGTGTGGGAATTTGGGGTATGGCTTCATGGTCGATTACTGCGGGTTTGTCTTCGGGGCTTTCATCGGTCTTGCTTTCAACCAACGTATTAATCGGCATGGCGGTTGGCGTGTGGGTGTTCAAGGAGAGTGCTTCTATTCGTAAATTATTGGGTGCGATGCTAGCTATGTGTGCGTTGGCGGTATTGGTATCTGCAGCTACGGGTAATGTCACCGTTAATGGCGTGATCTTGATTATGATTGCGGCGTGCAGTTGGACCTTGATGGGCGTGATTGTTAAGGCATCGAAAACCACTCAAGCTTTTGCGTTCAATGTCTGGGGGATGCTGTTTGCTCCGGTGCCATTAGTGTTATTTGCCGTGATGTTACATGGTGACCAAATTATCTGGCAGGGCATCGAACAATGGGATTGGAACACGACGACTGCGGTGCTGTTTCAGGCTTACCCAACCACGCTATTTGGTTATTGGGTATGGAATAAGTTGCTAATCCAATACCCGTTAAGCACGACCGCGCCGTTAACCTTGTTAGTGCCTATCTTCGCATTGATAAGTGGTTACTTTATGTATGACGAGGTGCTGTCTGTCGCTCAGGTTGTTGCATCAATACTGTTTCTTGTCGGGATTGGTTTGATTGTGAAACCTGCGAATGTAACGAATACCAAAGCGACACAAACACTTGCTGAACAAAAATGATTGAAGAAAGCTGCTATTGCATGAGCAGCTTTGGATGACAAATAAGCCCACTAGCTTTGGTATACAAGGCTAGTGGGCTTATTTCTTTCTATGACTTAAGTGATCATGCACTCAAGTAACTGGCTCTCAAGATCGTCGTCTATTTCTAGACCGATCACTTCTATTCTGGTTTCGATACACTCATCGAGTTCTGATTCCGTCAAGCCATCCTCTGTTAAGTTGTACCCGAAAATACCACTTTGAGTAATGAATACCGCTTTCATCCGCTCTGCTTTCAATCCAATTAAAAAGTATCTCAAACGCTGGTGGTCAAACAGTTTCTCTGCAGAGAATCGCCAACCAACGCTTTCAAAACCTTCACCTTGGTTAGTCGCTTTGATCATGCCGCTTTCTGGCATCGGTATTTCTGAAGCGAGCGGCTTTTTTTGCTGGTGATGATGATGGTGGTGCGCTTGTTGGCCAAAGAAGTTTGTATCTCCTTCGAACTCTTCAAAAGGGATTTTTCCATGGTAAGCGAAGACTAGCTTGGTATTCGGGTCGCAAATTTCAGTAACGTATTCGGCCAGCCTCTCTGCGTCGCCATCTTGGTATAGGTCGACTTTGTTACCAACTACGGTATCGGCAATGGTGATTTGCTGATTGAAGGTATCGTGATCTGCATAGCGAGAATCAGAGAGCTTCCGTGCATCGACTAGAGTCACGTTTTTCTGCAGTGATAGTACTTTACGGTAATGCTCAGAGGACAAAACTTGTAGCACTTCTTTAGGGTGACCAAGCCCTGTTGGTTCGATTAACAAACGATCGGGTTTGGCTTCGGTAAGCAGTTGATTGAGCGCGATTTGCATCGGTAAACCTGCCGCACAACACATGCAACCACCGGGTACTTCACGAATGAACACTTGTTGTGTGGTCTGGTTACCTTGAATCAAGCTACCATCAACGCCGATTTCTCCAAACTCATTCACTAGCACAGCCCAGCGTTCATTTTCTGGTTTGGTCTTCATCAGGTTGAGAATCGCAGAAGTTTTTCCCACTCCAAGGAACCCGGTAATAATGTTGGTTGGAATGCCTAACATAGGTGACTTATCAGAGCTCATTAGCAATTCTCCTGTAGCCTTGAACTAGGGTGTGGTTGGCTGATACCACAGACTCTGAAAATGCGGAGTATTCAGGCGGTACTTTGGAGATGCTATTTAAGTCAAACCCTGAGCCTATATTGGTCATTGGTGGAACATGGAAGTTTTCCGGTAAATCGAGGCCATCTACCACACAGTTGTGGCGAATGACGCAACCTTTGCCAATCACAGCATTGAATACCACCGAGTTGAAGCCAATAAAGACATCGTCACAAACTTCACATGGCCCATGAATGATAGAGCGGTGAGCGATAGAAGAGCGTTCTCCAATGGTAACCGCTGCTCCTGCTTTTGAGTGTATGACGACACCATCTTGAATATTGGTATCGCGCTGAATCACGATTGCTTCCATGTCGCCTTGTTCGTTAACCTCGTCGGCACGAATGACGGCGTAAGGGCCGATAAACACGTTATCTTCAATGATGACTTTACCGCAGATGATAGCGGTCGGGTCAATGAAGGCGGTTTCCGACACGTTCGGCATATGGCCGCTAGGGTTTCTTCTTAACATATTGAGCTCTTTAGTTTTTTAGTGCCGCTAGGCCTACCTGGAGCGGAATATTTATATATCGACGCATTCATCACATACGCAGCTAATCTCTAACTGGGGGCTTGTTACAGTAAAGCCTTCTTGCTTTGCGTGAGATTGAAGATCGCGAATGATGGAAGGGGCGATGGTTTGCTCGCTGATTTTGTCGCACTTAGAGCAAATCAAAAACTGCGGGATGCCGTGCTCATGATCGCAAAGGATATGGTCGCAAAGTATGTACTTATTAGAGACTTGCAGTTTGTGCGCTAAGTGCTGCTCTTCAAGAAACTCCAACACTCGGTAAACCGACATCGCTTGAACGTGTTGATCAAAGTGTTCCTTACAATACTCAACGATTTCATACGCAGACAGCGCTTTGTCGGCATGAACCAGTGCACGCAGTATCAACAGTCTTTTAGCGGTAAACTGTTTTCCGTTCGTTTTACAGCCTTGTTTTACGTGCTCGATGATCGCTTCGATGTCTCTCATTCAATCCACAAAATTAGTGACAATGTAGATATGTTATAACATAACAACTGACTATATGAAACGAACTTTTACTTAAACAACCTCTTAGGTGGGATCTCTCTTTTCAGGCTTACTTTGTAGATGAATAATAGCCGTTTATTGCCCATCATTTTGCATGTTGTGTCAAAGAAGCTTTCTTATAATGATTGGATTACTGATTAAAACGCCAAAAGAGAGTGGGTTGTTATAAGTGAATTCGAATTAAATTCTGAAATGATACAAATCTCATATTTAATAACGCTTAATTAGTAACCTCTGTTGAGTTCCATATCAAATCAAGTGGCTGATTTTATTGGGTATCGGAGAAAAGTCTCAAAAATTATTATTTAGATCGCTAAAGTTTTAAATTCTATTAAATGTTGTTTATATAGAATATAACTCCATTTGGAAGCTGTTGAATAGATGGTTTTTAGCTATATATGTGAATTTTGAAGCGAGTTATCTTTCTGATTTGAAAGAATAATTAAATAGTTAAGATAAAAAAGTTGGCGAAAATCAGAAGCTTGGCATACACTTTCCTTGTAAATGACCTTATCTCATTGATTGAATAGGGTAAATGCTTTGGCGCTACTCACGATAGTAGCAATGTTTAACATAGCTTTGAGGAAAGTTTTATGGCACTCACTAAGGCCGATTTGGCTGAGAACCTGTTTGAGACACTCGGATACAGCAAGCGGGATGCCAAGGAAACGGTTGAAGTGTTTTTCGAAGAAGTTCGTAAAGCACTCGAAAATGGCGAACAGGTAAAACTGTCTGGTTTTGGTAATTTTGATCTTCGCGAGAAAAACGAGCGACCTGGTCGTAACCCGAAAACTGGTGAAGACATTCCAATTTCTGCTCGACGTGTTGTTACTTTCAGACCGGGACAAAAACTAAAGGCCCGAGTTGAAAATATTAAAATCGAGAAGTAGCCAAGCAATAGACCACGCCTAGCGTGGTCTTTTTGTATCTGCATAGAGTTTAAGCGAAACGTATTTCTTTAACTTCGAGTAATCTTTGTCAAACTCTCAAACTCTCAAACTCCATCTCCTTCCTGTTCCCCGTAACGAACTTACTTTAGATGCTAAAACGGAGACTAGGCCTCTGCCTTTGAATCTTCGATCTAAAGGGCTTGTTGAACCTTGCTTGCGATCTCTTCAGACACCCAAGGCTTCCAAACTTCTGGAGAGCTTTCTAAGAAGTAATACATAGCTTCTTCTGCATCCGCTTGATTGTCTTCCATCCAAGCTAACATCTGACTCATTTTCTGATTGGTGAAACCACGTTTCTGGAAGTATTCGTAGGCAAGAGGCTGGCTCGTTGCGAAGCTCTCCGTTGTTACCGTGTGAACCGGCGCTGGTGGGAACATGGTTACTTTAGGTGATTCACAGTCAGGTTGAGTCGTGCAGTTTCGAAATTCCTCGACGTCGATACCGCTACCAAAATCAACTTTAACCATCTCATACTTACCTAGCACAGGCGTAGGCGACCAGTAATATCCAAACCATGCTTTTTTGCGTTCGTAAGCTTTCGCTATCGTACCTGCCAAAGCGGCGCCTGAGCCGGGATCAACCATTTCAAAATTGTGATCTTCTAACTTAAGCGCATCGAACAGGTGACCGGAGGTAATCTGACAAGTCCAACCCGCAGGGCAGCTATAAAACGCAAACTTCTCATCATCTTCTGGGTGTTCAAACAGCTTTGCGTTTTTAATCACACCTTCAATGGTTGTAAGCTCTGGGTACTGTTCAACAAGGTAGTTCGGGACCCAAAACCCTTCTTCACCCCCATTAACCAGCGACTTACCTGCATAACGTAACCGTTTATCCGCTACGCCTTTGTCGAGTGCTTCTTTGATTCCGTTTGTCCAAAGTTCGGGCGCGACATCTGGTTGACCTTTTTCGATCATAGAGGTACCCGTTGGTACGCTATCTCCGGGGATAAGTTGTGCGTCGCAGCCATAACCTTCATTAAGAATGAATTGGTCTACGTGTGCTATTAGGCTTGCCGAGTTCCAGTTCATATCGGCTATCGTGAACTCACCGCACTCATTGGCATGAGAAGGTAACGCTAGAGCGGAGAGCACGAAAATCGCAGATGTTTTGATATTCATATGACGAAATCCCTTTAATTGTCAAATGGTTGAAATTGTATCTAAGCAAAAAAACTTAAAGGGATAAAGAGCAATCACCCAGATATTTGTGACTTATTTGAACTGACTACGATCGGTCTGTTTTTAGGTTAGATGAGAGGAGTTGGAATAAAAGATAAACCATACATTTAAAATGGACAGCTAGAGAGTATGAATTAAGTGTATCTCATTGGCTTTTTAAATCCGTTCAGTGAAATTGAACAGAGGTTAAATCTAATTGAATTTAAATCTGCCGAGTAATTTGCTGTAATGCGATCAATAAGCAGCTAGTTAATCTATTTTGTTGATCTAAATCTAAGGAGAAGCTTTGCGTAAGTCCGCTTTAGCTTTGATGTTACTCTTTTTATCGACTGTCGCTTCGGCAGCTGAGTACCAGCAACTCGCCAATATGTGCATTGCTTGTCATGGCAGTAACAGCGACACCTCGTTTCCCTCTATCCCTAACCTTAAGTGGCAAAACCAAGTCTACCTTACTGAGCAACTGACTGACTTTAAAAGTGGCAAGCGTAAGGACAAAACGATGTCTAAAGTCGCGCAACTATTGTCAGAAGAAGACATCAAGAAGTTAGCTAATTACTTTTACCAACTGAATAACACAGGGTCACCGCAATGAGTTTAGATAGAAGACAGTTCCTTAAAGCCGCGCTTTCAGCAACCGCAGTATCTGCATTGCCGGTGTCGTGGGTATTTGCCGCGAATCGCCCTGAAGGTTTAGCAGCACTGGACATCAATGCATTAACGTGGGCAAAAGCAGAAGATCTACCGGATTACTACACCGTTTTAAATACCAACCCTTTGAATGCGTATCCGCCAGAAAGTATGCTCGCACCTGCTGTGACTCCTGTAGATGTTCCCTTTGTTCGTTGGAATGGCTTGATGCCAGATTTTACGGAGATGGCCCCAGATACTTGGACCTTCGAAGTGAAAGGTGAGTCGGTTAAACAGAGCAAAACCTACACGATAGCTGAGCTCAAATCTAAGTTTAAACATCACACGCAAAGCCTTGTGTTGGAGTGTGGTGGTAACAGCCGTAACAATTTTTATCCGAGCACTAAAGGCAATCAATGGAACAATGCTGGTGTTTATTGTTCACAGTGGACAGGTGTGTTGTTGAGTGATGTGCTTAAAGACTGTGGCATTAAAGATGATGCGGTTTATGTGGGTAACCATGGCTTTGATAAGCACTTGAGTGGTAAAGGTGAGGCGATTTCACGTGGCGTTCCTATTGCAGCGGCGATGAACGATAACGCCTTGATTGCATGGGAAATGAATGGCGAGCCAATTCCTTATCTCCATGGTTATCCGCTACGAACTGTATTTGGCGGTCGACCGGCTTCTGTTTCTCAGAAATGCACAACAGGCATCAGTATTCGAAACAAGATTCATGATGGCCACAAGATGGCGGCTCCTGCTTATCAAGTGCCTAAGAACCCAATCGCTCCGGGTGAGAAAGTGGATAACAAAGATTTCCGAATCATTGAAGAGATGATTGTGAAGTCGCTGATTACTTCTCCAAAAAGTGGGACAGAGTTTGCCCTCGGTAAGAAGGTTAAAGTCAGTGGTCATGCTTGGGCTGGGTTAAGAACTGTTGAGAAGCTGCAAGTGAGTTACGACTACGGCACCACTTGGCATGATGCAAAGCTGAATAAGCCGGTAAACAAGGGCGCGTGGCAACAATGGGAAGCCGATCTAGACCTTCCCATGACAGGCTATTATGAGATCTGGGCGAAGGCGACCGATAGCGAAGGCGATAGCCAGCCAGTCGTGCAACCGCAATGGAATCCGAAAGGTTACCTGTTTAATGGTTGCCACCGTATCGCAGTAAGAGTGTCGTGATGCTGTCTATTTCCAATAAGCCTATTGATGACCGTTCATTTCATACAGACTCAACTCCTGTAAGCAAACGCAGTTACCGTAAAGGCATAATGAGAGCGGCATTGGTGTGTAGCTTATTAACGTCGATGCTTGTTCATGCTGAAGACATTCCAGAGAACCCAAAAGAGTACTATGGCGTAGATAAAGCGTCGGGGCTGATCATGGCACCCGGTTGGGAGACCGTGAAAGGGCAATGTAACGCCTGTCATACCAGCTTAATCGTTGCTCAGAACAGCGGCAACAGAGCGCAATGGCGTGAAACCATTCAGTGGATGGTCGACACTCAAGGGCTGTGGGATCTGTCTGATACTTGGGATCCGGTATTGGATTACCTCAGTACCTACTATCAAGACAAAGGCATCGATATGAACAAGTATCGTCGCAAGCCTATTGATAGCGCTTTGATGCCACCTATGCCGGGAGAGAGCCAATGATCATCAATCGATTAAAACGGACCTCTCTTGTGAATGGAATTGTGGCGAAAGGAGCTGTTGTTAATAGAGCTATTGCTAATAGAGTTACTGCAAATAGAGCTATTGCGATAGCCGCTGTATCAGTAGTTTTGTTGTTGTCGGCGTGTACTGATGAACAGCCGAGCACTGAAGATAAAGTTGCCTCGCGAGTCGAATCATTAGGAATAGAGTCGGAACCAGTGTCGAAGACTAAAGCGGAAGCTAAAACTGAGGTTGAAACGCTTGTCGATAGCAAGGTAATCACCAACGATTACATACCTAGCTTAGTGTCAGGTGAGAAGTTGGTTCAAAATCTATGTAGCCAGTGTCATGGCGACAAAATTATTCCCTTCGTACAATCTTATCCAAACATCAAAGGTCAGAAAGCGGGGTATATTCTTAAACAGCTGCGTGATTTTAAAAGTGATGAACGCCAAGATTTGTACATGCAGTCTGTGGTCAAACACCTTTCAGATGAAGACCTACAAGACGTAGCCGCGTTCTATGGTACGTTGAAGCCATTGGACTTATACAATCGCACTAAAGAGTATTATCACAAGTAGGTGAGCTTTCTCTGGGAACACTAGTTAAGTTGGTCTCTACGAGGTTCGGTGGGTAAAACAGTAGATAACGATAAGCAAAACAATAGATAAAACAAAGGGCTGCGATTATGCAGCCCTTTGTCGTTCTTGTTTATGATAATTGTTTAGTCAGTGACTAAGCCGCTTTAATGTGCGTTGTGATGTACGGTTGCCATGCTTGTTGGTAAAGCTCTAAAGATTGGCGTCTTAGGCTATTAATTTGTGCCGCTTCGATATCGTTGATTGGGCGATGTTCTGCAATTGCGTGACGCTCAATGCCTTGGATAATTTCGTACAGCTCGTGCTCAGGACCACTTTTCACATCAGCAATTGCTTTTAAGTGAAGTTGAACCTCTGCAATGATGTTGGTTTTAGGTAAACGAACCAACAAGTTAAGGTCACGGTAGCCAGAGTCAGCTGGTGATTTAAACTTGTTTTTCAGCTTAACAACGTCTGCTTCACGGCTTAACGCTTCGTAAACTTCAACCAAGCTCTCGACATCGTTTGCGATGATAGTTGCACGGGCTAAGTCGGTAATTTTTGTCACATCACCATCAAGCTCAAGGGCGATTTTTTCTTCTGCACGAGCTTGAGATTTAACGCCAGCAAATAGCGCTTCAGAATTGGTGAGTAGGGCAGTACTTTTACAGATAGTTTCTAGTTCAGCTTGGCCTTGATGCGCTTTGCTGTACAGAATATCGAAGTCGGTGTAAGGCTGAGTCGGGCGTGAGTCGAAGGCTTTGATGCCGTAAAGGCCGCTCAAACTATGACGGAATACGTTTGAAGATACTTGGTTTTGCGCAGGAGTGCGCGTTTGATCAGTTGAACTTGTTGAAACAGGTGCTGCTGCGAATGCAGGCGCTCGGCTCAATACCAAAAGCATTAGGGCCGTCGTACGGAGAAATACACTCATTCAAACTCCAAAATACAAGGTTACAAAAAACGGGTAGTCAAAAGGGGTAACCAGTAACGCACAAGAGTAAAAACAGCTTAACTAAACTCACTACATATTAAATGGGGCTAGCTAAGACAGAAACCAACTCTAACGTTTAATATTGCTTTAAAATGTGAAGATATAGACAAATAATCCAACCGTTAGTTCCGCAATTATCAGAACTTTGAACTAAGCCAGTTTCTGATTTTATCGAAAGCAATTTGGTACTTTAAACCAAGCTAAGGTTGCTCTTACCTCTCTATACTGTACCCTTGCATTATGACTGTTTAACATGAACGAAAGATGAATAATCCTGAATTTTGGCACAATAAATGGGCAGCCAACCAAATTGGTTTCCACCTCGAAGATGTAAACCCACTTCTGATTAAATTTTGGGAAAAGACTGAGCCTAGCTACGAGAAGAGTGTGTTTGTTCCACTTTGTGGTAAAAGTGAAGATCTGATTTGGCTAGCTTCAAAGCATGAAGATGTTCAAGGTGTCGAGTTAAGCCAGATTGCGGTTCGCGCATTTTTTGCAGAGCACCTTTATACCCCGACTGTGACTCAAATTAGCGGTCAGCACGAGCTCTACCAATTCGATGAACTGAACATCTACACAGGCGATTACTTCACGGCGCCAATCCAGCCTGTCGATACCATTTATGATCGCGCGTCTTTAGTCGCATTGCCTGAAGAGATGCGAGTGCAGTATGTAGAGCGTTTGAAACAACTGCTGAAACCGGGTGGTAAGATCCTTCTGGTGACTCTGGATTACGACCAAAACGAGATGGCGGGGCCTCCGTTTAGCGTACCTAAGTTAGAGATTGATCAATTGTTTGCAGGATACAAAATCACATTGTTGAACCAAGATATAGCGGACGATGAACATCCGAAGATTGTTAAGAAGGGCTTGTCTCGCTTCAGTGAAGAAGTGTATTTGATTGAGTCAGACGCTTAAGTTCCGTCTGCTTAGTTAAGCCAACAGATAACACCAACAAAAAGACGGGCTCGATAGCCCGTCTTTTTTTACTGTTCAGATTTGAACTCGTGATTGTTCAGGATTGAATAGCTGGTTAGTAAATCACTTTTACTTTTGACGCGCTCTCAATTGCATCTTCAATCGCTGTCTCAGTGCTGTTGCGACGAGTAAGCGCCACACCTAGACGACGGCGGCCATCGATATCAGGCTTACCAAACAAGCGAACCTGCGTTTGTGGTGCGTCTAGCGCCTCTGTAAGACCTTCAAAACGAATGTTGGTTGAAGTGCCTTGGCCAAGGATAACCGCTGATGCACACGGGCCGTATTGCGTGATGGACTTGATCGGCATACCAGTAAAGGCACGTACGTGCAGTGCGAATTCAGATGAGTCTTGAGACATCAATGTCACTAAGCCAGTATCGTGTGGGCGAGGGGATACTTCGTTGAAGATAACGTGATCGCCTTTAACAAACAGCTCGACACCAAAGATACCGTGACCACCTAGTGCGTTAACCACTTGTTCAGCCGTGTATTGCGCGGCTTTAAGTGCGTTGTCTGACATCACTTGTGGCTGCCATGATTCACGGTAATCACCGTCTTCTTGGCGGTGACCGATAGGCGCACAAAAGTGAACACCGTCGACTGCGCGAACGGTAAGTAGCGTAATTTCGTAATCGAAGTCGATGAAGCCTTCAACGATTACACGACCCGCGCCAGTACGACCGCCTTCTTGTGCGTAGTCCCAAGACTTCTGAATGTCTTCTTCTGTTTTGATAACGCTTTGACCTTTACCTGAAGAGCTCATTACTGGCTTAACAACGCAAGGCATGCCGACGAATTCAACAGCGGCTGAGAAATCTTCAAAGGTGTCTGCAAAGCGGTAAGGAGAAGTGCTCAGTTTCAACTCTTCTGCAGCTAGACGACGGATACCTTCGCGGTTCATCGTTAGCTTGGTCGCATTCGCAGTTGGAACGACATTTAAGCCTTGCGCTTCTAGCTCTACCAGTTTGCTGGTGGCAATAGCTTCAATTTCAGGAACCACATAATCTGGCTTTTCTAGTTCAATGATCGCTTGAAGTGCATCGCCGTCTAACATGTCTAATACATGGCTACGATGCGCAACTTGCATTGCTGGTGCGTCTGCATAACGGTCACAAGCAATAACTTCCAAACCTAAACGTTGGCACTCGATAGCAACTTCTTTGCCGAGTTCACCTGAACCTAATAGAAGTACACGAGTAGCATTTTCACGAGTAGCAGTACCAAACATAGAAATTCCTTCCGATCTTTTGAACGATTGATTGAAAACGGGGTGATCATACTTATTTCAATGACAAAAGCAAACGTTTGCGCAAGTTGTTGCGTTAATTACAGGCATAAAAAAAGCAGCCCTGTTAATTAGGGCCGCTTATTTAAATTTTTGTTAATTATATGTACTTAGATTGCTAAGTAAGTCACTGGAATGTCGGGATTAATCGCTTCTAATGTAGATTGCGTGTCCGCTAGGTGACTGATGCTACCTTCCGCGATTTCAACCAAAGCAGCACTTTCAATTTGTTCGAAATCGAAGCCAGCTAGTTTAAGTTGAATTAACGCGACTTGCAGAGGTGGTAGGCTCGGGTTGAACGCTGCATTTTCTGCGTAAGCACCCGTGAAAATCTCACCTGACGTCAGTTGTAATGAAACACCACTTAGGTTTTTGGTGTAAGGAGCATGGCTGCGGTTTAGTGCTGCTAGCGCCTCTACAACAATAGGTGCTGTTTCTTCGGTCGTGTACTTATGATCAAGCTTTGTCATTAGGCCAGTTGTCACACCTAAATCAGCAGGGCCGAACGAGTCTGGTAGGTACTCTTGCAGAGACATTTCATCACGTTGTGGAAGCTGAACTTTAAGTTCTTTTGCTGTTGTCAGTTCGTTCATGAATTGACGACAGTGACCACAAGGACTGAAGTTGATGGTGATATCTGAGATACCTTGCTCGCCTTTCATCCAAGCGTGGCTGATTGCAGATTGCTCAGCGTGAACGGTTTGACCAAGTTGAGCTCCAGCAATTTCAAGGTTTGCACCAAAATACAGAGTACCAGACAAACCACGCACGATTGCACCAACATAAAAGTCAGATAACGGAGCGTAAGAATACGCTGCGGCAAAAGGAAGTAGCGCAATACGTAGTTCGTCATCCGCTAGACCACTTGCTTGCAGTAGGCTAGCAAATTGTTCTGGAGACAATGTCGCGTCAAAGTTGTCTGCTAATACGATGTCACTCAAAAGCGCTTTCATTGATGATGGAGCACTTTCCAGCGCCAGGGTAATACGACTGTTCATGTTGAATCCTTAATTGACCTTAGGCTTTAAGTTTATGCATTGCTCAGGAATTTTCTGTGATAAAGATCACTATTGAATTGTTGCTGTTACATTGGTTTGCATAATTAGAGTGAGGTCACACTTGAAATCGATTACAAGAGCCATTTATACAGCTGATATCGCACTTAGTGCTCGTAAAAGACCGTGACTTGACTGCTATTGCTAAATAAATGCGAATAAAAAGCCCAAACAGACACTGTAATAAACAGCATTCTGGTTGGGCTGAATCGCGTAGTGATCGTTTAGGTTAAGAATAGAACCAAACCACGAGCGAAAATATACTCGGTGCGATGATCGAGGTAATGACGCCACAAAGCACAAGAGCCAGAGAACTGAATGCTGCATCTTCCTGATTCTTTTCCGCACAAGTCGCGGTGCCTAAAGCGTGAGACACGGTACCCATGGTTAAACCTCGTGCAATAGGGCTCTTAATACCAATGAGATTGTAGATTGGGTAAGCAAAAATTGCCCCAAATAGACCCACAATCAATACCAATATTGCCGCAATCGCTGCTTCACCACCTAAATGGCTCGATACTTCCATTGCAATTGGCGTGGTGACTGATTTGCCTAACAAGCTCGCAATCAAAGTTAAGTCCGCTTTAAATGCTACTGCGATTAATGCTGTTGTTGTCATCGACATCACACTGCCTAGCGTGCAAGCAAAGGTAATGATGCGCCAGTTGGCTCTGATTTGAGGTAGCTGTTCATAAAGTGGGTAAGCAAGTGCAACAACCGCAGGCTGAAGCATGTAGGTAATCCAGGTGTTGTCGGCATAGTAAGTTTCAAACGGTACTCTGAAGAAGGTGAGAATCGGAATGATGATACCAATGCTGATTAGCAGGGGATTACAAAGCGGCGAGTTTACTTTTTGACTTACCCAGCGAGCAAACAGGAATACCACGATGGTGAGTAGAATCCACATGATCAGTTACCTCTCGAAAGCAAGCGGTCTAAGAACCATGATAAGGACACCAACACCAACAACGTGCCACCAACGGCGCTCGCCATAATTGGCAATGCGTTCGCGATGAGCATGTCGAAGTGATCCATCAACCCAACACTGATCGGAACAAACAGTAAGATCATTAGGCGGATAATCAAGCTTGCACCGGGCTGTACCCAGTGCGAAGGAACAATACCAATCACCATGGCGGCAAACAGAATCAACATGCCAAAAATACTGCCTGGGATTGAGGTATCCAAAAAGTGCTGTAACGCGTTACCTGCTGTAAGTGCACCTATGATTAAGGTGAAGGAGATTAAGCAGTAAACCAGTTGGATCAATCTTTCTTTCAAAGTGTTACGTCTCTTGATAATGGAATTAGCTAGCTAACTTTTCTACGTATTGATAAACCGCCTTCAAGATAGCCATTTTCTTCTCGTCGCTTTCATGTTCGTGCGCGAGGTTTTCAAGGTTGAGCATGTACTCTTCTAAACGGCACTCATAAAACTCACGACAATGGTTCGCCCATTTCAATTGCTCAGCTTCGTCGAGCGTCCATGGGAAGTTACGCGCACGGTAACGGAACAGTAACGGTTTAATACGTTCATCACCGAAGGTGATATCTAAAGCTGCCAAGTTATTTGGGTCAGTTTCGCGAATGATGTTCATCGCTGTTTTATCAGCAGGTGAGAAGAAACCGTCATAAAGGTGTGTATCAACATCATCACTCTTTTCGTACTCTCGCTCTTGTGAGTACAGGCCGATCAGTTTTTCGCGGATCTCTGGGTGTTCGCGCAGCAGTGCCAAGTTCTTCAAGCATTGTTGGCGATCAATACCGATGGTTTCGGCATTTTCAGCCGTCAGCGTTTTAGCTGGAGCAAGAATAGGGCACTTGTTCAGTTGAACCAATTTGATTGGTACGGGTAGCTCGTCTTCACCCAGTTCACTGCGTTTGGTGTAGAGTCTGTCTCTGAGTTCATCTGCGTCCAGTTCTAACAGTGGGCTTGGATCTTTGGCTAAATCAACCACGATAACGGCATTTTGATTGGTTGGGTGCCAAGCCATAGGCACAATCCAACTTGTGTAGTTGCAGTCACGGCCAAACATGCCCGAAACGTGCATCAATGGTGTCATGTTTACAATATCAACCAGGTCATTCAGCTTACGCTTATGACGCATGTTGTAGAGGTAATCGAACATCTTAGGTTGTGCAGCTTTCAGCTTCTTCGCTAACTCGATGGTCGCAATAACATCGGCCATCGCATCGTGCGCGTTCTCATGTTCAATGCCGTTTGCCACAGATAGGTGTTCCAGTTTGAAGCTTGGATAACCTTCTTCGTTCTCTGGCCAAACAATGCCTTCAGGGCGCAGTGCGTGAACAGCGCGCATTACATCTAACAGATCCCAACGTGAGTTGCCGTTCTGCCAGCTCCACGCATATGGGTCGATGAAGTTTCGGTAACAGGTGTAACGCGTTACTTCATCATCGAATCGAATACTGTTATAGCCAAGGCTTGTGGTGTTAGGTTTCGCTAATTCAGCATGGATCTTAGCGATAAACTCAGGTTCAGGAAGACCTTGTGAAGCCGCTTTCTGTGGCGTGATACGGGTGATCAATGCTGCTTCTGGCGCAGGGAGGTAATCAGCAGGAGGTTGGCAATAGATAACCAGAGGCTCTCCAATAACATTGAAATCTTGGTCGGTACGAACACCCGCAAATTGACTCGGACGGTCTTTTGCTGGGCTAACGCCCCACGTTTCGTAATCGAAAAAGAAGTAGGTCGGCTGATTATCTGAACTCATTGAATTTCCTGAACAGCAAGCGCGGAACGTTTACTGTGGCTGAAGGTTAGTTTTGTTCAGTATCTGATAGTATGCGGTACGCGTGCAACCCAGATCACAAATAAATTGCCGGAAAACGGTGCTTTACTATTCAATCGAGTCGGTGGGGAAGGGTTTGAATCCAATTGTGGCTTTTCTATGGTCACAATTCTGCCTGTGTACCTCTTTTTTAACCTATCTTGTCACCTTAACTGTTGTGACGCGATGAGTCGGGTTTCAGGTTTACCGCGAATGAGTTTGTTTGTCTTGTACTCTAAAGCTGTGTGATTAGAAACATCTCGTTGTTTTTTGACTGGTGGCTAATCGGCTGTACCTGTACCTGAGGCTAATCCGCTGTGCTTGTGTCTAAACCGCAGCGCAGATGTCTAATCCGTAGCGCAGATGTTTAAACTGCTTCACTTGCCTGTCTTGGATCTGTCCAATCAAGGTGTTTTTCGCAATACAATCCTCTTAGATTTGATTTCATTTTCGATATTTTTGATTGTTGGGGTTAATTTGACTGGATAGTTGTACCTGTCTCACTTTTAATACTTTATATAATCCGTGTTTGAATTGGATATAAAGAAAACTCTAATATTTCATTTTTATTACAATACTGTGTAGATATCAGTTTGTTTCACTTTTGAGACTATATTGCAACACGTCGATCTATATAGTGATGAATCTGAATAGAATAGTGGGGGAATGTTCTATCTTATTTTTGGACTATTTAAGTTGAGGTGTTTTTATAAATATAAATAACACACAGAAACAAAGGAATTAGATGTAAAACCAGTTTTATATCTAATTGGTAGTAATACTCTAATACCATTATTTTCGTTAGTGTTATTTATATCAATTTGCGTGATCTTATTCTCACTGCGCCTCATTTCTTTATAAATAAGTGTCAATATATATATTTTCTAAATAGGATTGTTGTTACTTAATTGTTAACTTTGATTGACTATTAGGTAACCCTAATAATAAAGCCGATTTTATATAAAGGATTAAAGAAATGAACAAAGTCTTTAAGGTTGTTGCTGTATCTGCACTTTCTATCTCTTCAGCGAACGTTTTCGCTGTGAGTGACACTTTTGATGCAACACTAGAAGTAAAACAAGCAATTACAATGACAAAAACAAGTGATCTTGACTTCGGTATCATCACTTCAGACAACACAACGGACGTTGTTATCGCTCAAGGTGATGCTGGAGCGGCGGCATTTACTCTTTCTGGAGAATCTGGTGATGCAGTAACAGTAAGTATTTCTGATACTAACTTGGTTAACGGCGTAAATACGATTGCAGCTGAATTCGACTTTAATAACGCTATTACTCTTACCGGTGGTACTGCGGCTCTTAATATTGGTGGTACTGCACGTACTTCAAGTGCGACATTAGTTGCTGGTACATATACTGCTAACGTTGCAGTAGATGTTACTTACCAGTAATTAAATGAAACCAGTGTAATATTGTGGCTGCTATAAAGCAGCCGCTTTTACTATGAGTGTTCTATTAAAATACGCGATTTATATTGGTCTGATGATTTACTCCAGCCCTTTTCATGCGCTAGAAATTATTCCTGAGAATATGGAAGTGAAATTTCCGGGTATGTATATCTCTGGGTCGGGCCAGAATGCGGATTCAAACCCATCCAATAGTCAGGTTTATGTGGTTCGTTTTTATGTTGAAGGTGAGCCTGGTAAAAAAATCGTTGTTTCTCTCCCTTCCAAGCAATATCTAAACCATTCTCGCAAATCCAAACGCCTGCGTATTAGAAAGTTCTATTTTGGTTGTGGCTTATCAAAGCGTGGTAGAGCCAAAATCAAAGGGAATGGAAGAAGCAAATTATTGTGTATTGGTGCCAAAGTGAAAATCGGCGCTAACCACCCAGCAGGCCTTTACACCAGTACAATTCCTTTTGAGGTTAATTATAAATGAAGTTGTTTATCTCATGTGTTCTCGGCTTAATCTTCACAACACAAGCCTATGCTCAGTTACTTATCGCACCGACTCGTTTTGTGCTGGATGCCGACACTTCGGTGACTGAAAAAATCGTCGTCGAAAACAATTCAGATCAACCGATTCGCTTGGAGATAAAACCGATTTATCGCCCGGTAAAGGCGAGTGGCTTAGTTCGAACTGACGCTAATATCGCGCAATCAGAAGATATCGCTAGTTGGATTAAAGTGTCACCACCAATAATTCGTGAACTTAAACCCAATCAAAGACGCACGGTTCGCTTACGTATGAATGCTTTACCTGCTGACATGGCTGATGGTGAATATCGTGCTTACTTGTGGTTTTCCCCAATAGCAAAAGCTGCAGAGCTATCAGACATTGCGTTGTCTTCAAGTAAAACCAACAGTGATGGTTCAGCCTTTCAACTGAACTTTCACATCAACAGTTATGTACCCGTTTATGTTCAGAAAGGTGAGCGGGTGCAAGATGTTAAGTTTGAGTGTGACAACCAAAGCATCAAGATTCGAAACGATGGTAACTTTCAGTTTACTGCGAAATTGAATGTAGACGAGCATAGCGAAAAAGTGGTGCTACTTCGTAATGCTGAATTAACCAAGCCTTTCCCAAAAGGCTCAAAGATCTCACTGGTTCAGAACGAACAGCCTCTGTACGAATGTGTTCTGTAGTGCTCGTTTCATTGTCGCTGACTCTGTAAAAGCCAGTGTTCAATTGCATGGTTTGGCGACTTTTGTTGCTCGCTTCACTGTTTCCTTTTGGTGCGTATTCGCAATCTAAAGCAGAAAGTGAGGCGAGTGAACTCTATCCAGCCCATGTTGAAGTTCGAGTCGGGAAAGTCGGGGATAGCTTTTATCGTGTCATGATGGATGACTACGAAGAACCCTTCATTTCGATATCCAATGCCGCTTTTTATCTACTCGAAATGAATGGTCAGTGTGATGAAAGCGGATATTGCGAACTGTATTTGCCTCAAGATGTGGGAAGAGAATCTCCTCCGTACATTTTAGATACCGAACAAGCCATTTGTTATCGCGATGACACCAATATCCAGTCGATCAAATATCAAGTCATCGACTCAGAAACTTACGTCCATTGGTATAGCTTACAAGCTTGTATCCCGGCTAAAGTGCGTTGGGATATTGATGATTACCGGCTCACCGTTACTCCAGAATTCAGTTCATTGACTGAACTGGAAGCCGCTATTTCTAAGATGAAAAATGAATCACGTAAGAAGGCCGAGGATCTTAAGCGAGCTGAAAACACGCCAGCTTTCGAACCTGTTGCCGCCGTGGGTTTGGCGACTCGGTTAGCGACTTCGGTTTATCACGACAGTGAAACTGGCGGTGATGTTTACGCAATCTCAGACACCATATTAAGCACTGAACACTCCTTGTCTCGCTTGTCGATTGATTCACGAGAAGATAACCCTATCGTTTATTACAACATTGCGGTAGAAGCTCATGATGGTGAAGGCTCTTTGGAAGTCGGCCATGTGTTATTAGATGGCAGCGTCTTTACCGTGAATCAAACCCTCGAAGATGGGCTCTATTACACCAACCGAAAGCGACAGACAGAGTTCGGCAACCTTCAACTCGAACGAACTACTCAACCTAATATCAGCATCGATGTTTTAGTCAATGGCATTTATCAAACCACTTATCGCTCTGATGAGTTTGGACGTTTCGTGGTTGAAGAAGACAACATCTCCCCCGGTGACACCATCAAGTTTCGCTACTACTTATCGAAAGGTGTCTGGCAGGAAGAAGAGATCACCGTCGCCGGTTTAGAAGATGCATTTCTGCCAAGTAATGAGTGGGGCGTGCAAGTGGTAGGCAATGAAGGTGCTGACCGGGCTGGCGTTGTGTCGCTCGAATATGGGCTTGCCGATTACTTCACCGTGGGTAGTGCCTTTATGAGGCAAAATGGTAAAGACTTGATTGGTGTTCAAGGACGATACTTACCGGCGCATTGGTTTGCGGGTCATATCGGTTGGTTACCAGAGTTCAATCGGTTTCCAATGGAGTTTGATATTTTGATCAATGGTGATCAGTCGGCATCGATAGAGCTCAATAAAACCGATGAATTGGACTTAGAGTCGATGGAGTACGATGTTTTCAAATACAACCTGTCGCTTGCCAATCTAACGGCCTTTTTGACGGTAAGGGATGATGAAGATGAGTTGAGCGTTGAACCCAAGTTAAACTCGAAAGTGGCTCGTAATCTGTTTGTCTCATACGCCGGTGACTATCGATACATCAAAGCTTCTCATCAAGACGATTACCTCCATACGATTGGCTTGGCTAAAAGCGGTTTTTCGGATACGTCGTGGAATATTTCTGGAACTGTTGATGGCTCTGGTCATCATGAACGAACGGAGCTGTCTCTGAGAAATGCGTGCAAAGAGTGCCTGTTAGATCCGTTGGAGGTTTTTCAAGAGCTCACGACGAACGTATCGGCTCGCTATCAGAAACAGGAAGTTTCGTTTTCCGCTTCTTTAGAAGCTCGAGTGAACCCTTATTTACTCTTTAAGCTAGAAGGAACCGAAGACCGATACGGTGTCGAGATGACGACCGAATTCGGTGCTAAAACTTACTTTGACGAAAGTATTGGTGAGTTTGTTGAGTGGAATCGATACAACCATTCTAAGCTGACGGGCATTGTTTACGATCACCACAAACAGCCGATACAAGGCGTAAGCCTACAAATCTTGGATCAACGAGCAGTCAGTGATGCAAAAGGCCGATTTGAATTCTCAAGTGTTCCGGCTCGAGATAATCTGCCTATCTATATTGATGAAGGGGCACTCGACCTTAACCTCACGCCGATTCAAAACCCCGTATTTGTAAATACTAAGCAAGTCGGGCTAACTCATGCTCATATCGAAATGGTGGTGTCATTTGGCGTCGATGGCACGGTAGAAGGTGACCTAGAAAACAGTGCTTATCTGCACTTTAAACATATCCAGATAGGCGCCGAGTATTCGAGCGAGATTGAGAGCGATGGCTTTTACATGGTAGAGGGGCTAATCGCGGGCAAATACATTGTGACTTTAGAAATGGGAGACAAGCGATACGTGCAAGGTGCCGACTTGGACGGCGATTTCTGGGTAAGCGACCTCACATTCAACCTCATTGATTTTCATAAGGTGTACTAGACCCGATCGCTTTGATTAATCCGAGGGAGGCGAGAGTATCAATCGCACTTTCTGTTTCGTGGTTAGCTCTCGGTTCCTCAAATCTTTGAATATGGCCTTCCATTCTTGAAAGGTGACGATTATAGGGTTAAAACTGTTTACTGGTTTAGTGACGCCGTAACGTACGGTTTCAACTTCCGGTTCGAACGTACCAAACAATTTATCCCAAATGATCAAAACACCGGCGTAGTTCTTATCTATGTATTGCGGGTTTTTGCCGTGATGTACTCGATGATGCGAAGGGGTGTTAAAGATGTATTCAAGTGGCCCCAAGCTTCGTATCCATTGTGTATGGACGAAGAACTGCAAACCTAGATTCAGAAGCACTACAAAGATGACCCATTTAGGGTCGAAACCTATGATGACGAGCGGTACCCAAAATAGCCACATGCCTGCGAATGGGTACATCAAA
The DNA here is from genome assembly GCF_023161695.1 of Vibrio sp. 1CM2L. NCBI lineage: Bacteria > Pseudomonadati > Pseudomonadota > Gammaproteobacteria > Vibrionales > Vibrionaceae > Vibrio > Vibrio sp. 1CM2L. Next base: position 695,952 of record NZ_JALNTT010000003.1, read on the forward strand.
CTCTGACGGAAAGCCGTACTGAAGTTCATGCTTTCTGAACTGTGGTGCGCGACGTGCGCGGCCCACATCCAGCGAACACGATGGCTTGCTCTATGGAACCAGTAATAGCAAAAGTCTTGTAATACCATCAATACAACAAAACTCAGTACGCCCATTTCAACGTCCATTAAGCGCCAACCAAACAGCCAAAGATACAACTGCACGACCAATAACCCGGTGAGCAAATCCGAGAGTTGATGCATTCCCGCAAGCGTGAAGTTACACATCACTTCTGAAAGTTTATAGCTGGAGTTATCTGGCAGTCGACCTTGCTTCTGACCGATAAAATACTCAGCCGCCATGCACACCATGAATAAGGGCGCTAATACCAGCAGTAGCCATTCTGGGTGATTGATTAATGCGTCGATATTCATGTTTTATCCTTGTTGAGACGCCATACGCGTTCTTAGTATCAAGTTTACTTAGACTTGCTCGCCTGAGATTCAATCAGCAGAATTACGCTACCAGCGAGCGAAGTGATCTTCTGTTAGGCCAAGAACACCATCGAGTTGATGTGTCACTCCATTGTTGTCTTCAATCGAGCCAGAAAAGTGACCAATGAACTGACGAAAGTTACTCTTTAACAGCCATGAATTGAGCTTTTCGCTGCGGTTATTTAAGGGCGTAAAGGTCAGGTTTATACGTCCATCTTGTGATGTTATCTGCCAAGGCAAGTTCGTGTCTTGGCGACTGAACGTAAACTGTACCGGGTTAAGCAAGTGTCTGGTTCCATTGACCCATAACACGTTTTCGCAGCCTCCGGTTTCATTCACGCCCGCCGCGAGGTTTAGGCCAATATCTGTGCCATTGGATTGCGTGTTGATGCTTGCCCAGCGCCAACTGGTTTCACGTCTCATGTAACCCGCTGAAAAGTCATAACCAGCACGAGCTTGTTCGAGAACGAGTGATTCTCCCTTGATTTGGATGTCACCGCTGATGCGCAAAGCATTGTGCTTTTGGGTGTAAGTCCAACCTGAATAACCCGTTGGGCTGCACATCGCCAAGGGCAAGCTGTCGGCTTTAGGCTCTAAAGCGATATCGGCCTTGATGAGTTTGGTATTCAATCGAACTTGCCATTGCCCGCCTTCAATATTAAAGATGATGCTTTGGCCTGCAATGTTTGTCGTGCCGTCAAATGGCGAAGCGGTAACTTGTTTATCAAACCCTAATGGCCTCAACCAAGATGACTCTTCTAGATGGTTGTTTTCAATATCGTACAGATAACAAAATGCCGAGCCTAAGTAGCGAATATCCGCGATAGCGACACCAATAATGTGCGTGTCGGTGACGATGCTGACAAATTGAAATTGCTTGTAGTGGAAGTGCTTCTGCCAAAGGTTTGCTTTTGCATCCATCGAGTTTCGGTAGTCAAAGTTCTCGATGTTCAGGTGCTTTGGGATGCCATCGAAATGTCCAATGATCGGCTGACCATTAGAATCAATCAAACTGTGTGGAGCAGGATTCGTTTTTATCATTGCGATAGTTCACATAAATTTAACAACTAAAGCCATTGTGCGATGAGTAGCGTAGAATTGGGAGGTCATATTCGGACAAGAGCGCGTTACCAATCACGATTTTGTCAGTAGTGTTGTTGAAGCTGAGTAGTCATGTTGATGGGAATGGGCTCGATATAAGGAGAGACGATTGGAGATTATCGCGGAGTATAAGCCGACCGGACATCGGCATCAATTGGGTACATTAGATATCGCGCTGCTGTTGAATACGTTAGAGCAACGAGGTCTCGATATTGAAAGGCTACTCAATGATGTGGGTTTGCCGAACATGGATTGGCGAGACCCGAATGGAAAGCTGACTTACGCTGACAAACTTTCGTTATTTAGCGCGGCGAATCAGAGCTTTCCTCACGATGGCTTAGGGCTTTGGCTGGGGGAACACGCTAGCTTGAGCCACTTTGGTGTGTTGGGTTATGCGCTATCGACAAGTCAAAATGTCGGGGAGGCCATCAAGTCGGGCTTTAAATATCTGCGCCTGAACGGTCCTATTTTCTCGGTTAAATTATTTCTAGATTCCGAGCAAGCAGTGATTCAGATTGAGAACACCTTGGAAGTGGGCGATCTCCTACCTTTCTGCAGTGAGTATTTCTTGAGTTCAATCGTCTCTTTGTTCGAAGAACTGACTGGTCATGAGTTGGATATTCATACTTTGGCTTTGCCTTATGCTCGCCCTAATTACACCAAGCTTTATGACGAGCGTTTCCAGTGCTCGGTGATTTTTGAACAAAACTATTGTGAACTGCGTTTTGATGTCTCCGTTTTATCACAAACTTTATTGACTCATGATGCCGCGACCCTGAAGCGCTATCTCGCGTCTTGCCAGTCGATAGTGGAAACGCTGGACTCTGAGCACCTGCTGACTAACCAGATCAAAACGATCTTTTATCAAACCGCAGGCAGTTTCCCGAATATAGAACAACTCGCGGATGAGTTTGGTTGTAGCTCTCGTACACTCAGGCGAGAGCTAGTGACCCATGATTCCAGTTATCAAATATTGCTTACCGAAGTTAGAGTGGAACTGGCCAAAGAGCTGTTACTCGGCACAACCATGAGTATCGATGATATCGGTGAAAGGCTCGGTTATAGCGACCCGGCAAATTTCAGAAGGGCGTTTAAAGGTTGGCTCAATAAAACGCCCGCTCAGTTTCGTGACGGTTTAAGTTAAAGCGTTACTTGCTAAAAAACTGCTCCCTGAAATCGGTGACTTGCTGTTGATAATAACGGTCCCAATCTTGTTGAGTCCAAGTGGCATAACTCGAGCTTCGCTGAGAGTCTAAGGTCATTTTGAGCTGATCCAGTTGCTTGTGATAGCTCATCACGGTTTGTTGCTGTTGTGCGACTTGTTGTTCTCGCACGGCAATGTTGCTGGCCTGCGCTTCATCTAAGTAGGCACCTTGGAGGTCGGCTTTGACTGATGCAACTTCAGCAGGGCTATAGCTGCTGGGTATCAAAGAGACTGCCAGTTCATATTTTTGAAGCTGTGTTTCGGCGTTTAACGTGCCCGTATTGTTTTGCCATTCACTAAGCAAATCTTGATAATTGGCCAAAAACTGGCTCGCTTCGTTCTCTTCAAGGGTGTTGGCGTCGAGCGTAAAATCTAGTTGCGCAAACTGGTCTGCGAATAGCTGGTGGGCCAACTCTCCCCATACTTGCTGTGCAGACTGCTTGAATAAGGCAACACGATCTTCAAGAGTCTCTATGGATTCAAGTGGGATGGTACTTTGGGCTAATTGCCAGTCGACTGATAGCTGAGGATAGTCGCTCAGTAACTCAAACCATATACTCGGCAACTCCGATTTTAATCGTGCGAGTTGCTCAGTGCAGTCATCACGTTGTTGGCAAAGCTTCCAGAACCCATCGAGTTCATCGAATAGAGCTTTACCTTCAAGTTCGCTTAAGTTTTCAACATGCGTTTCTCCGCCCGATGATTCAGTTTGGGATTGATTGCTCTGCGATGCTGCATTTTCCGAGCTGGCGGTTGCAGTTGGTGTGGAATTATCGTCAGCAGTTGTCGTAGAAACACGCGGCTTAGGTTCTGTGTGTTGAGCAGAAGATAGCGCTGTTTCGTTCGTTTTTGATGACCACGAATAGCCAATAATGCTCGCCGTTAAGACGAGCATGAGGATTAATATAACTCGATGCATTATTGATTCACCGAGTTACTTAATCACGGCGCTAACAGGGAAGTGGTCTGAAAGGTTGTAGTGCTTCCATAACTCACTGCTTGTTGATCTTGGAACATCCACGCGATTGTCGTTATGCGCTTTAGCGGCATATTCCGAGCTCACTACCACATAATCGAGATACTCAACGTTCTCACCACCCGACATAGGTTCGCCCGCAAAGTTGTTGATGCGAGGGTCAAAGGTAGAAGCGGTGTAACCTGAATATTGTGGCTCTTCAGCTTGCAGGTTAGCAAACATCTGTTGGTAGTCACCTGGGAACTTGAGCTTGTTCACGTTGAAGTCACCGCTGTAAATAACCGTTTCAGAGGTTGGTATTTCCAGTGATTGAGCAAGCTGACGCATCTGCTTGAATTGACGTTGTCGGTAGTCACGAGCGGTGTCCGTATCGAATGATGCGGTGTGAGTGCCAAACACATGGTAAGCCTGACCGTTCTTGATCACTTCGGCGTAGTTAACACCTTTATCAGCAAAGCAATCTGTGCCCGTGCAATCAGGGAAAACATACTGAGCTTCATTAACGATAGGGTAGCGGCTGACAATGATTACGCCGCCGTCATAGATGTTAATCCCATCTTTATCGAGCATTTTGGTTTGATAAGGATACTCTTTCGCAAGTTCACGCAAGAATTCATCTCTGCCGTTAGCAAACACCTCTTGAAGCGCCAACACGTCGTAGCCCTTTACGTATTGAGGGAGAAGAGCGTAGCGGTCACCAATATGTGAAGCGATGGCAGGCAGCGCCCAGATGTTGTAGGTCATGACTTTCAGTGTATTGGCATCCGGCTCTGGCTGCTCATCCACTTTGGGCGGGGTGATGGTGTAATAAATATCATCATAGCGCGCTGTAGAATCGGCTTTAAGTGCTAGCTCTGCATTGACCCCGAAGGCATCGGTGGTGTTGCGATGAATATTACGATCGTCATGCAATATTAGGTTGACGTCTGCGGCACTCAAACCATGTTGCAGTGTCGAGTTATACCAATGTCCCTTCATGGTTTGGTTGAGCGTGACACTCTCGCCCACAGCGTTCGATACTACAGTGTCAAACTCATAGGTCTCCCCAGATTTTACTCCAGTCCAGCGATTGAAACTGATCAGCTTCTTCGTCTCCCAAGGGCCAATCTGTTCAACATGCTGTTGCCACTCATCACCGAGTTGAAGTAGGTCGGTACCGGTGTGGTTGGCTTGAATGGTCATCATTTGATTGGTGTTATTGGTGAGATACACGTCGGTGTCTGCGATCGCAGAGGTCGAAGCGATTGATGTGGATGCCACAAGTGCAGCTAACCAAGTCCATTGAGTTTTCATCGTTTACGTTATCCTTATTGATTGATGTCTAGAATAACGTAGTCAAGAGTTATGACATTGGAGTTATAACTCTATGGCATTTATTCAAATATGAGATATATGCCAAGGTTTTATAAAATTGATTAACCATTGAAAATTAACATATTGTCTTGTTGGAATGATAAATGGTACGCGCGCGAATAATAGAGTGAGTTAATGCTTTCGAGTCGGTGGAACAGCCATTGTTGGCGTGCTTAAGTGAAAACTGTGTGCTGCGGTAAAGTGGAGGTTGTGAGCAACTAGAAGGGATTTTGGCGACAGCTTAGATCTATCAGCACAAATTTTGCGATTGTTCTGTAATTTACTCTTGTTCAGTAAACAGAAACCTTAAAAACAGGTATGATAGTGCCGTTTTTAATCCTGAACTGGGAAAGTCATGGCAAAGTTAACACTCCAAGAGCAGATGCTTAAAGCTGGCTTGGTAAATGAGAAAAAATTAAAGAAGGCGAAGAAAGGCTCTAAAAAGTCTCGCGTTCAGTCTCGTGAAGCAAAAGCGGCAGCAGAAGAAACTAAACTGGCGCAGCAAGCGAAAGACAAAGAGTTAAACCAACAGTTGAAAGAACAGCAGTTGAGCAAAGAAATTAAAGCTCAAGTGAAGCAACTGATTGAGATGAACAAGATCGAACAGAAGAACGGTGAGATCAAATACAACTTCACCGACGGTACGCTAGTTAAATACCTTTACGTAGAAGAGCTGACTCAAAAGCAACTAAGTAAAGGCATTCTAAGTATTGCTCGTCAAGGCGAGAGCTATGTTGTTATTCCAACAGCAGTAGCGAACAAGATTGCTATGCGCGACGAAGAATCTATCGTTGATACGCAGGCAGGTAGCACAGACGAAGTAGACGAAGATGACCCGTACAAAGACTTCGTGATCCCAGATGATCTAATGTGGTAATCCGTTTTACCTAGCTCCATTCTAATGGCTAGCTAAGTTTACAGGATCTAAGAATGCAGCGAACAATCACTCGATTGGCGCTGCATTTTTTTTGGCGCAAAATGACCTTAATAAACTTAGGCAAACCTCTATAGTTCGTCCCCTTAATACGGGAGAACACACATGAAAAAACGCACCAAAATTGCTTTCGCAACCACTCTGTTTTGCGCTGGCATCACTTTAGCTCACGCACAAGATTCTAATGAGGAAGTGATTGATCCTTCGAACCTGACCGCCGTTAACACATCCGCTTACCTAGGCTTTAGTAACCAAGGCGACGTGAAACTGTCGGGCTCTATTGGCTATGGTTTACAAAACGGTCAAATGGCGATGGGTACCATCGAAGGCACCATGGACCAAGACGGAAAATACAAAGACAGCCGACTGCAATATTTCCATGTTATGAATTTCGCTAACCCTGTTATGCCGTCAGCGGCGGGCTCGATTGATATTATCGACAATACTCAGTTCACGACTGCAGCGTTGGGTGGAGTCGTGATGATCAAACCGGACGTAGAAAACCTAACTCTGTTCGGTCGAGTGGGCGTACTAGCGGGTGATTATGACAGTGATTTTGCGTCTTCGATGGGTGTAAGTGGAACCAGTATTATCGGTGGTATGGCTGCGGCGTATATCTCATGGAAACCGGGTGCTGATGGCACGTACTTCATGCTTTCACCTGAGTACACCTACATGGATGGTGACATTGAAACCTCATTACTGAAAAGCTCAATAACTGCGGGTACGCCTTTGTCGAGCGATGGTACTCGTTGGGGGCAATTCAAGATTGAAAATACCAACGGCAGCATGAAATCTGCATCGAAAAAAATCGATATTGATGACACGGTAGCGTGGGTTTTCTATAAGGTTTACTTTTAGAACCTACACCTATTTAACGATTAAAGATCCCGAAGCATGGAGGCTTCATTCAATTTCAGTTTCTCATCTTACACTTTCACTTTCCGCAACCTGTTTTAATATCGCCCCTTGTAGGCTTCTCCTATCAGCTCACCCAAAACCATTCAATCTAAGCTCTATGCCAGCACATCTACGTGGCTCTTATCACTTGCAGTGTACTTTCGCAGCGTACTTTTTCGCAGCGTACTCCTCAATGTTTAGGTAACAGTTCACATCGAAAAACAATTAACGCTATAGTCGTTAATAGATGGTCTCTAAGGTTTTAATCGCTTAATGCAGAATCCTATTAATATCAGTAACTCAAACAACCTTGCTCCCTTCTTAGCTTACTTTGAACAAAAGGGGATTGAGTGGCGAAAAATTGCGGCTGAATACGACTTCCCTGAAGATATTGAAGACCGAGAGTATTGGTTGTCTTCTCATCAAGCGATGGCTTTTCTCGGTGCAATGGTCAAGCAAACCAATAAGAATGTTGGGTTTGACGTGGGGCGGTTAATCACGCTTGACCAAATCTCTCCTGAACTGGTTTCTGAGTTCTCAGGATGTGAAAACTTAGAACATGCACTTCATCATCTGCTTGAAATGATGCCGACGTTAAACAACTACATGGTGGTTTGGGTCGATAAAATCGATGGCAAGTGGTACTTGTGTCACCGAGGTTCATACCATCCTTCGTTACCCGGTTATGACCAAGCAGAATGGTTTCGAACCTTTGCTTTTATTTCGTTGTGTCGCATGTTCTTGGGTCATCATTGGGAGCCTAACTCGGTGTTTATGAGTTTTCCTGACCACTTGGCGAGAGATGTTACCAATACTGCGAATCTAGACGCGTTCCATTTCGATCATGCATTTGGTGCCATTGAAGTGCCGTTGTCAGCGGATTTTGTCCCAGTAGACAAGCCAATAGACAGTGATTGGTTGACGGTAATTACTGCATTGGTACAAACCTACGCGGTTCTACCGTGGTTTAATATTCAATGGCTTGCCTCATTGATTGGAACTTCGTCGCGTTCTCTGCAAAGGCAGTTCACTGATCATGGTTGTACATTTCGTGGTTTGCGAGATGAGGCTCGTTGTCAGGTGGCGAAGCGGTTGCTTAAAGCCAACACATCACCTTTCGAGACAGCATGGCGATGTGGCTATAGCGACTTATCTAACTTTAACCGAGCATTCAAAGGGTGGTTGGGCAAAACGCCGGCGCAATATCAAAAGCAAACCAGCTAATTAAGATATGTATGTTTTAACGGATAAACAAAAAGCCAGCCCTTGCAGTCACTAGATGTAAGTTGGAAGGGGCTGGCTTTATTTTGATTTAATCTAATTTTGATCTGTGTATATTACTCTAACGCTCGAATGACCTTATTTCTTAATGTCACGACGTATTGCTTGTCCCGGTGCTGCATTTGTTACAAGCTCGCCATCTTGAACCACAAACTGACCGTTAACTAACACGGTATCAACCCCTGTAGAAATCGCAGCCGGTATTTGGTATGTCGCTTTGTTCGCGACCGTTTTTGGGTCAAAGATAACGATGTCTGCGTCCATACCCACTTGGATACGGCCTTTCTTCTCCATTTGCGGTACGAAGCCATCAAGCACAGTAGCAGGCATGTAACTCATTTTGCGAATCGCTTCTTCCATAGAAAGCAAACCACGCTCTCTTACGTACGTACCTAAGATCTTAGTGAACGTACCGCTCGATCTAGGGTGTGCAAATGCCTCGCTTGGAATTGGCCACTCATCACCATCGTAATAGCTTACCTTGCCATCTTCTATCAACATCCAAGGCATAGAGTCTGATTCAATCAACACATTGGGATGGATGATTGACTTATCCAGAGCAGACAACTCACTTGGTACCGCTTCATCTAAGAAGTGCCAGTTAATGATTGAGCCTGGTTGTTCTTTCTGTGCTTTGAGAAGCTCTTCGTTATTCAGACGTTCGGTACCCATTTGGATACTTTCTTCTTGATAGCCTAAACGCTCTTTCCATTCTGGCCCGCTAAACATCGCTGCGCCAACCACCGTACTTGCTGCTCCCCATGGGTAAGCGCCGGCTGTAACATGGAAACCGTTCTCGGTTGCTTCATCGAACAGTTCCAATGTCGCGTCAATATCGCGCAGTGAAGTACTGTTGATGTGGTTGATGTGCATCTTCGCGCCAGTCAGTGCAGAGTTCGCAATCAGCTCTTGAATAGCTTCAAAGCTGCTTCCTGGTTCCATCATGCTGGCATAACGAACGTGCGTGTAAGTCGCAACGTCGCGCTCTGCCGCAAGCTTAGAAAGGGCATAGTACTCTTTCTGGCCATAACCCGGCGCATAACCTGCATTGATACCAATCCCGATCGCACCTTCGTCTAAGCCTTGCTCAACGTATGCCATGATCTTTTCTAGCTGCTCTGGCGTCGCGATTTTCTGCTTCCAGTTGTCGAGCCCTTGCATGCTTTGAAAGTACTGCAAATTAGCTTGTGGCTCACTGTCGGTGAACGTTGCGATACGAGCAAATGTCCACGCTGCTGATGCGCCATAGTTAATCGGTAGGTTCTTTTCTGCCTGTCCTTTGTACCAGTCGCCGATAGGCAAAATACCCGATTCTAATTCAAGGGCAGTGGTGACACCTTGTTGTGCCTGCATACGATAGCCAGCAATGTTTTGACCATGGTGATGGAGGTCGATGAAACCTGGAGAGACAATGTGATTATTCGCATCAATGATGGTTTTACCCGTGATTGAATCTTTAGTGATCGTCTCAATTGTGCCTTTGTTGATACCAATATTTCGTACATCACTCAAACCTGTCTCTGGGTCGATAACATGACCACCTTGAATGACAACGTCGTAGCTTTCTGCGTAAACATTAGCTGCTGACGCAATTAAGACGATGGGTAACGCAACAGAGCGAATGGATGATTTCATGACTGCTTTCCTATTGAAAATAAATACGTTATTGAAAATGAATACGTTATTGCAAGTTGGCGAATTACTAAGGGTAATTGACTTTATGCGCCGCCATTGAGTAACCCGTGCTGATCACTTCGGTTCCATCAATGAATGAGATAGGTAGATCTTGTTCAAAGGTGGCGATATCTCCCGAAACCATAACGACTCTGTAAAGATCCTGAAGTGGGAACCCTTCATCAATATCGACAATAATGGTCTGATTTGCCGGCGGAGGCGGGGTATGGATACACGCGCCTGCGATGGGTACCAAAAGAAACTTCGTCGTTAACATGCCGTCCATTTCAAGCGGAACAACAAAGCCCGGAATAGTCACATCGTTCAGTTCGAGGTCGGTGTTGACCGTTGTTAAGCGAATGTGTTCTACCGCTAGTGCTTCTTCTCTCAGTGCCAGTAATTCATCAGCGTCATAACCAGATTCACTTAATGCGAGCTTGCTTGCTTCGTATTGTTGTGTCTCTTCAGAGTTCATCTCGCGCTTGAGGCTCGTTTGCTGATAGTTCAAAACGGCAAATAGATTAGAGACTTGATCTTGATTCAACGCGGGTAGCGCGACTTCTTTTGTTGGCGGCGGAATCAGGTCTTCCCACATCACCATGGTTGACGACATAGCACTAAAGCTAAGCAGTAAACCTGGTAACAGAGTCGTAAAGAGTGAACTAAATCGAAATAGCATCTGATGGATTCTCCAGCGTTGTCGTAGGGTCGTTCGCAATGTCTCAGCTATTCGCTATCAATCTAAACGAATAGTAAGTAACGAAGCTTTGTCAAATCCTATTGATTTGCTCTCCGTGATTCGTGCTGTGAATAATAGCAACCGCTGAAAATACAGATAGGTCACTTTGCGCCAAGTGTGGATGGGCATTCTGATAGGAGGAAGAGGGATTATTGAAGAATAAAAAGGGCGTAATAAATGAAAAGCCCTGATGCGCTTTTAACTAGAAAGAGCATCAGGGCTTGTTTGCATTTGAACAGGAATTGAGGCTGATTGACGTTCGCTAGCTAATGTTCTGACATGCCGTAAACAAGGCTATCATTGGCACTTGCATGATCGATAAAATCGGTATTGGCGCGCTGTTCGTGTTGGTCGTAGCCATCGAAGTAACAGTCGCCAATTTCATTGCGCGGGCAAACGTGAATGTGGTCTTTGATGACCAGTTCGGTAGAACAACATGGGCAGTGTTTTACATGTCCAGTGAGTACCGTAGATCGATTTGGTTTCATACATCCTCCTGATAGGCACTGTAATCTGATTGCCTATTTGCACCCTAAGTTACGCAAATTAGTGTGTCGTTATGATTTCATTTTTAAGTCAATGAAAAACGATTCAGAAAGTGAATACTTAGCGGCTAATGTAGATGTACGACTAAGAGAATGTAAGACGAATCAAGCCCAGAGCAGGTGCAATGGGCTTGGAATAACAGCTGACACTTTCTATGGGGTTATTGCTGCATTGGGGTAAGCGCTAGCTGTGCGCTGCTATAACCCAGTTGCGCTAGAGCCGCAGGGTCGAAGTCAGTCAGAACTTCGATGTGACCGACGTAGTAGGTTGTGTAATCGCCTGAAGGTGTCATGGCGTTAAATGAATCAATAGAGTGCTCGGTACCAATGTCTATCATTCCAGAGTATTGTGACTCCGCACTAAACTGGCCTGAAACATAGGTGTAGAAAGGACGCACACTGGCACCTGCGGCGTACTGCATGCTACTCAAGCCATTGGTGTTGATTGCCCAGCTCCAATCCCACCATTTCATCTCTCCAGGAATATAGCGGTGGTCCCATTGGTAGCGGATATTCGCTTGATCTTCGCTGGTGGTTCCAATAGTAAAGGTGTGTGAGACCGTAGGGCGGTTTGTTGGATGTGAGCTTAGCGCATTGCCGCTATAACGAAGGAAACCTGCGAAGTTCACGTCGTAACTCATGTTGGTTTTGATACGGTATGGGTAAGTGATGGTAGAGCGTAAGAACTCTACTTGAAAAGGAAGTACTGAGTGAGCAGGCACGGTAATGATGGCTTGCAGTTCTGTTGGTTCAAAACGAGTACCACTGTTGGTATCGGAGAAACGTTGGCCATCTTCTAGCGCTACTCTTACTTCTGTTTTTCCAACTTGTGGCCAGTGAAAGGTCTCATCAATGACGACTGAATCAGCAAGGTCGAAGCGCTGTGTTTTACTCCATTGTGTGGATTGCTCAAAATGAAGGTCGACGACGATTTGTTTAGGCTGATCGCCATCATTGATTGCATAAGCCGAGACGGTTTCAATCAGCTCTTGGTCGGTCTCTGTTATGGAACCGTGTAAAAACGATGTGTTATCGAGTGTATAAGCGAAGTTATCAACAGTGATGCTTGTCTTCTCATTACAGCGATCACCGGCACAGCTTCCATCGTTATTGCCTTTAATCTCCCAACCATTGTTTAGCGGTTTTATTGCCATATCTTGGCCGACATAACGCGCGTTATCGCCTCCAACCCAAGCGTAACCCAGGTTATGGGCTAAGTAACTCAGTGGTCTGATAAAGTTCGTGTTGTCGCTGACTAAGGCGCGTTGAACATCAAGGTTATTGTTTGTTTCGATGGCTTGCGCTTCGTAGTAAGGCAGGCCAGCGTCTGGGGTATTGGGGTAGCACCAAGTATTGTCGCTTGGTTGTCCTTGTTTGATGAGCCCGTGGTAGCCAGACCCCATGATCACCCAGTCATTTTTAAGGCCAGCAATGTCCCACACATTCATGCGAGACAGTAGGGCGGTTTTGTGTTCTTGCGCTTCTGTATTATTGAGCGGACGATAATCGGAACGGCAGATGTCTTCACCGAGGTTATCCAATACGATTTGGTCTGAATATATCTTGGCATGAGCTGTAAAAGAGATTACCGATAGGGCAGAGCTAAATAGAACGGTTTTACTGACGTTAAGCATGAATAAGTTCCTAAATGCCATTATTGGGCTGTTTTTATTTAATTCGATTTATTAGTTTTATGGGTATTGATTTAAAGCAGAGGGACTCTAGCGGGGTGTACTTTGTCATATAAAACAATGCCAAAAATACTGAAATGAATTGAAAATAAATACTTATAGATATCAGGAGGTTGTACTGATCAACTTGTTGTTTGATAAAGACTTACCTTGATGACTTCAATTAGTTTCAACAATCCAATCTATGGGTGATTAATTGTTGAACGTTTCTGTTTTTGAAGTCTCGCCATTTGGTATGTTGGCTTGGAAAATTTAGGCCAGCAAGGTGGATTAGAGAGGTTTATTGCTTAAAGGAGGGGGAAGTACTTGAGTAAGCCAAATAAGAAAGGATGTTGTGATAAGCAAGATCAAAAAATGCAGCCAACAACCGTTCGATTGCTGCCGCATTTTGAATTGTTCGAGTTAACTTAATTGGTAGAGATTAAGCATCACCTGGCTTTTCGCGTTTGCTATTCCAACCCATAAAGTTGTAAATGTTGTAACGAGCAAAGCCTATCTGCTCATGCAAAGCAAAATCTGTGACCGCAAAGTTGTACCACAATGGCAACCATGAAATTTGAGCAGCCATATAGTCGGCTCTTACTGGAATAACATTCAAACCGAAGTGGTTGAAGTAGAGCTCGCTACGACGAATATGTAGGCCAGATGAAACCAACACAATGTTGTCGAATTTATGATGCTTCATTAGGTCACTAGTGAGCTGTGCATTCTTCCAAGTGTTGACGCTATTTGGTTCTTGAATGATGTCTCCCATCGGAACACCAAGTCTGAGCAATTGTTGTTGATAAACTTCTGCTTCGGTAACACCGTTATTTTGTGCATCGCCACCACTGATGATCACTTTGCATGTGGTTTGGGTTTTGGCGCAATCTTTATATTGGCTGGCTGTTTCGCTGATTCGGCCAAAAGAGAAAAAGGCTGGCTCAAACTCTTGCGTGCTTTTAATTAACTGCGTTCCTGCACCCAGAAGAACAATGGCGTTGTTGTCAGACCATTGGATATCAGGCTTACTTTCGTAGTTGGCTTGTAGGTCGTTCAGTAAATAACGAGGAATTAAACCTGAACCAATCAGCACAAATGACGATATAAGAACAAGAGATAAAAACAGAGAGGTTTTTCGCCACTGAAGTAAACGTGTAAAGCCTACGAATAGCAGAAGAAGTAATAATATAATAAAGCTCATGAGGATCCTGTTATCGAACTGGTGCCAAAATGATGTGACATACTGAAGCGGTGCATCATATATCAGTTATGTTAATCGTTCATAGCTAACTCATTGTATTATTGAACAAATGCACGATTTCTTTCTATTTAACACAATCATCGATGAGAGTATTCACAAATCGCTTTATTATTGTTCGATAATCCCATTCTAAATATAGGTATATAAACCAAGAGGGTTATTTAAACCTTATTTCGTGTTATTTAATTTATCGGTTCCTCGGCTTCTCATTTTTCAATTCGTTAACTCAGTTCTCATATTCTTAAACTGCCAAATGATCAAGCTCTCAAATTATCAAAGTAAGCTTGAACAAATTTCACGAACACTTGGTGTTTCTTTGCCGGATAAATAACTTGCGGATAGAACAGATAAATACTGTTGCCTTGTTGTAAGCATTCATCAGGCAGCACTTGCTCTAACTCTCCAAGCTCGACCTCTTTCGCAACGTAGTAACTTGCAATACGGATGATACCGCTGCCTGCCATGGCTTGTTGCTTAAGTAAGTGGTTGTCATTACTTGAAAGCCAGCCGGACACATCAATATTTGCCGATTTTAAAGGCCACTCGGTTTGGTGCAGCGTTGCTAAGCATTGATGATCACTTAAGTCACTCACATTGGTTGGGCGACCAAATTGATTAAGATAACTGGGAGTCGCGACTAAATCATGCTGATAGCTAATCAAGTGTTTCGCCACCATGTTGTCAGGCGGAGTATTGGTGGCACGAAACGCGATATCGATATCATCTTGATTGAGATTAAAGTTGGTGTAGCTGCTGTTTATCTCAAAGCGGATTTCTGGATATTGCTGCCTAAACTGTTGGCAGATATCGAATAGATATACCTCAGTAAACATCTTTGGCGCGGTGAGGCGCAATAGACCTTTTACGATGTCGTGTTGCTCAGAAACACTGCGTTCAAGCTGTAAGACTTGCGAGCGAATCGTTAAGCCTTGTTGTAAGGCGCGTTCGCCTTCTTGGGTTAAACGAACACTGCGCGTGGTTCTGACCAAAAGCGGGCACTGTAAATCATTCTCTAGACGTTTGATCTGCTCAGAAAGGTAGCTCTTAGAGATACCGAGCTTTTCGGCGGCCTTGGTAAAGTTAAGTTGCTGAGCCAGTTCTACAAACAGGATCAGTCGTTCTATTCTTTTGTGTTCGTTCATTCGCGTGTTCCTACCAATCTATTGTTCGTCATATCAAACAATCATTTCGTAACTAGCATATTCTGTTTTTTAAAAAGAACAATATGATAGAGGCATATTTCTGGTCAGCAAATCTTCTAAGTGAGAATCGATATGACGAACAGCATTGAATCTACAAACAAAACGAATGACAAAAAACGTATCCCATTATCAAATTATCTACCGAATGTTGGGCAAATTGCCTATGGCTGCATGGGGTTAGGTGGTGGCTGGAATGATAATCCAGTGACGAGTGCGGATGTTGCTCAAACACGAAGTGTAATCGACACAGCATTAGAATCGGGCATTAACTTATTCGACCATGCGGATATCTATACCTTCAGCAAAGCTGAACAAGCCTTTGGTCAAGCAATACAACAAGCACCTGAGCTGCGTGAACAGATGTTCATTCAATCTAAGTGTGGGATTCGTTTTGAAGGCGAGGGCAATGTTGGTCGTTATGATTTCTCGGCTGATTGGGTAGGTCAATCGGTAGACGGTATTCTGAACCGCCTGAATACCGAGAAGCTCGACGTGTTGCTGTTACATCGTCCAGATCCTTTGATGGAACTCGATGAGCTAGCAAGAACGTTAGAGAGCTTAAAAGCACAAGGCAAGGTCGATTTCTTTGGTGTGTCGAACATGAACAGCCATCAAATTCAGTACCTACAATCTGCACTTGGGCAGCCCATTGTCGCGAATCAAGTTGAGATGAGCTTAGCCAAATTGGATTGGTTGAACGATGGGGTGATGATTAACTCGCAAGGGCACCATCAATCAGACTTCGCCGCAGGCACTCTAGAGCATTGCCAAATGAATAATATCCAACTGCAAGCTTGGGGTTGTTTGGCACAAGGCCGATTTGCTGAGCAAGGTTTGTATTCAGAACATGAGAATGTGAAAAAAACAGCGCACTACGTGGCTCAGTTAGCGAACCAATATGGCGTAGAAAGTGAAGCGATTGTGTTGGCATTTTTGCTTCGTCATCCTGCTCGTATCCAACCTGTAATTGGCACCACAAATCTAGAGCGAATCAAAGCTTCGGCAGTCGCGACTCAGATAAACCTGTCTCGTGAAGAGTGGTACAACTTATACGTGTACTCACGTGGTCAAGCACTGCCATAAGGAATGAGTATGTTGAATCAAAAGATCGCGCAACAATTGGTGTCTAATGCTCTCGACATTGCTGAGCGTAATCAACAAGCAATTGCGGTGAGCGTGTGTGATACGCATGGTGAATTACTGGTGTTTATTCGCATGGATAATGTGAGTGTTCAAGCCGGATTGTTAGCACAGAACAAAGCTTATACGTCTGCAAGAGACAGACAGCCAAGTGGTAACTTAGGGGCTTGGGCGAGAGAAACCGGTAAAGACTTAAGTTACTGGACCGACGCTAAGATCACTGGCTTTAAAGGCGGTGTTCCCATTGAGTTAAAGGGGCAGATGATTGGCGCTATTGGTATCAGTGGATTAAGTGAAGATGACGATGAAGCACTTGCTGAGAAAGTGATTCAACTTGTGCTCTAAGTGCTGTTGCTTGTGAAGCAATGGAAGTTAGAAGTAACAGATAATAAAAAACCGATGCATGTGCATCGGTTTTTTGTTTAACGAGATTCAAGTGCTTGAACCAATCGAACCCGTTAAGCGTTCGCTTGTTCGAGATCTTGTTGCTTGTCTTTCTTACCTAATAGTCGGCTTGTGATGGTACCGGCTGTCATTGCACCAGATACGTTAAGCGCTGTACGTGCCATATCGATAAGTGGCTCGATAGAGATAAGCAGTGCTGCAATCGTTACAGGAAGGCCCATAGCAGGAAGTACGATAAGTGCCGCGAACGTTGCACCGCCACCTACGCCAGCAATACCGAATGAGCTCACTGTGATAATAGCAATCAGAGACAGAATGAAGTTGATGTCCATTGGGTCGATACCAACCGTAGGTGCAACCATAACTGCTAGCATTGCAGGGTAGATACCCGCACAACCGTTTTGACCAATCGTCGCACCGAAAGAGGCAGACAGGTTAGCAATAGCTGGTGGCACGTTAAGCTTAGTGATTTGAGCTTCAACGTTCAGTGGAATCGTTGCAGCAGAACTACGAGACGTGAAAGCGAACGTCAGTACAGGCCAGATCTTTTGGAAATACTCTTTCGGGTTTACACCAACAAAAGAAACCAACACACCGTGTACAACGAACATCAGTAGAATCGCAACGTAAGATGCAACGATGAAACCTAGTAGGCTGAGGATGTCAGAAGCACTTGATGTTGCAACTACCTTAGCCATTAACGCTGCGATGCCGTATGGCGTGAGTGCCATTATCATCTTAACTAAGCGCATAACGATAGATTGTGCCGCTTCAACGAACGTACGGATTGGAGATTCTAGTTCTTCTTTCTCTGCCATCACTTTACGAGCAGCAATACCCGTTAGCACACCAAAGATAACCACTGCGATGATAGACGTAGAGCGAGCGCCCGTTAGGTCTGCAAATGGGTTAGTCGGAATAAAGCTGATCAGCATCTGCGGAATTGTTAGGTCTGAAACGCTGCCGATGCGGCTTTCAAGTGTTGCGATACGTGCTGTTTCGCGAGCACCTTCTGTTAAACCTTCAGCAGATAAGCCGAATGCTTGCGTTACAACAATACCAACAATCGCAGAAATCGCGGTTGTTGCTAGCAGTACAGAAATGGTGATGCCAGAAATCTTGCCCAGTGAACCGCCTTTTTCAAGCTTCACTACTGCGGCAATCATTGAAACCAATACTAATGGCATGATCACCATTTTCAGTAGGCCAACATAACCGCGGCCAACAATGTTTACCCAATCAAGTGTCTCATTGATGACCGGATTGCCTTCACCAAATAACAGCTGAAGACCAAGACCAAATGCGCTACCAAATACTAAACCGAGTAAAACGAGGCGAGAAAGTGTGTTTTCTTTTTTCTGCTGTCCGTAGAGAAAAAAGAGGATACCAGTGAATACCGCTAAGGCAGCGATAGCTGAAAATGACATTTGTTTTCCTTATGAATTACTTTAAATCGATAGAGCACCTGGATATATGGGCGCAAATACTGTTAGCTACAGTAGCGACCTGTAACAAAACGTAAAATAAGGAAAAGTAATTTATTAGAACGATTAGTAATATCCACTCAATAGGATGGGTGGATATTCAACATTGTGATGAATAGGTGAGCTTTTTAGCGATATTTTGCCAATAAATTGAGCATGTCACTTGACGAGTAAATTTCGATATTTTGGAAATTATTTGCGAATAATCGGAACAACATTGCTTTGGCTACGTCTTCCGACTGAATAGGACGTAGGTTTTTGAACTTACCAAACATAAACGGAGACAACAGAGGAAAGACACTTTGTAGGAGTTTTTCATCAGCTCTAGGTTCATCACGCTCACCCACCAGAGGCCCAGGGCGTGCGATGAAAAGCTGCTTGAAGCCAATACATTTTAAATTTTGTTCCATTTGTCCTTTACAGCGAAGGTAGTGCGAATAGGAATCTGGTGAAGCGCCATAGCTAGAAACGACCGCTACGCGTTGAACCCCAAGAAACTTCATCGACTGTGCGACTTGGCTAACCAGTTCCACATCGATTTTGCGAAGCGCTTCTTTTGATCCTGCCTTTTTCTTAGTCGTACCTAAGCAGATAACGCCAAGATTAGGCGTCGCATTCGTGTCATCCCAACTGGTAACTTGCAGGTCGCTGTGAATGAGTGTGTGGAGCTTGTTGGAATCAAACTGTGAATCTAACGCTCGGCGAGATAGGGCATAGATATGATCAACGGCGGGTTCATCGATGAGCAACTTCATCACATGATGACCAATTAACCCTGTTGCACCAGCCACAACAACCGATGTTTTGTCTCCAGCAATGCTCATTTTAATCCCTTATTCACTCCACAAGTGCTTGTTTAATATAAACAGTGTTTGAATTTTAAGCGAATAAAAGTTTGTTAAACGAGTGGTCAGTAGTATGTGGGGAGTCGCCTGTTAATGGAAAAAGAGATGATTTAGTTTGGCTCGACGCATAAGTACGGTCTGAAGCATTAGTACGGCGTTAAAAATAACAAAGCCCGCTGGGCGACGGGCTTTGTTATTTACTTTACTGCTTTCTAGGTGAAGGATAGTGGGATTTTCCTTACCTTTTTGCTGGTTTTCTTACTTGATTTATTTGGTTTTCTTTTACTTGAGTTTGGAATCATTACACCTCCTAAATCGTTGTTCTGTTTTGTCTTTCAATCGATTGTCTTTCTTTGTGTAGCGTTAGTGTTGTGGGCATTCACTGTATGGGTACTTATCAATGGAGAGATTAACAAGTACTCTAGATAAAGCATAAACGATGCCAAAATGTAAGTTATTGATAAATCTATTATCAGTATTGTAGGTGTTTTAGGGTTCGTCAATTTGATTGTCAATTTGAGAAAAAACCAGTGTGATCTGTTTAAATTAAGAACACTCTCTACGGTTTCTGTTGATTAGGCATAGATACAGCATTGCTTAACACGTAAACTGAGTCGTAATTCACATAGACCAAGGACGTGCTATGAACCTCAAGCTTGATACTCTTGCTCCCACTCAGATTTATCACCTGATGACACAAACCGTTGTTCCTCGCCCGATTGCGTGGGCATTGACGGAATCTTCTGACCAAGAGTACAACCTAGCGCCTTTCTCTTATTTCACGCCTGTTTCCAGCAATCCGCCGTTACTGATGTTATCGGTTGGGAAGAAGCCGTCCGGCGAAATCAAAGATACCACTCGTAATGCCTTAGAAACGGGTAAGCTAGTGATTCACATTGCTTCTTCAAGTTCTGCAGAAACAATGACAGCGACAGCGGCTACCCTTGAACATGGTGATTCAGAAGTCACCGCGAATAACATTGATCTCGTTGAATTTGAAGGGTTTTCTTTACCAAGAGTTAAAGAGTGCTCGGTAGCTTTCGGTTGCACACTTTATGAAGTAAAAGAAGTTGGCGAGGTTCCGCAAAGCTTGATATTTGCTCAGGTCGAAACCGTGTACATCTCGGAAGATATCATCGACAAAGAGAGTGAACGTCTTAAGATTGATGCGTTGGCATTGGATCCTTTGTCTCGTCTTGGTGGCGGTGAATACGCGACGCTTTCCAATGTGTTCTCTGTCGCACGCCCTAAGTAGCTATCCCTAAGTAGCAGTCCCTAAATCAACGTACCCAGAATAAGCGTTTTTAAAAACCATGTTAGATACCCAATACTCGCATTACATCCAACACCGAATTGACCAAAAAACCAAGCCGCTTGGTGCGCTTGGCTTACTAGAAAAAGTCGCACATCAACTGGCATTGATTCAGAGCCAAGGCAAAGAAGCGGCGATTGAACACATCGAATTAAATAAGCCGAGTATCATCATTTTTGCTGGCGACCATGGCATTGCTGACGAAGGCGTGAGTATTGCTCCAAGTGCCGTCACACAACAGATGGTGTTGAACTTTTTAAGCGGTGGCGCGGCGATCAATTGCTTCTGTGCGGTGAATAACATCGATATCACAGTAGTCGACACGGGGATATTGTTGCCTGTGGAATCTGACAGTGACATGTTGATCGATCAGCGTTTGGGGACGCGAACTAATAACTTTGCCAATGAAGCAGCAATGAGTTTAGAGACGGTTGAGCGTGGGATTGAACTGGGCTCTGAGCTTGTCTCTAGAACCATTTCAAATGGCACCAATATTATCATGTTTGGTGAAATGGGAATCGGTAATACCAGCAGCGCATCAGCGATCTTAAGTGCATTATCGAATCGGTCTGCAGATGAGTGTGTTGGCCTAGGAACAGGCATCAACAATGAACAAATTGCGCGAAAAGTAGCTGTGGTTGAGCAAGGTGTTGCGCGTTGCAAAGGTTTAGACCCTAAAGAAGTTAAAGAGCTTACAGATCTTAAAGATATCAAAGAGGCACTAGCACAAGTTGGTGGTTATGAAATCGTTCAAATGGTCGGTGGTTTCCTTGGCGCTTACCAAAACAGAACACCAATATTAGTCGATGGTTTTATCGTATCGGTTGCAGCGTATGTCGCGACCTTAATTGAACCGAGTTGCCGAGACTATATGATCTTCGCACATCGCTCTGAAGAGTCGGGGCACAAAATTCTATTAGAGCTGCTAGACGCTGAGCCACTGCTCGATCTTGGATTGAGATTAGGCGAGGGCACAGGTGCTGCGCTAGCTATGCCAATTATTCGTGCGGCAGCCGAGTTTTATAACAACATGGCGAGCTTCGAAAGTGCTGGAGTCACGGTTTAATGAGTGATGCACCAGAAAGATCGTTGAAAGATCGAGTCACCTATCAGTGGGAGCTGTTTGCGCTGGCGATGGGTTTCTTTTCTCGCTTGCCAATGCCAAAGAACACGCCCTATTCATCAGAGCGAATGAATCGTTCTGGTCGCTACTTTTCAACGGTTGGTTTGTTACTTGGTGTTCTATGTGGCGGTGTGTTTTTGCTACTTGATACGGTATTGCCGAGTGCAGTGGCGATTTTCTTGATGATGAGTTTTAGCCTGATGCTCACAGGTGCATTCCATGAAGATGGTTTGACTGATATGGCGGATGGCATTGGTGGCGGCATGACTCTAGAACGCCGCTTGACCATCATGAAAGACAGTCGAATTGGTACTTATGGTGCGTCTGCACTGGTTATGGCTTTGCTTGGCAAGTGGGTGTTGTTGAATGAGCTGGTCAACATGACGGCTCTGTTTATGGTTATCGTGACCAGTTATACCTTTAGCCGTGCGATTGCTGCATCGCTGATTTACGACATGCCTTATGTTAGTGATTTAGATACCAGTAAAAGTAAGCCTTTGGCCAACAAGCAAACCAAAGGCGAACTTGTCTTCTTATTGCTTGTAGGTGTGCTGCCTAGCCTGTGGTTTGGTCTTGAATTCGCCTTGGTTTTATCTGTCGTCGCCTATCTGTTCAGAACTGGTTTCAAAAAGTGGTTAACGGCTCGAATTGGTGGCTTTACTGGCGACTGCTTGGGTGCAGCTCAACAGCTAATGGAGTTGCTGATTTACCTTGTATTCATAACTGCTTTTTACAATGGCTTTCTATAACGGCTTCCTATGACAAACGCGAATCAAACTTTTCAAGCTAATCAAATTAATCAAGCAAGTCAGCGAAACAGCCATCTGGTATTGGGCGGGGCTCGTTCTGGCAAGTCGAGTTTTGCAGAGCAACAAGCATTATGTGCGATTGAAGCATGTTCAAATGGACGCCTCCATTATATTGCGACTGCGACATATCTTGATGATGAAATGCGAGAACGAATAGCGCACCATCAACAACGTCGTGGCGAGCAATGGATTGAGCATGAAGTACCGGTCGAATTAGCCGAAAAATTGCAGTCTTTTGAGAAAGAAGATGTGGTGTTGATTGATTGCCTAACCTTGTGGTTGAACAACATCATCTTTGAACTGGGTGATGACGCAACCAATGAACAGGTTGAAGCCGTGGTTGAAGTATTGGTCAAAAGCGTCGAGCAAAGCCCGGCGCAAATTATCATGGTGTCTAATGAAGTCGGTTTAGGTGTGGTGCCGCTGGGGAAAGTGTCGCGCTTGTTTGTGGACAATGCGGGGCGCATGAACCAAGCGCTAGCTCGCGTCGTCGAACGCGTCACGCTGGTTGCTGCCGGATTGCCGCTGCATTTAAAACCATCTAATCACTTGCTTGATACTCAAGGTTAGGTCGCACACATGGTCAATGGAACAACCAAAAACATCTATCTGCTAAGACATGGCAAAGTCGAAGGAAAAGCTGCACTCAATGGTTTATCTGATGTGCTGGTCAACCCTGAGCTTCAAGAACAGATATGTGAGGCGCTTGCGACACAAGACATTACCTTTGATAGCGTGGTTAGCTCTCCACTAAGACGATGTGGTGATCTCGCTAGCTTGTTTGCAGAGCGTATGTCTGTGCCTTTGTCTGTTGCATCGGGCTTTCAGGAAATGAACTTCGGTGAAGTTGATGGTGTCCCATTTGATGAACTTGAAGACAAGTGGGGAATGTTAGAAACCTTTTGGCAAGATCCTGCTAATCATCAATTAACTGGTGCAGAAAGTTTACAGGGCTTCCACGACAGAGTAACTCAAGCTTGGTCGCAACTTTTGAATGATCCAAGTGACAATATATTGTTGGTTACTCATGGTGGTGTGATTCGCATATTGTTAGCGCACTGCCTTGATATTGATTGGAAAAATCCGAGTTTGTACTCGAAGTTATCGATAGAAAACGCATCGATAACGCATATTCAAATCACTCAGTTTGCGCAGAGCTTTATCAGCGTTAAATCGATAGGGCTACCTGTTCTCTGAGTGTTCAAAAAACACAGTTTAAGAATTAACAATCTTTTAGATCTTTAAACAGAAATCGATATAAAGCGGCGTTCACAGCCGCTATACCTGATTGGTATTACTACCTACGTGAAAGGAATTTAGTCATGACAACACCGAGTTGGGATCTAAGCATTGCTTATAGCGATCTTAATGATGCAAAAATCGAACAGGACATTGAACTCATTCAACAGTGCATTGAGCTGTTGAACCTACACGTTGAAAAGCGTCATATCATTCTAGCGATGCAAAACGCGATTCAAACTTCAGAAGCGGCAGGCACGTTACTGAGTACGATCAACACCTTCGCGAATTGCCATGCATCGGTCGATGCGACACACACAGAAGCTAAAGCATTGCTTGGTCGAGTTGCGAAACTGAACTCTGAAATGTCTCAAGCGTTTAGCCCTTACGAAGACACGTTAATTCACGCAGAACCAGAATTTATTGATGCAGTATTAGAACATGATAGTGCGGACGTAGCAGGCCAACGCTTTGCGATTGAAAGCTCACGTAAGTTATCAAGCAGCCGACTCAGTGTTGCTGAAGAGCAGTTATTGGCAGCGATGAAGGTTGATGGTCGTGACGGATGGGGTCGTTTATACGATAACCTTACCGGATCTTTAAAACTGTCGCTAAAGCTGGAAGGTGAAGAGGAAGCTCTAGGTTTTTCACAAGCCGCGAGCCTGTTGTACGGCAGCGAATTCGACAAACAAGAACCGGCATGGCGCGCGGTTCAAGGCGCAATGAAAACGCATCAAGAGTCTTTTGCTTCGATTCTAAATGCATTGGCGGGTTGGCGACTGACTGAAAACAAAAAGCGCTCGAAGATTAGCGATGTGCATTTCCTTGATCCAAGTCTACACGGCAGCCGCATTGTGCCAGAAACGCTAGACACCATGATGTCGGTAGCGAAAGCGAATCGAGCTGTTGGTCAGAAAGCGGGTTTGTTGATGGCAAGAGTTCACGGTCTCGATGAAATGAAGCCTTGGAATCATTTAGCAGCGATGCCACCACTTGGTGACGCTGAATCTAAGGTTTACCCATTTGATGAAGCGATCGAAGTGATCAAAACTGCGTTCGCTGAAGTGAATCCGGAGATGGCTGATTTTGTCGCTTTGATGGTTGAGAACGGTTGGATTGATGCCGCACCAGCTGCCAACAAACGTTTAGGCGCGTACTGCACCAAGTTTGCTGCCACGCGCACCCCGCTAGTGTTTATGACGTGGAGCGGTAGCCGCTCAGATTTAATGACATTGGCACACGAGCTAGGCCACGCGTTCCACAACTGGGTGATGAAAGACATGCCGTTGTGTCAAACACGCTACCCGATGACGCTAGCAGAAACCGCGTCAATTTTTGCAGAGAACATCGTTCGTGACCACTTGTTAAAACAAGCACAAACACGCAATGAGAAGCTCGAAATGCTGTGGGAAGAGCTTTCTTCTTCTTTGGCATTAATGGTGAACATTCCTGTTCGTTTTGAGTTTGAAAAAGCCTTCTACCAGCAGCGTGAAAAAGGCGAGCTAACGGCTCAGCAGCTGTGTGACTTGATGGAAACGACTTGGAAAGAGTGGTACGGAGATGCAATGACAGAAGCCGACCCTTACTTCTGGGCGAGCAAACTGCACTTCAGCATCTCTCAAGTGAGCTTCTACAACTACCCATATTTGTTCGGTTACCTGTTCAGTAAAGGGGTTTACGCTCAGCGCGATGCAAAAGGCGAGCAATTCTACGGTGATTACGTGTCGTTGCTTCGTGATACAGGCAGCATGATGGCGGAAGAAGTCGTTCAAAAGCACTTAGGAATGGACCTGACTCAAGCGGATTTTTGGCAACAAAGCATCGACATGGTCAAAGTTCAAATCGATGAATTTGAAAGATTGCTCGATCAGGAAGATTAATTGATCTCAATCTGTTCATGGCAGGTAAGAGCTGTGTTAGCTTACGTGGCTCTTATCTTGCTGACATGACTTTAGAAAAGCTGAGACAGCCAAAAGTTGCTTTAAATAGAGAAAGTTATTTGGAACAGATGTCGGTTAGTAAAATCAGCAGGTAATACAAAAATATATGGGTAGTATTTGTGAGTGATAACGGAGTTTCTATTGATAAGTGCGATCCTAGCAACACAATTTCTATGTACAATTTATTAACATACGGCCGTGCAATTAAGGAGTAGCGCATGACGAAGACCCTCTTTCGCCAATCATTTCTTTTTGACAGCCTAGATCTTGAGCAAGAAGTGGTTGCAGGACAGACCGTACTGAGTAACGGTGTTCAAATTAAGCTTCATCAACGCGGTGTATTGGAAGTGATTCCCGCTGAGTATAATTCTGAAACCAAGAACATCATCTTTTCAACCGGTGTTCATGGTGACGAAACTTCACCAATGGAGCTGATTGATAAGCTCATTGAGGATATTGAAACAGGCTTCCAAGTAGTGACAGCAAGATGTTTGTTCATCATTGCTCACCCAGAAGCAACCAACGCGCATACTCGTTTTCTTGATGTGAATATGAACCGTCTGTTTGATGAAAAACAGCACGAAAGCAATCGAGAAGTGGATATCGCAAAGAACCTTAAGTACTTAGTTACTGAGTTTTACAAGGAAACGGTACCTGCTACTCGTTGGCACTTAGATCTGCACTGTGCGATCCGTTTGTCTAAGCATTACTCGTTCGCCGTAAGCCCTAAGGTTCGCCACGAAGTACGTAACAAGGAGCTTTTCGATTTCATCAACAGTGCTCACGTTGAAGCTGTGTTGCTGTCGAATGCACCAACCAGCACCTTCAGTTGGTACAGCGCTGAAAACTTTGAAGCGCAAGCACTGACAATGGAGCTAGGGCAGGTAGCAAGAATTGGTGAGAACCAACTTGATAAGCTAACGGCTTTCGATTTGGCAATGCGTAATCTGATTGCTGAAATAGAACCAGAGCATTTGCCGAAGAAAACCATTACATATCGCGTAAGCCGAACCATTGTTCGTTTGCACGATGACTTTGATTTCATGTTCTCTGATGACGTTGAGAACTTTACGGCGTTTAAGCACGGTGAAGTGTTTGGTCATGATGGTGATAAGCCATTGATGGCGAAGAATGAAAACGAAGCAGTGGTATTCCCAAATCGTAACGTGGCTATTGGTCAACGAGCGGCCTTAATGGTGTGCGAAGTTGAAACACGATTCGACCACGGTCAGCTTGTGTACGATTAATACCTAGTCGAACTAGAACGACCAAAACAACCGCTCAACTGGTTGAAATATCAAGGTTCACATTACGGTGTGAGCCTTGAGTTTATTTAGGGATACAGGTAAGGTTACGCGAACAATTTCAAAGTAGCTTGATATGGATTTCCAACAACTTCTTCACCAAAAACAGCGCAAATGGACCCGAGCCATTTATCTGATGGCAGCACTGCTTGTCGCGCTGAGTGCGATTTACCTAATGGTTGGCGATCTTTTCATTTCCCCTCTGGGCACATTGTCCACGTTAGAACAAAAACTACTGATTGATTTACGCTTACCTCGATTATTAGCAGCGATTGCGATCGGGGCTGGGTTAGCTGTATCTGGCGCAAGCTTACAAGTGTTATTGGGTAATGTATTAGCAGAGCCAGGTGTGCTCGGCATTTCTGGTGGCGCAAGTTTGGCGATGGTTATCGTATTGTTCTTCTTACCGTTTGCTCCTACACCAGAACTGTTCATGATTGCCGCCGTTTTAGGTTCACTCTGTTTTACCGTGATTCTAGTGAGCATGGTAAAAACGATGCGACTCACCACGGCCAAATTACTGCTAGTCGGTGTCGCGTTAGGCATTCTTTCTGGTGCGATGGTGACATGGGCGTTCTATTTTAGTGATGACTTAAGCCTACGCTTGTTGATGTATTGGCTGATGGGCAGCTTAGGTGGCGTAACTTGGTATCAACACTCGCTTACGTTAGTGATGATCCCCGTGATTATTTGGCTGTGTTTGCAAGGTAGCAAGCTAGACAAACTGATGATTGGGGAAACGCATGCCGCACAATTGGGCGTGAACGTACCGAGATTACGCTGGCGTCTAATTTTCGCCGTGTCTATTTTAGTCGGCTGCGCGGTAGCTTTAGGTGGCGTGATCAGCTTTGTTGGCTTGGTTGTGCCACACTTATTGCGTTTAGCGATTGGTACTGATAACAAATACCTTCTTCCTTTGTCTGCCGTTGCTGGCGCTGCGTTGTTGGTGTTTGCTGATATTTGCGCGCGTACATTACTCGATTCTGCAGAATTACCTTTGGGTGTGATGACCACCAGTATCGGTGCGCCTATCTTCATTTGGATGTTAATTAAAAATCATGATTCAAATTAAGAGCCTGAGCGTCGGCGCTCGTTTATTACCACTATCATTTGGACTCAAGCAAGGGCAGGTGACTCACGTTATCGGTCCGAATGGCAGCGGAAAAAGTACCTTACTCGAATCGATATCTGGCATTGGTGATGGTTACAAAGGCGATATAAAGATCGACGGGCAGGATTTGTCGGAGCTGTCTCTACAAGACTTATCATTGCATCGTGCTTACTTGTGCCAAAGCGCGAGACCGGCTTTCAACTTGGAAGTGTTCCAGTATCTTGCATTGTCACTGCCAAGCTCCTCACACGGCCTTGATGCTGAAATCAACGCAGCTTTGGAAGAAATCAGCCAGATGCTAGACATAGCAGACAAACTTCATCGTTCAATTCAGACCTTGTCGGGTGGTGAATGGCAACGCGTTCGCTTGGCGGGAATGTGCCTGCAAATTTGG
Organism: Vibrio sp. 1CM2L; assembly: GCF_023161695.1. Lineage (NCBI taxonomy): Bacteria > Pseudomonadati > Pseudomonadota > Gammaproteobacteria > Vibrionales > Vibrionaceae > Vibrio > Vibrio sp. 1CM2L. The sequence goes on from NZ_JALNTT010000003.1 coordinate 724,374, forward strand.
CCAACGCTTAACCCATACGCGAAGCTGCTGATCCTCGACGAACCCGCAGCTCCACTGGATATTGCTCAAGAAGCCTTGTTGTACAAGCTCATTGAACGAGTGGCAGAGAAGGGCATTGCCGTGATCATGGCAAACCATGATTTGAACAGAACCCTAAGACACGCCGACCAGGTGTTGTTGCTTGATAAAGGCGTACTTCAAGCATCTGGCACAGCTGCAGAAGTGCTTACTCCAGAACAACTAGAGTCCGTGTTCAACACCGAAGTCAAAAGTATCTCAGTCGATAATCAAACCTATCTTTTGTTTGGTTAAAAGACTAATTGGTTAAGCTGAACATTCGGTTCAAGGCGAGTTAGTAAAGGAAGCAAATATGTTTAGATACATCCAAAGAAGAAGAATCAAAAAGGTGATTAAGTCATTGTCTGCAAAGATGGTGAAGAGCTACGGAAGCCGTGATTTCTTCTCGATTGGGCAGGTTGAAACAAGTTCTCGTGAGTTGAGTAAGCGCCAACAACAGATTGCTTTAGCCTTGTTTGCGGATCCACAAGATCTTGCTGTTGAATTAGCTCCAACAATTCAGTTGCTACGTAATGATGTGTCTAATGACTTCTTCGGCGGAGAAGACTACACAGCACGAGATGTACTTAATCTATTGGGTGGCGGCGGTTGGAAGGGCGGTCGTATGGACGACGACATGTCACATCGCATGGGCATGCATAGCCGCTATTAAGGCTTTACCAAGCTCCCTTTATTTAAATCAACTTCGCATCAAAGCACCTTTATCTAATGTGACTCGTCAAAACCGTTATTTTGACAACAAACCCTCTACTTTAGCGTCAATGCGATATCCTGATCAGCCAGTTCATACCTTTCTCACCTCTAGTCTTTCAGGTTTTTAGCTAGTTCCCTTGTTCTATTTCTTGAATAAACTTCATAGTCTTCAGATGTATAAGATAATTTTCCCTTCGTATTACCTTTGATGAATATCAATCAGCCTTATTGACTAAATAATCCTACCTTCCTCGACCATGCTCAAATTGATTGATATGCATTTGCTTTATTAATGTTCGAGCCAAGTAACGGTTAATAGCAAATTGAGGTGCTTACTCAATCAAACAAGTGGATAGGTAAACAAGCGAAGATCATTTTGTCTTGTTAATGGGAAATATGACGTCTTTAAGTGGAAATGTTATGAGAATCGGAATAGAGAAAACGGCTTTAGCCATCGCTTTGTCTGCGGCTTGTGGTGGCGCTATGGCACATGGATTTATATCGCTGAACGATGATGGCAACATCATAAGTCGTGTCGCTTTGTGTCACTTAGAAGATTCTGAAGGTCAGGCGAAGAACATGGACTGTGGCGACATACAGTATGAGCCACAAAGTGTGGAAGGCTTTGACGGCTTCCCTGAAGATGGCCCTGCTGATGGTTACATTGCCAGTGCTGAAATATTAATGGCAAGAAACCTCGATGAACAAACTTCAGAGCGCTGGCAGAAACGCCCAATCGAAGCGGGCTCTCAAGAGTTTGAATGGACATTTAGAGCCAACCATATTGCGGCTGGTTTTAAATATTACATTACGAAAGAAGGTTGGGACCAAAATTCACCATTAGCGCGCTCAGAGTTTGACTTAAATCCCTTTTGTGAAGTTGATGCCCATGGAGAGATGACACAGAACACGGCGACTCACACCTGTAACGTGCCAGAGCGAGAAGGCTATCACGTGATTCTAGCTGTGTGGGATGTGGGCGACACCGACAAGGCTTTCTATAACGCGATTGATGTGGTGTTTGATGGCGATGATTCTCAACTTCCGGGTTGGGAAAAAGCAGGTCAGATAACTCCTACGATTAATTTGAAAGAAGGCGACGCGGTATATACGCGCGTGTTTGATGGGTCTGGTGAAAACTCAGCGCTCAGTACTCGTATCGAGATTGCAAATAGTGAGGATGGCCAACCAAAGAACTGGTCTAAGGCATTAGCAACCAAAGTTAATGAAGATCGCAATAACATCAAGTCTGGCGTGTTGAGTGAAAATGGTTTTACACCTATTTACGGTGTGAACCCAATATATGTGAATTCTGACAGCGGTATTCAGCGTGTGGAAATAGGCTACGATGTTGAGGTGCCAGAACCCGATACGTCACTGATGGTTGAAGGTCTGGATTCAGAATACGTGATCGGAGAACAAGCAACCGTACTCGATCTATCATTGGTAGCCGAGGGCGATGCCCAAGCTGAACTCACCGTGTATAACCATGCTCGAGAGTCTTTAGCATACTGGAGTGGGGAGGTTGAAGATAACTCGTCAGAATCGGTTGCATTACCTTTGTCTAAATCAGAGGCTGGTCATCATATGTTGGTAGTGAGTGTAAAAAACAGTGAAGGTAAATTGGTAGGCCAACAAATGATGGATTTCCATTTAGTTGATGCCGATGCGCCACCACCTGCACATGATTATGTCTACCCAGAAGGCTTTGGTAACTATGTTGATGGCGACGTCGTTTTATTTGAAGGCGAAGGTGTATATCAATGTTACGGCCCATGGGCATCAGAATGTAACAATGAAGCGTACCTTCCAGGCGTGGCAGCAGATCCAAATTGGGTTGAGCAACAATGGAAAAAGTTAGATTAATTACGAGTTAATCGAACTCACTTAGCTGTATATTAAATCTCTAGATGCAAAAGCGGCTTAATCACCAAGCCGCTTTTTTATTCACTTTGAATAATGTTCCCTCAATCAAGACGGAATACTGAGATCCAATAATTCGAAGCAACATCATCTATCGACAACGCATTTCTTTGAGTTGTGTGACTCTGATTCCTATCAATATAAAACCCGCTGTCATTGATAAAATTGACGTATATATTTTTCGTTGTTCTTCAAACAAAAACTATAAACCCTCGAAGTGCAATTTTGATTGGTAAGTGACCAGTTAATGTTGTGTGCAGGGTAAAATAATAGAGAGTGGGAAAGTGACAACAATAAATAATAATATTCTAAAAGTAGCAGTAGGTATGGCTATGCTATCGAGTGTGCCTTCAGTGGCAAATGCTCATGGTTGGTCTGAATTTCCAAGTGCGCGTCAGAACACGTGTTACGAGCAAGGCGGGATTTGGTCGGGTACACCACCTAATGCTGCGTGTGCTCAAGCAAAAGACATTTCGGGTTCCTACCCATTTGTTCAACGTAACGAATACGCTAAAAATGTTCAGGATTTCAATAACATCAATGCTGTAAAAGCGGCGATTCCCGACGGCACGTTATGTTATGCCAATGATTCGCAAAAACGCGGCATGGGTGCGCCTCATACTGGTTGGACTCGTACCGAGCTAAATACTGGTACGTTTGAATATGTATTCAATGCGACTGCGCCACACAACCCTTCTTTCTGGGAGTTCTACCTAACGAAACCAAACGCAGATCTAAGCAAAGGCCTAGCGTGGGGCGACTTAGATCTTATCCAAGAAGAGGGTAACGTTCCGGTTAATGGTGGTAAGTACCGCATTAATGTCACTATTCCTTCAGACCGTTCTGGCGATGCGATTCTATTCGTTCGCTGGCAACGTGATGATGCTGCGGGCGAAGGCTTCTACAACTGTTCAGACATCACTATTGCGGGTGGCACAAATCCTCCACCAGAGCCGGGTCCAGAACCCGAACTAGTGCGTGGTGAGCTGTTTGTTTCAGACCAATTTGGAACGCCAGAAGTTGGTGACACAGTTAAGTACGACATTATCAACAAGTATGGTGAAGTAGCGCGTAGCTTCGACATCGTTATCGATACTTCAAACGTTAACGATTGGGCTCGTTTGTTAGCTTCAGAAATTAATGGCTGGCACGAAGAGTTTAAAGATGGCGCGATCTTCATTGGTGACTGGCACGCTGAGATGCAGCACTACATGTATTTCCAAAACGATCCTTCACGTAACTTCTTCAATTCAAAAGATAGCCGTGCTTCTGGTCAGTTAACGTTGATTGATGGTGGCGACGGTGGTGTTGAACCATTAAAAGGTGACATCTACGAGCTAGTGAAGAGTGACAATGTAGTGAATGCTGGCGATAAGGTTGTGATTGCAACAAGCGAAGCCGCGACATTGACTCAAACTCAAGGTTCTTCAGTAAGCATCCAAAATAACGGCACGGCTTCTATCGTAGTGGATACCACTGGCATCACTGCAAACGAAACTTTATCGTTTATGGCTAGCTCGATTGAAAGCGGCAGTGTTGAAACCTTCACTTTTGAAGTAATTGCCGATGACGGTGGCGTAACACCAGACCCAGATCCAACGCCGGATCCTGATCCGACTCCTGACCCAGACCCTACGCCAGACCCAGGCACGTGGGACTCATCAGCGACTTACCTTGGTGGCGAAGTCGTGACTTACTCGAACCAGTCATGGAAAGCACAATGGTGGGTTCAAGGTGGTACAAACCCTAAAGCGACTTATGAAAATGACAAATGGGGCGTTTGGCGTCCAGCCAACTAATCTTAACTATCGTTAGTTCAATAGCTTTAAAGTAATAACCAAGACACCACACTTTTTGACGAGTGTGGTGTCTTTTTCATTTGAAAGTCTTAATAAACGAAATAGGTTTGATTTCTATTGGTTTTATCCTTTCATATAGTAAAAGAGCGTCACAAACGTCAACTGGTTGATAGGTAATAATGAGTAAATTTGTTGAATGGATGGCGAGGGTTTTATGGAACTAACCAGCAAACAAGTTGGAGTCTTTAAGGGAATGGCGTTGGCTATGCTAAGCGCGATTGTTGCAATCTGGGTCGCCATCGTCTTAGACCCGTTCAATTACGCTCAAGCCAGCTTACTAGAAGATAGGGTGACTGTTTTAGGGCTGTCACTGATACTACCGACCTTGATGTTAATCGTCTCTATTGGACGCTTAGCCAAGTTTCGGTTTTTCAGTCCAGAAGATATTGATGGCAGTGGGTTAACGTCTGGAACAAAGCAAGCCCTAATGCTGCAAAGCTTGCTTCAAAATACCTTAGAGCAACTGGTCATCGCATTTGGTGTCTATACCACGTGGAGTTTGTTAATGCCTTTTGCTTGGTTATCGGCGGGGCTCGTGTGTTCAGTGTTGTTTTTTATTGGGCGTATCTTCTTTTTCAAAGGCTACAGCCATGGAGCTCCGGCAAGGGCTTTTGGTTTTGCGTTAACCTTTTATTCAACGGTAGTGCTGTGCTTAGTATTGGTGGTTACTCAATTGGTATTCGCCTTAAGTTAGTTAGACGTTTTGCCAAGGTGCTGCCCGATTTTAAACCAAGGCAAATGAATTTCGATTAGGGCAGAGTATCCCTTTGCCTGTAACATGACGTGCTTACTATCTTCGAACACGAAAGACTTTTTGATGAAAAAATCACAGATACTCGCCAATACAATTAAGAATCAGATAGAGCAAAATATTTGGTTGAGTGGTGAGAAGATCCCATCAATTAGAGATGCATGTAAGCGCTATAAACTCAGTATCGAGACGGTACTGCAAGCCTATCAGCAGCTTGAAGACCAAGGCTATGTGCGCTCAAAACCTAAGTCTGGCTATTTCGTGTTACCGCGCAGAAATGTATTCGTTTCGGACCATTCAAAACAAAAAGCTATCAAGCCGTATCCTGTTAAAATCAGTGACCTGCTATACGATGTACTTCAACGAGCCAAAGACCCTAGCATCATTCCACTTAGCTCGGCATTCCCTGATCCCGCCTTGTTTCCCCATCAAGCACTGTCACGCAGCTTAGCTAATGCCAGCCGTCAAATGCCCGACAACAGCATGCTCACCAATTTACCTCCAGGCAGTGAAACACTTCGTAGGCAAATTGCTCAACGCTATCAAGTTCAAGGTTTAAACGTACTGCCAGACGACATTGTGATTACTTCTGGGGCGATGGAGGCACTTAACTTATGCCTGCAATCCTGTACCGAACCGGGTGATTTGGTCGCTATCGAGTATCCTGCGTTCTATGGTGTGTTACAGACAATTGAAAGACTAAACCTCACTGCCGTAGAGATTCCAACAGACCCGACAACAGGGATTGATTTAGATGTGTTGGAATCGGTGTTCGCTTCAATGGACATCAAAGCGTGCTGGTTCATGACAGAATCGCAAAACCCTGTTGGCTATTCGATGAGTGATGGAAACAAGCAGCGATTGGCAGAGTTGGTGAACCAACATAAGATCCCGATGATTGAAGACGATGTGTATCGAGAACTTCATGTCGGCAACCAAAGCTCATTGCCTGCAAAAGCCTATGACACCGGCGAACAGATCATGTTGTGTGGTTCGTTTTCCAAATCATTGTCACCGGGCTTTCGAATTGGTTGGGTAGTGGCACGTAAACAAGCGTTAAAGATTCAGCGGTTACAGCACTTATCAACTCTTTCCAGCAGTATTCCTATTCAGCTCGGTTTGTCTCACTACCTTACGTTTTATAGTTATGACAACCATCTTAAAAAGCTTCGTAAACTTTTGAATGAAAGGAAGAAAGCTCATATAGCACTCTTAGAATCCAGTTTACCTTCAAGTGCGATGGTGCATAAAAGCCAAGGTGGCTACTTCATTTGGATAGAGCTGCCTCACTCTGTTTGTGTTGAAAAGCTGTATGAGCTAGCCCTTGAACAAAACATCTCTGTCGCTCCGGGAATCATATTCAGCAGTGACAAAAAGTTCTCACACCACATTCGTCTCAACTGTTCGTATGCTTGTGACGACAAAATAGCAGAAGCCATTCGAACGCTCGGCGGCTTGATTCAGACAATGGAATCACAAGCTATCAGATGCGGTTAAGCTCTGACCAGTCGTTCGTCTAATAAGTAAATCTGTTCTGTTTTTTATCAACCAATCTGTTCTAGTTTGGTTCGCGAGAACTGTGCTGAAATACGCTCCAATTCTTAATATGAAAGCCATCATTATGATGTTTGGAGCTTAAATGTTTGATGTAGTTGAATTGTCGCGTTTACAGTTTGCGCTAACCGCTATGTTCCACTTTCTTTTCGTCCCTCTGACTATCGGCATGTCGTGCTTACTGGCGATCATGGAGTCGATCTATGTACTTACCGGTAAACAGATTTATCAAGACATGACCCGCTTCTGGGGCAAACTGTTCGGCATTAATTTTGCCTTGGGTGTCACGACGGGTTTAACCATGGAGTTCCAGTTCGGCACCAACTGGTCTTATTATTCTCACTATGTTGGCGATATTTTCGGGGCACCTTTAGCCATCGAAGCGCTTGTCGCATTTTTCCTAGAATCTACCTTTGTTGGATTGTTCTTCTTCGGCTGGGAAAGGCTATCTAAACGCCAACACCTTTTAGTGACTTGGCTGGTGGCTCTGGGCTCAAGCTTCTCTGCACTGTGGATTTTGGTTGCTAACGGTTGGATGCAAAACCCGATTGGATCAGAGTTCAATTACCAAACCATGCGTATGGAGATGACCAGCTTTGCCGACGTGGTGCTTAACCCTGTCGCACAAGTTAAATTCCTGCATACAGTGGCCTCAGCGTATACCTGTGGATCAATGTTTATCCTTGGTGTGAGCTCTTACTATTTGCTTAAAGGCCGTGATGTTGCTTTTGCAAAACGTTCGTTTGCTGTCGCAGCTTCGTTCGGCATTGCTTCTATTATCTCGGTGATCGTATTAGGTGATGAGTCGGGCTATGAACTGGGTGATGTTCAAAAAGTGAAACTTGCGGCAATTGAAGCGGAATGGCACACAGAACCCGCACCTGCGGCATTTACCTTGTTCGGATTACCAAACCAAGAGGAAGGCAAAACCGACTTCGCGGTCAAAATCCCTTATGTGATGGGAATTATTGCGACGCGATCTTTGGATGAGCAGGTAACTGGCCTTCACGATTTGCGCGACCAACACCTCGTCCGCATTCGCAACGGAATCATCGCTTATGAATTGCTAGAACGTTTACGAGCTGGCGATACCTCTTATGAGACGGAACAAGCCTTTGATCAAACCAAGCACGATCTCGGTTATGGCTTATTGCTTAAGTGTTACACCGATACCGTAACCGATGCGACTGAACAGCAAATCCAACAAGCGGCAGATGATTCCATTCCAACTGTCTGGCCACTTTTCTGGTCATTTCGAATCATGGTGGGCTGTGGATTCGTTATGTTGTTTGTTTTTGGTGCGGCCTTCCTGCAAACCTACCGTAAAAACATTACGCAAAAGCCTTGGTTACTGAAAGCGGCGCTATGGTCAATTCCATTACCTTGGATTGCCATTGAAGCTGGCTGGTTTGTTGCGGAATACGGCCGTCAGCCTTGGGCAGTAGGTGAAATCCTTCCTGTGACGGTCGCGGCTTCTTCTCAAACCGTTGAAAACCTGCTTACGTCTCTTGCTCTCATTATCAGCCTATATACCGTATTCATCATTGTTGAAAGTTACTTGATGATTACCGTGGCTAAAAAAGGCCCAAGCAGTTTAAAAACGGGCCGCTATCACTATGAACAAAATACAACTTCGCTTGAAGCCAAATTGGCACAAAAAGTTCAACAATAAGGTGACTGACTCATGTTCGAATATGACACATTGCGTTTAATTTGGTGGGTTCTGATTGGTGTACTGCTGATTGGTTTTATGATCACCGATGGTTTTGATATGGGAGTGGGGGCGTTGTTGCCGTTTATTGGTAAAACGAACGCTGAAAGACGAGTCATGATCAACTCCATCGCGCCTCATTGGGACGGCAACCAAGTGTGGTTAATTACCGCAGGTGGCGCTTTGTTTGCAGCTTGGCCGTTAGTGTATGCGACATCTTTTTCAAGCTTATATGTTGCGATGTACTTGGTGCTTATCTCGTTATGGTTGCGTCCTTTGGCGCTTGAGTATCGAGCAAAGATCGACAGCGATCAGTGGCGACAAGTATGTGACTTAGCAATCTCTTTCTCAGGCTTCTTCCCACCTATCTTGTTTGGCGTCGCGTTTGGCAATTTGATGCAAGGCTTACCTTTTACACTGAATAGCTTATTGATGGTTGAGTACCATGGTTCGTTTATCGATTTAATTAATCCAGTTGCGCTTTTGTGTGGTTTGGTTGGGTTATTGATGGCGCTGTTACAAGGGAGTGCTTGGCTTATGGTGAAAACCACAGACGCAGTGTACAAAAAGGCAAGAAGGATGACTCAGGCGAGTGCGGTACTTGTCGCTTTCCTTATGGTGGTTGGCTGTATGGCGATTAACCATAGTGATGGGTATGTGATAGTCAGTGCGATGGATCATAGCTCAGCATCGAATCCTTTAAATAAAAAAGTCGTTACACAAGCAGGTGCTTGGTTAACCAACTTCGATACGTATCCTTGGATGTGGTTTGCACCGATCGGCAGCGTGACCATTCCATTACTGGCTTTGATTGGCGCAAGATTGAAATGGGATGCGATTGCTTTTATCAGTTCAAGCCTGACTAATGCTTGCATCATTTTAACGGCTGGTTTCTCGATGTTCCCGTTCATTATCCCGTCTAGCGTTAACCCGAGTCATAGCCTAACGTTGTGGGATTCAACCTCCAGTGAACTGACCTTGAACATCATGACAGGTGTGGCGTTTGTGATGGTGCCAATCATCCTGTGTTATACCGCTTTTAGTTATCTAACCATGTTTGGACGACTCGATAGCGAGTATGTCGAACGTAATGGCCATTCACTGTATTAAGGAGTTTCTCATGTGGTATTTTGTTTGGATATTGGGCTTATTCCTAGCCTCAGCATTCGCGGTTTTGAATGTGATTAGCTTAGAGAAAAGTGACTCAGAAACAGAGTCTTAATCGCTGAGCAGGGTTATATAAAAAAATAAGAAATATATAAGAAGACCAGAAGCGTAAGTTTCTGGTCTTCTTTATGAGCCTTCCTAAATTACGTAAGGTTTGGTTCTTTCTTCGTGGTACAAGATGGTAAGACTTGAAGCGAGTAAGCTGCCTTCTTATTAGCACACCTATATCTCAACTCTATATCAGATTTAATCAAAACAATTTTTCCTAACCTATTGTTAAATATTTACTATTTGTTAGTGTGTTTAGGTGCACATTGAGGATGTGTTTCATATTTAGCGAAGAAATATTAGGAGTTGCGATGAGTATTATAGTGAGACGGTCTGAGCCGTCAGATGCAAAGGGAATCAAAGAAATTTACGAATGCACTAATGCTTATACCGGTACACTGCAACTCCCAAACCCATCTCTGGAAAGCTGGCAAAAACGAATCTCTAATATGCCTGACAACGTGTACTCGTATGTCGCGATGATCGACGATGAGATTGTTGGCAACTTGGGAATGGAAGTGTGTGTGAATCCAAGAAGACGACATGTGGCTTCATTTGGTATGGGTGTTAAAGACGATGTGCTAGGCAAAGGCGTTGGTAGTCAACTGCTCGCAACAGCAATCGACTTGTGTGATAACTGGATTAACATCAAACGAATGGAGTTAACGGTGTATACCGATAACGAAAGAGCCATTAGCCTGTATAAGAAGTTCGGTTTCGTGATTGAAGGAGAGTCCGCAGGGTTCGCTTTCAGAAATGGCGAATATGTGGCGGCTTATCATATGGCTCGACTGGTATAACACTTAGCACACAGCTACGATTAACGCACAGTTAGAATTGACTGACAGATAATAAAACGCCACGTTATTTAAACGTGGCGTTTGCTATTCAAGTTAGCTGAAGCTTTTAACCGCTTCAGTCTTAACCTTACTTAAGCCGTTAGTGGCTCAAGGTTCGCAGGACGGTAGTGTACAGATTTTAGTACTTTGCCTTGGCGAACTGTCTTGCCTTCAGATACGAAATCTTCCGCACACTTAGCAATGATGTATTCGCCTTTTTGAACCGCCATCAGCTTGATGTTCTGCTCAGCATAGAAAGCTTCTGTTTCAGCGTATTCAGTTTCGTTGCGACATACCTTGCTCATGTTGCTTGAGTGTACTTCGTCCCAGCACGGTAAGAAGTCAATTGAGCGGTTTTTAGAAACATTCAACAGTAGGTCGATCAGGTAGCTGATTGCTAGGTTGTCTTCTACCTTAGCTTGGCCAAGGTGAACCAAACGTCCCATCAAAACATAAACGCTGTCTACAATAGCGTCCGCTTGTTCGATTTTAGAGTCAGCTTCTGCAAGTTCTGTTAGTTCTTCGATCGCTAGAGAGGTATGTAGCGTATCGCCTTTTTCGTCCATTGTTTCAGGAGCAGCAACAGGCAGATCAAAAGTACTGCGGAACTCTTCAATGTCGCGGTAAAGGTGATCGTAGATTTCTTGGCTTAGTTGAGAAAGGTTCATTTTCCTATCCATTCTGTTTCGTTAATGGATTATTTTACCAAAGCTAGGAATAGGGTGCTAACGCAAAGTCGAAGAAGTCGACTTTTATTCATTGGACCAATGAGGTATTTTGCATACAAACTAATTGATTATTATGTTTTTTTACACTTTACTCTTCTTAATATACCAAATATTAATGTTGCCATTAACTTCGGCAGCAGCGGAACCCCATTTATGAACCAAGCCAGTGAAAGCGAAATTGTTATACGCCGCTTGTATCAAATCACCAATGATTATCGAAAGGGCTTCGATATTCAGATCGCTCAGCTGCTTATTATGGGGCTAGAACGCTTCAACCTTGATATTGGTATCTTATCGAAAGTCGATGGCAATGCTTACGTTGTTGAACATTGTGTTACGCCTGAAGGGGTAGAACTCAATAGCGGTGACACCTTCGATTATCGTTCAACCTATTGCGAAATTACCTGTAAATCGATTGGTCCTATCTGCATTGAGCATTGTGGTAAACACGATAAATATGCGAAGCACCCTGCTTACCAATCTTTTGGTTTGGAGTCTTATATTGGGGTTCCCATTTTCGTTAATGATGAGCTTTATGGCACCCTAAACTTTTCAAGCCCAGCACCCTATCATCGCGAGTTCAAAGAGTTCGATGTCGACGTGATGAGACTAATGGCATCATGGATCGAAGTAGAGCTGGTTAGAAGGCAGCAAGAACGAAAACTCAAAGAGCTGAATGAGAAGTTAGAGTACCAAGCTCTGTACGATCCTCTGACACACTTGCCAAATAGACGTTGCTTGTTCAAAACATTGAATGCAGAAGTGGAGCAGTTAAAAGGCTCTTTAGGTAAGGGAACCTTGGCCGTTGTCGACATCGATTTCTTTAAACAGGTCAACGACACCTATGGCCACCAAATGGGTGATGTTGTCTTAAAGAAAGTGGCGAACGTGCTAAGCAATAACATTCAAGAAGGTGAGTTTGTGGCGCGTTTTGGTGGTGAAGAGTTCATTCTTTGGTATCCAAATAAAACACCAAGTTGTGTAGAAGATAAGTTCATGACTCTTTTGCAAGAGATGAAGAAAATCAAACTGGATAGAAAGCCTGTCACTATATCAATTGGTGCGTGTCATTTTGAGTTGAGTACAGGGGATACCAAAGGGCAAAGGATGTCGGCGTTAGATAAACTGATCAAAGTTGCCGATGAATGTCTGTACATTGCGAAACAAAATGGACGAGATCAGTTTATTTCTCGTCCATATCATCAAGAGCGCTCAGGAATATGAGCCAGCATGTTAGCGATTAACTGAACTATTAACTGAACAGATAAGGGAACAGTTTACGGCGTTCTTCTGGCGTTAAAGACTCAACTCTCGCGATGTTGGTATCAGGAATCGCTTCAGGGTTAGGGTAGTGCTTTAACACCTTTTCCATACTTGCTTCACGAATCAAATGGTAAACCGGGTACGGAGAACGGTTCGTTAGGTTTTCATCGTCTTCTGGATCTGCACCACCAAAGCAATAGTCTGGATGGAAGGTTGCCACTTGGTAAACGCCTTCCCAATCTTCTTGCTTGATCAACGCTTCAATCCAATCAATGAACATGTTGTAGTCGAAGAAATCTTGCAGCATGTTAGGTACAACCACCAAAGTCGTCTCCAACTCTGCGACAGGCGTGTTATCTAACTCTACGAAATGCGTCATGATGTCTTCCAATAACGCTTCTTCCGTATTCGCTTCACTCACAAAGATCTTAATCTGTTTATTACGTTGTGGCTTGGCTGCGAATGGACACAGGTTTAGGCCAATAACGACATCGTCTAACCATTGTTTAACTTGGTCGTGGATGGTTTGAAGATCTGTGCTTTGAGTGTTCGACATAACAGGTTCCGAAATAAAATTTTGCGTAGGATATCAGAACGGACGTTAATCAAAAGCAATAATTGAGTTACAAACTCAGTCGTAGTTATGCTTGTGCGAGTTTGGAAGTCGATACTTGTAGCTGTTTCAACTGGTAGACCCAAGTAAATATCGCGACATAGAAGATCGAGCCGCCTGCAATTACGCCATTCCAACCGAACAACTGCCAGCAATATAGGAGTAAGAAACCACCTAAACTGCCACCTATGTAGTAGTGGACTAAGTAAAGTGCCGTTGCTGTCGCTTTCGCGCTCGGCGCTTTTTGACTCACCCAAGAGTAGGCAAGAGTGTGGGCAAAGAACGCACCGCCACTAATCAATAACAAGCCAGCTAACATGAACGGGACTTTATCGACGGCTGAAACTAACATTCCGATTAAGCTAATGCACACGCCCATCAATATTCCGTTTAAAGGATCAAAGCGAAGTGTCCATTTGTTGGAGAGCTTAGAACTCACCGTTCCGGCCAAGTAACATAAGAATATCAACGAAGCTAAACCCACAGGCACTGAATGAGGCGCAGAGACTAGCCTAAAGCCCATTACCGAATACAGGTTAACGAACAGAGCAAAGTTAGCACCCCCAATCAGCATAGCTAACCACAGTGTACGGTTTTTTAAGTGCATCATTACAGAGCGGTTATGGTGAAAGAACAGGCCTTTCTGTGGCTTAAAGTTTTGTTGATCAGGCAGGCTATATGCAATATAGAGAGCGCCAAGCAAAGAGCCGATAACGAAAAACAAAACTGTCGCATGCCAGTCGAAATAATCCGTAATTAAGCCACCCAATACACGCCCGAAAATACCACCTAATGAGTTAGCCGCAATATAACCGCCTATCGCGACTGCGAATGCTTTCGGTGACAACTCTTCGACCATATAGGCAACCGCCACGCCTGCAAAAGCAGCAACCGCGATTCCCATGAATGCTCGGGCAATAACAAGCTGTAGTAGGGTGGTTGTGAACACCATGCTCAGCCCAATCAAAGGAATAGCGAACAGACTGAACAGAATGATGGGTTTTCGGCCAAAGGTTTCAGAAGCGATAGCCCAAGGCACCAAGCTGATGGAAAGCCCAAGTGTTGTCGCGGCAAACAGCCAGTTGATTTGAGTTTCAGATACTTGGAAGTGCTCCGCCATGTGCGGCAAGATTGGCTGAAAGAGGTAAAGGTTACAGAAAATGATAAACGAGCCAATCGCCAATGATTGGGTAATTCGTTTGTATTGAGGACTGCCTTTATCAAACATTTACGTTGTGCCTGCACGAGTTAGTAAGCTATTTGTGAACAAGTTATCAGCACAAATTTGATTAAAGAAATATATTAAAAATATCACCTCTATATATTTAATATATCGCCATGCTTGAATCAAAACCACTTCGACATTTTCTGGCTGTTGCGCAGTTTGGTAACTTCACTCAGGCCGCCAAAGCGCTGCATATAGCTCAGCCTGCATTGAGCATTTCTATTAAAAAACTAGAACAGACGCTTGATTTGATTCTATTCCGTCGCGGAGATAAATCTGTCACCTTAACGGAAGAGGGAAAGGTATTGTTTGAGCATGCGAAGCGAATAGCCCAGCAGTTTGATGACGCTCAACTCGCGATGAATGAGCTAAAGGGACTGGAAAAGGGAGAAGTGCGATTAGGCGCTCCAAGCATGATGGGCAGTTATTTTTTTCCTCAAGTAGTGATGGCCTTTAAAAGCCAGTACCCAAACCTAAAGTTGACCTTGATTGATGCAGGCACCGCTTCTATTCGTGAAATGTTGTTAAACGGCGAACTCGATATTGGCGTAATCAACCATGAAAACGTGCCTGATGATCTTGAAACTGACCACCTGTTAAGCTCAGAAATGTTAGCTGTCGTTGGCAAAGATCACCCACTGGCAACGCAACCATCCATTACCTTTGAAGAATTTTTTGCTCAAGAGCTGATCATGTTCAAATCAGGCTACTTCCACCGTGATTTTATCGATGCGACTTGTAAGAAGTACAACCTCGATATGACCATCGCGTTCGAAACCAATTTATTGCCGATGATTCTTTCTATCGTGAAGCGAGAGTTCGCTATTACTGCGCTGCTAAGCTTGGTTACAGAATACGAGGAAGATGTAGTAGGCGTGCCATTTAAAGACCCTGTGAAACTGAACCTATCTTTGGCGTGGAGAAAGGAAGGTTATCTGTCAAAAGCAGACCGAACCTTTATTGACTTCGTTAAGCGGTATGTGTGATTTAGTAAGATTTAAATAAACAAAGCCCGAGCATCCTAGACTGGACATTCGGGCTTTGTTTGTAGAAATATAAGTCTCTTAAATCACGTTAAGTGTTCTTTGAGTTATACATCTTATCGAAGTTCTTTTGATTCCAGCCGACCATCACTTGATCGCCGATCTTAAGCACGGGGATAGAACGAGCACCCATCGCTTGTAATTCTTTACGACCACGCTGCATCTTTGCATTCGTCAGGCGGTAAACAATTTTCTTAGAGTCTAAATACCTTTGGGCATCTTTACAGTGCGGGCATTTGTCTGCGACGTACAATACAACACGTTTCATTTTTTCATTCTCTTGGTGAATCTCGCTAAAGTGTAACGAATCCTAGGTGATTAGAAAAGTGTGATCAGTTACACTATGCGGCTCAATTTTCAAGACCACAACGTATTGTTGTGGTGTAACTTGTACGGTCTTTCAGCATGCATCCTTCTTTACGCTATATTCAAGGCTATCCTAAGCACATTCTCGATCCTGTGACTCAACTTGTTGAGTCGGGTAAATTGGTGCCGTGGTTTGAAGCTCGCTACCCAAAGAATCATGAAATCAAAAGCGAGAAAGCCCTGTTTGACTATGCGATTGAGATAAAAAATCGTTACATGAAAAAAACACCACCGATCAGCAAAGTGATTTACGACGGCAAGATACACCTAATCAATAATGCGTTAGGTCTGCATTCTTACGTTGCTAAGAATCACGGTGGAAAGATTAAATCAAAGAATGAAATTCGTATCGCCAGTGTTTTTAAAAATGCACCAGAACCTTTGCTAAGAATGCTGGTGGTACACGAACTGGCGCATATCAAAGAGAAAGAGCACGACAAAGCCTTTTACCAACTATGCTGTCACATGGAATCGGAATATCATCAACTTGAGTTGGATGCCCGTTTATTCATGATGTATTTAGATTTAAAGAAGTAGCCCAATGAGCCAATCACAAAATAGAACGACGCTAAGCCTGTCGAAAAACAGTACTTCATCAGCAAAAACAAAAGATAACCAAGCTGATGTTAAGCCAAGTACAGCTAAGCCAAGCAACGACAAGCGTATTTCTACCAAGAACACATCTGATAAAAGCCGCAAGAATAGTGTCCCTAAAGGCGCTGACAATAACAAAGCAAAGCGACCTTTTGCAAAAGACAGCAAAGGCAAACCGGGTTCGAATAAAGGATCATCGAATAAGGGTTCTTTCAATAAAACGGCTTTTAACAAGAACGCAGCTCAGAAAAGACGTTCGGCTGAAAAACCTCAAGGTGGATTACACCCAAGAAACCAGCACACTGGTCGTTATGACTTCGAGTTGTTGGTTGCAGCCTTGCCTGAGCTAAAAGAGCATCTGATCAAGAACCCAGTGGGTGAAGACACCATTAATTTCTCTGATCCATTAGCCGTTAAGCTACTTAACAAAGCTTTGTTGGCGCATCACTATGGCGTTAAACATTGGGATATTCCTGCTGGTTACTTGTGTCCGCCAATTCCTGGCCGTGCAGACTACATTCACAGAGTAGCCGACATCCTTAATAGCGATGGTCAAGGTGAACCCTATAATCATGCTTCTGTGAAAGCATTAGATATTGGTGTTGGTGCAAACTGTATCTACCCAATTATTGGTGCGACAGAGTATAAGTGGCGCTGCACGGGAACTGATGTCGATTCAGTCTCTATTAAAACAGCGAACTTCATTGCTGAAAGTAACCCTAATCTAAAAGGTAAGATCCGCGCTCGCCTACAAGCTGACTCTGAATCTATCTTTAAGGGCGTGATTAAGGATAATGAACGTTACGATGTCACTATTTGTAACCCTCCATTCCACAGCTCTCTTGAAGAGGCGGAAAAGGGCTCACAACGTAAACTGGATAATCTAGCGGCAAACCGTGCTAAGAAAGCCGGTCAGTCATTCAAGCCTGAAACGAACAAGAAGCCAGTTAAGTTAGATAAATCAACTAAGCAAGCTAAACCAACCTTAAACTTTGGTGGTCAAAAAGCCGAGCTTTGGTGCCCAGGTGGTGAAGCCGCTTTCATTATGAAGATGGCGAGAGAGAGTCAACTTTTTGCGACTCAAGTCTTGTGGTTTACGACATTGATTTCTAAGAAAGACAACGTCGATATGGTTCGTTCAGAGTTGGGTAAGCTACGAGCTAAACAAGTAAAAGTCATCGAGATGTCGCAAGGCCAGAAGGTGAGTCGATTTATCGCATGGACCTTTATGGACGATGAACAAAGACAAGAGTGGATTGCTCTTAAATAGTGGCTGTACTTAGTTAAGATATTAAGCAGAAATACCGACGGGCTTGTTGTTAACGCAACAAGCCCGTTTTTTGTGCTTTGCATGTTCGCTAAGCAGAAAGCAACTCATCTAACTTACTCTGATATTTCTGCTCTAGAGCTTTGTTACCTGCTCTGTTTTCGAGGTCGACCAAGATTTGAAGCGATGGAATTTGATAGCCATAACGCTGGTGGAATTTGAATAAACGGAGTCGAGCGTCATTGTAATCGGCGTCACTCACTTCAATTTTTGATAATTGTAGTATCGATTTTACGCGGTTTGGATCGTGGTCAATCGCTCTGCTGAAGTAGTACTTCGCTTGGTCGGTATTGCCAGCCTTAAATGCACAAAACGCGGCGTTTTCATAACTTGCAGACACCAAGTAGTAGTAAGGTTGGTCGATAGCGCGATTAAAGTATTTATCGGCTTGTTCGTATTCGCCCTGTTTACACAAGAAGGTACCGTAGTTGTTCAATACATTGCCGTTTCTTGAATCAAGACTGAGTGCTTTTCGGTAAGTGGTCCTTGCTTCGTC
The DNA here is from genome assembly GCF_023161695.1 of Vibrio sp. 1CM2L. Taxonomy (NCBI): domain Bacteria; kingdom Pseudomonadati; phylum Pseudomonadota; class Gammaproteobacteria; order Vibrionales; family Vibrionaceae; genus Vibrio; species Vibrio sp. 1CM2L. Next base: position 742,652 of record NZ_JALNTT010000003.1, read on the forward strand.
TACTTCGCCCACTTTTTCGTAGTAATGCGCCATTGAAAGTCGAGCACGGTAGTAGCTAGGTGCGTGTTTAATCGCGAGTTCAAGGTTTTCACGCGCTCTCACCATATTGCCTTGTCCCATATAGCCCAAACCTAATTCGATTCGAGATTCAGACATCGCGATAGGATCACTTTCAATCTTTGGCGGTCCTTCAGTGACAGAGACGCAACCGACCAACGAAAGCGAGGCGAGTAGTACCACATTTGATAACGAAAGGCGGCGGGATAACGAAATCGGATTTGAGAATGACGGCTTGGCAGGCATGTGAAGCTCCTTATGAACACCAACCCATCATATGAAATCAAACCCATTGAAGTGGTAAATCTATTATGGAATGCGACCCACACACCATAAAAAACCGCGTCCAATTCGTCGTTTTATCAACAACATACTGAACACGGCTTATGTGTTTGTGAATGAGAAGAAAGAACTTAATCGTCTTTGGTAAAGTTGTCTTCGCTGAAGTGATCCAGATCGTAAGGCGTTTGTTGGTAAACACAGTAGTTTAGCCAATTTGAGAACAACAAGTGCCCGTGGCTACGCCAGCTTGCAACCGGTTTGTTGTCTGGATTGTTATTCGGGTAGTAGTTGATTGGTATCACTGGCTCCATGCCTTCACCCAAATCACGAATGTACTCATTGTGAAGTGTATGAGAGTCGTACTCGGGGTGACCGGTGACAAACACGTTTCGTTTATCTTTGGTCGCCGCTAGGTATACGCCTGCAACATCCGAAGTCGCAAGAACATCAAGGTCTGTATGCTCCGCTAAGTACTCTTGAGAGAAGTCCGCATAGCGAGAGTGCGGAGCCAAGAATGTATCGTCGAAGCCACGTAAAATAGGGTGGTATGGGTTATGTATCTCGTGGTTGTAAACACCAGACAGCTTTTCTTTACGAGTGCGTTTTGGCAAATCATACAGTAATTTCAAACCAGCCTGAGCCGCCCAACACACGTATAGCGTTGAAGTAACGTGCTTGTTTGCCCATTCCATGATGGTTTTCAGGTGATCCCAGTAGATCACATCTTCAAATTGAACCAAGCCAAGCGGCGCACCAGTGATGATCAATCCATCAAAGTTTCTTTCTTTGACCATTTCAAATTGGCGGTAGAAGTTATCAAGGTGTTCAGTCGGTGTGTTTTTGCTTGGTCGGTCATCAATGCGCAGCAGCTCTACATCAACTTGCAATGGGCTGTTCGATAGTAGGCGTAAAAATTGAGTTTCGGTTTCAATCTTCTTCGGCATTAGGTTGAGGATCAAGACTCGAAGTGGACGAATTTCCTGTGTCGATGCTCTTGATAACGGCATAACGAAGATGTTTTCTTCACGAAGAACATCGGATGCTGGCAATTGGTCTGGAATGCGAATAGGCACAGCTTTCTCCCTAAGCTAGATATGTAGACGTCTATACATCTAAATCTATAGTAGTTTGATACGCTTGTCGATATGCAAAATGGATAGATGTAAATTATTTGTGTTTTCTATCAGAAGCCATCCACGCGCTTCGAGGGGAGTCTCATTATATTCAGTGATTATCGGAGTCGTGTTTAAGTAGTTGGTTTTCGGATGCTGAGCAAAGGCAGTTATCAGAGAAACTCGTTACTATTTACGATAAACTCATGTTTTCGAATTAGCCTGTAAAGTGACAGATGAAGTTAGTACTTATTCGAGGGTTGCCTGGTTCTGGTAAATCAACAAAAGCAAAAACCTACGATGCATTGCATGTCGAAGCCGATATGTATTATGTGAATGAGCAAGGTGAGTACCATTTTGATCCTAGGCAGCTGCAACAAGCTCATGAGTGGTGTCAAAACACGGCTGAAAACGGCTTAATGCAAGGGCTTGATGTGGTTGTTTCGAATACCTTTATTAAGCATTGGGAAATGAAAGCCTACCGCCAACTTGCACGTAAATATAAAGCAGAATTAATTATCGAAGTGTGCCGAGAGCAATATGGCACTATTCACGACATCGAACCTTCTGTGATTAAGCGTATGGCGAGAGACTGGCAAGAATAGCCTCGTGCTTATCCAGCTTGGCTGAATGGCAAACAGAATTAAATTAATAGAACAACTTCAAGGTAACGATTGAAATGGCAAAGCGCTCTGTTGTGGTCGACATGACTTCTTATGGTATCTATTCCACATGGGATTCTAAATCTAAAGACCTTCCAAAAATCCAAGAGTTCACCACCATCGTTGATGCTGAAATCGACGTAGAGTTTGGCTATATCCTGAATATCAAAAAAGCCAAAGGGGAGAAGATCCGTTACTGCATTTATCACCCAAACATCACCACAGACAAAGGTGAAGTGCTCGAACCGTTTGATGGTGAAGAGTATGTCGGTAACAATGACTGGGATTTCTACTTAGGTGACACTATCTGGGCACCTGTATCGAACAAGCTAGGCAAATGGCGCATGACGGTCGAGCTAAAAGGCAACATCATCGCCGACAAGACATTCGACCTCGTAGCAAAAGACGAAGGCCAATTCTGGAAGCGTAGGGGGTTTTAGATTCGACCTTCTATGCCATCTAAACAACAAAAAGCCGAGCATCGTGATGATGTCTCGGCTTTTTTCATTGTGCTAGATAGAAGTGACTACCTAGCTAATGGATTCGATTATTGCGTTACGTAAGCCACAACAAACTCAGTGATAGCGACCATGTCTTTCACTGCAATGTACTCTTCAGTGGTGTGAACTTTCGCCATTCCTGTAGAAAGGTTTACTGTTGTTAGACCTTTCGCGTTGAAGTTGTTTGCATCGCTACCGCCGCCAGTGCGTTTAGTGTTCGCTGTTACGCCAAGCTTCTCAAACGCCGATTTGATAGAAAGAATATGCGGGTGATCATCTGCAATAACGAATGCATCGTAAGCACGAGTCGATTCGATTTCTACTTCAGCGCCGAACTGTTTTGCACTCTCTTGGAATGTAGAGATCATGTGCTCAACTTGAGCCGTTAGCTTTTCACCGTTTAGAGAACGTGCTTCAGCCACGACTTTAAGCTCTGGCATTACGATGTTAGTTGCTTGACCGCCTTCAACAATACCAACGTTTGCTGTCGTTTCTTCATCGATACGAAGTAGGTTCATCTTAGTGATTGCGTCTGCAGCAACTTGAATTGCGCTGATGCCTTCTTCTGGTGCTAATCCAGCGTGAGCAGGGCGACCCTTGATCTTAGCTACAATCTTCTGCTGACCAGGCGCTGCGTTTACGATAGTGCCAATTGGACCGCCTGTATCAAGCACGATTGCGTGCTCAGATTGAATGTAAGACATGTCGAAGTTCAAAGAGCCGAACAGACCGCCTTCTTCGAATACAGTGAACGCAATCTCAATAGTTTTGTGCTCTTGGCCTTCAGCTTTGATGCAACGAACCGCTTCCATGATAGCTGCGATACCAGACTTGTCGTCGCCTCCTAGAATTGTGTTGCCTTTTGAACGGATGATACCGTCTTCGATGATTGGTTCAATGCCGATACCTGGCGTTACTGTGTCCATGTGACAGCTGAACACTGTGCTACCTGGAAGAGTGCCATCTAGACGAGCGTAGATGTTGAAACCGTTAGACACTTCTTCAGGAACTGCCAGTTTGTGAACTTCAAAACCTAGTTCACTGAGTTGCTCAGCCAAAGCTTCAGCAATCGCTTTTTCGTTACGAGATTCACTATCAATTTTCACTAGATCGCAGAAATGTTCTACAAGACGTTGTTCATTAATTTGGGTCATTGTTAATTCTCATTATGCTTCCGCTTGTTCAAAAAGAAGCCGCGGAGGTAGGAACAGGAAAATCACTATAACGCCAATGAGGTAGATGATTGTCTGAGTTAAATCAAGAAAGTTGCCTGATTATTCTAATTAATGAGAAAAATCCAACTCAGATCCACCGGTGTGCAGGATTTTAATCTGTATATCTGTCGGGTATAATGTTTGACCGCTTTTAAACATACGTCGATGAAATTGGAATGTAATCAATAATGGCACTGATAAATGAATAGAAACAATGTGTTAGGTTCATTCCTTTTAGTGGTGCTGATGAGTGTTGTGTTAGGGCTGTATTTGCTCTATCCAACTTATGACGACGATTTAAAGCATATTCGCCCTGAAAACCCGAGTGTTTATAGTCCAGAGAAAGAGTTATTACTCTCTCAATATGGATCTGCGTTGATCGATATTCTCGATGTATCTCGTGGTGACCCAAATTTAGCTTCCCAACAACTCGAGGCTCTCCAAGACAAGTTCCCAGACCAAGATAAAGCCATCTATCGTGCTTACGAATTAATGATTTTGTCGAACCTCGCGCAACACAAGTTGGATACCAAAGCGGTTTCAGAATACGTCAGACAGATTAAAGCACTCGCACAACACGAACATATGGGTTGGCTAAAGGCCCAATCTCTCGTTGAATTGGCGATCGAATACATCAGTAAGGGTGAGCTGGCGGAATCTGAAATCCAAATCAGAGCTGCGATAGATATCGCGGAATCGCTCCACTATGAAGAGTTGTTGATTAAGGCCTATAACACGGCTGGTGTTATCAACAATATCCGCAATGACTTTCCCGAAGCTCAATACTTTTTCCATAAAGGTTTAGACCTTGGTAAGAAGTACCCTCAACACATCTACAACAGCAAGTTAGTGTCAAACATGGCACTGCTTTATATCTATTTGGAAGACTGGCCTAAGGCGCTCAAGCTGATTAAAAGAGCCAAAAAACTCTATTACAAGAGCGGACTACTTGAAGCGTCTACCATCGGCGTGCTGCATGTGAATGAGTCTTTTGCTTATCTGCGCAGTGGTGATTTGGTCAAGGGTCGAGAAGCATATCAAAGTGCGGCTAAGCTAAATGGCGATAACGTGAGTGAACGATACAAAATCATCCTATTAAAAGCAGAGAGTGATGTGTTGTTGGCAGAAAAGAACTTTGAGTCAGCACGGCAAGTCGCAAACTTGTGTCTTAGATACCCAGGAGTGGACAAATACACACTTCAATTGGGGCAGTGTTACTTAAATAGAGCCTTAGCAAATATCGGTTTGAATCGAGATAATTTTGTCTTTGCTGATCTAAAGCGATCGTCTGCAATGTTCGATGTTGTGGGGACTCGTAGCTGGAAGGTCCTCGGCTTAAGAACACTTGCTGAATACTATGATTCAAGAGGCGACAGCGAGAACGCGCTCCGTTACTTCAAACTCTATTACAAGGGTAACAAAGCGCTGCTATTTGATAAGCGCCAGAGTGATATCTTTTTACTAGAGCAAGATTTCGCTACAGCATCATTAGCTCAAGAAAACGAACTGCTTAACGCAGAAAAAGAGTTGGGTGAGCTGACATTAGATAAGCAGCAATTACGGAATCGAATTGTTGTCGCGTTGGGTATCATGGTGATGATCAGCGCCGCATTACTTTTGATTAGGTTACGCTCGATCCAGAAGACTAACAAAGAGTTACTCAAGCAATCAACAAGATGCGAACTGACAGGTTTATACAATAGGCGTTACTTGGAACAACGGTTAACTCAGCCGTTGCCAGACCATTTGTCGTCGTTTGGGTATACGCTCGCTATTCTAGATTTGGACCGCTTCAAACAAGTAAATGATACTTATGGGCATGATATCGGTGACCAAGTGTTGGTGGAAGTCGCTAAGCGTTTAGAGCAAATCTTATCAACAAACGATGTAGTGGCAAGATGGGGCGGGGAAGAGTTCGTTATGTTACTGGCTGGGAATCAAGAGCCTGATAAAGAGCTTGAGCTGATAAGAAAAACGATCGCTGACCGACCGATTGAAACACATTCTGGCCCACTAGAATTAACCACATCGATTGGTGCGACGACTCATCTAACGGAACAACAGTTGAATAGCCGTACCTATAAGAAACACTTGAAATCGGCAGACGACGCTTTGTATCAAGCTAAGCAGTCAGGGCGCAATAAAGTCGTTATCATTTGAGTGCCTAAACTTGGTTAATCCCCTGTAATCAAGAAACCTGAACTTCAATAACTAAGCGAATAAGAGTGCTTATCTGAATTAATACAGCTATCTACTCTTATTCGCTTAATTCATACTTTGATTTGGCTTGCTGGATTACTTAGCGACACCTTGGAGCATTTCAACCAATTCGCCTTCTGTCGCAGGTTCGCTAGCGAGCTCAATCACTGCCGAAGCGCCGCCTTTTAACATATAGGCTTGGGTTCCGCAGTGGTCATAGTGGAACCATTTACCATCTACACATACGTCGGTATAACATCTTGGGTCTTGTTTAAGTTCCATATCAATTTCCTTATTAACATTTGCCTAACGTTTTTCAGACTAGTTGATCACAAATTCGGGTAAATTGATCCAAATCAATCTAGAGTGTAATTGATGATTTGATAATCAAAATAGGAGATGTGTGTCTAGCGAAGGGGCGACCTCTCGCTGGGCACTGCGCTCAAAGGTCGTGATTCTGGTTGGCAACTCTCGCTCTTTTGCTTGCCAGGTGATGCTTTTCTACATACGCTAGCCACTCTCTTAATCCCTATACAGACTCGATTGTGTTGGAAAATGACTAATATCTTTATCGTTGTAATTGTTCTGGTTGTGTTCTTTTACTTTATTCAAAAGTATGTGGTGAAACACGATGACACCAAAGACCACGCTTATCAGAAGAAAGGTGCGTTGATGTCGGCGCAACAGGCGACATTCTATAATGCGCTAAAATCCGCTGTGGGTAACCATGGGGAAGTGTTTGCGAAAGTCAGCATGTCGAACGTGCTTGTTCCTGCTAAGACGAACAACAAGAAGAATTGGTTTATCGCCAACAACAAGATCTCACGTAGTTACTTCGACTTTGTTGTTTGCGACCCGCGAACGCTAGAGCCCCGCGTGATCATCGAACTTGATAACGGCAAAGAGCTCAATAAAGGGAAAGTCGACCGCGAAAAGCTACTGATTCACGTTTGCAAATCAGCAGGCTTGCCACTGATTGGTGCATCTATTAAACACAGCTACCAAGTGAGCCGTTTGAAGAGGTTACTGGCAGCCCACATCGATTTAATCGAACCATCCAAAGAAGTTCGATTCTGTAAGAAGTGTGGTAGCCCGATGATTATTAAACTGGCAAGCCAAGGCGATTACAAAGGCCGACGCTTCTTCACTTGTAGCCGCCAGCCAAACTGCACCTATACCGAAAACTACAACGTTGTATTCGATGTAGATGAGGAAACGAACTAATATCTTGAGTCAAAATACTCAAGACAGCCATAAATAGCACAAAGCGTGTCGATGTATGTCGCCATTGAAGTTGAGATGAAATGTGATCTACTTCAAGCCATTGATCTGCTTTGTGTTTAAAATTTATTCTGATTGTTGTTTTTAAAAGCAAACGAACTGTTTTGTGCAAATTTATCCTTGCACGCTACCCATTCACTCGTTATTATCCATCTCGTTCTGAAGCGTTAGCCACTTAGTAAAGCGGTTAGTTAAGTTTCACAGCATTGCCCGCTTAGCTCAGTTGGTTAGAGTACTTGCATGACATGCAAGGTGTCACTGGTTCGAGTCCAGTAGCGGGCACCAGATTCGTTCTTTATGAACAAGCAAAAAAGCCCACCTAGTGTGGGCTTTTTTGTGTCTGTAATTCCCCGCATTATGAATGTTCTAGTCTTCCACCTGTTATGAAGCTCTTTAGGGCTTACCTATCCAATGTTGTAGTTCGACTGTCGAGTTAACGTAGTTAGAAAGGTCGTCAGCACCAAGGAGGGGCATGTGAGTCGTCTAAATCGACTTACCTTCTAATCCTCTATATCGTTGCTTGTGAGAGGATTAAGCGAAATCTAAGTCGCTCTATGTCTGCTAGACACACGTATTACCTAAATAGCTCCACAGTGGACTTGTAGACGACCAAACGACAATCCCAACTGATCTCTTCGAAATACCGCCAAACACATAACCTTAGATCTTGTGACCAGTTGAATTATGAGTATGGCGATAAATAGATGTAAGTTCTTTCTGTTAATTAAATCTAAGCTATGGAAGGTTATATGTGCAGTTAAGTTTTGATTGGTGAGCTATAGAATAAACAAATTTATAACGACGTTAATTATATTTATTATCTATGATTTATTTCGGAGATATATCAAGATGTATGGATTTATTAGTATCACACCCTAAGCTAGTGAATGTACCAGAGCGTGATTGCCAGATTGTAAGAGAGCGTTATTGAGCTAAATCAGCAACAAATGTTTGTTTGTAATTAGTTGTGGTTTGTAGCTCTTTTTTTATCCATTGGTTAAACAAGCTAAAGTCAGAATGTATGTGCCAGAAGAGGGAGGCAATAACTCGTTTACCAAAAAAATCAGGGTGGTCTGTAATGACTTTAAGCTTATTCTCTTTTACGTTACCATCGATAAGAAACCCGGGTAAAAATGCGATGCCTTTTTGAGCCTTACATAAGTCGATGATGGTCCCTAGATCATCAAGTCGCCATAGGTTATATGCAGCGATGTTTGATAAGTTAAGAAGCTCTTCACAACCATCCATTAATAGGACTCGCTGTGATGCTGCGTGAGACTCAAGGGTTACCAAGTCTTCATGGGCTACCCACCAACAGTTGACGTGAAATAACTCCTCTATATTGAAGTCGTAATTTGTCTTGTGATAGGGGTTCCCTAACGCTAAGTCTATCTTCCCTTCATTTATGTAGTTTCCTAAAACGAAACTTGGTTTCGTGACGACAAGTAAATCCACATTTGGGAATGCCTCTGAAAATGCCAATAGTGTCTTCTTTACGTTTTGATTGAACACCAACGGATCTATACCTACTCGGTAAACTATCTGGTCAGATATATTCATTTGTTGAGCAATGGTGACCAATTCTCGATATTTCGATACCACAGGTAAAGAGAGTTGGAATAGGCGTTCTCCTTTCTCCGTTAGCCAAACTTTAGAGTGTTCTCTATTAAATACATTGAAACCTAAATCTGACTCCAGATTCTGAACCGCTGTACTAACGGTTGACTGTGATTTTCCAAGCATGCGAGCAGCAGAGCTAAATGAACCTTCTTCAACTACTGCAATGAACGAAACAATATTTTCGAAATGTAGTTTCATGATTCGACTAACCTTTTGACACAAAGAAATTATATTTATTATTGTTTGTTGATTCGAAGAACAATAGCGTGATGATAATTGTATTTCAACAAGTTTTATAAGGAGTAATAAAGCTTGGTCAATTAATTCTTAGGTTGCTTCCAAACCTTATATAAACTTTAGATAAGTAAGAATATTGACCAGTGTCTTACTTTTTCAAGTTTATAAATTTAAATAAATATTCTTTGTGGGAGTGGATTTTATATGTAAGGTATTGTTATTTAGCGATTTGTTTTTAATTATTATGTTTTTATTGTGCTTATTCTGATCATTTTTTGCTCGACCTATTGATTAAATCGATAGGGGGTATTTTCCACTGAGTGGGGGCGGTAATTATAATGGCGACGAATTTTCAACAGCCCTTATAGGAAGAAATAATGATTACTAAGCTTTACGTGAAAACAAACATGTTTTTATCACAATTCAAGAACGATGAGCGCGGCGTAACTGCGATTGAATATGGTCTTATTGCTGTTGCAATGGCTGTATTAGTAACTACAGCAGTAGGCGCTGATGGCTTCATTGGTAAGCTAGAAGGTGCTTTTGAACAAGTAGCTACGGCTATTGAAACTGCTAGCAGCTAACATCAAGCCTTATTAGCTAATGTAGAAGATATCGAAAGATATTCGTGCCAGACCCATGTTTACATTGGTCTGGCTTGGTTAATTTACATCGTGAAATAAGATTTATTCTAACCAAATTTAGGTGGTATTTCCAATTTTTAGTCATGAATTGTATTTAGTGGCTTTGGCAGTGCTGAGTATATATGTGTCGGTTACTGATTTTCTCTATCGCAAGATACAAAATTACGCCCTGTACGTATTACTCTTCTTGCAGTGTTTCATATCCCCGTTAGATATTCAAATAATGAGCTTTTTACTGATGTTAGGTGGAGGGCTTATTCTTTATAAGCTGATATGGATTGGAGCGGGTGATATTAAATACGCCGTTATTTTGTCACTTACCATCCCTTTTGATGACTTATTATTGGCGTATATTCTGACGGTTTTTTCTGGTGGTATTTTAGCAGTTACTTATCTAATGACTAAAAAATTAATAAGAGAAAATGCCCGTTACCAAGAGGGTATTCCATATGGGATAGCCATTAGCATTGGATTTTACTTAGTCATTTTAACTCAATCTACGCCACATATATAAACCTCCAAGAATGAGAACATTATGAGATCTCGACTGGTATTACTTGTTGCCATTGCCGCCTTGATAGTTGGCGCACTGGGCGTTATCGACTTGTTCAAGAGTGAACCTAAACCGTCAACGACCGCTGAAGTAGCGGAAGAAAAAAGTGAAGAGTATGTTTCTGTTTGGATGACCACAGAACCTTATGAAAAAGGGCTTCCGCTCGATGCTCAAGGCGTCGTCAAACAACAACTCCCTCTTAGTAAAGCATTAACGCTCGGTGTCAGAGAAGACGCACAAATCAGCTTTTCACCCTCTATTTTGTTAAATCGAAACCTTAACGCCGGCGAGGTTGTACTGCCTGAATATCAGGTGACGCCTGGCCAGCCTGGATACATTGATCTTCTGGTCTCGGATGGTATGACGCTATACCCATTAAAAGTCAGCGACAAAAACCTAATTAACGACTACATCAGACCGGGTTCGTTTATCGATGTACTGACGGTGAGTTCTCCTAATGCCAACTTGGCTGGCAATATCGATAAGCCAAAGCGGTTTAGGGGAGTGAAAGCCTCAATGTTTCTTAAAAACGTCAAAGTCCTCAACATCGGAAATGACGAAACAGGCGACAGTTCTGTCACTGCTCGAGCTCCGAGCAAAGAGGATGGACTGACTACGGTAGTCATTGAAGTTAGCCCCGATGAGTTACCAAAGCTCGCACTAGCCCAGCGCACAATGCACATCGAAATTTATCGAAGCCAAACCTATACGCAACCTGAGTTCGCGGAGGTGCGCAACATTATCGATAACTATACCGGGATTGCTGAGTTACGCGGTAATGAGAATAACCCTAGAGAGGCTTTGTAATTATGATTCATCATCGAATCAAGCAAGCACTGCGTGTTTCCATGTTGGCACCGCTGATTGGCTTACTTTTTATAACAAACAGTTTTGCTGCCGATCGCTCCATTACGCTCAACGATGGTCAGCACATCAAATTCAACAGCCCGGTTGGCCAAGTGTTCATTAATAACCCTGATATCGTTGACTACAAGGTAATAAATGACAACACCCTAGTCGTGTTCGCCAATGGTATTGGGCAGTCTCGCCTGATCGTCTACGGAATTGATGACGAGGTATTGCTTTCCGATCGCATTATTGTTGATTTGAATCTGACGGATATTAGGCGTCAACTCAAATTTCATTTCCCTGATGCCAATGTCAAGGTTCAATCAGTGGGTGAGCAAGTTGCCGTTAGTGGCCTTGTGGATTCGGAAGCGACTCGTGACGACATCTATCGTTTGGTTGCCACTCTACTAGGACGAGAAAAGACCGAGAAGTGGGATAAAACTCAGAAGCTAGAGTTTAAATCCGACAACTCTGATTATGAAGAGCCAGAAAGCATGGTCTTTGCGCGCAACATGACGTGGGAAGGGATCATCGAACGTATTGAGGTCGCGACTACCCAGCAGGTGAACGTCAAAATATCTGTGGCTCAAGTCACCGAATCGTTTGGCCAAACCGTTGGTGTCGATTGGAGCTCAGTGGGCTCGAGTGTTGGCGAGTTTGTTTTCGACCAGTTCGATGCAGCTAACCTAAGTACATTAATCACTGCGTTAGGTAACGATCAGATTGCAGAAGTTTTGGCTGAGCCTAACTTAACCGTGTTATCTGGTGAATCTGCAAGTTTCCTTGTGGGTGGCGAAGTGCCCGTTATCGTTTCTACAAGCAGTAACGTGAACATTTCATTCAAAGAGTTCGGCATCAAACTCGACCTAACGGCGAAAGTGCTTAGCCAAGACAAGATCCGCATGCAGTTAGCGCCTGAAGTGAGCGAAGTTGAGGGCTATGTCGAAGCGGCAGGAATCAAAGTCCCACAATTGGCTTCACGACGTGCCATGACAACCGTTGAACTGGCCGATGGCGACAGCTTCGTTCTTGGTGGCTTGATGAGCAGTACTGATTTGGAAAAAATGCAAAAGATCCCTTTCGTTGGCGATATTCCAGTACTTGGCGCTGCATTCCGAAAAGCAACCACAGAAAGAAAACGCACTGAATTGATCATCGTTGCGACCGTGAATCTTGTGGAACCGATGAAACCGAAAGACATTCAACTGCCTTACATCAAGAAGACCTCTACATTAGCGCGTTGGCTCAACGTTAAGTGGGATGGCAAGGCGGTGACGTCTTCTGATGCAACGATTCGCTTGTTGTCGCAAGGAGGGTTTATCCAATGAAGAAACTATTATTGATGGTGTTATTTACCTCTTCACTTTTGGGCTGCGCCTCTGAGCAATACTTTGTCGGGCATGGTTCTGAAGCCTTGGTGTACAAAGAGCATCATAACTTTGAGTTTACGATGAAAAACCGTGCAGAAACGGCCAAGCAGCTTAAAGGATTGATTCAGGATATTGAATCCATGGACAAAGAAGCGACCTATGTTGTGGATTACAAATCAATTCGTAGCAAAGCGATGTTGCAAGAGATTTTCAAGCAATATCCATCGCATGTGATTGCACCACAAAGAGTGGTGTATCGAAGTGCTCAGCTGTTGCCTAACGACTTAAATATTCAGGTGACACTAACACGTTTGAAGACTCAAGAATGCACGCCAGCACAGATCCACGTTCGCTTGAGACAGCCAGACTGCTTTGCTGAATCGATGCGTTTGAAGCAAGTGGCCTACAAATCAAGATTGGTAGGAGAACAATAATGTTTGACCTGACGAAAGCATTAACAACAAAGGCCAAGCCAACTCCGACCGCAACAACAGGCGTTGCCGGGTGTACTTTGTTCTATCAATCTCAAGAGTGTTTAGACCTTGTTCAAGAAGTCTTCCGCTTTGAAGGGTGGAGTGATCCTGCTTGTGTCAAAGCCAAAGCGGGCTTGACCAAACTAACAGAACAACAGAGTAGCCATATCGTTATTCTGGAACTCAATGAATCGACCAATGTTGTTGAAGACGCTAAATCTTTTGCCAGCAAACTGCCCACTCATAAAGGTGTGGTCGTGATTGGTAAAGAGGATGCGATTTCTACGCTTCGTTCTCTTAAAGAGATGGGTTTCTATTACGTTTTTTGGCCGGTGAACAAACAAGAGTTTGCGGACTTCTTAAATCACGTTAGCAAGAACCTTAAGACTTTCTCTGGTGTGAGCCAGAAACGCAAAGCCAAGCGAGTTGCAATTGTTGGCGCCAAAGGTGGCGTTGGCGCGTCGTTTATTACCACTGAGCTGGGCTCACTGTTATCGACTCAAGGCTCGGACACGATTCTTGTCGATCATCAATATGCCGATACCAACATTGATGTCTTGCTGGGTCTCAAAGACTTTAAGCCGCGAACCATTGATGAGTTTACTGCGCCATTGCATGAAATGGATGAAGAAGGGGCGTTGAGTTACCTAATTAACGCTCGCAAGAATTTACGTCTGTTGGCGATTGATGGCGACATGAGCCAAACCGATGTTCTTAATTACAACCAAACTTTGTGTGAGTTGTTAGCGCGTAACGCCAACTTCATTATTGAAGACTTTTCAGGTGGTGTGGACTTCAAAGTTGAACCTCAACTCTTGGTAGAAAACTTTGATGTGGTGGTGCTGGTTTTAGATGCGTCGGTGTCTTCAGTAAGAAGTGCGAAGCGATTGTTTGAGAAAGTCTCCAACTTACAGCTTTCGTTATCGTCGCGTACTCGTGTGATTACCGTGGTGAACTACCATCGTCCGGAAAACGCTTACGTTCTACAAAAGCCCGATCTGACCAAGTACTTAGGCGCAGAGGTTGATCTCGAAGTCGACTACTGCAAAGCGTTGGCACACATCATTATCGATGGCAAACGAGGCCATAAGCATGACCGCCACATTAGCCGTTCTATGGAACAGCTAGTGAAGTTGATTAATGGTCAGCCTTTAGATCACAAGAGTATGAATTCTTGGTTGAAAAAGGTACGTGCTAAATGAGTTCTAACAAAGACTTATACCTCGCATTTCGTGGCCAAATCTTTGAAGCCCTAGATGCAGAAGCGGTTCAGAAAATGAGCCGCCGAGACCTTGAATCCCAAATACAAGCGGCTGTCGATCTGCTGGCGAATAGCTACCAAAGACCGATCACTTCGATGATGAAGTCAGGCTTGGTGAAAAGCTTAATCGATGAACTGTTTGGTTTGGGACCTTTGCAGCCGTTAGTCGAAGATCAGTCCATTTCCGACATCATGGTGAACGGGCCCAGCAACATCTTTTTCGAACGACACGGCAAGGTCAAAAAATCCGAAGTCTCGTTCGTCAATGAAGAGCAGTTGTTAGCGATTGCTAAGCGTATTGCTTCACGTGTTGGAAGACGTGTGGATGAGCTTTCGCCGACGGTCGATGCCAGGCTTGAAGATGGCAGCCGTGTGAATATTGTGATTCCGCCGATTTCATTGGATGGCACATCGATCTCTATTCGTAAGTTTAGAGAGCAGAAGATTGGCTTTGAAGATTTGATTGGTTTTGGGTCTATGTCTCCGGAGATGGCGCGAGTGTTGATGATCGCTTCACGCTGTCGCATCAATGTATTGATTTCTGGCGGTACTGGCTCAGGTAAAACCACGTTGCTCAATGCGTTGTCTCAGTATATTGCTGAAGATGAACGCATCGTCACCATTGAAGATGCGGCCGAGCTGCGCCTGCAACAACCCAACTTGGTACGACTAGAAACACGTACCTCAAGTGTTGAGCAAACTGGAGCAGTAACTCAGCGTGAGTTGGTTATCAATGCGCTTCGTATGCGTCCAGACCGAATTATTCTGGGTGAGTGTCGTGGCTCTGAAGCGTTTGAAATGCTGCAAGCCATGAATACGGGTCACGATGGTTCGATGTCTACATTGCACGCTAACACGCCGCGCGATGCGATTGCTCGTGTTGAATCAATGGTGATGATGGCGAATTTGAATCAACCGCTTGATGCGATTCGAAGAACGATCGTGAGTGCCGTTCAGATGATTGTTCAGGTCAACAGATTACGCGATGGGTCTCGTAAGATCACGAGCATCTCTGAAATCGTCGGCCTTGAAGGCGAGAGCGTGGTGATGGAAGAGATCTATCGCTTTCGTTATGACGACGCACATTACGGAGAAACGGTTAAAGGCGAATTCGTCACAGACGGCATCATGCAACGATCTGAGCTTGTGAAAAAGGCCCAGTTCTTCGGGCTCTATGAAGAGCTCATCGCTGCGTTTAAGGGGGCATAACATGCTTTGGGTTTCATTAATCCTGTTCGCGTTTGTGCTGCTTTTGATCCGAGATTCAAAGGTCAAAAAGGTCTACCAATTTTTCAATATCGAAGAAGCGGAAGCAGAAAACTTTAATGCGATTAACGTGAAGTCATTGGTACGTAAGCAGGGCTGGCAAAAGTTTAAAGATTCTATCTCGCCAACATTAATGGTGTTGGGCCCGAGATCGTCGTTGTACATCGCCTTATATATAACGGGCAGCCTTATCGCGTCTTGGTACATCGTTACTGATCTACTATCAATCACCAATTCTTGGTTGGTACTGGGTTCATCTTTGATGTTTACCTTTTCCGGCTATCGTTTTCTGGTCACAAGAAGGCGTCGAGATTTTGAGAATACTTTCCCTGATGCGCTGAATATCCTGATGAGTGCCGTCACCGCGGGTGACAGCTTAATGCAAGCCATCAGTTATGTCGGCGATGTCATGCACAACCCGATTGGCCGCGAGTTTAAGCTAATGGGAGAGCGACTAAAGCTAGGCGAATCTCCCGAAGTTGTACTTCAACGATCGTGCAAAAATTACCCGTACCCAGAATTCCTGTTCTTTACCGTGACGATTAGGGCGAATATCGCTCGGGGCGGGCAACTCAAGGGGGTGTTAGCACGGTTAATTAGAGTGCTGGTCGATTCTAGAACATTAGAGAAAAAGAAAATGGCGATGACTTCGGAAGCTCGAATCTCCGCCAAAATCGTTGCCGCCATTCCTCTGATTTTTATGATTATTCTTAACTACGTTAACCCTGAAAATGTGGATTTTGTTCTCTACGATCCAGAGGGAAGAATCGTATTGTTTTACGTATTGGGTAGTGAGCTTTTCGGTTTGTTTATTGTTTGGCTATTAGTCAGGGGGGTACGCGCATGATGTTACTGGCTTCCCTTATTGTGTTGTTTTTTTCGCTACTCTTTTTGATTATCGACTCTATTCGTAAAGAGCAACGACATAAGACAGTTGCGCTCTATATTGGAGACAACTCGGCTCGCGCTCCTTCTCGTGTTAACCGTTTTTTCGTTCGTTTTGGTAAAGAACATCGCCATGAACTCGAGCAAAAAATGATCGAGGCGGGCTACTACAACACTGAGTGGGCGAAATTCTATTTTCCTGCCAAGTTACTGGTATTGGCGTTGGTTTCTGGGTTGGTGCTCTTGGGGGATATGACATCAACCAACAAACTGGTCGTGGTTATTTTCGCGCTGATTGGCGTCATTGTCGTTCCAGATACCTTGTTGCAAATGCGACGTAAGATGTTGATCAGCAGAACCTCAGCTCAACTCCCGTATCTGCTAGACATGATGTCCGTATGTGTGCAAACCGGTATGACGATTGAAGCTGCATTGGTCTATTTGGGAAAAGAGTTGGCTGAATTTGACTCAGACCTTTGTTACCAAATTAAACGCACATCGGATTCGGCGAAGATACACGGACTGGAAAAGGCGCTCAATGATCTGAGTGAACGCATCCCGACGCCGCCAGTACGAAGCTTTGTGCTGACCATCATCCAGAACCTGCAATACGGAACATCCGTGGCGAGTGTGTTAAGTGATCTCGCTGAAGACATGCGAAAAGTTCAAATTCTTACCGTTGAGGAAAAGGTGGGTAAGCTCTCTGCGAAGATGAGTGTGCCTTTGATCCTCTTCATTATGTTTCCGATCGTTATCCTGATTCTCGCACCGAGCATCATGCAAATGACATTGAACATATAGGGAGTTACCAGTGATTAGAAAACGTATCTGTCTCATTGGTCTAGCGCTTAGTGTGTTGTCGGGCTGTCAATCAGCACCGTCGCAACAAGACTTGCAACTTGCCGACGTCACGAGCATGGAAAAAGTGAATAACTATGACGGCCTCATTAGCTATTACAAGGCTGAGTTAGCACAAGATTCCGAAGACCCAGAGGTAAAAGAGAAACTGGCTTGGGCATATTTCCATAAAGGGGATATCGAATCGGCTGACTTCTATGTTCAACACTTGCAAAAAGAGGGGTTTGAAAATCCCAACTTGTACCAGTTAGAAGGGCAAGTGTTTGATGCAAAAAATGACGTTGAAAGTGCGATTGCTGCGTATGTAACTTCTATCGAATCAGGAAATACAACAGGTCAGATTCACGTGTTACTCGGCGTGTCGTACACCAAAGTTGGAAGATTCGATGAAGCGTACCAAGAGCTTAATCGAGCACGTTTACGCGGTTATGACGATGTCGTTGTTAAGAACAACATTGCGATGATTCAAATGGCCAATGGCGAGTACCAACAGGCGATCGGAACGTTAGCCCCGATTTTAAAAGAAGACCCGGCAAATAAGATCGTTAAAGCAAATCTTGCTATCGCGCTGATGAAAACTCAACAAATCGATTCGGCCAAAAAGTTACTTAAAGGCGATTTCTCAGCAGAAGAGATCCAGAGCATTGCAGCTGAATTAACTCAACTAGGAGTTAACGATGAAGCGTCTTAACAAGCAGAAAGGAGTCACGGCGATTGAGTTTGTGTTGGGTGCGCTTGTTCTGTTTTTCGCTACCTTTGCGATTTTCGAATCGAGTTACCAGATCTATGTCGTGAACATGACCGAGTATTCGCTTAGAGAAACAATCAGGAATACCAAAATTTATGAAGGCAAAGGGATCAACGAACAGTACGAGAACAAGTTCAGATCGTTAATTGAAGACGATGACAATCTATGGAGTTTTCTAATTGATAGCTCAAGGTTCTATATCGCAGGTCAGTACTTCAAAACCTATGACGATTTTATCGCGAACAGAGGGCACTCAGATCAAGGTTTGAACTTCAATTACGACTTAGCCGAAATGACGGTGACTTACCGTTATACACCTGTGATTAAACTGACCGGTGCCGCTGACAGAGATATTTCACGCACCATGGTTTTGAACTTAGAACACGAGGGGTGGGAAGATGATGCTCCGTAAACAACGAGTGCTTTCTAAGAGGCGCCAGCAAGGTTCGTACACCATTGAGTTAGTTTTCATTCTTGTGGCCTTATGGGGCGTTTATTTGTTTGGAGCGGACTTGAGCTATCAGTTGCTCGCCCGTGCCAAGCTTGATCGATCGAGCTTTGCTTTAGTCAATGTTATCAAAGAGCGGACTCGCTATTTTGAAGCCGATGTGTTGGCAGGAAAGAACTTAGCCGTGACTAACACTGAGCTACTAGAGATGACGAAGGTGGCAAGCCGAATGCTAAATACACCAGTAGACAGTGTGGGGATCAAGATTGAGTCGTTGACCAATAAAACGAATGTTGCTGAGTTCACATCCAGCAAATATAGAAGTTTAAATTGCCAAACGGATTCGATTCTCGCGCATGCAGATCTGGCTCCAGTAGAGAAGGGCGTTGTTTATCCACTGTATCGGATCAGCCTTTGTGAAGAGCAGAGTTCTTGGTTCAAACCCTTCTTCAACGGTGGCACCAGTACCACGGTTAAGATTGGCTCATCTTCAATAATGCCTGGGAGATAATGAAATGAAAATGCAGCATGACCGTCATATCAGTCGTCAGCATCTTAGCCTCCAAAGACAGCAAGGGGTGGCCGCGGTTTGGATGGGCTTATTGCTCGTGCCAATCATGGGTATGACCTTTTGGGCGGTTGAAGGCACACGTTATGTTCAAGAGACCAGCCGATTAAGGGATTCCGCAGAGGCGGCGGCGATAGCGGTGACCATTGAAGATCAACAAGATCAGGCTGGTAGGCTAGCAACCAAATATGTCGAAAACTATGTGCGGGACATTAAATCAACCAACCTCTCTGCAGACAGGTTCCACCAAGCGGAAGACGAGGGCGCTGGGGTTCTTGAATACATTCAATACACAGTGAATGCCAAGACCACGCACGACTCTTGGTTCGCGAGCAGCTTTATCCCTTCATTTGATCAGCAGCAAGATTTGGCGGGGCGTTCGTTAGCTCGTAAGTACCCGGTTTACTTGGGTGATAACAACATCGACATTGTGTTCGTGTCGGACTTTTCTGGTTCTATGGATGAACGATGGGGTTCTAGTCGACATAAAAAAATCGACGATTTGAAAACGGCCATCGACGAAATATCCAGCAAAATTCTTTGCACATCGATTGAACAAGAGAATGTCGATGGAGAATTGAAAGACGTATGTGATGAGCCGGGTGAAGATACCACTGGAGACAAGCTGCTTAACCGAGTTGGCTTTGTGCCTTTTAACGTTCGAACGAGGGAAATCGTCTCGGGAAATCAAGCGCGGGCGACAAGCCAGTTGAGCTACAAAGACAACTATAAAACGAATGTATCACCATATTCCTACAACGATGTTGACTGGGATTACTGGCGAACCTATTCGGAAGATGATGTGCTTGATTGTGCGTACTGGAAATCATATTGCCCTAACCCAAAATCGGACAACCAAAAGTACGCTAAGCGTATCAAAGATGTGATGAGTCTCGATCGTTACCTTGTTGCCGATGTTTACGACTATGTAGATTTATCGACCTCAGTGTCGACCATGTTTACTGACAAATCGGGGTTAAAGCCTGATTTCTATGGTGTGAGTGGAGCAAAACTATTCAACGCGCATGGTTCTTCAAATTCATCGCAGTTTTCCAACATTCAGCTATCGAACAAGCTATCAGATTTAGACCCGATTAACTCGATGTGGGCAGACGGGGGTACAGCGGCGTTTCAGGGTATTTTGAGAGGCTCCCAAGTTCTCCATAATGGTGACCCGAACAGTTCCGATCAAGAAGAACAACAGGCTTACAACAAGAAAATCAAGATGCTATTGATTTTGAGTGACGGGCAAGAGAGCCCTAATAACGGCATCCTCAAAGGACTTGTCGACCGAGGTATGTGTGACAAAGCAAGAGAGGAGATACCCGGCTTATACATAGGTGTTATTGGTATCGATTTTCAAGCGTCTCAACAAAGTGGTTTTCAAGACTGTGTTGTGGATTCTGATGAAGACATCATCGATGTGTCTAACCTCGATGAATTGATTGAAAAGATAGAAGAACTCATCCGTAAAGGCTCGAAAACAAGCGGAATCACTAAGTTGTACTAGAGGAAAATATGAAAAAGTTAATGATCAGTTCAATCGTCCTATCGACATTGCAACTTAGTTTTATCGCTAATGCGGAAGAAGGTATCAGTGTTTATTGCGACACGGCATTTAGTGAATATCAGCATAGTGTAAGAGTTGATGATGTCGTGGGTATAGCTCAACACAGACAGGGCTTTTTACAAATTGAGCAGCAGTCTGATAGCAGTGAGTTAAAAAAAGCCTTGGCAGGTCAATCTAATCTAAGTACCAATCAATCCGGC
This sequence comes from Vibrio sp. 1CM2L, assembly GCF_023161695.1. Taxonomy (NCBI): domain Bacteria; kingdom Pseudomonadati; phylum Pseudomonadota; class Gammaproteobacteria; order Vibrionales; family Vibrionaceae; genus Vibrio; species Vibrio sp. 1CM2L. Next base: position 763,509 of record NZ_JALNTT010000003.1, read on the forward strand.
TGTAAGACTTGGATCAGTAATCAAGAGCGTCAAGGGTTGTTGGCCCGTCTTCATTTTGGTTTTGATCAACACAACTTAACGCCGATGGGCAGCAAAGCATTGAGTCAGCTTGCAGGTGAACTGAAGGCTAACGGAAGTTCAATTACGGTTGATGGCCACACGGATAGCACAGGCGCAGAAGGTTATAACCAAGCGCTGGGCATGCAAAGAGCGCTTACGACCTCGGATGGCTTAATCGCTGAGGGTGTCGAGAAAAACCGCCTTGTTATTCATTCATTTGGTGAAAGTGAACCTATCGCGTCTAACGCAACGCCAGAGGGTAGAGCCAAGAATCGACGCTCAGAAATTTGGGCCTCTGCGAACGATGCTGCTGAATTAGAAAATTAGGATGTAGGGTTTGGTTGTTGCTTGGTTCTGACTTAGTGCTTGGTTGTTGCTTAGTACTAGGTAATAACCGCCCTAGATCATCGCTCTTGGGATTTTTGTTACAACGTATACTAATGAATATTCGATTAAGTTTAACTGTCTGATACTAAAGAAATATTAATGCTTTTTGATAAGTTCTCTTCTGAAGGGATGCAAAGAAATATCGATGTCGATACTTGGGTATCTATATTGGATAACATACGAGACATAATGGACGCATCGAATGCGGGCATCATCATGATCTCTGATTTGAGTTGCTCCGGTTCTGAGAGTGTGTGGAGCTCGTCAAACATATCGTGCAACCAACATAAGAGCAAAATTAGCCTCTTTTGTGAGTATGTGCATAACGAAAATCGCACGGTCTATTTGAGTGGTCACGCTGGTGGTGATTCCGTTTCTGCGAATGGTAAGCATGCCTATAAGTCTTTTTGCGGGGTTCCTGTTAGGGATATAGATGAAGAAGTGTTTGCGGTGCTCTTGGTGTTTGATTTAAGCCCAACAACGTATACCGAAAGCCAAGTTAACTTGATTGAGAACATATCGACTCTATTGCGTTCTGAAATCCTGTTAAAAGAAGAGAGTAGGATTTTATACAAAAACAGTCACTTTGATATCATGACGACGCTGCTTAATCGTAGGGGGTTTTTCCATGAATTCAACAAAGCAAACATCAGTGATGGAGAGGTTGTTTGTTTGTATTTTGATCTGGATAACCTGAAATACATCAATGATACCTATGGTCACTTCAAAGGTGATGATTACATATCTGGCTTTGCGTCATGCATTAAAAACAATTCAAAGTACAACACGATATCGGCGAGGGTTGGCGGTGATGAATTCATTGTCGTCATACACTCAGAAGAGGTGGATTTTGCTCGGGAGCTGGTCAAAAAAATTCACGCTGAATTCCATGATTTCATTGAAGGCTTTCATTGCGATGATGAGGTCTCACTTGGCTTTTCATATGGTTGTGGTATTGCTGACTCTCGAAACTTCAATATCATTAATCTAATAAAGTCGTCCGATGAAAACATGTACCTCAACAAGAAGAACAAGATTTAGATGTTCGTGACAGGCGTAAAAAAGCCCACTAGTGTGGGCTTTGATGTAGATGTAGATGTAGATGTATGTGTAATAGCTTTCTAACCTAAGCGCGAATGATCATTTGTTCGCGCTCTGGACCTACTGATACCATCACGATTGGAACACCCATCAACTCTTCGATGCGAGTAACGTAATCTTGTGCTGCTTGAGGAAGGCTCTCAAACGTGCGGCAACCCGTGATATCTTCAGACCAGCCAGCCATATCTTCATATACAGGTTTTAGCTCAGCCGTTTGTGGCCAAATTGGGTTCTCAGTATGCTCGCCTGAGTAAGCAGTACAGATCTTAAGTTCAGACAAACCAGACAGGCAATCAATCTTAGTCAGTGCGATTTCCGTTGCAGCTTGCAGGTCAACACCGTTGCGAGTTGCTACCGCGTCGAAGTAACCCATATCACGTGGGCGGCCTGTTGTTGCACCATATTCGTTAGAGCTTTCGCGGAAGCTGTCTTGCTCTTCCATTGCAGTTACAAGCGTGCCAGTACCAACAGACGAGCTGAACGATTTAGCAACAGCAATAACACGCTCAGGGCGAAGGGCAGGTAAACCACTGCCAATGCCTGCATAAGCTGCTGTTACATTCGAAGACGTTGTCCAAGGGTATTCACCGTAGACAAGGTCGCGACCTGCGCCTAGCTGAGCTTCAAACAGTAGGTTCGCGTCTTGCGATTGCAGTGCTTTCAGCGGCTCAGTTACGTTGCAAATGAATGGGCGCCAAGCTTTAGTCACTTCAAGTAGCCATTCTGTCATTTCAGAAGCAGTCTGAGAGAAGTCACATTGAGGGTAGAGCGCTTTAAGTTGAGGCATCTTCCAATCAAGTAGGAATTGAATACGCTGCTCTAAAATCTCAGGTTGATTCAGCCAACCCACAAGAATGCCTTTTTTCATTACACGATCGCCGTACGCTGGTGCAATACCTTGACGTGTTGAACCGTATGCACCATCGCCCAAACGTTCTTCTTCAAGCGTATCTTCAAGAGCATGCAAAGGCAGGCACAGTGTCGCACGATCGGAGATCGCCATTTTCACTTTGATGCCAGCCGCCTGTACTTCTGCAATCTCTTCAGTTAGCGCAGCAGGGCTGATCACCATGCCAGGGCCAAGAACCGCCGTACAATTAGGATTAAAAATACCACTAGGTAGTTGGTGCAGTTTGAATGTACCGAAGTCATTTACCACAGTATGACCCGCATTGTTTCCGCCTTGAAAACGAATGCTAGCAGAAGCTTGGTCTGCTAAAAAATCGACGATGCGGCCTTTGCCTTCATCACCCCAGTTTGCGCCCACAACAACGATAGATGGCATAATTTTTCTCCTAACTGATTGAGAAATCATGTTAGGCCTACAAGGTGGATAAGAGAAATTAATTATCTTTATTATCTTGATAAGGATTCCATATATCCTTAAAGTCTTAAGCTATAAACGAGATTCCTTATCGCGTTCGTTCCTCACTGTAGGGAATGACGGGGTGGGGTGTAATTCGTAGTAGAGAGTGACGCGATGGCAGTTCCTTGCAACTGGAAGTGACGAACCTAGCGTCGACTCGATTTCTTGGCGTCATTCCAGAACCGAGGAACGAGGTATCAGGAATCTCAAACCACAAACGAGATTCCCTATCACGTTCGTTCCTCACTGTAGGGAATGACGATGTGAGGCTATTCCTTACTTTAGTAAATGACGATAATTGGTACAAAAACTTAAAAACAACCGTCATTCCAGAACCGAGGTATCTGGAATCTCAAACCACAAGCGAGATTCCCTATCACGTTCGTTCCTCACTGCAGGGAATGACGATATGGGGGTATTCCTCAATTTAATGAACGACGATAATTAGTAGAGAAACGTCAAAACAACCGTCATTCCAGAACCGAGGAACGAGGTATCTGGAATCTCAAACCACAAACGCGATTCCCTATCGCGTTCGTTCCTCAATGTAGAGAATGACGATGTGAGGGTATTCCTCACTGTAGGGAATGACAGGGTGGGGTGTAATTCGTCATAGAGAGAGACGCGATTGCAATACCTTGCAACTGGAAGTGACGAACCTAACGTCGACTCGATTTCTTGGCGTCATTCCAGAACCGAGGAACGAGGTATCAGGAATCTCAAACCACAAGCGAGATTCCCTATCACGTTCGTTCTTCACAGTAGGGAATGACGATGTGAGGATATTCCGCACTGAAGGGAGTGACGGAAGGGCATTCTTCATTTTTAGTGGATGAAATAAGTGACACGAGAGAGAACATGATGCTCGATATTAATTTGTTGAAGACGTTTGTGACGCTTGCGGAGTACAAGCATTTCGGGAAAGCGGCCATTGCATTGCATATGACACAACCCAATGTGAGTTTGCACCTAAAACAACTAGAACAACAAACACGCATAAAGTTGATTGAGCGAAGCCCATTTCAATTGACTCAAGCGGGTGAACGGCTATTGGAAACAAGCCAAAGAACGTTACTTGAACTTCAGGTTTGTCAGGCCGATCTCAATGCCATTAACGACCTTAAAGTAGGGACATTAACCATTGCTGTGAGTGACATCATTTCTCGATTCTTGCTAATTCGCCCGTTCCAGAAGTTCAAAGCGCAGTATCCCGGTATTGACCTTACGCTCTTGAATACCACCTCATCTCAGGCATCGAGTTTAGTTAAAAATGCTCAGGCAGATATTGGTTTTGTTATCGCCAAAGAACAGCACAACGAGTCCTTGTATTTCACTAAGCTGCAAGAGCTTTCTTGGTGTGCGCTTGGCGATGGGTTTGATATCCAAGACTCTGATAGTTTGCTAAAAAGTGATATCAGGGATACTGATGCAGAGCTCACTTTGATTTTATTAGGCCATGATACGAGAACCCGCGACTTCATTGATGAAGGTTTACCGAGCCTTAATCTACCAAGTTATAGGGTGATGGAAGTAGGGAGTGTTGACGCTCAAATCGATTGGGCAGAAGCGGGTTTTGGCGTGGCGATTGTCCCTGAATTCGCGGTATCAACGAAGCATCACTTGAACTCAACAGTGACACCATTGACCAACTTCTCGAGCACCAGCCTTGGTTATATTGTTCGGCAGAACCAAGTCTTGTCGAAAGCAACCAAGCAGTTGTTAGGGTGGGTGAATGATGAGATTACTCTGTTGCAAAACAAATAAATACAATTATTAAGTTTGATTCAATTAGCCCACCTCGCGTGGGCTTTTTTGTCCCTGGAAAGCCTCGTTTTTACTGAATCAATAAGCGCTGGAACAATCTAGAGCGCACCATCAACTATTCGTCCCGCAAATCATAGTTTCAAAATTCATCGTTGACAAAGTTTGATAATCAAACTAAATTTCAACTAATTACTTTGATAGTCAAATTACTTGTCAATCAAAGGGATTTTATTAACAACGATAATCTAACCACAATTATCTAACCACAAATACAAGCTAAGGACGCCATTTTGAGTTTTCCAACACGTCACCAACACAACTTTTCTTCATATAACAGCCAAGGTGAGAAACGCACGTTCTATGTCCTGTTATTGACCGTCGTTACCATGGTTGTTGAGATCGTTGCGGGCACTATTTACGGCTCGATGGCATTGCTTGCCGATGGTTGGCACATGGGGACGCACGCCGCAGCGTTTGGTATCACTTTATTTGCATACCGATATGCGAAGAAACATGCCGAGAGCGAGCGTTTCTCTTTCGGTACTGGCAAAGTCAGCGTGTTAGGGGGTTACACCAGCGCGATTGCATTGGGGATTGTGGCATTACTGATGCTGGTGGAATCAGTGCATCGTTTGTTTAACCCACAAGCGATTCAGTTCAATGAAGCGATCATCGTTGCTTGTATTGGTTTAACTGTGAATGTGGTGAGTATGTTTTTACTTGGCGATCACCATCATGATCACGGACACGAGCATGGCCATTCACATAGCCATGATCACGACAGCGACCATGGTCATAAACATGGTGAGCACCATCATGACCACAACCTACGCGCAGCCTACATGCATGTGTTGGCGGATACTCTAACTTCGCTGCTTGCGATTGTTGCACTGCTATTCGGTAAGTTTTACGGTTGGAACTGGTTAGATGCAGCAATGGGAATGGTTGGCGCATTCGTGATTGCTAAGTGGACGATGAACCTTATGAAACAAACCAGCCCAATCCTACTTGATGAGAATATCGACCAAGATTATCGCGACTCAGTGACCGAAACCTTAACGCCTTATGCGTCGGTCACCGATTTCCATATGTGGAAGGTGAGTGGGCATCACTATTCAGCGGCGATTACTCTTGAATCAAACAGTGATAAAACCGTCTCTGAATATAAACAAATGCTCGCCAAGTTTGATAAGATTAATCATCTTACTCTTGAAGTGCATTCAAACGACCATGCGAAATATAGAACAGCTTAACCAAATACTGACTGAGTTCTACGATAAAATGTCTTCGTGGGAGCAGTCTGTTGTCAAAGAGACGGGTTACTCCCTGGCTCAAGTACACACCATTGAAGTACTTGGTATGCATGGCGCGTTAAGAATGAAAGAGCTCGCTGAAAAGTTGGGCATCACCACGGGTACACTTACCGTTCAAATCGAAAAGCTGGTTAAAGCTGAATTGATTGAACGCCATGAACACCCAACGGACCGTCGTGCAATTGTGGTGGCATTAACTGATGAAGGTCAGAAGATCCACGTCCACCATAACCAGCTTCACTTGAATTTGGTTAATGAGCTGACGCAAGACATCGAAGAAGACGAGAAAGCGGTGTTATTGAAGTGCCTAACCAAGATGGTGAAAGCGTTTTAGTCAGCCTTAAGTTCGCAGCCTAACTTATTAGCCGTAAAGCGATTGATTAAGAAATCCAAAAATGGACCTGACTCGACTTGAGTAGGTCCATTTTTTTCGCCATTTACGCTTGACTGTACAATCACCAATCGATGGATTCACCGTTTAAAAAACAAGTCAAAATCTCCAATATTGGTCTTCATTTTTGTTCCTCTGATGAGCCAAAAAAGCGTCATTTCTAACCATTAGGTCAATAATAGTCCAAAGTGTTTTAATTCAAAGCCTTACATAGCAAGGTGTTCAAGCCCTCACACTCCGTCAAATAGCTGTCTCTCACTTTTATCAATCAACTAATGTACATGTAATAAATTTGTGTTATTGATAAAATTAACTTTAGTTGGCTGCTTCATTTGCTGTTTAAATGCAATTGAGAACGTCATAGCTAGTGGACTTAGAAGCCACAGTTTTAGACGCTCATTATCGATATAAAAACCATAACAATAATCAGGTCGCGCAAGTTGGATATCCATTCTTTGATGCGATTTATTTAGATACTCATAGTTAATTTAGTAAAGACGAGCCACGTATATGAATATAAAGAAAAAGCTCTATTCGTTGGGGATGTTCTCCATCTTCGGCATGATTTCACTGCTGTTTACCACATCACAATTTGCAGACACCACCGCTCAAATGAGCGAAGCCAAACAAATTACCAAAGAACTTGAAGTGCGCTTGCTCAACCTTCGCCGTAACGAGAAAGATTTCTTACTGCGTAGTGATATGAAATACCTCGACAAGTTCGACGTAAACTACAATAAATTCTTAGCGTCGGAATCTGAGCTAGATACAGTGCTCAGTGATTTAGGTTTAGCCAACAGTACACACCTACGTGAAGACATCGAAACCTACCACACCAGCTTTGTTAACCTAGTAAAAGCGAGCGAAGTCTATGGGCTAGCACGCGACAAAGGCCTGCTAGGCGAGTTTCATGTTTCGCTCGATAACATCAGTGCGACAGCCAGTGCGGAACAAAAAATTGAACTTTACCTGTTCAATGACTTAATTGAGAAGGGGGAGTTTGACCCGAGTGTTCTTTCTATAACTTCGAATATGGGTAGTTCAGCTGCTTTGATTGACGCTGCTCGCCAAGTGGTTGAGCAAAAGCGCGTGATCGGTTTGAAGCATAACGAAGGTCTGCTAGGCGAAACGCGCTCTGGCTCACACGTTATCGAGACGCAGTTTAAAGAGTTCTCGGCGGTGTTAGACCAACAAACGCAGCAAGAGATGGACAAACTATCGCTGATCAACAACATCCTTTGCGTCACATTGCTTGTGTCGATCATTCTGTTCAGCTGGTTAATCGTCCGTTCTATCATTGGTAAAATTGAGTCCCTGTTATCGGTTATCCGTAATATCGTTAATTCAAACGACGTGTCTATTCGTTCTCACCTAGATGGTAAAGACGAACTCAGCACGCTCGGTCAATACTTCAACCAACTGCTTGACCAACTTGAAGGGCTTATCGCGGCCTCTCAATCTAAATCACTGCAACTGACACAAAGCACATCAAACATGCATGATGAGCTAGAGTCAGTAATCAAACAGTTTGAAGTTCAAGCAAATCACACCTCTACAATGACAACGTCAGTTCAAGAGATGGTACTCACCATTGGTGAAATCTCAGAAAGCACATCAGTTGCGGCTGAAGGTGTTCATCAAGCAAAAGTGAATGCCGATAAAGGCCGTGAAGTGGTGGTTGAAACCATCAGCAACATCACCCAGTTGTCTGAACGTCTTTCAAGCAGCCAAGATTCGATTAGCTCACTGAACCATCATGTTGACCAAATCGGTGATGCAGTAAACATCATCCAAGGCATTGCAGAACAAACAAATCTATTGGCATTGAACGCAGCGATTGAAGCAGCACGTGCGGGTGAACAAGGTCGTGGCTTTGCTGTGGTTGCAGATGAAGTACGCGCACTAGCAAGCAGAACGCATCAATCGACCACAGAAATAACCTCAGTGGTGAGTGCAATTCAAAGCCAGATGCAGGCGTCGATGACAGAGATTGGCGAGTGTAATCAACAAGGCCAACTAACACTGAAAGATTCGGAAGAGCTGGATGCAAGCTTGCAACTTATCTTGAGCGATATGGAAAGCATCCAAGGTAATTCAGAACGTATTGCCTCAGCGATTGAAGAGCAGGGCGCAGTAATGGCGCAAGTGAGCGACTCAATCACTGAGCTGAATACTATCTCGAATGACAACAACGCTTCGGCGCAGCATTGTTTAGTTGAAGTGGACAAGGTAGCAGAACAAGCGAACGATATGGACCAAGCAGTCGCGCAGTTCAAGACTTCGTAAACATTCAGAAAACACTAAACCAAAGGCGCGGATCATCTGCGCCTTTTTTGTGCCTAAAATTCAACTAGATAAATGACGAGAATAAAAAAACGGCCCGATCTGGGGGAAGATCTGGGCCGTTATATTACGTATTTAAAGGGGAATTACTTATTTCGGCCTTCCAGCACATCCAGTGCCAGTTCAACCGCTTTATCAATATTGTCGCATCCCGCTAACTTACCTGAGCTGATAGGACCAAGCACATTAGCGTATAACGAGAGCTGCTTGTTAAATGGCAGGCTCAACTGCTCATATAAACGCTGGCGAATCTCGGCATGTTGCTCAGGAGCGTGAGCAGCAAGGCTTTTCAAAGTGTCATAAACAAGAGTGGTGGTAGTGTTCATTCGTCTCTTTATCATTAAGTGGGAGGCGCTTATTTTATAATCTTTTCGTATTCGTTTACTGTGATATAAGTCATACAATATTATCAATGTTTTAAGGGAAGCCTAATACTGGTTTCAAAGCGGACCCTTAGATCGCGGTCTTTTCTACACTTTCAAACTATTGCGTACCAAGTACAAATAATATCTTTACAGCGTACCAAATACGCATTAATATTTCAGCCAATTATAAAGTGTCTAAGTAGGAGTGAAATTAAGTTTACTCCCCACTGACCGAAAGGAAGAAAGTAAGCAACGGCAACTGCGCTTCTGTATTAGTCATGATAAACAAGTAGTAGAGCAGTAATCACAGCCTGAATCATCAGTGAATCAGGTGCTACTAAAAGCAACAGTTGTTCGACTAATCACTTTCAAAATTAATGGCTTATAACAAACTGGCTTTGAAACAATGATTTCAAAAGAATACCAAGTACAGAATGGTGAGTACGAAAGTGTAGTCGCTCATAAGATGCTGGATTTGCTCATTATCGTCGCGACATTAACGGGCGCAAGTTGGCTTTATATTGGTAACGTATCAAAGGATTACGTCACCCTTGCAAGCTTAGGTTGTGTACTTCACTTGTTGTTCGCACAAGTTTTTGAGCTTTATCGAAACCAAGACTTCACAACAACGTTTCAAAAAATTCAGAGACTGACCTTGTGTTGGGGAATGACGATTCTTGTCATTCTAATGATCGCTTTTTTTGCGAAGCGTTCGGAAGACCATTCACGTGTAGTTATCGCGATTTGGTCTATGGCTGTACCTTATTTCATGATATCGGCAAGGGCACTGGAACGATTTACTAAAACAGGCATGTTTGCTCAAGGTCAGTATAGAAATAAAGCCATCGTCATCGGAGCGACGCAAACGGGTTATCACATGGCCGGAGCGCTAGATCAAAAAGGTTCAATTTTAACATTTGAAGGTATTTACGATGACGCAGAAAAGAACATTAACCAACCAACAACGACTTCGTCTAATGGAGCTGTGGCTTATCCAGTCAAAGGCAATATTGAACAAGCACTGGTTTTAGCAAAATCGAGACAGCTAAAACATGTGTTCATTGCGTTACACCCGTTAGGAAGCCAAAAAACAAAAGCTTTGGTTGATCGTTTTTCTGATTCAAACGCCCGTGTATACGTGGTGCCAAACTTACAAACGTTTAATCTCGTGCAATCTCGTTGGAGAACCATTAACGGTGTCGCGACTGTAAGTGTGCACGATACGCCGTTTAACAGCGTAAGAAGCAGCATCAAGCGTATGGAAGATATTGTTTTTTCGACGCTTATTTTGGCGATGATATCGCCGGTATTGTTAGCCGTTGCCATCGGCGTGACGCTAAGTTCGCCAGGCCCAGTGATCTTTAAGCAAAAACGCTATGGTCTAGATGGAGAAGAAATTCTGATTTGGAAATTTCGTTCAATGAGCACACAAGATAACGGTGCCGTGGTGAAACAAGCAACGAAGAATGACCCTCGAGTCACTAAATTTGGTGCATTCATCCGTAGAACATCGCTTGATGAATTACCCCAATTTATCAATGTGTTGCAAGGGCGAATGTCGATCGTTGGCCCTCGTCCCCATGCGGTCGCACACAATGAGGAATACCGTCAAATTGTAGGTAGATACATGCTTCGTCACAACGTGAAACCGGGGATAACTGGCTTGGCGCAAGTAAGTGGTTATCGAGGTGAAACCGACACGTTAGACAAAATGGAAAAACGTGTGGAATACGATTTGAAATACATTCGAACTTGGTCGCTTTGGTTAGATATTAAAATCATCGTGATGACGGTATTCAAAGGCTTTGTAGGCAAAGCAGCTTACTGATCGCCCTAACAAAATGCGACAAGCGTAAACGCGAGTCACCGAATAAAGAGTCACTGACCTTTCAACATCAGGTCGACTTGCTTACTCAATTACTGATTCACGAATGAAAAACGATTACCAATGACAAACAATAAGAGCAAACATATGTTTAAAAAGCTACTTGGTTCATTGATTGTGATGTTAACCCTGTTCACATCAGCAGTTAGCAATGCAAAGCCAGCACCAATTCTTTACACATTAACAGCGGGCGATACCATCAGTATCACCGTATATGGCGAAGAAAACCTTTCAATTGAAGAGCTAAAAATCGATAACCGCGAAACAGTTGATTACCCGTACCTAGGGAGAATTAAGCTAGGTGGTAAAACACTAGAGCAACTTCAATTAGAAATCACTGATGGATTGAAAGGTAACGTGCTAATCAATCCTAAAGTTAATGTTTCGATCGTCCAATATCGAAATATTTACGTAAACGGCTTAGTGAATAAACCGGGCGGTTACGAATATGAACCAGCACTAACTGTACAAGAAGCAATCTCGTTGGCTGGTGGCGTATTAACGAAATACCGCCGTAGCGCAAAGGTTTACCTAACGTCAGCAGGTGAATACGAAGGTTACACTTCTGAACAGTTAACAAAAGCGTTTGAAAGCGATACTGAAAATGAAGTTGCGCTTTATCAAAAGATACAGCCGGGTGACACACTGCATGTTATTGGTTCGTTCTGGTAAACGTGAATATTTTTTAGCTGTGAGTTAATAACTCACTTAGTGAAACCGACGGCTTTAGACTTTTAGCCAGAGTCTGACAATTACCCATTTAAATCTATTGAGAATACAACTCGCTATGCAATTGCTCTCTAAAGAAAATAATACGAACAGTGAAGAGATCATCGATCTCGGAAAGTATTTCCAGCTTATCAAACAAAGCTGGTTGAAGATCACCATGTTTACTTTGGTTATCACTATTTTAACGACGCTAGTGGTGTTCGCACTAACGCCAAAATACGTAGCGACTGCAACGCTATTGATTGAATCGAAGCAAAAGAAAGCCGTTTCAATTGAAGAAGTGGTTGGCATCGATTCAAATCAAAAAGAGTATTATCTAACTCAATTTGAGATCTTAAAGTCGAACCAAATCGCTGAGCGTGTGATCGACAAGCTAGGTTTAACTAATAAGCTAGAATTCAACTCGTCATTGGACCCAGAGTTGTCGCTGAAGGAACAACTTGTAGATTCAGTGAAATCTCTACCTGTGTTTGACGCGTATCGTGACAATACACCAATAACCGAAGAAGATGCTCAAGAAGCAATTCGCCAGTCGGTACTGGATGCATTTAAAGAGCGTTTAACGATTGAACCAATTCGAAAAACTCAGTTAGTTAACATCAGCTTTGAATCGGAAGACCCAAAGCTAGCAGCTGTAATTGCTAATGCCATAGGTGAGGAATACATCAACCTAAACTTAGAAGCGAGTTTAGGTGCAACGCAACAAGCATCACACTGGATCACCAGCCGACTAACAGAACTAAAAGAACAACTGTCGGGCTCTGAAACGGCTCTAACGGACTTTCTTGCTAAAGAAAAACTGGTTGATGACAGTGGTGTAGAGGGCGGCATTGATGCACAAGCTCGCTCGACAATCAGTAGCTTAACCACACGTTTAACAGAGATTACAGATAGAAGAATTGAGATTGAATCTTCTTACAGCACATTAAGAGCGGCACAAGGTAAAACTCAAGAAGCGTTTATTACTATCCCACTTGTGTCTAAGCACCCTCAAGTTCTGGCGCTAAAAGAGCAAAAGATCTTAGCCGATAAAGAGCTCAGCAAATTAGCGAAACGCTATGGTCCAGCTCATGAAGATATGAAGGCTGCGAATGCAAAGGTGCGTTCTTTAGATAACCAAATAAGATCAGTGGTAAAAGAGCTGGTTAATGGCATTGACCAAGAGCTTAAATCGGTAGTGCAACAAGAGCGCTTACTAAAAGCAGAGCTGAAATCCAATAAAGATGCTTACCAGACTATTTCAGTTAAAAAGCGTCAATTTGAAGCGTTAAAGCGTGAAGTAAAAACTAACCGTGACGTATTCAACTTGTTCCTGTCGCGTCAAAAAGAGACTTCAGCAACCAGTGACTTTGCAGCAGAAAGTGCACGCTTTACTGACTACGCGATGATCCCACAAAAAGCCGCTGCGCCGAAGAAAGGGTTAATCATTGCGCTTTCATTCGTAGCAAGCTTTGGCTTTGCCGTTGTGATGGTGTTCCTGTTAGACGCACTGCGTAACACCGTTGAATCAGTAAAAACGTTCGAAGATCGCTTTGGTTTAATCCCATTGGGTGGCTTACCAAAAGTATCAATGAAGAAATACAAAAAGAAAGCGTTAGACAAAGCACTGTATTTTGAGAAAGAAGCTAACTCTTTCAGCGAATCAGTTCGTTCTATTCGTACTGCATTGACGTTATCAAAAATGCAATCAAACAGTAAGCGACTAGCGATTACCTCTTCATTACCGGGCGAAGGTAAAACTACAACGTCTATCAACCTAGCGATGGCGTATGCACAAGTAGAACGTACATTGCTTATCGATGCGGATTTACGTAAACCAGCAGTAGCAGAGCGTTTTGGTTTGAAGAAGTTTCAGCAGGGTATTACTAACCACTTGTTAATGGGCGACGCATTAGAAAACTGCTTATACAAAGATGAGAAGTCAGGCCTAACGATTTTACCTGCAGGTATGTTAACGCCAAACCCACAAGAGCTTTTAACATCAGAAGCATTCGCTAAAATGTTAGACCAGTTAGATGAGCAATTCGACCGTGTAATCATCGATACGCCACCAACATTACCTGTCGCAGACAGCCTAGTAATAAGCCGTTTGGTGGGCTCAATTACCGTTGTGGTAAAAGCTAACAGCACACGCCTTGCAAGTGTAAGAAACACGCTAGGCCGCTTTATGACACACAACATAAAGATAGACGGCATCGTGATTAACCAAGTCACTGAAAAAGCGTTAAAGAACGAGTATGGCTATGGTGGTTACTACGGAAGCTATGGTGACAACCACCTAGCGAAGCAACCCGTTTAACTAAGCAACGTAGTTCAAGTAACACCGCAGTGAAAGGCCAAGTTGGAAACAGCTTGGCCTTTTTAGATCTGTACAACTGAATTCATTTAGTAATAAAAACAGCGTGTTGTCTTGATATTTACAATCAATCACACAACCATAACAACAAAAAGTACCAGATACGCAATAAAGCCTTTACAGCGTACTAAATACGCAATAAAATCACACCCCATAAAGTGATGGCTAAAAAACTGGTCTGAATGAAGCCCATTAGCTTTAATCGTTATGACGACCAAGTTAGCTAAAAACACAAAGCCAAACAACGAAAAATTAGAAAATTGATAGCAGATTAGGGGCTGAATCCTAAGGGCGGTAGCGTATCAAAAGTAACCTTATTATGCAGGAATCGTCATCCCCCTTAGCGAGGAAAGACAGCACACACGTAATTCCTCAGAGTGACGAACGACTACATTACGTCACTCCCCATAACGAGGAACGACAACATACGTCATTCCCTACAGTGAGGAACGAACGTGATAGGGAATCTCTCTTTTGGTTTAGAGATCCTCAACTCAGTCGTTCCTCCTTCTCGAGGATGACGGTGGTTAGCGCCACGACCTGTTCGTCATTCCAATAGTGACGAACCAGAACAAACGCGCGGTTCCAAATAATGAGGAACGACAAGATACGTGTCCTTCCCTATAAAGAAGAACGCCACACACGTCATTCCCTACAACGAGGAACGAGCGTGATAGGGAATCTCGCTTTGGGTTTGAGACCGCCGAATCAGTCATGCCCACAGCGAGCAATGACAACACGTCGCTCCCCATAACGAGGGACGCCAACACCGTCATTCCCTACAGCGAGGAACGAGCGTGATAGGGAATCTTGCTTTTGGGTTTGAGATCCCCAATTCAGTCATGCCCACAGCAAGCAATGACAACACACGTCACTCTCGATAGTGAGGAACGACAACACACACGTCATTCCCTACAGTGAGGAACGAACGTGATAGGGAATCTCGCTTTTGGTTGAGAGGTCCCCAATTCAGTCATGCCCACAGCAAGCAATGACAACATACGTCACTTTTGATAGTGAGGAACGACAACAAACACGTCATTCCCTACAGCGAGGAACGAGCGTGATAGGGAATCTCGTTTTTGGGTTTGAGATCCCCGAATCAGTCATGCCTGCAGCGAGCAACGATAACATACACGTCATTCCCTAAAGCGAGGGACGAGCGTAATAGGGAATCTGCTTTTAGCACCTCCCCTTGAATTCAATATTCGTACTTAATACTTAAATTAAGGGCGGCAACACCAAAGGCAATAACAACGTCATGACAGTCTTAGATAGCACCAAAAGAACACACCTTAAGCAGTTAGAAGCGGAATCGATCCACATCATCCGTGAAGTAGCCGCTGAGTTTGATAATCCAGTAATGCTCTACTCAGTAGGTAAAGACTCAGCAGTAATGCTGCACCTTGCTCGTAAAGCATTTGCACCTGGGAAGCCTCCGTTCCCACTAATGCACGTAGACACAAACTGGAAGTTCAAAGAGATGATCCAGTTCCGTGACCAAATGGCTGAAAAAGTAGGTATGGACCTGATTGTTCACCAAAACCCAGAAGGCATCGAAATGGGTATCAACCCATTCGTTCACGGTAGCTCAAAGCACACCGACATCATGAAAACTCAGGGCCTTAAACAAGCACTGGACAAATACGGCTTTGATGCAGCATTCGGTGGCGCACGCCGCGACGAAGAAAAATCGCGTGCTAAAGAACGCGTGTACTCATTCCGTGACAAAAACCACCGTTGGGATCCAAAAAACCAGCGCCCAGAACTTTGGAATGTCTACAACGGTAAAGTCGACAAAGGCGAGTCTATCCGTGTATTCCCGCTATCAAACTGGACTGAGCTAGACATCTGGCAATACATCTACCTAGAAAGCATCGAAATTGTACCTTTGTACCTTTCTGAAAAACGCCCAGTGGTAGAACGTGACGGTTTGTTAATCATGGTTGACGACGAACGTATGCCAATTGAAGAACACGAAGAAGTGCAACAGAAAATGGTCCGTTTTCGCACACTTGGTTGTTACCCACTAACCGGTGCTGTGGAATCAGAAGCGACAACACTACAAGAAATTATTCAAGAGATGCTGTTAACCACCACATCAGAACGTCAAGGCCGCGCTATCGACCACGATTCGTCTGGCTCGATGGAAAAGAAAAAACGTGAGGGATACTTCTAATGAGCCATGCATCAGACTTAATCGCATCAGACATTGAAGCGTACCTAAAGCAACACGAAAACAAAGACCTAATGCGCTTCATTACTTGTGGCTCAGTGGACGATGGTAAGTCAACCCTTATCGGCCGTTTGTTGTTTGACTCAAAGTTGATCTACGAAGACCAAATGGCAGCCATCGAAAAAGACTCCCAAAAGTTCAACACCACAGACAAAGAGTTTGACTTAGCACTATTAGTAGACGGCTTACAAAGCGAACGAGAGCAGGGCATTACGATTGATGTCGCTTATCGCTATTTTTCTACCGATAAGCGTAAGTTCATTATTGCGGATACCCCAGGGCACGAGCAATACACACGCAACATGGCAACTGGGGCCTCTACGTGTGACCTAGCGATTGTAATGGTAGACGCACGCCACGGTATTCAAACTCAAACGCGTCGTCACAGTTACATTTGTTCTTTGCTGGGTATCAAGCACATTATTGTTGCCATCAACAAAATGGATTTAATGGAGTTCAGCCAAGAAGTATTCCAGAAGATTAAAGCCGATTACCGTGAAATGGCCAAAGAGCTAGACATTCAAGATCTACGTTTTGTTCCTATTTCGGCTCTAAACGGCGATAACGTAGTAACGCCAAGCACGCACATGGATTGGTACCCAGGTGCAACGCTAATGAAACTACTTGAAACGGTAAAGGTTGAGCAAGACAAAAACCTTGAAGACTTCCGTATGCCAGTACAATACGTAAATCGCCCGAACCTAGATTTTCGTGGTTTCTGCGGAACCATCGCTTCTGGGGTGGTTCGCTCGGGTGATGCGATCACTGCAATGCCATCAGGCAAACAAAGCACAGTGAAAAGTATTGTGACCTTCGAAGGTGAGTTGGAAAGTGCAATTTCAGGTGACGCGGTAACTATTACGCTAAATGACGAAATCGACGTAAGTCGTGGTGATGTTCTAGTACGCAGCAACAACCTCCCAACAGTCGGCGATAACGTACAAGCGAATATGGTTTGGATGTGCGAAGCACCGCTACAACCAAATAAAGAATACTTATTTAAGTTCGCAGCCAAAACAGTGAACGGACAAGTAAACAATATTATTCATGAAGTGGATGTAAATACACTGGCGCTGAAAGCTGAAAACAGTGAAACCAATAAATTAGTGCTTAATTCAATTGGCTTAGTGGAGCTTAGCCTAAACGAAGCTATTGCTGTTGATTTATATAAACAAATCAAACAAACCGGTGCGTTTGTAGTTATTGACCGAATGACCAATGTGACGGTTGGAGCGGGAATGGTTAGTAAGCTTGAAGCCGGCAGCGATCAACAGAAAACTACTACGTCTTATACTGAGGCTGAAATTGCGCTTAATGCTTACGTAAGAGTTCACTTCCCTGAGTGGAATTGTAAGGCTATCTAATGGGTAAGAAACTAAAGATGCCTATCGCTGGAACTGGTTACGTTAGCCTATCAAATGCGATGCTTCTAGCGCAACACAATGAAGTTGTTGCACTTGATATTGTTCAACAGAAAGTCGATATGTTGAGCGACAGAATCTCACCAATTCCTGACGCAGAAATTGAAGACTTTTTAGTAAATAAGACGCTTGATTTCTTTTCTACAACAGATAAGTCACTTGCGTATCGAGATGCCGATTTTGTTGTTATTGCAACACCTACTGACTATGACCCTGTACTTGAAGATAGTGAATTTTTTCATTCGAGAGTGATTACTGATTTGGAAAAATTTAAAGAAGTTTCGGATGTAATTGTAACTAATCGAATGGTTAAAAAACTGTATGTGGTTAAGAGTAAAGTATATACAAGGGGATTTTTTGGAAATGACTAATGAGATTTTTTATATATCATTGCGTACTCAATATGAAAATTTGGGTGACTTGTTGATCACCCGTTCAATAGTAGATATGCTAGCTAAACAAAAACGAAATATAATTTTAAATATAAGGGGAGTCCCCGATTGCTATATTGATTCGTTTTGCTATAAACCTCTACCCGATAATGTTAGTTTTACTGGTGAATTTATACCAGATTTCAAGGGGATTAAGTTTAAAAATTTGTTAGTTAATCCAGGGGGGTACTCTGGCATAAAGACGAAAAGATTGGCTTTTAAAAGGTTATTACAAACAATATATTTTGCTTTTTTTAAGTTAAAGGGTGCGAGAGTCATAAGAGAACCATATTCAATTTCAAACTCTGGAACAAGTTTATATAACAGAATTGATAGATTTAGAGATGTAATTTGTAGCGTAAATCTTGTCCGTGACAATAGTTCGTTAATAATTTCGGCAGGTAATTCAGTGTATTGTCCTGATCTGTGTTTTTATTTTTTTGACGAAAGAGATATGATATTCTCACAATTGTCTGAAGGGGGAAATAGAGATAAAATAACAATTTCACTAAGATATGATCGATTTTTCGGTAGCGATTTTAATATGGATAAATATTCAAATGATGGGTTTGAAATAAGTTATGTAAGTCAAGTTAATTTTGATGACGAATTAAACAATAGATTGGCAATTCAATCTAACACTACATGTTTGTTATATGATACCTCTTGCCCAAATACCATTTCTCAAATTACTGATTTGTATTCAAGATCAAAATATATAATATCAAACCGTTTACACGTCCTTTTACTTGGGATGATAAATGGAGCAATACCTTTAGCTATTGTCGATTATGAGAAAGATAGGAAAATAATTGATTTATTTGAAACTATTGGTTTGTCTGGTAATGTTTTTTCTTTAGATTCGATTGGAAATTTAGACCTGAATTCAATGAGTAATATAGATGTTAAAAGTATCTGCTTAGAGCAAAAAAAATTATTGATATCTATTTTTAAAAATATTCATTGAGGGGTTTACTTGATCTATATACACTTTATATTTTACTCATTCTATTTATTGTCATTTTTTTGTCGACGTAAACAATTAGTTGATTTTAATACAGGCTTGTTTTTATTCCTTTCAATTCAATATGGACCACATACATCTTTACTTTATGAAGATTATCTACGTTTGTCGTATGGCGTTTCGGGTGGTGTTAATGACTTATATGTTATTATTATTAGCTTTGTTTTTTTAATTTTTGCTTTTTTTAATCTTAAAGTTTGGGCTTTTGAAAATAGAGTTGATATATCAGATTGTATATCTATAAGCTGCAAGTTAAATTCAAGAATTTCGTTTATGTTCGTGGCTTTTGTAGTGATATCTTTAGCCCTGCAAAAAGGTGTTGGGATATCTTATGAGCATATTAAATATTTATTCGGCAGTAGTGCTTTCTCTTATACTGAAGTAAGAAGAGAGCTTTTCAGCGAAACAGGTTGGGCATCTTACTCCAATTTAATAAGATTCTCATTGGTACCAGTTGTTTTCTCAATGTTTTTCATGTCTTTTTTAATGGGTAATATTGGTAAGCTTAGAACTTTATTTTTTTGTTTTTCTCTGCTAGTTACTTGTGCAATTCAGTTGAATAAGTTTTTCTTTTTGTATTTTATTATGTTGATTTTTATATTAATTATAAATTTTAAATATAAAGAAGGGTTTGAAACTAATCGTGTGTTGAAATTAGTACCATTAGGATTTGTTTTTGTTATTGCATTTGGTTTTGGTGTTATGGAACTGTATAAATTTCAATATTCAAGTGTACTTATAGATGATGATTTTTTTATTTCAAATATTAAAGAAACTTTAATATTCAGAGTTTTCTTTGCTAGCAGTGATGCGCTACGTTTGTGGATTGATTATTTCTTATATGAATCATCACCGATTGGTATTGCCAGCGTAGGGAAAATTTGCTCTTTACTTGATCTTGATAAATGTTTAAATGTAAATGCGCATATACCATTTTATTATCATTCACGAGAACTTACTTCCATGCAAGTAGGATTTTTAGGAACAGCTTTATCGTTTGGTGGTTTATACGCAATACCGTTATTCATTACTATAGTTCTAATTATTATTACTTTCATTAACAAAATCTCCATCCTGCTATCTAAAGAATCAATGTTACTTTATATTACATTTAACTCGCAAATGTTTTTGAATGCATTTTTCATTACCACTAGAGAGCTGCATACAGCCGCACTATCTGGAGGTTTAGTTTTAGTTCCGCTAATTTATTTTTTATATTTACGCCGAGGTTTAAGTGTTAATTTCAGATAAAAAACAATTCTTATTCTATCATGTTTATAAAGTGGCAGGATCAAGTATTAGGAATAATTTATTACCTTATTCCAATAAGAAGCAAATTTTTAATCAAGCTATCTATCATTCTCTGAATGTTACTTTCGGGTTTAAAGCTAAAGATCCGTTGTCAAAATATCATCCATACCTCAAGGATGTAAGGGATCATTTAGGAGATAAATATTGGAAATATTATAAATTTTGTTTTGTAAGGGAACCTCTTGATTGGCAAAAGTCGCTTTACTTTTTCATGAAAAAAAATAACAACCATTTTCAACACAAGATAGTAAAAGATATGACATTTGATGATTACCTTTATTGGAGGTTGAATAATGATATCAAATTTCAGTCGGATTTTATTTTCGATGGTGATGTTAAACTCGTAGATGATATTTTTAAGTTTGAGTCATTGAAAGAAGATTTTAATTTGGTTTGTAATAGATTAAATATTGAATATGCTCTTAAGCACATGAATATGGCCGGGAATGGAAAAGCGATTGAGTTAAGGTTATCAACTCTGGAGTTGTTTATTGACAAGCATTTAGAAGAGTACAAATTGCTTGGTTATGATATTGAATTGGTAAGAGAACGAACTGTTCTTATTTGATTTTTATTTGTATTTTTTAAGTGTTAATTTTATGAGGTTATATGAAAGTTAAATATTTACTTCTTCAGACATCAATCGCTGACTATAGGCAAGAAGTTATTTCTCAATTGGAAAATAAATTGGCTGATGAGTTAACTATAGCTTGTGGTAACGAGTATTTTGAGTCCTCAACAATAACCAATGTCAGTTTTTCTCGTGAAGTCATCAATCTAAGGAATGTTTTCTTTCTAAATCGTAGATTTTTGATCCAAATAGGTGCATTTTGGCAATCAATCTTTTGCTCTAATGTTATATTGGAAATGAACCCCAGAATAGTAAACACTTGGTTGATTGCAATTGCTCGGAGACTCATGTTTAAACCAGTTGTTATGTGGGGGCATGCTTGGCCTAGAAGTGGAATTAACTCAAAAACAGACAGAGTTAGAAGTTTATTAAGAAGGCTTGCAACACAAATTGTTGTTTATACTGAGTCACAAAAAAATGAGCTATTAGAAAAGGAGCCCAGCAGTGAAGTAATTGTAGCTCCTAATTCTTTATATTCATGTTCCCAGATGAAACATACAGAAAATAGTTCTCGTAATAGTATTATCTATGTTGGTCGATTAGTAGAAAGGAAGAAAGTTGACTTTCTGTTACGTGCATTTTCGTCTTTGAAGGGAATCTATGATAATTTAGAATTGATAATTGTTGGTGACGGACCAGAAAAAGCTAGTTTAATAAAGTTAGCGGAAAATCTTAATATAGAAAGGTGTACAACTTTCGAAGGTCATATCAGTGACTTTGAACAACTAGAGGCTTTATATTCTAAAGCCATATTTTCTGTATCTCCAGGGTA
This sequence comes from Vibrio sp. 1CM2L, assembly GCF_023161695.1. Lineage (NCBI taxonomy): Bacteria > Pseudomonadati > Pseudomonadota > Gammaproteobacteria > Vibrionales > Vibrionaceae > Vibrio > Vibrio sp. 1CM2L. The sequence continues at coordinate 785,395 of NZ_JALNTT010000003.1, forward strand.
TGTAGGATTATCTATTACACAAAGCTTTGCTTTCGGTGTACCAATGATGGTCTCAAAAGACGAGCCACATAGCCCAGAGATTGAAGCATCTAAACCTAGATTAAATAGCTTAATGTTTGAATCTGACTCTATTCAAAGTTTTTGTGATGTCTTTACTCAATATATATCTAATGAATTTAGATTTGACTCTAATGAAATTGTGGCTGCTTGCCAGGTCGCATATTCAGCTAATGTAATGAGTGATAGGTTAGTTACAAGTCTTAAAATGGGAGTTGTATATAACCCCGATGCTGTGAAGAGTGATTTCGTCATTGCTATTCGTGGTTATATCAGGATTATTAGAAATGTCCTTTTAAAGATTAGATTAAAGAAACTAAAGTCACTGAAATTCGGTAGAAATGTTGCCTTCGGTCCCGAGGTGAAAGTATTTTCTTCAAGTATTTTTGAAGTCGGTAATAACTTCCGTGCTGGGAAAGGTTTTTTCGTTCAAACAGATTTCCGATCCGGAGATGATTGCCTCATTTCTAGTGATGTATCTATTGTTGGGCATGACCATGATTTGTATAACGAGAGGGAAAGTTTTTTTTGGAGTCTACGTAATAAGCCCGGGATAGTTACGCTCGAGGGGAATAATTTTGTTGGTTATAGAAGTACTATCATCGGGACTGTGACTATAGGTCATGGCTCTATTGTCGCAGCAGGCGCTGTGGTTGTTGATGATGTTCCTCCTAATGTAGTTGTTGCTGGTGTTCCGGCTAAAGTAATAAAAAATATAGGTTAATAGATGGATTTTAATATTTGTTTGATTAGCCTTAACTATTCACCTGAACTAACCGGTATCGGTAAGTATAACGGTGAAATGTGTGCTGACTTAGCTACACAAGGCCATTCAATATCTGTAGTTACTGCCCCCCCTTACTATCCAGAATGGAAAGTCCATAAAGATTTCACAAGTAAATTATTCAGGGAAGAACAGGTAAATGGTGTCAACATTCAACGCTGCCCTATATATGTTCCAGCTGAACCAACAACTTTAAAGCGTATCCTACACTTAGCGAGTTTCGCTGCTTCATCAGTTATTGGCTTAGTTAAAAGCAAAATGAGCAAGCCTGATGTGGTGATGCTTGTACAACCAACTTTGTTTTGTGCTCCATTTACTTTGTTGTATGCGAAGTGCGTTGGAGCTAAAACGATAATGCATGTTCAAGATTATGAAGTAGACGCTTTGTTTGGTCTCGGGATGATGAAAGGCGGGTTGCTACAAAAGTTTGTATGTGGTTGTGAAAGCTGGTTGATGAAGCGCTTTGACGCTGTTTCGACTATATCATATTCGATGATAGAAAACGCGAAGGCTAAAGGTGTAGATGCAGGCAAGATTATCTATTTTCCGAATTGGTCCGATACTTCATTTGTAACCCCAAATACCGATGGTTCAGTGTTAAAGAGGCAATGGGGCTTTGGTAAAAATGACAAAGTCGTACTCTACTCTGGGAATATAGGTAAAAAACAGGGTTTAGAGGTTGTTGTAGAAGCTGCTAAAAAATTCCAAGACGATGAAAGTGTTAAGTTCGTTTTGGTCGGTTCGGGTAGCTACGTAGAGGAGCTTAAAGCGATATCTAAAGCGGCAGGGGTAGATAATGTTTATTTCAAACCGTTACAACCTTGGGAGCGTGTACCGCAAATGCTCGCTTTAGCTGATGTTCATTTGGTTGTACAAAAGAAGGGAGCTGCCGATGCAGTGCTTCCATCTAAACTTACTAACATCCTTTCTGCTGGCGGGCATGCGTTAGTAACTGCGGAAGCGCATACTGAACTAGGCAAGATCGAATTGGAACACCCGAAGATTTATCACCGAGTAGAGCCAGAAAATACGGGAGCATTTATTGATGGCCTGAGTGAGCTCCTCGCTAGAGACACTCAATCGTATAACAATATAGCTCGTGCTTACGCAGAAGCTAACTTGGACAAGCAAGCGATACTGAAGCGATTCTGCTCAGATTTAGAATCGATTGTATAAAACATTGACATAAATTTTTTTGAAATTAATATGTACTAAGTACGCATTATGTGAGTTTAATCATGACAATCCCAAAAGCATTAATTACAGGAATCACTGGCCAGGACGGCTCTTACCTAGCAGAGCTTCTAATAGATAAGGGTTATGAAGTACACGGCCTTATTCGCCGTTCTTCGTCTTACAACACTGGTCGTATTGACCACTTGTTGAACCAAGGTGCAAACATCAAGCTTCATTACGGTGATCTCTCTGATTCTGCAAATTTGATTCGTTTGGTCAGTGAAATTCAACCGGATGAGATTTATAACCTAGGCGCAATGTCTCATGTCGCGGTGTCTTTCGAGTCTCCTGAATACGTAGCCGACGTGGATGGCATGGGTACACTGCGTTTGCTAGAGGCGATTCGTATCAATGGCTTGGAAAAGAAAACCCGCTTTTACCAAGCGTCTACTTCAGAATTGTATGGTGAGGTTCGTGAAATCCCACAGCGTGAAACCACGCCTTTTTACCCTCGCTCGCCTTATGCAGTCGCTAAAATGTATGCGTTCTGGATGGTAGTGAACTATCGTGAATCTTACGGTATGCACGCGAGCAATGGTATCTTGTTTAACCATGAGTCGCCACGCCGTGGGGAAACTTTCGTAACTCGTAAAATCACTCGTGCTATTGCTAACATCTCCTTGGGTATCGAATCTTGTTTAGAACTAGGTAATATGGATGCACTACGCGATTGGGGCCATGCAAAAGACTATGTTCGTATGCAATGGATGATGTTGCAGCAAGATGTGGCAGAAGATTTTGTTATAGCAACTGGTAAGCAGATCTCGGTTCGTGAATTTGTTCGGTTATCAGCAAAAGAAGCAGGTATCGAATTGGAATTTACAGGTGAAGGCATCAAGGAAATTGCGACCGTCGTCGGTATTGACTCTTCTAAGTCGCCGGCAGTGAGCGTGGGTGATGTGATCGTTAAGGTTAACCCTAAGTTCTTCCGTCCTGCAGAAGTAGAGACCCTACTGGGCGACCCAAGCAAAGCAAAAGAAAAGCTAGGTTGGATTCCGGAAATTACAGTAGAGCAGATGTGTTCTGAAATGGTCGGTGAAGATATTAAAAAAGCTAAGCAACATGCATTGCTAAAAGAGCATGGCTTTGATGTTTCAATGTCTTTAGAGAGCTAATTGAATCATGACCATTAAAAGAATATTTGTCGCTGGCCATAAAGGCATGGTTGGGTCTGCGATTGTTCGAAAGCTAGAGCAAGATGAAAACGTTGAAGTAATCACGCGAGATCGAAATGACTTGGACCTTTTAGATTCTGCTGCGGTAGATTCGTTTTTTACCAATGAAATTATTGATCAAGTTTACTTAGCGGCTGCGAAAGTAGGGGGTATTGTTGCGAATAATACTTACCCAGCTGAATTCATTTATGAAAACTTGACGATTCAAAACAATATTATTCATGCTGCACATACTCATGGTGTTCAAGATCTATTATTTCTTGGCTCATCGTGTATCTACCCTAAATTTGCACAACAGCCAATCACAGAGCAATCGTTACTAACAGATGTGTTAGAAGAGACAAACGAACCTTATGCTGTTGCTAAGATTGCAGGTATTAAAATGTGTGAGTCTTATAACAGGCAGTATGGCCGTAACTATCGCTCAGTGATGCCAACGAATTTATACGGTCAGAATGATAATTTTCATCCAAAAAATGCACATGTGATTCCGGCATTACTTCGTCGTTTCCATGAGGCGGTTTTAGCTGGCGACGACAAGGTAGTTGCGTGGGGTAGTGGCAAGCCAATGCGCGAGTTTCTGCATGTAGACGACATGGCGGAAGCGTCAATTCACGTCATGAATTTAGATGAAGAGATTTACCGAGCAAATACTGATCCTATGCTTAGTCATATTAACGTAGGTACTGGCGTTGATTGTACAATTCGTGAGTTGGTCGAAACCGTAGCGAAAGTAGTAGGCTTTGATGGCGAAATCGAATTTGATACGACTAAACCTGACGGTACGCCGCGCAAGCTTATGGATGTATCTCGCTTGAGAAATCTGGGTTGGCAAGCAAAAAAACCATTAGAAAGTGGTTTAGCGTCTACCTATGATTGGTTTTTAGCAAACCAACATAGCTACCGTGGTTAACTTATGTTTTTAGATAAGCAAAGTTTTTCGAACGTTATCGAGAACACCCCTTTAATTTCAATCGATCTTGTCATTGAAGATGAACAGGAGCAGATACTTCTTGGCGAACGTCTTAATCGTCCTGCACAAGGCTTTTGGTTTGTTCCTGGAGGCAGGGTACTTAAAGACGAAACTTTATCCGAAGCGTTTGCTCGATTAACGTTAGAAGAATTGGGTTCGCACTATGAACTAAACTCTGCCTCTTTGATTGGCCCTTTTACACACTTGTATGACGACAACGTGTTTAATGGGAGTTTTTCAACTCATTACGTGGCTATAGCTTATAAGTTAAGAATTAATCGAGCAGACCTCGCGCTGCCTATGAATATTCAACACTCAGGTTATCGTTGGTTCAGTGTTGATGAACTTAAGCTTCGTGATGACGTTCACACTCACACCAAATGGTATTTCGAACCCGTTTGCATATCAAAATAGATACTTTCTATTTGCTGTACGTGAAGTGTGTTATCAAATTATATAACCTTTGTTTTGGGTTGTTTTTAACCATTATCCAATAACTTTTTAAGAATCTAATTATGCTCATTCCTGTCATCATGGCAGGTGGCTCTGGTAGCCGCCTTTGGCCTTTATCACGTACCAAGTACCCGAAACAGTTTTTATCTGTCACTGATGAACAGACCATGCTTCAAAAAACCCTAGAAAGAATGAATGGATTAGAACACCATTCGCCATTTGTTATTTGTAACGAAGAACACCGCTTCTTAGTGGCTGAGCAATTACGACGAGTTAACGCTTCACATAGCGGTATTTTGTTGGAGCCTGTTGGACGTAATACGGCACCAGCGGTCGCACTTGCTGCCCAAATGACCCAAGGCATAGGTGACGATGCCTTGATGTTGGTTCTGGCTGCTGATCATGTGATCAAAGATACAGAGTCATTTCATAAAGCAGTGGAAGCGGCTATTCCTTATGCTGAACGTGGCGAGATGGTGACGTTTGGTATTGGGGCTACATCACCGGAAACGGGTTATGGCTACATCAAAACCGGTGCTTCTATTGAGGTGAATGGCTCTGATAAAGGTTTCTCTGTAGATAGTTTTGTAGAAAAGCCAGATATAGAGACAGCACAAGAGTATTTGAAAAGTGGAAACTATCTTTGGAACAGCGGAATGTTTTTGTTCAAGGCCTCTGTTTACCTTGAAGAGCTTGCGAAGTTCCGCCCTGATATTTTTGAAGCTTGTACCCAAGCTCACGAAAGCTGTTTTGGCGACTTAGATTTCACACGTATGTGTCCTGATTTGTTTGCCGCGATTCCTGACGAATCGATTGATTTCGCAGTCATGGAGAAAACAGATAAGGCGATTGTTGTCCCTATGAATGCTGAATGGAGCGATGTTGGATCTTGGTCTGCACTTTGGGAAGTAAACGACAAAGATGACAACGGTAACGCAACGCGTGGTGATGTGTTAACCGAAGATACGCAAGACAGCTTTATCTACTCTCAGAACAAACTTGTAGCAACGGTTGGTGTAGCAAACCTTATTGTGGTTGAAACCAAAGATGCGGTGTTAGTTGCTAACAAAGATAAAGTACAAGACGTCAAAGCTATTGTGTCTCAGTTGAAATCGGCTGGCCGTACTGAATATTTGCAGCATCGTGAAGTATTTCGTCCTTGGGGTTCACACGACACGGTATCTGAAGGCGACCGTTACCATGTAAAACAGGTACACGTAAAACCAAAAGAGAAGACGGCTCTACAAATGCACTACCACAGAGCGGAGCATTGGATTGTGGTTTCTGGTACTGCAAAAGTAACAAAAGGTGATGAGACTTTCTTAATCAGCGAAAACCAATCGACTTATATCCCGATTGGTATGCCACATGCGATAGAGAACCCTGGGCAAGTCCCACTTGAGCTTATCGAAGTCCGTTCAGGCTCTTATTTAGCAGAAGATGATATTGTTCGTTTCGACGAGCAAACATCTAAACTGGGCGGAGATTATTAATATGAAGCACTCTAGTCATTTAGTTACATCTCAAGTTATCAAAGAGTCTGGCGTTCAGTTTGGTACGAGTGGCGCTCGCGGTTTAGTGGAGCAGTTTACGCCGGAAGTTTGTGCGGCGTTTACGCATTCGTTTATTAGCGGAATGGTACAAGGCTTTAGCTTTACGCAAGTTGCAATTGCGATTGATAACCGCCCAAGTAGTTATGCAATGGCCCAAGCGTGTGTTGGGGCGTTACTACAGTTAGGTATTGAGCCTATTTATTACAGTGTGGTTCCAACCCCAGCGTTGGCCTACGTATCTATGCAAGATAACATTCCTTGTATTATGGTGACTGGTAGCCACATTCCTTTTGATCGAAATGGCCTTAAGTTTTATCGTCCTGATGGGGAAATCACGAAGGCTGACGAGAAAGTAATATTAAACGCTGATGTGGCTTTTTCTTCATTATCAGAGTTGCCAGAATTAGTGATTAATTCGAAAGCGGCAGAACTCTATGTTGAACGTTATACTTCACTGTTTGAAGATGATTTACTGGTAGGCAAACGCATAGGTATTTACGAGCATTCAAGCGCAGGGCGCGACTTATACCAAGGTTTGTTTGAGTCATTGGGCGCAGAAGTTGTTTCGTTGGAGCGTACTAATGAATTTGTACCTATCGATACAGAAGCCGTAGCACAAGCCGACCAAGACAAAGCAAGAGAGTGGTCGAAAGCGTTCAACCTTGACTTTATCTTCTCAACCGATGGTGATGGTGATCGCCCGTTAGTCGCTGATGAAAAAGGCGAATGGTTGCGTGGTGATATTTTAGGTTTGTTGTGTGCGAAAGAGATGAATATTGAAGCGCTGGCTATTCCAGTTAGCTGCAACACTATTATTGCTCAGTCTCCAGAGTTCAAACAGGTATCTAAAACACGTATTGGCTCACCTTACGTAATTGCTGAATTTGAACCGCTTGCACGTTCATATCAATCGATAGCGGGCTTTGAAGCGAACGGCGGTTACTTGCTAGGAAGCGATATTGAGATTAACGGTAAAATATTAAAAGCACTGCCGACCCGCGATGCTGTACTGCCTGCCTTAATGCTGCTTGCTGCGGCAAAAACGTCGAGCGTTGAATCTCTGGTTTCAAATCTGCCACAGCGTTTTGCTCACAGCGATCGCATTCAAAACTTTGCTACAGAGAAAAGTGTCGCTTTGATAGATAAAGGCAATCAAGACTCACAAGTGTTATTAAGCGAACTTGGATTTGATAACCCACAAGTAGTGAATGTTGATAATACTGATGGATTACGTATCACTCTCTCTAATTCAGACATTGTTCATTTGCGTCCTTCAGGAAACGCACCAGAGCTCCGCTGTTATGCAGAAGCAAGTGACTTTTCATATGCAAAATCTGTTGTCGCTAAAGTCCTAGGCGCGGTTGCAAGTATAGAGCCTGGTTCAACAAGTTCTGCTCAGCTTGGTTTTAAATAGATAACGTACTTGGTATTTATAGTTGATAGGTGTTAAATGTCTTTGTTTAAATTAGAAAATACGGTGCAAAATTATGAATGGGGGAGTCGAACTGCTATTCATGATCTGTTTGGTCGCCCTAATCCCGACAACGAACCTCAAGCCGAAATTTGGATGGGAGCGCATAACTCGGGCTGTTCCATTATTTCTGAAACAGGTGAGTTGCTTTCTAAAGTTATCGATCAAGACAAGATTTCTACGTTAGGTAGCTACACAGCGGAACGTTTTGGTGCGCTGCCATTTTTGTTCAAGGTGTTAGCTGCAGAGAAGCCATTATCCATTCAAGTTCACCCTAACAAAGTAAAATCGGAATTAGGCTTTAAGCGTGAGAACGAGGAAGGTATTTCGTTAACTGCACTAAATCGTAATTACAAAGATGCAAACCATAAACCGGAATTAGTCTACGCTTTAACGTTTTATAAAGCGATGAACGGCTTTAGACCGTTAGAGCAGATCGTCTCGTTGTTTAAAGAAGTGAATGTTCCTCAGCTAAGTGAATATGTTACTGCATTTGAAAAAGACTGCAGTGCAAACGGTTTACGCACATTATTTACTGCAATTATGACGTTAGAGGGCGATAAAAAGACTCAAGCAATCGCTGAGTTACAAGCATCATACAGAAAGCCTGTTAAAACATTGCTTGCTCGTGAAGCGCTGCATTATAGCGAAGCGTTTGATGCTCATTACCCAGGTGATATTGGTTTGTTTGCACCGTTGCTACTTAATACGGTTGAGCTTGCGCCGGGTGAGGCTATGTTCCTGTTCGCCGAGACGCCTCATGCTTATGTTGAAGGTACAGCTCTAGAAGTCATGGCGAGTTCAGACAATGTATTGCGAGCAGGGTTAACCAATAAGCACGTTGACATAGACGAGTTAATTGATAACACAAAGTTCGAGCCTATTGAGCCACAAACAATTCGAATGCAACCAATCGTCAAAGATCAAAAGTTGAGTTATCCAATCCCTGTTGATGATTTTGCATTTGATATTCTTGAGGCTCAACAAAATGAAGTAACCCAGTATGTTCGTGGGCCTGAAATTTTGTTCTGTGCTGAAGGCCGTGTCACCATTAAGTCCGGTAATGAAGAATTAACGTTGCAACCTGGCGAGTCGGTGTTTTTGTTCAACAACTCAGTGAGTTATAAGTATTGCGGTATCGGCAAGCTTGCTAGGGTTTACAACTAAATGAATCTTATGCTCAAATCGCTACAGGTGTTTGTCGTTCGTGGTTTTGGTGCTGCTGCGGGTTTTTTGATGAGCTTAGTTGTCACAAATACTACTGAAGTTAATGATGCCGGTGTTTTCTTTTTCGCGTTAGCGTTAACTCAAGCTGGTGGACGACTATTAACTATCGGTTCTTTGAACATTTTACTAAAAGTGATAGGTGCTGATTTTGGTTTAAGTTGGCAGCGAATCAATCAAACAGTGTCAGTACTTCTTAGAACAGTTTTTATATTGTCTGCACTATTGTTCTCGATTAGTTTAGTTTTTTCGAATCAAATCGCCAATTTGTTTGGGTTGCCAGAGCTCCCTGAGTTATTACCTTTAATTGCTTTGTGTATGTTTTTATTTGCTTTTCAACAGATGTTTTCATTTATGCTACAAGGTAGGCAACAGGCTGTTTGGGCTAGTACTGTACAGAATGTTGTGACTCAACTCTCTTTTATAACTCTTCTTTTGTTATTGGTTTTTTATGGGTTCACCCAATCATTTAATTCATTGTTTTATCTTTATTTTTTATGTGTTTTCTTTGCAGTGTGTTGCGGTGCTGTGCTCTGGTTTAAAAAGAATGGTGCTACATTTGATCTCAAAGCCCCCTTTTCTAAAGAGTTGAAAAGTAGTCTTACTGCATTATTTATTGTAACGGCTATGGGGCAATGTGTAGCGTGGGCTGGACACTTTGCCACGGCTAGATTTCTTTCTAGTCAAGATGTTGCATTTTTTGCTTCGGCTCAGCGCACAGCAACATTAGCCAGTTTTGTATTGATTGCGGTTAATTTAGTCGTCGCTCCCAAGTTTGCGAAAGCCTTTGGTCAAGGTAATAGAATGGAAGTAGAAAAACTATCACTCTTATCTAGTCGATTAATGATGCTACTTGCTACACCTGTTCTGCTATTTATGATCTTCTTTCCTGAGTTTTTAATGGGTTTGTTTGGTGAAGAGTACAAGGTTGCAGCTCCGTTATTGCAAATACTAGCGATAGGCCAGTTTATTAACGTGATTACAGGTTCTGTAGGTTACTTGCTTAACATGACAGACCATGAAAAAGACATGCGTAATGTTGTGTTGTTCTCTGGGCCACTAGCTATTGTGTTGGCGTTTGGTTTAACCAGTCATTTTGGTTTAATTGGCGCAGCCTATGCAACAGCTACTTCTGTGGCAACGCAGAACTTGTTGGCGGTTTGGATGGTAAAGAAACGTTTAGGCTTTAATACGTTGAACGTATTTAGAAAGGTTTAACTGTTGATCAGTTGCTTTGAGTTGGGTGTATGTTTGATTCTCAATTATTAATCGCTGTATTAGTTGTAGCGTTGCTTATTGCTTTAGTTGTGTTCCATATACGTCCGTTGTTGGCGTTTGCGGGTGTTGGAGCTGCATTATTTATTATTGGCACAGTTGACCAAACGGTTTATTTAGATGGCTTTACCAATGGTTCTTTAATGACGTTGATGGTGTTGATCATTTGTAGTTTCGCGATTGAGAAAACCTATCATGTGCGCCATTTAGGGGCATCGTTGTTCAATGGCAAGTTTGTCCCGAACTACGTTAAATTATTGGTAGTTAGCAGCTTTACCTCGGCTTTTGCCAATAACACGGCGGTAGTGGCAACGCTAATGGGCTGTATAAAGAAGAACTTACCAAGCAACGCCAGCAAGTATTTATTACCTCTTTCTTATGCTTCTATCTTAGGGGGGACGTTAACGTTGGTTGGTACTTCGACTAACTTAATTGTCTCTGGCTTTGCGCAAGAAGCAGGGTTAGCGCCGTTCTCTATGTTGACCACTACGCCTGTGGCGATTGTAGTAGTCGGCGTGTGTTTAGTTTGTTTGTTGTGTTGTATTCCTTTGCTTCCATCGAGTAATACGAAAGAGCAACATCGAGAAAATACGAGTTACTTTATTGAAGCCCAAGTTCGAGTGTTTGTTAACGGCCAATCATTAGTTGGCAAAACGGTCTTTGAAAACGGGTTGCGCGATTTGGGTTCTTTGTATTTGAGTGAAATCATTCGCCAGGGCGGTGTTATTACGCCTGTATCACCCAATGAGGTTCTGCGACCAAATGACAGGTTGTTGTTTAGCGGTGATGTCGATGCATTAGAAACTTTGCAACAGTTTAAAGGTTTGAAAACTTTAGGCGCTGTGAGTGAGCAAGACGTGAACATTGGCCAAACAGTTGAAGCGATACTCGTGGCAGATTCGGTCGTGGTGGGGAAAACGATTAAACAAGTGAAATTCAGATCTCTGTTTGATGCGTCTGTTATTGGTATTCGCCGTGGTAACCAAAAGCTAAGCGGTGGCTTGGGTAATACCGTTTTGCAAGCGGGTGACATGTTGCTTCTGACTATCGGGAATGATTTTAAAGATAGGAATAACTTAAAGCGTAACTTTGTTTTCCTTGATGGGGCTGACTTTGGCAATCATTCAGGTGAGCAGCAGACGCTTTCTAAAGCTCAGTCTCGTTGGGTACTTGGTGGTTTTGCAGCTGCAATTGGGTTATCGGCTATTGGTTTATTTCCATTGCTTAAAGGTTTACTGATCTTGCTGGGTGCGTATGTGGTAATGGGTGTCTTGAATGTTCAATACGTCCGTCGTCGTATCCCGTTTGAAATTATTGTGATTGTGGGCAGTGCATTGGCCTTAGCTCATGCAATGCAAACCAGTGGGTTAGCGGATACCGTCAGTAGTAGTTTGCTTGCTGCGACTAACGGATATGGTGTGTACGGCGCGTATATTGGTGTGTTCTTGGCAACGTTATTGCTTACAGAGTTAATCACCAATAATGCAGCGGCGGCGATCATTTTTCCTATTGCACTTGCGACAGCGCAGCAATATGGCGCCGATCCAATGCCGTTTGTTATGGCGGTTGCTTTTGGTGCAAGTGCGAGTTTTTTGTCGCCGTTTGGTTATCAAACGAATTTGATGGTGTACTCGGCGGGTAATTATTCAATTAAGGATTATGTGAAGCTGGGGCTGCCGCTTTCGATTGTGTATTCCATTACTGCGTTAGTGATGATTCCGGTGGTTTCTCCGTTTTAGGTGGATATTAAGAGATCCCCGATTCAGTCGTTCCTCCTTCTCGGGGATGACGGTAAGGTAAGTTGGGTAGATGTTTGCGTTCGTCATTCCCTAGAGTGAGGGACGAACGTAATAGGGAATCTCGCTTGTGGTTCGAGATTCCAGATATCTCGTTCCTCGATTCTGGAATGACGGTTTTTTAGGGGCTCGATGACGGTTGCCTTTGGGTTTTCGACGGTTGTTTTAGGGTCTCGATGACGGTTGCTTTAGTGTTTTCGACGGTTGTTTTAAAGTTTCTATGTTAGTTATCATCATTCCCTAAAGTGAGGGACGAACGTAATAGGGAATCTCGTTTGTGTTTTGAGATTCCAGATACCTCGTTACTCTGTTCTGGAATGACGGGTATTTTAGGGTCTCGATGGCGGTTGCTTTCGAGTTTTCGACGGTTGTTTTAAAGTTTCTGTGCTAGTTACCGTCATTCCCTAAAGTGAGGGACGAACGTAATAGGGAATCTCGTTTGTGGTTTGAGATATCCAGATACCTCGTTCCTCGATTCTGGAATGACGGGGATTTTAGGGTCTCGATGACGGTTGCTTTCGAGTTTTTGAGGGTTGTTTTAAAGTTGCTGTGCTAGTTATCGTCATTCCCTAAAGTGAGGGACGAACGTAATAGGGAATCTCGTTTGTGGTTGAGATTCCAGATACCTCGTTCCTCGGTTCTGGAATGACGGTTTTTTAGGGGCTCGATGACGGTTGCTTTCGAGTTTTCGACGGTTGTTTTAAAGTTCTGTGCTAGTTACCGTCATTCCCTAAAGTGAGGGACGAACGTAATAGGGAATCTCGTTTGTGGTTGAGATTCCAGGTACCTCGTTCCTCGGTTCTGGAATGACGGCTGTTTTAGGATCTCGATGACGGTTGCTTTCGAGTTTTCGACGGTTGTTTTAAAGTTTTTGTGCTAGTTACCGTCATTCCCTAGAGTGAGGGACGAACGTAATAGGAAATCTCGCTTGTGGTATGAGATTCCAGATATCCGGTTCCTCGATTCTGGAATGACGGGGAATTAGTGCGAAGTGTTCAGTTTTTTATAAAGGTTATTAATGACAAGTCCATATCAAGAAAAAACAGATGTAACAGAAAAATCGAGTGATGTGGTTTGGCACAATGCCACTGTAACGCATCAACAACGAGCTGAACTCAAACAGCAGAAGCCAGCGGTATTGTGGTTTACAGGTTTAAGTGGGTCTGGTAAATCGACGGTTTCTAATGCCGTTGAAGCGAAACTTATGGCATTGGGCAAACACAGTTATCTACTTGATGGTGACAATGTCCGTCATGGTTTAAACAATGACTTGGGCTTTAGTGATGAAGACCGTATCGAAAATATTCGCCGTATTGGTGAAGTGGCAAAGTTGTTTGTCGACTCTGGTACTTTGGTACTCACGGCATTCATATCACCATTTATTTCAGACCGCCAACAAGTACGTGATTTGTTGGGGGAGCAGCAGTTTTTAGAAGTGTTTATTGATACACCGCTAGAAGTATGTGAGTCACGTGATCCTAAAGGTTTGTATAAGAAAGCTCGTAAAGGTGAAATTAAGCACTTCACTGGGATTGATTCAGAATACCAGGCCCCTGTGAATCCAGAGATCCATGTGCAAACGGCGGGTAAGAGTATTGAGGAATGCGGTGAGCAAGTAGTAGAAGTGTTGCTTGAACGTGGCTATATCTAAGCGCTCATTTGGTTGTATTTAGTATCGGCTTTGTTCAATCGTGTTATATCACCTAACAACATGATATTGATGTGAAATGCAGTCGCTTGTAAAAATACAACTATAAGTTTATGTCTAAATCGATTTAGAGAAGAAAAGGAACCCCAATGCACTACGATGTATTTAATGGAGACGCAGATGGCATTATTGCGTTGTTGCAATTGCGCTTAAGTAAGCCAAAAGAAAGTGCGCTTATTACTGGTGTTAAGCGTGATATTAAGTTGCTTTCTCAAGTAGTCGCTCAAAAGGATGTTTCGTCTGTCACGGTATTAGATGTATCGATGGAGAAAAACCAAGACGCGTTGCGTTCGCTTTTGGATGCAAAAGTCGATGTGTTTTATTGTGACCACCATCGTACTGGTGAAGTGCCTGATTCTACATACCTTGAAACCTTAATCGATACCGCGCCAGAGTGCTGTACTAGTTTGTTAATCAATCAAAAACTCAATGGTGAGAATGTGGCGTGGGCGATTGCTGCGGCCTTTGGTGACAATCTTAAAGCGGTTGCTAATCAGCTTGCGATTGAAAACGGTTTTGATGAATTACAAATCGCGTTCTTGGAAGAGTTGGGTACTTTGGTTAACTATAACGGTTATGGAGCATCACTGGGTGATTTGCACTTTACACCTGTTGAGCTTTACCAAACGCTTTATCAATACCCGAATCCATTTGATCTTTTAAGCGATGAAGGATCGGTGTTCTACCGTTTACGTGTGGCTTATCAAAGTGATTACCAGCAAGTCTCTAGTCTTGCACCCGTTCACGAGAACGATGCGGTGCGCGTTTTTGAATTGCCGAGTGAGGCATGGGCAAGGCGTATTAGCGGTGTGTTTGGTAATGAGATCGTTAACCAAGATCCGAACCGTGCTCAGGCTGTGTTAACGCAAAATCAAGATGGTCAATCTTACATGGTGAGTTTACGTGCTCCTTTGTCGAATAGAACAGGGGCTGATGAAGTATGTTCAGGCTTTGAAACAGGCGGTGGGCGTAAAGCGGCTGCTGGTATTAATGTGTTGCCAGAAGCGGATAAGCAGAGCTTTATTCAAGTGCTAACGGATTACTATTCGAACTAACGGGTAAAAGTGAGATTCCCTATCACGTTCGTTCCTCACTGTAGGGAATGACGGGCCAGGGACGTTGGAGCTGAATGACGTGGTTGTTGTTCCTTGTCATAATAAATGACGAAGAGGGTTGTTCGGTAATTCCACCGTCATTCCAGAACCGAGGAACGAGGTATGTGGAATCTCACAATATATCGTCGTATAGGTCTCGCCAACTCGGATTCCGCTCGCTAATCAGTTCCTCCTTCCATGAACGATTCCATCTCTTTAACTGCTTTTCTCTCTCAATCGCAGATTTGAAGTCTTCGAAGATTTCAAAATAAACTAACTTGTGAACATTGTACTTCTGAGTGAAGCCCTCGACTTCTCCCGTCTTATGTAACCAGATCCTTTGTGAAAGGTTTCCAGTAACACCTATGTACAAAATCGAACTAGAGCTGTTAGATAATATGTAAATCGCAGGCTGTTTCATGGTTCCCCCTTCAACGTTACTCGTAAAACTACCAAACGCAGAAGCACTCATGGCATTAAATAAGTACTAGCTAGCAAAAAACAGATTCCCTATCACGTTCGTTCCTCACTGTAGGGAATGACGGGTTAGGGTCGTTGGATCTGAATTAAGTGGTTGTTGTTCTTTGTCGTAATAAATGACGACGAGGGTTGTTTGGTAATTCCACCGTCATTCCAGAACCGAGGGACGAGGTATGTGGAATCCCAGACCCAAAGCGAGATTCCCTATCACGTTCGTGCCTCACTGTAGGGAATGACGGGAGAGGTTAGTTGTGAATGACACGAGCGTGCTCGTTCCTAGATGTGAGGAATGAAGGATAGAATAAACGCTTACAATGCTTTCATCCTCGAGAATTGTAACAACTGGCATAGGAGCTCAAATGGCCGTTATTCCAGAACCTAGGGATGAGGTATGTGGAATCTCAGACCCAAAGCGAGATTCCCTATCACGTTCGTGCCTCACTGTATGGAATGACGGGGGAGGTTAGTTGTGAATGACGCTAGCGTGCTCGTTCCTCGATGTAAGGAATGAAGAATAGAATAAACGCTTACAATGCTTTCATCCTCAAGAATTGTAACAACTGGCATAGGAGCTCAAATGGCCGTCATTCCAGAACCGAGGGACGAGGTATGTGGAATCTCAGACCCAAAACGAGATTCCCTATCACGTTCGTGCCTCACTGTAAGGAATGACGGGGGAGGTTAGTTGTGAATGACGCTAGCGTGCTCGTTCATCGATGTTAGGAAACTACTGGTTATTTCTTTTTGGGTAAAACGCCGCCGGTCAGATATAATCCAATAATAGCTAGAACAGGATAGCCAAAGGCTTCGTTGATCATTACTCCAATCGGTTGCCACTCGTAACCGTGCATGCAGCCAATCACAACAAACGAATGCAATAAAACGTAAGGGACGGTGAATAGCAATACTATGTAACGTTGTACTAGTTTGAATGGCTCATAGGCGCGCAGAAGGGCAAGTTTGTGTTTGGCTTTCTCTTCATCGGTAAAGAACATCGCGTCTCCTGTTTGAGTGATGGTTTTTAAGCCTCGTTCTAACATCGATTGGCTTCCAAAGATTTGTCCTAGCAAATTCATTCATGCTCCTATGTTTGTCTGCTGTATTGAATCCATTTCCTACCTTCTTTTCTTCCTTAAAACTACTGAAATGCGTTCATACTGTTTGGATCACTGTGCGAATGAAGCCCAATGACGGGGCAGGCTTTAGTTGGGTTCCATTGGTTATGGCCTAACACTTTGTCATCGGTTATCTTGAACTTGTCTTGCAGTTCACTAATGAACTTAAACAAGGTTTTACGCTGCGCGAGGGTGAAGTTGTCTTGTGGCTCTAAATGTTCGTTGTAACCGCCAATTAAACACACACCAATATTATGGCGGTTGTATCCTTTCACATGGGCACCCATTTGATCTATTGGCCTGCCGACTTGTAACTCTCCATTACGGGTAATCACCCAGTGATATCCAATGTCCCTCCAGCCGCGTTGCTTGTGCCAACGTCGAATTTCTTTTACGCCTATGTTCATGTTGGGTGGTGTTGCACTGCAATGAACTGTGATCCAATCAAAACTAAGTGGTTGGTTTCGTTTGTTGAGTCTATTAGCCACTAAGGTTTACCTCTTTCAACATTAGGTGTTCTAAATACCCAAAGAACACATAAGCTTGATCATTGAGCCATTTTTCTAGCTCGCTCCTCATTTCAATTCTAGGCTTACCCTCAACTTCGTCTTTAACCCCTGCACTAATCTTTACGTCTGTTTCTACTTTCTGATCTTGCCTGTTTCGTTTACCAAATTTGCAGAACACCTCCCTTAACAAAACCGATGATTGGTGATGTTTGTGGTCTATCAACCACACATAAGCGATGGCGTATCCTACTGGGTGCTGGCGCTTTGCTTTCACGACCAACCAAATAAAATCACTCGCTTCATCTTCTAAGTCGTGGTTTTTGGGGGAGTGGATAGAGTGTGGTGAATACCCAAGCGAATGAGAATTCCAATGTGCTTGATCAAGTGGAAATGAATGACTGTCGTGATTGAAAGTATGAATAAATCGCCGAATGGCTGGTGACATAAATAGCTCCTAACTAGTGAAATGGACAGTGCATCCGATCTGTAAGTACGTGGTTTAGCCAGTACGTTCGCGTTTTAAGGATGTTACTGAATGAGCGGATAACCATAATCGCGAATAGTTCGTTAGGGTTTTTCAAATAAAAGCCAGCTTAAATTATTTTAAGTGCGCCGCATTTTTTATGATCACGATGATGGGTTAACGACAAATGATGTGAGAAATGCAGCAGCGTACTTTTTGTTACAGGTTTATGAGGCCTATTTTTGCCCCTAATTTGAAAGATATTGTTTAGATATTCATTAACTTTCATAAATGGAGCAGGGTGATGAGTCATTCGTTAATAACAGAATTCATGCTGGTGAGAACGGATTCACCAATCAGCAAATTGATTTTACTTAAGTTAGCCGATAATGCGGATAACTACGGGCGGTGCTTTCCTTCTTATCGATATTTGGCCAAGTATTGTGAGATTTCAGAGAGAACAGTTAAAGATCACGTCAAACGGTTAGAAAGCTTAGGGTTTGTAGAGAAGATAAAGCGCTTTGATAAAAGAGGTAGGCAGCGAAGTAATCTGTATCAACTTCATCTACTCGATGATCGTCATATTGAAAATGGTTATGCAGAGTGTGAAGAAAAGGAACCAGAGATATCAAGCCACAGTAAAAAATCTGAGGCAATGTCTCGATCGAAAATCAACGTTGAAACGGATATTGCTGTAAGAAAGAGCAGCAGGAATCGAACCGACAATAACTGCGTAACTGATAAGCGCAACGAAATGAATCATGGCGATCAAACTTGTGCATTAAAAAAACACGGTGACGAGATTTACACGGAGGAGGAGGCAAATTCCGCACAGTATGGCGGTGTTATTACTGCACGCATAATCACTCAGAAGGAATCAAAAAGAAAAAAGGGAGGCAGAAACAACACGCCTCGTTATGTTGACACTTTGGTTGCGGAGTACGCACAACAGAATCCGGAACACCCAATGAAAAGTCGGATTATGGCAATGATTGAAGAAAAACGAGCAAATGATCAAGCATTAAACAGTGTTGATTTATCAGCCGATGAGGATACCGAATAGCACGACATTAGCCGTAGAAATCAATCAATGTTAAAGAATACAGGGAAGGTGTTTTGTGATTTATTCATTATCAATAGAAGAAGAGAAGCAGATATTAATTCAACAGTTTACCAAGGCCGCAGGTAAGCATAGGGAGTTATTGGATTTAATGGTAGATGCTTACCCTAAAGCTTTGTCGGCCTCGACCCTACAGAAAGGGCTAGCGACTCCTGGGTATCACGCATTTCAGTCTACATTGCGCAATGCTCAAATATTTATCCAGGTTAAGACGCATCAATGTAATAACACCAACCAAATGCTCCACTCTTTTGATACTCAAGCGATAGAGCGAGTTCGTGTGCAGCGTCTACTGAATCAATGTTCTTGTTTTTAAAAAGGAACTGGTTTGAATTTTGAATTAGAGTCTAGTTTATTAAGCGTTTTCGAATAGACTAATAATTCAAATTGTGGATCGCTTTATTCATTAATCCCGTTGTAAGTGATTAATGAATAAAGCGTTCATTAAATCAGTATTCATAATGGTATAGAATGAATTTACCATTGCGTACTTGGTACTTGATACGTATAATCTCGACCTATTGATCCTAGGTGTCTGCTAGGAATATAAAAGTTCAAATATTGGATGTTCCTATGCTAGGTATGTTTGATGAAATACTTTATCCATAATGGGTACTAGGTACACAAAAGGTCCTTTAATGATTAAACACTGTTTGTTTCCTGCTGCTGGCTACGGAACTCGCTTTTTACCAGCAACAAAGTCAATGCCTAAGGAAATGATGCCAATCGTGAATAAACCATTGATTGAGTATGGGGTTGATGAAGCGATACAAGCAGGGATGCAGAGTATGGCGATTGTAACGGGTCGCGGAAAAAATTCGTTGATGGACCATTTCGATAAGAACTACGAGCTCGAGCACCAAATTCACGGCACCACAAAAGAAGGGCTGTTGGATGAAATTCGTGATCTTATCGATTCTGCCCACTTTACCTACATTCGCCAACGCGAAATGAAAGGATTGGGACATGCGATTCTAACCGGTAAAGAGTTGATTGGTGACAACCCGTTTGCTGTGTTGTTGGCCGATGATTTGTGTGTAAACCCAGAGAAGGGTGTACTCGAACAAATGATTGGTTTGTTCAAACAGTTTCGTTGCACCATTGTTGCTGTGGAAGAAGTGCCAATGCATGAAACCCATAAATACGGTGTGATTGCAGGTGAGCATCTAAGTGATGACTTAATTCGTGTTACGGACATGATTGAAAAGCCAGAACCCGGCACAGCACCAAGTAACTTAGCCATTATTGGCCGTTATATTTTAACACCTGATATTTTCGAACATATTGAAAACACAGAACCGGGTAAAGGCGGTGAAATTCAGGTAACCGATGCGATCCTCAAACAGGCAAAGCAGGGATGTGTCATTGCATATAAGTTCAAAGGTAAACGCTTTGATTGCGGAAGCGTTGAAGGTTATATCGATGCAACCAACTATTGCTACCAGAACATGTTTTTGAAGCGTGTGGAATAGAGCGACTGGATACAAAGTTGTGCTCAAAATCGCACCGGTTATGTCGAGAGTTTAGTAAGCCAGTGTTTAGATAACTGATGCCCGGACAGACTAAACACTTGCTTACTTTTTAGTTATACCAATTGCATTAAACAAGGCATTGCTTTTGACAACCATAATTCAAGATAAAGAACACCCAGTAGTAATTGAAGCTGGCAGTGCACAAAGAAAAGAACGAGCAAACAAAGTGAAAGTTTTCGTGGGAATCAGCCTGATTTTTTTACTGTCGGCTTTTGTTGTTGGTGTGAGTACTAAAATGCTACTGGCCAATTTTTACGTGTTGGATGCAGAAAAGCAGTTAAGCGCTTTCCTAGAGAATAAAGAAAGTCAGAGTACAAAAAGTCAGCCGGTTTTTGATTTGGCCAAACTAGAATCTGCGATGGAAAAGGTTGCTGAGTGGGACACTAATAACCCGGATAGTCTTTTATTGTTGGCGGCATACCAAGCAGTGATTGCATCGCAAGTTCATGAACTTGGGTCAGAAAATGATTCTTACAGTGTCGAATACAAGTTTGAAGATGCGATAGCAACAGCAAAACAAGCACAGTTGCTCAGGCCCATGAACGCTAAAGCGTTTGTTGCTGAGGCTGAATACCAATGGCGGAATGGCGCGTCATTTGAACAAGTTAACGCGCCGTTTGAAATTGCTTTGCAAAATGGTCGCTTTGAAAGACCTGTTGCCTTGTTTGGTCTGGAGTTTTATCTCGCTTATTGGACGAGGCTAAATGTCGAACAGCGTGTATTGGTGTCGAGTTACCTGCTAGAGCCTAACAAGTATGGTATTAATCACTGGCAAATCAACACGACTGTTGCGCGTTCTCCAGAGAAGCTACGTGCATGTCGGTTGCTTGCGTTCAATGACAAAACTACGCGTGCATGTAAAGGAATCTGAAATGGTTGAGTTGAACAAGTTTCTTTGTGTATAGCAAGGCAACAGTTTTAAAAAGTACAGTTGTTGAGAGTAACAAAGTGATTTCTGAACAAAGACAAACAAGCTGGAAGCGGGTAGGAGTCTTTTTGATCGTGCTAGCGCTAGGTGGAATGGCTTCGTTGGCCAAATCTTTAGATCTTCTAGCGGGGTTAATCGTCCAGCTAGAAAACAAAGTGGGTGGCGATGTTGTTTTGCATCTGGCGGTTTCTGTTTGCTTAGGTGCTAGTGCCTCCTGGGCTGGTATGACGAATAAGCCAAAACGCCACTTCTTTTACTTTAGTGGACGGCAAGCCGCGCTCATTGTTTTAAGTGTCACGTTAGTCAGTTTAGACGAAGCGACACAGTATTTTATTTCTACGCGAACATTTTCAGTTAATGACTGGCTCGCGAACATGGTTGGTTTGTTTATCGGAATAGGTATCTATCAACTTTTCTCAATTTATCGGATTAAGCAACAGCTATCAGCTTAGCTTGCTTTGGTAAACCATGGTGTGGATGCAGAATTCACGCTGTTTAATTCTTAAAAGAGGTATATACATGAAGTTAAACAAATTTATGCTAAGCGCATTGCTTGGTATGACGATGTCAACTTCGGTCACTTATGCTGCTACATCTGAATCTGTCGATTTAGTGGGTATCGTAGAACAAAGTGAGCTGACACCAGAAGAGCTAGTTGCACAGTTGATCGCTCAGTACCCAGAAATGGCTGCAGCAATCGTTGAAACGGTTGTAACGGCTAACCCTGAAGCTGCTGAGTCGGTAGTAACTGCAGCTGTAACGGCGCAACCAGAACAAGCGGCTTCGATTGTTGAAGCGGCAGTAGCAGCTGAACCAGAATCGGCTGAAGCCGTATCGGTTGTGGCGATCGCAGCGGCACCAGAACAAGCTGCTGCTATAGCAACAGTAGCTGCTGAAGCGGGTGTTTCTAGCCAAGCAGTTACAGAAGCGGCGATTGAAGCTGGCATTGACCCTACTCAGGTTCAAGAAGCTGTTGAAGCAGTAGAGCAAGCGCCTGCTGCAGAGGTACCTGTTGTCGAAGAAGCTCCTGTTGAAGAGGCACCTATCGAAGATGCTCCCGTTGAAGAGGCTCCAGTAGCAGAAACACCTGTAGTTGAAACGCCAGTCAATGAAGAGGCTCCAGTTGCTGACGCACCTGTCGCTGACACACCAGTCAATGACGACGCTCCAGTAAAAGACGAAACACCAAAAGGGCCTGACACGGACAAGAAGTTCCCTGGTGCAGAGCCGACAAAACCTGTGAAAGATTCACCTGTTTCAGGCAACTAAAACAGTATAAAGCCCGCACACAGCCCTTACTGATGTATAGCATTGGGTAGTCGATAAATGACCTGAAACGGTCATATTGCGCACTACCAAGCTTTTGTATATCAAGAGGGAGCGGGCTTTATTGGCACGATTTGTTTTCCAATGAGAATGTTACGATTAATGCGTTTGAATACTTTTAGCTTCTATAGCTTACTTACATTGCTAGTTTGGTTACCTATTCCGCTAGGCTCTAACCGCATATGGGCATGGTCCATTGCTGGAATTTGGGTAGGCACTACTTTAATCGCAGCGGTTCTGAGCTTTCGTTCTCATTGGCAAGCATTCCCTTTTCCGCGCCTGAACCAATTCAAATGGTTACTTTTACCCATCGCTTTTTTCCAATTTTGGACGGGATTGCAACTATTGCCAATGTCTGAACCTCTGTTGTTGTTTATATCGCCAATGGCTTCTTTGGCTTATGAACAGGTACATTTAGCGACAAATACACAAGGATTGGCCCGAATTAGTGTTGACGCTTTCAGCACATATAGCAGCCTAATTAAAGGCTTGGTTTACCTGTTGTTTATCGTGTTAGCTATCGTGCTTATCAATACGGAAAAACGCATCAAATGGATGCTTAGCGCTTTGCTGTTGAGTGGTTGCTTTCAAGCCGTTTACGGCGCGTTAGTGTTGTTGTTTGGGTTCGAGTTTTCACCGATTTTTGGCATTCGACTACCTGATGTCGCAACGGGCTCATTTATCTATAAAAATCACTTAGCCAACTACATGATGATGTGCCTATGTTTAGGTGCGGGATTACTGGTTTCACAGCTTCATGTGTCCTCCTCTGGTTCTTGGCATATTCGAATTCAACGTTGGGTATCAGGGTTAATTTCTAACAAGATGGTTGTGCGTTGCGGCCTAATCATGATGGTTATCGCGCTTGTAATGACGCGTTCTAGAATGGGCAACACGGCATTTTTCGCTGCTACCTTGATTGGCGGATTCACAGCTCTATTGTTTTATAATCAAAAGCCGCGTGCATTAGTAGCACTAGTCATCAGCTTGGTCTTGATAGATACCGTCGTTGTCGGGTCTTTGTTTGGTTTAGCCAAAGTAAAAGATCGCTTAGAGCAAACTGCTCTGGAGAAAGAAACTCGTGTTGAAGTGGTCGATTGGGGCACGTTAATGGTTGAGCAGGCACCTGTGACTGGCTATGGAGCGGGTAGCTTTCATTCCACATTTCCTAGGTTCAGTTTTTGGAACATTGGTTATTACGATCATGCGCACAACGAGTATTTGCAATTTGCAGTGGAGTCAGGTTTACCAATGACGTTAATGTTGGGAACAATGCTTATTGTCGCTTTATATAAAACGATTCAAACCATGCGTAAACGCCGTAGTAAAACAATGAAAGGGACAGCGCTTGGCTGCTACATGGCCATTGTTGGCATGCTGATTCACATTTCCGTGGATTTTAACCTTCAACCTTCGGCTAATGCCATGACGTTTTTAATGGTCTTGGTGCTAGTCGGGGTGTCATCTGTATTGCCATCGGGCAAACGCCACACGTCTACACAAGAGAGTCACAATGTTTAATCGAATTTTAGTGGTTTGCATGGGTAACATCTGTCGTTCTCCACTAGGTGAAGCGTCATTGAAAGCGATAATGCCGAACAAAGTGGTTTCTTCTGCTGGGATTGCGACTGAGCCAAGTGGCTTAATTGGTCAACCCGCAGACTCTATGATGCAAGACGTTTCGGCGAATCATGGCTTAGAACTTAATAAACACAAAGCACAACAGCTAACTCAAGAATTGTGTGATCTTAGTGATCTTATTTTGGTTATGGAGCCTGCCCATATCGATTTGGTGGCGTCCATTGCACCTAACGCGAGGCATAAGACGTTATTGCTAGGGCAGTGGAGCGTAGGGACTATTGCAGACCCTTACCAAAAAGACCAACAGGCTTTTGAATTTGCTCTGCAACAGGTGTTACAAGCAAGTCGCCAATGGGCGCAAAAGATCGCCTAATTTACGGCATTAGTGAAAATATTAACTACTGCGATATGAGCTACGCAAGATATTAACTAGGTGCAATATCAGCTAGGTGCGACATGAATTACGCAGTGGACTAAATGAGTCCTGATAGATAAGTCAGGAATTCATCAATTTAAGAAGTTGAGTTTAATGGGGTATCAACTACACCCCTTTAAATTTTTTAAGGAATACAGCACTTGTATTCATTTTACGGTCTAGGTACGCAATGGTGCGTAGCTATTAGTTTGGAAATAACAATGAAGAAGACTATTCTCGCTTTAGCGACGTCGGCTGTTCTGTCACCCGCTTACGCTTACGAAATTATTAATAACGAAACGGCTTACCTAGATGTATATGGTGAAGTGAAAGCTCGGGCGTTTTTCTACGACAATGAGAGCAACGATTATACGTTCGGCGAATCTAAGATTGGTGTAGATGCGCGTTACTCAGTGACGGACACAACTAGCGTACTTTCACTGGTTGAAGCTGAAATCAACTTTGACGCAGAAGAAGATAAAGATGAAGATGATCTTTACCTATCAAAATACTATGCAGGCGCACAACACGAAGTGTTAGGTACGCTAACGTTTGGTAAACATGCAACAACTTCTGATGACCTAAATGGCGTTGATTACTCTGAAGCGTTTGGTGGTTTAGCTAATCTTAATGCGGTAAGCCAACATGACCTTGGCCTTAAGTACAAATTCGAAACTGAAGTGTTTGCTCTAAGTGTTAACTACGGGCCTGAAGCCGGTGACTTAGACCGTGAAATTATGGAAGCTTACGGTCAGTATTTCCTTGCTGATCTAACGTTAACGGCTGGTGTGGGTTCTTCTTCAACAAACGTGACTCAAAACAGTAAAGATGAGCTGTACTCTATGCTGAGCGGTGAGCTCAACATGGGTGACTACAAGCTAGGTGCAACGTACTACAATACTGATATTGAAGACCGTTCAAACAGCCAACTTGACGTTAAGAAAAACGCTTTCGCTATCGCCGGTCAAATGGAAATCATTGAAAAGCTATTTGGTTACACTGGTTATGAGTTCATCTCTCAAGATTCAAATACACGTACTTTAGACGGCGAAATCAATAACTTTTATCTAGGTTCACGTTACGAAATCGTTGAGTGGGCAAGTGTTTATGCTGAAGTGAACCTTGTTGATGACGGTACTAAAGTCGTTGATCAGCAAGCCACTAACTATGCGCTAGGTGCGACTGTTAGCTGGTAATTGAAGGTAAATAATACGACTGATTTCAGCAAATCAGTTAAAGAGTTACGTGTAACTGTGCGGCTTAGAAGTGTTGTAGCATGTTGCGCTCAACTGATAGCTTAAGCAGAGCTCACTATGAAGCGATGCTCGTCGCCGTGTTTACGAAATTAGTGTTGGCTAAATAAAAAAGCAGTGGGACATTCGTCGCACTGCTTTTTTTATGAAATTTGATCGGTTAGAGCTCCATCTTATTTTTGATAGACACCAATTACATATCAGCTGTTAGTGTCATCAAGATAAGAGGTTAATTAAAAGTTAATTTCCATTAGCTCGGTAACCGTTAAGCCGAATAATAGTTGAATTAGTGCAAACGAATCTTCTTCGGGAAGCTTTTCTGAAATGAGCTTCGTTAGAGTGATCACACCATTTCGACCATTACCATCGGCGCCTTTCTTATGAGCATGCATGATAAACATTCGCATGATCATTCTAAATTGATTCGAGCTCATTGCTTGTTTCCAAGAATCAATGAGTTGAGTTCGCGATGAAAAATCGAGATGTCTGAGGATAATAGGGAATACTTTGCCCTGAATCGCGGTTTCAAAATCAGCATTACTAGGGTAGTAGCCTTGTAATGTACTTTTCCTCAATCCTGTTTCTTTACTTAGGCGGTCGTAAGTTACGTTGTCCCAGCCTTCGTTAAGAAAAATTTCAAGAATGATCGCATTGTAAGAGGCGAAATTTTCTTCCCATTGCGCTTTACTAATACGTGCCATAGTTGTCTCCATAATGTTGATAAATGAAACATTAGCACAAAATTTTTAAAAAGTAATAGGTACGTATAGTATCTTGACAGAGGATAACAGTATTTTACATGCTGTTGACATAGATAAGTGGTAAATCATACTTTTTGGTGAAATAAGTAGAAAGTTATTAACTGATAATTTACCGACTAAAGAGGAGTGGAGATACTACTAATATGAGAGTTGAGATATGTCGAGTTAACTGACGAGAACATAACCATTAGGTTATCGTCTATGCCGAAAAGTGTGTATTAAAAGGCTACGTTCTTAGCACAACGAACACGTCCTAGCTAACTCGATAAATTTAAGTGGCTGATAGTAAAACTGTTTATTTTTAACAAACAGTTTTTGTAAGAGTCTCTTTTATTGGGGCTATAACAGCTAACCCGAAAACATGAACCATTATTTCGTTGGTGTCATCATCGGGAAGGGCGTGAGTAATTGTTTTATGGAAGCTTTCCATTGCTTGATTAGCAATTGGCGTGGGCTCACTTGAAATACAATGCGATATAAGCATTTGAACAATGAAACTGAATTCCATCTTTTCAAGAGCTCTATCCCACGAATCCAACAAACTCTCTTTGCTCGTTAGGTCAAGTTCTTCAAGCATTAAACTTTTTAAATTTCCTTTGAGGGCGACTAAAAAATCATTATTACTAGGGTAGTAGCCTTGTAATGTACTTTTACGAAGCCCAGTAATTTTTGAGATACGATCGTATGTAACTTTGCCCCAGCCTTCGGTCAAGAAGATGTCCAAAATAACAGAATTTAGTTTTTGGTAATTTTCTTCTTTTTGCTGTTTGGTGATACGACTCAAAGCAACCTCAATGTTTGAATTTTCTATGAGTGCAATCATATCGTACCTGGTACCTTATTGAAATAGTATGTCATATTTTTTGTAGCATTATTGTTAGTTATTTAGTGTGTCAGTGCGACGTTGGTGACCTTGATTCAAAGCCTTACCTAGCGAGAAAATGATACTTGATGAATAACAAAACTGTCAAATGCCACACTGTGCATATTCATTCGAGTTGCGTGTGAAATTCGATATTTTTGTGATCTTCTGCCAAAAAAGCAGTGTAGTTTGCTTTTATTGTTTATATTTGAGGTGATATCCATTCGTACCATATAAGATTTATGATCTGAGTCTCAATATTGACAAATAACTTGTAACGAGCTTGAATTTATTTCTCTGGTGAATTTTTCGAGCGTAATGCTAATCAAAAGGTTATACAAGTCACTGTTTTAGCATTTCAATTTGAATGAAAAGTCAAAATCATATTGATTCTGATATTCAATCTGTGACTTAAAAT
This sequence comes from Vibrio sp. 1CM2L, assembly GCF_023161695.1. NCBI lineage: Bacteria > Pseudomonadati > Pseudomonadota > Gammaproteobacteria > Vibrionales > Vibrionaceae > Vibrio > Vibrio sp. 1CM2L. The sequence continues at coordinate 812,957 of NZ_JALNTT010000003.1, forward strand.
CACAAGTTAAATCAAAGGTCATCTTTTCCTATAAATTCCATTACTTCTCTATAAATATTCATGATTACAATGAATTGGTTCGGTTGTGATTGGCACAGCTGTTAAGTAAGGAAGTGGGACTAATGTTGAAACGTAAAGCTCTACAATTAGCAGTATCGGTCGGCATGGCGGCTATGTCTGGCGCTGTTTATGCGAATGGTTCAGATATGACGAATCCAGACTCTGGCGTCGTGGTTGGCTATTGGCATAACTGGTGTGACGGTGGCGGCTACCAAGGTGGTAATGCGCCATGTGTAACGCTGGATGAAGTGAACCCAATGTACAACATCGTGAATGTGTCATTCATGAAGGTTTACGATGTGGCTGATGGTCGAATCCCAACTTTTAAACTGGACCCAACTATTGGGCTTTCAGAAGAACAATTTATTGACCAAATCTCTGAACTCAACAAGCAAGGTCGTTCTGTACTGTTGGCTTTGGGTGGTGCTGATGCACACGTAGAGCTAGAAACCGGTGATGAAAGAGCCTTTGCTGATGAGATTATCCGTCTTACCGAGCGTTACGGTTTCGATGGTCTAGATATCGACCTTGAACAAGCAGCCGTAACCGCCGCAAACAACCAAACCGTGATTCCTGATGCACTTAAGTTGGTAAAAGACCACTACCGCGCAGAAGGTAAAAACTTCCTTATTACAATGGCGCCTGAGTTCCCGTATCTAACGACAGGCGGTAAGTACGTTTCTTATATCGATAATCTAGAAGGCTACTACGACTGGATTAACCCACAATTTTACAACCAAGGTGGCGATGGTATCTGGGTGGAAGGTGTGGGTTGGATTGCTCAAAATAACGATGCGTTAAAAGAAGAGTTTATCTACTACATTTCTGACTCTCTTATCAACGGAACGCGTGGCTTCCACAAGATCCCACATGACAAGCTCGTGTTTGGTATTCCTTCAAGTATCGATGCCGCAGCGACAGGTTTTGTGCAAGAGCCACAAGATTTATACGACGCATTTGATAGCCTAACGGCACAAGGCCAACCGCTACGTGGTGTGATGACTTGGTCTATCAACTGGGACATGGGCACTAACAAAAACGGCCAACAATACAACGAGCAGTTCATTAAAGACTACGGCCCGTTTGTACACGGTCAAGTAACGCCACCACCAGTCGAGGGTGAGCCAGTTCTTAAAGGTATCGAAAATACGCGTGTTCTTCACGGAACAACATTTGATCCTATGGATGGCGTAACGGCAACAGACAAAGAAGACGGCGATCTAACGTCATCAATCGATGTTGAAGGTTACGTTGAAACCAGTGTTATTGGCACTTACGTTTTAACTTACCGAGTGAAAGACAGCGATAACAACGAAACCACTAAAGCGAGAACGGTAGAGGTTTACAGCCAGAAGCCGGTATTTAATGGTGTGTCTGACACGACTGTTGTGTTGGGAACTGCGTTTGATGCTATGGCAGGCGTGACGGCAAATGATGCTGAAGATGGCGACCTGACAAGCACTATTACACACACTGGCAGTGTCGATGTAAATGAAATCGGCAACTACACACTTGTGTATAGCGTAACAGACAGCGCAAACCAAACTGTAACCGCTGACCGTAAGGTGTCTGTGACTGATGGTTCTAACTGTGCTGCGGCATGGGATGCAGACACCGTTTATGTTGAAGGTGACCAAGTATCTCATGACGGTTCAACGTGGGGAGCAGGTTGGTACACTCGTGGCGAAGAACCAGGAACAACAGGTGAGTGGGGCGTTTGGAGAAAAGTTTCAGATTCTTCTTGTGGTGGTAACCCAGATCCGGGCGGCGACTTAGAGCTTTCAGTTTCAGGGCTTCAATCAGAATATGCGCCAGATAACGGCAATGTACGTTTAGATCTGACACTGACATCAAATGAAGCCTTAGATGTTACCGCTATGGTGATCAACAGTGCAGGTACTGTGGTTGAGCAAGCTAAGGTTAACGTTACGGACAGCCGCGCTATTACCATCGACTTGTACGATGTAGCGGAAGGGCAATATGCACTTGAAGTGGTCGGTAAAGCATCTGACGGTGAAATGGTGATGGTAAACGATTCGTTCGCTGTTAAAGACGGTGGTGGTACAACACCTCCTCCAGGTGATTACCCTCCGTATGAAGCGGGTACCAACTACGCAGCGGGTGACATTGTGGTCGGCAGCGATAATGGCTTGTACGAATGTAAGCCTTGGCCATACACAGCATGGTGTGCAAGCGCGTCTTACGCTCCAGCGGATAGCCAATACTGGCAAGATGCTTGGACTAAGTTGTAGTCTGATAGCTCAACGTTAGAAATATAAAGTAGACAATCAAAGAGAGGCCACAGTGCCTCTCTTTTTTATGTTTAAACATTTCTGACTTAGAGCTTTATAACCCACCTAACCTTAAACTCTGCTCTGCATATTGCTCTAGATCAAAATAGGAGTGATTATCAATTGTATTACTTGTTAAGAAATAGCACTATGCGCTCATTGAATTTTCTATATTGTTAATATTTGCATAATGAATCTTGCTCAAGTCGACCTCAATCTACTCGTTATTCTTAAACACCTTCTTGAAGAGAAGCACGTTTCCAACACGGCATTGGCACTGGATATGAGCCAACCTACGGTGAGCCGATCTCTGCAAAAACTGCGTACCGTTTTCAATGATGACCTACTGGTGCGAGCGGCTTATGGCTATGAGTTAACGCCAAAAGCAGAAGCCATTAAGCAAGATCTCAACTCGGTTCTGACACGTTTAGAAAAGCTGGTGCATGGCGATGTATTCGAGCCGCAAAGTAGTGACAGTACGGTTCGCTTCTTTGGTTTAGTGCCTAATGTCGCGCACTTGTTGCCGAAGGTAATTGCGGAGATACGCCAACAAGCGCCGAACATGATTGTTGATATCGACTCGATCCCTAAACGACACTTTGAGCCTTTGTTATCCGGTGATGCGCACTTTGTGTTGTCGACCCATGAGCCGTTAAGTTCAGAGCAAAATTTGTATAGAATGTTCGTGATTAGCCGCGATTACCGTTTGTTGATGAGTAAAAACCATCCTTTGGCGGACAAAGAGATCACCGTTGATGACTTGTTGAATAGCCAACTTGGTCAAATCTCACTGCAAGGGGATAAGAAGCTCTCGATCGAAAGTCGATTTAAAGATCTTGGCTTAATTGATAAGCAGCGCCAACTCTCCATTCCAATTCAGCTTTCCAATTTTAACGTTGCACCGGATATGGCTGAAGCAACCGACATCATCTTTCATTTACCGACACCTTTTGCTCAACAAGCCGCTAAGCAAAGAGATCTGGTTTGTAAACGTGTGCCTAAAGCGTTGCGCCACCCATCAGAAGACGTCTATCTATATTGGCATAAGCGCTTTCATAACGACCCGATGTGTCGCTGGGTTCGCAATATATTCAAAGAGCTCTATACATAATTCATCTGCAGGGCGAATGAAACTTATGAATATCTATCGAGTTGAATATAGATCTCTTTCATTATTTGAATGGTGAATAACGAGAATCGATTTTTGGTATGAAACTTTCGTTGATAAGAATGGTAGCTGGTTGTTTAATGCAAACCATTATCATTACTAATCACATATAAGAATGAATGTCATGTCTGAGAGATCTCTTTTGATTCGCAAACCCCTTTCGATCGCAGTCGCTGTTATTTGTACCTCACTTTCAGCTAACGTGTTAGCGCAAGAAGAAGCGCAAGCAACAGATGAACAAATGGTTGTTACGGCAACTCGTACCGAGATGGCACTAAAACAAGCGCCAGCTTCAATGTCGGTTATCACCGCGCAAGACATTGAAGACAGCCCTGGTATTACCTTGGCTGACATCGTTGCAGAATCAACGAGTGTAGAGTCTGATTTTGATAGCACACGTGCTGGCCGTCAGATGATCTCTATTCGTGGTATGGATTCAGACTACACGCTTATCATGGTAAACGGCCGTCGTTTAAGCTCTGCAAGTGCCATCATCCGTGGTAACGACTTCGACCTATCAACTATTCCTGCTGATTCAATTGAACGTGTTGAAATTATCCGTGGCCCAATGTCTGCACTTTACGGTTCAGATGGTATGGGCGGTACAATCAACATCATCACTAAGGCTCCAGAAAACGATTGGAGCTCTACTCTAAGCATGGACACTTCATCTCCAATGGATGGCAACGGTGGCCAAGAGCAGTCTGTTGGTTTTACTACTTCTGGTGCGTTGATTGAAGATGAGCTGTTCGCGCGAGTTTCTGTTAACCAAACAAGCCGTAACGCATGGCAACCATATTCCGGTTACCGTACAGACAAAGTTGATGGCCAAGATGTTGTTACAAATCGCTCTGATATTACAGCATTAGAAGAAAGAGATACTTTAAGTTTATTGGCGAGTCTGTCATGGCATGCTACTGATAATCAAACTATCGACTTTGATTTTGGCTATAGCGACGATGAACGTGATTCATTAGCTGAAAGCCTAACTTCTGTTATGGAATCTGACACGCGAGTTGTGCGTCAGAGCCAAGCGATTACGCACAGTGGCTTTTGGAGTTGGGGTGATACACAGGTGCGTTACTCTCGTGAAAACGTGACTGACCATGATGCGGCAGATTCTGACGAAAGCTACAGCAGTGATGTTGAAGAGCTAACACAAATAGTAGAAGCATCAGCGACGACTTACCTTGGTGATAGTCATACCATTACTTTTGGTATGGACTACCAGTTAAGCGAGCTAACAAACAAGGAAAACCTGTCGAGTGGGTCATCAGAAGCCTACCAAGGTGCACTGTTTGTACAAGACCAATGGCTAATGACGGATCAACTAACGGCAACCATTGGTGGTCGTTTAGATAAGCATGAACTGTACGGTGAAGAGTTCAGCCCTCGTGTGTATTTGGTTCATCAAACAACGAATGACCTGATCATCAAGGGTGGTGTGGGTAAAGCATTTAAAGCGCCAACATTGACTCAAAACCAGACAGACTACACAGTTGAGAGCTGCAAAGGCGTGTGTGATTTATATGGTAATGAAGATCTTAAGCCAGAAACAAGTTTGAACTATGAGATCGCTGCGATTTATAGCCAACCTCGTTGGAATGTTGAAGGTGCCTTGTTCCGAAATGAAATCAACGACCTAATTGATCGTGATGAAACATACTGTGAGAACGGTGGAGTGTTTGAATCGGGTAGCGGTTGTCGAGTTGGTCCTGGACCAAACGATTATGTGAATGGTAAGCGTACTTATACAAATGTTTCAGAGGCTGTAGTTCAAGGTGCTGAGCTTACTGGCCAATTCCAAATTACTGATGAATGGGGCTTGTCTGGTAATTACACATTCTTAGACACTGAAGATAAGTCTACTGGTGAAGAATTACTTGAGCGTTACAAGCACTCGGGTTTAGTTAAACTGAACTGGAGCCCAACTTACGATCTAAGTACCTTCGTGAGTGCGCGTTACCGTGGTGAACGTCAGATCGAAAGCGACCTAACTCAAGACGCTTACACAACGCTGAACCTAGGTGCTGTCTACAACGTGAATGCTTCAGTACGACTGCGTGCAGGTATCACGAACTTAACTGACGAAGCGGTATCACAAGAGTTAGAGAGCATGGGTTATGTTGAAGAGCCACGTACTTACTACGTAGGTATGACAGCGGACTTCTAATCGAGAGTTAAGTAACTGATAGCTTGATACAAAAGAACCCACACTGGCTGATGCTCTATAAGGAGAACGGCGAGTGTGGGTTCTTTTTTGATCTATAGGTTTGGCTTAACTCGCCGTTTATCTATTTATCTAGATTTTGACACATGTGATCAGCGCATTACCGGACTGAGTATCCCAAGGAATCAGCTTATCGTAATCGTGCTCGAAGATATTAACCTCGAAATAGGGCTTCAATATCTCGATTAACTCCTTAAACGAGAATGCCACCATCGGGTGTTCATCATTCCACACTTGAGTTTCACCAGCAGTCGTCTTCTCGATACTAAGCTTTAGCGCTTGCTTATCACCCTGACCAGAGTAATACCAACCAGAACGGAACGTGAAATCGTCTTTGTCTTGGTTTGTTGTGTGTCTAACAAACAGGTCGTTGCTGATCTTGTCTTTATCAACCACGTTAAAACAGAAAATACCTTCTGGCTTTAACGCGCGATGCACACTTTCGATACACTCTTTAAGCTTCTCTAGGCCATCGTTGTAATGGATGGAATACAGGAAGCAAGTAATAAGATCGAGTGGTTCAGTGACCTCAAAGTTACTCATGTTTTGTACTGAGAACTTGGCTTCCGGGCAGCGAACTTCAGCGATGTCTAACATCGGCTTGTTAAGATCTAGGCCACCGCTTTGGTAACCGAAATCAATAAAATGACGAACGTGTGGGCCAGTGCCACAAGCTAAATCGAGGTGTGTTTTTCCTTCATTTCCAAAGATTTGATGGAGTCTACGTACGCAGTTACTTTGCGCTTGGTAGTCAATATCTACACACATTAAATCATAGTAACCGGATAGGTCGGTATAGAGTGCGTTGGCGGACATATTTGCCTGCAGCATAAGCTGAAAAATTAGGGTGGCGCATCATATACCGAAATTGGGAAATCGCAATCAAATATTCGATCAATGAAAGCGTTTTATTTTCTAACTTATGGTGGTTTAAATGGGACCGATTAAAGGGACGTTTAAGCTGCCAACAACATCAGTACGCGTGTCATCGCTATTCACTTTGCTCTGACTACTTATTCGTTAACTGAAACAGGTGTTGCTCCCTCGCTGCTGCGACCATACGGGCTTTGCGGCACACTTTTATCACGAGACTAGATAGGAAAAATATGGTATCTAAGTAACCCCAGTGTGATATTTATAATTTTATGATTAAGCAGTAATTTTACTGATTCAAACCGAGTTCTTGAAAAGGAAACAATTCAGGAAAGTAGGCCAGTAATTAAAGCCAAATCACTCAAGCTAAATAAGCGAACTAAACAAGGAGAGTTGGGACAATGATATCAGCAGTAAATGCACAGGATTCAATGGAAAATGGAACAGCATTGGAAAGCAGAGCTTCAATAGAAATTAAGCTGGATGACTTATCGGGTGGGGAAGTCATTGAATTGCTTGAAGAGCACCTCGCTGATATGTACGCAACTTCGCCAGCCGAAAGCGTGCATGCTCTGGATCTGAACGGACTCAAGTCACCAGAGATTACCTTTTTCAGCGCTTGGAAAGACAGCCAACTGCTTGGGTGTGTCGCCATTAAAGAGCTGAATACCCAACACGCTGAACTCAAATCAATGAGAACCTCGCAGTTTGCTCGAAAGTCAGGCGTTGCCAGCCAACTCTTACAACACGTATTGGATACCGCAACCGCTCGCCAGTATCAAACAATCAGCTTAGAGACGGGCTCAGAAGACTACTTTAAGGCCGCGCGTAACCTATATGAAAAGTTTGGCTTCGGATACTGTGAACCCTTTGCTGATTATGTGTTGGACCCGCACAGTCAGTTTATGAGTATTGAGTTGCGTTAAGAGGCTAGCCTTAGATGTCGACTTACTTTGCAGGTTTCTCCCTTGGCCTTTCGTTGATTCTTGCGATTGGCTCTCAAAACGCGTTTGTTTTAAAGCAAGGGCTTAAGAACCAACACGTTTTGGCAGTTTGCGCTGTATGTGCCATTTCTGACGCCTTACTGATTAGCTTTGGCGTGACGGGCTTTGGCGCAATCGTTAAGCAGTTCCCACAAATTGAGCAGTTCGCCCGTTATGGTGGTGCTATCTTTTTGGGTGTCTATTCATTCTTAAGCTTCCGTTCAGCATTTACCGAAAACCACGCATTGGAAGCCACTGCTGAAACCAAAGACTCGCTAACCAAAGCGATTGCGATGTGTTTGGCGTTCACTTGGCTTAATCCGCATGTGTATTTGGATACTGTGGTATTGCTGGGTTCTATCTCAACTCAATATCAACCTAACCAAATGTTGTTTGGCGCTGGTGCCGTATCGGCGTCGTTTGTGTTCTTCTTCTCACTTGGATATGGCGCTCGCTTCTTGGCTCCAATGTTTAAGAACCCGAGAGCGTGGAAGGTGTTGGAATTTGTCGTTGGCGTGATCATGGCATCTATTGCAATATCTTTGATCGTCTAGCTGCGCTTAATTAGGCATTCAAACATATGATCTAAAGCTCCTACCTAAAGTGACTACTTAAAGTGCGTATCTAAAGTGACTGCCTTTAGTTATCTCCGCATTTAATTATTTCCAAAAAAATAGAATTATTTTTCGTCTTTCAGTTTTGGCGTTCGTCTTAGGGGTACAAATACAAATTAATGACCTAATTCGGAGTCACCATGATTAAACTTGTTAGCTTTAAAAACTGCCCATTCGTTCAACGTGTAATGGGTGCTTTGGTAATGAAAAATGTCCCATTTGAAATTGAATACATTGTGCTAAATAATAAGCCTCAATGGTTCCTAGATATTTCGCCAAACGGACAAGTGCCAGTATTGATTACAGAAAATGAAACGGTTCTTTTTGAGTCAGATGCAATTGTTGAATACCTAGATGATAAATATGCGCCGATAGAAGAAGTGTCTGCCGAGCAAAAAGCACTAGATCGCGCTTGGTCTTATCAGGCAAGCAAACATTACATGCCACAATGTGGAACTATGGGCAGTAAAGATAAAGAAACCTTTGAGACACGTTTAGCGAGCCTTCAAAAATCCTTCCAAAAGGCCGAGAATAAATTGGGTGGCAGTGACTTCTTTAAAGGCGATTATATCTCTAATGTCGACATCGCTTGGCTACCACTGTTGCACCGAGCGTCAGTAATTAAAGAAGGCTCTGGTTTTGATATGCTTGAAGGCTTCCCGAAAGTACAGAAGTGGCAAGCGGCGCTGATTGAATCTGGCTTGACCGATAAAACCGTTCCTGCGGACTTTATTGAGAAGTTCAGCGGTTTCTATTTAACGAATAACTACTTGGCTAGTCTCGCTGAAGCTCGTTAATAATATAGATTAAATTGAAATATATTTTAATAGCAGGCTGTTCTAAATAAATGCTCTCCCAAAATAAAACTCGTTCTTCTCTTTATATCTGTTATTGGATAAAGAGAGAAACAGGGTGAGTTTTTATATTTAGGTATGAAGATTCAGGTTGTTTTTGAGATCGGATGAAAATTCAATTGGCTCGATAACAATCTGATTATAATAAGTTTAATGTTGATGATGCTCCTGTTTACTATCAGGTTTATTCGTAATTTAGTACTCGTTATTCCGCAGGAAATACAACTGTCTCATAAATAAGACTTGATTAAATATCTATGATTGTTCGTTTGATGACCTAAAAATCTTGTGGTACTTTCTCATTCGCTCCGTAAATGAACAGTGTTTTATTATTCATTTGGGGTTGCTTATTTAATTTATTTTAAACAGTAACGCAACAGGTTAAATAGTGTCGGAAACTATTGGCTGTTGGTCAACGTTGCTGTAGGACAGACAAAAAAAGGGTATTTTCATGCTTAAATCATCATTTCTATTGGGCCTAGTTGGCTTAGTTTCACTTCCTACATTTGCTGCTGGTATTGAGGGTGGTCCATACATTGGCGCAGGCCTTGGTGTTTATCAAGACTCAGACACTGACGGCGCAGGTAGTCTAGATGCTGAAAGCATGGGATACAGCCTTTATGGTGGCTATCAGTTTAACCGCATTGTAGGTATCGAACTTGGTTATACGGATTATGCTGACTATGAATCATTTGGTACTAAGGTGTTTTCACCAACATCGCTTTCTGTTGCAGCAAACCTCGGCTACACCTTCGATAACTCGATTCGTCCCTTTGTAACCGCAGGCCTTAGCTACGTTGAGCTAAACTCTAAGGGCTCTAGTTACATTGATGATGATTCTGGTGCAGGCTTCCATTTTGGTATCGGTGTTGAATACACGCCAGTAGAAAACCTAACCTTACGTTTGATCTCACAAGCAGATGCAGTAAATATCGAATTCTTCGGCCCGAATGGTAATAGATTGGCAAGCCGTGATGTAGCGTTTAGCACAGTAACTCTGGGCGCTTCGTACAATTTTTAATGACCTCTGTGAAATAGCTTAAAGCTAAAGTTATGGACACCTAAAACCGCTCTAACGTTGAGCGGTTTTTTTATGTCAAAAATAACAATTGATCACGCTATCGGCAGAGTTGGTCCAAAGCCTGAAATTAGTTGGTTTTCACAAGCTTATAAAAGGGAATTATCTCGACTATTTTGGTAGATTAAAGGTATTACAGACTTCCAGTGAGCAGCAATGAAGATTCTTCACACGTCCGATTGGCACCTTGGCCAAAACTTCTACAATAAAAGCCGTAAGAATGAACATGAACGGTTTTTACAATGGTTACTTGAGCAAGTTACAGAGCACGACATCGACGCGATCATTGTTGCTGGCGACATTTTCGATACCAGTACACCGCCGAGTTACGCTCGTGAGATGTATAACAAGTTCGTGGTCGACTCGAACAAAATCGGCTGCCAATTGGTGTTATTAGGTGGAAATCACGATTCAGTCTCTGTGCTTAAAGAGACGCAACAGTTACTCAAATACATGGGTGCCGACGTGATTCCTAATACCAATGAAGATCATGCGACTCAGGTTGTCGAACTAAAAGGCAAGAATGGCGATGTAGAAGCGCTGGTTTGTGCCATTCCTTTTATTCGTCCTCGCGATGTGTTGACCAGTCAGGCAGGTGTCACTGGTGTTGAGCGTCAGAAGCAACTTGGTGATGCGATTAAACAGCACTACCAAAGTGTTTATGATGCGGCGGTTGCTAAACGTGCGACGTTTGAAAACAGCGAGCACATGCCGATCATCGCTACTGGTCATTTAACGGCGATGGGCGTCCAACAATCGGATTCGGTACGTGATATCTATGTCGGCAATCTTGATGGTTTCGCCGCTGATGGCTTCCCAGATGCCGACTATATCGCACTTGGTCATATCCACCGCCCACAAGTGGTGGCAAAGCGTGAATACATCCGTTATTCAGGCTCTCCAATCCCACTGAGCTTTGATGAACTTAAGTCTCAGAAACAAGTGTGTGTTGTTGAGTTTGTTGAAGGTGAGCGCACCATTTCTCAATTGCCTGTTCCTACATTCCAACCTCTAGCTGAAATCAAAGGCGACTTGAGCGAGATCGAATCTCAGCTGAACCAATACATAGGTTTAGATAGTGACCAAAGCGTATGGTTATCGATAGAAGTACAAGCCCAAGATTACTTGTCGGATCTTCAAGAACGCATGCGCGCACTAACCGAAGGTTTGAACGTTGAAGTGCTGCAACTGCGCCGAGCAAGAGAACGCCGTAACCAAGCTTTAGAGCAAGAGTCGGCAGAAACGCTGTCAGAATTGAGCCCGATGGACGTCTTTACGAAGCGTATTGCCTTAGAAGAGTTTGAAACCGATTCTGAAAAAGCGCGTTTAGAGCGCATGATGGTGAAGTTTAAACAAGTGATGGTTGAAGTGTCTGAGAGCGCTCAAGCGCCAAACAAAGTAGAAGAGTAACCAGTATGAAGATTTTAAGCCTAGAATTTGAAAACCTGAACTCTTTGAAAGGGCGTTGGAAGCTCGATTTTACCCAGTCACCGTTTGCGGAAAATGGCTTGTTCGCGATTACTGGCCCAACAGGGGCGGGTAAAACCACCATTCTTGATGCGATTTGTTTGGCATTGTTCCACCGCACACCGCGTTTGAAGAGCATTGCCAAAGGCAACAACGAATTAATGACGCGTGGCACGGGGGAGTGTTTTGCTGAACTGGAATTTGAAGTTCAAGGTAAAACGTACCGATCTAATTTCCACCAAAAGAGAGCGCGTGGAAAACACGATGGCGCATTACAAACGCCAACGTGTGAATTTGCCGATGCTGACACCGATAAAGTCTTAGAAACCATGCTGACCAAGAAAACCAAGTTGGTGGAGCAGGTAACAGGTCTCGATTTTTCACGCTTCACTAAATCGATCATGTTGTCTCAGGGTGAGTTTGCGGCGTTCTTAAATGCCAATGCTAACGATCGAGCAGAGCTACTTGAAGAGCTGACGGGAACCGAAGTCTATAGCCTGATCTCTGAGCGTATCTATGATCATTTTAAGTCGAGTGAAGAGTCACTTAATTACCTTAAAGCGAAAGCAGAAGGTGTGAGCTTACTGTCTGAAGAGCAAATCAAAGAGCTAACCGCAGAACGAGAAACGCTAGAAGCCGAGCAGAAGCGTTTAGCCGAGCAATTAAAAGAGTGGCAAGCGCATCTAAGCTGGTGGAAAGACGTGACCAAAGCTGAGCAAACTATAGCGAGCAGTGAGCTCGATCTTAAAACAGCTCAAGATGAACTAGACCGTAATCAACCTTCATTAGAGCGCTTAGCAAACAGTGAGCCGGCTGAAAAGCTGCGCCCAATGCACAAAGATTTAAAGCGTTGCGAACAAGAGGTGAACACTACTCAAGCTCACCTAGATAACAGCACCAAGTTACTTGCCGTTCGTGATGCAGAGAAGCAAGACGCGCAAACTAAACTGACTCAAAGCAGTGCGATTGTCGAACAGGTAAAAAGTGAGCAACAAGATCAAGAGAAGATCATCGATCTTGTCCGTCCGCTCGATAACCAAATTGCAGTACTCAAAGATAAGCAAACTGCGGCCGTTAATGCAGCGAATACGCTAAACGAGCAACATACGCAGCAGCGCAATCAACAGGTTGTTTTAGTCCAAAAAACAGATGCACTGAAGAAACAAGATCAACTCTGCACTGAGTACCTAGATACGCATCAAGCTGACCAACACCTGGAAAAATACCTAGGTCAATGGCAAGCAAAGGTCGAGCAAGTTCGTACTCTAGAGCGTCAGCATTCAGAACAGTTGAACTCAGCGAAGCAAGCTTTGTCTGCGGTTGATGCTCAGCAAACGATCATCAAATCTGCGCAAGAAGCTAAAGCAAAGCAAGATAAAACTTTAGCTGAGTTGGTTGTGCTAGAGAGTAGTGCAAAGCAACAATGGGAAACATTGCAAGGCAACACTAGCGAGCAAGTGCTGAATGCGCAAAAAGATCTGTTGGAGTTTTGGAATCGCAATACGCACTCATTACTCGAGATCAATCGTGGTTTCCTAAATGCCCAACAACAGCTGCACGCTAAAACTCAAGCACATCAAACCAACACCCAGTTGGTCGACAAGCTTTCGAAAGAGCGTGAAGTGCTGGTGGAGCGATATAAAGAGAGAGAGACTTCGCTTGAACGATTAACGCGTTTGATTGATCAAGAAGGTGAATTAGCAAAATATCGTGCAGCTCTAGAGTCAGGAACTGAATGCCCACTATGTGGTTCAACAGACCATTCGATTGAACAGTCGCAAGACATTGCAAATTTGGTTGTTCAAAAAGATAGGGAAAACCTAGAGCTAACGGCTATCAAAAAAGAAGGCCAAGAGCATCGTCAGCAGTTAGATTCTCTTGCCCCTATGATTGCGGCGCTTAATGATGACATTCAACGTGCGCAAGCGGATATTCAACAAGCTCAGCTGAATTGGCAAGGCGTTGTCGGCAAGCTCCAACAGAGCTTATCGGATTTCGTTGGCACAGCTCCTGAACTGGCACTGCTAACGATTAACGATTTAGGCAATGAAGCTACAGTCGCGACCTTTGCTCAGCAGTGTGAACTTCAACTAAGTCACAGCGCACAGCAACTCAAAGCGTTGGGCGATGCTAAAGCGCATTACGCCGAAGCTGAGAAACAACGCTTGTCGGTAAGTGTTATGGCTGACAAGGCGCAATCTAATCTCGAGTTGGCCGAGCAACGCTTAGCTGATTTGAATAAGCAAAACCAAGTCACAAACGAACAAGTGGCTCTGATTGCTCAAGCGAAAGAGCAGCAATGGAACGATTTGAAAGAGAGCATTGTTCAAACTTCTATCGAAGCGCCTGAACTTGAACATATTGATGATTGGTTTATTGCGAAATCACAAGCATCAAGCACATGGCAGCAAACTAAACAGCAACAGGCCGATATTGAGAAGCAACGGATTACTCAAAATGCCGAATTGAAAACCTTAGATGACAAGCTAAGCAGTGTTGAGAAAGAGCTCACGACACTGACGCAAGAGCATGAGTCTTTAGTGTCAGAACTCACTCGTGTAACGGCTGAAAGAACAGAGTTGTTTGGTGACAAAGACATTCAAGCCACCAGCAATGCGATGAAGCAAAAAGTCACTGAAGCGGTAAGTGCATTTGATGCCGCTCAGTTAGTGCTTAACCGCAGCGAACTGGAACATCGAACCGAGCAAACCAAACACACTGGTTTCTCGGACGAGTTAGTCAGTAAGCAATCCAGCTACACACAAGCGTCGAATGCTTGGTTAGAAGCACTGAAAACGAGCCCATTCGAAGATGAGGCTAATTTTGAAGCGGCGTTGTTGGATGAAGAGGTTAGAACTCAACTTCAAAGCCTGAAGAAGTCTTTAGACGAAGCGATTGTCAGTGCACAAGCAAGGTTGAATACCGCCAAAGCGGCGCAAGTGGATCTACAAAACCACGAAAATGCGAAAGCATGGCAAGAGCAAGACCAACAGCAAGTTGAAGAAGCGACGACTGAGTGTCAAAACGCACAACAAAGCCATGCGACAAAGATCGGTGCAATTTCTGCCAATCTTGAAACGGATAGCCAGAACCGCGCCAATCAGCAAGATCTGTTCAAGCAGATCGATGAGCAACAAGTCGAGTTTGATGATATCTCACGTCTGAACTCACTTATCGGCTCTAAGAACGGCGATAAATTCCGTAAGTTTGCCCAAGGTTTAACGTTGGAAAACTTGGTGTACCTTGCGAACAAGCAGCTACAACGTTTGCATGGTCGTTACGAGCTAAAACGTAAAGCCGACGATGGTTTAGAACTGCAAGTGCTCGACACTTGGCAGGGCGATGTTATGCGTGACACCAAGACGTTATCAGGTGGCGAAAGCTTCTTGGTGAGCTTGGCGTTGGCATTAGCGCTTTCTGATCTTGTGAGCTACAAAACCAGTATTGATTCTCTATTCTTAGATGAAGGTTTCGGCACGCTGGATAGTGACACATTGGACATTGCCCTCAATGCGCTCGATAACTTGAATGCATCAGGCAAGATGATTGGTGTCATCAGTCACGTTGAAGCATTGAAAGAGCGAGTGCCTGTTCAGCTTAAAGTAACAAAACACTCTGGTTTAGGTGTGAGTGAGATGGAGAAGCAGTACAAGGTTGTCGCTTAGGTTCTAGCTATATTCCATCAGTGTAGAAATAGAAACAGAGCTAGATGAAGCAGATCCCCGACTCAGTCGTTCCTCCTTCTCGAGGATGACGGAGTCGGGAGTTGTCATCAATCACTACGCCGTCACCCCTTAAAGTCAGGAACGAACGTCATAGAGAACTAGGTTTTGTTCGTATTACCTCCGTCATTCCCTAAAGCGAGGAATGAACCTAATAGAGAATCTAACTTTGTTCGTATTGCCTTCGTCATTCCCTAAAGTGAGGCACGAACGTAATAGGGAATCTAGATTTGTTCGCATTAACTTCGTCATTCTCTAAAGTCAGGAACGAACGTCATGGATAACTAGGCTTTGTTCGCATTACCTTCGTCATTCCCTAAAGTGAGGTACGAACGCAATAGGGAATCTCTAGTAAACGCAGGAAGTGGACGCATCGAAAAGGAAACGGCCATGCACAAGAAACCCCATTTACCGACTAAGACATGTCCTGTTTGCCAAAAACCTTTCGCATGGCGTAAAAAGTGGCAGCGCTGTTGGGATGACGTGATCTACTGTTCTGAACGTTGTCGTCGTAATAAATCTGAGTCTTCATACTCTTGAACAGATCAGCACATTCCTCATGATCTAAAGCCCTTAACTCCAATATTTCCTTCCTTTGTCATCATTTTGATGATCCTTTAATCGTTTCGTCATTCATTTCTCAAGTTAATATTTCTATCTGTAAGATAAGTGATGTATAAAGGCGGCATGAAGATACCTAAAAGAATACAGCCTTTAGTTGACGATGGTTTAGTCGACGAGGTGACAAGCCAACTCATGAGTGGCAAAGAAGCATCGGTGTACATTGTGCGCTGCGGCGATACGATCCGTTGTGCCAAGGTATATAAGGAAATTAGCCAACGCAGCTTTAAAAAAGCGACCGCGTATCGTGAAGGCCGAAAAGTCCGAAATAGCCGCCGTGCTCGAGCGATGGAAAAAGGCTCTGGATTTGGTCGTGAACAACAAGAAAAGGTTTGGCAAAGTGCCGAAGTGGATGCCTTATATAAACTGGCAGAAGCGGGCGTTCGTGTGCCTGTCCCTTATGGTTGCTTTGATGGCGTACTGCTTATGGAACTGGTCACTGACGATGATGGTTACGTTGCACCACGTTTGAACGATGTGGTGATGTCAGCAGAGCAAGCGATCGAAGACCACGCCGTGATGATGACTTACGTAGTTAAAATGCTGTGTGTTGGTTTGATCCATGGTGACTTGTCTGAGTTCAACGTATTGGTGGATGAATATGGCCCGGTGATTATCGATTTACCACAAGCGGTTGATGCTTCTGCGAACAACAACGCTGAGTGGATGCTGGCTCGTGACATTAATAACATCCGTGATTATTACGCTCAGTTTGCTCCTGAATTGGCGAAAACCGAGTATGCCAAGGAAATGTGGGCGCTGTACGAGAAAGGCGACTTGAAGCCAGACAGCAAGCTAACGGGTGAGTTTACGGAAACGGACGACTTGGCTGATATCGAAGCCATTATGCAAGAGATAGACGCTGCGCGAATTGAAGAACAACACCGACGTGAACGTGCGAAAGAAGAGAAAGAAGGTGTCGACGACAGCAAGTTCAACTGGGCTGAGTAATCGTGATGATCAGCTTTGATCTTTAGCTAGATATAAAGCAAACGCCTTATAAAACAGAGGCGTTCTTTCAAAAAACAACCCAATGGAGCCTCACTTCTGTTGGGTTTTCTTTTTTGCACTCATGAAAGATGGCCACTGGTATTAACTACCAATTTAACTGTTCACCATCGTAAGCGTAGAAGTGCCCACTTTTGTCCGGTGTGGCAGTGCGAATGATATCGACCAACTGATGGGCGACATAGCTAGATTCGAACAACTTGCCTTCAGGGACATTGGTCTGAAAAGGCTTCGACAGAGCCGTGTCTGTTGTGCCCGGGTGCAAAGCCAACACAGTGCCTTTCTTTATGGTACGTTGCCATTCGATCGACATGGTTTTGATGAACATGTTAAGGGCTGCTTTCGATGAGCGATAGCTATACCAGCCGCCTAATCTGTTGTCTGAAATACTGCCCACCTTTGCGGATACCACAGCAAATTTTGGATTGTCACTCGTTCTTAGAATCGGCGTGAAGTGCTTTGCCAATAACAAGCTGGGTAGGGTATTCACAGAGATGTTTTTGAGGAAAAACTCAGGGTCGATGGACGACAAGTTCTTTTCCGGTCCAAGATCTGGAGTGTGGAGCATACCCACGCAGTTAATCAACCAATCAAGTTGGTCAAACTCAGAACTCAAGCGCTTAATATCAGCTTCGTCGGTGGCGTCGACTTTGTGCCAGCTCAAGCGATTGTTTTCTAGTTCCGGCTGTTGAGAGTGGTAAGTCGCGTCTACATGCACATCAAGAAAGTCAAACCGAGAGAGCTCAGATAATAGGTGTTTAACCACAGCGAAACCAATACCGCCGCTCCCACCGACCACCAATATGTGTAATCTGAGTTGCTCCACCATTATAAGTTCTCCAAGTTTGTGATTCGTTGTTCAGCGGTATCGAGAATCGCTTGTTGTGATTGCTCGTCCATGTTGTCCCAAGAGCGATATAACATGCCCATGCGTGGGTTGCGGTTTAACGCATCGCGGTGCTGGTTCATAAAGCGCCAATACAAGCTATTGAAAGGGCAAGATTGTTCACCGCTGCGTTCTTTTATCTTGTAGTGACAGCCTTTGCAGTAGTCGCTCATGCGGTTGATATAGGAACCGCTGGCAGAGTATGGTTTGGTTCCGACGATCCCGCCATCTGCAAACAGTGCCATACCTCGCGTATTTGGCATTTCAACCCACTCAATTGCGTCGACGTAAATACCGAGGTACCAACTGTCTACTTGGTCAGGGTCTATGCCTGTGATTAAACAGAAGTTGCCAGTGATCATTAACCTTTGGATGTGGTGCGCGTAAGCAAACTCAAGAGACTGGTCAATCGCATGCTTCATGCAGTTCATATTGGTCTGTCCGTCCCAAAAGTAATGGGGCAGGTTATTGTTTGCGGAGTAATGATTTTTATTGGCGTAAGCAGGCATATTCGCCCAATAGACGGCGCGTATGTATTCTCGCCAGCCCAGTATTTGGCGTACAAACCCTTCGACCTGTGCAATGTCGATGCTTGCTTTATCTGGTGAACAGTCTCGATGACTGGATGCTTGGTAGGCCGACAGTGCTGCATCAATCACTTCTTTAGGGCTCAGCAGTTTACTGTTCAGGGAGAACGAGATACGGCTATGGTACAAGCTCCATTTAGAGTCGTGCTCTGTAGTCATCGCATCTTGAAACTGCCCAAATAACGGTAAGCAAACTTGGCAGAAATGAGCGAGCAGAGACAAACTTTGTGCGCGGTTCACCGGCCATAATAACTGGCTACCGACTTGACCAATGGTTTGCACTTGGTGGCGCTCGATACGCTGCAAAATGTCGGTTATGTCATTGGTAAACATCAAAGGCTGAGGCAGGTTTTCGATGTCTTGTTTCTTGAGTTTCTTTCGATTGTTCGCGTCGTAATTCCATTTGCCGCCAACGGGCTTTCCGTCTTCTAGCAAAATGTCGAAACGCTTTCTCATTCGGCGATAGAAGTGTTCCATCATGATGTGTTTGTCTTTCGGAAACTGTTGTTCGATCTCCTCGAATGGAAAGAGGAAGTGTTCTGTATCACAACAACCTTTGGTCGCATTGGTGAGCTTGAGCTTGTTCATCTGCTCTAAAAGGCGATATTCATCTGGCCTTTGATATTCGAATTTCTCTGCGCCGAATTCGTGTACATAGTGCTTTAGAAGTGTGTCTAGGTTTTCAAATTGCGTTGTGTCGTCAAGAGTAAGGTGCAGTACTTGATGACCTTGTTCTTTGAGTTCGTTAGCGAAGCAACCCATCGCACAGAAAAACGCGGCCACTTTTTGAACGTGAGATGCAACATAATCCGTTTCTTGTTTGAGCTCAGCAATGATGTAAATAACGTCATCGTCAACTTGTTGAAACCATGAGTGCTCTATGTTTAGCTGGTCTCCTAATACAAGTCGTACCGTTTTAAATTTCATAATGCGTCCTGGTTCGTGAGGTTTGTTGAGACTGCGTTACCGCCTGTCCATTGATTGATGAAGGCATGGTCTGGGTCGTACATTTCAGTCTGCTTAGTTAAATCAAAATGGCGTGATTTAGGTTGTGATTGGTTTTTAGTTTGATTGTTGCGGGCTGGTTGATTGAGAGCCCCAGCGATATACGCCCAATTCCCCCAGTTAGATGCCACGTCATAGTCGACAAGCTGGCTTTCGAAATAGGCTGCACCGTGTCGCCAGTCGACGCCCAGCTCGTAAATCAAACAACTTGCGGCTAACTGCCTTCCACGATTGGACATGTAGCCAGTCGCATTAAGCTGGCGCATGCATGCATCGACAATCGGGTAGTTGGTGTTACCGCTCTTCCACTTGGCAAAATTAAGGCTTGCCGATTGATTGCTATTCTCTGCTATAACGGGGTTTATAGATAAGCCCGTAAAGAGAGATGACGTCAACGACATGCTCTTCCAATAAAAATACTCTCGCCATAACAGCTCGAAATAGATCCAGTAGGTTGAATCATTGGAACCATGATGCGACTCAAATCGCGTGAGGTGTCTGCAGATTGTTTTTGGTGAGACACAACCTGATGCGAGCCACGGTGAAAACTTAGTCGAGTTCTCGATGCCGTCCAATGCATTTCTTGTCTGTTTATAGCGGCTCGCGTAATCGTGTGAGAAGTAGTGGTCGAGATGTACTAACCCCGATGTTTCACCGCCTTTGAAGCTCAGCTCGCTCGCCAAATCATCCGTCATAAAAAGGGAGGCTGTTGAGTGACAGTGTGACGTTTTTGTTAGGTCTGGTGCTGGTGGTAACGTAGTTATGGTCAAACTTTGTGTATCGACAGACAAGTGTTCGATGAGTTTTCTGAATTTGGTAAACGAGCGGGGTAATTTGTCTAACGTAAAAGGGCAGTCATCGAACTCAAACAGAGTCGAGTTATGAGATTGAATCGCAGTTAAGTTCGGGCAGTCAGCCAACGTTGATTGCACCAGTTGTTGCTCGTCGTAACCACAATGAGCATTCGCAAAGAGGTGGTTGACGTTTAGATCAAAGATAATGTCGTTGAGCGAGTCTTTAACGTTATCACTTTGGGATTGGTCTTGTTTAAGGACGATGAGTGTTTGTTCTAGGTCGCTCAGGTTAGCTTTAAGATCGCTTATCGATTGTGAAATGAAAGCTGTGCGGTGAGCGCCATATTGTTGTTCTTGGGCGAACTGTGAAGAGTAGTGAGACAGATTCGGTTCGACGAAGACACAAACGAGCTGATCGACGATTTGGCTTGCTTGGTAAAGTAGCGCATTGTCGTTGATTCTTAAGTCGTTTGTAAAAAGATACAGGCCAATCTTTTTCATTACTTTCACTCGGCGATTTGTTAATTATTAGACGCTTACGAGTTGATAGGCTGACAAGATCACAAATGACTACTCTAAGTTGGAAATAGGAGATTTTGGTCAGGATGAGGGTGTTGAAGAGGGTATTAAGCCAACCAATAATACCGATAGAGGTTGGCAATATAGGCTATTTTTGAGTGTCGAACTGCAGCATTTATTCCATAGGAACAACGAGAATATCGATAGGGGAAGTATCGATGATCTGTTTAGAATGGGAGATGAGCTTATGCCAAAAATCATGGTGATGGCCACACAGCAATAGGTCAACACCGTTTGCTTCGATGGCATTTTTGAGCTTATCGTTCAAATCACCCGTTCCCACGAAAATGTGCTTGATTGGGTGCTTGGCGTACTCCTCAAACTCTTTCAAATGCTTCACGGCATCTTCATTGATGGGTAAATCACCGTCATTTCCCTGAATATCAACGAGTTCTGGGTAAATTTCTCCATGCGTACCATCGATATAAACAAATGAAATGCCAGCCTCCAGTTTATCAGCGAAGAAGGTCGCTCTATCAATGAGAATCTTGGTGTCGTCAGACAGTTCAAGTGCGACCAGAATATGTCGGTAATCCATAATTAAAGCCTCTTGTTGTGAGTTATGTAACAAGCATAGTTTCTGTTGGCACAAATGATATCGAAGAGATCTCATATTCCGTAAAATCATCATTCAATGTTCTTCTAAGCACTATCTTATTTATATCGCTTTGATTGATAAGAAATTTACAAAAGGTTGATATAGTGGTTGAAGCGCTAGCTTATTCTGTTAGATAGGCTTGATAGTTCAATGCGCCAATAACGAAGAGGCATCAATGACAGCACTACTAACCATTCCCACTCGAACATTAGGTTTCGACTACGATATTGAGATCCGAGACTGGTCTCAAAAGCTGGTCGGCTTTCATGTGTTTGAAGATGGTAGACGACCGCTTGATGGGGGCATTGGGCTGAGCCTCAACCTTGTTGAACAGTTTGACGTGAATGGTCGTTGGTTAGACTCATTGCCTGCGCGCTATCGTGAAATCACCGACGACTTTCCAGAATACCAATACCAGATGTTGTGGCTTGCTGCGAATACTTATGAAGCCGCGCAATTGCTTGAATTAAGGCCTGTTATTTTGGCTCTCATCTGCATGAAATACAGTGTCGACAACAAGAAAGCACTGGCACTGAGTCGCTTAGGGCAGAAGAAGATCCTTGCTAAGTTGGGTTTAGACAGTAGCAAGGCGACACTCAAATTCATCGACAAGCTAGAGCTTCATTACAACGTTGGTGATGAACTCGACCACATTGTTCGCATTCTCGAACCATTGCAAAGACGAGTTCTTAAGTTTAAGCACTACTCAAAAGTTGGATACACAGCCCTGCGTTTGGACCAAGTTCATCCATTTTTAACCGGCAGCCGATTAGGGATTGCAATGGTGGAAGAGGGCAGACTTAATGCACCGTCGAAGATGGCGATGTTCCAAGATGCGATATTGCTAGGGCAAGATTTGGAGATGGATGATCCACTGCGCGCTATTACCAGTCAGAACTCTTTTGCGATGTTTGAACAACTGCATGACCGCTGGACGGAGCAACGCCAATTACGTCGTTTGGAGGGTAATCGCCCAATGGATAAAGACATCCCTTATCCCGTTCCTTTGCTCGGTAATGACAACATTCATCCGCTCACTGATTATTACGACCTTGAACACGAAGGCATAGAGCAGAAGCACTGTATTGGTGTGTATCATAACCGAATCATGAGCGATCGTTATGTGGTGTTCCGCATGCTCAAACCTCAGCGTTTAACCATAGGTTTACGCCGCGTTCCGAGCAAAGCATTTCCTTTTGAGATAGACCAAATCTGCGGAAAACGAAATGCACCGCCATCAGAATCCGCTCGCCAAGTGATTCACGACTGGTTAGAAGCGAGTAAGCAGAAGTATCCTAAGCAATAACCATCCCAAGCAATAGCCATGAAGTAGAAGGAATACAGGATGTTTCAACAAGGCGATTTATGCCCGCATTGTGGTTTGATTATTGTGATGCCTACGGATCTACAAGGTGAATGCCTAGGATGCGGCGAAGAAATTAATCAAGACCCAGCAGACGATTACGACGAAGAAGAGTAGCTTTACCTACACTAAGATTAAACAAGGCTAGGATAGCTGAATTACTCCCTTTCAAAGGACGGACAAATGCAGAAAGTAATCTTTAGAAATTGCGATGAAAACTCACCTTATTGGAGCGAGTTAGAGGGCTTATTTCAAAGTGAATGGTCGGATTTTAAGTTTAAAGATACCTATAAAGACTGCGTACAACTCCCTCCAGTAATAGTAGTGCTTCGCGATAATGTGGTCATTGGTGGCTTGGCATATTCCCATTTTCAGGAACCTCATCAAGTTCGGGATGTGGTGTGGATCAACGCTGTGTTTGTCGATCCAAAATGGCGCGGTCAAGGTATTGCGAGTGAACTGATTAATCGTGGTGTCAGACAGGTTTCTTCTGCAGTGCAAACTCAACTCTACGCGTACACCAATATCATGGGACTCTACCAAGGGCTAGGTTGGTCAGTTGTCGATATCGAATCAGAACCGAACCATAAAGTGATGAGTATTGAGCTTAATCGATAAGCTCGGAATAAAAGCCTGATATTAGGTTATCTAACGTTCGAGTTCTCTCTTTCATCAATAACGCATAACTCTGTTAAATTATCGTTGAAACTTATGCCGATATCGCCTTTAAATCAAACAACTAGCTGTTGATTAAAACGATCAAGACGATTTATTGCGGCAGTTGTTGAGCACAAAGCCTATATTGACTAGAATGACGCACTTTTTTTATTTACGTACATACAGGTAATGAACATGAGCGATACTAATTCAAGACCAGCTTTACCAGATCATCTTGCAGGTAACCCACGCAGCCCACACCACATTGCTGAGTGTTTCGAATACCCAATCGGCATTCGTCTAAATGGTAAAGAGCGTACTGATGTTGAAGAATACTGCATCAGCGAAGGTTGGGTTAAGATCCCTTCTCCAAAAGCGCTAGATCGTTTTGGTCAGCCAATGCTTATTACTCTAAAAGGCACTGTAGAAGCTTTTTACATCGACGCATAACCACGTCGTGTGGCTAGCTAATACTTCGAGTAATTAGCTATGTTTGTCTAATTAGTCAATATAAAGCCACTAAGCGTTATTACCTAAAAGGGTCTAGAGAAATCTAGACCCTTTTTGTTTGTATTAATTTTGGCGAACTTCTTTAACCAATAGCCCAAACCACCTTCATAACTCCACAGATTCAACCAAAATTGTCGGTATTCACTATGCATTCGCAGTAATAACAAACTTGTTGTTGGTTGATTTGTGTTCGCTCGCTCTTTTTGGATTTATTCACCCTCGAAAGTTCTGATGTTTAATTAAACAGATACAAACAAAAACATGAATCGCAGTCTAATTAAATGAAACTAATGTGCTGTATTTAAAGTTATTTTTTGTTAATGACTACCTCTATCACAGAAATTAATCCTGAAGCACATACAATTCCCTTGATTTCGAATGAGCGCTAAATTTTTTCGTTCGAGCATTTTAATTCTTCCTTCGCCCAATAATTATGAGGTTCCTATGTTTGGAATATTCAAACCTATGGCGCATATCGATCGCTTGTCATCAGACAAAATCGATAGCACCTACACACGACTACGATGGCAGCTGTTTCTCGGTATCTTCGTTGGCTATGCGGGTTACTACTTAGTCCGTAAAAACTTTAGTTTGGCGATGCCTTATCTCATTGAACAAGGTTTTAGCCGTGGAGAACTAGGGGTTGCATTAGCGGCGGTATCTATCGCTTACGGCTTATCTAAGTTCTTAATGGGCAGTGTTTCTGACCGTTCTAATCCTCGATACTTCCTCAGCGGTGGCTTGTTAATGTCGGCGCTGGTGATGTTCTGCTTTGGCTTTATGCCTTGGGCAACAGGCAGCATCACTGCGATGTTTATTCTGCTGTTCTTGAATGGTTGGTTCCAAGGTATGGGTTGGCCAGCTTGTGGACGAACCATGGTTCACTGGTGGTCACGAAAAGAACGTGGTGAGATCGTATCGGTATGGAACGTTGCTCACAACGTGGGTGGCGGTTTGATTGGTCCGATGTTCTTGTTGGGGCTGTGGGCTTTTAACGACGATTGGCGAACCGCTTTTTATGTTCCTGCATTTTTTGCCACTCTCGTTGCTGTCTTTGTTTGGTTTACGGTAAGAGATACGCCTCAATCTTGCGGCTTACCACCGATTGAAGAACACAAAGACGATTACCCAGACGACTACGATACGTCTCATGAGAAAGAAATGACGGCGAAAGAGATCTTCTTTAAGTACGTTTTCTCTAACAAGCTGTTGTGGTCAATCGCGATTGCTAACGCGTTTGTTTACCTTATTCGTTATGGCGTACTCGATTGGGCTCCGGTTTACTTAAAAGAAGCAAAAGACTTCTCAGTAGATAAATCATCTTGGGCTTACTTCCTGTATGAGTGGGCTGGTATCCCTGGCACTTTATTGTGTGGTTGGATTTCAGATAAGTTATTCAAAGGCCGACGCGCACCTGCAGGTATCTTGTTCATGGTTCTAGTGACAGTCGCTGTGTTGGTATATTGGCTGAACCCAGCAGGTAACCCAACGGTTGATATGTTGGCACTGGTTGCGATTGGTTTCCTTATCTATGGCCCTGTAATGCTGATCGGTTTGTATGCACTGGAACTTGCACCTAAGAAAGCAGCAGGTACAGCGGCTGGTCTAACAGGTTTGTTTGGTTACTTAGGTGGCGCGGTTGCTGCGAACGCAATACTCGGCTTTATGGTTGACCATTACGGCTGGGATGGCGGCTTCATTATCTTGGTCGGCGCTTGTGTGGCTTCAATAATCTGTCTGCTTTACGCCTTCTTAGGTGAACGTGCGCACCACAAACAAAAAGATCTCGAACGAGAGAGAGAAGCGCTAGCTCAGTAGTGTATTTACTGAATCACATCTATAAATAACAACAGAGGCAGGTATATCCTGCTTCTGTTTTATCAAGGGAAACAATAATGAAAACAACGTCACTGTCTCTGACCTTATTAGCACTAAGTTTATCTGCAAATGCGTTCGCCGATCCTTTAGTGATTGCACATCGCGGCGCTTCTGGTTATTTACCTGAACACACATTACCCGCTAAAGCGCTCGCTTATGCGATGAAACCCGACTACATCGAACAAGATGTCGTGATGACCAAAGACGACCAATTGGTGGTTTTGCATGATCACTATCTAGACCGAGTCACCGATGTCGCGGACCGCTTTCCAGACCGTGCACGAGCAGATGGCCGTTTCTACGCGATTGATTTTACGCTCGCTGAGATCAAATCATTAAAGGTGACTGAAGGCTTTAACCTAGATGACCAAGGTAATCGAGTGGCTGGGTTCCCAGCACGCTTCCCAATGTGGCGGTCTGATTTCCGTGTCGCTACCTTTGCAGAAGAGATTGAGCTGATCCAAGGCTTAAATAAGACCTTAGGTTATGACGTGGGCATCTATCCTGAAATTAAAGCGCCTTGGTTCCATCGTCACGAAGGCAAAGATATCTCAAAAGCTGTGCTTGCGACCTTGCATCAATATGGTTACCTATCGAAAGACGACAAAGTGTATTTGCAGTGTTTTGACGCCAATGAACTTCAACGCATTAATGATGAACTCATGCCAGCGATGGAAATGGATCTTAAGCTCGTTCAGTTGATGGCCTATACAGATTGGAATGAAACCATGACTTACAAGGGCGACAAAGCAACGCCGTACAGTTACGACTGGATGTTTGAAGCTGGTGGCATGGAAAAAGTCGCGACTTACGCGGAAGGAATAGGCCCTTGGAAGCCAATGTTGGTGGACGATGTATCGACCAAAGAAAACATCATTATTAAGCCGTTAATGAAATCAGCAAAAGACGCAGGCTTAGATGTTCACCCGTACACGTTCCGTGCTGACCCGGGAAGAATCCCAGCTTATGCTGATAACTTTGATGGCATGTTGAATGTCTTCTACAACCAAGTCAAAGTCGATGGTGTGTTTACTGACTTCCCAGACAAAGCGGTCGACTTCTTAAACCGTTAATACCCCGTCAGTTACGAGCTATTAGTAACGAGATACGAATAGCTAAAAGCACAGACTAAAGGTGCTTTTGGCTCTTCTTTCACTTTTTGGATCTTTTTGTATTGGCCTCGAAATCCTACCGAGATTCTGCTTTCTCAGCCCACATTTTGATATTCACTCGGTTTACAGCAATAACCTGGCTTGATAGGTTACTCCCAATGCAGCCAGATGCTTAATCTATAAGTATTTATCGGCTCAACCTAATATTGAATTTGGAAAGATCATGGAAGAAAGAAGCAAAGCTTATCTTGATAGCTACCTCAACACATTGCCAGCAGACGTTGCCTCGCAATACACCTCCTTTAGTGCTGATTATTACTGCGCCGACGAGTACAACGCCAACCTTTGTGCGCAGTTGATTCTTAAGGGCGAAAAACAGGCGTCTTGCAGCCTTGAATATTGGTACAGCCATGAAGGAGAGACGAGACCAGTAGTTGGTCACTTGCAAGTCGTCACCGATTGGGATGGTGAGCCCATCTGTATCGTTGAGATCACGTCGGTGTCGTCGTGCAAATACAACGAAGTCACTGCTGAGTTTGCTGCCGCCGAAGGTGAGGGTGATAAAACACTTGAATGGTGGAGAGAAGCTCACTGGAGCTTCTTCTCTCGTGAATGTGAAGAGCTCAAGATCTCGCCAAGTGAAGACATGTTACTTATATTGGAGCGTTTCAAAGTGGTTTATCAATAGTGAAGTCCCAGTGAGTGTCCGTGTTGAATCGGAAAGCTTGGCACTTTAACCTTCATTGACCAACGACAGATAATCAACAATCACAAGGAGAGTGATGTGAAGATAGCGATATTGGATGACTACCAGAACGTTGTTAAAGACCTCGATTGCTTCAACAAACTCGAACAATACGATGTCACGGTATTTACCGAGACTTACTCAGAGCAAGATCTCGTCGCTAAATTGGTCTCGTTTGAAGTCATTGTGCTCATTCGTGAAAGAACCGAGATCACCGAAACTTTGTTATCGCAGCTCCCAAACCTCAATCTTATTAGCCAGACGGGCAAAGTGAGTAACCATATCGACCCGAAAATGTGCGAACGATTTGGCATCACCGTGTTAGAAGGCCAAGGCTCGCCAGTCGCACCCTCTGAATTATGCTGGGCGTTGATTATGGCTGCATCGCGCCACATTCCGACTTACGCTTCAAACCTTAAGCAAAACCAGTGGCAAGATTCTGGCTCGCTAGGGTTAGGTCGAACTTTGAAGGGCTTGAAGCTAGGTATTTGGGGCTACGGAAAAATCGGAAAATGCATTGCACAATATGCCCAAGCATTTGGGATGTCTGTCATAGTGTGGGGCAGCCAAGCTTCACGCGATCAAGCACAAGCAGATGGCTTTGAAGCAGCAACAACCAAACAAGATTTCTTTCGAGAAGTAGATGTGCTTTCTTTGCATTTGCGTTTGAATGATGTCACCAGAGGATGTGTTACGGCACACGACCTTAGCTTGATGAAGGCGGACTCACTGTTTGTGAACATCAGCCGTGCCGAGTTAGTCGAACCGATGGCTCTGTATCATGAACTACGCGAGGTACCGACCAAAACTGCCGCTATTGATGTGTTCGATTGTGAGCCAGTAACAACAGACACCGAACCGCTATTGTCCTTACCAAACGTCACTGCGACTCCACATTTGGGCTATGTTGAACAAAATAGCTACGAACTCTACTTTGATATCGCCTTCGACAACATTGTGTCCTATCAAAGGGATGGCATATAGCGATAGAATCTGCCCAAAGCAATAAAAAGGCAGAGAAGTATGAGCTTAACAATCAGAGAAGTCGCGGTAGAAGATGCACAAGGCATTATTGATGTATTAAGTCCAATCATTATCGAAGCGCGTTATACGATCTTGGATCAGACTTTTACTGTTGATGAAGAAAAGGCATTCATTGAGTCGTTCCCTGAGCGTGGTGTATTTAGCGTTGCAGTCACCGAGACGACCAACCAGTTACTTGGTTTTCAGAATGTCGAACCATTTGCTACTTACACTAAGGCCTTTGACCATGTTGGTATTATTGGCACTTATGTTGATGCAAATAGCCGTGGGCAGGGCGTTGCCAAGCAATTGTTCGATTACACATTCAAATCAGCCAAAGCCAAAGGTTATGAAAAGCTGTTCGCCTATGTAAGAGCAGACAACGAGCGCGCGTTAGTGGTATACCTTAAGCAAGGTTTTGAAATCGTCGGTACGGCTAAAAAACACGGTAAGATTGGCGATCAGTACTTTGACGAGATCCTTATCGAGAAGTTTTTATAGGCTCGCTTAAACATTAGATAATTCATCGTATGCAGGAGGCAAGATGACAAAGCTAATCGAATTAACAGAAATAGTCTTATTCGACTGGGGCAATACGTTGATGGTCGATTTCCCAAACGCACAAGGGAAGATGTGTGACTGGGAAACCGTACAAGAAGTGAGTGGTGTTCGTGCATTACTGGCTGAACTCTCCAACAATCACCAAGTTTATGTTGCCACCAATGCTGGTGATTCCAGTAAAGACGACATCATTCGTGCCTTCGAGCGTGTTGGCCTGTCTCAATATATCTTGGGTTACTTTTGTAAGGCGAGCATTGGCTTTTCTAAGTTCGAGTCGGGGTTCTATCCTGCCATCATTTCCAAACTCGGTGTTGCACCACAAGACATCACCATGGTTGGCGACACCTTAGAGAAAGACATTTACCCAGCACTTGAAGCGGGTTTGAATACGGTGTGGTTGAACACGGAAGGAGTTGAGCTTAAGTCACAGCACCCACGTTTCGCGCAAGTTCAAAGCCTAAGCGAACTGTTGGGGAAGTGCGATTAACTCTCTGATATTAAGCCCAGATAAAGTGCTTGTCCGTTTTGACGTCAACCTCTCATCTCTTTGTTGTTTAATCCTCTAAGCTAACTATAGTTTCCACTATGAGGGCTAGGTTATGAGTATCGAACGTCACGGAATATCGGTTGGAATTGAACGTGTTAGCGGTGAAACCATCGTTGTGTTTAAAGCGAAAGGCAAACTCACACACCATGACTATCAAGCAATGATGCCAATTCTAAATACCACGCTAGAAGAACTCGATTCATCTAAACTCAAGATGCTGGTCGACATCTCTACCTTAACGGGTTGGGAGTTACGTGCTGCTTGGGATGATTTCAAACTGGGATTAGAGCTCAATTCGAAGATAGACAAAATCGCGATTTATGGTGATAAAAGCTGGCAAGAATTTGCTTCAAAAGTAGGGAGTTGGTTTGTGTCTGGTGAGATTAAGTCATTCGAAGACCACGACTCTGCGCTTAAGTGGCTAGTCGATTGATAATATTCGCGAACAGCTAACGAACAATCAGTAAACATTGCAATGACAGTTGACGAGCATTGTCTCGAACGCTGTCATTTTTCGTTTTGGTTATGATATTTCCCATTCGATTCAATAGAGTATATTCATTCCAGCGTGTAACATACCCAGGCTTTGTTTGGTCGCGACTAATGGTGTGGCTAGATTCAGTAATAACGAGAACTAAAACAGAAATAAGGTCTAACGACATGCATAAGATAATTGATAAGCTGGCTTGGATATTCATCAAAGACGGCAAGCTGTTGATGGTGAGATCAAAAGGCAAAGAACTGTTCTACCTACCGGGTGGTAAGCGTGAAGCTGGCGAAAGTGATGAGCAAGCACTGGTTCGCGAAATCAAAGAAGAGATCTCAGTTGATTTAGTGCCTGATTCCATCAAATACGTCGAGACGTTTACAGGACAAGCTGATGGCAAAGCGGAAGGCGTATCAGTGCAATTGACTTGTTACCTTGCTGATTATACTGGCGTACTGTCTCCAGATGCCGAAATCGAAGAACTTAAGTTTGTTAACGGCAACGACAGAGCAGTATGTTCATTGGCAGCACTGGTTGCGCTTGATTGGTTAGAAGCGAACCAGTATTTGGCTTAAGGTTTTAGCGGCTATTAGCGAATGCTGAAGATTGATCTTCAAAAGATCATCGCTTACGAATAGCTTGAAGGGCGGCTGTCTTTCATCAATAGGTCGAGTTTCCTTTGAGCTTTCTTCGTGTCTTGTAAATCCACCACCTCAATCATTTCACACTCATCTCGTACCATCTCATTAATTAGGCTTGGGTAGTGTCGGCAATCTTCTGGTCGGTCTAAGTAAATACTACATGTGTACTTGGCTTGAGCCTTGGTGTCTTTCGTCGGAACCAGCTCCAGAAAAGGGCATCGAGTTAAACGTTCGCCAGATTCAGGATCAAACCATATCTCGCTTCCTCGAACATATTCAAAGATGTCTGGGTTGAACAGCTCCCACAAATCGATCTCTTCTTGAGTCGCGGCAAGGTCGCCATCTCCGTATTTGATACAGCATTTTCCGCATTGATTACAATCTTTCATTATCGACTTCATTGGTTGGTGAGCTTTTATCATTTTACCACTGATAGGCGTGGCACGTTGACTTTGTTGTTCATGGTTAAGCCGTTACGGGGAGGGAACATGGAATAGCGGCACTTAAAATCAACTTATCTATGCACCACCACTCCAATCAAAGCTGTAAACAGTGATACAATTTGCGCCTCTCACGTTATTCAAACAAAGGCATCAAAATGAGAACCGTATACACCACCGAAGGCAACATCAACGCAAAGAAACAAAAAGAGGCTTACCCAAAGCTCGCTTTATGTGACAAGTGCGTTGGTGACTATGTGGTTATCGAGCAAGGTGAACGAACTTACAAGCCATGCGCAAAATGTGGTGCCGACGATTAATGCGCATTGATAAATACCTATGTAAAAGCACTGAACTAACCAAGCCTGAAGCAATTGAACGCATCCATAATGGCGAGGTGAACGTAAACAGTGAAACAGTCACCGATGAATCGACTCAGGTTCATGAAAACAACACCATCTTGTTAAATGGCACGCCGCTTAAGTTGCGTGAATTTCGTTACCTTTTAATGCACAAGCCTGCGGGTACTATCTGCTCCAATATCGACGAAGTTTATCCATCACTGTTTAAATACATCGAGATAGACAAAGCATCAGAACTGCACATTGCAGGGCGCTTAGATGCCGACACCACAGGCTTAGTTTTGATTACCGATGATGGGCGATGGTCATTCAACATCACGCTGCCAACCAAGTCATGTAAGAAAGTGTACCGCGTGGCATTGTCACGAGATATCAAAGACGATGTCGCTGATAAGTTTAAAGCGGGCATTCAATTGCAAGGCGAGCAAAAACCGACGCGTCCGGCAGAGCTCGAAGTGATTACCAGTAAAGAAGTGCTGTTGACCATTACAGAAGGTAAGTTTCATCAAGTGAAACGAATGTTTGCTGCAGTAGGGAATCGAGTTGTTGGCCTACACCGTGAACAGATTGGAGATGTGCGTTTAGATGTTGAAGCAGGCCAGTGGCGTTATCTAACCAAAGCCGAAGTCGACTCATTTCAGCAAAACTCTGAATAATAGCTCTGAATAATAGCTCTGAATAAACGCTGTAACCACTTAAAGCGTTAAGCGTGTCAGCACAAGGATATCAACACTATAAGGATGTAGGATGGAAAACCTCAAAGTCTCAGAAATTAAGTCTTTCGTACCCGCGAAAGACTTCGATTTATCCAAGCGTTTTTACCAGTCAATCGGCTTCGATCTGATGTCTGAATTTCACGATATCGCCTATCTACGACACGGCAGTTGTGCCTTCCTTCTGCAAAACTTTTATGAACCTGCGCACTGTCACAATTACATGATGCACTTGCTGGTTGAAGACGTAAAAAGTTGGTATCAACACATCCAAAACTCTAATGTAGTGTCGGAATTTGAAGTTACCGTTTCCGAGGTTGTTGAACAGCCTTGGGGAATGCTTGAGTTTTGTATCACTGACCCAAGTGGTGTGGTGTGGCGTGTGGCTGAAAACATCAGGCCGCGTTAATTCATCCAACTTGCATTAAGGCCAGTGAAAACTTCAAATTATCCATCTGTTTCTTTATTTATGCCGACATAAGGCAATGATCAAATAGGTTCAAACATGGATATAAAGGCTAAAATGCACAGCCAAGACGTTTACTACTGTGACGACGTTGATTTGGTTGCTGAGCAAACTCAATGCTTAGAAGTGCTATACGATTTCAACCATACTCGCCCGAGCGAAGGGGATAAACGACAGCAGATCATGAAGCAGTTGTTCGCCGAAGTCGGTGAGGGCTGCTACATTGAACCACCATTACATGCGAACTGGGGGCGTCACACGCACCTAGGTAACAACGTATACGTTAACTTCAATCTAACTCTGGTCGACGACACAGACGTATTCATTGGCAACAACGTGATGATTGCGCCTAACGTGACCATCGCCACTGGCACACATCCCATCAGCCCAGAACTCAGGCTAAAAGCAGCGCAGTTCAATATCCCCGTTCGTATTGGCAACAACGTATGGCTTGGCGCACACACCGTCGTACTTCCCGGTGTCACCATTGGTGAAAACTCAGTAATCGGCGCAGGCAGCATCGTCACCAAAGACATCCCAGCCAATGTCGTCGCAGTTGGTAACCCATGCCGTGTAGTTCGCGAAATCAACGAACGCGACCGAGAGTATTATCACAAAGATCGCCGCATTCCAGATGAATTGAAATAATCGATTTTTCACATGCCTAAAATTAGCTGTGACATAAGCCATTGTTATGCAATGGCTTGGTTGCATATTGCTTGCCTATCTTAGAAACTACACAGAAATATTCTGGATTTAAGTGCGGAATTTTTTGGTTTAATAGCTGTTAAACACACTATTCAAATTTAGCGATGGACCTAAAAAGCTGTTCTTGAATAGTTATTAGCTCAAGTTTTTTAGTGTTAAAGAACTCATCGTATTTATTGCCAATAATTGCATGCATGTTACCTATGATGTAGTAGATCACTCGAGGAATAGAATCGTTTTTCACTTCACGATCAATTTCCCATTTAGCTATGAGAGTTCCAATTTCAGAGTCTATGGCTTTCAGAATTTCAATATCGGTCTGGAACTGAGATATTACAGTGTCAATTTTTTCGTTGTTATTGTCACATCTATCTGATTTAGCGAGAGCTTCTATTTGAGCGAAAGAAGAAATGATGGACTGAAGGAGTCTTAGGCTTTCTTGGTGCTTTATAAAGCTCAACTTACTGTTTTCAAGTTGTTGCTGTAGTTTGACTGCACTTTTGGCAGTACTGTTTGCTTTAAACGCTGCAACAGCTGATAGTATGGCGGCAATGGCAGCCACGCTTGTTGCGTAAGCTGATAGTTCATCCGATGTAAACATATGAAAGTAATCCAAAAAGTTTAGTTGTTAGATGATAAATATGTTTAATAAGTTGTTCAAGAGAGATTCACAATACTTGGCATTTTCACTACGCGTTGAAGGTGGTATCACGTTCAACACTTAAGCGGCCATCATACCCCTGCAATTCTTCCTGAATAAAAGTAACTATCCATATCTAGTCTTAATAGTTTGTTTAGGTTCACAGTGCTTTTCTTAACCATTTGTTAGAGTAACATTTCAATGAGCATGGAGGTTTTACAATGGGTACTGTAATCGGTTTGGTGATTCTAGCTGCTATAGATTGGTATCTTTTTCGTAAAACAGGGCTTCATATGCATAAATGGGTCTCTAAAAAGTATGCCGTGTATCTGTCGGAGAAGGGAAACAAAAAATGACCTTTCTTATTAAGTCATCGGTATAAAAAGCGTTATCTGCTATTCATTTCACACACTGCAAAGATTGGAGGATTCATGAAAGGTAAAGGAAAGTGCCTATGTGGCTCAGTTGAGTTGGAAGTAGAGTACGCCAGTAATGAATTGGGGGCTTGTCATTGTAGTATGTGTAGGAATTGGTCTGGCGGCCCGATGTTAGTCATTGATTGCTCTGATTCCGTCAAAATATCAGGTGAATCAAATGTAGTGAGATATAAATCATCAGATTGGGCAGAGAGAGGTTTCTGCGGTAAATGTGGTACTCACTTGTTTTACTTTTTGGTGCCAAATAATCAGTACCACCTTCCTGTTGGTTTATTGATGTCTGGGGATGACTACAAGTTAACTCATCAGATATTCATCGATGAAAAGCCCGAATACTACGAAATTAAAAATGAAACGCACAATATGACTGGCGCAGAAGTATTTGCCCACTTTGAAAGTGGAGAGTAAATATGAAGCGAGATTTTTCTAAATTAGCGACAACCGATTACGGAAACATACTAAGTAACGACCACTTTACTAATTTTAGTATTGGTCCTCTTTGGCAGGGAATACCGCGAATTTGTGGAGAAGCGTTTACTGTCCAGTTAACTTCTGGTGATAATTTAATGCTTCATTCAGCCATATACGAAGCACCAGAAGGCTCTATCATTGTAGTGGATGGAGTTGATTGCGAATATGCCGTAGCCGGCGGTAATGTATGCGCAGTCGCGAAGAGTCGAGGTATCAAAGGCTTTATTATTGATGGTGTCATTCGAGATTTGACTGAAATTTCAGACATGAAGTTTCCAGTTTTTGCGAAAGGTGTTCATCCAGTACCGGGAAAGAAAGAGGTTTATTCTGAATTGGGCGCTCCAATCACTTGCGGGGGAGCAAAGGTCTCTACGGGAGATATCATTGTTGCTGATGCAGAAGGTATCGTCGTTATTCCTAAATCCAGAAAAGACGAAGTGTATTTAATGGCTTCACAGAAAGCGAGTAAAGAGGCGTCATTAACACTCGCTGAGTGGGAAATAAACCATCGGGCCAAAATAGCTCAAGCAATAACGTCTGCGAAACGAAAATTTGAGAGTACTTTAAGCTGATTCGCAATGCGCGGCATTTTTAGTTCAAACCAGTTTGGCTTATCGATAAATGCTGGAAGTGCGGTTACGCAGTTTACAACTTAACGCATCAGCATGCTTTGGGGAGGATGTATGCAAGCCTTATTGTATAGCGCACAAGGATCGAACAGTTCCGAAAGGGTCGAGTGGGTGCTTAATTTCAAGCGGATACCTTACGATAGAATCGAGGTTAGCTCTGATGAACTAACGACCACATACCTAGATATAAATCCTTTTGGTTATGTTCCATCACTCTCGGTCGATGGTTCGGTGTTTTCTGAATCAATGGCGATTATTGAGTATCTTGAAGAGCGATTCCCTAACCCCAACTTATTTGGACAAGACCTTGTTGAAAAAACGCACATTCGTAGAGTTTGCGAATACGTAAACTCTAGTATTCATTCCCCTCAAAACAGAACAGTATTAAGGTTCATGCGTCCAGAGCTACATGAGCGTTCAAAGCGGGAGCTTCGTGGGGAATGGATTATGTGCTGTCTAGAAAAGTTAAGTACGTCAATCTGTCGTGAATCAGAGTTTGCAGTAGGCAGTGACTTTAACGTTGCTG
This sequence comes from Vibrio sp. 1CM2L, assembly GCF_023161695.1. Lineage (NCBI taxonomy): Bacteria > Pseudomonadati > Pseudomonadota > Gammaproteobacteria > Vibrionales > Vibrionaceae > Vibrio > Vibrio sp. 1CM2L. The sequence goes on from NZ_JALNTT010000003.1 coordinate 849,291, forward strand.
ATATATTTGTGGCTTCAATCTATAAAAAGGCGTTACAACATGGTTGTGCGAGAAATAATTTCTACGACAAACACTTGATGTATATAAGGTTAAATGAAAGTGTAGCGGTGTCAGAACCACAAACAGCTTAGATGTGAATCATGGCATGTGGTATTTCCAAGAATGTGTACGCCTATGTTTAAGTTAGTCGGTTTTCGGCATTGTTTGTGAGGGATAGACCTTAACAGCACTTGACGTAAATAAATCAAAAGAGAACTATGAAAATAACGACGCTGGTTGATAACTCTCGACTGGATAACAGGACAGACTTAGCTGTTGAGCGCGGGCTATCACTGCATATTGAAACCGAGAAGCTAAAGATCTTGTTCGATATGGGAAGTGGCGATACGTTTTGTCAAAACGCACCGTTACTGGGTATTGATATCAAAGATGTAGACCTCGCCGTTATATCACACAGACATCATGATCATTGTAATGGCACCGCTGATTTTGTTGCTCATAACTCTAAAGCCAAAGTGTTTCTGAAAAATTGCGAACAGAAAAGCTATCACTTCCGGGCTTTTGGTTTCAAAAGTGATGTCGGGATCAATAAGGATTTATTAGAAAACAGCAATGAGCGGTTAGTCTTCGTCAATCGTACGACCGAGATCGCTCCCAATGTCTTTGTTATTACTGATATTAGCGCGAAACACGAACAACCTAAGGGCAATAAATACCTATATACACAGTCGAAGAATCAACGAGAGCGTGACTTATTTGATCATGAATTACTGTTAGTGATTAAAGAGCCGGACGGTTTAGTTATATTTACCGGTTGTGCGCATAGTGGCGTTCTCAATATGGTTGATACAGCCGTTACTTTGTTCCCAGGAGAGAGAATAAAAGCCGTTGTCGGGGGATTCCATCTAGTAGGGTTACCATTGTTTAATAGTATTGGTGGCACAAAGCAAGACATTAGAGAGCTTGGATTGACGTTGTCTCAATATCCCATCGATAAACTTTATACAGGGCACTGCACAGGCAAGAAAGCTTATGGCCTGTTGAAAGAAGTATTAGGCGAGCGTTTGGAAGCAATGCCGACAGGTAGGCGTATTAATGTGTAGCGTAACTTGTTTTCTTCTCCAATACTATCAATCAGTAGTTTGAGTGTTTATACATCTCCTTGGCATATTTGATATGTTATTCGTTGCTATAATTGATTTGTATCCGAGGCTAGGACATGAATCATGAAAAAGTCAGAAGCAATGCAGCGAGCGAGAAGTATCTATGGTATTGACTTTCAAAATCGTAATACTCATTTTTCCAAGATTAACAAGGCTCTACCTGTTTGGTGGTTAGAGGTTTCATTGGACAAAATTGATGATAATAGGGTTAAGCAAATCTATTTTTTACTTGAAGATGGTGTGAATCTACATTTGCTCGATATTCCGACTGATTACTTACGTCAGCATAAGTCTGGTTTCTACATACGGCATGATAAGAATCACATGTGTTTCAAAATAGACATATCATCTTACCAAGAGCTTATGGGCTCTAAAAGAGAGTTAATGAAGCGCTTTAAAGTATAGTCGTCGCAAAGTATTTAAACACTCGGTGTTTTTGGTCTATTAGACCGCTATATGTTAAGAGGCATCGAGTGATGCTACGTTAACCCTTATAAGTCAGAGATTAGGACGTTTTATGATCAAAGGTCAGGTAATAGAGTGGAATGACTCTAAGGGTTACGGTTTCATTTCTTCTGTTGGTGGTGAATTGAAGGTGTTTTTCCATATTTCATCTGTCACAAATCGCGGTTACCGCCCTAAAGTACAAGACAGTGTTACCTTTGAAGTAACGGAAGATAATGAAGGGCGTCTAAAAGCTGAAAGTGTGATAGTTCAAGGTGCTAATGGCTTTCCTTTCACGGTCTTGTTCGGGTTTAGTTTTTTGGTAGCAGCGACCGCATCGGTCATAGTGTTCAATGGTGAGAAACTGCTGATCCCTTTATATATTGTATTGAGCATCTTTACGTATTTTATGTTCGCTTGGGATAAGCAAGCTGCACTGAGCGGGGATTGGAGAACGCCAGAGAAAACACTTTATATGCTTTCTCTTTTAGGTGGTTGGCCAGGAGCGTTATTGGCTCAATTCCAGCTACGACATAAATCAAGAAAGCAGCCTTTCAAATTCATCCTTTGGGTTGCGATTTTGTTAAATGTCTGCGGATTTCTTTGGTTGTTTACGGAACAAGGTAGGAATTTAGCGCTGGGAGTGCTTAACCTCTTTTAGTCATAATTTGGAGTTAGCTAACGGACCAAGGTTAATTGAGTCATCTTACTTTATACATATTCTCGGACCTTCCAGCTTTAGAGCCGCGATACTTTAAAAGGGCTACTATCTGAAACTCGCGCTATGTCTATCTTTTTTTATCCTATAGAGCTTGAGCTTAGACGCTCTAGTGTGAATCGGTTTCATGTTTGTCTAATTATATTTTTCCCGACGCAACACACGTTCCGTGAAACAAGGAGTTTTAAGTGAGTCAGGAAGTAAGAGTAGGTGTCGCTGCGGTTATTCTACGTGAAGGGCGAGTGTTACTTGGAGAACGAATTGGTTCTCACGGGGCTCATACATGGGCAACGCCGGGCGGACATCTTGAATGGGGTGAGAGCATTGAAGAGTGTGCCAAACGCGAAACACTCAAACGCGAAACACTCGAAGAGACTGGCTTGGTTGTTAATGCATTTGAGAAGCTCTCTTTTACCAATGATATTTTTGAGAAAGAGAACAAGCACTATATAACGCTGTTTGTTGTTGCTTCTGACGTTAGCGGCGAACCACAGGTGACAGAGCCGGATAAATGTAAGCAATGGAAATGGTTTAAGCTAGATGAGTTACCTGAGCCGTTGTTTCTTCCTCTGACGAATCTGTTGAGCGATCCAGTCATCCTTGCGAAGCTAGCGCAGTAATGCAAATTGTTAGTTCGTTGCTATGTGAATACAGGGAGTAATCAAATGGAATTAAAGTGTCACTGTGGAAGCGTGAGTTTAGAACTGAGTTCGCTTCCAGATGAAGTCGGGGAGTGTAATTGTTCTATCTGCCGACGTTATGCTGCCGCTTGGGCGTATTTTTCTCCAGAGCAAGTTCAGATCAACTTGAGCGAGAAAACTGAGTTTTATTGCTGGGGCGATAAAGAAGTCGAATTTCATCGTTGTAAGTCATGTGGATGTTTAACGCACTATGTAACGACCGAGAAATGCTCCGCAGATATTTTGGCCGTGAATATGAGAATGGCCGAAAATGAAGTGCTTGCAAGTATCCCAGTTCGTAAGATCAATGGTGCAGCGTACTAAGTCAACTAACAAGGCTCTTTCACAACGCCTTGCAGTATTGAAACAGTAGGTTTGGTCGTATTAAGGAGATGTTCGATGTTCAAGTGTCCTAATTGTGGGGCGGCGGTTTCTATCAAAGAGAAATCAAAGTTGCATCCTTCCAAGCACATGCCATGTAAACAATGCGCTCAAGTATTGAAGCCTTTTACTATTTATTACTACTCACTCTTCTTTGTTGCCCCTTTCTCGTTTTCGATATCAATGGATTATGCTGGGTTTAGCACTTTAGGTGCCATTGTGCTTAGTTTCGTATTGGTTTACGTGTTGTTAGTATGTCAGCCAATAAAGAAAGTCTCGTAATAGGCCTCTAGAATAAAAATAAGATGCTTAACCTTTGGTACTTTGGAGCTAAGTCTGAGTTTATGCATCAAGATTTATGGTTTTAGGTTGCTGTCTTGTTTCCCATGACATAATACAGCGTAAGTTTTTATAGAAGGGGGCTTTATGAGTGATTCGATTTTTAGAAAAGACGGCACTGCCTAGGGTGTGGCAAAGCAGCGATATATCGAAACCTTGGCTAAACCTAATCAGCGCGTGATTAACGACCCTTATGCAAAACTGTTTGTTTTAAGTGCAAGTCTGATCAAACTCATGGGGCATAAGCTTAGCGTTTGGATAACTCAAAAGTTTGCCCCAGGTTTTCATGAGCACTTAATCTCTCGCACCCGCTTCATTGATGATCTTGTCGAAAAGAATGCGGCGAGTGGCTCAGAGCAATACATCATATTAGGGGCTGGGTATGACTTGAGAGCTCATCGCCTTGAACAGCCTTTTTCGTTGAAGGTTTTTGAAGTGGACCAGCCCGAAGTTCAAGTTAGAAAGCGCTCTAAGTTGCCTAAAAATTTGCCTAACGCGAGCAATGTTAGCTATGTCGGCGTAGATTTTAATCGCCAGTCACTCACCGAACAGCTCTTAGCGGCGGGGTTCGATCAATCGAAGCGCACGATCATTACCCTAGAAGGTGTTTCGCAATACATAAGCAAAGACGCGACAGCCTCGACCATTAAAGAGCTGTCTGAGCTTACAAAACATTCGGGTTCTACTTTCTTTATATCGTATGTCGATGAATCGCTAAAAAATGATCCTGAAGCTTGTTTTGGTAAAGGGTATCCCAAGGCGACGAAGCGAGCGGAAACCATTAAAAACTTATCCGCAAAGGTCGGTGAACCTTGGGTATCGTTCTTCAACGCTGAAGAGATCGAAACTTTGTTGTCTGAAAATGGTTTTGCATTAACACAAAACAAGACATTGGCTGATCTGAATGATGAGTACTTTACCCCTGTCGGTAGAAGAATTCCTGAGCATCACATCTTCAAGCTAGAACACTTTGTCGTGGCAGAATCGAATACAACAGCGACCTAAATTGGAGAGCCGATTGAAGCCTGACAACGGTTGGTTACTTTCTTTGTGCTACACGTTGAGCCTATGGCTTTACGTTTTAGTGGGTTGATATGTTTGGTTTTGCTTCAAAGAATAAGGGCGTTGAGATAATCTTTCTGCTCATCGAATCTTAAGGTAAGAATATGATTGACCACGTGACCGTCTCCGTAAGTGACTTAGAAAAAAGCCGCACATTCTATGAAGAGGCGTTTCGCCCACTGGGGTATAAAGTCGCCTTTGGAGAAAAGGGAAAGTTCTGGGCGTTTGATTTAGGAAAAGGCTTTTTATTTGAGATGTGCAGTTCGAACGTAGAGGGGCCTTTAACGAGTTTCCACATTGCCTTTCGGGTCGCCAACCAACAACAAGTCCATGAGTTTTATGATGCTGCGCTGTTGGCCGGAGCTAAAGACAATGGTGCTCCAGGGCCCCGTCCACATTACACCGAAAATTATTACGCATGTTTTATTCATGACCCAGACGGACATAATATTGAAGCTGTTTTTGATAAGTGGATATCCTGAACAGTTTTCCATATTTCTAAGTGCACGTGCAAAGGATAAATCATGACGTTACGAGTAGTTCCGGAGCTTTATTGTTTCGATATTAATGTGAGCAAATCCTTCTTTGTCGATGTGTTAGGGTTTGAAGTGAAATACGAGCGCCCAGATGAGGAGTTTGCTTATCTAACGCTTGATGGTGTTGATGTGATGCTTGAAGGGATTGCGGGCAAAAGTCGAAAATTGCTTTCAGGTGATCTGGCGTTACCTTTAGGGCGTGGCGTAAACTTCCAATGGGATGTTATCGATATCGAACTTCTATATCAGAGAGTTAACGAAAGTGCCGCTGAATCTATTTACTTAGCGTTAGAGTCGAAGTCTTATCAATGTGGTGATTCGAATGCGACTCAGAAGCAGTTCATCGTTCAAACTCCAGACGGTTATCTGTTTAGGTTCTGCCAAGATATTCATTAAGTCATGACCTTGTGGTTGGATACCATATACTGGTCTTTGCTCGGCACTATTGGATGGACTAAACGTATTAACTGAGTACTAAGGTTGCATTGCTCACGCCCCAGTAATGCGTTATACAAATAGTGCGATTAAGAATGAATGAGGATATGTAGTGAGCAATTTACCAGACGAAAGCCAAAAACGATTCATAGCGATTTTGAGCAAAAAGATGGATTTAGGAAGAACATTGAACGTGCTAGGGCACTTGAGCGTTGGCCTATCTAATCGATTAGAAAGTGAAGAGGCTTGCTACGTTGACTATGAAGATTTGGATGGTAATGTTCACCCTAATTTATCTCACTATCCTTTCATCGTGCTGAAAGCAGACAACTCAAATAAGCTTAGAAAAGTGCGCGAAGAAGCCTTCATCCGAGGGATTAAATTTACAGATTTTACGAGCTCAATGATCGAAGGTGGTTCTGTTGAGCAGCAGAAACGAACCAAAGAAACCAAAGAAGAAGACCTTGAGTATCTTGGTGTATGCCTGTTTGGTGACACGGAAATTCTACGTGAGTTTACAAAGAAGTTTAGCCTCTACAAGTAAGTCTTAGCTCACAGATTGTATCTGTATGGATATACATGTGTTTGTGTGGGTGTATTATTCCGCTGATTTTTCAGCATAGAATATAAAAATGACCAAGTATTTAGAGTCTGGCATCAAAGAGCTAGTCGAAGATTTTCAGTTAAATGGTAAACCTTGTCCTTCACAACAATCTCTCGAAGACAGACGAGCGGGCTATATGGGCAGTACCGTTTTGGCGGGTGATAGCCCTCAAGTCGAGCGCGAGTTTCTAGATATAATAAATGGCGTTGAGGTAAAAGTTTATAAACCAACGAGCGAGCCAAATTTACCGATCACTGTATACTTTCACGGTGGCTGTTTTATCAGTGGTGGCTTTAAAACTCATGATATTCAATTGAGACAAATTGCTCTTCAATCGAACTCTATTGTTATCTGCATTAAGTATCGACTCGCGCCAGAACACGCTTACCCAGCGGCACACGACGACGTATACCAAGCTGTACTCGGCATTAAAGAATGCGGGCTGAAGTATGGTGGCAACACAGGCCACTTGGTGTTTGTTGGTGACAGTGCTGGTGGCCAACTAGCTTTGGCTACGACATTGAGACTTAAGAAATTTGATTCGTGGCTACCGCGCCAGCAGATTCTAATCTATCCAATGTTAGACCCTAATGGCCGCTCAAACAGTTACGTGGAAAACGGGTCAGACTATATTATCACCGCGAACATGTTGCTTTCTGGCTTCGAATTATACGCAGGTAGCGAGTCCAATTTATTGCACGAACCGGAACTTAACCTTCTAAATGCAAGCTTTGACGGCCTTCCAACTACAACGATCATTACTGCAGAGTTTGATCCACTGCGTGATGAAGGGGAGCGACTCTACAGATCGATGGCTGAACAAGGTGTTGAAGCGCGATATGAGCCTTATTTGGGTGTAATCCATGGGTTCTTTCAACTCTCTGGTGTAAGTGAGTCAGCAAAGCGTTGTATTGAATCTATTTCAAGCCATATAAAACATTCAAACTAACAGCTGTTTGAATCAGAAATAGCGCTACTGAGCATTGTTGGTTTTCATGAAGTAGATTCGATATGAATGATCCATTTAGTAACAAGACCTCAAGGAATAGCATGGAATATAAAATCGATATCGAGCCCTCCGATGAAGACATTAATGAAGTCAGAGGCGGGTTAATCAAACACAACACACCGTTTCTGGAAGGGATCCCCAAGTCTCAAGTTGCGTACTACGCGATGGAGGAAGGCAACAAAGTCGGTGGCATTATCGCTGACCTTTGGGGGAACTGGTTACTGATTAAGTTTCTCTGGGTCGACGATTCGGTGAGAGGAAAGCAAGTAGGTAGTGAGCTACTTGAGCGTATTGAAGAGTATGCGAAGTCTCAAGGTTGTACGTCGTCATTGGTCGATACATTAAGTTTCCAAGCGAAGCCTTTCTATGAGAAACGAGGGTATGAATGCCAGATGGTGTTAGAAAATCACCCTGTAGATTCCTCGCTATCGTTTCTCACAAAGTCGCTCGTCAAAAAGTAGCGTATTAAGCGCCCGTATATACAAGGAGAGTAGAGTGGTCAACATTCGGGAAATGGCAATTTCAGACTACGACTCAGTGATCGCATTGTGGTCCCAGACAGAAGGCATGAGTATTCGCGATGCCGATTCGAAAGAAAGTATTGGGAGCTATTTAAACCGTAACGCAGGTCTGAGTTTTGTGGCTGAAAATAACAACGAGATCATTGGCGCTGTGTTAGTCGGAACGGATGGGCGTCGAGGGTATTTACAACACTTAGCTGTCTCGGCCAACTTCAGAGGGCAAAAATTAGGTTGTAAGCTTGTCGCAGAGGCGGTCAACGCACTTGCAGGGTTAGGTATCCCTAAAACTCACTTGTTTGTCTATAACGACAATATCAACGCTCAACAGTTTTACGAAAAGTTGGGCTGGTTTCCTCGAGATGAAGTTCGAATGTACTCGTTTAATAGCTCGGATAATAGTAACGTTTAGCCTTAACGGTTCGCGCTGGCTGAGCTTGAATTTGTAACAGACTCGCGCGCATCTTCCCAATATCAAAACAATCCTTGGAGTATTTAGAAATGTTGTTTTCTAGTCTGTCTAAACCATCGGTTCATGGCTCCGAGTTATGTTCTGAACTGCTCAATTTCTTAACTGAGCATAAGAGTGATTTCGAAGAAAAGTTAATCCCTGATCTGTCATACATCGATGATATGGCACATGTGGTGAACGGTATCAAAATCAAAGACGTTCTACACATCAATGCGAATCAATATCGACTTCAATATTCGTTTGATTGGGAGCTGTTTCTAGGTTGTTCAGATAGGAACGAAACTGGTGTAGAGAATGGAAGTGTTCTATTCACGCTTGAGGACGATAACGTTCTTAATATCAACTTCCCAAACTACGGTTCTCGAGACACTAGCGATGAGCTCTAGTCGGTTTTTCGTGCGTGTTATACAGAAGGAACAACAATGATAACTATCGAAAGGCTTGAAGAATCACATGTGGCGTTAGTTCAGGCCATCCAACTCGCCGATGAACAGGTTAAGTTCGCTGGCACAGCTGCGGAGTTTCTATTAGACGGCAGTGAAACGACGTACTTGCACGTGATTAAGTCTGATAACGAAGTTGTTGGTTTCTTTAAGCTGGATATCGCTTACTCAGAGCACTACGAATTCTGCCCAGAAGGAAGCATTGGCTTAAGAGCTTTTGTGCTTGATAAAAACCAGCAAGGTAAAGGTTTAGGAACTGGCACGGTCAAAGCTTTGTTTCCATATTTAAAAGCGAATTACTCAGCGTATGAGTCGATTTACTTAACTGTGAATTGCAAAAATCCGGCAGCATTCAACTGTTATAAGAAAGGCGGCTTCGAAGATACCAGTGAGCAGTATTTAGGTGGCGCAGCAGGCCCGCAATTTATCATGCGCGGTCAAATCGCTTAGTAATATGAAACCGATTAATTTTTTATGAAGCACTCCTGCACAGTTGTATGCAGATTGAGAGTCTTAAAGAACTCGAGAAGGAAATTTGATGAAAGTTCAATATCTTGAAGTGGTTACCCCAGAAGTCGATGTTGTTTGTGCAACATACGCTCAGCTCTACAACGTGAAATTCAGTGGTGCAGATGTGAACCTTGGTGGGGCGCGCACTGCAAAGCTATCTAATGGCGGGGTAATTGGCATTCGAGCACCGCTTCGTGAAACTGAAGAACCAACTGTTCGTCATTATACGCTGGTTGAGGATATTCAGTCTGCAGTCAACGCAGCCGAGAAACTAGGCGCCGAAGTCGCAGTACCACCAATGGAGTTACCACGTCACGGCATGTGTGCCATTGTTATTCAAGGTGGCGTCGAACTCGGATTCTGGGAGTTATAGGTGATGCGTAGCTTTTAGATTGTGAAGGACGAGATACTACGATTTATGATGCGACACCTAGTGTCTTTACCTGCTTCATGGCATTATTCCACGCAGCTAAAACCCCAACAAGGTATGTTATGAAACAGAATATTGTCCACATTGCACTCGTGGTAAAAGACTACGATGAAGCGCTTGATTTCTATGTAAACAAGCTTAAGTTTGATCTCATCGAAGACACGTATCTACCAGAAGAAGATAAGCGCTGGGTTGTTGTTGCTCCACCAAATTCAACCGGTGTGAGCCTATTACTTGCTAGAGCTTCCAAGCCTGAGCAACACGATTTCATCGGCAACCAAGCTGGTGGACGCGTATTCCTATTCTTAAACACCGATGACTTCTGGCGTGATTACGAACGCATGACGTCTTTGGGCATTAACTTTGTCCGAGAGCCTAAAGAGCAAGGTTACGGTACCGTTGCTGTGTTTGAAGATCTTTACGGTAACTTGTGGGATCTGCTTCAGTTAAACCCTGAACACCCTATGGCTAACAGGTAGATAAGCTTAGTCAACAACCCTAATTCTAGTCATACGGATTGGCAGGAGCGACATGGAAGTCACAAGGTATCAACCCAAGTATTTAACCGCTTTACAGGCGCTCTATCTAGAATCAAGACAGGACACCTTTCATTGGGCTGATGCCGACGCTTTCAAGTTATCCGATTTCGATTTAGATACAGAAGGTGAAGAAATATGGGTGGCTGTTTCTGGCGACAAGGTTTTAGGTTTTGCCTCTGTTTGGGAACCTGAAAGTTTCATCCATCACCTCTATGTTTGCCCGCGAACGCTACGTTCTGGGGCTGGTTCTGCTTTACTCAAGACTTGCAAACAACATTACCCTGATCTGACATTGAAGTGTTTGACTGCTAATGAAAACGCCATTGGCTTTTATCAGTCGCAAGGCTTTGTTATCTCATCCACAAAAGGAGAGGGACTAGAGCGTTATCACTTAATGACTTACCAAGTTTAGTAATAATAAGCTAAGTAATAACAACCATGGCAATCACAAGCGATGCAATTACAACAAGGGTCATCAAGTCGGGAGTTTAAACCGAGAATATGGAAATAAAACAGCTTTCAGCGACGGAGGTACTTCCGGTTAGGCATCAAGTGCTTTGGCCTGATAAACCGATGTCGTTTTGTATGGTGCCAGATGACGAACACGCAACGCATTACGGTGCGTTTATTGGTGAGCAGTTGGTTTGTGTCGCGTCTATCTATATCCAAGGCAATGAAGCGAGGCTGAGAAAGTTTGCGACGCTGCCTGAATTCCAAGGGCAGGGAATCGGTTCAAACGTGATTGAACATGCAATCTCGAACCTCAAAGATTTAAACATCCAATATTTTTGGTGCGATGCGCGTACAACGGCTTTAGGTTTTTATCAAAAATTTGGGATGGCTGTCGAAGGCTCTGAATTTGAAAAATCGTGCGTTGCGTATTACAAAATGTCGGTTTATTGGGAGTAACGACCCTTTGTCGCTCTTTTAACCCTCAGCTCGGATAAATCATCAACTTAAGTTAAGGAAGCTCATCGTGGAAGAAATCAAAGGCATTCTGCAATTCATGGTCGAAATTGAACAATTAAAGGATGTTCATCGACAGACAAAACCAGTTGGATTGGACCGATATGAAAACTCGGCCGAGCACAGTTGGCACGTCTGTTTGAGCGCGCTCATGTTGAAAGACTATGCCAATGAAGAAATCGATATTACCCGAGTAATGAAGATGTTGCTGATTCATGACCTTGGGGAAATCGATGCAGGAGACACTATCATCTATGCCAGTGAAACCGAAGAAAACAAGCTCAAAGAGAGAAACTGCGTCGAGCGCTTGCTCAAATCATTGCCGAGCCATTTAAGCACCGAGTACTTGGATCTATGGCTTGAGTTCGAAGCGGGTGAGTCGCCGGAAGCCAGATTTGGTAAGGCGATCGATAGAGTGCCGCCTTTGCTTCATAACATTCATGGTGGTGGTCACAGCTGGAAGAAGCACAACATATCCAAAGACAAAGTCCTGACCTTCAATGGCGAGCGTATTTCTAAAGGCAGTCGTGCTCTATGGAAAGAACTAGAAGTGCAACTTGAAGGTGCTGCGGACAAAGGGCTATTAAAGTAAAAGTTAACCATCTTGCCAAGGAATGGCAAACAAGTTTCACCTAACAACGTTTAAATTAACCCCGGGAATTCATAGTGTTACTTCAGAGTAGCAAGCCCATTGTTGAAGGAATAAAAACCACATGAAAACCACTGCTTTAGCTGTATTGTTACTTGGCGTTTCCGGTTGTGTATTTGCAACCGATAACAATATTGAAGCTATCGATTACCAAGTGTCGGTCACTGTCGAGGATTCTGAATCAAAACTCAACTTTCCAACCTTTAAGTTCCACTCTTTCGGTCAGGAAGTCTCATCTCAAACTGAAGAATGCATTTATTCGGGTGTTCTTTCTAAGCATGAAGCTAACGCTATTCTATTAGAGGCCAAAATGTCATGCGATTATGAAGATGGTGAGTCTAGCGGTGATATGCCGTTTTTTACTCTTGATAAAGAGGGGGGAGAAGCAAGTATCGAGTTTGAAGAAGATGGCGTAAACCTGTGGAAATACACGGTTCTAATTAAAGCGCTTAACTAAATTTTTCTGCTATCGAACACCCGCAATGCCAATTAAAGTAGATTCAAGATACATGGCACTTACCTTGTGTCTCATTTCTTTCTAATAAAACTCTAGTGGACAACAATAAGTTAGAGAACCGAGTGATAAGTTGTTAGTATGTATCAACTTTATAAATGTTAGTTGGCTTATGTAAATGCTTGATAATGCGTATATTAGACACCCTTATCACTGTGAGCAGTGCAACGCACTTACCCCGCACCTTGCTGTTAACGCTTCCGATACTGAATCTAAAGCGGACGCTGAATCTGAAAAGAAACAATGGAAGTTAGGCGTGTTGATGGAGTACCTGATGACGTTATTGTTTAGAGGTGACCATAATGTTCCCGGTTTTTATGTCGACAGTGATTACGAATACCAGTGTGAGAAATGTGGAACTAAATCGTGGCATTGATTGGGGATGAAAATTAGATTCAACCTTAATTTTTTGAGCTCTAATCCCGAAATCAACTCGCTTAAAGAACTCGTTTGTTTTACGAATTAGTGAGTTTCAATCAGGCGTATTATTCCTATTTTGTTATGGGGGACAAACGAGTGATATACCCAAAAGCTTTAAATATCGGTGACAAAATCGGATTTTTCTCACCGTCATCGCCCGCAACGGTCTTTGCACCTAATCGATTTTCTCGTGCCAAATGTTATTTGGAAAAGCAGGGCTTCATTCTAGTTGAAGGTTCGTTAACTGGAGAGTCAGAAGGGTATCGTTCTGGTTCCATTCAAGCACGAGCTGAAGAACTCAATCAGCTCATTCGAGATCCTAACGTGCGCTGCATTATGTCTACCATTGGTGGTAACAACAGCAACTCACTGTTGCCATACATCGATTATGACGCCCTTAGAAACGACCCTAAGATCATCATCGGCTATTCAGATGCCACAGCATTACTGTTAGGCATCTACGCCAAAACTGGATTGGTGACTTTCTATGGTCCGGCACTCGTCGCGTCATTTGGTGAGTTCCCGCCGTTAGTCGACGAAACCTTCCAATCATTTACTGACATCTTATGTTCGGATTCAAGCCAACATCAGTACACGATGCCTGAGAGTTGGACGGACATTAAACACGATTGGGAAACTCAAGACTCTTCAAAGCCAGTTTACAATAACGAATGGCACTTCATGGGAAGAGGTCAAGTAAGCGGTCGCGTGATTGGCGGCAACCTGAGTACGATGGCCGGGATTTGGGGCAGCGAATACATGCCAGAAATTCAGCCTGGCGATATTCTGCTTATTGAAGATTCACTAAAAGGCATTGAAGCGGTCGAGCGTTCATTCGCGCACTTATTGGCTTGTGGAGTATTCGATAAAGTAGGCGCTATTGTACTCGGCAAACATGAGCTGTTTGATGACAAAGGGACAGGGCGGACCCCACTCGATGTACTTTTTGAAGTGCTGAACGGTAAAAATGTCCCGATCCTGTATGGCTTCGACAGTTGCCACACTCATCCTATGCTAGTCACGCCACTAGGTGTGCAAGGTACCATCGATTTTGATGACGAGACATTCAAGTTACAAAGCCAATGGTTAGCGTTGAGTTAACCTAAACTGATGATAATAAGACGCATTGGAAAAGTGATCCTCTCTGCAAACTGAGAATGGAAACGCGTCTATACTGACATGGGTTACGTCGCTGATTTTGGAAGTGGCGCTATGAATGTAAGTTTGATTAGGTTAAATCTCTGAGGTGACGATGAAAAAATTACTACCACTATGCGCCATTTTACTCTCGGCATCATTTTCAGCTGCGGCTTCTGATGGTTTGATTAAATACCAAAGTAATTACTCAGTGAAAGAGACCGCTGACCGCTTTGAAGAAATCGCCAAGAGCAAAGGTTTGACCTTGTTTGCGCGAATCGACCATCAGAAAAACGCGAGTAAGGTCGATCTTGAATTGAGGCCAACGGAAGTCATCATCTTTGGTAACCCGAAAGTAGGGACACCATTAATGCAATGTGCTCAAGAAGTCGCGATAGATTTACCGCAGAAGGTGTTAGTCACTGAAGATTCAAATAAGAAAGTATGGTTGTCTTACAACGATCCTAATTACTTGGTAGAGCGTCACGCGATCAATGGCTGTGACGAGGTCGTTAAGAAAGTATCGGGTGTACTAAGCAAGCTATCAGAAGCGACAGTGGCGAAAAAGAAAGCGAAATAACCAAGACCAATAAGCACTCATTAAGACTATTAGTGAGTGCGATATGACGATGATATCGCCCATTAGTCATTGTGTTGACAATTAAGCAACAGTATATAAAAGTAGTTTTATGAAACTGAATTTAGCGCCATCTAACCAACGAATTATCATCATTCCATAGGAATGGTGGGATTGTTGATGCGCTTTGTTTATCGAACCCACCCGTAAGGTGGGTTTTTTGTCGCTGTCTTATGGGTTTTATCTGAATAGAGGAAGTCATATGAAAAAGATCGCGGTTTTTGGTAAGCCTGGGAGTGGAAAGTCCACAGTCAGCAAGGCGTTAGCACTAGCTACAGGTATAGAGCTTCACCAATTGGACTCTATTGTTTACAAGGCCAACGGAGAGTTTGTTGAACGTGAAGTATTTGAGGAGGCTCATGAGAGCATACTTAAGTCAGAAAGCTGGATCATCGATGGTTTTGGCCCTCTAGGCTCGTTCAACACACGTTTAGATGCAGCTGATACCTTGGTTTATATCGACCTTCCTTATTCAATTAGCTACTGGTTTGTGACCAAGAGAATGCTCAAAGGTTTATTTGTTAAACCTGAAGGCTGGCCTGATGGAAGTTCAGTTATAAAAGGGACGATACAAAGTTATAAGACACTAAAACTGTGTCCTAAATTTTGGAATGACGACTTTAGAGCGCAGTTAGAGTTGCGGGCTAAAGAGAAAGAGGTTTACATCATCAGAAGCGTGACTGAATTGAATAACTTTGTTCACCAACACGTCACTTAACAGTCGAGAGTTTACTTTTCTTTAAACGCTCTTACTTACTCATAACTTCATGAAAATATTTAGATTTAACTCTACGTGTGGCATATTTGCCATATGTTTAGTTTGTGCTTTGAGTCAAGGCGATAGATATTATGTATGGAAGTGAGAAGACGAGAGCGTTCTGCAGTAACTGTAAGGAACTGACACTGCACAAGTACACTATGTTCAGTAACCAAGTCGAAAAAGCGCCACAACATGAAAAGAAGCCAGGGTTGCTTGGAATGATTTTATCGTCGCTAGCTTCAAGTGGCGGAAACGGTGACTATAAATGTACAAAGTGTGGAACCAATTTACGTACACCGGACAACCTTGATTAGCCTTTAATCTACTTAATACTTCAACATTCTTCTGTTTCAATTATCCGTTTTTATTTGATAATAATTCAAATTGTACCGTGTTTTTCATTGAATGAACTTCCAGTAGCCTATGTGCATAGTTAATTATTGGGCATTCAAATGACACAGTATCAGTTCCAACAAGGGCCTATTCGTCCACCTTCAGAAGCGGATAGCTTATTGATTCGCACCACCCAAGGTTGTCCTTGGAACAAATGTAAATTCTGTACGCTGTTTGAGGGGATGGAGTTTGCAATTCGTCCCGTTGAAGAGATTAAGAAAGACATTTGGGCTGCGAAAGCATTCTATAAGAACCGTAAGTTTGAGACGTGTTTTCTGCAAGACGGTGATTCATTCACTATGGATACCGAAGACTTGCTGGATGTGTTGAATACACTCAAACAAGCCTTCCCAGAGTTAAAGCAGATCAGCTCTTATGGACGAGCGCAAACCATGACTAAGAAGTCGCCTGAAGAGATGAAAGCCATCTGTGATGCAGGACTCAACATGCTTTATTGCGGTATGGAGTCGGGTTCTATCGATGTTCTGAAACTGATGAAAAAAGGCATTACGCCGAAGTCTATTTTGAAATCGACCGAGTTCGCGAAGCAAGCGGGTATGAAGATGATGACGTTCATTATCCTTGGCTTGGGTGGTAAAGAATATTCGGCGCAGCATGTTGAAGAAACGGCGGCCTTACTTAACCAAATCAACCCAGATGAAATACGCATTCTGTCGCTTGCTGTGAAGCCTGGAACCGAATTGGATGAACTGGTGCAGGATGGAGAGTTCACACCACTTAGCGAACGTGAAATGCTTGAAGAACAATATCAACTGATCAGCAAACTAAACAGCGTGACGGGCAACTATGGTAACTATCACGGTATTAATTTGTTGATGGAACTGAACGGACAGTTGCCAGAGGATAAAGCGAAGTTCTTAGCGACAATAGACCGTTTCAATATGATGAGTGAAAATGACCAGAATAACTTTATCTTGGGACGTCGCATTCATTACTACGCTGCATTGAAAGACATGGATAACCAACTTATGTACGATTCTGTACAAAGAGAGCTTAATCGCATTCAAAAGCAAAACGCCGATGAACTCGACAATGTGTTTTATCAACTCCGTCAACGCATGATCTAGCAGCAAGGACTAATAACATGAATAACCTCGTTAACTGGCAAATCAGAAATGAAAACCCTGAGCATTGGTCTTTGGAAAACGGCGTGCTGACGTTGCAAGTGCAAGAGGGCAATATCTTTGGTGCGGGTTCAGCTGATGTTGATAATATCTTCGTTCATCCAGTATCTAGCGCGGATTACAGCACAGAAGTGACGGTTCAATTAGATCCAAACCGTGCATTTGAACAAGCTGGCTTAGGTATTTATTGGGATAACGACAACTACATTAAAGTGAGCAAAGAGATGTTCATGGGCGAGCGTTCATTGGTGTTCGTTGTAGAACAAAATGGTCAGCCACAGATCAAGGAACGTCTGTTGTTTAGTGAATCTAGTGTGTCGGTTAAGCTCGTAAAGCAAGGCGGAAAAGTCAGCGCTCATTTCCGTCCGTTAGAAAAACAACAATGGCAGGAAGTGATCACGTTTGATTCGTTAGTAGGCAGTGACCAGGGTGTGATGCTTTATACGTTCAGTGGCAGTAAGGCGACGCCTAATTTCGCCAAGTTTAGTGGCTTCAGTTTGTCTGACGTTTAATAATTTGTCTTACGCTGAATAAGCTTCCTTAGCGTATAAAAAAACGGACCGATATTGCTACCGGTCCGTTTTTTAATTCTTCAAGTCAAAGCGCTTATGCGCAACACTTCTTGTATTTCTTACCGCTACCGCAAGAACATGGGTCGTTACGGTTAGGGGTCTTTTCAAACGTCATCGTTTTTGGCTTGTTCAGTAGAGTATCAAGCTCGATGGTGTTCTCTTCTTTGTCTGCGTCGACTGTAACAGTAACGAAGATAGTATTTTCAGCAGCTAGTGCTTCAACTTCTGCTTTGCGCGCTTCAGTTTGAACTATTACAGCGATTGGAGATTCTTCAGTACCCGCTTTTACATCGCGGTTTACGTTGTAGCCAGCAAGAACGTGGTTCTGTCTTGTTTCGATACGGCCTTTGAAAAATAGTTTCGACATTGGGTACTCATTAAAAATGTTGAATGGCGCTATTTTTAACGGCGATAGCGCAATGGAGCGGGGATTATACGCATATATTGCAATTGATAAAGCAGTGATGTTAGCAAAGGCAGTTTGGTTTTTGTTTGCTAGTCACGGTTTGTTCTCTAGCTTTGCTCCTATTCGACAAATTTCGAAATTCAAGACAATAAGATTTCCCTCAATAGGCTTATGAATGATAAATTCAAATTATTAATCGAAACAAAGAGATAGTGTATGAAGTTAGATGCCATCCTGTGGGATTACGATGGAACCTTAGTTAATTCCGTTCCAAAGAATATCGCAATCACAAAAGACATTATCTCTTTAGTCGCGCCACACTTGTCAGGTGACAACTTACCTAAATATTTGCTTAGCGAAGCGCTTTATCATGAAGCCAACCACGGGGCAAAAAACTGGCAAGCCTTATATGTCGACTATTACGGTTTATCACACGATGAAATGTTGATCGCTGGTGGAATGTGGGCAGAGCATCAAGAGAAAAACCAAACAGCCGTTGCCTTGTTTGAAGGAATGGAAACTGTGGTTAATCAGTTCGCTCATCTTCCACATGGGATCTGCTCTCAAAACTCTCAATTGAATATTCGTGGTGTACTCGACAGTTATGGCATCGGCGATTTGTTTAAATCGGTCGTGGGTTATGACGATGTCTCGAACGGCAACCAAAAACCCCATCCATTTGGTGGTGTGAAATGTGTCGAGAACATATTTGGCGTTGATCATACCAACGAGCTTTGTTTGATGTACATCGGTGACCATGAAGCGGACACACAGTTTGCTCGCAATATTGAAGCCGCGCTGGGTAACAATGCAAAAGTGATTGCCGTAGCCGCAGGTTATAGCCGATCTGAGCCTGAAAATTGGCAAACCAAGCCGGACTACATTGCTAACTGTGTCGATGATCTTTTAACGATCATTAGCAAGTACGCATAGAAAACTAAGTACGCATAGAAAGTTAAGTTCGCATAGAAATCTAAGTACACATAACGAAGCAGACGTTTAAAAATCACCACACGTAAATGAATTTAAGGAAGAATAATGACACCAAAACAAGTGGTATTAGGATTTTGGGATGCAATGCGCAGTAATGATTTTGAAAAGGCGAGTGAATGGCTAGCCGCAGATTTTGAAGGCTATTGGCCTCAGTCGTCTGAATTGACGGTAGGGCGCGACAACTTCACGGCAGTCAATGCTGAATACCCAGCTAATGGTGTTTGGGAGTTCGCGCTCAATTCAATTGTCTGTGAAGGTGATACTGTAGTAACGGACGTTTCGGTCACTGACAGTGTGTTGAAAGGCCGAGTGATTACCTTTCACACGGTGGTTGATGGTTTTATTCAAAAGCAAACTGAGTTTTGGCCAGACCCATTCGAAGCGCCGGCGTGGCGGTCGCAGTGGGTTCAGGTTGTGTCGAGCAATTAATTTGTATCGACACGATCAGTTTGTCACGAACAACTAGGTCGTATCGAATAATCAGGTTGCACAGAATAAGTAAACATTAGGAGGTTTCATTGAACAAGGTAGTGATTGTAACCGGCGGAAGCCGAGGCATTGGCGCAGCGACGTCTAAACTATTGGCCAGTAAAGGCTATGCTGTATGCGTTAACTTCATACACAATGAGTCGCGAGCTGAAGAGCTAGTGAACGAGATTCGTGAACAAGGCGGAACCGCGATTAGCGTGCGTGCGGATGTGTCTGTTGAATCGGACGTGAAATCTTTATTTGAGATTGCTCGTAACAAGCTGGGCCCAGTGACGCACTTGGTCAATAATGCCGGGATCTTGTTTACTCAGTCACCATTGGTTGATATTGAACTGGATCGCTTTGAAAAGGTGATGAAGTCCAACGTATCAAGCTGCTTTCTGTGCAGTAAAGCCTTTATCAAACAAGCTGATGGCGCGGGTTCGATCGTCAATGTATCGTCTGCCGCTTCTCGCACAGGCGCACCGTTTGAGTATGTGGATTATGCTGCATCGAAAGGTGCGATGGATTCACTGACCAAAGGCTTATCGCTTGAATTGGCTTCACGCAATATCCGAGTAAATGGCGTAAGGCCGGGTTGTATTTATACTGAGATGCACGCAGACGGCGGAGAGCCTGATCGCGTAGACAGACTCGCTTCGCAGCTACCATTACAACGAGGTGGTACACCAGAAGAAGTCGCTAACTCTATCGCATGGTTATTGTCAGACGAAGCGTCGTATGTCACCGGCTCGTTTATTGATATTGCGGGCGGTCGATAGGGCGCGTTGCCCTTTACACTAAGATAAACCAGTTAAAACCATAAACACGCAACAAAAGTACCTAACTAAAAGAACGAAACTAAGAGTACAAAAATGAAAAACTATTTTGAGAGCCCGTTTGTTGGAAAGTCACTCAAAGAACAAGTGACCAACCCAAATATCATCGTGGGCGAGCACAGCTATTACTCGGGTTACTACCATAACCACAGCTTTGATGACTGTGCGCGTTACTTATTACCGGATAGAACCGACATCGATAAGCTGATCATCGGTAGCTATTGCTCGATTGGATCTGGCGCTGTGTTTATGATGGCGGGCAACCAAGGCCACCAAAATCAGTGGGTGAGTACCTTCCCGTTCTTCTATCAAGACGATGAGAAGTTTGAAGGCGCGATAGACGGCTTTGAACGCTCTGGTGATACCGTGATTGGTAACGATGTGTGGATTGGTACAGAAGCCATGATCATGAGTGGTGTTAAGGTCGGTGACGGAGCCATCATCGCAAGTCGAGCGGTTGTGACTAAAGACGTCGCACCATACTCGATTGTTGGTTCAAACCCTGCGCGTCACATCCGTTATCGTTTCAATGAGACTGAAATCGCTCAGTTGCTAGAAATGAAATGGTGGGAATGGAGCGAAGAACAGATCAAAGGCGCAATGTCGTTGATGTGTTCTTCAGATATCGATGGGCTTTACCAATACTGGAAAGCGCTCAAGTAATTACTGTTCCCTGAGCGCTTTGTCTCATCGTTGCCGCTTTAGTTTATCGGGTAAGCACAGCGTAATGAATTAGATACCCGCACCGACTTGGAAGTAAAGGGCGGTATCTTCTTCACTGAACGCAATATCAATCCCTGAAATCAGACCATAGCGTCTTGCGATCAGGTAACGGAAGCCGACGCCGTAAGCCGCGTGTGAGCTTTGATCAAACATGTCTTTATTGCTGTCACCCGCATAGCCAATCCCCGTAAACACGGCAGTTGACCAACGTGGTGTCCACTGTTTGCTTACTTGAACTTCTGCCGCGACGGTATGTTCACCTTGATAGCGATTACGGGCGATACCTCTGAGTTCAATGTCTGGGTAATATTGAGGAGAAAGCACGCGTTCATTGGTCGACAATGATTTGTACTGTCCTCGCAATGCTAAATTCCACTCCTTGTTTAACTCCCAATAATTCAACCCTTCTAAATTGAACGTTTGATAGGTGTAATCACTGCCAATCGCATCACCAAACCAAAGGTATTCTGCGACATAGTTGTAGCCTTGCGTCGGATTCAAGAAGCTGTTCTTGCTGTCGTATTCTGCAATCAAACCCAAACCGGAAGAGGTCGGTGACGTGTTACCAATGTTGTTTAAGATCTCTTGCGCTTTAGGGTGATTATTGAGTGAAAGAGTGGGCGCGAAGAACTGTTGAGAAAACCCAAGTAACCACTGGGTGTCGGGCACTCTAAATTGGAGTTTCTGTATCCCGCCCATGCCTTTTAGCCCTAGCTCAACACCTTCGTTTGGATCAAGTGGCGATAAGGCGTTCGGAGAGCTTTGGCGATAAAAGGTCATGTTGATATCGCCATAACCCAAGCCACCAAGGTAGCGTATGGAATCTTCCTTCCAGCTGCGCTTGTGACCAACAAACGCCATCCAAGTGCCATTCTCTGTCGCAAAGCCGCCAACCGCAGTGATTGCAGGAGTAAGAAGTTGCGCGCCGCCATCGATGGATTTTTCGGCGAGTTGTTTACGCGTGTTTTTTTGCTCTTCAGATTCGTGCATGAAGATGCCAGTGAAGCCACCACCGTATCCTACCGCAGGCTCAGTAATGAGAATGGGAACAGGAAGAAAACCGTAGGCATTTTCTGCGAGGTATTCTCCCATATCGAGTTGGCCATCAATTTCATCGATAAAGCTGACGGCGTGTGTCGTCGTAGAAATAAGTATCAGGCTACTTAGTGCTAGGGGTTTAAAGGTCATAACATTCCGTATTATTCACTATCCATTAAATTGAGTGTAATCAATCAAATAGATAGCGCAATAGAACGGGGAGTATTAACCGAAATATCTGTTCAAAACGCGATTGGAACAGCGTTTACTATTGGATTAGATCTACGTACGTCAGAATATCCAGAGCATCTTGCTTGGTGATCACACCTTGCCACGCAGGCATGCCTTGCTCTACATCGCCTTCTAAAATGTCATCTGCTAAAGAACTTGGACTGGCAAAAAAGCCGCTCAGTTTATTCGCAATGTTAGCGGGCTTGTGTGGTAATGAAGCGGCAGTAGGCCCGTCTCCGTGACCTTTGTCGCCATGACACACCTGACAAAGCTGTCGATATTTGGTTTTGCCATTGGCGAATTGGCTCGCATCGACTTCTGAGACAGCACTCGCATTAAATGCCATCATTGAAGCGACTAAACCTAAGAAAGCTAACACGTGTAAATGGTTGATGTTTTTCATTGTTTTGTTCTCGATTATTATTTAACAATGAAAGAATAATCAGGTGTGAGTAAAAGAAACGTGAATGAGAAAGCTTGATTAAACCGAATTCGAAAGTAGGTTTAGTTACGGACGACCATCAATGTGATTTAGGTAAACGATTGATTATATGCATATTGCATAGTATGGCATGTCGCATTAGCGTGGTGGATGAATTGGAGGGGGATTATGATTAGTTGCAACGATTACGATTATATTGAGATTGTGTGTATGCACCGATACCCAATCAAGTTAACGCTGAAGTCTGGCGAGCAGATTGAATGTGTTGGGTTAGATACCCAGCGCAATGACAGCCGTGAAGAGTGCATTAAAGTCAGTATTCAAGGCGAACAACAACTTGTCGTATTAACTCAAATAGCGACACTAGATGTCTGTGTCGACAACCCTCACTTTCAGCATGTTTCATTTAAAGCGTCATAGGTTGTCAAATGAATAACACGATAGAGCAACGCTATTGCACGGCGTGCCGAGAAGAGACACAGCATGTCGTTATATTGGTTCGAAAGAAGAGTGCGTTTGCAGATAAGCCCAATCAAAAGCGAAGTGAGTTTTGGGCTGGCGTGATAAAAGGTTGGTTCCTTGGCCCGTTTATCGCGTCAATGGATGAGTTTTCTCGCCACCTTGTCTGTGAAAAGTGTGGTCATAAAGAGATACAAGATTAGTTAAGATTATTTAAAAATTTAGTAGAGTTACAGCGTCGATTGGCTTAGGAATAAAACGAATGAAAGTAGAAATGATTGAAGCCGTCAAGGCGTATGGTTTTTCAGTAAGAACCACCAATACCGATGAGATTGACCCAGCCAAAGCCAAGATAGGGCAATTGTGGCAGGGCTTTTTTGACCAAGCGTTTCCAAAATTAACTCCGGATTCAAAAGTGTATGGCGTTTACACTAACTACGAGTCTGACTTTACGGGCGAGTTTGATGTTATTGCGTGTACGAATGCACTGACGGATCAGAATTTAGATGCGCTTGTCGAAACCGAAATACAAGCAGGCAAATACTTAACGTTTTCTGTTGAAGGTGAATTACCACAAGCTGTGATCGATCTATGGGGTGAAGTATGGGCGTATTTCAACGCTGCAGACTGCCCACATGTGAGAACTTACACAACAGATTTTGAACTCTACAAAGGTGAAACTGAAGTCGAGATTTCGATTGCGATTCAGTGATCAGTTTGAAATGAACAAAAGGCTTAACTTAGACTCTTGTATCCGGTTAAAGGACTGCGATATCCAGTTAAGAGGAAGCTAAGCCTTTGAATGTCTGCTCATTACAAAGAAGATACAGTGTCACGTAATCACCTTAATACCCACGCCTTATCTAACTCTGAATTCCCCTAAATCACCCCCAGATACCCTTAAGTCACCCAAAAACAGATTCTTGCTTGGTTTCATTCCACAAAGGGTATTGCTTCATGACTTGGGTGTAGAGCTTACTTTCAAGGTGCGCTCTTAACCAACGTCCTACGTTTTGATATTCAGATTTCACAAACCACTTCTTTTCGACTCGTACAAACTGGCTGACAAAAGGCATCACCGCAAAATCGGCCAAGCTTGG
Source organism: Vibrio sp. 1CM2L (assembly GCF_023161695.1). Lineage (NCBI taxonomy): Bacteria > Pseudomonadati > Pseudomonadota > Gammaproteobacteria > Vibrionales > Vibrionaceae > Vibrio > Vibrio sp. 1CM2L. The sequence continues at coordinate 873,466 of NZ_JALNTT010000003.1, forward strand.
GCTTTCTCCAAAAAAGTAGGGCTGATCGGTAAGTCGCGCTTCTAACTGACTAATGAAGGTTTCGCAGGCTTGTCGGCGTTGTTCAACATCGATGTTTCGGTAACGAACCGATGCACGATACTTTTCTAAGTGACCAATAAATTCTTCGTCGTTGGTTTTAATGAGCTGCTGAACTTGTTCGCTAAGCGTTGGATTGCTTGAACACAGAAGATCTTGAGGATCGTTTTGTTGAAGTGCCCAGTTCATCACATCCAGGCTCTGTTCAATGACTTGTCCATTGGGTAACACCAATACAGGGACTGTTCCTTTTGGCGAACTGGCCAATAGTTCGCTAGGCTTGTCTTTGGTAACGATTTCTCGAAGTAACACTTTTTGTTGTGATAGTGCGATGCCCATTCGTCCGCGCATTGCATAAGGGCAACGGCGCAAAGAATAAAGGATAGGTAGATCGGATTCGTTCGGCATTATTGAGGTCATTTAGTTTGAAAAGTGTTGTACGGTGGTAAAGAGATCGTGATGTGGGTAGAATACGCGGCTTAAAAATTATAAGTAAGTGAGCGACTTCAAAAATGAGCAGAAAAATTGAGTTATTAGCCCCAGGTGGCGATGTAGAAGCGATAAAAGCCGCCATCGTAGCGGGTGCTAATGCAGTTTATTGTGGTTTAGACACATTCAACGCTCGTAACAGAGCCTCTAACCTATCGTTAGACGAATTGAATGGTGTGATTCGCCTTGCTCATGAATACGGCTGTGAAGTGTTCCTGACTCTTAACGTTGTGCTACTGGAGCATGAGACTAAGAGTATCACTAAACTGCTGAACCAGCTTGTAAACACCAAAGTGGATGGCATCATTGTTCAAGACTTGGGTTTATTCAACCTGGTTAAGAAGCATTTCCCATCATTAGACGTTCACGCGTCGACTCAGTTAACTACGCACAACGAAGGCCAGATTAAGTTTTTGTCTAAGATTGGCGCGACACGCGTTAACTTGTCTCGTGAGTTGAACCTGCCTGAAATCAAGATGCTGACGGAAGTGGCACACGATCACGATGTACTAACCGAAGTGTTCGTACATGGCGCTCTGTGTATCGCATTCTCAGGTCAATGTTACTCAAGCTCAGTAAGTGTGGGTAACTCAGGTAACCGTGGTCGTTGTAGCCAAGCGTGTCGTGATGAATACGAAATCACCAATGCGGGCAACAAGTTCCCACTTAACCTGAAAGATAACTCAGCTTACTACGACCTACCTGAATTGGTTGATGCGAAAGTCGACTCACTGAAAGTAGAAGGCCGTATTAAAGGCGCACACTATGTTTACACTGTGGTCGACACATGGCGTAAACAGATTGATAGCTTTGTAGAAAGTGGTTTGTTGATCGAAGACGATTCGAACCTGCACAAAGTATTCAACCGTGATTTCACCAACTCTTTCCTAAAGGGCAACCTAACGAAAGATATGTTCATCGATAACCCGCGCGACAACAGCATGAACTACGCTGTTGAGAAAGCGACGGAGCAGAACAACGAAATCTCAGTCGTACAGATTCAAGAAGTGACCAACGAACTTCACCAAGCGAAAGACGTTCTTGGTAACGAAATGCGTGACAAGATCGAGTTCCTTGATATTCGCAAGACACCAGTAGCCCTGTCGTTCAGCGCAAAAGTGGGGCAACCATTTACGGTGACAGTGAACACGCCAAAAGAGAACTTTACCCTTCAATCTAAATCGCTATTGAAAGCGGTTGAAGAGAAGGCGATCACTCAAGAGCTACTTGAGAAGCGGTTCAAAAACGTGAAGAGTGCAGTTCACACGCTAGAAAGCTACGACTTCAGTGAAGTGGATGCAGGTTTGTTGATTCCTCTAAAAGAAGTTTCAGACCTGAAAGACGAGATCGACTTCATTCTGAACGGCTCTGTGGAAGTGATTAAGCACGTTGAAGTGCCAGCACTGCCTCAGCACCCTAAAGTGAACGAGAAGCCGACTATGTCGATGCTTATCGCGGATGTGGAAGACCTACACCTGTGTGACGTGACTGACGCGGATGTTTACTTCAAACTTCCAGAAAGCTTTAAGAAGCGTTGTAACAAGTACATCGACATCTTGGCAGCAAACCCACGTTTGATTCCTTGGTTCCCAGCGGTATTGATCGGTAAAGATTACGACGAAGCGGTTCGCATTCTTGAAGAGATCAAGCCAGCTCGCATCGTGACTAACAACACGGGTATTGCTTACAAAGCTTACGAGATGGGAATTGAGTGGGTTGCCGGCCCGTTCATGAACACAACCAACTCTCATGTACTGGTTACTCTGAAAGAAGAGCTTAACTGTGCTGGCGCATTCATTTCGAACGAGATCAACAAAGGTCAGATTCGTCATATTCGTCGCCCAGAGAACTTCAAGCTGTTCTACAGCATTTACCACCCAATCTTGATGATGACCAGCCGCCAGTGTTTCTTCCAAAGAACCGTGGGTTGTAACAAGCCAAGCATTGAAGCGGGTTGTATGTTGAAGTGTGAGAAAGCGACCACGATCACCAACGTGAAAGGCATCTCTTTTGCGGTTGATAAACAGAAGGGTGGCTACCCAAGCATTTACAACCACGAGCAGTTCTTAAACCATGATGCAGTAACTGACTTCTCTGGTCTGTTCGACGAGTTCTTCATTGACCTAACCAACATCGGTGCGGGCTCTAAAGAAGTGAAAGATAAAGTCGAGCTTATCAAGCATTTCGAAGCGCTACTGAACGGCGTGGAAGGTTCACAACAGAACCTAGAGCAGATGGTTGAAGTTCGAACTAATGCTCAATACGTGCAAGGTTTATAGGGTTCAAGGTCGAGAGCGTGCAAGATTTATAACGCTTAACCACTTATAAGCACTCTAAACCAATAAACAAAAGGCCACTCAATCGAGTGGCCTTTTTAATGTCTGAGATTTTCTGAGTCTTTATCAATCAGCGAATACGTTATTCCGTCACGGCTTCTTGTTTGAAGCATGGGCTCTTCAACGTGTTCATCTTTTCGATTTCATTAGTTAAGCGCAGCGAGAGCAGGGCTTTTTGGTTCGAAGCAAAATCAAACATCACGATAGTCGCAGTGCCAACGGTCGTCACTTTCTGCTGAGCCTTACTGACAATCGCGTATTCCATTGTGAACCGATCATCTTGAATATCGGTCACACGTGAGCCAACCATCAAGGTATCTGGATACGTGACTGGGCGGAAATACTTACAGTAAGTGTCACCAAGAACAGGGCCAACTTTGGTAATCGCCATCTCTTCCATCAACTCAACGTGCTTGAAAAAATCTAAGCGAGCGGTTTCGAAATAGCGAAAATATACAGCGTTGTTAACGTGATTGAGTGCGTCCATTTCTCCCCAAGCGACAGGGATTTCTGTTACTACCGGGTAGTCAGATAATAGTGCTTCCATGCGAACTCTCTTATTCTTATCTGTGTAATTAACGTTATTTACTTATCCTTCATCGGAATAAGTTGTTATTGGAATAAAAACCCTACCGCTAAATTAACAAAACTGCAACACGTGTGATTTAAGTTTTTGAAGCTTGAAACCACACAATGTTAGTGGCTTAGTTGCACATCCACTCAATGATTACGCACTAAGGTGTTTGAATTGCAGCTCAACTAAGCGTTGGTACAATTCGCAGCTATTGATGAGAGACTGGTGGTCGCCGATGTCTACTAGCTGTCCTTTATCGAGCACCGCAATTTGGTCGGCGTGTTTAATTGTTGATAATCGATGGGCGATAATGATCGTCGTTCTGCCACGCATTAACTCTTCTAACGCTTGTTGTACGTGATGCTCACTTTCGCTGTCTAGTGCGCTGGTTGCTTCATCCAACAATAGAATATTTGGATCTTTCAAGATGGCACGTGCAATCGCAATACGTTGTCTCTGTCCACCAGAAAGCCTTACACCACGCTCACCAAGAAAGCTGTTGTAGCCATCAGGTAGGTTTTGAATAAACTCATGCGCGTGTGCTTTCTTCGCCGCTTCGATAACTTGTTCGTCTGTTGCCTGCGGGTTGCCGTAACGAATGTTATGGAACACATCGTTGCTGAACAGAGCAGGTTGCTGCGGCACCAATGCCATCTGCTTTCTCAGTTCGTTCGGGTCAAACTGATTCAGTTCAACACCGCCTAAGGTGACTTTACCCACTTGCGGGTCGTAGAAACGTTGCAGCAGTTCGAACAGGGTGGTTTTACCTGCGCCAGATGGGCCAACCAGTGCCAACACTTTGCCTTCATGGGCAGTGAGCGTGAGGTTGCTTGTTGCGGGCTGGTCCGGTCTTGATGGGTAACAGAAGGTCACATCATCAAACGCAACTTCTGGCGTTACGTTAGCAAGCGAAGTTGGATTCGCAACTGGCGCAACGATATGGCTTTCAACTTGCAGAATCTCGATTAAGCGCTCGGTCGCACCTGCCGCACGTTGCAGTTCGCCCATCACTTCTGAAATCGTACCTAATGACGAAGCAACCATGATTGCGTAGAACACAAACGCCGCTAAATCACCTGCTGACATGGTGCCGTTGATGACATCACTACCACCAACCCAAAGCATGCCTGCGATAGCACTGAATACAATCACGATAACGCCAGAGATCAGAATCGCACGCTGTTTTACACGCTGGCGACCAATCTCATACGCCTTTTCAACTTCAACCGCGAATGATGCTTTCTCTTGCTCTTCGCGGCTATAGCTTTGCACGGTTTTAATGTGCTCAATCGCTTCACCTGCGTAAGAACCCACATCAGACATCGAATCTTGGCTTTGACGAGATAGGGCTCTTACACGACGCCCGTACACAAGAATCGGAATCAAGATAAATGGCACCGAGGCCAATACAATCAACGTCAGCTTAATATTGGTCGCAAACAACATGATGATCGCACCAATACACATCAACGCGCTGCGCATCGCCATAGAGAATGACGAACCTATGATGCTTTGAAGCAGAGTGGTGTCCGTTGTGATGCGCGACATGATGTCGCCACTGCCATTGGTTTCGAAGTAACTCGGGTGCAGCGTTACGACATGATTGAAAACCGATAAGCGAATGTCCGCACTCACACGTTCCCCAACAGAAGAAACCAAATAGAAGCGGAAGAACGTACCAATCGAGATCAACACGACCACGACCATGATGAACTGAATTGCGCTGCCCAAATCTGAGAGTGATTGTTGGCTAAAACCTTGGTCGATAAGAAGGCGAATACCGTGTCCGACTGAGAGGGTTAAGCTCGCTGTGAAGATCAACGCGATCAACGCGGCAATAACACGACCTTTGTAAGGCTGAATGAATTTACTCAGTTCAAACAAAATACTGAGGCTTTTTTTCTCAGGTTTGGCATCGGGATTCTTTTGAGTCTGTCGCTGGTTTGAGTCGAGCGTAGAAGAGACATCGTTTTGCATATGACTGCCTTAATGTGTTGTCGCTTTAAAAATAGATGGCTTGTTGCTTGTTGCTTATGGCTAATTGCTTATGGTTTATGACTTATTGCCTGTACTGCGCGTTGTTCGCTGGGAAGTCATTGTTGTTGAGAATAGAACCCATTAAAGCATTTATTGCGCTGTGACGCTCCCCAGGAAACTCAATTTCCAATAATTCCTCATCACTAAGTGAATAATTCGAAACAACCTTAAAGGAAAACTAAGCATTTTGATCCAGCCAGTGTGATAGGAAAGCAGGGTGTTTAACCCTAATTTTTATGCAAGTAAATTGGTGTTAACAGGAGAGTGTGCTCATAAGTTAGTAATCGAGCGATGATTTATAAATTGATAGCAAAACGATTGCTTTTTGTCTCGATATTAGCTTTATCAATGACTTGCGGATTTTGGTTGTAAGACCAGTTATAGCGACTGTTTTTTGCGCAATATTTGTTACAAAAATTCAACAAAGTAGTTTTTTATACATTTTTCTTGCATAAAACCTCGGATTGAATAGAATAACCAACAAATGACAATTAATGCAGTATTGTGGCATGAGTATTCAAGTAAAGAGCATCAACAAATCATACGGTGATACCCAAGTTCTTCACGACATCAGTTTCGACTGTGAGAGCGGCGAAACCTTGGTATTGCTTGGCCCAAGCGGCGCGGGCAAGAGTTCATTACTGCGTGTATTGAACCTGCTAGAAATTGCGGACAACGGCGAATTAGACATTGCGAACGAGCAATTCGATTTCTCAAGCCAAATCCAAGAGAAGCAGGGGCTTAAACTTCGTCGTAAAGTCGGCATGGTGTTCCAGCAATACAACTTATGGCCACACATGACGGTGATGGACAACTTGATTGAAGCGCCAACCAAAGTTGCGGGTTTGGATAAGCAAGAAGCGATTAAGCAAGCTCAAGAAGTCCTAAAGACACTTCAACTTGCCGACAAAGCAGACGCTTGGCCACTTCAACTGTCTGGCGGTCAACAACAGCGTGTTGCGATTGCACGTGCGCTGATGATGAAACCGGATGTGTTGTTGTTTGATGAACCAACAGCGGCGCTTGATCCTGAGATCACCAACCAAGTCGTGAGCATTATTAAAGAATTGAGCGGAACGGGCATTACCCAAGTGGTCGTGACGCACGAAGTCGATTTCGCGAAGAAGATTGCTAGCCACGTTCTGTACCTAGAGAAAGGGTACATCGTTGAACACGGCACCAGCGATTCATTCGTTAATCCGCAGACACCTGAGTTTGCCGAGTATTTGACTCATTAAGTAAGTTACTGATTAAAAAGTTAACTCACTGGATTTAGCTAAACACAACATCAATTAAAACAATCAAATTATAAGAATGGCCGCAGGCCACTATTACACGTATTCGGAGTAACAAAATGAAAAAGATTCTACTAGCTTCACTTATCGGCCTTGCTTCTTTCAACGCAGCAGCTCAAGAAGAAATCAAATTCGCAATGGAAGCAACTTACGCACCATTCGAATACATGGATGAGAACAACCAAATTCAAGGTTTTGATGTAGACCTAGCAAACGCACTTTGTGAAGAGATGAAAGCGACATGTACTTTCCACAACCAAGCATTCGATAGCTTGATCCCTGCACTTAAATTCAAACGTTACGATGCCGCTATCTCGGCAATGGACATCACTGAAGCGCGTCTTCAACAAGTGAACTTCTCTAACGCTTACTACGATAACTCTGCAGCATTCATCTCTTTCGAAGGCAAAGTAGCAGACCAAGCAGCACTAGAAGGTAAGCGTGTTGGTGTTCAAAACGGTTCTACTCACCAGAGCTTCCTGCTTGAGCAAATGACTGGCGTAACAGCGGTACCTTACTCAAGCTACCAAGATGCATTCATCGACATGAAAAACGGTCGTATTGATTCTGTATTCGGTGACACAGCCGTTGTAGCAGAATGGTTCAAGAAAGAAGACAACCTAACGTACGTTGGCGACCAAGTAACAAACCAAGAGTACTTCGGTAACGGCTTTGGCATCGCAGTAAACAAGAGCAACCAAGAACTTGTAGACCAGCTTAACGTTGCACTTGCAGCAGTAAAAGCAAACGGCGAATACGACAAGATCTTCAACAAGTACTTCGGTAAGTAATTTATGGAATTAACGGGTTACTCTTTAGGGCTCGTCGAAGCAAGCTGGATGACTGTTCAGCTTGCGTTCGTAAGCCTATTGGTTGGATTGGTTCTAGCAGTTTTGTTTGCAAGTGGTGAGATGTCTCGTCGTATTGCAATCAAATGGCCAACGACTGCATTTGTGACGATTGTTCGTGGTTTACCAGAAATTCTGGTCGTACTGTTTATCTACTTTGGTTCGACACAAGTTCTGTTTATGATCACTGGCGACTTCATAGAAGTGAGCCCGTTCTTATCTGGTGTTGTTGCACTGTCACTTATCTTTGCTTCTTACGCTTCGCAAACCTTGCGTGGTGCATTAAAAGCAGTAAGCAAAGGGCAGAGAGAAGCAGCAAGCGCGCTTGGTATTTCTCAGTCTCGTGCATTCTTTCGTATCGTGTTACCTCAAGCGGTAAGACACGCACTACCAGGGCTAACCAACCAATGGTTAGTGTTACTGAAAGACACTGCATTAGTATCGCTGATTGGCGTAACAGATTTGCTGAAACAAGCACAACTAACATCAGCGGCAACGCACGAAGCATTTACTTGGTACGCGACAGCAGCAGCAATCTACTTGGTCATCACTTTAATCACACAAAGATTGGTAAAAGTGATTGATGGTAAGTTCTCTATTCAAGGTTTGGGTAACAAAGGGGCAATGGCATGAATCAACAATACCTCTCTCAAATGCTTGAAGGCTTAGTGACCAGTCTTCAACTTACAGGCGCTTCATTGCTGGTTGGTTGTATCTTGTCACTGCTGATGACGGTAACGCTAATCCTAAGAATACCGGCGATTCACTGGTTAACACGTGGCATCATCACGTTGTTCACTGGCACACCATTATTGGTGCAAATCTTCTTGGTGTATTACGGCCCGGGTCAGTTCGATTGGATTCGTGAAAGCTTCATGTGGACTTGGTTAAGCCAACCTTGGTTCTGTGCAATGTTAGCATTAGCTTTGAACACCGCCGCATACAGCACGCTACTGTTCAGAGGCGCATTCAACGCGATTCCAGCAGGGCAGTGGGAAGCGTGTCGCGCACTTGGCATGGACAAAGTAGCAACGCTTAAAGTGTTACTGCCATACGCACTACGTCGCGCCGTTCCAGCTTACTCGAACGAAGTGATTCTAGTCTTCAAAGGCACGTCATTGGCAAGCACCATCACCATTATGGACTTGATGGGCTACGCACAGCGTATTAACGGCCAAACCTACGACACGCTCACCGTGTTCGGTATTGCAGGTGCATTCTACCTAGCAGTAAACGGCGTATTAACGCTGATCTTCCGTCAGGTAGAGAAGAAAGCCCTGGCATTCGAAGCCGCATAAGCTAGCCATTCACAAGCTTAACTAACGTATAAAGCCTGCCATTTATGTTCGCATAAATGGCAGGCTTTTTTGTGTTTTGGGGTATCTGTGGAACGCTGTGTTTATATCCAGTCAGTCGGGGTTTTTACAAAATTCATACTATATGGAAATATTCTGCATTTATCATTCAATGAGTTTATCTATGTTTTAAGTCACTGAAATGCTGTGATTAATCGTGGTAGAGTTCCGCCCATATGAAACTAGATAGAATGATTCTGTATTTAAATGCAGAATTTTCGGTCTAATAGCTGTTAAATTACTTTCAGGCTCCTACGAATAAGTAAGGATATTATGCAAACTAGGAACGTATTCATAGACACACAGTCATTCATGCAGCAGGGCTTTCGCTTTGATTCGGGTGTGCTGAAAAAACTATCGAAGCTAGGAGAGTACTCCTTAATCAATATCTATATCTCCGAGATAGTTAAAGGTGAAGTTGAAAGTAAGCTGAATGACAAAAGTGACCAGATCATCATTTCGAAAAATCGATTTACTAAGGATCTGGCATTTATTGAAAGCGGTGTACCTAATGAACTTGCTGAAGCCCTGAAAGATTTCAATGACAAGTTAATACAGGATCAAGTCCACGCTGGTTGGAACTTGTTTTTGTTTCAAAGTAACGTAACGGTATTGGATGCAGACCAATGCAGTGTAAAAGAGCTAGTTTCAAGGTACTTTGGCGCTAAGTTCCCATTTAGTGAAGGGAAGAAAAAAGATGAGTTTCCTGATGCAATATCGTTATTGAGCCTACAAGCTTGGCTTGATGCCAATGAGCAGCAGGTTTACGTCATCAGCGGTGATGGTGATTTGATCGGTTACTGCGAGATATCAGAGCAGTGCCATAGCCTTAAAACTATCTCTGAGTTTCTCGAAATATACAACCAAGCGGAACAGCTACTAACCTCTGTAGTTCATGAGTGTATCGACAAAGACCTATCGTGGATAGAGGAGGTTGTATCTGAAGAGTTCATGAACTCTGGCTTTGTCTTTGAGGGAAGAAATTATGCTGAAGTTACAAGGGTTGGGATAAATCGAATCAACATCGATGATATTCACGTAATAGAAGTGGATGATCATAATGCATATGTTTCTCTCCAAGTATCGTTCAATATCTCGGCAGATATATCAGGAGAAGACTATGAGCATGCAATTTGGGATGGTGTAGATAAAGAGTATGCTTATATTCCTGCCTTCACAGCAGAAATGACTTTTGATGAAACTTATAATACTTCCATTGCGTTTTCTTACGATCAAACTAAGAAGGCTATTATTGAATTCACCGAAGTCAGTATTGAAGACGGTAGTGATTTAACTCTATATGAAGCTGATGAGTTCCCGTACAAGTAATTTAAGAGGGATTCACAACGCTTGGCATTTTTGCTTCTACTTCAAATATAGTGTTTATAGCACAATGCTTTAGGTTGGGTGGAGGCGTTGTTCACCCCTTCATTGGGCGTTATGCAACTAAGGAAAAGGTAAGTCCGTGAATAAAAACGAAGTAATAAGAGAAGTTGCGAGAAAAGCGGGGATTTCTCAAGCAGAAGCAAGAAGAATAGTTGAAATTACGCTTGGCGTAATCTCAGACCAACTTAAATCTGGTGATGATGTAAAACTAAAAGGTTTCGGTCATTTTTCTGCGAAAGGAACGGCACAAGCGGGTAAAGTTCACAGACATACTCAGGCTTCTGCAAAGGGATATTTCGGAGCTAGACCAACCTTTAAAGCTAGTGAAAAGCTAAGATCGAATGTTCGGCGTGTTGGGAAAGACTCATCTGATCCAGATAAAACAAATGATCCTGGCGAGTTTATTAAAGGCATACGTAAATAATGACTGAAGAAAAAAGGATCGAGGACAAAGTAAAGCGTTCGGAGAAAATCAGCGAACTTACACTGTATGTCGCATTTGGCTTAGTAGCTTTAACTTACACATTGTTTAGTTCTAAGTCCGATTTCGCAAAGTTGTTATTGGAACATAAGTCACTATTTCTTATTGCGTCAATTTGCGGTGTGGTTTCGATACTTCTTCACTATCTCCAATATGTTGCAGGCTATTTTGCTGCTCAAAAAGCGCTGGCAGAGAGCGACTTTCAATATAGTAGAAAGTGGTGGTCTTACAGAATGATTAAGCCATTTTTTGTTGCTAAACAAATTGTTGTGATAGCAGGCGTTATCGTTGTTGGTACAGCGATGATCTTAACTCTAGTTGCATAACAATCTGTTTAAGAGTGATTCGCAATGCTTGGCATTTTTGATATGCGTTGCGTTCTGTGTTTAAGGTGTCATGCGGAAGCATCGGTATTGCATCGCTCACACCTTAACAGGGCGTTAGGCGAAATATGCAATATTAAATTGCTACGTAGAGTTTTTTGTAACGTTTGCCTTAGTATTCAAGAGTTAATTATCTTTATTAAACTTATCAAGTGCAAGTATCTGCATACTCCCAACTACACTTGCAGTTATTTTGTCTTTTCAAGGAGTTCATGTGAAAAAAATAATAGCTCTTGCCATTGTTGTCGCGCTTAGTGGGTGTGCAACAGCATACCAGCCCCAAGGATTAAGCGGTGGCTTCTCTTCTACACAGCTAGATAACAATGTTTTTGCGATAACATTTAAAGGGAACGCCTTCACGAGTAGGGAGACAGCTAATGACTTTGCTTTACTTCGTAGTGCAGAAATTAGTTTAGAAAATGGTTGTAAATACTTTGTAATTTTAGATGGCCAGCAATATTCACAAACCGGTAGTTTTACTACGCCAACTTATGTTACGACTAATACTTTTTCTACAACCCAAGGCTCTTTATACGACTATGGGAATTATGGCGAGTTTAATGCCAATACATTCGGTACTACTTCATCTACAGTAACAGGAGGAGATACGATTAAAACATCTAAGCCGAGAGTATCGAAAACAATTGCCTGTTTTCTCCAAAAGCCAGATGGTTTCTCGTACAACGCTCGTTTTATAGTCGACAGTTTGAGGGGAAAATATCAATTGCCAGACCATATGTAATTGTAGAAAACTTCGCCTAACAAACTTTTTAAGAGTGATTCGCAACGCGTGGCATTTTTGTTGTGCGTTGATTTTGGTCTTGCGGAGGCTCTTGTATTGCGTTGCTCACACCTTAACAGGGCGTTATGTGCTTAGGTAAAACTTAAACTACTCGGTTGAATTACGTGTAGCATTTAAATATGGATACATATGAGTAAAATAAAATGGATTAGTGCTCCTTTAGGAATAAAAGGTGACTTAGAAGCTTGGAAGTCTTTTATGGAGCAAAACTACCCAAACCCAATTGTAGGGAACATACACTTAATTACCTATGACAACGGTGATCGAGTTGGTTATTTATTTAAGGGTATTCACCCTGCCTCAGGTGACAAGTGGTGGGAAAGGGTCAAAGAAGAAGTTATAGAAACCTATTTTGATGCTTGGTTAGAAAGTGCAGTTATGGGAAATGAAGACTCTGTATTGGAAGGTATGACTCAAGCGCTTGAGCCTGAAGTCAGATCTGGTATGGAATCCCTGTATGATGAAGGGTTTGATGATGAAATATTAGCCGATTTTGCTCACCAAATGAGCAAGCGATAATTTCAAGCCTGACTAGTCACGTAAACGAATCAAAGTCCGTAATTTAAGCATATAATAAAACACACATAACAAGGCGCTTAAGTCTGATTCGCGAACGCGTGCCATTTTCGCTTCGCTCTAATTTTGGCACACTTTCGCTCACAGCTTAGCTTGGCGTTATATGCAAGGGGTAATAATGCTACAAAACTTCAAAGAAAAAGAGATTGTTCAGCTAAGGTACAAACATTTTCGTCCTGCAATTCAAAAGCTATCTCAGTTATCGGATCCATTGAGTTTAGTCTTAAGTATTCATCTACTATCTGAAAATATGCTTGATGAGCTGATTCGGTTAATATTTGAGGAGAAAGCGGACGCCATCTTGAAAATGAGGCTGAATTACGCCAAGAAATTAGAGTTAGTATCAGCTTTTGAACTTGAGAAAGACGTGCCTGTTCTAATGCCGGATATTCGAGGGTCGCTGAAAAAGCTAAACAACTTTCGAAATAAGCTGGCACATAGCTTTGACTTTGAATTTACAAATGAAATGTTGCATCAATTGTATGTCGATAACTTGTTTGATCTTGATGAACTTAAAGGGCGACCTGTTCATAGGAACTTATATGATTACGCTGTTATTGTATTACCGGGTATGTTTCCATATGTCGAAGAAGACACCGGTGATATTTGCATATAACAAACGACTATGGCGTCATTGATTAATTTTTGGTTGTGTTTTCATCCCACATGGCGCCATCTCTCAGCATAGAATTAAGTGCCACAACTATCTTTCGTACCCACGCGATTGTTGCGACTTTCTTAGGCTCCCCTGCAACGCAAAGTCGAGCATAAGTCGCTTTGGATTACGCGCTTACCTTTGTGGCGCCCACTTTCGCGTGTTATTAGAGCGACACCAATGAATTCATATTTGCTATTGTAGTCAGTAGTTTAGAACGGGTTACCGACTTGTGAGTGAGTATGACCTTACCATTTGGGTCTTCGGCATGAAGACTGAAGTGGTTTTTAGCTAGATCGATACCGCAGAAATAAGAATAATCAGACATGGTGCCTCCGATGCATTTAAGTACCACATAAGTGTGGCAGATCCTCGGTAGGGGGAATCCGTGTCATTCATTATGTGACAAGCGTTAATCCATCGCTGGCGAAAGCACTCGATATCTCATATTGTTAGTGTGAAACTTCCCTTCATGAGGCTGCTATGACGAATCAACTTAGACAAAACAAAGACAATGCTATAGCTTTTTATAGAACTGCTTACATGGGTGATCCAGCTAAAGCAGTAGAGTTGTATGTTGGTGATGATTATATCCAGCACAACCCAGTTGTTGCTGATGGTAAGCAGGGCTTTATAGATTACTTTGAAGAAATGTCTCGGGACTATCCAAAAAAGGATATAGAGTTTTTGAGAATTATTGCTGAAGGTGATCAGGTAGCTTTGCATACAAGGCAAACATGGCCTGCTGGTGAAGAGTACGTAACGATGGACTTTTTCCGTTTCGATTCAAATGGAAAAATAGTCGAGCATTGGGATTCAATTCAAGTGGTCCCGAAAGAGTCAGCCAATAATAACTCGATGTTTTAATAGTCACATAACAAGGCGTTCAAGCCGACCTCTAACGCATGGCACTCTCGCTTCGCGAATTGTAGTGCCATCAGCGTTGTGGCGGATTAACTTCGCGTTAGGCAAAAAGAAGAAATATTCAACAGAGGAAGTCATGGAAATAAGAGCTGCAAAACTTGAGGACATCAGTCAAATCGTAGAACTACAGAAATCTTGTCATGTATCTAACTTGGATGAATCTGATAAATGCGATGGTTTCTTAAATACAGTGATGGACGAAGTGCTTCTAACTCAAGTTATCGAGCAAGAGCAGGCTATATATGTTGCTGAACTCAACAATACGATAGTAGCGATGGCTGCTTGTGCTTCATGGAAGTTCTGGGAATGTTCAGAAGGACTCACTTCTGTGGCGAACAAGCTTGGTTCAGTGGTAGTTGGGTGTACCCAACTAAGCTCTTCTAATTCATACTTTTGGGGACCTGTCTGTGTGGGTAAGGCTTGTCGTGGTCAAGGTGTGTTTGAGAAGTTGTTTCGGTTTAGTTGTGAAGTAAGAAGTTCTAAATTTTCTTACGTTTACACGTACGTGCATAAAGACAATGCTCGTTCTTTTGCTGCTCATACCAATAAAGCAGGCTTTAAATATACAAAAGATTTCGATCTCAATGGGCAAACTTTTCAGGAAATGGCGCGCGAAACGAAATTTGCCTAACAACCGCTCAAGATGAATTCCCAACGCTTTGCAGTTTCGACTTACTTGGCTTTAAAGCGTTTATGTCACAGAGGGTTCGGCCATAACGTCACTCACACCTATACATAGTGTTGCTTTCTACGAGGGAATGAACATGAAACAACGACTTTTCAAGAACTTGAAGCTGGCATTAGGGGTTGGCTTTGGTGTTGCCATTCATCAGTACTTTTTTATGACGGATGGTGCGTTTGATTTCTATCGACCACTTGTGGCGTTTGCTTTTACGTTTGTAGTGAGCAGTATTGGTACACTTCTAAAAGAAAGAATCATGCGTAACAAGCAGACTAATGGGGCATCATGACTAAAATCTATTTCGTGTGTGGCTTTATCGGTTCGGGTAAAACGACTTACTCTAAAGCACTTGCAGAAAAGCATGGGGCCTTTCGTTTCTCGATTGATGAGTGGATGATTCCTTTGTATGGCGAGCATATGGAGCGTGAAGTTTTTGATCGCCGGCTGGCTACGTTACAAGGTTTATTCAAGGAGTCTGCAATTCAGCTCTTTTCCTTGGGTGTTCCGGTGATTTTTGACTTTGGTTTTTGGCGTAAGTCTGATCGGGATTCTTTTACAAGCTGGGCATCAAACCTAGGTGTGGACAGCGAAGTTCACTACCTTGATGTTCCCTTTGAGACTTGCAAGCAGAGAGCATTTAATCGTAACTCGGAACTCAATGGTAAGTCTTATGAAATGACACCTGAAATGTTAGATCTGTTTTGGTCTTGGTTTGAGGTTCCAACTTCAAACGAAAATGTTATTTGGGTTCAACAGGAAGCTCAATAAGGTATGCAGTCAGGCGCGCAAGTGAGAAGTGTTTTTGTTATCTAGCTTGTGTTCTAAGTCTTACGTTACATTGGGTTTATGAAAGTCTGAGTCGTCCATCGAATAGTAGTGTAGCAAGGGCATTTCTCATGCCGTATTTTTGGTAATTAGTTCTTCCTGTCGATTATCGAATTTGTCCTAAACCCACTATTAAGGCAGGGAACCCCAATGAATAGAACGCTATGGTTCGCACTCATTTCGCTTTTGTTTTCAATGACAATGGTATTTTGTACATACAGTTATGGAACAGAGAGCCACGTTGAAGTAATCACACTCACTTTAGTACTGTCTGGCCCTCTGATTTTGACCTTTGCGCTTGTTGTCATCTTTTGTGGCGCACCTGTCATTAACAGGCACAAGTTACTTGGAACCGTTGCAATTTGTGTGCATGGATTTACCGCGTCACTGCATGTGCTGTGGAACGGATTTATGTTCGTCGATGTGATTAATAAACAAGGCTTAGGTCCGGGACAAGGTTATTCTGGTTTGATACTTTGGGTTGGTAGTATCAAGGCGATGCTACTTGGTTTGGTTGTGGGAGTATGCCTGCATTACTTGCTACGATTATTTAGAAAGGCTGCAGTAAGATAACTGTTGGCTAGTTAGTGGGTTGTTCGTTGTCTATAGGAGTTGTCGCTGTGTTTTATAGTAAGGAATTCAACAAGGGATTGCTGCTCATCCTTGTTGCGATAAGTGCTTTCATTGTCGTTACCTCTGATAATAACTTCGGGACATTAATTGCTCATGCCATCAATGGTTTAATTGCTTTGCTCTTTTTCTCCATGACCATTGAGGTCAAACACAATGTACTAAGCTGGTATTTCGGCTTTGGTGTTTGGCGTAAGAATGTAGAAGTGTCAGACATTACAGAGACATCGTTCTATCAAAGCAAGTGGTATCAAGGTATTGGTATCCGAATGCTGAGCGATGGCTGGTTGTATAATGCATCTATAGGTTCAGCGCTGAAGTTAAGCCTAAACAATGGAAAGCATGTTTACATTGGTTGTAAGGATACGGACGGTTTAAAGCTGGCCTTGAAAACCGCTAACGAACAGATAACCGAAAAATGATTTATTAGGCATGGCATTTTTTGTTCTGAGTTGGGCTAATGTTTAAGGTTCTATGCTTTAAGTGAGTACACTTTAATATCGCAACAAGTAAATCGGAGGTTCAATGGACAAAGCAATCAAAACACATTTTGACGAGTATCCTGATGATGTTCGAACTCGGCTTGAAGAGTTGCGTTCATTAATCTTTGAGCTTTGCTCTGATTTGGAACTAGGTGAAGTCGAAGAGTCTCTGAAATGGGGCGAACCAAGTTACAACGTTAAGACGGGCAGTCCAATTCGAATCGATTGGAAATTAAAATCGCCAAACAACTATTTCTTGTTCTTTAACTGTCAAACGAAGCTAATCGACACATTCAGAGAATTGCACGATGGCACATTGGTATTTCAAGGTAATCGGGCAATCGTCTTGAACCTAACAGAACCACTTCCCAAAGCACCAATCAAGCAGTGCTTAGAGTTAGCCTTAACTTATCAACAACGAAAACATCTACCGCTTCTTGGCGCGTAACTCTTACGCGCTGTCATTATATTTCTTAAACAGGTTTTCTGTGTTCTAGCTAGCACTCTTTAAAGTGCTAAGACTGTACCATCTTGATTAGTATCAAGAGGCTAGGGAATCTCTATAACCAACGCTGATTGTATTGCTTACCGTTTAAAAAGGTGTTCTAGTCACCTTGTATTTCAAACTTAAAAGGAAGTTGTATGAATTTAGATAAAGCCAAGAAACGTATCGCAAAGCAGGTTAAAAAAGGCGACCACGGATACCCAAAAATCACGTTAGCGTACTACGGAACGACCAAAGATCTCGCAACGGAAGTCGCAGTTCAATTTATGCTGGGTGAGGGCGATGGTGTCCAAGAAGAACGTTTTTCTTGTGAAACCGAAATCCGAGATAATGAACTAATCCAAACGACGTTACTCAAGATAATCGAACGCGCTAATGTGAACTCTGTGATTGAAGTTGAAGGCGTGGCTGTTCTTTAGTTTGCTTTGGTTTGGAAACGAAGCCAATACGAGAACTCAGGTGTATAATCCACATTTTTATCGAATTAGGCAGGACACATGGCGATCTCGTTTGAAACTCAAAGACTAAAAGTAGAAGAAGTTGCAGGTGAACTTGCTGTTCCTGAACGTTCGGCTCTGCTTGAGCGAGTACCTGACATTCTAACACCATCAGTAGTTGAAAACCTTCCACCATACTTTCACGGTATTGTGTCAGGTGAACTGGCTGAAATTTGGCTCGACCGAATGTTGTCGGAGAGCCGCTTACTTCAAGTGAAAACCCACGATAATCAATTGATTGGTTTTCTGTTTGCTTATGTGGAAGAGGAAAGTGATGCTAATATTGGCTACTTGCTTGCAGAAGAGTTTTGGGGCAAAGGTTTAGCAAGTGAGTTATTGCAGAGTTTCATCACAGAAGTCGCAAAAACGGAGTCATGGTTAACACTGATTGGCGGTGTCGACCGTTCAAACATAGCCTCTACACACTTACTTAATAAGCTAGGTTTTGTTGAGCAAGCCTCTGATGAAAGTCCCGTGGTTTTCTATAAATATAAGCTTTCTCGTCTTAACTCTTAATTATTAACTCTGAGCTCTCAGTGCTTAATTTCTAATCCCTAACTCAAGCCATATCTGCGTTTACATTCATCCCCAATGCTTAAGCTCACCAGTTTGATTCAACTTTAGTGTTTACGGCACCATATTTTAGGTAAAGTAGTCGCGTTGCTCACTATTGAGTGAAGCGTTATTCGTGAGAACAAGAAGCTTATATGGAAAATATTAGAAAAGCCCAAGCATCTGATTTAGCGTCAATCCAAGAGCTAGCGAGAGACACAATCAACGCTTGTTACCGTTCGTTTTTGGGCGACGAAGGTGTGGATTGGTTCATCAACAGTGGTGAGTCTGATAAAGAAGTTGAGAAACAACTCTCAAATTGTGTCGTGCTTGAATCAAATAATCAGATTCAAGGTTATTGTGCGTTTGAAAATGACTTCGTACATATCTTAATGGTTTCCCCGAACATTCAACGTTCAGGCTTCGGTGCGGCTCTTCTCAAGCATGTTGAGAACGAGATGAGCACATTAGGCCATCAACATTATCGTCTTGAAACATTCAAAGGAAATGAGCAAGCGATTCAGTTTTATCTGAAAAATGGTTGGTCGATTGATAGGGAAGAAACCGACGAAGAGTTTGGATTTGTTAGGGTTTACTTGAGTAAGAACGCCTAACAAAACGTCGCTTATTACTCATGATTTATCAAGGAAGAAACGTTATGAAATTAGCTCAGTTGAATATCGCTCTGGCAAAATACCCGTTAGATGCGCCAGAAATCAAAGAGTTTGTCGATAACTTAGAGTTGGTTAATGGAATTGCAGAAAGCAGTGAAGGGTTCGTTTGGCGTCTGAAAGATGAATCTGGTGACGCCACCAACATCCAAGCTTTCGATGATCCTAATATGATCGTGAACATGTCGGTGTGGGACTCTGTGGATTCGTTAAAGAACTTCATGTTCCGCACACATCACCGTGATTTCATGCGCCGAAAGGGGGATTGGTTTCATCGTTTACCTGAAGATACTTATGTTCTTTGGTGGATCGAAGAAGACCATATTCCCACACTCGAAGAAGCGATTGAGCGACTTGAACACCTCAGAGAAATCGGTGATACGCCGTATGCCTTCACTTTTAAAACCAATTTTACAGAGTCAGAAGCGCCAAAGTAGCATTTGTCTAACCAACGTTATGTTCCATTGAAACTAAAATAGGGGCATCTGTGGTGTGTGTGAGCTGTTGATGTTGGATGGATCATCGACAGCTTGATAGTACTCAACCCAAACCTTATTGCTTCTAGGAAACTCTCGTTTCAAAACTTTCTTAACGTGTTTTCGAGTGCTTGCTACATCACCAGTAAATGTATGGTTGTGATAACCAGTTTCAATGATCTGAAACTGTGTGTCACCAAGGCAATAAAGCAGAAAGCCACGGTCTCTTTTGTACGTTTTAAAGTGCACGGCTTCCTTAGGTTGTAAGCACTTAAGCTGCTTTTCGACTAACGTTAGTACTTGGGATATATGAATCATTTGTCGCTCACTCTTGTAGTGAATGAGACAAGGTTATCAAACAGATAAGCTTCGGAAATATCAAAAAATACTGAACATGCGTTTAGTGAAGGCTTGGTCTGTTGGGCGTAAGTGGTGACGGGGTTAAGCGTTAACAGAGCTTAGGGGTTAACAAAGCCAAGGTATTAGCAAAGCTTAAGTATTAACAGTGTATTCTCATTTAAACAGATAAAGGTAAGTTGTGATTGAATTTAAAACGGTCGGTCTTTTTGTACTGACGGCGGTCGCCGAGATTGTAGGGTGTTATCTACCTTATCTTTGGTTGAGAGAAGACAAGAGCATTTGGTTATTGATTCCTGCTGCGATAAGTCTCGCGTTGTTTGCTTGGTTATTGACGCTTCATCCTACCGCGACAGGGCGTGTTTATGCGGCCTATGGCGGTGTGTATATTTCTGTTGCCCTGATATGGCTGTGGCTTGTTGATGGCGAAAAGCCGACAACGTGGGATCTGGTCGGTGGTTCAGTAGCACTACTCGGTATGGCGATTATTATGTTTGGCCCTCGAAACGCGTAGTGCATGCATTGATATGACAGGAAGAGAATAAACCATGGAAAAGGTTGATTGGCACAAGAATCAGATTGATGACAGTACCGTCATAACGGAAAGCTACAAAACGACTCAGAACGTGCGTCGATATTTTAAGTCCAAGCTTGGCGAAGAGTTTAAATTTGACCGTGATTTTATGCAGTGGATGAACAATGCGACAGGATTGACTATGGGTGATGCCTTACAAGAGTGGGCGAAGCGTAACGATATAAAGTAAC
Source organism: Vibrio sp. 1CM2L (assembly GCF_023161695.1). Lineage (NCBI taxonomy): Bacteria > Pseudomonadati > Pseudomonadota > Gammaproteobacteria > Vibrionales > Vibrionaceae > Vibrio > Vibrio sp. 1CM2L. The sequence continues at coordinate 894,106 of NZ_JALNTT010000003.1, forward strand.
GGATTATCTCGTTGGTAAACTCATCTACCAGCTAACCAGTTCATAAAAATACCGCCGTAATCAACGGCGGTATTTTTTATTATGCTTATTGCATTATTCAGCTGAGAACATAAAGCAGAGAGCCTAGTTAGCGTGAGCTAATTCAACACTCTGCGTTTCATTCGCGACTTTCCAATCGCCACCTAAGGCTTTATACACGGCAATCGTGGTGTTGGCGGTTTGAAGCTTGGCGGCTACTTGGCGATCTTGCATCGATTTTTGTTGTCTTTGTGCATCTAACACCGATAAGTAATCGACTAGGCCCGCTTTATAGAGTGACTTTGCCTTGCTCACTGCGTTATCGACGGCGAGGGTGGCTTCATCGATGCGCTTTTGGTTTTCTTGGCTGCGGCCATAGGCAAACAAGCTTGAATCGACTTCTGCAAAGGCGCTGTCTACCGAGTGTTGGTAGTTAAGCGCAGCAGAACGGAACCTTGCTTCGTTCATTTCCACCAAGGCTTCACCTCGGCCACCATCGAATACATTCCAACTGATGCCTGCAGAGGCCGCCCAACCGAACGAGTCGCTACTGAATAGGTCATCAAAACTTCCCGCAGTCACACCTGGTGAGCCTGTTAGGAAGAACTTTGGGTAGCGATTGGCAATGCTTGCGCCGAGTTCTTCGTTAATGGCTGCCATTTCACGCTCTGCAATTCGGATGTCTGGGCGTTGTTCTAACAAGTCAGAAGGTAAGCCTGTCGGGATCACATCGTTCATTCGCGGCAAGGTAAATTCACCCGCTAAACGTTGGTTTACGTTCTTAAGCGACTCGCCTAATAAGACTGCCATGCGTTGTTTGTGTACTTGCTCTGCGATTTCAAGTTGAGGAACAATGGATTCAGTCGCGGCAAGCATGGCTTTGGCTTGAGCAAGATCTAACTCAGAGCCGTAGCCGCTGCGAACCACTTTGGTGACCAATTCTAAAGTCTGCTTTTGGTCGGCAATGTTCTCTAGTGCGATCGTTTTTCGCTCTTGAGCGCCACGATATTGCAGGTAGTTGTGAATGACATCGGCGGTGATCAAGGTATTCAAACCCGATTGGAATATCTCGGCTTGTTCAACTCGAATCGTCGCCGCGTTGGATTGCTTATCGATACGTCCAAACAAGTCCATTTCCCATGCGATGCTTGCACCTAAGAACCCGCCATCGTGTTGCGCTTCCAGCAACGACATCCCCGTTGCTGATTCAACCGCATCAGAGGCGCCAAATACCGGGCCGAGTAGGGAGTCGTTTTCACTCAGTTGGTAGTTGTAATATCCGCCACCGACATTGATGGTCGGGACTTTGAATGATTCAACAACGCTTTTGTATGAGGTCGCCATGTTGATTCGCTCGGCGGCCAGTTTAAGTGGGATGTTCTGGTTTTGAACATCGGCCACTAACTGATTGAGCGTAGGGTCATTGAACTGTGTCCACCAATGATTGTGCTGTTCGTTTTGGCTCACGCCGTCTTGGTTCACATCACCTTGGCTATATAAGAAGGTCTCAGCCATGGTCGTTTGTGGTTCTTCGTCATCGGGGCCAACCGCACAACCTGTCAGCAACAAGGCAAGAGCAATAGGAGCCACTTTAAACTTCGTTAATGGATACATGTTTATTGCTCCTTGTTGAATGAGGTTGTAGTGCCGCTGTTTGTAGACTGAGGTGTTGCATCAAGCACGATCACGGCGTCTTTAATGGCTTCCGCTACCGTCTTTTTTTCTTCAGTTCGATAGAAAAGTTTGTACAGCGCAGGCATTACAAACAGAGACAACACGGTTGCTGCAGCCAAACCACCGATAATGGTTGCCGCCATCTGGTCAAATAGCAGGTCACTAAGCAGCGGGATCATGCCAAGTGCTGTGGTGAGCGCGCCCATTGAGATCGCCATTGTGCGGTTCACGGTTGCTTCTTTGATTGCATCAGACAGTGAGCGACCGTTTTTACGTTCAAGCTCGATTTGGTCCATCAATACAATGCCGTTCTTGATGATCATACCGGTCAAGGTTACAGCGCCAATCAATGCCATGAATCCGAATGGTTTATCCAACAGCAATAAGCTGAATGTTGCACCCGTCGCCGCAAGCGGTAGGGTGGTAAAGATGATCACTGGCTGTTTGAAGCCGTTAAACATCGCCACTAAGATAATCACCATCAACAGCATTGCTTTAGGTAGCTGCTTAAGAATATCGCTGACGGCTTTGTGCTCGTCGTAATATTCGCCGCCCCATTCCAAGTGGTAACCATCTGGAAGGTGGATGGATTCAATTTGCTCTTTAACCGAGTTTCTTACCGCTGCAGGAGTGGTGTAACGACCAACGCCAGCTTGTGCAGTGATGGTTTTTACACGGTCACGACGCCAAATCATGGTCTCTTCACTGGTCAACTCAAAGCCATCAATGACTTGACCAAGTGGAACGCTGTGGATGCCCAACAGAGAGCGAACCGGCAGCGTTTCAAGCGATTGAATTGAGCTCTCTGTACCACGCAGTTGAATCGTGACTAACTCGTCGTTCAAGTTCATACGACCCAGTGGCATGCCTTCTGACGCACGTTTCATCGCGAATGCAATGTCGGCACGGTTAATACCCGCAAGGCGCATCTTGTCTTGGTTGATTACGGGTTCTAATACCTTGCTCTTTTGTCGCCAGTCGTCACGAACGTATTTGGTGTCTGGATGACGAGCAAAGATCGCTTTTGCTTGCTCTGATAAGCCGTGCAGCACCTCGACATCTGGGCCGGAGAAACGCGCTTCAACACTGAACTTATCGGCAGTCGCAAGTTTTAAGCTTCTAAAACGAGGATCGGCGTTTGGAAACTCTTCCATTAACCATTTGTCACCACGCGCAATCAGCGGGCTGAGTGATGGGAAATCCGTCGCGTTAATCAAGATCTGACCGTAAGCAGGGTCAAACGGTTCTGGCTCAATGGTTACTGAGAAGCGAGGAGCACCAGCACCAACGTACGTTGAAATACTCTCGACTTCTGGCTGTTCTAACAACCACTGTTCGATGCGCTTCATGTCCTCTGAGGTTTGTTCAACCTTGGCGCCATTTGGTAGCCAGTAGTCTAGGAATAGGATGGGCCTGTCAGCTTGTGGAATGAAGTTAACCGCGATGCTCGGCACAGCTAATGCCGTCACTAATATCAGCGGAATAATCCCCGTTAGTGCTTTGAGTGGGTTATCTACCGTCCAGTTTACACTCTTACGGTATAAGCTCACTTTGGTGTTGTCAGCTTGTTTGCTTGGCTTGATAAAGAACCAACACATTAAAGCCGTGAAGGTCATCGCGACGAGCCAAGACAATAACAACGAAGAGGCGATGATAAGGAATACCGAGCTTGCGAACTCAGCGGCATCGGTTTTTGAAAAGATAACAGGGCTTGCACCCATGATAGCGATAACTGTTGCGCCAAAGAGTGGTGTTGCTGTCTCTTTAACAGAATCAATTGCGGCTTTAGTACGGTCGACGCCTTTGTTGATTTTCACAATCATCATATCGGTGATGACAATCGCGTTATCCACCAACATGCCGAGCGCAAGAATGAACGTACCTAGCGAAACTCGGTGTAAATCAATTGACGCGATGTTCATGTAGATAAGCGTCAACAAGATAGTCAGCAGTAAGCTTGAGCCGACGATGGTAGCGCTTTTTAGTCCCATGAATATCGATAGGACGATGAACACAATCGCGACACTTTCAAGTAAGTTTTGTACGAAGTTATCGATCGATTTCTGAACTTCTTCAGGCTGGTTTGCAACCGTCGAGATATCAACGCCTAACGGCAGGGTTGCTTGAAAATCGCTGACGATTTGATTGATTTCATCACCAAGTGATACCACGTTTACGCCGGTGACTGGGCTCATCGCTAATGTGACTGCAGGTACGCCGTTGTAGCGGTTCTCCGTTATCATTGGCTCTTGGTAGCCCATTGTGACGTCTGCAATATCGCCTAAGCGGATTAAGCTGGTTCCTAATTCACTCACGCCGCCTTTGAGCATCAGGTTTTTGATGTCTTCTAATGAACCAAACTCACTCGACTGTTGAACTCGGATTCGTTCCGTTCCTGCTGAAAATTTGCCCGCATCAAAGGTCATGTTCTGAGTATTAAGCTGTGACCAAACTTGTGTGATGGATAAACCGTATTGCGCCAATCTTTCGTCTGGAATATCGATATGAACAACACGTGGCTGAACACCGTGTAACTCAATCTTCTTAATACCATCGACGGTTTTAATTCTACGTTGGAGTTCTTCTGCGTAACGTCTTACCTCAGCAGGCGAAGCATCTCTGCTGTGGATAGAGAAAAGCATGCCGTAGACTTCAGAGAATTCGTCTTGTACAACACTGATCTGCGCCGTCGAAGGCAATAACAGCTTCATGTCAGACACTTTACGGCGCAACAAGTCCCACTCTTGTGGTAGTGCTTTTGAATTTAGAGACTCTTTAAGGTCAACAAACACCATCGACATGCCCGGACGAGACAGTGAACGCAGTCGGTTCAATGACCCCATCTCTTGCAGTTTAGTTTCGACGGTATCGGTGACTTGTTGCTCCACTTCTTCTGCAGAAGCGCCGGGGTAGAGTGTCACTACAACGGCCGTCTTGATGGTGAAACTTGGATCTTCGAGCTTGCCAAGATCAAAGTAAGAAAACAGGCCTGCGATAACACTCAATGCAGTGAAAAACAGGATGAAGGTGCGTTGTTTGATCGCAAAATCAGCTAGATTCATCATGATTTACCTACAGGCTCTTAACTTGAATATCAGAGAAGTGTTGGCCTTCCATGACGTACTGAGCACCACTTACCACAACGAAGTCGCCATCGCTAAGCGTAGATTCAACACACACGGTATTTTGGGACATCGAAACCACGTCCACAGTCACGCCATGCGCTTGTTCGTTTTGAACGGTGAATACTTGCTCGATACCCGATTGGTTGACGATCGCTGAATACGGTAAGCAGAAATTATGGGTTGGTTCGCCAAGTTGAGTCGTCAGTGTGACGGCTTTGCCCGGTAATACAGATTTGTCGGCTGACTCTACATGGTAAGTCACCGCGTAGGTCTGCTTAATAGGGTGGGGAGACGTGGCAATTTCAGTGGCGTACCCAATCAGTTTTTCCTCTGAGCCATACCAGTTGATACCAGCGGTTTGATTCGGTTGGAATTCATGAATTAAGTTTTCTGGTACTTGGATTTTAACTTCAAGCTGATCAGGGTTGTGGATGGTGAAAACTGGAATGCCCGGCAGAACTTGTTCAAATTGATCGAAGTTAGATGCCGCGACCACGCCGTCAAATGGCGCAAGCAGTTGGGTGTAACGAATCGAATCTTTTGCGCGGCGTATGTTTTGTTCAACCACTTTAACCGCCGCTTCACTTCTTTCGTAGCCGCTGATTGCGCGGTCCAGATTAACATCAGCAATCGCGTTGTCAGCAATGGCTTGTTTCACTCGAGCAAGTTCAGTTTTAGCTAGCTTGTGTGCGGATTTTGCTTCAAGAGAACGGGCTTGCAATTCTTCCAATGCCACTTGGTAATCGTGCGGGTCGAGTTGTGCCAATGGTTGGCCTTTCTTAACTGAATCGCCAACAGAGACCATCATGTTTTGAATAGTGCCGGGTACACGAAACGCGACGCCAGCCGTTTCTGATGACTGCAATTTGCCTGTGAACGATTTTTCAACCTGATGAGAGAGAGGCTTAAGTTGGATAACTTGAATCGGGCGCGTTTGTTTTTGAGCTATCGTCGCCTCAGAGTCATTACAGCCAAACAGAGCCGTTAGGCTTAGCGCAATGACTGTGTATTTGAAGATAGGTGTCTGCTGAAAGATAGAAGAACGCTGCAAAACAGATGAATGTTGAGATATAGGCTTCATGGATTACTCCTGTCAATTTATGGAGTAATTCTATCTTTCAGTTTTGTTTAGATAATCTAGTCTATTCGCGAAACACTGTCATGATATTCGTTACAATAACTAAAGATTTGGAAGTTCTTGTAATAGAAAATCAATCAAAAGTTGAGCAGAATGACTCAGCGCTTTGCGTTGCGGGTAGAGTAGCCATGCTTCTTCTTGTTGAAGGTTCTGGTCAGGGAACAGGTTAATCAAGGTTCCGTCTTTGAGTTGTTGTCGTACCAAGAGTTCCGGCAGTAATGCGATGCCTCTGTGACGTGTCGCACCACCGATCACGAAGCCGATACTGTCACTCACCACCGAAGGCTCGACCTTGATGATGTGGTCTTTGATGTCCCATTGCTTGTCGATGTCACCACTTGGCCATCGAAAACACACAAAGGGGTAGTTGGTGAGCTCTCTTAAGCTTGAAGGCGTGCCTTCTTTCTCTAGAAATTCAGGGCTGGCGACAAAAACACGCTGTAAAATCATAACCTTGCGCGCCACTACATTAGCATCACTCAACGTACCACCGTGCATTGCGAGATCTAACCCTTGTCGGTACATATCGACAAAACCATTGCTGATCGTTCGAATATCAAGCTCGATCTTTGGGTACATATCTTGGAATTTAAACAGCGTCGATTGCATGATGTCGCTGGTTTCTGGCAGCAGCCCAATCTTAACTTGCCCGTGTGCAACTTCTGATAGGTTGGAGGCGATATGGTTCGCTTTGTCGAGCGCACTTAACGCATTGAGTAGCTCTTTATAATAAAGCTCGCCAGATTTCGTTAAGGAAAGGCTGCGTGTGGTTCTAAAGAACAATTGGATGCCAAGAGATTTCTCAAGGTCGTTAATTCTGCGGCTAACATTAGCGCGGGGAAGGTCAAGTGCATTGGCAGCAGCAGTAAAACTACCCAGTTCGACAACGGTGGTAAACAGCTTAAGATCTTCGATTTTCATAACAACGGCATTTAATCGTTTTTAGAACAGTATGTTGGCATCGTATACCAATTGGATTTTAAAATCGAAGCGTTCTTTAAGTTGGCTTGTTTTGAGGCAGTAAAAAGCCAGCCGATAAATCATTATCAAAGCTGGCTTGGTGTTCACATCGGACAAGACTGCTCTATTTACCACCTTGGACTAAGCAGCTTGTTCTTTCACCTTAGACCATACTGGTTTAGCGACCTCGACCATCTACCATTACGATGATGGTTTTAGAAATGATGCTTAGATCAGCGGCAATCCAAGACTTAACAGAACATAGGCTTAGTGCGTAACTGTGGTCAAAACCCACTTTACGACGTACATCATCAATACAGGTGTCGTAACCTTGATTCACTTGAGCAAGCCCTGTAATACCCGGCATTACACCGTATGTACGGTCGGCAAAGTAAGGGATTTCGTTCTCTAGTTTGGTGTAAAAAGTAGGGCGTTCAGGGCGTGGGCCAATTAGAGACATTTCACCTTTCAATACATTGATCAGTTGTGGGAGCTCATCAAGACGTGTCTTTCTCAAAAAGCGGCCAACGGGTGTGATTCGTGGGTCATTTTCGGTAGCCCAAACTGCACCAGAGCGAGTTTCTGCATCTTCGTACATGCTACGGAATTTCATGATCTCAAAGATTTCCATTTTCTCTGGTGTCGATTTACCAACACGCAGTTGACGGTAGAAAATAGGGCCACGAGAAGTGAGTGCAATCGCCATCGCAATCAACGGAAATACGGGCGCTAGCAAAATCAAAGCAATCAGTGAGCTTACGAAATCGAAAGTACGTTTAGCACGTGAGATTTTGTATTGGTATAGGTTTTGGGTAGATAGCTGTTCAATGTTCATCATAATAAGTCCTTAATGATTCGCTCGTGTCCAAGGTGAGTTTTCTAGTCCGATTAGGTAACGAATGCCACCAATGAAGTTGGCATAGTGTCCAACTATCAAATAAGAGATTAATGAAATAGGTTTGTTTACTAGACGCTTTGGCAAGATGCAGCCAAGGACGCCAATGGTATAAACGGCAACTTGAGCCCATAACAGCGCTTCAAATACCAAGTAGTTTCTAAGTAAGATTGAGCACACTAAGCACACAATCATTAAATAGGGCGTGATCAGGCGAAGTCCTTTTCCTGAGAAGAACGCAAACGCGATGCCTTTGAACTTCGGGCTGAACAAGCCAAATAATCGAATCGCTTGTTGCATGTTGCCCGCTGAGATACGAAGCCTTCTTTTGAAGTCTGTTTCTAGGTTCGATTCTTCTAGCTCTAATGCCACCATTTGGGTTTCGTATTCTGCGATGTAACCTTGTTTAACGATTTGCATTGGTAAAATGAAATCATCATTAATCGTGTTGAGTGGAAGTAGTTCAAACAGGTTTGTTCTAAACAAGTAGAAAGCGCCATGAGAGCCCAAGCTAGAACCTAACGAAGCCTCTGACTCTTTAACCGCGGTTTGGTACTGCCAATACGTGTTTTCGCCTTCATTGCCTGTTGGACAAAGTTGATAGGTTGCGTTTACCACTCCAACCTTGTCACTTTCAAAATGAGCGGCGGCTATAAGCAACGCATCCAATGAAATAAGGGCAGAAACATCACTCATCGCTGTGATATCACTAGTTATACGTGTCACTTCTTCATTAACAACCGCGACTTTACCTCGGTTTACTTGATGGTCATGTATCTCAAAATAGACATCACTACACATCGCTTCTTGTATAGTCATTTGTGCAATGGCGACTGTGTTATCGGTACAACCATCACAAGCAATAATCACTTGTAGCTTCTTTTTTGGGTAATCGAGTGAAGCAAGGTTACGAATCTTGTCTGCGATCCACTGTTCTTCGTTAAATGCAGGAACAAGAACGGTGATGGTCGGTAACGTACAATCTTGCTGTCCCTCTTTGTAACAACGATGACTCTCTTCAACTTGACGTGCAGGGTGGCTTTTCGCGTACCAGCGCAGTAGCAAAGGGTAGGCTGCGTGATGATAGACAATCAACGCGCCTGAAAACAAACAAAGTCCCGCAAGTAGCCAATCGATCATGCGTAAGCTCCTTCTGAGATATCATTGTAAGACGAAACCATTTTGATGATGTCGAAGTTCTCAAGAACGTAGTGTCTAGGTGATAAAAAGCGTTCATTTTGATTCTCTAACAAGGCATTGGCTAACCCTGTAATGCTGCCTTTTTTAACGAGTGTTCCGCTTATAGGGCACAAGGTTTCATCGACAGCACCAACGTCCATAGCGACGGTTGGAATATTGCATGCTTGAGCTTCGAGTGTAGAAAGCGGCAGACCTTCGTGGCGTGAAGGTAGGCAGAAGGTGTCCAACGCTCCGTAAAACGTGGTCATATCCTCAACTAGGCCAAGAAAGATCACTCGGTCACCCAGATTCAAGCGGCTAGTCAGTTGCTCTAATTGATTGCGTTTAGTACCGCCGCCAGCCAATACGACAACCATGTTTTCAGGTAAAAGAGTCAGTGCCTTAATAAGTTGGTCTTGGCCTTTCACATGTTCTAGTCGACCTGCACAACCGATGATGTGTTTGTCTGTCGGCAGGTTTAGACTTACTCTCGCATGTTCTTTCGACATTGGCTTAAACTTCTCGCAATCCACGCCGTTTTTGATGGTAATGATGTTCTCATAAGAAAAAGCGGTGCGTAGTTGGTTATAAACACGTGTTGCGTCGGCAACTAATGTTGGCTGAGCAGCTTTTAAAGCAAGCGCTTGTAATCGACGACGTTTGTTGTTGTTCAGATGCCAAGCGTCATGTTCGGTATGAATTCGAGTTGGAACCCCTGTTACGCGAGCGGCATAACCAGCGTATAACAGTGGGCCTATATGATGGGTATGAACAACATCAGGGCGAATCGCATTGAAGGCTTTAATTAGCTTAATAATGATATTGAATTGTACGCCTGGCGCTTTATCCAAAAAGACGATTTGCTCTTTGTATGGCTCTAGCTTCGGCCAGTTGTTTATAGACTCTTGTTTTGTACCCTCTAAACTGACAATCAACACTTGGTCTGTTGGTTTAGCAAGGCGCAGCAAATCCAGAGTTAGGGTTTCTAATCCACCCGGTGCAAGGTGCTGAACAACGTGTATGATCTTTTTGCCATGCTTCGTTAAATGCGTATTCATAGTTTGGACCCTGCCTTTATAATTCTTGTTTCGCCTTTCTGACGTTTCTCGTGAAGTAAATTCTTTAAAACGTTTAACTACACAAGGAGATTGCAGGAGTTGTGCCAATTAAATAACCTATATTTTTCATGCGTTTAGATTGTTCAATTCTAGGGCGGTTTTCATTTCTCAAAATGGGAGTCAAAACAAAATACGATTGAATGCAGTTTGAAACATAGGGCTTGGGTAAATCGAAAGTGGGATTAATAATTGGGGCCTTAAACAAACACAACGCCAAGCGAGTGTTGGCGTTTTGCTCTAGGAAGCACGAAGCTAGGAAATTAAAAAGCTAAGAAGCTAGCAAGTCAAATTATGGCTTTGAGGCTGACTAGCTCATTTTAGGGATCACCGTAATCACTGGGACGCCTAAGATCTCTTCGATTTCGTCTTTACGTTTGATTGAAGAGTCAAACAGTTCAAACAACACAGCTAAGCCAACACCCAATCCGATACCTGCAACGAATCCAGCCAGAATAAAGACAAAAGTCGGCATGTTAGATTTGATACTCGGTGTGAAAGGCAAATCAATAATCTTCACACGTTTGTTTTGCTCGAATACACCAAGCGAACCCGTTAGCTGAGCCATTTCATAACGTTCTGTCAGTTCATCATATAGTTGACGTTTGATTTCAACTTGACGTTTAAGGCGGTACATCTCTTTTGCATTTTCGCCGAAGTTATTGGCCTTATGTTCTAATTCGAAAATCATAGTACGAAGGCTTTTGGTCTCTTCGGTTAAAGACTCAAAGCGAGCACGGACCAGTTGTAGGCTGTGTAATTGAGTGACCAAAAGAGGTTGGGTATCAGAAAGTTTGTTCAGTGTCGTACTACTTGCGATGTCCCAAAGCTGGTCGCTGTTCATCGTTGGCTGGGTTACCTCGAGCAAACTCTTACGTTCATTCTCTAGTCTGTCTAACTCACGCACTTTAGCTTGCACAGCACTGTGTTTGTCCGTGTATTTTGCTTGTAACAAGGTTAGGTCGCTTCGAATGTCGATGATCTGGTCTTCTAATTTACCGATCACAGGGTTGGTTCGTGAAAGTTGTTGGTCGATTGACCCTAAACTTTTTTCGACACCCGATAACTCTGCCTCTTTTTCCGCCAGTGTTTGTTTGAGTGAAGCTAAGCGATTCAAACTTTGGCTTTGTACCTCAGGTGTCGACTGGACGTTTTCGTTCATGTACAAGGCCAAAGCTTCTTCCGCTTCTTCTAGTTCCACACTCCGTTTGTCGATATGAATTTTTAAGAAGTTACTTGAGTCTTCAATCGATGAACGTTCCGGCGCGAGCAACTGTTCAATGAAATGTTCACTCACCGAGCGCAGCGTCGCTTCCATTCCTGTTGGTGTGTTGGAGGTTAAGCTTATCTTTAGAAAGTCTTTCCCAAGCTGAGTTACCGATAAACGCTGAGACAGGTCAGTAATGATCTCTTGTTTCTCAATTTCAGGCATATCTGGTGTGGTTAATTGCAGTTCATCAGAGACCGAGTAAAGCACATGTCGACTGTGAAGTAGTGTTCTCAACGCGTTAAGGCGGTCTTTGAGCATGGTAGAAACGGCGATGTCTTCCAAGAATGGATTCATCTTGGCCGTTTCTTGAATCAACATACTGGTATGCGCGTCATATTTAGTTGGAGCCAACTTGCTCACACCAAAGCCTACAAATGGCAAAATAAGCATTGGCAGAACGATAACGTAGCGTTGGCGCCACATCGCATTGATGATAACTAATAACCGCAATTTCAGATTATTCATAATAGCTCCAACATCCAATGTACGAAGTTACCACGGTTTTGCCAGCTCTCTTGTTCGACGACAGAGATAGGTGAATTGCTCAGTTGGCGTGCATGATCAAGCGCCCAAATCATTTGGTTGGCACTACCAACCGTGGTTACGTGCTCTTGATATGGAACCAAAGCAGGGAACGGTGTTGTGATAATGGGTGTGCCAGCCGCAAGGTATTCCATTAGTTTGAGTGGGCTACAAGCTCGGATCTGCTCGTTATCAACAAACGGCAACAAGCTCACATCCCAGTGTTGAGAATAGCTTGGTAGCGTGTGGTGTGGACGAGGGCCAAGATAATGTACGTTACTCAACTTAGGCAGCATGAGCGTATCAAGCTCGTTTGGGCCAATGAAAACAAAGTCCCATTCCGGCATCGCATTCGCAACATGATCAATAATTTCATAATCAAGCCATTTAGAAAGGCTGCCATAAAAACCAGCAATAGGGCGGTGGTTGCTTGGTAAATCTTTTGCTCTGGGTGCGGGTGTTGAAAATAGGTCTACGTCGACACCATGTGGTAGCAAGTGCGCTTTATGCTTTGGAAATTTATCCATCAATTTTTTGCTAGCCGCGAATATAAGCGTAGATTTTTCGATTAGCTCTGATTCGTGCTGTGCAACGGTGTCATGATCAACACCAGCCAGCGCACTAAAATCATCACCGCAGTAATAAACCACAGATGACTCGCCTAAGTGTCCGCACAAATCAACAGCGGTCGGAAGAGAAGTCCATAGGATAGGCGCGTTAAGATTAAGCTCTGCAATAACTGGTTTTAGTTGGTGCAACATCATTTGCTGAGCCAACTTTCTAGAAAATTTAGAAGCAGGCGCAGGGATTGTCTTTAAGTTAACGATAGTAATGTTGTCGTGCCCCTCAGAGTCGAGCATGTTTTGAGTAACGGCTTTGGTTTTACCAAACAACTTGTTGAACGCTCGGCTTACATCTTTGGCGGACAGCTTCGGTTGTCTTAAGCCAATAGAGTTGACCCATAAGACTTTGTGTTGCTTAGCAAGGTGACGAACTAAATGTTGAGTCGATGAAGGTAGGCCACCAAAGTCTTCACCAAATACGATTAAATCACGCATGGTCACCTCCATGAGTCTCTAACGAATCGAACATATCGGATTCTGTCACTTCAACGGGTTTAATGTGACCGACAACTCGAGCTGGGTTGCCGCCTGCGATTGAAAAGGCCGGGATATTCTTTGTTACTACGCTGCCTGCCGCTATAACGGCACCTTCGCCGATGGTTACGCCACCTTTAACCGTCACATTAGTGCCCAGCCAAACATCGGGTTCAAGAATGATGTCGCCGATTTGCTGAGGATCATCGCCTTCACCTAGTGCTCGACGTTTTGCATCAAGCGGGTGTCCGGAGTATCCAAATAGGAAAGCGCCGCCTGCGATTCGTACGTTGTCAGAGATAACCACTTTACCTCCAACAGCGATAGTAGACTGCCAACCGATGTCGACGTTGTTACCAATCGACAATAGTGGGTGCTCCAAGCCTTCAAGTGGCTGAGTACAACCAGAGAATGTCGTGTGGCCAGAGATACGGCAGTTGTCGCCAATCGTAATTTGCACCGGACCACTGACGAAAGGCAGTCCACCATACAAATACAGGCGCTTGCCACATTGAGCCACACGACCTTTGAAAGCAGGTGTCCAGTAGAAGAATCGAGTAAAGCCGGAAACCAAACTCACCACTAACTTGTGCGCTTGATATAGGCAACGATTAAGTATTTGAGGGGTAGGTAGCTCTGCGCTTCTGATGTCTTTCAAAATGAAAAACACATTTCTAATTCGAGAATTAGGATGAAACTTAAGCCAATGTTTGAATTGATGTATAGATACTGACGTCATAATGAAAATCCTCTTTTTTGTTATATAGAAGTACTTTCATATATTGTGCCATTTAATAAATACAATACTTTCAATAGGTTAAAATGTGGCTTTTAGGTTTTCTCATTTTGACAGGCAGTTTGAGATACGTTTGAGACGCAAACTGTGAGTGCTGCGAGGATATAAATCGGCCAGTTGAAGCCTTGAGTCAAAAATGTACCCGACACGATTGTTCCAATCAGACCTGCATAGATCGCATAGGCGACCGCATTGAGTTCGGGTGCGATTTCTGTGGTCGAGTTTTTTAATCTCGCGAGCGTAGAGCGAGAGGTTTTGATCAAAGAAACGATAAGACAAACAAAAATGATCAGACCAATAAAGCCTGTTTCTGCTAACACACCAAACCAAGTACTGTGAACGGCGTGATTCAGTCCGTCCCAGTGCGAACTATAAAAGAAGTAGTTCGAGAAGAAGTTGTTCAACCCTACGCCAGTCAGAGGATTCTCAACTGCCATTTTTACTGCTGCTTCCCACGCATAGATTCGCCCCATTGCAGATTCATCGATACCTTGTTCAGCTGCACCACCAGAAGACCTGTCTGAGATCCCAGCAACCAAGTAGAGCACCACGGCCGCGACAGTTCCTACCGAGATTAACAGGACTTTAGAGCGCACTAGTTTCCACGCAAAAATACCAATCACCGCAATACAACCCAGCAATCCGCCACGGCTTTGAGTGGCAATAATGGCGGCGAGCAGTAACAGACAAACTAAGGCACTGATTAAACGTTTAGACCTTGAGATACCAGACGTAGTGGCTTGGCTTATCGTAAAGGCAAGTGGAAACATCAGTACCAGAGCTAGGTCGTTCGGGTCACCTAACATAGAGCCAAAGTCGCGGCCAATAGTCACGCGTGAGCCCTCAACAAGCCCGATACCATTTACTGAGTTGTACACGGCAATAGAGCTGACTAAAGCGCCAGCGTAGATAATCGTCATCGCGGTTTTTGCGAGATTTTCCGTGGTGTTTACTAACCAAGTAATCGCAAGCGTCATCACGATGATTTTCCAGTAAACACCTTTGAATTCCGCTAGAGCAATCGGTCTGTTAGACGCGAAGATAATACCAATGAAAACCAACACCCAGAATATTGCGAGCCAATTTAAACAAGGGTGCCAGAAGATTTTAAGTTCTTTACTGATTAATGCATGCCAGAGAAGAGCCGACAGAGCGCCTAATGAAAGCATCAACGGTATTTTTAACGAATAGAGCTGAGGTATGGCTTCGTGAATTCGGAAAAATGAAAAGACTACGAACAATAGAACTAACCAGAATGTTTTGTTTAACACGAATAACCCGGCCAATGGCACAAGAGCGAGCGCCACAATGACAGCGGGATGAGGCACAAAGTACCAAACAACACCAAGCCCAACACACAAGGTGCTGATCGTGATGATGACTGGCAATCTATTAGCTTCAGGGTTGACCATTGTGACCTCTATTGGCAAATAAACTCTTTATGACTCGGCTCGCTACCTTTTTAGACGTAGTTACACCTGATGTTAAAGATTGCAAAGTGAGTGCCAGTTATGCATTTTGTTTAACTGACTGATTTAATGTTGGATTATTAAGTGAGGGCTTAGTCTTGAGGTGAGTTTTGTCATTTTGAGAATCAGTATAAAACTGACTAAAGTACTTAAATCATCAAGCCCAAATGACCAGTTAACTACTAAGACGAGTATTAACGGTCGAGTTGATAGATTTCCAACAACTGCGGGACAACGGCTTGTGGCGAGTATTGGTTTTTCACGGTTTCTATCGCGTTACTCTTGAGAGAGTCACGTTGTTCGCTCGTCAATGACATCCACAAAGATAAAAACTGTTCTAGCTCGGCTTCGGTGTTAGCGAGGTAACCATTAACTTGCTGCTCAATGAGCTTAGGCAAGTTACCAACTGAGGTGGCGAGAACGGGAATGCCGCGAATCATGGCTTCTAATGCCGCCATAGGTAAGCCTTCGAAGCGAGAAGGGATGATTAACAGATCGATTTGGCCCCAGACGGAGTCCATATTGGTCTGATGCCCATGAAAGGTCACATTATCAGGCTGCGATTTAACTAAGACGTCCATTTCTGGTCCGTCACCAAAAAGCTCAAACCGAACATCAGGAAACTGTTTGGCTAATGCAACAAATCGATCAGGCGCTTTCTCATGGCTCAATCGCCCCACAAAACCAACATGGAATGGACTTGATGAACGGGAGTTTGTTAACCCAGTTGGGACTTTAACAAAGTTATTCAATTGATAGGTTTTACTCGGCACTTTCGCTTTAATCTTCTCACTGACCACGAGCGACTGATCAGAAAGAAAACTGCTGTAACGGTCGAGCCAGTCATAAAGCCACACTTTACCTGTTGGGGTTTCACCAGCGTGATAAGTGGTGATTTGCTTTGTGTTGTTGAAACGAGGTGGGAGCTTGATTAACTTGCTGACCAAGCTGGCTTTGTAACCATGAGCATGGATAAGCCTTGGCTGATAATGTTGAACTGCACGTTTAAGCTGTGTCGCACTATTGCCACTTGAATCTGCAGAACATGAGGCTAAATCGGAGAGGTAACTAAAAGGGATGTTCAGCGCATTCAACTTTTCTACGATGATCGCTTCAGGACTAAACTTAGTTAAAAGAACGATTCGAACAGCCTCTGCATACTGAACGCTTTCAGATATCAAGCCTTGTGCTAATTCTAAAACATGCGTTTCTATACCTCCAAAAGTTTGGCTGTCGATCAACAGCCAAATCTCATGAAGGTTTACGTCGAGTACACCTTGGTTAGGCTTGATTGTACTCATCTTCCGATTCCCAAGCCTGTTTCTTACGATAAACAGTAGAAGGGCTAAGTTCTAACAGCACAGCAGCGTTTAACACATTCCCATCGCAATGATTGATGGCATGTTGAATGGCTTCACGTTCTATTTGCCACATTGGACGAATAGCACCTTCGCTTGTGGTAAATGCAGGCGTCATCGGCTCGTTGTGAGTTTGAGCAACTGACGATTGCTCCAACTCTTCCGGAGTAATCGGTGGCAACTTAGCTTCTGGTGCTTCAACAACAGCAGGTTGGGGCGCAGTTACTCGAATTGGTGTCACTGATTTAGATGATGGAGCTGCATCTACTTTATTAATCGGAGGCGGTAACATGTCTTTAGTCACGCTCGTTTCATTGTTCAACACCACGATGTTACGGATGATGTTTTGCAACTGACGCACGTTGCCTGGCCAAACGTAACGTTTAAGTAGTTTCTGCGTTTCTTTGTCTATTGATTTAAACTTCTTCTTGTCTTGCTTCGCGTACAGCTTCAAGAAGTGATTAGACAGGGTGACGATGTCACTTCCTCGTTCACGAAGCGGTGGCATTTCGATAGGCACAACGTGAACACGATAGTAAAGGTCTTCTCTGAAGCGTCCTTCTTCTACCTCAACCAGTGGATCGCGGTTGGTTGCACAGATAATTCTGACATCCACTTTAATCTCGCGGTTGCCACCAAGTGGGGTAAATGTACCGGTTTGCAAAAATCGTAGGAGCTTCTTCTGCATCTCCAGTTCCATTTCACAAAGCTCATCGAGAAATAGGGTGCCGCCATGCGCTTGCATCGCTGCACCTTTACGGTCGGTTGTCGCACCGGTAAACGCACCTTTAACGTGGCCGAAGATTTCACTCTCCATTAGGTCTCGCGGGATAGCGCCACAGTTAATAGCCACGAAGGGTTTGTCATTACGTTGGCTCTCTTGGTGAATCGCTTCCGCACATACTTCTTTACCGGTACCACTTTCGCCGTTAATAAACACGCTGGCAGTGGTTGGTGCTACCGAATCAATGATCTTGTAAACCGCCTGCATAGGTAGGCAAGAGCCGATGAAATTATGAAAGCGGTCACGATCGAACTTGCTTTGCATGTTATCGACAAGGTTTTCGAGTTTCGCTCTTTTTAGATGTAAGCGAACAGAAGTCTTGAGTCGATCGGCTTGAATGGGTTTCTCTAAGAAGTCTTCTGCACCGCGCTGGATAAGGTCTACCGCGATGTTTACTGAACCATGCGCTGTCGCGATAATGACTGCGGTCGGTATTTCATTCGCACTAATCCAATCTAAGACTTCTTCGCCTGGCATGTCGGGCAGCTTAAGGTCGAGAATAACAAGCTGTGGAGAGTGCCTTTCAATGAAGGTCTTAGCTTCCGCACCTGTCTCGACATGAAATATGTCGTAGGGCTCGTCTTTAACGTACTGCTTGTAGAGTACGGCGAGTGAGGTGGAGTCTTCAACTAACAATACCTTAGGGCGCATTGTGTATTCCTTTTGAAACTTTATCCTAACCAATCAATAACATAGTGATATGCAACCATCAATACGAGTCTTGTGTATTTGTTATCTACCGCATGCAATCTTTTAAGATGCGGCCTGTATAACTTCTGACATTGCTGTTCATTATGGAGCACATCTAATGGCGACTATATTAATAACGACTGTTTTGAGTTTTTAATCTGCTACCGATAATGAGTATGCAAAGCTAGCTGAAGCCTGCCTCTTTCCTTTCAAGCAAGGCTTTTATTGAACGCTCTGCGAGCTCTAGTAATACATCAACTTGTCGAAATGCAGCATCATGACTCTGTTCTAAGCATTGTTTTTCTAAAGCGCGAGCTAATTCACCCAAAGGGCGATTACCTAACGAAAGCGCTGTGCTGCCGAGAGTGTGGACCTCGAACTCAAGCATTTGAGCGTCTTTCTGAGTGACAGCCTCTTTTATGGCTACCAAGCGTGTTTGTGATTCTTCGACATAATGGTCGATCAAGATAGGGATAATGTCCGCACTGGTATCGCGAATCATTTGCTCCAGAACGCTTTCATCGACAAGCTCGCTCACTTGTTGTGAGTTTTGATGGGTAGCTGCGTCTGCCGCTAAAGTAGAATTCATCAAACTAAGTCCTTTTGTTGAGCTTAATATCCGTGAGTACTATTAAGTTCTAGTCATTTTCTAGAATAATTTCAACTGGTTGCCGTACAAATAGCGCATTTATTTGGCATCTCGTTCATCTTGCTACTGGCTTTGTGACAAACCTAACGGACTGATTTAATTTTGTTTTCTCTTATGAAATATAAACTTAGGTGCCTATAGGGCCTAAGGTAGAGATATTGCTCAGGATAAAACGAGGCCAATACAAATAAAAAAGACCACTGCAGTGAATTAACAGCAGTGGTCTTAGAGCGGTTTATGTAGTTTAGGTTAATCTAAATAGCAATAACTCAAATAACGATAACCCAAACAATGATAATTCAAACAGCCGTACTTTAAATTACGAAAAGTAGGACTACGAAGCTTTATCAATCTTTGGCTTTGGGTCGGCTTCTACTTCTTCCTCGCTACTTTCTGAGAAGATATCAGCAACAGCGCTTCTCTCTAGTTCACCTTTTAGATTACCGTCTTCATCAACAACTGGAAGAGAGTAGTCACAAGACATAGTATCTGGTAGCACTTCTTCAATCACCGCATCAGGTAAGATGGCAGGGACTTCTTCGTATATCTCATCACTAAAGTCATGTACCGATGAATCTTCAACAGCGTCTTGTAGGCTCTCTTGTGTGACTAGGCCTTGATAGCCGTCATCCGTTACGTGATAAGCGTAATCGTTTTTAAGCATCTTCATTTGTGCCAGAGCACCTTCAATCGTTTCTGATGTGATTCGATAAAGAGGAGGTTGCATAACGGTTTCAACGGTCAATGCACGAGCGCGGTTTACGTCTTTCACGAACGCTTCCACGTAATCATCGGCTGGATTTAGCAGAATCTCATGTGGTGTGCCTTGTTGTACTAACTCGCCGTCTTTCAAAATTGCGATTCTATCGCCTAGGCGGAGTGCTTCGTCCAGATCATGAGTGATGAAAACAATCGTCTTATGAAGCTTCTCTTGAAGTTCAATAAGCTGGTCTTGCATTTCACTTCGAATCAAAGGGTCGAGTGCCGAAAAGGCTTCATCCATTAACAAGATTTCAGCGTTAGTACACAGAGCGCGAGAAAGGCCAACACGTTGTTGCTGACCACCTGAAAGTTGCGCTGGGTATTGCTTGCCATAACCTTTTAAGCCCACCGTTTCTAACCATTCGTTGGCTTTCGCTAAACGGTCTTCTTTTTTGATGCCTTGTACTTCCAACCCGTACGCAACGTTTTCAACCACAGTGCGATGAGGCATTAAGCCAAAGCGTTGGAATACCATCGACATTTTATGACGACGGAACTCTTCTAGCTGTTTAGTGTTGAGGCTCATCACATCAATGCCTTCAACCATGATTTTACCTTGAGTCGGGTCAATCAAACGGTTGAAGTGGCGAATCAGCGTCGATTTACCCGAGCCAGAAAGCCCCATGATTACGAAGATTTCGCCACGGTTAATTTCAAGGTTAATCTCTTTTAAACCAACGGTATGACCCGTATCCGCAAGAATCTGATCTTTGTGTTCGCCGTTTTGAACTCGGTTCATAACAGACATTGGTTTAGGTCCAAACACCTTGTACAGACCACTAATTTCAATCAATGGTTTAGTCATGCTTGAATCCTCCTAAATGCGCATTAGTTCTTCTTGCGTACGCTTGTGAAGCGCGGTCAAAAAGGATTGCGAGGGCAACGATGGCGAAACCATTCATCAAACCTAATGTGAAGTACTGGTTAGTAATCGATTTAAGAACCGGTTGTCCTAGGCCTTTAACACCAATCATGGATGCGATAACAACCATAGACAGTGCCATCATGATGGTTTGGTTGATACCCGCCATGATCGTTGGCATTGCTAAAGGAAGTTGAACACCCCATAAGCGTTGCTTTTTGCTCGCACCAAAAGCGGTAGCGGCTTCAAGGACTTCTTTATCGACTAGGCGTATGCCTAGGTTAGTTAAACGAATCACAGGTGGAATCGCGTAGATAACCACGGCGATTAGCCCTGGAATCTTACCGATGCCGAGTAGCATTACCACTGGAATCAAGTAAACGAATGCAGGCATGGTTTGCATGATATCGAGCATCGGCGTAACGATAGATTGCGCTCGATTTGAACGAGCCATCGCAATGCCAATCGGAATGCCTAAGAATATTGAAACCAAGGTACACACAGTAATGATACTGAGCGTCCGCATGGTGTCTTCCCACATTCCAAAGTAACCAATGAGAAGTAGAGAAACAACACAACCTAAAGCCAGTTTCCAAGAACGACTTGCCGCGTAGACAAGACTGGTACACACGGCAAGGACAATAATCCAAGGTGTTGAGATAAGGAGTTTTTCAAACCAAACAAGGAATGAAAGAAGGGGGTCAAAGAGAGATTCAATCATTTCGCCGTATTCACGGGAAAATTCACGGTATGCGCCATCTAGCGTCTTTTTTATGGTTCGTAAATCACCGCGTTCCATCTCTGGAAAGCTTGATAACCAATTGCTGTCAGCCATTTTATATCCTTATAGTTCGGAGCCACTTGTCCATGCGATAAGAAAATCGCTAATGAAAAGGGCTCCGAATCATGAATAACATCAAGTATAGCGACGTTATTTCTGTTTTATTGTTGAAGCGTAATTACTTGTTATTAAATCAAGATCTTACAGCTCTGCTTCAACTTTCTTAGCCACTTCTTCAGAAACCCATGGGTGCCATACTTCTGGGAATTCACTTAAG
The DNA here is from genome assembly GCF_023161695.1 of Vibrio sp. 1CM2L. NCBI lineage: Bacteria > Pseudomonadati > Pseudomonadota > Gammaproteobacteria > Vibrionales > Vibrionaceae > Vibrio > Vibrio sp. 1CM2L. The sequence goes on from NZ_JALNTT010000003.1 coordinate 915,527, forward strand.
AAATGCAGACTCGCTTCTTCGCCATCAGCTTGGTTGTCTTCCATCCAAGCAAGTAGCGAGTTCATTTTGTCGTTTGTGAAACCACGTTTAGTAAAGTAGTCGTACGCTTCAGGAGCACGTGACGCAAAACTTTCAGTGGTAATCGTGTGAACAGGTGAAGGCGGGTACATGGTCGCTTTTGGCGATTCACAATCTTCTTTAGTGGTACAGTTAAGGAACTCTTCCTCATTAACGCCACTGCCAAAGTCGACTTTAACCATGTCGTATTTACCTAGCACAGCGGTCGGTGCCCAGTAGTAACCAAACCAAGCTTCTTCACGTTCATAAGCTTTTGCGATAGAGCCAGATAAGCCGGCACTCGAGCCTGGATCAACAATCGTGAAACCGCTGTTTTCTAGCTCAAGAGCATTAAACAAGTTTCCGGCGCTGATCTGACAGTTCCAGCCTGCAGGGCAGCTGTAGAATGCAGATGTATCTGGGTCTTCAGGGTGTTTGAATAAGCTTGCGTTTTTGCGTACGCCTTCGATGGTTGCCATTTCAGGGTACTGTTTAACTAGGTAAGCTGGAACCCAAAAGCCTTCTTCGCCGCCGTTCACAAGTGCTTTACCTGCGTAGCGAAGACGTTTCTCTTCAACACCTTTATCTAATGCGTCTTTTAAGCTGTTGCTCCAAAGTTCAGGTGCAACATCAGGCTGGCCTTTTTCGATCATAGACGTGCCTGTTGGCATAGTGTCGCCAGGGATAAGTTCAGCATCACACCCATAACCATGTTCAAGGATGAATTGGTCGATATTGGCGATCAGTGTTGCAGAGTTCCAGTTCATATCTGCGATTGTTACGCTGCCACATTCTCCAGCGTTAGCATTACCGCTGGCTGCTGCTACTAACAAAAATACGGAGCTTAACTTGTATTTCATATTGAGTTTCCTTTCTCTTTAATAATACAACTAAGGTAACCAAGGTAAATTGATTATCTAAATTGCTCGATGGTGATCCTTTCCGTGTATTTGAACCATTTGAGCAGAAGGAGGGATGGGTGAAGTTTGAATAGATAAACGTGCAAAGTCAGTGAAGTGTGATTTGCCAATTCATCCACTGTGTTTCAACAGCCATCGGATAACTTTGTCAAACTATTACAAATTCGTCAAAAACCACCTCTATTTATAATCTTAGGGAATAATCGTACGAATTCCATCTTTGATTCGATTTACATGGCACTTTAACCGTCTGTGTCACATTACCGCTAAAGTTAGGTGTGGGGCTGTTGATTTTTGAAGGGATTTAAAGGTGGTAAGACCATGATTGACGTGTGTGAAATGCGTTGAATGGTTTTTAAAATCTTATTTTTAACAATAATTTCGCCAAAAACACCCAATTTGGTTTTGAATCATTCAGAGAAGTTGGAGCTTGAAGTCTAATAAGATAGGTGGCTGTCATGGTTTAATGACAGCCAGAAAGTAGCAAAAGAAAGTTACATCGGAAGGTTCAAAAACTCATTTTGATACAGCTTGTTTGCCAAGCTATCGCGAAACTTAGCGGGGATGAATTTCATTCGATTGATTTGTCTGACCAACTCTTGTGCAAAGCTAGGTTTTTGTTTCATGTTCATCACGCAGCCCATTAGATTGATACCTTGTGCATCAAGCAGCTTTTTCGCTTGTTCTAGGTGGTGACTCGACGTTTCACCATAAGCGACAACCATCAGTGTGCTTTCACAAGCACTCGCCACAGACTGCGCCGGAATATTGCCTTTGTTTATGTTGAGAAGCGGTGAGGTATCAATGATGACTCTGTCGTATTTCTCTAACCATTTGTTGACCACTTTTTGTAACGTTGTCGGATCTTTATAAGCCAATTGCGTTGAAGCAACTTGTGGAGCAGGTACACCGATAAAGGTACGCTGAGATTCAACATGTTCAATCAATTGACCTTGCTGATTATCTTCTAGCATATTCAAATCTTTGAAAGCAGGGTTGAATAAGTTGAGATCAACATAAAGTGTTGAATGACCCGCAAGAAGAAAACGCTCAGCTAGTGCGGTTGCAATAGATGTTACGCCGTCACCTGAATGACAGGCGGTGACGCATATTGATTTTTGGCCGTTAAGTTCAGAAGCTAAATACAGTTGCTCGACTTCGGCATGGGTCGCTGAAATAGTCATTATAAAGCTCCTATTAATACGATGGTGGTCGTAATACGCAGTATGTCATCAAGTCCGACACGTGCTTTTTCAATAAAGCTTTCGCGACGGTCTGGAATGTAAATCGTGTCACCAGCGCGTAGCACCGGCAGGTTGTAAATGTTCGCCGTTTTACTGAACTCTACAAGGTCAAAAGTACGAGCCTGACCTTGGCAGCAAGACATATTCACAATGGTAATTTTCTCGACGTAAGCATTGTCGGTAGGGCCTGCCGCTTCTGCCAGAATATCTAGAATGGTCATGTTGTCGTTGAATACATAACGCCCTGGGTTGTTAATCGCACCAAGCACACGAACGGTTTCTTCTTTCGGTGTATCTAGCCAGTTTTTGCCTTTCTCTGGGATGTAAATCGTGTCGCCAGTGGTTACGTTTGGCAGTAACGATTCGTCACCGGTTTCGAAGTACAGTGATAAGTTAAGTTTGCTTACTTGCGAATAGGTTTTGTCACGATGCGTTACTCGAACGTTGTGGATGTCAGCATCCTTTGTTGGACCGTCAGCCGCAGACAAGATATCAAGGAAGTGCATGTCTTTGGTGAAGCGGTAACGACCAGGCGCATTCACTTGTCCAAAGATGTAGATCGAAGCATCAGAGCTTTGACGAACCCATTGTGATTTATTGTCTGAAGGATCTTGTGGCAAGTCGTGAACGCGCACGATAGAGCCCGCTCGAATTTGTGGCATTTGGTCACGTGGCGCACCATTTCGAATAAAATCATCAAGGTTAAACACAACTAGCTTTCTACCAGTAACAACCTCGATTTTCGATGTGTCAGCGCGTAGCGTAGGGCCGCCGACGTGTGCCAATAGCCCCATGAAGTTCATTTCATCTGACCATTCAATACGACCAGGTCGATTCACCTCACCAATCACGTTAACTGCTCTGTCTGGCGTAATTTTCAGCCAAGACTTCTCGTTCATGTCGGTTTTCTCGGGAACGAAAATCGCGTCACCAGCTTTGATGCTAGGAGGGTTAGAGTTAGGTAAGCCTTCAGTGTAAGCCGCTAAATCGAATTTAAGCACTCTGCCATTTGCTTTGATGACACGGATTTGTCGTGACTCTGCAAATCGAGTTGGGCCGCCCGCATTAGCCAAGATATCCATAAAGGTCGCGTCTCTTTTGCCTTCAAAAGCACCAGGGGCTGCGACTTCGCCCATTACGTAAACCATGTTGGCGCCGGATTTGATCTCTTCTTCTTGCTTGGGAACGAAAATGGTCGCACCCGGGCGTAAAATTGGAAGCAGACTTTCGTCACCAGAATCTAAGTAACGTTTTAGGTTGAATAGCGTTGGGGTGTTGTTCGAAATCACTCGGATTTGCTCAACACTGGCATAGCGAGTTACGCCGCCCGAACGCATAAGTACGTCGACAAGGTCGGTGTTCTCTTTGTAAGTGAACGAACCCGGCGCGTTTACCTCACCAAACACTTTGATGGAGTTACGAGAATCTGCACTGTCGCCTGAGTTAGCAAGCTTTGCTGCATCGAACTCTTGTTCTATGTTACCGACTAATGGAGAAGCCGGAACGAACAATGAATCCAGTGATTGCAGAGTAGGTAATGTTGACTCGTCTCCTGAATCAAGGAATCGTTTGTAGTTAAACTCTTTCTTATCTGCGCCTCGCTTTAGAATCAGCTTATCCAATTGCGCGCCCGGGCGTAAACCACCCGCAGCGTAAAGTGCCATTTGGATGCTAGAACCTAATGCGAGCGTGTATTCGCCAGGCTGTTCTACATAACCTTGCACGTAGATGATGATTTGCTGCTCTTTTACATACACTGAAGCGTTCGAAAGATCTTTATAAGCGGTTGCCAGCGACTCTAGAACCACTTTGTTAAGCTGCTCACTGTCGTAACCTGCAACAAACACAGCGCCTACTTCAGGAAGGGTAATACGGCCACGCTTATCCACTTGGAACCCCGTGTTTAAGGTACTTTCACCGGGCACGTTAACTTGGATAAGGTCACCGACTTGAACTGCGTCTGAAAACTCATCGTTAGCATTGACGACATTCGCAAAGCATAACGATAGGGTGATGATAAAAGCGATCAAGGATTTCATAGTCCACCTCCCATTTTCTCGGCATTCTTAGGCGAGATAACTTCGATACTTACTCGGCGGTTCGTTAAACGCGTGCCGTCGGATTCACCTTCAAAAAGAGGGACGGTTTCGCCAACAGAGACGGCTTTGATTCGTTGAGCGCCTAAGCCAAAAATAGTCAGGTAGCGTTCGACTTGTTTCGCTCGTCCAAGTGCTAACTTATCGTTGTATTCTTCGGTACCTGTCGCATCAGCATGGCCGGTAACAACAAGGTCTAGAGATTTGTGTTCTTTCAGTAGGCTGGTTGCTTCCGCAAGTCTTCCCATGTACTTCGGGTTTACTTCAATCGAATCTTCCGCGAATTGGTTATCAACATTAAGCAGGTCATACAACTGTTCGATAACTGACAGTTGCATTCTAAATTGGGTTTCATTTTTTGGTGGCTCACAGCGGGCTTGAGAGGTTACGTAATCCAGTTGGACTTCAAGTTCATTTAGACGTTTTCTTTGTATCACTAAGTCGTTGGCTGCATCCAGTAGTAGACCGCCTTGAAGTTCACGAGCAATACGATTTTGCTTTTCGATTGCTTGAACAACAGCAGCGGGGAAACACCAACGAGCGCCTTCTTGGATCAAGGCATCAAGGTGCAATTTAGCGAGCTGCCAATCAAAGCGTAATCCATGTTCTGGACCAAGAGGCTCGTCTGGCATGACAGGAGAGAAGTCTGAGTTTTGATAGTTAATAGAATCGTAACTTTCAGCCAAACCCCCTGTGCCTTGTTCAGGATAGCTAGTACAGCCACCCAGAACGAGAACGGACAGAGAAAGGGCTATGTAGTTTTTCAGTTTTTTCATGCCAACGTCCTATGTTTCTAATTTTTCTTATTATTTTTTGTTACTTCTAGCTTAGTGGGTCTTCATGAATTTGCAGGATTTTTTGAATTTACTGGGATAGCGTGGCCAATACGCAGCAAGTTCATAATTTCAAGAGGCTGACCCGTCACATTTTCAAGTCGCATGTTGCGCTCGCGTTCAGTCAGACGTTTGAACATATAAACAATCGCGCCAACCCCAGATGAATCTAAAAACTCAACCTGGCTAAAATCAACTTCGATTTCAGGGTGACCATCGTTAGAAATCACATCATCAATGTCTGTTTGTGCATCACGACTGCCTGCTGCATCCAAATCACCGAAGATAGAAAGCGTCAGTGTCGTTGTATTCAAATCAATCTTACGTAGTTCCATAGCGATATCTCCTTTAAGTATGTATTGACAATTGCACTGAATGTGCCAACTTTTATGTTGTTATTTTTCAATGATTTATGTTTAGTGAGAATTCCCATCTCAAATTGAGAAAAGGCGTTTCTCAATTTGAGAACTAAAAACGGCGGAACATATGAGAGCTATGAATCATTAGTTTAGCGAATTAATGCAAGAGTTAGATAAGGTTGATGAGTGGATCGCATCTTCTGGCAAAGATTGTCTAACTGGGTGTTAGAGCGCTTAGGATTAAAGACATTTGTTGACCACTACAGATATTAATATGGAGCAGATGATGAGATTAACCAAACTGGCTTTAGCCACTCTATGGGCGTGTTCGCTTTCATCTCATTCATCCTATTTGCCTCCTGACCATTTGGTGCTAGCAAACTCCTACCAGCAAGGCATAGATGTTTCTGAATACTGGAAGAGTGAAAAACTTGATGGGATTCGCGCTCTATGGGATGGACAACACCTTTATACACGTAATGGCAATCGCATTTACTCACCCAAGTGGTTTACTGAAAACTTGCCTAAGGTCCATCTCGAAGGAGAGTTGTGGGCAGGAAGAGGCAAGTTCCATCTCGTTCAATCTACCGTTCTCGACCATACGCCGAGTGACACAGCATGGCGGCAAATAGATTTCATGCTGTTTGATATGCCCGGCGCCGCAGGAGATTATCAAAAGCGCTATTACAACATTTTGCATTGGGTAAGCGTGATTGGAGAATCTCATGTCGGCTACATAGAACATGTACCAATTCACAGTGAAGAGGCTTTATTTCATCAACTTGATAATGTCGATGAGCGTAATGGCGAAGGTTTGATGCTTAGAAAGATCACCAGTCGTTATCAAGCAGGCCGAAGTAATGATTTGTTAAAGCTTAAAAGGCACCACGATGCCGAAGCCACGGTTATTGGCTATAAGGGTGGGACAGGGAAGTATAAAGGGATGATGGGTTCAATTTTGGTTCACACAGAAGAGGGGGTGGAATTTTATATCGGCAGCGGATTCAGTGACCAAATGAGACTCGCACCGCCAGAGATCGGTAGCCGTATTACCTTTCGCTACAATGGTTTTACTCAAAACGGAAAACCCAAGTTTGCGCGCTTTGTTCGAGAGAAGAGTGAATATTAAGGCAGATACGATCTACCTGACCATTAAACGAAAAGAGCCCTGAAAATCAGAGCTCTTTTTTGTATTCGAAATCAGATAGACCGACTTAGTGAGTGCGAATCTAGCGCGAACTAAACTCTAGCTGTACGTCGTCGTCTTGTTTATGCATCCAGTGTAGGCGCATACCCAACATAATCGCTGCTGATGTTAGACCGACAATGAAACCAATCCAGAAACCGTGCGCGCCCATAGGTTCAACAATCCAATCTTTCATTCCTAAGATGTAGCCGATAGGAAGACCAAGCAACCAGTAAGCAACGAACGTAATATTGAAGATTGAACGCATGTCTTTGTAGCCACGTAGAGCACCTGCAGCGATAACTTGGATGGCGTCAGTGCATTGATAAACCGCCGCGAACAACAGCAACTGCATTGCAACGGTAATTACCGCAGTGTTCTCTGTGTAAAGTAATGCAACCTGCTCTCTAAACAGAACCGTTAACGCCGCTGTCATTAAGGCTGTAACTAAACCAACAATGATACCCACGTGTGTCGCGATCTTAGCGCCTTCGGTGTTGTTTTCGCCCAACTTATGCCCAACACGAATACTCACTGCTGCACCGATACTCATTGGAATCATGAAGACTAGCGAAGAGAAGTTGATCGCGACTTGGTGCGCGGCAACAATCAATGAACCTAATGGTGCAACTAACAGAGAAACCACCGCAAACAGAGTTACCTCGAAGAAGATAGCGGCAGCTACTGGGAAACCAAGTCTAAACAGACGGATTTGAGCTTTAAGTTGAGGCTTGTGGAACGTACCGAAGATGTTGATTTTCGCCAAACGTTTTGATGTTAAAACGTAAGCGAACAGCAATGCAAACATAACCCAATAGACAATAGCCGTTGCCACGCCACAGCCAACACCACCCAGAGCAGGAGCACCAAGTTTTCCGTATACGAACATCCAGTTAAGCGGGATGTTTAATAGCAAGCCAATAAAACCAATCACCATTGCAGGCTTAGTTAAAGACATTCCATCCGTAAAGCTTCGCAATGTTTGGAACAACAAAAACGCAGGTACAGCAAACATCACCGCATTCATATAGCCGATGGTCTTTTCTGCCATGAGTTGTTCAATGTCCATCCACTCCAATATCAATTGTGTCTGGAACAGTACGCCAATGATAGGAAGAGAGATAACGAGCGCTAAAAACGCACCTTGTTGAATCTCAAATGGAATTTTAACTTGTCGACCAGAACCATTCAGCTGTGCAACGACAGGAACCAACGCCATCAATAGACCGACACCAAATAAGATTGATGGTAGCCAGATACTTGCTGCAATAGAAACCGCCGCCATATCGATAGCACTTACGCCACCGGCCATTACGGTATCAACAAACCCCATTCCAGTTTGTGCAACAGATGCGATCAATACTGGGGTCGCAAGTTTGATTAGATTCGAGGATTCTTCTTTGTAACGATGCACAAACAACTCCAAATAAGAGGGAAAATTAGAATAATAGTGTAGGAAAGGACATTCTGAAGGAATCAGAGACAATGATCTTAAGCTTCCACTGGACGAATCATAAAGAAATGTCACAATAACTGCTATGAAAAACTGTTATTAGGGCGTATTGATCTTTCGAGCTGATTTTTGCAGCGAGTTGCTGGGTATTTATGCAAGGCAGAGGCGTCGATGTGTAGCTAGCCTACATGAGAAGCCGATAACGTAGTAAAAATGACCAGCAAACGCTGCCCGAAGGGTTCGAGCTGGGCGCCCCCGCAAAAAGCGTTTTACTCTTTGTTGAGGGAGATTTGCTTAGGATGCTAGGCTACTTCCCCCTCGCCGCGATTAAAACGCTTTTGACTAGGCGTCCCCATCCGAACAAAATTTAACCGCGAAAGGTCAACACGCCCTAGAATGCTAAATAGGAATCTTATGTTTACAGGTATCGTTCAAGGCATGGCAACACTGGTTGCGATAAACAAAAAAGAGTTGTTTCAAACTCATACCATTGAGTTAAGTGACGAAATGGTTGAGGGGTTAGCAATTGGCGCTTCAGTAGCTCATAACGGTTGTTGCTTAACGGTAACGGAAATTTCTGGCAACCAGATTGCTTTTGATTTAATGCAAGCGACATTGCGATTGACGAACTTAGGCCAGCTGAATGTTGGTGACAAAGTAAATGTTGAGCGTGCAGCAAAGTTTGGTGACGAAATTGGCGGGCATAGCATGTCTGGCCACATTACTCTGATGGCTAATCTCGTTGATGTGATTAAGACAGAAAACAACCGCACGCTTTGGTTTGAGCTGCCTCAAGAATCAATGAAGTATGTGTTGAGCAAGGGTTACATCGGCGTTGATGGTTGTTCATTGACGATTGGTGAAGTGGAAGAGAACCGTTTCTCTGTTCACCTGATCCCAGAAACGCTGAATCGTACTCTGTTTGGCAGCCGTGAAGTAGGCGACCAAGTAAACATTGAGTTTGACCCTCAAACACAAGCAATTGTTGATACTGTTGAACGCGTACTAGCAAACCAAAAATAGTAGTAGCGGTTTATCAATAGCACTTGCCTAAAAAGCGCTGACTAAGTAAAAGTCGAAGACATTAAAAAAGAGCACATTAAGTGCTCTTTTTCTATTTTGTGTATTTGTGTTTTTCTAGGCTAGCCTCAAAATCGAAGGTAGCTTTAAATCGAGGTGTAGGTCAAACTCGACAAGAGAGTAGGTGTTAGAAGACTTGTTCGTCGTCTGCATCAATCGAGAGATTAATCCTGTCTCTTACTTCATCTACCTGCATGTCGAGGTGAATGGCATTGCAACATGCTGGGCAATCGTCATAAAAATCTTGGCTCCCATTAGAAGCATCAAGCGTTATGCTGATGGCATGCCCACAGTGGGGGCAGGAGACATGTTTCTCTGTGTATTTATGCATCGCGAATTCTCCTCACTGTAACTTGTTCCAATCGTAGTCGGTTTATAGATCGCTGTAGCTTGTATAGATCGTAGTAGCTTTATAGGTCGACTTAGCTCGCTGTGATTGGTATTAAACGGCCTGTATCTTCTGAATGCATGCTTCAGTTTGTGCTAAATATTCGCCGCCAAATTGATTGCAGTGGTTAAGAAGATGATACAAGTTGTAAATGTCTTTCCGATCAGTATAGCCAACGTCGAGTGGATTGACGCTCTGGTAACCTTCATAAAACTCTTTTGGAAACCCTTCAAACAATTCCGTTAATGCCAAATCGCATTCGTGATCACCCCAGTAACAAGCCGGGTCGTAACAGATTGGCCCAAAGGCTGAATTTGCTACATTGCCATTCCAAAGATCCCCATGAAGCAAAGAAGGGCGAGGGTTGTGGCCAGCAAGACGCATATTCACCACATCAACGATGTCATCAATATCACCAAACTCGATGCCTTTCTCTTTGAGCAGTTGCAGTTGGAAACCAATGCGTTGCTCGGAGAAAAAGCGACCCCATTTCTTATGCCAAGGGTTGGGTTGAAGTGTGCTGCCGATATAGTTGTCTTGGTCGCAACCAAACTCTTTTTGCTCGCCCCATTGATGAAGCTGCGCAAGCTGAACGCCGAAATCGAAGCTGTTGTTGCCCGTCTCGAGCGGTTTGGTCGGCAAGTAATTGAGAATAATGAACGAGCACTCTTTGGTTTTGCCAATAAGCACCAACTCAGGAACGTAAACGGTGGAGGTTTCTCTTAACAAGCGTAAGTTCTCAGCTTCAATTTCAAACTTAGGTAAAAATTCTCGCTGATTCACTTTCACAAAGTAGCGTTCATTACCATCGCTGATCATATAGCAATCGTTAATGTCGCCACCAGAAACCTTGGTACGTTCAGTAATCTGAAAGTTAAATAGAAGAGTATCTGAAAGTTGTTGAGAAATGGCCTGCCACATAGGAAATCCTCAAAGACTGAAAGTTAAAAAGATTGAAGGTTAGAAATACTGTTTGTTTAATAGCAATAGTTTAGGATAAATCTGAACAATTTATAGACGCACTCGTCAATGTTCTTAGCTCTTCTTCATCTTACGCAGAATCAATTGGCCGAATTGTGAACTCGAACTGATTCAAGCTCTTTGAAATACAAACATAAATTGAAAACCTGACGTGATGAAATGGTTTGGAACTGGTCTCACAATCGAAACGATTTTGAACGCAACAAACTGGAAAAGTGATTTGAGCTTGTTATTGTCTAGCGACTAAATTAAATGAGCTTTTAGAGTTAGTTGAAAGGGCTATTGTTAACTGGCGCAATACTTTGCTTCAAAGTTTGTCTTACACTTTGTTGGCGTGAATTGACTTGTGGTTCGAGTAGGCAGGTATACCACATAAAGCTATATCGATTTAATTTTAAGCTGAAATACTAACTAGGATCATTTTAATGCGGTTTTGGGCAATAAAGTGATGACAAATAGCTTCATTTACATAGTATTAGGCAAGTACGTATTAATCTGCTCTAGAGCTTAAAACGGAGAATTATTGTGGTTGTAGAAACCGATGGCTATTTGGCTTTAATCGAGCACCTATCATTCAACCTTGATGTGTTTACCAATAGTAATGGTGATACTGGAAACGAAAGTGTCGAAGACATTGTTACCGACATGATTTCAACGAACATCATGGCTATTTTCGAGCAAAACCCAGAGTTGCATTCGAGCGTTCGTTTTCAACTTTTGAAAGAAGCAGATGCCGTAGTAGCGGATCTTGGTGAAGTATTAGCGGGTGTGTGGGCTAAGAAAGCGACTAACGAACAAATTGTATTCCTTGATGAGTACATCGCGTTAGTAAAGAACCTGTTTGATACTGCTGTTGCTAAATACGATTAACGGTTTGTTTGCTCATTTATCGTCGTAATTGTTCAGCATAAATAACAACGGGCGTTTAAGTCGTATCTTTCTAGAGTTACCTCGCTCAGCGGTTTATCTTTCGAACCGCTATAAACGCCTAAAGTGCCAAAACTTGGATGCCCAGTAAGGGTTATCTAACCTAGAAATAATGACACCTTTCGATGTCGAAGCATGTAGGAATTGATTATTTCCTAAGTAAACTCCAACGTGTCGCACTGTCATCGATGTCTTAAAAAACACCAAGTCGCCACTCGTTGCCTGCCCATACGCTATTTCTTTTCCCTTTTTACTCTGGTCTTTTGTGGTTCTTGGCAGGGCTTGTTGAGTCGCATTTTGAACGGCTATCTGTACAAAAGCAGAGCAATCTATACCTCTAAATGAGGTCCCACCGAAATGGTATGGCACGCCTTTCCACTGTTCATACACGCTCATATAAGCGTTTGTAGTCAATTGTTCTGACTTTGATAGGGGTTTCTGTGCGGTTTGACTAAGCTGAGAAGGCGATGGTGACGAGCTACAAGCAGCCAATGTTGCTAAAGTTATTGTAACTACAGCCATTTTTCTGATTTTCATATGTAACTCTTCTGACAAAAAACTGAAATAAAAACGTCATCAAGGACTTCTAGTATACGACCTAACTTAAGGATATCTCTTTTCGTAGTCAAACTGGATTTCACATGCCCGACACAAATTTATCAATAAAACCCTCACGTTATACATTCTCGCTCATTCAAACCGTCACTGCTGTATTTATTTCCATTCTTTTACTTGTTAGTTTTTTATCAATGGTTAGCATTCGGGGCGTTGAACGTGTCGGGGGACATTTTGATGCACTCTCGGAACAAGCATTACCCCTTGCTCTAAATAACGCCGAATTAACGCAAAGCGTATTAGAACAAGTAAAACTTCTCACTTACAGCACCCAATCAACCGACTTAGATACACTGAATGCCACAAGAGGCTCAATTGACCAACTCGCGACAGAGAGTAATACCACGCTAGAGGAACTTCTTTTTATCTCCCAATCTTTTCCTGATGCGATCTCTTTAGAGCAGCAACAAATCCTTGTCGATGACATGGCGCAACTGCAAGCTATGACCAACACGGTACTGCTGGCGCAGATTGAGATTCAAAGTAAGCAAAATCTGATCGACAGTAAAATGGGCGAGTTCCGTTATGGCGTTGGATCTATAGGACCAGAAATGAATCGAATCAGCTCATTCTTGGTTGAAGACAACCCAGAAGCGAGCGATGCAGCGAACCGATTTACATCCAGTGCGTCTGCTATGGCGAACACCTTCTTGATGTTGATGATGCAATCTGACATTGATAAAGCACAAGACGAATACCGTCAATTGAGAAACCGAATCGCAGGCCTTAACTTGGCTTACAGCGATTTTGCCGATTGGCACCCAGACATCGCTGAGTTCGCGAGCTTGACGGCGCCTTACCAGATGGTGAAAGAAGGCTTTACCGAAGAAGGTGTAATCAAACAAATCCTCTTGAAACTCGAACTGGTTCAGCAGCAAGAGCAGAACTTAACGCAAGTCATCACCTTAGCGAATACCGTCATCAGCACATTGAATCAGCTGTCTTCTACCGCTTCCCACCTGATTGATGAAAGTGAACTGGTTGTAAATCAAACCATCACCAATATTGACCGTGTGTTGTTTATCAGCGGACTAGTGATTGCCGTAATCATTGTGATTTCATGGTTCGTGTTACGTCGTTGGATGAACAAAGGGCTTAAAAACATTACTCAACAATTGAGTTCACTTGCAGATCATGACTTCTCTAAACAGTGTGAACTGATGGGGCCGCTAGAGCTGCAAGTTATCACTTCAAAACTCAATACGGTCGTTGATTCCACTGCGGACTCGGTTCGTTTGGTAACGCGCAACTGTGAGACGCTTTATCAAACGGCTGAAGTAAGCCATGACGCTGCAGAGCAAACCAATTCGAGCTTGAACGAGCAGAACGAATCACTTCAGAATATGATCACCACCATTACTGAACTAGAAGCATCGATTGGTGAGATTGCTCGTATCTCTAACGCATCGAACGACGATGCGCAAATAGCAGAAGATGAGTCAGTGAATGGAAGCCAAGTGGTTGGCCTTAACCAACAACGATTACAAGCGCTTGAGCAATCTCTTAGCATGAGTGAAGAGTCGATGGCTGACTTGGATGGTCGAGTTAAGCAGATTCGTGAAATGGTCGACATGATCAGTGGTATCGCTGAAAACACCAACTTATTGGCACTGAACGCTGCGATAGAAGCGGCGCGAGCAGGTGAACAAGGTCGAGGTTTTGCGGTAGTTGCAGACGAAGTGCGTAAATTGGCGAGCGGCACGTCCCAGCAAACCACCAATATTCGTAGCATGATGAACGAGCTAGTAGCGGCAGCAGATCGCTCACGTGCTTCTGTAACAGAATCAAGAAGTGAGATGGCCAATGCACTGCAAACCAGTGGCGATGTAAGACAGGCCTTCGAGAAAATCGAATTCGCGGTGAGCCAGATCAAAGGTCGTGTTGAGCAAATCATGGTGGCTACCGAAGAACAAGCTCGTGCGACTGTCGATGTAACCCATTCAATCACCCGAGTATCTGAGCAGGGCGAGAATACTAAGCTGCAACTTGAATCTATGATCGAGAGTTCAGAGCAAGTCGGAGAGATAGCAGGGCACCAACAAGCCATGCTTCACAAGTACGTGCTGAAATAAACGAGCGTGCTGAGTTAAGCCAAACAGCACAAGAGTTGAAGCCTAGCTGCTCTTATAATTCTATCGATACAGAAACGCCCTTAAATTCTCACAAGAATCTAAGGGCGTTTTGTTTTCGGATTAAGATCAGTTTGTTATTAAGATAAGTTCATCTCAATACAAGCTTGAGACTCAACCGAATTCGAACTTAGTCTTTCGTTGTCGGGAATCGTGCAAATGGCTGACGCAACATTAAATCTAGCCGTTGCTCTTTACCATCTTGAATCTCGGGAACACCAATATGCACCTTATCATGGCCAAGCTTGGGTTGGGCGCGATAAGTCTTAAACCAGATGTCCCACACAGATAAAAAGAAACCAAAGTTTGAATGGGTTTCTTTCACAATGACCGAGTGATGAACGCGGTGCATGTCTGGTGTCACAATCACTTTTCTCAATCGCTTATCGAACCATATCGGAAGACGTGCATTGCTATGGCTAAACATCGCGCTGGCATTAAGAACAATTTCAAAGATCACGACAGCAATGACAGGCACACCAAGTGCGATCACCAAACTCACCTTGATGAGCATTGAAAGAATCATCTCAATAGGGTGAAAACGTGTTCCGGTTGTGACATCAATATCGAGGTCCGCATGGTGAACTCGATGTAGCTTCCACAACCAAGGAACACGGTGAAACACCAAGTGCTGTAGGTAAATGGCACAATCCAAGAGCAATACACAGGTCAGAAGGGTGAGTTCTTTCGGAAGTGACAGGGTATTGAACAAACCCCATTGGTTGTTTTGTGCGATAACCGCCGCTTGGAATGCTGCAATAGGAATTAGAGTGGCCAATAGAAAGCTGTTCAAAGCGACCAGCGCAAAGTTGTTTCCCCAACGAAACCACTTGTTTTGAGTCAGTGCTTTACGCGGAAAACGGTATTCCCAAAGCGCACACAATCCAAAAACGACAATAAAACAAACAAGGCGAAGCAGTGATGGGTCTTGCATGAGAATTCCTTCTATCATTCTAAGGACACTGTAAGTACAATCGTGCCACTTTTCTAGAGTTATCGTTATTGTCCATGAGAATCCACGCTTTTCACCGTTTATATCAACATCGTTTGTCTCTTTCTACCAAGTCGTTTAACGCGCGCGGGTGTAAAGTGGTTCGATGTGAGTTCTGCAAAATCAAACAAGACAGCTGTATCTGTGAACATCAACCAGACGTAAATACGAACGTCGCGACCATGTTGATCTTATCGGACAATGAAATACTTAAGCCAAGTAATACCGGCCGTTTAATCCTTGATACCGTTAAAGACAGCTATGCTTACCTTTGGCACCGCACTGAACCGAATCAAGAGATGCTTGATGTGCTGAAAGACGATAAATATCAGCCAGTCGTGGTCTTTCCTGAAGATTATACCGATGACAAATCGCGAGTGGTTGCAGACCTTGGTGAGATGCGAGATTCGAACAAGACGTTGCTGCTGATTTTTATTGATGGCAGTTGGCGAGAAGCGCGACGTATCTTCCGTCGTTCAGAGTATCTGCAAGATTTACCCGTGTTGTCGATTGAACCAGAATCGGTTTCGCAATACATGATGCGTAAGTCAGACAACGAACAACATCTTTCGACTGCAGAAGTGGCGAGCTTGGTTTTGAAACAGGCAGGTGAAGAGCAGGGCGCTCAGACTTTACAGCTGTGGTTTGAGACATTTCGCGAAAGCTACATGCTAAGTAAGACGCGTTATAAGTCCGATCCAACCAAACCAAGCCTGAACGCTTTCATAGAGCACACTAAAAATGAGACGTCACTCTAACCTTTAACCGCTTTGTGCTGACTTGTTGTTCAAACAGATTCGAACACGAGATAAGTTTGTTATCTATCACGGTTTGTAGGGGGAGTGTTATGGATAATGCTTCCTAGATGTTTAATTTGAAAAATTTATTTGCCCGAATTTAGGGAAAAATTGGAGAGATTTCATGTATTACGGCTTCGATGTTGGCGGCACAAAAATAGAGTTTGGTGCATTCAATGAAAAACTTGAGCGAGTAGCAACAGAACGCGTACCAACGCCTACTGAAGATTATCAACTGCTACTTGATACGATTGCCGGTTTGGTGAAGAAGTACGACAACGAATTTTCTTGCGAAGGTAAAATTGGTCTTGGTCTTCCTGGTATGGAAGATGCTGACGACGGCACAATGCTGGTTGTTAACGTGCCAGCTTCAACGGGGAAACCACTACGTAAAGACCTAGAAGCGCTTATTGGTCGTAGTGTGAAAATTGAAAATGATGCGAACTGTTTTGCGCTTTCAGAAGCGTGGGATGACGAACTTAAAGACGAACCATCAGTAGCGGGCCTAATTCTAGGTACTGGTTTTGGTGGCGGTTTAGTTTACGAAGGCAAAGTGTTCTCTGGTCGTAACCACGTTGCTGGTGAGCTGGGCCATATGCGTCTTCCTATTGATGCTTGGTTCCACCTTGGCGACAACGCACCGCTACTGGGTTGTGGTTGTGGCAAGAAAGGTTGTCTAGACAGCTACCTATCAGGTCGTGGCTTTGAATTGATTTACGAGCACTACTTCGGTGAGAAGAAGAAAGCGATTGAAATCATCCAAGCGTACAATGAAGGTGAAGCAAAAGCGGCTGAGCACGTTGATCGTTTCATGGAACTATTGGCTATCTGTTTCGCGAACCTGTTTACCGGTCTTGATCCTCACGTAGTTGCATTGGGTGGCGGTCTTTCAAACTTCGAACTTATCTACGAAGAGATGCCAAAACGTATCCCTAAATACCTACTGTCTGTAGCGAAATGTCCAAAGATCATCAAAGCGAAGCACGGTGATTCAGGCGGCGTTCGTGGCGCTGCATTCCTTAACATTAAGTAGTTGTGACTTAAGTTAAGCTAGCTAAGGCTAGATAGTTAAAAAGTACAAATAAAAATGCCGCAATCTCGAAAGAGGTTGCGGCATTTTTTATTGTTCGGTGTTTTCGTTTCTTTAGCTATTAGCTCTAACTACAAACGAAAAGCTAGAAACGACATATCAAGAAAAGAGCCAGAGGGCTTACTTCTTCTTTTTACCAACACCAAGATTGTCTTTTTGCTTCAACGTAAGCTTAGTAAAGCCAAGCTTGCGGAAGTAGTTGTCTTGGTAGTTGCGAACCGCTTTAGTATCAGAAATCAACTCAAGCTGTTGCTCAGTTTTTAGATACTCAGAGATGTCGATGCCTTCAGCTGCAGCAACAGCTTCTTGGATCGTGCGGTGTTCTTGTTTTGAAAACAGTAACTCTTTGTCTTCGTCTTTGTAAGTGTACAGAATGGTACGAGCCATGGTGCTCTCCAATAGAATTATTACTTTGCGCGCACTCTACATAAAAACCGTACGTGGCTCAAGGTAATGGTAAGAAATCTTAAGATTATCGTTCTAAACGTTTAGCGTAATTTAAGCTATTTGTCTTATAGGAAACGAACAGGTTGTTTTTCACGAAACGAAAAGAACAAAAAGCCCCTTAACATCGAAAGCTCGATAGAAGGGGCTTCGTCTATGTCTTGGCGAAGATCTTCCAAATCACTTAAAAGCTTCTAAATCAATTAAAAAGCAGCCAAGTCAATTTAAGTGTTTGCTTTGAGTTAAACGCGACCTTGCAGAGGAATGATCGTCACTGTCTCTCCAACTTTCACGGTATCAACCGCAGGTGAGATCTCGATTAAGCAGTTCGCTTCGCTCATTGAACGCAGAATACCTGAACCTTGCTTGCCCGTTGTTTTCACTTCAAGAACGCCAGATTCATTCATCGAGAACACACCACGGCTGAACTCAGTACGGCCTTGGCGTGAGCGCAGTTGTTCCGTCGCTACAGCATTTGCTTTCACTGGCGTCCAGTTCGTTTGACCTTGAAGCTTGCGGATAGCAGGCTCAACAAAGTTAATAAACGACACCATTACAGCAACAGGGTTACCCGGCAAACCAAAGAACGGTTTGTTTTCAATTTTACCGTAAGCCAGTGGGCGACCTGGACGCATGTTGATACGCCAGAAGTTGATTTCACCCAGCTTATCCAACGCAAGCTTGATGTAATCCGCATCACCAACAGACACACCACCAGAAGTCAGCACCATATCGGTTTCAAGCGATGCAGAGTGGAGCACATCCATCATCTTTTGTTCGTCATCTTCTATGATGCCGTAATCGACGATGTCACAGCCAAGCTTTTGAAGCATGCCGATAATAGTAAAACGATTTGAGTCATAGATAGAGTTTGGTTTTTGCTCGCTACCCGGTGCTTGAACTTCATCACCCGTAGAGAACACACCCACTTTCACTTTACGCAGAACAGGGCAGGTACCAAAACCTAACGACGCCATCATGCCCATTTCTGGCGCTTCGATGCGTGTGCCACGTGTAAAGACAGGTTGGCCGATTTCTAAATCTTCACCTGCCATACGGACATTTTGTCCAACCGAGATTTTAGCATCAGGGAAGCTAACTTTATCGCCATCTTGGACGGCTTGTTCACGCATCACGACAACATCAACGCCTTCTGGCATTGGTGCGCCGGTCATGATCTTAACCGCTTCACCTTGTTGAACGATTTGCTCGTAGCTGTGTCCTGCCATAACTTCAGCAACAACATGGTAGCTATCCAGATCTAAATCTTCACTACGAATGGCGTAGCCGTCCATTGCAGAGTTGGTATTCTGAGGAACGTTGATTGGTGAAATGACATCTTCAGCCAGCACACGGCCGTAGCCTTGCAGTAATTCAACACTTTCTGTGAGATCAAGCGCGTCAATGCTATCAACAATCTTTTGCTGACCTTGAGTAACGGTTAAACCTGCAGGAGAGAACGAATCACAACATACTGCGGGCGCAGTGTCTTTTGAAGATGAACACGACGCTGTTTTGCTTGTTGTCGAAGAAGGGTCAAAGGACTGCGCGTAATCGATGATGAAATCACGAATCGCTTCTAAGTCGCTGATCGCCATTTGTGGCAGCTCTGATTCAACTTGGCTGTCTGCCGCGATAGCAATAATGTTGTTATCGTTCGGGTATAACCAAGGTTTACCCACTTCATCTCTGTGCAATTCAATTTTAGGGAAAGCGATGTTCTTACAGCCTTCCACCAAAATTAGATCAAGCGTGTTGGTATCAAAGCGAGTTAGCAGGTAATCAAAATCTGCTTCGGCTTCTGGTGTTTCTGTCATCATCACGTGACGATTACGAGAAGCGATCAACATTTGGTTCGCGCCCGCTTTACGTAAGCGGTAACTGTCTTTACCCGGCTTATCGACATCAAAATCGTGGTGAGCATGTTTTAACACGCCAACTTTTAACCCCGCGTCAGTCAACAGGGGAAGTAGGGCTTCAAGTACGGTCGTTTTGCCTGTACCGCTATAAGCAGCAAAGCCCAATAAAGGAAGGTTAGGGCGTTGTTTAGAATCTTTCATTATTGAAGCGTTCCGAATTGGGTGAGTTCTTCTGGCGTGTTGAGATTAACAAAGCAGTTAGGAGAATCGCTGAAATCAACGTATTCGGTAACACACTCTTTGTATAGCAAGATGATTTTACGATCACCACGTTCCAAAAACGCTTCTAACTTTGGCAGAACACGTTTGTGGAATAGGGTGAATACAGGTTGCTTAAATTCGCCATCATGCGCGACAAGAATGTCGCTGTCTTCTTTAACTGCAGAACAAAAACGCTCAACAAGGTCGTCACTGATTTGTGGGCTGTCGCATGGGACAAAACCAACCCAGTCTGTGCTCGCGTTTTTAAGGCCAGCATGAATGCCACCCAACGGACCTGGGTAGTCAGGGAAAGAATCGGAAACAACCGGAGCAAATGCTTGGTAACTGTCTAAGTTACGATTAGCATTGATAGTGATGCTGACATCTTGTTGTGACAGCTTGTTTATAACGTATTGAATAAGCGGAGAACCGTTGAGCTCAACGAGTCCTTTATCTTTTCCGCCCATACGGCTGGCCTGTCCGCCAGCCAAAATAACCCAACTAGTTTGCGTTGGAAGCAGCATAAATATTCTCTTGTGCTTTATCTTTCTGAATAACTTGCAGAAGCGGGGATTCGGTCAAAGTATTGTCTTTGATCCACCACTGCTTCTTACATAAATCGGTTAACGCGTTAGTTTGGTGACTGGTGATGACTAAACTCGCGCCTCTCTGAAGAAGATCTTCGGCCATAATCACCAATCTTTCAATAGATTCTTTGTCTAAAGAAGCACTTGGTTCATCCATAAGCAAGATTGAAGGCTTAAGAATCCAAGCTCGAGCCATTGCTACGCGTTGACGCTCACCGCCAGACAACACAGAAATGTGCTCATCTGCCAGGGTTTCTAAACCTACCATTCTCAATGCATTAATTATTTGAGCTCGCTTATCTTTTTGGCTCTCTTTGTTAAAGCGAATGCCATAAGCGACATTTTGGTACACCGAGCCATCAAAAAGGTAGGGGGTTTGATGCAGGTAGATGATGTCTTTGAACTTGAGTCGAGGGAATAACTTCTGCTGCCAGTTCTGTGTTGGAGACTGAATGCGGCCAGAGCTCGGCTGAATTAATCCAGACAAGATTTTAAGTAGGGTCGTTTTACCAACACCATTGTCTCCTTTGAGATAAATGGCATCGTTGGGGCCGATCGACAATTCGGGAATGTGGAACAAAACACGTTCTTTGTAGCGCATTGAAATTTGCTGCGTTGTTATTTTTATACTCATGACAGCGTTCCTAAGTTCTTAAATAGCCTTTTCCTCTCACACTGGAAAGGAAAAAGTTAAGGGCTAATGCCAATGCTAATAACACCATACCGAGGGCGACACCTTGAGCGAATGCGCCCTTGTGGCTTTCCATGGCGATAGCTGTTGGGATGTTTCTTGTCATTCCCATAATGTTGCCACCAACCATCATTGAACAACCTACCTCTGTCACGATACGAGAGAAGGCAGCAATGGTTGCAGCCAACAGAGGAAAACGTGTTTCCCAAATCAAGGTACACGCCACGCGTGTTGTTGATACGCCAAGTGTGCGCGCTGTTTCTACCGCTCGGCGGTCACTGGCCTGCAGAGCGCCATGCATCATCGCAACTAAGATAGGAAAACAGATCACCATCTGACCTAGAATCATCGCCTTTTGGGTGAACAGCAATTGCCAATCACCTAACGGGCCAGAGCGAGAGAGCATCATGTACATCAACAAACCGATAACCACGGTAGGGATCGCTTGCAGGGTGTTGATTACTGAAAGCAGAGCCCATTTCCCGGGGAACTCGGTGTAAGCCAATAAGAAAGCCATAAGGATTGCAGGAACAATCACCAATGAGATGGCGGACAAAGATACGCTGAAGGATACCGCGACGATTTTCCACAATTCGTGGTCAAAACTCACAAGTAGATTCATTGCATCAATCGTTGTTTGCCATAGGGTCATGAAGTATCTCGTGTAAATCGATAATAGGTTTTATCGGTAATGACTGATGTTAATCATAGCTGACCCAAACTATTTGAGTGTGTATTGGTCAGCTATTGTTCTTAAGCATGATTGTGTTTCTAAGCTTGAATGTGTTGTTAAGCGTGAACGTTATTAAAGTGAGACAGCTTTATAGCGAGTTGCTGTAAAAACAAGATAGTTTTTAAAGCGATATCGCTTAGGTGCTTCGTTAACTGCTTAGTTAAGCGTAGCGCTAATTGATTCGGGTTGAACCCTTAGCGCTACTTTTACTTACAGAAAACGACGGTTCACTTACAACAAACTATTCTGCGCTTGCAACAAACAGTTGTTTGCCATGCAGTTTAAAGTCGTTAATCAGTTTCTGACCTTTAGGGTTAACCAACCAATCACTGAATACTTTCGCAGCTTGGTAGTTAATGCTTGGGTAGCGCTCAGGGTTAACCAGAATCACTTGGTAAGGGTTGAAGAGGTTCTTGTCACCTTGGAAAAGGATTTTTAGATCCAGTTTGTTTTGGTAAGCCAACCAAGTACCACGGTCTGTCATGGTGTAGCCTTGCATCTCTGACGCCATGTTCAGAGTAGGGCCCATGCCTTGACCAACACTGCGGTAGCCACCAAAGTTTGGTTCAATTTTAGTTTGCGCCCAAATACCCATCTCTTTCTTATGAGTACCAGAGTCGTCGCCGCGAGACACAAATGTCACGTTATTAGTCGCGATCGCTTTGAACACATCTGCCACTGCTTTTTGAGATTCAATTTTTGCAGGGTCGCTTTGTGGGCCAACGATGACAAAGTCGTTGTACATTAGCTTACGAGGTAAAACGCCGTAACCTTTTTCTACGAAATTCGCTTCAGCTTTTGGTGCGTGAGTCATCACCAAATCAACGTCACCATTTTCACCCATGCGAAGTGATTTACCTGTACCAGCGGCAAGAACATCAACCTTGATACCAGAATCCTTTTCGAACTCAGGCAATAAATAGTCCAGTAGACCAGAGTGATAAGTACTTGTGGTTGTCGCCAACTTAATATGAGTGGTGTCTTCCGCGCTGCTAGCCGTGTAACTGACGATAGATAGAGCTGCAATAGTTAGGGGAATTGCTTTCATTATTATTATGTCCATTCTGTTATAAATGAATGACATGCCTTCAGTTTTAAAGGGCTCAAAGAAGGGCATGTGCATAAGACGCTAATTGTTGTAATTAGAAATCTACACCTTATAAGCAATCTTAATGCCAACAAATCATGCATCAGATTTCATTAAATTGCTGTTATTTCGGACAAAATTGCGTCATTTACCCCGTTAAAATGAATCAAAACATGAGCTAGGACAAAATGTCGCACATTGTCCCTGTTGGACAAAAGGTTAATTGGTACACTCTGTCCCAACTTTTCTCACCGGCTAATCATTATGTCTTTACCTAGTTCATCTGCATCCAATCTCAACCCGAACACATTGACTCAGTATCAGGCGTTTTCCGTTTTGGTGGTCGATGATGAATTGGGTATGCAGGCTATCTTAAAGAAAGCACTGGGTAAGTTCTTTGGCAAGGTGTCGAGCGCAGGGTCGGTTGAAGAGGCAGAAACGCTGCGTTCGAGCGAACATTTTGATCTGATTGTCCTTGATATCAACCTACCAGGCCGTTCTGGTATTGAGTGGGAAGAGGCCTTTAACGACACCGACAAACGCGCCGATGTGATTTTTATGACGGGTTATGCCGATCTAGAGATGACCATATCTGCGCTTAAGCTTGGTGCTTCAGATTTTATTCTTAAGCCGTTCAACCTCGAACAGATGATACAAGCGGTTCTGCGTTGTATGGATAAGCGACTCGACCAAAGAATGCAGTACGCGTTGAAGCGTGATGTTAGTCGTCATATCAAGACCGAATTGATCGGGAATTCAGACAAGACCAAACAGCTTAAATTGCTGATCAGTCAATTTGCACCGTCTCGAGCTTCCGTTCTGATAGAAGGTGAGTCGGGGACAGGTAAAGAGCTGGTTGCTCGTGGTGTACATGAAGCCAGTAAACGCACAGGTCCATTTGTGCCAATCAACTGTGGCGCGATTGCTCCAGAACTTCTAGAAAGTGAACTGTTTGGACATACCTCGGGCGCATTTACTGGTGCGAAGAAAAACCGTGAAGGTCTTTTCCGAGTCGCAAGTGGTGGCACCTTGTTCCTTGATGAGATCGGTGAAATGCCACTGCCAATGCAAGCTGCGTTATTACGCGTGTTAGAGCAAAGAACCATTCGTCCAGTCGGTAGCGAGAAGGAAATTTCCGTTGACGTACGAGTAGTGGCGGCGACCAACCGAAATCTTCAAGAAGAGGTCGATAAAGGGCACTTCCGCCGTGATCTGTTCTACCGACTCAATGTACTTAAGATTGATGTGGTGCCATTGAGAGAGCGCCCGTCAGATCTGATTGAACTTGTTCCATACTTTACTCGTCTTTTATCGAGCGAGCTTGGCATGCCTGTTCCAAATTGGGCACATGAAGATATCTTGGCGATGAACGAATACGAATGGCCGGGAAATATTCGTGAGCTTAAAAACTTAGTCGAACGATGCATTCTTTTAGACAAGCCACCAGCACACTATTGGCGCGAGATTAATGGCGACCCTGTTCCTGCTAGCATTTCAGTGACGGTGTCACATGGTGCAGAAATGCCAAACTTGAATAATGCAGACGCTGCCGAGGGTTATCCAAACACTTGGACACTCAAAGAAGTGGAAAAATCTCACATAGAACAGCTTGTTAGTTTCCATGATGGTAATAAATCGGCAGCTGCGAGAGATCTTGGCGTGGCACGTAAAACGCTAGAGCGTAAGTACAAAGATTGGAACACAGAAGGCTCTGAATATGCCGATTAGACGTCGTTGGTGGTCAAAGTGGGCGTTCCGATTCAAAACCATGGTTCGTTACCGCCTATTATTTCTAACATCTGCACCGATCATTCTTACCTTGTGTGCACTTGTGGCTATCACACTGTATTGGTCAATACATTACACGTGGCAGGGCGCTCTGATTGATGTTGATGAACGCTTGGATGTTGCCGATAACAGTATTCACCTGATCCAAAATCAGCAAGCATACAACGTTCGTGCGTTTGCCGAGTCTTATAACTTTCGAACCAAACTCGCGAGTGATCTTTCACACGAAGAGCTAACTCGCTGGGTGTCTGAGAACAAATCTCGCTATGAGCTCGATTTTCTGCGTTGGCGCAGTGTCGAGAGTATGGAGAAGAAACTCGAGTATCTAAACTTAACTCACAAGTCTTCTTTTTTCAGTGTCTTAAGCCGTAATGAACTCAATTATCTCGATCGTGACCTCGCTAAAAAAGCGGAAGTTCCGATGCTCAATGGGCAAGAAGTTGAGACTCGCGGATTGGTAAGCCGAACCGTTGTATCCATCAAAGATGAACATGATCATGTGATTGGTTTTCTGGATGGTGGGATCTTACTGAATAACAGTACTCAACTTGTTGACCAAATCAGCAACCTTATCTATCCCCAACGAGAAGGGTTTAATCGTCATATAGGGACGGTCACGGTTTTCCTTGATGATCTTCGTGTCAGCACAAACGTGCCTTTGAGCAGTGAAGACAGTGTAGGGCGCGCCATTGGTACGCGTGTTTCTCATGAGGTTCACTCAAAAGTCTTAAATGAAGGTAAAGAGTGGCTAGATCGAGCTTATGTTTACGATGCATGGTATATCACAGCTTACCAGCCAATCCATGACCAGTTTAATAATGTGATTGGCATGCTTTACACCGGTTATTTGATTTGGCCGCTGATAGAAACCTACTTGACCAACCTTGGCGAAATCAGCATTACCATTGTGTTGCTGCTGTTGGCATCCGGTTTGATCGTTCACCGTGGCGCGCGTGATCTTTTCAACCCAATTGAACGCATCCATAAGGTCGTCAAGCTAGTACAGATGGGCCAAGACAAGCGAATTGGTACGTTAGGTTTGGATGATCAACACGAACTAACGTTACTCGCTAAACAGTTCGACAAGATGTTGGATCTACTGCACGAGCGTAATCAAGAGATTCAACAAGCGGCGTCTGAACTTGAGTGCAAAGTGCATTCTCGTACTGCGAGTTTGAAAGAGAAAACCGAAGAGCTCGAACTGCACATCAAACTGCTCAATCAAGCCAGAGACAAGCTGGTGGTCAATGAAAAACTGGCCGCGTTAGGTGAATTAACGGCGGGTATTGCTCATGAGATCAATAACCCAACCGCCGTGATTCTTGGCAACGTTGAATTGATGAAGTTTGAACTGGGCGATGAAGTGAGCCGTGTAGACGAGGAAGTTCACGCGATCATGGAGCAGATTGACCGAATTCGAAATATTACACGAAGCCTGCTTCAATACAGCCGTCACGGTGGCGTACAAGACGAAATTACGTGGCAACATATCAACCCAATAGTGGATGAAAGTATTACGCTCGTAAAAACAGGCGCGAAGAAGAAAGGCATTGTGTACGTATCACAGCTGAACGCTAAAACCTCAGTCGAAGTGAACCGAAACCAATTACTGCAGATTCTGGTTAACCTACAAATGAACGCGATTCATGCAATGGACGGTCAGGGCACGTTAACCATTTCGAGTGAAGACTGGGTTGAAAATGGTGTGTCCCATGGCGCTATCGTTCATGTTCAAGATGAAGGCTGCGGTATTAAGGAAGAACAACTGAAACGCATTTTCTCGCCTTTCTATACCACTAAACGTGATGGTACGGGGTTAGGGTTGTCAGTCTCTCAAAGTATCTTGAGCCAAACTGGCGGCGAGATCCGAGTTGAATCGGTGGTAGGTAAGGGAAGTTGCTTTAGTATCTATCTTCAACAGAAAGCGACACCTCAATTGCTAGTATCAAACCTATAAGTTCTAAGAACTCATTCACCAATATTATCATCTGATAATATTTCTAACGCGCTTGGGCTATTACACGAACGTTTTAGCCCAAGCACGAAAATCCCGCACTACTAATCTATCTCAAACAAATCTCAACCTCTGCCGGTTTGACGAGCACCTCTTTTTGGCTATGTAACACAGTGTATATCTTTTGATCTTGATGCATATCATCTGAACTGTACGAAATTTTGATACCTTGGCCGAAAATCCATAATCAAAACAAATAATAAAGTCAGTCAGCTATGAAATTAAGTAACTTATCTATCAAATCAAAACTCGTCTCCATCGTCATTTTATCGGTTGTTCTATTGGTAATGGCATCCACTTTTAATCTAATGCAGCAGCGTGCGAGTTCCATGCAAGAACGTCAAGATAAGCTCAGTGCTCAAGTCGAAACTGCGGTCAGCTTAGCGAGCTACTATTACAACCAACGTAATGTGCTCGGTGAAGAGGTCGCAAAGAAACAAGCACTTCAAGTCATCGAAACCCTTCGTTATGACACCACCAATTACTTCTGGATCTTAAACCAGCAACTCAACGTTGTTATCCATCCATTAAAGCCTGAACTCAATGGCAAGAACGCGGGTAACTTTAAAGATGGTGGGGGGAAACACCACTGGCGTGAGATGGTCACCATTTCTCGTACTCCAGAAGAGAAAGGCTTTCTTGATTACCAATGGATGAGCCCGCAAGGTGAACTCAAAGACAAGATCTCCTACGTACAACTGTTCCCTGAGTGGAATTGGATTGTTGGCTCGGGCATCCTGGTTGCGGACATTCAAGACGCGTTCTATGCATTGGCGTTGAAAGAGGGATTGGTCGCGGTCGTATTATCAGGCCTGTTGTTTGCGATGGGCTACGCGATTTCCAATAACATCCTCGTGCCTCTTAACAAGCTTATCGACAACACCCACAAAATTGCCGATGGCGATCTTCGTGTACGCATGAACATGACACGCAAAGATGAATTGGGCGATATGAGCCAACAAATTGATACCATGCTCGACAAACTGCAAAGCACGCTTCGCACAGCCAATGAATCTGCGGACTTATCCAGCAACATGGCGAGCCACATTGCTCAAGCCAGTGAAGAAGCTGCAACCAGTGTTAACTCGCAACATGCACAGCTTGAATTATTATCGACTGCAATGACAGAGATGAGCGCGACCATCTCTGATGTCGCTGTGAATGCCGAAAATACCGCGGCTAGCACCAATAAGGTTGTCGACCACGCAAACCAGAACGACCAAAACATGCAGGTAACGTCTGAGACTATATCTCAGGTTTCAGAGAACATTTCGACCGCGAATAACTTAGTCAGAGATCTGCAATCAGGCGTGACTGAAATTAGCCAAGTTGTTGGTGTGATTCGTGATGTATCAGAACAAACGAACTTGTTAGCACTCAACGCAGCAATAGAAGCAGCACGTGCAGGAGAGCAAGGCAGAGGATTCGCAGTGGTTGCTGATGAAGTTCGAAATCTTGCTAGCCGCACTCAGAATTCAACTAACGAAGTGCAATCCACGATTGAGAAACTGACTCAACAAGCAGAGCGCACCTTCAAGGCAATGCAAAGCAGCAACGAGAAGGTTGATCACAGCGTTATCGCGTCTAACGAAACTCGCCAGCAACTCGATGTGATTGTGAATGAACTGCATAACGCTAACGACATGGTCGCGCAGATCGCCGCAGCCTCAGAGCAGCAAAGCACGGTAGCCACTGAAATGAGTGAAAGTGTCACTGGGATTCATCTTGCAGCAAATGAAGTGCTGCAGGCCTCACAATCGCTCGCAGAAGACAGTCAGAAAATGGCCAACACTACAGAACACCTTACTGAGCAATTGAAATACTTTAAGGTTTAGCATCAATAAGACTATTAGCTTGAAGATAAAACGTTCATAAAAAAACTCCTCCGCACTGAGATAAGTTCGGAGGTGTTTTTATTTATGGCTAGTCATTTGCTATAAGAAACAAACGTCAAAAGCATCAAGCTTAATGCGCTGTCACTGAAATCTTCGGTGGGTTAATGTTGTGCTTCTTAAACTCTTTCATCACACGCAAGGTAATGTCGGTTTCAAATAGCTTTTCATACGCGGTATCCACAACGTAAGCCTTACAAGTTAGCTGTATCGCTAGGTAGTTATCGGTAATCGTCTGTTTAACCAAAACCGTTACAGGTTTCGGCAAGTGGATATAACGACTTGAAGACGCCGCTTCTTGAATCAGGTCGCGGGCTAGGGTGATGTCTTCATCCATACCAACGTAAAACGGAATCACCACCTGCATGTCCAATGCGCCATAGTTACCACTGGTAGTCACTTCATTTAAGAACTTGTTGTTCGGAATGGTAATAATGTCATCGTTCAGGGTTCTCATTCGCACTGAACGTAAACCGATGGTAATGATATCGCCGTAGTTGCCTTCGAACGTGACACGGTCACCAACTTGAAAGGGTCTATCAATCATTACTGTGATGCCCGCGATGAATGATGCCGCCAAATCTTTAAGCGCAAAGCCGACTGACACTGCGAGGGTACCACCAATCAAAGCCAGTATTTGGTCGTTGATTCGAAAGCTCATCATGAACACGATAAGACCTGTGCTCACATAGATAAAGAATTGAGTAAACGACTGCAGTTTCTGTAACAGCATTCGATATTGCACGAATTGGCTACCAAAACTGGTCACCATTGAGTTGATAAATTTAAGCAGCAACCACATTGCAGCGATAACGATCATGGAGAAGAACACGCCGCTCCATCGCACTAGGCTCGCTATCTTTGAGATGTTTTCTACATTGGCTAACTCTTCCGTCGCAAAGGTCGGGAAACTGACAGCACTTGCCAAGCCAACAAATAGTAGGATAAATAACTTCTTCATTTTACTTCACCAGTAGATGTTGACGGTCGAGAACGTTAGTAATGTGGCGGAACCAGTGCTCGGAAATTCGAGCCTTTTCTTCATGCCAACCAATATAACCACGGCTTTCAAAGTAACGCAGAATGCCGGTTATCTCTGCCGTGCTTAGCTGCGTACAATCAGACAATACTTCCGGAGAAGCGATTTCTAACTGCACGATAGAGCGAAGTACAGCCAACATAGGTTTTGGCATGTTTTCTAGCTCCTGAGCTTCAGGAACATGGAACAAGCGCACCACGGCTTGATCGGTATCTTTGTTCCGATTCAAAGAGAGTCGGAAGAAGCGCAGAGCAACGGTAGGGTTACCATCAGAGTAATGCCACAAGATTCGGTAGAAGCCTTGGCGTGCGCGATCTTCCTCACTCATGTCATCTTGGTCCCACTGTTTAGGCACCACCAAACCATCAAACGACAGCGGCTTCTCAAGCTCTGTATTGATACGGCTATTTAGAAGCTCACCAACTTGTTTCTCTGTCCAACGTGGTAGAAAACACACCAAATCAAACAGCAGACGTTCACCACGCGCACGATCGACAAATCGCCAGCTCGACTTAGCAATCG
Organism: Vibrio sp. 1CM2L; assembly: GCF_023161695.1. Lineage (NCBI taxonomy): Bacteria > Pseudomonadati > Pseudomonadota > Gammaproteobacteria > Vibrionales > Vibrionaceae > Vibrio > Vibrio sp. 1CM2L. Next base: position 945,590 of record NZ_JALNTT010000003.1, read on the forward strand.
AAATCACGATACGGTGGTTCTTTTTAGAACGGCGCAATAGGTTGGTTAAACGAATCAAATCAGACAAGCCGCCAACCATTGGCTTAACTAGACGTTGTGCATTATCGATCGCAATCAAGTACGTGGTCTTGCTTTTACGAAGGTGCGCCAAGATCTGAATCTCAGTCGCTTTTTCTTCCAAGCCTATGCTCACCGCTAGATGCGCTAACAGCTCTTGATAACCCGCGTAAGGGCAACTTACGTAGACAGGTTCAGCGTTAGATACTTTGTGCAGCAGGGTATAAAGCAGCGTTGTTGCGCCCACACCACGTTCACCTGAAACAATACAGATAGCAGGGCTGTCCGACATCAAGTAGCGAGACAGTTGCTTAACCTCATCACCGGCGTAATCAATCAGCGTGCTGTCGATATTACCTGGTAGGATGTACTCATAGGTTTGATCGCCTTTGATTCGAACCAAGTTTTGTTGGTTTTTATCAAGGTCAGACTGCTTAGCCACTTCGATTCGAAATAGATAAGCCAAAGCTTGGCTAAACAGCGTGTAATTAGATAGCAAGGCCATGATGCGGTGTTGGAAGTTGTACACGCTCAACCATACGATGCCGATTGCCGTTGCTAATATATTAAGTAGGAAAGTTTCCTTACGGTTTACCGCCCAATTCACCCACACAGGACGATCGGAGATGTGTTGCAACGTATCGAAGACTTTCGCGCGCCATAATCTAAGCACTGAAATGGTAACCAGTACAAACCAGAAAAATAGGGCGCTGTAGATCCAGCTATAGATAGTACCTTTGCCTAGCGTGATGCTCGAGATTTGCAGAGTCACACCCGCAACAATGAAGCTCCATACATATCGGCGAATAGTCGATAGGCGCAGCGCAATCACTTCTTGATTGGATGTGCGACCCAAACGATACGCAAATTCCAAAATAAAGCTGATGGCAATCGAACCACCTAGAATCCACCAGGTGAAGATCTCAAGGAAAATCAGGTGTTGTAGGCTAGGAATGCTGGAAAGCACTCTTAATGAAAGCGTAATCGCGATTAACCAAGCAATCGCACGATCAGCGCGGCTGATGTACCAGATCACACGTACTAAAAATGGAGGGTTCGTTTTCGCTTCAAGAAAATTAATTCTGAACAACTCAATCAAACGAGTGCTGTTGGCAAGCCACCACGCTAAACCAAAGTAGATGAACAACACTTTTAACGATGCACCAATCACAGGCACTGGCGAAATAAAGATGTCTTTAACGAGCGCTTTAAAGCTACGAATCTGGAAGTAGACAAGATACTCAATGTTGAGCTTGGTTAATTCCCACTCTTGTTTAAATTGAGTTACGCCGTAAGGGCCAAAACCGGTTAGACGCTCTTTATTAGCGGAGTTCGTCTGCTCTAACAGGTGTTGCTTGCTTACATTCAAGCTATTCAAAGTGACGTAGCTGGTTTGAACGGCAAACCATTGTTCGGCGTCGTTGTTCGCTCTGTAGGCTTTTAACTGTTGCTCGAAGGTTTTGATTTCCTGCTTTTGAACTTGTAACACTTCAGCGAGCAATATATTGACTTGGCGTCTGTCCGACGGCTCCATAAAGAGGGGATCGGGTAACGAATCAATTCGGTCATCGAGATCAACAGCAGAATCGGATACCTGCGGCTGAGATTGTAAGTCATATTCCAAGTTGGCATGACTAGGCCAAGAGAGAATGGCCAAAGTGAGGATTAAGAAGCGCGATAGTGAACGCATAAAAGTCTCTTAGAATTATGAGGTTAGGATTACTATAGTTAGATAATCTGACTTTGTGAAATCCAACCCCGTGTCGGGGGCGAGTACTTTATTCCCGTTTCGGCTGATTTTGTCATAAAATTGTCAGGGATTAGGCTAGTCTTGCCTATGTATGTTGTTGCTTTGATCGGGTTAGTTTTACTGTGACCAATCAGCATACGATATATTCAATGGTTAGCATGATTTGGGACGTTATATACCGCCCATTATGGGGCGCTGTTCGATATTTTGTTTTTCCTTAAAATCGGCGACTTTTCGGCGATAAATAGAAAATCAAAAATGTGAGTCAGCTCAAACTATGATTTGGCTAGGTTATCACTCACTTAATGGCCAGTAATTGCAATCAATACTTGCAGTTAAAGCCCTGAACAAGTAACGTTGCGGCGTTTTTCACATTAAAAAGGTAATGGCATTGATCTCCACAGCAAATATCACCCAACAATTCGGCGCTAAGCCACTTTTCGAAAATATTTCAGTTAAGTTCGGCGAAGGCAACCGCTACGGTTTAATCGGCGCGAATGGCTGTGGTAAATCGACGTTCATGAAGATTCTATCTGGTGAACTTGAGCCAAGTGCTGGTAACGTAAGCTACGATCCAAACGAGCGCGTTGCTAAGCTAAACCAAGACCAATTTGCTTACGAAGAATTCACGGTAATCGACACGGTTATCATGGGTCACAAAGAGCTTTGGGCTATTAAGCAAGAGCGTGACCGCATTTACTCTTTGCCAGAAATGAGCGAAGAAGACGGCATGAAAGTGGCTGACCTTGAAGTTCAGTTCGCTGAAATGGACGGCTACATGGCAGAAGCTAAAGCGGGTGAGCTTCTTCTAGCGGTAGGTATTGAAGAATCAATGCACTTCGGTCTGATGAGCGAAGTAGCACCGGGTTGGAAACTTCGTGTTCTATTGTCTCAAGTACTGTTTGCAGACCCGCATATCATGCTTCTTGACGAACCAACGAACAACCTGGACATGGATACCATCAAGTGGTTGGAAGATACGCTAAACCAACGTAACTGCACAATGATCATCATTTCGCACGACCGTCACTTCCTAAACTCTGTTTGTACACACATGGCTGACCTTGATTACGGCGAACTTCGTCTATTCCCAGGTAACTACGATGAGTACATGACTGCTGCGACTCAAGCTCGTGAGCGTCTACTGTCTGACAACGCTAAGAAGAAAGCACAAATTGCTGAACTTCAAACGTTCGTATCTCGTTTCTCAGCTAACGCATCTAAAGCGAAGCAAGCAACGTCTCGTGCTAAGCAGATCGATAAGATCCAACTAGACGAAGTTAAAGCGTCTAGCCGTCAAAACCCATTCATCCGTTTTGAACAGTCTAAAGAGCTATTCCGTAACGCACTTGTGGTTGAAAACCTATCTCAAGGTTTTGAAGAGGACCTATACAACAAGTTCGACGGTATCTTCGAAGTAGGTGAGCGTGTTGCTATCATCGGTGAGAACGGTGTGGGTAAAACAACACTACTTAACACACTAGCTGGCGCTCTTGAGCCTCGCACAGGTGAATACAAGTGGTCTGAAAACTCAAACATCGGTTACTACGCTCAAGATCACGCACACGATTTCGAGACAGACATGAACCTGTTTGATTGGATGAGCCAATGGCGCCAAGAAGGCGAAGACGAGCAAGTTGTTCGTGGCTTCCTAGGTCGTATGCTATTTGGTCAAGACGACATTAAGAAATCTGTAAAGGTTATCTCTGGTGGTGAGCAAGGTCGTATGCTTCTTGGTAAGATCATGATGCATAAACCAAACATCCTGCTAATGGATGAGCCAACAAACCACATGGATATGGAATCTATCGAAGCGCTTAACTTGGCTCTTGAGAACTACAAAGGCACATTGTTCTTCGTATCTCACGACCGTGTATTCGTAGACTCGCTTGCAACTCGTATCCTTGAAATCAAAGATGGCAAGATCAACGATTTCCGCGGTACTTACGCTGAGTTCTTGAAAGCACGCGGCTAATACCGTGTAGCAAGAGCTAATACGTAATAACACGTTAGTACGTATGCAAAATTAAAAAGGCCTCTATCTTAGCAATCAGATAGAGGCCTTTTGTTTTTCCATACCACATAAATCAACTAGCTTGCGTTAATCACTAATCACTAATCACTAATATTTAAACTGCGCGACAATCTTCTCTAGCTTCACACTCACGCTCGAGACTTGTTCACTGCAACGCACTGATCCAGAAACCACGGTATAGGTATCACTGGCAAGGTGTGCGATATCCGTAATGTTTCGGTCAATCTCAACCGAAACCATCGATTGCTCTTCGGACGCTGTTGAGATCTGACTGTTTAAGTCGAACATCTCGCCAACTTGGAAGTGTATTCCTTCTATCGCATTCACTACGTCTTTGGTTTGGCTTTTTACCAGCTCAGTTTGTTCTAAGCTCGCTGTCATCTTAGCGACAGTCTTGTCTATCCCAGTGGTTAAACCATGAATCGTGGATTCGATTTGATGAGTTGAATCGTTGGTCATGAGGGAAAGCTCTCGCACTTCCGAGGCAACCACAGCGAAACCTCGTCCATGATCGCCAGCACGCGCTGCTTCAATCGCAGCATTAAGTGCCAATAGGTTAGTTTGCTCAGCAATACCTTGAATAGTCGTGACCACCTGATTGATTTCTCGGCTCTGTTCTTCAAGCTGAACGATGAGATCCTGAGACTCTGCGATGTTTTCTACCAAGACATTAATGCTGTCGTTGGTTGATTGTGTTTTTTGTAGCGCTTGATGGGCATTTTCTTTGATCTTCTCGGCATTGGTTGCGGCATTTTCGATGTTCGCCGTCACCTCATTACTGGTCATCACTAACTCGTTAACTGCCGTCGCTACCGATTCAGATTGCTGCTTTTGTTTCTCTGCATTGCTCATGCTTTTAACTGCCGCTTCTTCAGAGCTGCATGAACTGTCTGTCAGCACCGTCATCACGCCGGATAGCTCTTTGATGTTACCGTGCAGTTTATCGATGAAGGTATCGAACGAGTGGGCAAGTTGAGAGAGCTCGTCGTTACCTTTGGCGTTCATTCTGACGGTTAAGTCTCCATCTCCATTTGCAATAGACTCCATCATCACGTTTATCGCTTTGATACGACCCAGGATGTTGCGACCGATGAACACCAATAACAGAGAAAGCAGAGCGACGATAGCTGCACCAAACAGATGTAACATGTTTTGTGTGTTTCTAACTGCCGCTGTAATCGCTTGGCTTATCTCATTCTGCACTTCTTCAATAGCTTGTTCCGTTTGATGAACATTGCTACGTAAGGCGCCTCTAAGCCCCAACTCGGCAGACAAACCTAGATTGCTGTTAGCAACCAACAGAGTTTCAACCGCAGCCTTATATTCGGAATAGGCTTGTTCAGTCGCAATCGAAGTTTGGGAGTAGGGTTCAAACTCAACAAGCGCATTAGTTAACGCTGCATTCGTTTGGCTATTAATATGTGCGAGGTAATGGAAGTCTTTTTCGATCAGCTCTAACAACGCAAGTTCCAGTGCCAAACTTGATTCTGATTCGATTGCTGATTTCAGCGCTGTTCTTTTTCCATCGAGAGTTGCGACAAAGCCCAAAGGTGGGGTTGTGCGTTCGATGTCGTTCACTTGATTGACGATCTGGTGGAACTGTTTCTGGTACTGATGAAGGGTATCGGAGATCTTGGTCATTTGATCGGTCAGGTGAAGCTCGTGCGAGGTTAGAGTTTGGTTCAACGTCACCAATCTTTGATTCAATGTGGCGGCGGTTTTATCGAAACGCTCTGCGTATTTTTGATCGTGGCGAGACAAGAAGTCTTTCTCATGTCGCCTAAGCGTTAATAAATCGACTGAGCTTCTGAGATTTTCGGTTGCAGCGATCTCCAATGATTCCAATTTGTCTAAGCTGAACTGCTCGTAGATGGCATAGATAAAAACAGAAATAAACAGGGTGAGGTTGATTAAAATAAACTTACTGCGAATAGAAAGAGACAGCAAACGATGCTGAGGTTCTGATGGATTGTTCATGGTTAACTCCCTTTAGCCGATGACGTTTCATGTCCATCTATGCTTAATAGTTATTAGATACATTTAAATGATGGATATGTAACTAATAGCCTATAGGGTTGTTAAAGCAAGGTCGGTTGGTGGGGAAAGCAACTTAATCGATGGTATGCACCAACTTGACAATTAACTTAGTAATTTGAAGAGTCTAGTTTGCTGGATAAGATGAGGTTGAGCACATGAGACTAGATGCGAAAAGAAAAAGTCCTCATTAACACTCATGTCGGCAATCTTGAAATCGCATGCATCGCATTAAATGAGGACTTTCAGTTATTTTAAGTAGTTAGCTTACTATCGAGTTAACAGTTGTTAGTAACTTTACCGATCAATTTTGTTCGTTTTGTTCATCGAGAAAGTCGGTGTGCTCTAACCACAGCGCATTAATGATTCCAAACGCGCAGGCGAGTAATACGCCCAGTACCCAACATAAATACCACATAGGTTATCCTCCTATTTCATCTTTAATTAATACAGTGACGAGCTGTTATCGTGAATGTATTGGCTGTCTAGTCGACCGAACATTTTGTAGTAACACCAGATTGTGTAACCCAAAATAATTGGCACCACGATAACTGCGACAACCGAGATAATGCTCAGTGTTAACTCACTCGATGTTCCGTCCCACAGCGTTAAGCTGTGCGATGGCATCAAGCTAGATGGCATGATCATTGGGAATAGGGCAACGCCCGCTGTCGTTATGATGCTTGCTATCGATAAGCTCGACGAAGCGAAGGCCAAACCAGCGCGGTTAAGTCGAGTCATCACTACACAGCTCAGCATTCCGATGATGCCTAGCGCAGGAATTCCCCAAAGTACCGGATAGTTTTCGTAGTTATGTAGCAGTAAGTCATCAAACTTCATAACATGTTTTAGCAACGGGTTTGAAACACCATCAGTCACAACTGGGCTAGTAATCAGGTAACCCGGAAGTGTATACGCGTATATCCCACCAACAATAAACAGTCCGACAGTGACAAGCGCCATACATACGATCACTTTCTGCGCACGTTGTTTTAAATCACCCGTCGTTTTCATCTGTAGGAATGCCGCGCCTTGCGTGACAACCATCGCCAAGCTCACCAAGCCACATAGCAGTGGGAAGGGCGTGAGTAGATCCCAGAAACCCCCTTGGTATGACATCATTAGCAATTCGTTAAATTCAAACGGAACGCCAATCATCAAGTTACCGAAACCAACACCAAAGATAACCGGAGGAATGAAACCACTGACGATAAGTGCAATATCACACGCTTTCTTCCATTGTGGGTTGTCGATTTTAGCGCGGTAATCCATACCGAGCGGTCTTAACCACAAGGTCGCCAACACGATAATCATGGCTAAATAGAACCCGGAGAACGCAGCCGCGTAGATTGCAGGCCATATCGCAAAGATAGCGCCACCCGCGGTAACCAACCATACTTGGTTGCCATCCCAGTGAGGGGCAATCGAGTTAATCATGATTCGTCGATCAACTTCTGACTTGCCTAGAACAGGGAGCAACGCCGCAACGCCCATGTCGAAGCCATCGGTAATGATAAAACCGATCAACAACACGCCAATAACTGCCCATGTAAACAGGCGAAGATTTTCGTAATCAAACATCTGAATTCCTTAATGAAGGTCGATAGTTTTATCTAGCTGACGCGGTGCGCTTTGCTCACCTGTAAGGGCTAGATCTTGGTTTGATTGCTCATGGTGATAGCGACCAGTCTTCAGTGCGCTCGGACCCATTTTTGCAAACTTAACCATCAGGAACATTTCTACAATCAGGAATGCGGTGTAGAACAAGTAAACCAATCCGATAGAGATCCATAAACTTGAAGCGGGTAGATTAGAAGCCGCCATGTTTACTGGCAGAATTTCACCAATAGCCCAAGGCTGACGACCGTATTCCGCAACAAACCAACCGGCTTCACAAGCAATCCAAGGAAGTGGAATCGCGCATATTGTTGCTTTCAGTAACCAACGATTGGTACCAATCTTACGACGACAAATTTGTACGAATGAAAGACCAATGATGGCAAACATCAAGACGCCACACACCACCATGATGCGGAAGCTCCAGAACAGAGGGGCAACCGTTGGGATTGTGTCTTTGGCTGCTTGTTTGATCTGTTGCTCTGTTGCATCCACCACGTTATCGCTGTATTTCTTAACCAGTAATCCATAACCTAAGTCATGTTTAACCGATTCAAAATCATCGATATTTTGTTGTGATTTATCACCAGAGCGCAGTTTTTCTAATAGACCGTAAGCTAAGATGCCGCTGCGAACACGTTCTTCATTCTTTGCCAATAGATCATGAATGCCGACAACTGGTGTATCCAGAGATCGCGTTGCGATAATACCCATCACGTAAGGGATCTTAATCGCGTAGTCCGTTTCCATGGTTTCTTGATTCGGGAAGCCGAACAGTGTGAATGAGGCAGGGGCTTCTTCTGTGTGCCATTCAGCTTCGATAGCCGCTAGCTTCACCTGTTGAACATCACCCAATTCATAACCAGATTCATCGCCTAGCATCACTGTCGACACAATCGCAGCCATACCAAAAGCACTTGCTACTGCAAATGAACGACGAGCGAAAGGTAAATCACGCCCTTTAAGCATATAGTAAGCACTGATACCCATGATAAATAGCGCGCCGGTTGTGTAACCTGCCGCAACGGTATGCACGAACTTCACTTGAGTCACTGGGTTGAAGATAACTTCGACGAAGTCTGTCATCTCCATACGCATGGTTTCGAAGTTAAACTCTGCGCCCACTGGGTTTTGCATCCAGCCATTGGCCATCAGAATCCACAGACCAGAGAAGTTCGAACCCAACGCCGTCAACCACGTTACCGATAAGTGCTGACGCTTGGAGAGCTTGTCCCAACCGAAGAAGAACATACCGACTAAGGTTGATTCCAAGAAAAACGCAATTAAGGCTTCAATGGCCAGCGGAGCGCCAAAGATATCGCCTACGTAATGCGAGTAATAAGCCCAGTTAGTACCGAACTGGAATTCCATGGTTAAGCCGGTAGCAACACCGACAGCAAAGTTAATACCAAACAACTTACCCCAGAACTTGGTCATGTCCTTGTAGATGGTTTTGTTGGTCATGACATACAGCGATTCCATCACTGCGAGTAAGAAGGAGAGGCCTATAGTTAGGGGGACGAATATAAAGTGATAAAGAGCGGTACTTGCGAATTGAAACCGCGACAGATCAACGACATCTGTAAGCATAAAAACTCCTTCCCGCCACGAGTGTGACGGGTAAGATAATGGAAAATAAGATGATAATTAGAGAGAACTAATTAAGGGTTTTACATGTAGCTGTGTGAAAAGAATCTATTACCAACGAAGTGCTTTGTTTTGTTTTTTAGAGAACTGTTTACGTAGCCAGTAATCTGCACTCACGTAACGGCCACCACCGTAAACAAGCAGTACTAACAACATCACGAAGTAGGTGCCTGCGAACTCCATACCGTTGTTCAGCATTACCGGGTCGCCAAGTTCTGTGATGTAGTTGTAACGACCTGGGAAGTTAACCGCGAGCCATTCGATGAAGCCGTTAAGTCGAACGGTTGCTTCCATACCACCAGTCGCAATCGCATCCCAACCGTGTTTCCAGTGAACCATTGCACTCGCTACGCTCATCATGAAAATCATTGGAATCGAGATAAAGCGAGTAAACAGACCTAACGCGATACAGATACAACCTAATACTTCGGTCACTGCCGCTAGGAATGCCAGTAGCTCAGGGAAGGGAAGGTTAAGACCACCGTCGGCTGCTGAAGCACCAAACCATGCCACTGTTCCCGAGAAGCCCAGCACTTTAGAGCGTGCACCGACATAAATCACCGGAATCAAATAAAGACGTACTGAAAGCAGTACTAAGTAATCGTATTGTTTGCATTTTGCGACAATAGCGTCGTACCAGCTGAGGGCTGACTTAATCATAATTTTTCTCCTAAAGAGTGAACGCCAATCAGTTCAACTTCACTGAAATGTTCGACCCAATTAATAAACTCGAATCTCGCCAATTGTTGAGCAATTATTTGTTTTATATCGGCTAAAGAACGATTTGGTTGTTGTTGAATTATTTGAATAATCGCAACATCAATTTCTCTTAGTTTTATCGTGTTGACGCGTTGGTCACGGTCGCGATAAATCGCGTAATAAATGGGGTGTCGCCTTTGTGTTAGAAACGTCAGTGACTCACCATGAACAAGGAAAGGTACCTGTACGAGCTTCATCGTACTGTTGACTAACAAACCCAATTGAAGCTGTTGTTCATCAACACGAAGATCACCCGTCCATGACATCGGCAATACTTGCTTTGAAGCGTCAATTTCAACGCAAAAGGCACACCATTCGTACTCCAACACCGCAAGCTGGTCGGCTGTAAGGTCATGACTCGCACTCAAAGTAGACAAATCACTTAGATTAGACATACCCATTGGCTGAGTGCGACGCTGGATAAAGCTGACAAACTCAGTGGCAATATGATGAAACTCCGGCTCTGAGGCGTAATGCACGACAACAAACTCATCAACCAATATCAGTAGTTGGTCTTGGTCGACTTGCTGGCAAAACAGCGGGAATGTGTTGTTCAATACACCAAATACGTTATCTCTAATGAACTCGCTGTATCGACACACTGCGTTGTCTTCAAGTGGCGAACGTATCAGTGCGGTTAGTGCGTGTGTTTGAGTGATCATCATGCTAGGAGGGTTATGCATAAACCAACTCCTGATTCATTGGGCGATGAGCAACACCAGCATCTAGAACCTGACTGTGCATCGTTCGTAATTCCTCAGTCAACACGACCAAAGGCGGTACGTTGTTGTCTCTTTCGAGCAATAACGGTTTACTGCCATGAATAGAGAAGGTGTAACGCGCCAAGTCAATAACCGCTTGCTGTACCGGCATACCGTGGGTATCAATCAGCGATTTGTTGCTTCCACCTGAGCCATCACTTTCAACTAAATGCCCAGCAATGTGGTAATAGCGAATAGCATCGTTCGGTAAAGCCTTAAGCATTTCAGCCGCATCAAAGTGGTGGTTCTGACTGTTCACGTAGAGATTGTTGATGTCGACCAACAACTCACAGCCACTGCGCTTTGCTATTTCAGCGATAAACTCACCCTCAGGCATCTCGTCTCCGTAGTTGTGGTAATAAGAGATGTTCTCCATTACCAAAGGACGTTGAATGATGTCTTGGGCTTGCTTGATTCTGTCCGCTAAATAGCCGATGTTTTCTACGTGACGTGGCACGGGTAACAGTTCATACAGATACCCTTGGCTGTCTCGAGAGAAGCTCAAATGCTCGCTGTATACCTGGATATTCAGTTCATCGAGAAATTGACCAACCTGACGTACAAACTTCGTGTTAAGCGGCTGACAATCTCCAATGGATAAGCTTAAACCGTGTGCGATCAAAGGGTATTGCTTCGCTATATCCTGTAGTTGTTCGCGCTTAAGACCACCTAAGCTCATCCAGTTCTCGGGAGCCAGTTCCAGAAAATCAATATCAGGGTGCTTTGGGGAATGAGCGAGCAGTTCAATATGCTCACTGCGTAGCCCAATGCCTTTGTCTGTATTCTGAATGGTTCGCACTTTATGGTTTAACTCGCTGCTTTTGGGGGCTTGGTCATTTGATGCTAAAGCCTTAGTTTTTGAAGCTTTGGTTTTATGCGTTTCTACTGGCCACATACTCCACCTGTCACCTTGCTATTGGCCGTTAGGATGCGCTCTTTGCTTGGCGAGATACCTTCAGCCGTTAAGCCACATTTCCCGTCACGAGCACGTACTAAACGGTCTTGAGGGTTGCTGGTTAGTTCCGCTTTTTCGAAGCGTTTTTCTGTACCACATTTACCCGCAGCACATTTACCACCGTGTCCTGAAGATTGTTTAGCTTCAACAGGGGCTTCGGCAGGTGCATCAGCAAATGCCATTGCAGAGTTAAGACTAATCACAGACGTGATCGCGATTGATAGGGCGATTTTGTTGTTCATATTATTTCTCCTTTACAGCAGACATAGGGAAGCTCGCTAAATCACGACCAGACATGATTGGTCCGTCGTAGTATTCGCGTACAATTTTGATTGATTCAGATTTGCGCTTAAGGCCTAGACCCATCCAGTGGTTAAGTACCAACATTTTTGGATTGATCTCTTTCGCAATTTCACCAATGACAGAAGGCTTAGCGTGCATGAATGTAGAGACACCATCGGCTTGTTCATGAATCGCCATTGGCATCATCATGATGTCGGCGCCACGAGCGAAGTCTAAGAACGCAGGGTTGCTACCGTTTTGGTCAGCTGAAATCACCATCACGCCTTCTTCACTTTCAATTCGGTAAGCGAGACAAGGCACATCACCATGAGGAATACCCAGAGCAGTGATCTTCAAACCATCTTTTTCATAAACAACGGTTGGCACTGTGGATTGATAGTCAACATCGGTAAGATTGACTGGGAATAGACCATCGGTTCCATCGTATAAGCCAGCAAGGTAAGCGTATGCGCCATGGTCTGGGTCAAAGTTCGCTGCGAAGTAACCGTTGAGGCTAGGGAACGCTGAACCTGCGGCTGGACCTGAAATCTCCAACGCCTTTTCACGCTCAAAGAAGTAGCCGCCTTTAAGAAGAGCGGGCATGTCATTGACGTGATCGGTATGGAAGTGAGTGATACCCATGAAATCTAGGTCTTCAAGTTTTGCACCCGCTTGACCGAAACGTAGGTAAACACCGCCACCGGCATCAATCATGATTCGTGATTTGCCTTTCCACCATACGATTTCACCTGATGATGCACGTAGGTCATCCGAGATAGGACCACCTGACCCCAGTATTTGTAATGTAAAGTCGGTATCGACCGGCTTAAGTTCAATTGCGTGACAGTTAGCGCCCAAGGTCAATCCAAGAGCTATTGCTAAAGCTTTTAAAGGCTGTTTCATATTGTTATCCAATTCTTTTTTCTTATGTGTTTTCTTCGAAGTGAGCATTCAAAGAAGTGAAACTTTCGCCAAGCAGCACGGTAAGTGCGCGCTTCGTTCTGTTCACGAAGCATAAGATAAAGAATTGTTAACGTTTGGTATATCTAGTAATTTTGAAATCAACGTTAAGTAAAACTAAACGGGAATATTAAGCGCGTTCTGTTGCTGAAATAATGTGCAGAAAGGGGGGGTAACAGCGAACTGGCTGTTAAAATTATGCGAATAGAATGATGGAGCAAGGAGAGGAAATACTAAGGAGAGTAAATGGAATAAAAGAAAAAGGTGTAAGCCTTCGCCTACACCTTATATAAGTTCACCAGAAAACTAGCGTTAGATGGCATTTTCCTTTTATAGAAGTTTGCCTTTAAAGAACTTACGCTGATTGTTCGCCTTTTACATCAAAGTCGATCTTGTCTGCGCCCGTGAACACTTGGAAGCGTAAACCTTTAGCGCGAGCAATTGTTGTGATGCCGAACTTCTGAGCCAAGTCTAAGCCCATTTGCGTCACGCCAGAACGTGATAGCAAAACAGGGATACCCATCTGAGCAACCTTAATCACCATCTCAGACGTTAAACGGCCTGTGGTATAGAAGATCTTGTCTTCACCTGACTCTTTGTTAAGCCACATCTCACCAGCCAATGTATCAACGGCATTGTGTCGGCCAACATCTTCAACAAACGATAGTACCTTGTCGTCTTTGCAAACCGCACAACCGTGCACCGCGCCTGCTTTCTTGTAGGTATCGTTATAATGAGTCAACGCTTCAAGCGCTGTATATATTTCAGATTGCTTAATCTTGTTTTGAGGCACTTGGTAATCTTCCAACTGCTTCATTACGTTGCCATACATGGTGCCTTGACCGCAGCCAGAGGTTACTGTCTTCTTCTTAAGCGCTTGCTCAAGTTGGCTTGTATCTTCTTTGGTGATAACCGCAGCAGAGCTGGTTTCCCAATCGATGATAATAGATTCAACCGCTTCGGGATCGGAAAGGAAGCTTTGGTTTTTCAAATAGCCTAATACTAATGACTCAGGACGAGAGCCCAATGTCATTAAGGTTACGATCTCTTTCCAGTTCAACATTACGGTAAGAGGGCGCTCACACGCGATCTGTTTTGTTAGCTTTTCGCCATATTCATCAAACACTTCAACTTCGATTGTCTGAAGTGGGTTCTCACTGGTTTTTATTATGTTTGGTTTTACCACAGTCATTTCCTACTTAATGAGATAGCGATTTTATGAGATAAGAAGTCAACAAGAGCAATAAGGCTCTCATTCATCAATGCGCTAGTTTGTTGGTTCGCTATGGCCTAGGTTTCGATTATCGTTCCGAACATGCCATAAATCTGTGAATACATAGCTCTGTGAATAACATTAGCGAATTAGCTAAAGCAAATCTTATTCCAAAATAACGGGGATTGATGGAAACATGAAGCATTAGATTAAAATAGCGCAAAATATGAGAGTTCACCCGGTGGAGTTGTCTGAAATAACCAGTATCGACTAACGTTATAGTGACAACTTGATAACGAACGCTATAGATACGCTCTCACAGTCAATCCGTATTGGCGTGTTTATTGCTTTATGGGGTGTATATGAATGCGCACAGTACAAAATGTCCTAACTGTATTCAGACCAAAGAAAATCAATTGGGTGAAGTATGTCTGAGATAAAAGAATTCAAAGAACAATATGAAAAAACAGAAGCAGCTTGGCCAATCGGTGTCCAAAGAATAGAAAAAGAGATCAAAACAGGTATTTGGGTAACGACGCAATGGGAATTGACGGGGTTTGAACTGTCGCCAAAAGACGATGCCCAAGACGTTTGTTTGCTCCAACTACATAAAGACGAGCGTACAGACTATCGTTTCAACCTCAGCTCGCAGCAACCTAAGCTTTTCTTAGTGATGGATAATGTTGATTCTGGTGTTAAGCCCGTCATTCAGTTACTTACAGCATCACAAACCGTTGCAGGGCAATACATGGACGGTGACAACCAAGTCCTTTCATACGACATTCCATTGCCTGTACAAGCTTGGATGGAAGCATTCATCGGTCGTCATGGCGAGTTATTAGAAGCAAGACGTAAGAAACGTAAAGGCGCGGGTCGATCAAATGGCAACTAACTTTTTTAGCCGTTGGTCTCAACGAAAGCTTGATGAATCCACCGACCAACCATTAGAAGCGCAACAAACGCTAGAGGAAACTGAGCTTACTTCCACTGAAGCTTCGTCTGCTGCTTCATCTGTAGACGCAGAAGCATCGGAGTCACAAGAACGTGGGACTTTAGAAAATGAGTCTCCAGAACACAATGAAGACGCTCACGCTGTCGATTCTCAAGCTATTGACTCTCAGGAGATAGCATCAGGAACGACTGAAGACTTGTCTGTTGCTCAATTATTGGTGTCAGAAGCCTCAGAGAGCGTAAAAAAAGCGGCATTGCGTAAATTATTCCTCTCAGAAGAGTTCAACGTTCGTGATGGTTTAGATGATTACGATGACGATTACAGCAATCTTAAGTCTCTTTCTGAAGGGGTAGCGGAAACCTTGCGTGATTGGGTTAAAGACAAAACGGAAGAAGAAACTGCGCCAGAAGAAGAGCAAGATATTGATAATAAAGACGAAGGTGAGGTTTTAGAAAATTCTGAAGGCGATCTTGAGGTATCTGATAATGGATTTGAAACGTCAGAAAGTGCCGAAATAACCGAACAAGAAAAAGAACTGTATAAAAACACAGTACCAGATAATAACGCTACAATTTCAGACGAAGCTGACCTGAAAGAGATGGGACAAAATATACCACACAAAGAATAGGTACATTTTGACTAAACACTCAATGAACCGCTTGCGACAAAATGTCCCAAGCGGTTTTTTTATACGCACAATAAACGTTATAAATAATTAAATCACTGAAATATAAGGCATATTAAATTGGCATGGCATTTGCTAAATAACGTTCATTATCAACTTTTTTGTAGATAGACGAGTTCACGGTCTGACGAACGGCACACTGGCTAAAGGGTTAGTTGTTAACGGATTACTCAGCAAGTTCTCTATCGCTTACTACAATGAAGGTTGAACAGATTATCCATGTCCAAAGATGGAACTGAGCAATGCTTAAACAATTATTAGAACAAGCAAATTCAAATAACGCTAAAGCAAGACTGTATGCATTTGAAAATACAGTTGAGTTAACAAATCTGATTCCACCTACTGTTAGCTACGAAAGCGGCGGTAATACTCTTGTTATTGGTCCAACTGCGATCATTGAAAGTGCTGCGGCTCAATTACCTCAATTGACGAGCCTAACCTTATTGTCAACAGATGGCGAAAAGGGCACAAACCCAGAACTGTACTTCGCGAATTCGGTTCAAGTATCCGGTTTCCTTGGCACGTTTGAAGTTGTGATCGAAAACAAAGGCACATCAAGCAACCTAGCGAAAGTCGCGATTAATCACGATTGTTTCGATGTTGTTCTAGACCTATGTCTGAATAGCTGCATGACAGAAGAAGTACCTGTACCGGGTTATTACCCAGTAGGCCGTGGCTATCCAAAACTGGCTGAAGCACTGGAAGAGATTCCAACGCTTATGGGCACCTTTGATAAGCCTAAGTTCTTCCGTCTAGACACTGACCTTTGTGCACACAGTTCTCGCGGCGTAAAAGGCTGTGAGCGTTGTGTCGATGCTTGTCCTGCTGGCGCACTATCAAGTGAAGGCTCCGATAAGACGGGTCACAAGATCGAGATTAACCCTTACCTATGTCAAGGCGTTGGTACTTGTGCAACTAGCTGTCCTACAGAAGCGATTACCTATGCGCTTCCAAATCCTGACGACACTCAAAAGTTTATTGAACGTACGCTAGCGAACTATGAGCAAGCGGGCGGTCTGGATCCAATCGTACTTATCTGTAGCTCTCGTCATGAGACTTACAATGTGATGGCGCTAAAAGCACTGCCAGATAACGTGATTCCAATCGTTGTTGAAGAGCTACCTTCTATTGGTATCGATACTTGGTTTGCAGCGTTAGTGAATGGCGCAACTCAAGTTCTGTTTGCTGCTTCTCGTTTTATGCCAGAAACCATCATTCGTGTTCTGAATAACGAAGTAGGGATCGCTCAAGAGTTACTCGACCAAATCGGTGTTCCAAAAGAAACCATCGATATCCTGTATTTAGAGTCTCTACGTGAAGGTCCTCCAACTCTGTGTGTAGATTCATTCGATCTTGCACTTGGTGATCTTCAAGGCAATAAACGTCAACGTCTGTTCACAGCACTTGATGCTATGTCTTCATCTCGCATTCCTGTTGAGAACATTGTTGAGCTTCCATCAAATGCGCCTTATGGCACGGTTTCATGTGAAAGCAAAGATTGTACTTTGTGTATGAGTTGTGTGGCGGTTTGCCCTACACGTGCTCTTCATACCGATGGCGCGTCTCCATCACTTAAGTTTGTAGAACAAGACTGTATTCAATGTGGTCTGTGTGAAAAAGCGTGTCCTGAAAATGTTCTGACTCTAACGCCTCGTATGAACTGGGTGAAAGAAGAACGTCAAAAGGCTGTTGTGATTCATGAAGAGAAAGCAGCGGAATGTATTCGTTGTCATAAGCCATTCGCACCGCAGTCTATGATTGACATGTTACAAAACAAGTTACGCGGTCACTCTCATTTTTCAGACGAATCAGCAATCAACCGTATTGCTATGTGTGAAGACTGCCGTGTGATAGATATGTTTGATTCGATGGCTCAAGACCCATTGAAACAACTGAAATACTAGGAGTTGGCATTGGATACTCATTTAGATCAAGTACAAAAGCTAGAGCAAGAACAGACACTAAGAACTGAAATTTATTTGGTTCTTTCTGCATTGTTCCGTAACGCACCTTCTGAAGAGGTCATTGATTTCCTAAAGACGTTAGACATTGAAGCGTCTGAGAGTGCAATGCAAAAAGCTTGGATTGCGATTCAACAAGCGGCAACGGAATCAAATCGCGAAGCATTAGAAGACGAATATCAAGACCTGTTCATTGGCATTGGCCGTGGAGAGATTGTTCCATTTGGTTCTTGGCATAGAACTGGCGCCATGATGGAAAAACCACTGGCAGAAATTCGTCATGATTTAGAGCTTTTAGGCATTGAGCGTGATGATCAAGTGAAAGAGCCAGAAGATCATATTGCTGCATTGTGTGAAGTAATGGCCATGCTAACCGGTGAAGAAGAAGCACTTCAACAAGCCGTTTTTAATAAGCACCTTGGTCCTTGGTTCAACTCTTTTACGCGTCAGCTTGAAAGTGCAGAAAGTGCGAACTTCTACAAATCGGCAGCTCAGCTGTGTGAAGCATTCCTAACGTTAGAGCAAGTGCGTTTTAGCGTTAATACAAAAAGCAGTAAGCATAAATTAAAGATTGATGTGAAAAACGTCACTGATTACGAGTAATCGAGCAGTACGCGATTATATCGATAGAGGGGCATTAAGCCTCCAAAAAGATCTACCGTAAGGTAAGGAAGCAATGATGAAAGATAATAAAGAAATAAACTCAAGCCGTAGGGACTTACTCAAAGGCTTAACGACTGCAGCCGTTGCTGGTGCCGTTGTCGCTGGTACAACGAAAGTGGCAACTGCTTCAGAAACGGTTGAAATGCCGAAAGAAGACATGAAGAAGACGGGCTATCGTGAAACGCAACACATTCGCGATTACTACGACACACTTTAGGAGATAACGGATGAAACTTGTCAAACGCTCCGATAGTGTGAGCAAAGAAACCAATCAACTGGGTGTGTCTAGACGTGCCTTCATGAAAAACACTTCATTAGCCGCTGGTGGCGCGGTAGTAGGCGCAAGTCTATTCGCTCCGGGCATGATGAAAAAAGCGCAGGCTAAATCAGTCGACCCTGAAGCGAAAACAGAAGTGAAACGTACTATCTGTTCTCACTGTTCTGTGGGTTGTGGTATTTACGCTGAAGTTCAAAACGGTGTTTGGACGGGTCAAGAGCCTGCATTCGATCACCCATTCAACGCTGGTGGACACTGTGCGAAAGGTGCAGCTCTGCGTGAACACGGCCACGGTGAACGTCGTCTTAAGTACCCAATGAAATTGGAAGGCGGTAAGTGGAAGAAGCTTTCTTGGGAACAAGCGATTGAAGAGATCGGCAACAAAGCGCTAGAACTTCGTAAAGAGTCAGGCCCTGATTCGGTTTACTTCCTAGGTAGTGCGAAACACAGTAACGAACAAGCTTACGCATTCCGTAAAATGGCGTCGCTTTGGGGCACCAACAACGTTGACCACCAAGCGCGTATTTGTCACTCAACCACAGTTGCCGGTGTTGCAAACACTTGGGGTTACGGTGCGATGACAAACTCGTTCAATGACATGCACAACTGTAAGTCGATGCTGTTCATTGGTTCGAACCCTGCAGAAGCTCACCCAGTAGCGATGCAACACATCTTAATCGCGAAAGAGAAGAACAACTGTAAGATCGTTGTTGCGGATCCTCGTCGTACGCGTACTGCTGCGAAATCTGATCACTATGTTTCTCTTCGCCCAGGTTCAGACGTTGCGTTTATCTGGGGCGTGTTATGGCATGTCTTTGCTAACAAATGGGAAGACCAAGAATTCATCCGCCAACGTGTATTCGGCATGGACGAGATCCGTGAAGAAGTCGCGAAGTGGAGCCCAGCTGAAGTTGAGCGCGTTACTGGTGTAAGCGAAGAAGACGTTTACCACACAGCAAAACTGCTTTCTGAAAACCGTCCAGGTTGTATCGTTTGGTGTATGGGTGGTACTCAACACACGACGGGTAACAACAACACACGTGCTTACTGTGTACTTGAGCTTGCGCTAGGTAACATCGGTAAGTCAGGTGGCGGTGCAAACATTTTCCGTGGTCACGATAACGTACAAGGCGCAACTGACCTTGGCGTACTGTCAGACACGCTTCCAGGTTACTACGGCTTGTCTGAAGGTTCTTGGCGCCACTGGTCGAAAGTTTGGGACGTAGACTTTGACTGGATCAAAGGTCGTTTCGACGACAACGCATACGGCGGTCAAAAACCAATGAACAGTGCAGGTATTCCTGTCTCTCGTTGGGTTGATGGCGTACTTGAAGACAAAGACAAGATTCGTCAGCGCGAAAACATCCGTGCCATGTTCTACTGGGGTCACGCGGTGAACTCTCAGACTCGTGGTCCAGAGATGAAGAAGGCGATGCAGAAGCTGGATATGATGGTTATCGTTGACCCATACCCAACAGTTGCAGCAGTAATGAACGATCGTACTGACGGCGTTTACTTGCTTCCAGCAACCACTCAATTTGAAACCTACGGCAGTGTAACGGCATCAAACCGTTCTCTACAGTGGCGTGACAAGGTGGTTGATCCTCTGTTCGAATCTAAGCCTGACCACGAAATCATGTACCTTCTTTCTAAGAAGCTTGGTTTCTCTGATCAGCTGTTCAAAAACATCCGTGTTGAGAACAACCAACCATTGATTGAAGACATCACTCGTGAATTCAACAAAGGTATGTGGACGATCGGTTACACAGGTCAAAGCCCAGAGCGCTTGAAAGAGCACCAACAAAACTGGCACACGTTCCACAAAACAACGCTTGCTGCAGAAGGCGGCCCAGCGAATGGCGAGACTTACGGTCTTCCTTGGCCATGTTGGGGCAACCCAGAGATGAAACACCCAGGTACGCATATCCTTTACGATACGTCTAAACCTGTCGCTGAAGGTGGTGGTAACTTCCGTACTCGTTTCGGTGTGGAGTTTGAAGGTCAAAGCCTATTGGCTGAAGACAGCTACTCAAAAGGCAGCGAAATCAAAGATGGCTACCCAGAGTTCAGTGACAAACTACTGAAACAACTAGGGTGGTGGGATGACCTAACAGCAGAAGAGAAAGCCTCTGCTGAAGGTAAAAACTGGAAGACTGACGTTTCTGGCGGCATTCAACGTGTGGCTATCAAGCACGGTTGTATTCCTTTTGGTAACGCGAAAGCGCGTGCGATCGTTTGGACATTCCCAGACCGCGTACCACTGCACCGTGAACCACTTTACACACCACGTCGTGACCTAGTTGCTGACTACCCAACATGGGATGACAAAGAAGCGATTTTCCGTGTACCTACGTTGTACAAGTCAATCCAAGAGCAAGACAAATCTGGTGAATACCCGATTATCCTGACTTCTGGTCGTCTGGTTGAGTACGAAGGTGGTGGTGAAGAGACACGTTCTAACCCTTGGCTAGCAGAACTTCAACAAGAGATGTTCGTTGAAGTGAACCCGAAAGACGCGAACGACATTGGCTTTAAAGATGGCGATGACGTTTGGGTTGAAGGTGCTGAGAAGGGCCGAATTAAGGTGAAAGCGATGGTAACACGTCGTGTGAAACCGGGTCTGGCGTTCATCCCATTCCACTTCGGTGGTAAGTTCGAAGGCGAAGATTTGCGTTCTAAGTATCCAGAAGGCACTGATCCTTACGTTATTGGTGAAGCTGCTAACACAGCAACCACATACGGTTACGACCCTGTCACGTTGATGCAGGAAACGAAAGTAACCCTTTGTAATATTCGTAAAGCGTAAGGAGTCTTAAAATGGCTAGAATGAAATTTCTTTGTGACACCAAGCGTTGTATCGAATGTAACGGTTGTGTCACTGCATGTAAGAATGAAAATGATGATGCTCTGGAATGGGGTATTCAGCGTCGCCGCGTTGTAACACTAAACGACGGTGAACCGGGTGAAAACTCTATCTCAGTAGCGTGTATGCACTGTACTGATGCACCTTGTATGGCAGTTTGTCCTGCAGACTGTTTTGAACATACAGAAGACGGCATCGTACTTCACAATAAAGACCTATGTATTGGTTGTGGTTACTGCTTGTTTGCTTGTCCGTTTGGCGCACCTCAATTCCCTAAACAGGAAGCATTTGGTGAGCGCGGTAAGATGGACAAATGTACATTCTGTGCAGGTGGCCCTGAAACAGAGCCAGGTTCTGTTGAAGAGCGTCAGAAGTACGGAGCGAACCGTATTGCTGAAGGCAAACTACCTATGTGTGCTTCTTTATGTTCAACCAAAGCACTGCTAGCGGGTGACGCAGAGAAAGTTTCTGATGTTTTCCGTCAGCGTGTTGTTGAACGTGGTGCGAAAGGTGCAGGTTGGACAGACGGCAACGACCTTTCTTACGATGCGACTAAGAGCTAAGTAGGAGAGACATATGCTTACAATGTTTAAGCGTCTCTTCCTTGTTGTGCTGCCGATGTTGGCAGCACTAACAATGCTTTCTCCTATGAGTCATGCATCTGAGACGAACTCATCACAAACTCAATCGAGCTCTGCTCAACGAGAAATCACACAACTTGCTGGCGCTGATTTTTGGCGACAAGTAAGAAATGGTGAGGAAGGTTACACCACATCTCAATCAGCTGAGCACGGTGTGTTGATCAGTACTCCGGGTCAAACGTGGTACATATTGAAAGAGAAGTGGATGTCACCAGCCGGTGCTGTCGCGATCTTTGGCAGTATTGCTTTCGTGACTTTGATGTACGTTGTGATTGGCCCGCTAATGCTGAGCGCGCCAAGAACTGGTCGTAAAATCAAACGTTGGTCTCGACTAGACCGTGCATTGCACTGGAGCATGGCGTTTACCTTCTTAACACTGGCATTCAGTGGTTTGATGTTGGTTTACGGTAAGCACTTCTTGAAGCCGTACATTCCAACGGACCTTTGGGGCTTCATCGTTCTACTGGCTAAGCAATACCATAACTACATCGGCCCAATTTTCTATGTGCTGTTGATGGCTGTTCTTATCAAGTGGTGGCGTAAGTCTATCTTCAAGATGGTCGATATCCAGTGGTTCATGAAACTAGGTGGTATGGTCGGGAAACATAAAGGTTCTCATCCATCTGCAGAGTTTTCGAACGCGGGTGAGAAAGCGCTGTTCTGGCTATTGATTGTAATGGGTAGTGTGGCTGCGATCAGTGGCTTGGTTTTAGACTTCCCAATTTTCGGTCAAACGCGTCGTGATATGGAGCTTTCAAACCTAGTCCACATGTTGGCTGCTTTGATCCTTATCTGTGGCTTTGTGTTCCACATCTACATCGGCTTGTTCGGTATGGAAGGGGCACTAGAAGGCATGGTAACAGGCGAAGTTGATGAAACTTGGGCAAAAGAGCATCATGACCTTTGGTACAAAGAAGTGATGGAACAAGAGAAAAACGGCGTTGAACAAAGCGCTAACGCTGCAACAGAGAAAACGGAAGAGGTGAATAAGAATGAACAAACCTCATAAAGGTATTTGGGTCGCTTACATCCTAAGCTGCTTTACGCCATTTACTTGTCTTCTCTCTGGTGTGGTTGCCATCATCTACGCGGGCTATCGTTTAGATAAAGGCGAAGACGGGGAAGTAGTGGATACCCATTACTACGGCTTGATTCGCTCGTTCTTCTTGAACCTGACGTTCTTTGTTGTGCTTATCGTGACGGTAGCAACCTCTAATGGCGTGTTGATCGGTGTGAACGATTACTGGTATCAAAACCACATTATCGATGACATCGCTTACTACATCCCGTATGTAGGCATGTTGTTTGGTGGTGTTGCGATTGTGGTTTGGTTTATTCGTATGTATCAAGGTATGCAGCGTTTAAGTCAAAACCTACCGCAAAACCCGACAACAGGACCAAACCTGTAACGCTAATACGTTGACGACATATCTAAAGAAAGCCCAGTGATTCATTTCACTGGGCTTTTTGTTTTTAAGCCTATGGACCTGTAAATAGTTGTCAGCCACTCCCTGTATCAGAACCCACTCATTGACCGCTTCAATATGGTGCAACTCCCTTAATTGGTGCAATTCTTGTTTCCATTTTCACACTTATTAAGAACCAAGAAAGTGCACTGATAAATTTATGCACTATTAATCAGCAAGTTAAAAGCAAAAACTGTTGCACGAAAATTACACCACATACTTGGAACGCATCTTGCGTTTACTGTTGAGTCTTTAATTAATTACAACATTGAATCGCACGATATCAGTGCAAATCAGATAAAGCGAAGGAGAATGCTTTAATGAGTGAAACGGTGACTCAAGTTCATAGTGCAGTACAAACCCTTACCCAAAGTTCAGATACTTTATTCTTATTACTCGGTGCCATCATGGTTTTCTTGATGCACGCTGGCTTCGCATTTCTAGAAGTCGGTACCGTTCGAAAGAAGAACCAAGTAAACGCGCTCGTTAAGATCCTGTCGGATTTTGGTGTCTCCGCCATTGCTTACTTCTTTATCGGTTACTGGGTTGCTTACGGTGCACACTTTTTTGCAGACGCAGAAACACTGTCGCAAGGCAACGGATATGAGCTGGTTAAGTTCTTCTTCCTTATGACATTCGCAGCTGCAATCCCAGCAATCGTTTCAGGCGGTATCGCAGAGCGTGCACGTTTCTACCCAATTTTGATTGCGACACTGTTTACGGTTGGTTTCATCTATCCATTTTTTGAAGGCATCATTTGGAACGGCAACTTTGGATTTCAAGATTGGCTAGAAGGCCAGTTTGGTTACGGGTTCCATGACTTCGCAGGTTCTGTAGTGGTTCACGGCGTAGGTGGTTGGATTGCTTTGGTCGCAGTTTACTTCTTAGGGATGCGTAAAGGTCGAATCCGTGCGGGTAAACACACCAACTTCGCGCCATCAAACATCCCTTTCTTAGCGCTAGGCTCTTGGATCTTATGTGTGGGTTGGTTTGGCTTTAACGTGATGTCAGCTCAAGCGATCAATGGTATCAGCGGCTTGGTGGCGATGAACTCACTCATGGCCATGGTTGGCGGTATTCTTGCGGCTCTAATTGCAGGTAAAAATGACCCAGGCTTCATTCACAATGGACCTTTAGCTGGTCTCGTCGCTATTTGTGCGGGCTCAGATTTAATGCACCCGTTGGGCGCTTTGGTGACGGGCGGCGTGGCAGGCGCGCTATTTGTTTACCTATTTACTTACATGCAAAACAAAACACAGATCGATGATGTGCTGGGTGTATGGCCTCTGCACGGCGTATGTGGTGCGTGGGGTGGCATTGCTGCTGGTATCTTCGGTTCGCAAACATTCTGGGGGCTAGGGGGCGTGAGCTTTGCTTCTCAAGTTGTCGGCACACTGGCGGGCATTGCTGTGGCTTTGATTGGCGCAATGATTGTTTATGGTGTGTTGAGCAAACTAACAGGCCTACGTTTAAGTGAAGAAGACGAATTCAACGGCGCGGATCTTTCAATCCATAAGATCTCGTCTATCAACGAAGACTAACGTCGTTCACTTTGATGGGTTTAAGCTCATCAAGTAGACATCAGTTAAACAAAACTAAGCGGCTTCGGTCGCTTTTTTGTTTCAGTGAAAAGCAAAACAGAGAGTTTGCGTAACAACGGCAGCACCCACCGAGCGAGTTATGTCACAAATAGCCAATGAATTCAGTTGCCTAAGACTATGGTCTAATCCCTAAAACTATTGTTGGAATTTGAACAGTGCTAAGCTGTTACAAAGTGACATATTGAAAAGGACGTTGTATGCATTTCCCATATCGAAATATCGTAATTCTTACTGGCGCTGGCATCTCTGCGGAGTCGGGGATACAAACATTCCGAGCACAAGACGGGCTATGGGAAAACCATAAAATCGAAGATGTCGCGACCCCAGAAGGTTTTGCGAAAGACCCCGACTTGGTTCAAGCATTCTATAACAAGCGCCGCCATGGCTTACAAGGTGAGAGCATTCAACCAAATTCTGCCCATAAGGCGCTAGGTGAGCTCGAAGACAAACTTGATGGCAAAGTAACAATCATCACTCAGAACATCGACAACCTGCACGAGAGAGGCGGTAGCGACAACATTATTCACATGCATGGTGAACTTTTAAAAGCACGTTGCAGTGAATCGAATCAAGTTATCGAACATAAAGGTGACATCGAAACCGGTGAACTCTGTCATTGCTGTCAAATCCCGGCGCAAATGCGTCCTCATATTGTGTGGTTTGGCGAGATGCCATTACGAATGGGTGACATCTATTCAGCACTCGAAGAAGCGGATCTGTTTATCTCTATAGGAACTTCAGGGGTTGTTTATCCAGCGGCAGGCTTTGTTCATGATGCGAAAATGCATGGTGCACATACTATTGAGATAAACCTCGAACCAAGTGCGGTTGAAAGTGAATTTGAAGAGAAGCGTTATGGCAAGGCGAGTATCGAGGTGCCTAAACTGGTTGGCGAGCTGTTATGTTCAGAGAAGGGCTCTCTAACGGCTTAAAACTTCCTAATCCATTATCAATGGCAAATGTACATCGGCTTTAAAGATCTTAGAGTCACATGTATGTTTGCTTTTTTGTTTCTACTTACGGCTAACGCTAACGCGAGTGTCGTAAGGTAAGATAGGAACGGGCTTAAGTTCGTTGGGCTTTCTTCATCTCGTACATTGCCTTATCTGACTCAATAAGCGCCTGTTTAAAGTTATCTTGATTGGTCACTTCAATGCCGTAAGAGAAGCTGATGTTTTCTCCATGCAGTAGGTTAGTAAGTTGAGTAACAAACTCGCCTCCACGGCCAAGCTGCGCTGTCGCAACAAACTCATCGCCTCCAACCCTAAAGACCATTTCATCTTCGAGTGCGGATTGACTGAGCGCTTGAGAGAAACGAACGATCATCAGATCGCCAACTTGATGCCCTTTGCGGTCATTGACCTGCTTTAATCCATCCAAATCAAAGTAGATTAGCTCGAACTCCTTAAGCTGGATCGCGTCGAACTTCTTGCGATTGTATAGGCCTGTTAGCTCATCTTGCTTGCCCTGATCTTTCAATTTGGTTGTCAGTTCAGTAATACCGTAAGCGATAAGTAGGAAGGCGATCTGCAATAAACCATCTTCAAGAAATGTATCGAGTAATTCGTTTCTATCTGCCCACTCATCGAGGTATTTGAGCTCTGTCGTTACATCATAAAAGAGGTTGAAAATAAGAAGGCGTGCGCCACAGCGAAGGATCTTGTGGGGACGAATGGCATGTCGAGCAACGTAATAGATATACATGGTAATCACGAGGGTGTTTGTTTCGAAAAACAGGTCGTAATTAGAGTCTATGTGGATGAATGAACTCAGGCCGAGCATCAAGAACGACGCAAGAAGCATCAGAGTCACAACCAATAATATCGGGTTCGCTGGCATATTATAACGCACTCCATATCGTTTAATGCCATACTATATAAAGTATAGATAAAAATAAAGCGGCTTACGCCGCTTTATTAACCTGTCAGTAACAGTCTAGTTGTTTACTTTAAGTTTTTGGAAGTACTCGTCATAAATGACACTCGCTTCACCAACTTCATCTTGCCAAACGCCGTTATCCATCACTGATTGTGGTGGGAAAACGTTCTTGTCTTCAGCAAATTCTTTAGGAAGAAGAGGGTAAGCGGTTTTAACTGGTGTCGGGTAACCGATCTCTAGAGCAATTTTCGCAGCGTTCTCAGGGCGAAGAAGGAAGTCGATCATCTTATGAGCCGCTTCTGTGTTCTTAGCACCTGCTGGAATTGCTAGGCTGTCCATCCAGAAGATAGCGCCTTTCTCTGGCCAGATAATGTCGATCGTTGCGCCTTCTTGGCGTGCCATGTAAGCAGAGCCATTCCAAAGCATACCAAGAGACACTTCGCCTGCTAGGTAAGGGTTCGCTGGGAAGTCTGAGTTAAATACCAATACGTTTGGCATTAGCTTACGAAGTTCTTCGTAGGCTTCTTTGATTTCTTCAGGGTTAGTCGTGTTAGGAGAGTAGCCCAGTTTAGATAGAGCGATATGGAAAACCTCACGAGAGTCATCCATCATCATCAGTTGACCTTCCCACTGCGTATCCCACAGATCGCCCCAGTTTTTAACTGAAGACTTGTCTAGCATGTCTGAGTTGATACCAATACCCGTCGCACCCCAGATGTATGGGATTGAGTAGTTATTATTTGGGTCAAATGGCTTATCTAAGTAATTTGGATCCAAATCTGCAAAGTGGCTTAGCTTGGTTTTATCAAGCTCTTGAAGCATGCCTTCTTTACGCATCTTAGAAACGAAGTAAGTAGAAGGAACCACTAAGTCGTAACCCGTACCTTGAGTTTTTAACTTAGCGTACATGCTTTCGTTAGACTCATAAGTTGAGTAGTAGACTTTGATACCAGTCTCTTCTGTGAAGTCTTCTAGTACTTCATTTGGAATATATTCAGACCAGTTGTAAAAATACAGTTCTTGGTCAGCTGCGAAAGAGGGTGTAGAAAGTAAAGTAGCAGCACACAATGCGCCGGTATACAGTGTTTTTTTCATTACTGTTCCGTTCATTTGTTTGATTTGGAGCTGGGTAGTGAACCCAAGGTAAAAGGATTTCGAAAAATCGCGCTATATTATAGCAGCGATATAATAAAATAGGCAGCCTAAGCTGCCTATTCATTGATATTCTTATTTTTAACTTATTGATTCTCTACGTCGGGCTGTTAAGTAAACCAGTTACTTAGTCGCTGTGAGATAATAGGCTAAATTACTGACCTGCTTTAAGTTTCATGAAGTAATCTTCGTACTTCACTGTCTTATCGCCAACCGCAGCTTGCCATTCAACACGATCAAGGTCTTCTTGCGATGGGAATAGCGCAGGGCTGTCTTTGAACTTCTCGTTAGACGCTTTAACGGCTGTTAGGTAGCCAGTATCACGAGAGATTTGCTCAGCAATTTCAGGGCGAAGTAGGAAGTCGATCATCTTATGAGCCGCTTCTACGTTTACCGCACCAGAGCTAATCGCAAAGTTATCAACCCAACCGATGCCACCTTCTTTAGGGAAAACCAGTTTGATTGGTAGACCTTCGTTTTGCGCTGCAGCAGCAGAACCGTTCCACAGCATACCAAGACCCACTTCACCAGACATGTAAGGCGCGCCTGGGTTGTCTGAGTTAAATACTAGAACGTTCGGCATTAGCTTACGCAGTTCAGCGTACGCTTCGTCGATCTCTTTTTCGTTTGTTGTGTTACCAGAGTAACCTAACTTACGTAATGCGATGTGGAACACTTCACGAGTGTCGTCCATCATCATCAGTTGACCTTCAAGCTCAGGCTTCCA
The DNA here is from genome assembly GCF_023161695.1 of Vibrio sp. 1CM2L. Taxonomy (NCBI): domain Bacteria; kingdom Pseudomonadati; phylum Pseudomonadota; class Gammaproteobacteria; order Vibrionales; family Vibrionaceae; genus Vibrio; species Vibrio sp. 1CM2L. The sequence continues at coordinate 974,526 of NZ_JALNTT010000003.1, forward strand.
TAGATCAGCCCAGCTTTGGAAATCTTCTGGATCGTACATGTCAGTGTTAACAGCAAGACCTGTGATCGCAACTACGTGGGGAATAGAGTAGTCGTTGCTTGGGTCGTACGGCTTATCTAGGTAGTTAGTATCTAGATTCTTGAAGTTGTTCAGCTTAGTTTTGTCGATCTTTTGTAGCATACCTTCGTCACGCATCTTAGATACGAAGTAAGTCGACGGCACAACTAGGTCATAGCCTTTGTTGTGTGTTTTTAGCTTTGCGTACAGGGTTTCGTTCGATTCGTAAGTCGAGTAGATAACCTTGATACCAGTTTCATCAGTGAACTGTTCTAGAATCTCACTGTTGATGTAAGGTCCCCAGTTCATGAATACCAATTCTTTGTTATCTTTTGCAAATGATGGTGCAGATAACATTGAAAGCGCACATGCACTACCAGCTAATAGAGTAGCCCATTTTTTCATTGACGTTAGCTCCAAACTAAACGTTGCCCGAAGGCAGTAGATAGAAAAACAGAATGGCAATTTACCATTCTGTTTATGATTAACACTTTTTTGAACTTGAAGTCTCTTAACTTCTTAATCAAGCCAGTCTCTGTATAGAGTAGGAGACTTACTTGATTTTTTCTCTCGCTAATAACTGAGAAATGATCACCAGTATTAACGACACCACTAACATCACTGTTGCTAGGGCGTTTACCTCAGGAGAGATACCCACTTTAACCATTGAGTAAATCTTCAGTGGTAAGATTTCATACGTTGGTCCGGTTACGAAAGAGCTGATGATCACATCGTCCAAAGACAGAGTGAAGCTCAATAACCAACCCGCAGCAACCGCTGGCTTAGCAAGAGGTAGAATGATCTGTTTTAGAATCGTCCATTCACTTGCACCTAAGTCTTTTGCGGCTTCTAGCATCTTCACATCAAAGCCATTCAAGCGACTGTATACCGTTACTACAACAAACGGTAGACAGAAGGTAATGTGAGCAGCAAGTAGGGTAAAGAACCCCAGTTGAACACCCATTACCAAGAATAGCGCAAGAAGCGAAATCGCCATTACGATATCTGGAGACATCATTACGATGAACAGCATGCCATTTACGATGCCTTTACCTTTGAATTGGTAACGGAATAGGGCTACTGCTGTAAGGCTCCCGACAATCGTTGCGGCTGTTGCAGAGAACACCGCTACGTTGATCGAGTGCCACGCAGCCTGCATTAGGCTGTCGTTGTTAATAAGCGCGTCATACCATTTAGTGGTGAAACCACCCCATTTCATACCAAACTTATTGGCATTAAACGAGTTAGCGATCAATACGATAATAGGTAGGTATAGAAAGGCGTATACCAGCGCCATAAAGCTGAACTTAACTGTGCGACCCATTAGTCTAGCTCCACTTTCTTGTTCAATAGCTTACCTGCTCGGTAGTAGGCATAAAGCATCACAGCCATTGCCATGGTCAGGGCGATACTCGTCGCTGCACCAAACGGCCAGTCTCGAGCGTTGAGCACCTGGCTCTTAATCACGTTACCAATCAATAGGTTCTTAGCTCCGCCCAATAGGTCAGAGATATAGAACATACCTAACGCTGGCAGTAGTACTAATAAACAGCCGCCAATAATGCCCGGCATTGTTAGTGGCAATACTACTTTTAATAGCGTTTGCAGTTTGTTCGCACCTAAATCTTTAGCCGCTTCTAAGTACGTATCGTCCAGTTTTTCAATCGCTGAATACAGCGGCAGAATCATAAACGGAAGTAGGATGTACACTAAACCGATCATTACTGCGGTTTCTGAGTACATGATACGTAGCGGTTTATCAATGATATCTAGCGCTAACAAGCTTTTGTTTAAGACACCTTGCGTACCCAGTACAATTTTCAATCCGTATGTACGAATCAAAGAGTTAGTCCAGAATGGCACAATCACTAGGAACAACATGATTGGACGCCACTTCGCCGGCATTTTTGCCACGATGTAAGCGAATGGGTAACCAATGATTAAACAAAGTAGGGTTGCGACAATTGCCATATAGAAAGAGTGCATCAACACTTTAAAATACAGCGGGTCAGCCAAACGCACGTAGTTATCGAGAGTGAAGGTCATCTCGATCAAGTTCGCTTCATCACGAGTAAGGAAGCTAGTACCGATGATCATGATGTTTGGAATCATCACGAACAGCACTAACCAACCTGTGATTAAAGCAACGATTGCGTTTTGTAAATTAAACTTCTTGCTCATCTTCTAATACCACTTCCCAGCTCTCAACCCAAGTTACTGCAACTTTTTGGCCCAGTGAGTGATCAACATCAGGGTCATCTTCGTTGAAGAATTCGCTAACCATGACACGCATACCAGATTCAAGTTCTACGACTGAATCTAATGTCATGCCTTTATAGGTTCGCTCGACAATGTGGCCAACAATACCGCGTTGCTCAGACTCTTTAATTTCTTCGATTCGAAGATCTTCAGGGCGAAGCAATACTTGCAGTTTTTGACCCGGTGTTACGTCTTTATCGTGATAGATAATGGACTCTTCACCTTCGATTGTCGCAACAATGCGTTTTTCATCTTGACGAGATTTCGCTGTCGCTTCGAATACGTTAATTTCACCAATGAAACGCGCCACAAATAAGTTCTTAGGCTCTTCGTAGATCTCTCTTGGTGTTCCATCTTGTTCAATCACGCCATCACGCATAACAATAATACGATCAGACATAGACAGCGCTTCTTCTTGGTCATGCGTTACAAAAATGAACGTGATACCAAGTTGGCGTTGTAATTGTTTCAGCTCGATTTGCATCTGTTTACGTAGTTTGTAATCCAGAGCAGATAGAGATTCATCCAACAAAAGAACTTTAGGCTTATTAACGACAGCACGAGCGATTGCGATACGTTGCTGTTGGCCACCAGATAGCTGGTGTGGCTTTCGTTGTGCCATTTGTTCTAGGCGCACCATTTTCAAAGCATCCATTACACGAGGTTCAATCTCGATGTTTGGAACTTTCTGCATGCGTAAGCCAAATGCCACATTGTCGAAAACGGTCATATGCGGGAATAGGGCATAGCTTTGGAATACAGTGTTTACATGCCTTTGTTCAGCAGGAACTTGGGTTACGTTTTGTTCAGCTAATAGTATTTGACCACTATCTGCCGTTTCAAAACCCGCAATCATTCTTAGCACGGTTGTTTTACCACAACCTGATGGGCCTAAAATCGTGAGAAACTCACCATGATTTACGTTTAAATCCAGATTGCCGATGACTTCCTTACCATCGAAACTTTTACTGATGCCAGTTAGCTGTACTACTGGCTTTCCTACTGATTTTTTAGCGTTCAACGTCTGTTTTTCTCCACCTTGGTTCTATTTGAGACCTGTTGCTATACACCTTTAAGGCGCGCATCATAATCACCAAAAACGTGAATTCAAAGCATTTTTTACCTTTCGAAGATAAAAAATTTCGCAGGTAAAAGTAAACATCCTTTACCATACTGTTATTTACTGGGTTTACACCCTAACAAGTGTCTAATTATTAACCATTAAGACGCAAAAGCAAGCCTTGTTACAGATTCATATTTTAGTTTGTATCCGACATATGAGTATAATGAAGGTAATTTTTTATCAATAAGTTAGGTGGCTTCGCTTAATCGGCACACCTAGGTATCAATATGAACAACGACATCGAAAAAGATTTTAATTTGGGCGGTAGTATCAACCGTGCACTTTCTGGCGATTATGAGCTCAAAGCAACGGCTGTATTCCAAGAAGCTTGGAAACATACGATAAGTCACTTTCTTTCGTTTTCCCCTGCGATTATTGCTTTGATGTTTGTGCAGCTCGCTATCTTTTATATCGCACTAAAACTACAGCTTGGTGATCCTGCGGTTATCTTGGATGCGGTTATCGACCCAGAGTCGTTCACGCCACAAATCGTTGAATCGATTTTTATTGCGAACTTTAGCTATGAAGTGATCAGCGCACCTATTTATGCCGGTATCTGTTTAATGGCAATGAGCCACGCTGCTGGTCTACAAACCAAAGTACGCCACATCGGTAAAGGTTTGCAGTTTACGGTTCCGGTGATTCTAGTGACTTTGTTTAGCCTAATGCTTCAAGGCATCGCAGGTATGATTCTGCCGTTCTTGTCTATCTACTTCTCACTTGCGTTCAGCCATTCCATTCTGCTGATATGTGATAAGAAAGTACCGCCAATGCAATCGCTGCTGCTTTCATTAAGAGCAGTAAATAAGAAGATCTTCGTAGTCGCGTCTATCTACTTAATGGTTATGTTGATGTTCATCGTGGCTGCGATGATGTACGGCATTGGCTTAATCTTCGTTCTTCCATTCTTCTTCCACGTGAAAGGTATCCTTTACCGTGAAATGTTTGGTATCAAGTTGAAACTGATTGCTTCGGATCGTCCAAAGAGCGATGACGATAACAACGACAGTAATAACGACGACAATAACAAAAACCCACAGGTGTTCGATGCATAAAGACACACAAGCAAGCGCAAGTAAATCACTTGCGCTTAAAGTGACGGCACTGGCTCTTGTTGGGTCTATCTCACTGATTGGTCCTTATATTTACCAAGAAGAAGAGCGTCGACGTACGACAGAGCAAAGCGCCAATTCAGCTGACCAGTTTGGTGACTTGACGGTTTCTTCGAGCACACCGAACTTTGCGGCCATCGAAGATGTGAATGAGAAAAAGGACACGTTCTTTTCGTTCCTACGCCCAAGCATTAATATTGAAAACAAGCGTATCACCAAAGAGCGCGCGTTTTTAACTAAGCTCTCTGAATCTGATTTAAGCAATATTGATTCTGAAGACGCGTCTTATGCGAAAAGGTTAGGGAAGTTATACAGCCTGCCAGTGCCTAGTGAAGGTTTGGATCAGGCATGGCTGACAGAGATGCTTAACCGCGTGAATGTGCTGCCAGAGGCGCTTGTACTGACACAAGCTGCGAATGAGTCAGCGTGGGGAACGTCGCGTTTCGCTACCAAAGCCAACAACTATTTCGGGCACTGGTGTTACACCAAAGGTTGTGGCCTTGTTCCGCTACAACGTAACGAAGGTAGCTCGCATGAAGTCGCAACTTTCTCTTCAAGCCAAGAATCCGTGCATCGTTACTTCATGAACCTTAATCGTAATCGTGCTTACGCCGATCTAAGAGCGATTCGTGCAAAACTTGCTGCGCAAGGTGATGATCTTTTAACAACCGCAACGGCGACAGAGCTCACCAATGGCTTGTTAAAATATTCTGAGCGAGGTTCCGACTATGTGACTGATTTACAAGCTATGATCCGTCACAACGAGGTATACTGGAAAAAGTAACTCATTTTGATACCAACTTGGTTGCCTTCGATAGTCGGCTTGTACCAATTAATATCACAAAAAGAGCAGCTCATTGGCTGCTCTTTCTATTTATAAACGCTCAACTTCGACAAGATTATAATAATGAAAAAGACAGCACTCGCTTTATTAGCCTCATTAAGCCTTGGGGTTTCTCTTCCTGCTTCAGCGCAAGAATACATGTTCACGTATTCTAAGCTTTATACTCAGCTGAAAAACAACACCAAAGAAGGGCATGATGATGTCAAAGTTGCGGTCTTCTTTGTTGATCAACAAGCTCAGCAAACCTGTCACATCAGCAAAGCTTGGATGGAAAAAGAAGAGCACTACGAAGAGCTAAAAGTCTCTCCGGCCAATGAACTGCTTCTACCGGTAGATCAAAACCTACGCTCAGCAAACCCTCTTATCTTTGTACAAACTCAAGAACAGGAATGTGCGTATTCTTTAGTTGTGATGACTCAAGAGCCTTTAGTTGGCACGGTTGAAGTTGCACAGATAGAAAACCTATTGCCACAGATGCAGGCGATGCTTGAAGACGTCAGCGGCATGTTCTCTGGTTGGTTCACGCCAGATATCCAAGGGCTAACGCTAGAGTTCGCTAATAAGCTGGAAGGTAACATCGAGCTTTCAAATGGTAAGCAACTACCAATCAAAGAAGGGCGAGCGAAATTCACCTTAGAAGAACTGAATGGAAGTGACAGCATCACGTTACCAGAACCAACAGTTCGCGTATTGCCGTACATTCCCGCGCAATAATTTTTAACGGAATCATTGTTAATGAAGTAATTGTTAGCGGAATCATTCCCCTAAGCTTTTAAGACATATCTTAAAGCAGCCTCATCGAATTAGAGCAGGCTGCTTTTCTTTAACTGCGATACCAACCGAGAGCTTGTGAAGCCGCGTCTCTCAAACCGTTTAGGGGCTTATCGAACAATAAAAGAAGAATCTTTCTATTACTCAGCTTGTTTATCCTGCCGTTACTATTTCAACATCAAATAAAAATCCGTATAATCCACGCCCTAAAACAGTCCCACTAGCAATCTACAGTCGGTAATACGACGGTGTGAGAGTCGCAATGAACCAAAACGATAATAGAAAAGAAACACTTGAATTCAACAAACTTCAGAAACGTCTGAGAAGAAATGTTGGAAATGCCATCATCGACTACAACATGATCGAAGAGAATGACGTAGTAATGGCATGTATTAGTGGCGGTAAAGATTCATTTGCGATGCTAGACATTTTGCTACGTTTACGTGAAGCAGCACCGATCAAATTTGATGTTGTGGCAGTAAACCTAGATCAAAAACAACCAGGGTTCCCTGAACACATTCTTCCTGAGTACTTTGAAACGCTGAACATTCCTTACTACATCGTAGATAAAGACACGTATTCAGTGGTTAAAGAGAAAGTGCCAGAAGGCAAAACAACGTGTGGCCTATGTTCTCGTCTTCGTCGTGGTACTTTGTACTCATTCGCAGAGAAGATTGGTGCAACTAAGATCGCACTAGGTCACCACTTAGACGACATCGTTGAGACCATGTTCCTAAACATGTTCCACGGTGCGCGCTTAAAGGCTATGCCACCAAAGCTTCGTTCAGATGATGGTCGTAACGTTGTTATTCGTCCACTGACTTACTGTCGTGAAACGGACCTAATCAAATACGCTGAACACAAAGAGTTCCCAATCATTCCTTGTAACCTATGTGGCTCTCAAGAGAATCTACAGCGTCAGAACATTAAAGCGATGCTAATTGATTGGGATAAGAAAACGCCAGGTCGTGTTGAGAAGATCTTCAAGTCAATCCAGAACGTAAGCCCAAGCCAACTGGCTGACCGCGAACTGTTTGACTTCGTGAACCTTCCACTAGACCGTAGTGAAGACCGCAAAGCTTACGAATTCGAAGAAGCTGAAATTTCATCTTCAAACATTGATGAGTCAATGTTCATCGACGTGACGAACGTTTAGCCATTTGAGTGGATAAAGATGCAGCTAGCCATTCTGTGTTTGGAATGGCATTGCTCTAGACAAACAGAAACGCCTCAAGCAATGCTTGAGGCGTTTTTTTATAAGTTAAACTTGTCGCCGACTCAACCTTTCGAAAGGTTAGGGTCTAGTGGGCTCACGTAACCAGACGGTTTAAGAGCCAACACGTCACAGTTAATCTTGTCGATAACATGTTCCGCGGTATTACCAATAAACACAGCAGACAAGCCAGTACGACCTGTTGTACCCAGAATCACCATCGCAGCGTTATTTTCAGAAGCGACGCGAGGAATAACATCTTCAGGCAAGCCTTGCTCAACCACAGTTTGTTCTTCACACATACCATGCTTCTGGCGCAATGCTTTCATTGCTGTTAAGTGATGACCACGAACTGCATCGGTATAAGACGTTGGATCAAACTCTGGCAGTTCAATGGTAATATTCGCAGGTGTCACAGGGTAGGCATTCACTAAGAACGGTTCAGCATCCAAACGCCCCGTGATCTCTAATAATCTGTCGACCATCGTGTCGTTAAGCTCTAAATGAGCTTCTGTTTCAGAGCCAACGTGAACGGAAGCAAAAATCTTCGCGTGATCTGGCCAGAAATCGTTTTTAACCAATAGCACTGGGCTAGGGCACTTTCTCAAAAGATGCCAATCGGTTGGAGTGAAGATGACCGATTCCAAAGTATCGTGCTTACGCGTACCTTTGATTAAGATATCGTGCTCGCCACTATATACCTCAGCAATGATCGCTTCGTACGGGCGGTTATGCCAAACCACTTGTACATTAAATTCAATAGAATCATCTAGGTAAGGTTCTGCGACTTTATTCATCCAAATTTCGCGTTGATGAATGACGCCTTTGCGCATTGCGTCTCTTTCATCGATAGAGAGCATAGATGTCATTTCATACGAGAAGTCGTATATCGACAAAAAGAAAGTGATGTGGCTTGTTGAGGTGCTTTTCTTAGCAAGTTGGATAGCACGAACTAGAGCAGGTTGCTCATCGTGATTAATGTCTGCGACAACTAAAATTTTGTTATAGATACTCATAACTAAGCCTACTTTTCAGACCGAACATATAAATAATGTAGCGTAGTTATGGAGAGATTAAGAGAAATATAAGAGGTTTTAAGAGAGAAACATGATGTAGCTCATTATTGAACTACATCATTGATATCTAGACTATTCTTTTGAAACGCCAGCAAGTTCCATCAACGCATCGTGATCTTCGATAGTGATATATTTGCCTTTAACGCTCAAGATGTCTGCTTTTTGGAAACGACCTAGAAGGCGGCTTATTGTTTCAACAGTCAAACCAAGGTAGTTACCAATATCGCCACGAGTCATCGTTAGGCGGAACTCACGCGGGCTGAAGCCACGTTGAGAGAAGCGAGTAGAAAGGTTGTAAAGGAATGCAGCAAGACGCTCTTCCGCGTTCTTCTTAGAAAGAAGCAGAATCATTTCTTGGTCACCTTTAATCTCGTTACTCATCAGGCGCATAATTTGCTGACGCAATTTAGGCATTTTTCCTGATAGGTCATCAAGAATTTCATATGGGATTTCACATACCATAGAAGTTTCTAGCGCTTGTGCGAAACTAGGGTGTTGGTCACCAGTAATCGCATCGAAGCCAACAAGATCGCCCGCTAGGTGGAATGCAGTAATCTGCTCATCACCTTGCTCGGTAATCGTGTAGCTCTTGATCGTTCCAGAGCGAATAGCATATAGAGATTTAAGCTCGTCACCGGCTTTAAATAACTCTTGGCCTTTTTGAATAGGCTTTTTTCTCTCAATGATCTGATCAAGTTGATCGAGTTCAGATTCATTCAAAGTAAACGGAATACAGAGCTGGCTAATACTACAATCCTGGCAATGGATCGCACAGCCACCAGACTGAACACGTTTCGTCACAGGCTTTTCAGAAATCATAACAATCTTTCACTATTTGATATACGTCAATATTTTAGCATTCCTTTATCCAGTTGGGTAGTAAAAAAACCGGATTTAAAGATTACCTATACGGTATAAATAATGAGCTGCAATGCCATATATCCGGTATAGAAACCGTAAAGGAGGATTAAAATTGCGCCTAATTGGCGAAATAAGTCAGCTTGTTGCAGTTTTTTGAGGAAATTAGCGCCCATACCCACTGTGAGCATTGCTGGTAGCGTACCTAAACCGAAAGCAAGCATGATACCGGCTCCGTTGTACCAACTTCCTGATACGGCCGCCCACGTAAGCATTGAGTAAACTAAGCCACATGGTAGCCAACCCCAAATAAAGCCAAACGGCAAAGCGTGGCTAGGGTGCTTCAATGGTAGAAATGATTTACCTAAAGGAGAGATATAGCGCCATAGCTTCTGTCCTACTTTTTCAAAGAACAACAAGCCGAACCACCATTTACCGATATACAACCCTAAAACGATCATAAAGCCAGCAGCCAATAATCGCAGCCAACCCAGCAGAGCGTTAAAATCGCTTAGCTGACCTATAGAAGAAATTGCACCGCCAATCACACCGCCAATCATGGCATAGCTCAGCAAACGGCCTAGGTTATAAAGTAGGGGAATAACAGGGGAAGGTTTACTGTTGCCAATCGAAAGAAGCGACGCAATACCACCACACATTCCCATGCAGTGGCCTGCGCCGATCAATCCAACAACAAAGGCTCCGATCCAATCAGGCGTCATCGTTCTTTTTGTCTACGTTAGTTTGGCTTTCGCCGTTAGCTTTCTCATTCTTGGCAGGTTTACTATCAGAATGGTTGTGAGCCTTTTCATCTTCATCAAACAGAATGTTGTGACCTTGACGTTCTAGGTCTTCAAACTGTTCGCTCTTCACCGCCCATAGAAAAATACCAACAGCGATGCACACCAGTACAATCGCAATGGGGATCAGGATGTATAAACTTTCCATTATTTACCTTGCTCTTTTAAAAGCCTTAACGAGTTAGACACAACAATAATAGAGCTGGCAGACATGCCCACAACGGCAATGTATGGAGCAACCAAACCCGCAACAGCCAATGGAAGGATGAGTAGGTTGTAACCCAATGACCATGCTAGGTTTTCGCGGATTATCTTACGCGTTTTTAGCGCCAATGTACGCGACTTAAGTAATCTATCAAGCTTGTCGCCCAACAAAACCATATCAGCCGATGCTTTAGCTACATCTGTACCACCGCCCATCGCAACAGAAAGGTGAGCCCCTGCAAGAATAGGCGCATCGTTAATACCATCGCCAACCATCATGGTAATATCACTTGCATCTCGAGAGTTCAGGTAAGCAAGTTTATCTTCAGGTTTCGCGTTAGCAACAATATCAGTAATACCGATCTCTTCAGCAACAGGCTTCGCATTGATCAAAGAGTCGCCAGTCAGCAGAGTCGTTTTGATTCCCGCTTCTTTAAATTGCTTAATAAACTCAATGCTTTCTTTACGGATTGGATCTTCATAAGTAAATGTCGCGATATGACGACCCGCCATCGACAAGTAAATGCCGTTACTTTCCGATGGTTGAGCTTCACCTAGAATGAATTCACTACTACCAATCGCAACTTCTTGCCCATTCCACTCACCAGTGATGCCTGAACCAATCACGTTATTGACAGACTCTACTTCGATCTCATCAGAAAGATGAGTCTTGAACGCTTTAGCGATAGGGTGGTTAGCGTGTTGTTCCAGGCTCGCCGCTACTTTGAGACAAGTGTCTTTATCAAGTTCAGCGAAGGTTTCAACTTGGCTGATACGAATATCACCCTCAGTCAATGTACCTGTTTTATCGATGATCAAGTGATTTACTTTGCACAAGGTTTCGAATACATGGCCTTTGCGCAGCAAAATACCGAAGTTACCCATGCGAGACGTTGAGCAAGTAATCGCCGTCGGTGTTGCAAGTGACAGAGCACAAGGACACGTTGCTACCAATACCGAAAGCATGATCCAGAAAGCGTCTTCTGGTCGTGTTTGGTGCCAGTAGAACCAAGTACCGAACGAAATGATTAAGATCACCGCAACAAAGTATCGAGCCACAACATCAGCAATTTCTGCGATGCGAGGTTTAGACAGTTGTGCTTCGTCTTGCAGGCGAACGATATTGGAAATCACCGAATCCGCTTTTGACGTCATCACTTCCAATTCAAACGATTCATCACCATTCAATGTGCCAGCAAAGACGGTATCACCTTCGTTTTTGACTACATGGATAGATTCGCCAGTCAGCATGGATTCATCAATGTGAACTCGACCAGAAAGTACTTTACCGTCCGCAGGAATATGCTCACCCGGTAGTACGCGAATCTGATCGCCTACTTTAAGGGTTTTCACTGGAACTTGGTCGCCATCTAACGTTGTCGCCATTGCAGGAACGAGCTTAAGCAGATTACCACTCGCTGCCGCCGCTTTACGACGCGCTCTCATCTCTAAGAAACGACCAAGCAGCAGGAAGAAGGTAAACATCGAAATAGATTCGAAGAATACTTCACCTTTCTCTGTCACCGTTGCGACCAAACTTGCAACATAGGCAAACAACAGAGCAATCGACACAGGTACATCCATACCCAATGTTCGACCTTTGAGGCTACGCCACGCATTGATATAGAAAGGCAATGCAGAGTAGAGCAGAACTGGTGTTGCGAAGATTAAGCTCACCCAACGGAAGTAGCTTTTGAATTCGGGCTCAAGGTTACCAAAGACTTCAAGATAAAGCGCCACAGCCAGCATCATGACCTGCATGGTTGCTAAACCAGCAATACCAAGACGATAGAGATAATTCTTCATCGAACGATGATAGGCGGCTTCTTGTTGATCAGCCTCGAATGGTGCGGCTTTGTAACCTAGGGTATGGATTGCAGACAACAGCTCGCTCAGTTTAGTCTGAGTGTTGTCCCAACTAAGCAGGGCGCGGTTAGTCGTGGTATTAACACGAATACTAACAACCCCTAACTTTGAAGAGACTTGCTTCTCAATAAGCCATGCACAAGCAGCACAAGAGACACCTTCTAGTGACAATGTCACTTCAGAGGTATTTTCAGAGTTACGGACGAACTCCAATTGAACATCTTCGTTGTCGTAATGACTGAGTGCCAGAAGTTGCTCTGGCACGAGATCCGCTTTTTCAGCTGGAGCGGTACGATATTGGTAGTAAGAGACCAAACCGCTATCAACGATTGTCTGGGCTACGGTTTCGCAACCCGGACAACACATAGGTCGCACCGATCCTAAGATTTCTACTTTAAAATCCGTTTCCGCTGGTACATCTTCACCGCAGTGATAACAGGATTCACACATAAGCTTTAGTTCGTTAGTTGAGTAGGAGTATCAATAGGGAAGTTCATGCGACCTTGCACTAACCATTCAGAATCATGCGGAGAAAGCTCGATAAACCATGGACCTTGCATTTCATGGTCCAGAGTCAACGTGTAGTTGCCTCTCGCATCAGCGGTCAGTAGCTGAGTAAAATCACGGTCAGGCAGCGTTCGGTGCACGAACATTGCGCTAATAGCAGGGAAGTGGTCTAGCTTGCCTTTGTCTAGGGTAATGATAACGGAGTTACCTTTCTCGCTAACTGAAGCTGATAGGCCAAGCTCTTTAGCAACATTTACTTTTGAAATGTCGACATTAATACCTTTACCTTTTTTATAGTAATCTTCAGTGACAACGTTAACTGAATGGTTGGTAAGTATCGCGACTCGAACCAATGTTAGCATAGAAACGCCAACGGTTAGGAAGATCAAAAACCACGGCCAAAACTGCTTATACCAAGGTTGTTCCATATTATTATTCTCAATATATACAATGAAATAAAACTAATTTTTACAAACACTTAAGGTTATAACTGTAAAAGAAAGACAGCCCCTTAAGAAGGGGCTGTTATTATTATGTTACTCTTTATCTGAGTTGCTGAGGCTCCAGACATAGGCAGAGACGAGCTGAACCTTATCCTCACCGAGGATGTCCTTCCAAGCCGGCATTACACCAGAACGTCCGTACATGACTGTTTCCGTCACATCAGCGCGAGAATCGCCGAATAGCCAGTCACGGTCAGTCAAGTCAGGTGCGCCAACAGCAGGGTTACCCTTACCATCAGTACCGTGACACGCTGCACACACTACAAAGCGAGCTTTACCAGCCTCAGCTTCACGTGCGTTTACGCTACGACCAGAAAGGCTAAGCGTGTAGCTAACTACTTCTTTTACGCCTTCTTCGCCAAGAGCGTCTTTCCAACCTGGCATTTGACCGACACGACCATGCATAATGGTAGTAACGATAGCTTGTGGTTCACCACCATATAGCCATGCATCATCAGTTAGGTTCGGGAAACCTTTCTGACCACGTGCATCAGAGCCGTGACACTGAGAACAGTTTTGTAGGAACAAACGTTGGCCCACTTTGATTGCATCAGCATCTGATGCAATGTCAGGGACAGAACGTAGACCATTTTCGTCGTGAGCTAGCTTTCTGAATGCTTCACCAAAGTAGGTGTCTGCATCATCAAGCTCTTTTGCGTATGCGTCTAACTGTTTGTTTGCTTGCGCAGCAGCGATTGCAGAGCGAGACTCTTCTACGCTACGAACTGTTTGGTTTGAACTCGTCCAACCTAGTAGACCTTTAAAGTTGCCAAGGCCTGGGTATAGAGCTAGATAAACAGCTGCAAACACAATTGTGCTAACGAAAAGGTATGTCCACCATTTAGGTAGCGGGTTATTAAGCTCACGAATACCATCGTATTCATGGCCCATATCCTGACCTTCTTCTACACCTGTTTTATCGTTGGAACACCAACGAAGTAAGGCTGCACAGCCAATCAACGTGCCGATTGTGATTACTGTTACCCAAATACTCCAGAATGTACTCATTACTTCGTCACTCCTTGATTTTTATCTTTCGCAGGTGCTTCATCAGCGAACACTAGGTTTGCATCTTCGTCGAAGCGCGACTTACGATTTTTACCGAAAGCCCACCAAACGATGCCGATGAAACAAGCAAAAACAGTAACAGTCCAAACACTTTGAAATGTAATAATGTCCATAATTATTCCTTATTTCATTGCGTGGCCAAGCGATTGAAGGTAAGCGATGATTGCATCCATCTCTGTTTTTCCTTCAACATCTTGTTTAGCGTTAGCAATTTGTTCGTCTGTGTAAGGAACACCAAATTGATTACGGAAGATTTCAAGCTTCTGTTTAGTCAATTTGCCATCAAGTACATTCTCAGCAAGCCATGGGAAACCAGGCATGTTTGATTCAGGAACAAGTTCACGAGGGTCGATAAGGTGAACACGGTGCCACTCATCAGAGTAACGATCACCAACACGCGCTAGATCAGGACCAGTACGCTTAGAACCCCATAGGAATGGGTGTTCCCAAACACTTTCGCCAGCTACAGAGTAGTGACCGTAACGTTCAGTTTCAGAGCGGAAAGGACGAATCATTTGGCTGTGACATACGTTACAACCTTCGCGAATGTAGATATCACGACCTTCCATTTCCAGAGCAGAGTAAACACGTAGATTTTCTACAGGTTCAGTAGTCTGCTTTTGGAAAATAAGTGGGGTAATTTCTACTAAAGCACCAAAACTGATAGCAATAACGATCAGAATCGCTAGTAGGCCAACGTTCTTCTCTACCAACTCATGGCGATTATTTGAATTTGAGCTCATTCTAAATCTCCTTAAGCCGGTTGAGGGATAGCTTTAAGGCTATCTTTAGGTGCAGAAACAGTTTTGTACGTGTTGTATGCCATTAAGAACATACCAGATAGGAAGATGAAACCACCTAAGAAACGTACAAAGTAGAACGGGTAAGACGCTTCTACAGATTCAACGAAGCTGTAAGTTAATGTACCGTCAGAGTTAACAGCACGCCACATCAGACCTTGCATCACTCCAGAGATCCACATTGCAACAATGTAGAAAACCGTACCAATCGTTGCCAACCAGAAGTGAACATTGATTAGAGATACAGAGTACATACGCTCTTGACCAAATAGTTTAGGAACTAAGTGGTAAACCGAACCGATAGAAACCATTGCAACCCAACCTAACGCACCAGAGTGAACGTGACCGATAGTCCAGTCCGTGTAGTGAGATAGTGCGTTAACCGTTTTGATTGCCATCATTGGGCCTTCGAAAGTCGACATGCCGTAGAATGATAGAGAAACGATTAGGAAACGTAGGATTGGGTCGTAGCGAAGCTTATGCCACGCACCAGATAGAGTCATAATACCGTTGATCATGCCACCCCAAGATGGAGCAAACAGAACCAAAGACATAACCATACCTAGAGATTGAGTCCAGTCAGGAAGTGCAGTGTAGTGTAGGTGGTGAGGACCAGCCCAGATATACAGAGACACGAGAGCCCAGAAGTGAACAATCGACAAACGGTAAGAGTAAACAGGGCGACCAGCTTGTTTAGGAACGAAGTAGTACATCATACCTAGGAAACCAGCTGTCAATAGGAAGCCTACCGCATTATGTCCGTACCACCATTGCACCATTGCATCGATCGCACCGGAATAAATCGAGTACGATTTAAACGCGGAGACAGGAACAGCTAGGCTGTTAACGATGTGCAACACGGCAACCGTGATGATGAAGGCTCCGAAGAACCAGTTTGCTACGTAAATGTGCGATGTCTTACGTTTAATCATGGTTCCGAAGAACACGACCGCATAAGCTACCCACACAAGAGTAATAGCAATATCGATTGGCCATTCAAGTTCTGCGTATTCTTTACCAGAGGTTAAACCTAACGGTAAAGTAATTGCAGCGGACAGGATAATCGCTTGCCAACCCCAAAAGGTAAAGGCTACGAGAGGGCCACCAAAGAGACGCGTCTGACAGGTACGTTGTACAACATAATATGATGTTGCAAACAGCGCACTTGTACCGAACGCAAAAATAACCGCATTAGTATGCAGGGGACGTAAACGACTGTACGTCAACCACGGCGTATCAAAGTTTAGCTGTGGCCAAACTAATTGAGCGGCAATCAAAACACCAACGCCCATACCGACAATACCCCACAAAATTGTAACTAGGGTAAATTGACGGACGACCGTATAGTTGTAGTTTTGTTCAAGCTGCTTTTCTTGGCTCATTTGCATGCTTCCAATTTCTTATTTACTACACTTTACTTCCAACACGACTCACGTCGTAATGCCACCCAAATTAGAAAAGGAAATTCAGCCTATTCAGGGCTTTATTTCCACTTGCTGATTTTAAAAAAAAGTGGCATTTTCAACGCGACACTATACTTGAATTAACAAATCAATGACAGAGTAGTAACCTTACGCTTGGTCTGGAATTGGATTTTTATTTAAAAACTTTGAACTTTGTAACAAGGAGTAAAGATTATAATGGCGGCACAAAAGCTAACAAAAGGCAGGCTTGTTCAAATTATCGTCATGTTGGTTATTTTAATAGCTGCATTTACTTGGAGAACAGTAACATACGATAATAACGAAACAGTAAACTGTATAGTTTCAAAACCTTGTGAATTTGGTATTGATAATCATAATGTTTTAATTTCGGGCGATAACCTAGGGTATTCGATCGAAACATCTAAAACTGGCAAATTTATCATTAGCTATAATGAAAGCGGAATTCTGGAAGAAAAAGGGCCATCAAATTGGCTGTTACAAACTAATGATAAGACCTCCTCAATAACGGTTACATTTCCACAACAGGTGAGCACGTTTTCTGTAAACTTGTCCAAAGAGTAACAGAGATAAAACTGGGGCACGCCTCGGGTCTTTTGATAGAAATATGTACCAAATCAGTGAAACACAATGCATTAAAGTGTTATAAAGAGAGCATTAATAAAGTTACCCAGAATCTATGAAATTTCTATCAAAAGTCTCTTACTCCTTAGACGATAAAATCGCAGTAGATGAGTTGCTCAGCGGGGTGGAAAACCCTAACGATATTGCTTGTCTTATTTGCTACTGCACAGAAGAGTATTCGACACTCGCTGTGCAGAGATATTTCGTAGATGCTCTCCCGAACACTCCCATACATGGCTGTACTACTTGTCACGGCATTATGACCGAAACTGGTTTTCATTCTGGCCCAGTCATTGGCGTCCTTATTATTTATGACTCGGGGATCAACGCCTATGGTACGGGAATCGAACATTTCAGCGACTCCATAGGCCGCAGTACCTTCAACGCGATAGACAAAGCACTCAAGAACGCCAACCGAGAAGGTGAAATCCCTGATCTTATCTTGTTGCATTCCACACCGGGTAACGAAGAAAAGGTGATGGCGGCTATCGATAAGAAATTTGGTACTGAAGTGCCAATTATTGGTGGCAGTGCTGCAGACAATCAGGTTTCAGGAAACTGGAGTATCTTCACCGAAGAGTCGCTGTCTATAAATGGTGTGTCTTTAACGGTAGTGTTTGCGTCTCAGTCCATCTATTCCTCTTTCAGCGCCGGTCATACACCTACGCGCTATTCAGGCACCGTGACAAAAGTAAGAAACCGAATATTATTGGAGATAAACCATAGGCCAGCCGTCACCGTTTACAACGAATGGACTAATTTCCACTTAGGTGGCAGTGATGATGGCTATATATTCGAAAAATCTTCTGTCTATCCACTAGGCAGGAAAGTCGGCTCTTCATACAATTACCCATATTTCAAATTGTCTCATTCGATCAGAGAGACAGAGTGTAATGGGATTGAGCTGTTCACAGACATCAGTGAAGGTGACACCATCTACTTGATGCAAGGGTCTAAGCAGCAGTTGATTAGCCGCGCCGCAAATATCATTCACTCCTCATACTACAACGACATGGATCTTGAAGAGAAACTAGGGGCGATCAATATCTTTTGTGCAGGCCCAATGTTGAACCTTAAACAAGATATGGATGAGGTTTGTGACCAGATAAATCAAGCACTTAATGGGCTTCCGTACATATGTCCATTTACGTTTGGTGAACAAGGCAGGCTCTCTGGTGGTGAGAATGCACACGGGAATTTAATGGTATCGTCTGCAACGTTTTATAGGTTGAAAAAGTAATGGGTTCTGAAGGTCAAGAAGCGCTGCAAGAAGCACGTATTGAACTGCAAAAACTAAAAGCCCGTGAGCGAAAACTGGCTGAAGAGAACAGGGTGATCTTATCAACCATCTCTGCGATCAGTAAGGCGAGTAACATATCTGAGATATTCTCCAGTCTTGAGTTCGTGCTCAAAAAATACATTAAGTTTGATGACTTTATCGTGGTATCAAGGGTAGGGAACGAAGGCAGTTTCAAAACCCTGCTAAGCAATAACAAAGTCTTCGAACAGATGAATTGGAGCGATTGTGGCAAGCTATCGCGAGTCATCAATGGTGAATGCGCCATCCTTTTCGAACCCAAGTCTCTTGGGGAATTTAACTCCCTGCATCCCATTGTTCTCGACCAAATTAACTCCGTTCTGATTACAGGTATAGATAGCGGACTAACACAATCCGTCATCATCTTTATCCACTCAAATACCAAGCACTTTAGTATTGAAACCAAGGCCACACTAAACCGTTTCCGACCGTTGATAGAGCGTGCTGTTTTCGATATTGAGAACAAAGAAAAGCTTGAAGCAACCGTTCGAGAGCGTACAGCAGAGCTTGTCACAGCAAGAAAAGACGCAGAAAGAGCCAACAAGGCCAAGTCTGAATTCCTCGCAATGATGAGCCATGAACTAAGAACACCGCTAAATGCCATTATTGGCTTGATAGACACCCTAAAATCCACATCACTGAACGAAGAGCAACAGTCTATACTGCTTAATATGAGCACATCATCTGAGCTATTGTTGGCAATTATCAGTGACGTATTGGATTTTTCTAAGATTGAATCTGGATGTTTCTCGTTGGCTCCTCAATGGAGCAACGTAAGAGACACTGTAACTTTTGTATTGTCTGAGCAAAAGAAGACAGCAGACGATAAAGGTTTGGCGCTAACAGTAACCAGCGATATCCCTGAGGGTGAACTGCATTACATCGACCCAAGCCGGTTAGCACAGATCCTATTTAATCTGATTGGTAATGCTATTAAGTTTACTGAGCATGGGCATGTGCATGTTTCTATCAAGTACCAGCAGAGCTCTTTCTATATAATGGTGGAAGACACAGGGATTGGCATCAGCTCGCAACAACTTTCGTCGCTGTTCAGTCCATTTGTGCAAGCTGATAGCACAATCACACGTAGATTTGGTGGCACAGGTTTAGGCTTGGCCATCACTAAAAGACTGGTTGAGCTGATGCGTGGGCGGATATCGGTAGAGAGCGAACCAGGAAAAGGTTCCAAATTTGAAGTACAGCTACCAGTGCTTACTCGAGTTACGAATAATCTGGCTAACAACGAAGATGAATCTTCACGAGAGTTAAGAAGCCGTTATTCAGTGTTAGTTGTCGAAGACAATCCAACGAATCAAATGGTGATCAAATTAATCCTAACGCGACAAGGCCACGAAGTTTTCATCGCAAGCAACGGTGAGGAAGCGATTGGCTTTGTGGAAAGAGCCAATGACTCGATAGACATTATCTTAATGGATGTGTCGATGCCGGTCATGGATGGATTAACTACAACCAAATACATGAGAGACGCGAACATCAAAACACCAATTGTCGCGCTAACAGCACACACATCAGTACAAGACAAATGCTCGTGCTTAGATGTTGGTATGAATGATTTCGTGACCAAGCCAGTAAGAACCAAAGAGATCACAGAAGCAATTGATCGATTAATGCTTGAAGTCTAATAAACGTATTCTTAATCGAAGATTAGGAAATATGTTTATTAGGTATTTTATGGTAAATAGCCTTACTGTTAAATAGAACGTCGATTTGATAGATAAACAAGAGGCAGGGCATCACATAAAGATACCTCCCTTATAAATACCAAATACAATTTAACATAATATACATAATACGCAGTGGTTATACGTGAAATCTGAGGGATTTCGAGCCTTATTACTCACGAATTTTACGTACAGTGCCGCATGAATCTATTTACTTTATGGCTTTGACTCCGCGTTAATTCAATCAAATCGTGATGGCTTTATCACATGTCTGCTCAAACTTAATTAAGACTTCTAATTACGGATGCCTCTCCAAAGTTAGTCCAGAGTCTCTGCTGGTTGAGTATTAAAAACTATTACGCTGATTTTGTTTCCCGAAAGAACCTAGATTATTAACACTTTCACTAACTCTCGGTCTATTGTCCGTACTACCAATAGACTGAAAAGACTTGGTTACTCTTGTTCGCTAGATTTAACGGTCCCAAAAGACCAAGCGAACTCCCGAATCATCTAGTCTTGTTTATCTATGTTGGCTTGTTCTTCACCAAATGGAATCAACTATCAACGTCATCAGTAACATCCGTACTCGTTTTCAAACCACTAACTTTGAATTTTCTGATGCCCAACGGTCATTGTTACCAAACTACGTTGCCATCCAAAACGAGCTTCTCTAAACGACTTGGCTAATAGTAAGTTACAGTGCAACATAAATTCTATTTACCTCTGTTTGGACTGTATTACCTTGTCTCATAACTGCGATAATGACACTTCTATTACCAACAAGTCTTTAAAATCAGATGTTTAGGCTAGTTCTCAATTAGTTAGAGTATCTTTTGTTTGTTAACATATTCTGGAACTGAATAACTTATTATATTAGAAGGCTTTACATGAAAATCAGTACAATCGCCCTATCGCTATTCACCGCTTTTTTTGGCATCAGCTCGCAGGCGCTTGCTAATGAAAACGAAAACTCACCTAGAGAGCATGGTCATTTTTATGCTGGTGTTGATATCGGCTTTTATAATGAAACTGAATTAGAATATCGTGGCAGCGCCATTGAAGATTCATCTGATCTATCTGACTTTAGCTATAACTTGGTTGGAGGCTACGAATTCAATACACATGACGTCGTCAAACTGGGACTAGAGGCAGAGTACCGAAAAATCGGAAAAGTTAGCTATAACGACTTAATGGATATTGAAGGCCATGCTTTCTTCGTAAACATTAAACCAAAGTTTATTGTTGAAGGTGACGTATTAGATCTGTATGTATCTTTATTAGCCGGCGTTGGCTCTATGGATATAGAAGCGAAAGCTTTTGGAGTATCAGACTCTAAGTCTGAAGCAGCCTACCAAGTTGGTGCTGAGCTTGGTGCGATGGTAACAGACAACATCGATATCCATATTGGTTACCGCTATGCAAACGTTGAAATTGAATCCATCGATGTGTCACCCCAAACCGCTTACCTAGGTGCAAGGTACCACTTCTAAACTTGATTCACTCGTAGACTCAAGACAATTCAACCATAAGTAAAGTTACGTTGTATCTTTCTTTAAAACTGCAGCCTGAAAGCTTAGCCTTAATGCAAAATAAACCACTTTAACAGGCTACTATTTCGTGTTTAAATTTTGATCTATCAAACAGTTATATGAATAAATTTGGCGATTAAGCAATCAAATGCTATGCATTCAATCCTTAAAAATAAATTAAAGTGTTAACATCAGGCAATTTTGTAAACTAGGTGTTTGATATGTTGCCTAAACTTTATAAGTTCAGATCGCTCCACGACAGAAACATACAATCTATTTCCGAGTGTTCGTTGTGGTTTGATTACGCTAAAACTTTTAATAACCCTTTTGAATCTAACCACGTATTCAACAAAGAGCTTCAACAAAACTTTAAGATCATGTGTTTCTCTCAGTCGAGCGACCACCCATTACTATGGTCGCAGTATGGTGACAACTTTAAAGGCATGTGTATCGAGTATGATCTCAACTGCTATAACGGCGAGGCCAATCTCAACTGTTTTGAAGTCCAGTATGAAGACGAACCGAATAAGTTCCGCCCGGAATCGCTAAGTGGTTTACAAACAGCAAGACTGGGAGCTGAGATATTCAAAATTAAGCATTCTAATTGGCGTTATGAAAAGGAATATCGTTGGGTATTACCTGATGACGAGATGATCGGAAATAAACTCTACCTTAATAGAGAGTGCCTAAGCTCGGTGATTCTCTCAGAGCATGCTCCTGCCGATAGGAAGTTAAAAGTTCTGATGACTTGCCAGCGCCTTGGTATTCCTGTTAAACACGCAATAGCAAAGCAAGAGTCGTTTACCTTCGAAGTGGTCAGTTAAGTAGAGTCTAATCCTACTGTTTAGCGCCAAAACCAGATATTCACATAAAGTTACAGCGCAACAAAAAAGAGAGCCACATAAATGCGACTCTCTCTTTTTATTACATGTTCACCGTAAGCTTTCCCAGTACTTTATCTTGCATCTGCTCAATCGTCGCGATAGACATTTGAACAGTTGAAAACCAATAAGGTCGGTGCTTAACGTTAAATAGTTCACTATTATCTAACGCCTCGAAAACAGAATATTTTCTACCTTGAGCCAAAGCTGCACCATAAACCGTTCGCTCAAGTACTGGAATGTCATTCACTTCCTCTAGAAGTGCCCTCTTAATGAACTGGTTTCCAGGGCTCCAATCTATAAATTCAACGAGATTTTTTAGTAGCTTAAGCTCTAGCTGCTCGACCATGGATTCGAGAAACTGTGTGTTTGGCATCACCTCAGTACAAGCATAATATTCGTCATGTTTGTCACTTGCTTCACGATAACCAAGCATCGTTTTTACTAATGCATCTTCAAACGTCGAAGAAAAGTGGTTACAAATTAAAAACAAAGGCAGAACTCTCAACACGCCAAGTAAAATGCCTACGTTAGGATCTTTAACCGACGTTTCTTGAAGTCGAATTCGAGTCGCATTTGACGTCACGACCAAGTGTTGCCAAACCTTAGGTGTGATGTGTTTAATGTTGCCATCATTCCACTTAATCAGCTGCTGACTCATTAACAATGGGAACAATAAACGACAATTTTCTATTCCTATTTGTCGTGCTGCAACTTTAGGATCAAGAACTACCTTAGATTTCTTTCCATACTTATCTGCAAACTCTTGATTGGAAACAAACTCGATTAGGCTAGAGCTCAATGGCCTGCTTTTCGCGGATATCTCATGGAGTTTAGAAAAGTTTAAAGATGGCGAATACGCAACACTAGCGAACTGATTGTAATCGGGTAAGTCTGAAAACAACGAACTGATTAAGGTGCCTTGAAGCTTCTCAAGCATTAGAGCCGAAGCTGCATTGCTAACATCATCAATAACGTATCGTAAGGTTTGTTGCTTCGCGTTGACTTTCTCACGATGAGCATTAACTCTATCTTGTTCACAGCGCAGTAGAATACGTTGGTTATGAGATATACGGTCAGACTCATCAAATATGACGCTATCACAATACCTATTTTCTAAACTTAGTAACGTGTCTACTGTAGATTGTGCAAGCTTATATTCAGGTGAGATTAACCATCGATTAAAGCGAGCTTCAACGTTGATTGAGACCTTCCTAGAGATCTCAACCACTTCAGGGGGGTAACTTTTATTTGTTAACAACAACCGTGACTTTCCTTTGCCCTAAATGCTCTTGTATCGGCATATCCTGCCTTTATAACAAAACTAATATTAATAGAAATTAGAGATTGGTTCACGAAATTGTTTCAATAAAATTAAGACTATTTAGTTATAGTGCATTGGGAGCGGCTAGTACGTGATATGTAGCCGGATATACTTTTCTGGAAAACTGTATTTGAACCTTTTCGTCTTCGGCAAGTGCTTTTTGGCCTGCTTGCAAACGTTGCTATCACCAGACGTTCTCACCTTTTTGATTCTTGCGTAACCTTTAGAGTGCTTCATCTCAATCATAAGATCGCAATAACCATCGAAATCTACATTGCTCTTGTTGAGCCCTTTCATGACGGTGACTTTGATTTTTTTAGCTACGGGATTAACCAATGCATCGTCGGCAAAAGTAACTGGGGATAAAAAACACAATAGAAATACTAGATATCTCATACTGCTCTCTCTTTGTTGAAGGTGAGAACAGTATGCGGAGATTTAAAGAATATGAAGGATTAACTTAGTATGAGGATTGACCAGCTCACGCGTAACTCTAAACGATTACGCTTTCTTTGAGCCTTTAGACTTAAACCCATTATGCGGGAACACGTTACGAATACGTTGTTGTACGTTTTTAGGCACATCTTTAGTGAACTTGAGATTGTAGCCAGAGCGTTTCGCATACACTTTTAACTCACCTTTAAAGGCGTTGTTGTGACCAATTTCTTGAAGGTTGTGCTTAAAGCTCGGTGGAAGATGACCTTTAACTTGTTCGATCGCCCCATCGCTAAATTTGATTTTTAATACCGGTCGATCAACAGCAACTAACCAAAAGACCAACGCCGCACCGATTAAGATCACGTACATCATAATGTCACCACTACTGTTGATGATTATTTATCGTCAGAAAGAAGCTTGCTTAAGTCTTCTTTGAGACTGGTTACTGTTTTGCTCGCCTGTTCACTACGGGACGCTTCGCTAACCAAATACTCGATAGCATCTGAGAGCGTACAGCCTAGCTCGTTCGCGCGTTGAGATAGCTTTTCCCATACTCGGTAATCAAGGTCGATTGATTTTTTCTTTGTATGAACTTGTTCAGCATTGAAGTGGCGTTTTCGCTTAGCTCTGATCGCTTGTTTAAGCTTGTTATCGATCTCAGGAGACATGTTGTTAGATATCCACTCAAGGACACCTGTAGGTTGGTGTTCAAGCTTCAATAAGGCTTTAACAGCAACGTCAGCTTCACTTGAATCAATGTGGCAGGTGATCGACTCGCCTTCTTTCCATTTTTTGACCAGATAGTTCCATTTCCAACCACATTCCAAGTTTTCAAGTTGCTGATATTTCATGTCTAATCTCGAGAGTTAATCCTAGTGACAGCGTAACCCAAAATAGGCTATTTAACAATTATTGTCTTGAAAGAATAGACCAAGATCATACTTATATTAGCTTAGTGATTAGTAACTACAACATAGAGCTACAAGCGAGATCGGTTTTTCTATATACTCCCTACCTCATTATCATAATCAGAAACTTAAATGACTCAAGTAGATTGGCGACATGTTACGCCTCAGTACGACGAATATAGCGCTCAATTAGAGCAATTCCCTGACATCTCGCCTTTCCCATTTTCAGATATTCAACATAGATTCAAAGATGCGCTAACCCGCTTTGTCCGTTTGTCTAACCTTTCGCGTGTTTTACTTGTAAACGCTCCAGACAATTCGATCTATCGTCAAATGATTGTTGAATCTCTAGTCACTGCATTAGATGATCACACTCTACCGGTTATAAAAACTGAGTCTTTAAATGCTGTCTCTCTGTTTGACCAAGTTCAGTCAAAAGACGGTAAGGTTGTAGCGACAAAGCCCGGCCTACTGGCTAGAGCAAACAACGGCTATCTGATCGTTTCAGCAAACTTGATCTTGGCAAACCCTGGAAGCTGGTTACTACTTAAATCAGCACTGCTTGGTGAAGCCGTAGAACCAATCAGCAGCAATCCAGAGCACTTGAACCAATCCCCGACTTTGCCTTTGACTTACAACATTAAATTGATTGTTGTTGGAGACAGAGCTCAACTAGGTGACCTTGATTACCTGGACAGCGATATTCAAACCGGCTTTTGCCTATTTAGCGAAATTGAACAAGATATCAAGCTCTCTGAAGAGACTTTGACTCAATATCTTGGTTACCTTAAGTGGCTTCAACAACGCTATGAATTGCCAACCATCACGCAACAAGCGTTGACGGGCATTCTTACTGCCGGAGCAAGAGAAACGGAAGATCAAAGCTATATTCCATTATGCCCTATTTGGCACAATGCATTATTGAACGAAGCTCTGATTGAAGCCGACAATGGTGAGATTGATATTCACCATATCCAACAAGCTCAACAGCACAAATATAACCGCGAATCTTACCTACCAGAACGCGCCCTTGATGATATTCGAGATGGCCAAGTCATTATCGAAACCGAGGGCGAACAAGTTGGTCAAGTTAATGGTCTGACGGTTATCGATGTTCCAGGACACCCGATCTCTTATGGTGAACCTGCACGAATTTCCTGCGTTATTCACTTTGGTGATGGGGATATTGCCGACGTTGAGCGCAAAGCCGAGTTGGGTGGTAATCTTCATGCTAAAGGTATGATGATCATGCAAGCATTTGTGAGCAGCGCATTAAACCTTGAAGATCCGTTGCCATACGCTGCTTCTGTTGTGTTTGAGCAATCGTATTGCGAAGTAGACGGCGATAGTGCTTCTCTTGCTGAGCTTTGTTCTCTGGTGAGTGCTTTGTCTGAATACCCTATCAATCAACAAATTGCGGTTACAGGTGCAGTTGACCAATTTGGACGTGTGCAAGCTGTTGGCGGGCTAAACGAGAAAATCGAAGGCTTCTACCATGTGTGTAAGCACAACGGCTTAACAGGCGAACAAGGTGTGATCCTTCCAAGATCGAACTTAAGGCATCTTGCACTAAAGCCTGACCTTATTGAAAGCATTAAGAATGAAGAATTCCATATTTGGTCTGTGTCTAATGTAGACGAAGCAATTCCTCTCATTATGAACAAGCCATTTAGAGACGATGAACAAGAAAGCGTTCTGAGTAAGATCGCGGAACGTATTGAAAACTTTGAAAGACATGAGCACCCTATTGGAATCGTTGGACGCATTAAAAACTGGTTTGTCTAGTACTGATCGGACTTGTTTAGCGTACACCTGTTCACTAATATGCACCTATCAAAAATCGGAGTAATTGATAATGCAAAACAAACGTGATTCTTACACTCGCGAAGAGCTTCTAGCATCAAGCCAAGGCGAACTATGGCCACAAGGCCCTCAACTACCAGCACCGAACATGCTAATGATGGATCGCATCACTAAGATGTCTGAAACTGAAGGTGATTACGGTAAAGGTTTAGTTCTTGCTGAGCTGGATATTACTCCTGACCTATGGTTCTTCGATTGTCACTTCCCGGGTGACCCAGTAATGCCTGGTTGTCTAGGTCTTGACGCAATGTGGCAGCTTGTTGGCTTCTACCTTGGTTGGGTTGGCGGCGAAGGTAAAGGTCGTGCTCTAGGTGTTGGCGAAGTGAAATTCACTGGTCAAATTCTACCTACAGCGAAAAAAGTAACTTATGAGATCCACATGAAGCGTGTTGTTAACCGTCGCCTAGTGATGGGCCTTGCGGATGGTCGCGTACTTGTTGATGGTAAAGAGATTTATGTTGCTAAAGATCTGAAAGTTGGCCTTTTCCAAGATACGTCAGCATTCTAATCTATTAGTTAGATTTTTAATAAAGCAGCCTATGGCTGCTTTATTTTTATTTCAATAAATTTAGTTATAGTGCATCAAGGTATTCAGACCTAAGCGTGAAATAGGTTAAATCCACCAGCAAGACGCTCTTATGGTAACGAAACTATAATACTTTATAGCTCTGGGGATCTTGGCACTCTTCTGAAACTAACAAGGCTCCAGCCGTTGAAATCAACTGACAATGAAGCCCTGACCTTTAATTCTTTGTGCCCTATTCTACTTATAGAGACCTGATTGCTTATCATCTTTGGCGTCACGCCATCCACCTAACCAATAAGACCGAGAATCCATTTGGCTATATGGGCAAGCTTCCTGCGACCGTCCATTTAAACCAGCCTTGTAACCTTGGGATTGTGCTCGTTCTAGTCGATCACGCTTTTGTCTCTTCATAGTGCAGTCCTCATACGGGTGTTCCATTTACTAACATACAATGATTACAACTTTGCGGAGTTTTTGTGACTCCAACTTTAAGAATCGATCAAATTTTCACTTTTCTCAAGGCGAAAAAAAGCCCGAGTTCAGAATTGTGAACTCGGGCTCAAGAGGTAACGTTATTTAAATTTTCTGCGGAACCCTAACAGACCAAGCACAGTCAAAGTTAACCAACCTAGGCTACCACCTTGGCGATCTACTTTCTCTGTATCGGCGCTACGAGTTACAATACTATCAACGTCAGAGCCAGTGTCATACCTTGCTCCCTTAATTGGGATTAGCTTAACCGCTATAACCTTTTCAACTGCGTTAGATGAAGCACCACCACAGTATGAGTTGTGTGATGTTGTGTCATAAGGCTTATCTTTACCGTCGACGGTACATTTGATAGCCGTTGCAGAAATCACACCTGCATCATTGATGTCGGTTGCGTCAATAATTCTAAATTGGTTATTGTGACTAGATGCATCACCATCGTTAGTTAAATCATCTAACCACCATGCTTTACCACCAAAAATATCAACACGGCGAGCATCGATTGAAGAAGGTAAATTGTATGGATAGATAAAGCCCCTGTGTCTACGCTCACTACCATCAACTTCACGAGTCGTTTCCGCATCAATCTGGCCAACAAACTCATTGAAGTTATTGACCGCTTTAGCTTCGCCGCTCGAACCGCCAAAGAAAATACCATCAGTTAAATATGTTGCTGTTGGATTTGTCGCATCAGTAACAACAAAAATCTTGTTACCTGCACTGCCGTTCTCTGGTACATAACCATTACGTTTAGAGTAACCCACAGCAAACAAGTTATCATTAATGTCAGTTGCAACAGAGTTACTGTATCTAGCATCATCATTAGATGACCCAGATTTAACCTCAGCGCCGCTGATAGGTTTCGTGTCCCAAGTAACTGCAGATAAATCAACATTAGTTGTAAAGTCGATCTGACTACTTACAAAGACACTTGCATTCATATCTTGAAGATCGCCGTTACCATCAGCAGTGTTATAGCCTACACCATAAAAGATAGAATTCGACTCAACAATTGAACGCATACTACCTTGAGCAAAATAATCGCCCTGTTGAGCACTTCCAGATCTAATCCAGTCGATCTCTGTAGTTTTCGTTCCATCCCAGATTGCCGCTTTTGAACTAAACGTTGTATCCGAGGTATCAGTGTTAGGGCCTTCCGTAGATACACTACCTACGTTATAAACGGTGCCATTACTTGCTTTGATTGCGCGCCACGCTCGAGTTTCAGAAGTACCTGCTGGTCCGCTTGGTTCCGTCGTGAACATCGCATTATTACGGATGTTGCCGTCAGACTTAACACCCAATGGCTTGGCGTCATCATCCAATGCGTTAATGACCGTATTGCGGCTCTCAAAGATATCGCCATCTTCAACAAAAGCTTTGGCATTAACGTAAGTAAGGTCATTTTTTTCCTTACTCCAAGTATCATTCCAACGGTTTTCTGCCCAGCTCTGACAAGTTGAATATCTTAGCTCTCGATAGCAATAGTTTTCAAAGTCTTCAAACTCTTGAATGTATTGAAACGGAGCATCCATAGCGAAAGGCACCTCTTCACGATAACTCACCGCTTCTAGAGTATTTCGTGTTTCACCAGCTAGAACGTAAGATGAACATGCCTTGCCATCAATACTGTCACCACCAAAACAACCTAAAGTAGCTGTAAGGCCTTGTGCTAACGTAGGAATTGCTGCAGGCTCAATAGCAACACCATGCACTTCATTACCTGATACAGGGCTGTCCACTTCAACAATCGTATAAAGCGCAGCATTCGCGTTAGTTGCAGCAAAAACTAATGCTGCGACTGTAGTTAATTTAAATTTAGTACAAGTCATTATTACTTCTTAACTTTCCTGTTGTTGTGCCTCGAGCTCTTCCCAGCGCTCAAAAGCAACTTCAAGCTCCTGCTCTGCTGCAGATAGCTTATCTAATACTGGTTGTGTCTGCTCTACAGATTTTGAAAAGAAGCTGGGATCGTTGACTTCTTCCTGAAGAGTTTCAATTTGAGTTTCCAATTCTTCTAAACGCATTGGTAGCGCTTCTAGTTCTCGTTGTAGCTTATACGATAACTTCTTAGGTTTAGCCTTAACTGGCGCAGTTTTGGGAGTTTCCTCAACTACTTTCTCAGGCTTTGATGGCTTTTCAACCTGTCGGTACTCTAATGCTTGCTTTCTTTGCTGCTGAGCATCGTGATAGCCACCAACAAATTCTTCAATCACACCGTTACCTTCGAAGATCCAACTTGTCATAACCGTGTTATCAACAAACTGACGATCGTGGCTCACTAAAAGAAGCGTACCCTGATAGTTGGCAAGCAAATCTTCTAAAAGTTCCAAAGTTTCGATATCTAGATCGTTGGTTGGCTCATCGAGAATCAATAAGTTGTTCGACTTAAGGAAGATACGAGCTAATAACAGACGGTTTTTCTCACCACCAGACAGTGCCTTAACAGGAGTACGAGCACGTTTAGGTGAGAATAAGAAATCTTGTAAGTAGCTAAGTGCATGACGCTCACGACCACCTACAGTGACTTCTTGCTTACCATCCGCTAGGTTATCAATTACAGACTTCTCAGGGTCTAGGATTTCACGGTATTGGTCGAAGTAAGCGACTTCAAGCTTAGTACCACAATGCAGACGACCTGAATCAGGCTTAAGTTGGTCAAGAAGCAGTTTAAGCACCGTACTCTTACCACAACCGTTAGGACCAATCAGAGCGATACGATCACCACGCATGATGTTGAAGCTGAAGTCCTTAACAATTTCTTTGCCTTCGAAGCCAAAGTTAAGATTCTCAGCTTCAAATACAATCTTGCCTGAACGCTGACCATCGTCGATTTGGATAATCGCTTTGCCCTGCACTTCACGACGGTTCAAACGCTCTTCACGTAGCTTCTTAAGCGCACGTACGCGGCCTTCGTTACGAGTTCTACGAGCTTTAATGCCCTGACGAATCCATACTTCTTCTTGAGCAAGCTTCTTATCAAATTCAGCGTTTTGCATCTCTTCGACACGTAACGCTTCTTCTTTATCTAATAGGTAGTTTTCGTAATCGCCAGGGAACGAGCTCAACTTACCACGATCAAGATCAACAATGCGTGTTGCCATCGATTTGATGAAAGCACGGTCATGCGAGATAAAGATGATTGAACCACGGAAGTCTTTCAGGAAGCCTTCTAACCATTCAATAGTCGCAACATCCAAGTGGTTAGTCGGTTCATCGAGTAGAAGCACGTCTGGGTCACATACAAGCGCACGAGCAAGTGCCGCTTTACGTTGCCAACCACCAGACAAATCAGTCAGTTTTGTTTCAGCAGTGAGTTTAAGCGCAGCCATTACGTTACTTACGCGATCTTCAAAGCGCCATGCGTTCGCATGATCCAGTTGCTCTTGAACGCGAGTAAGGCGATTTAGGTTCTTTTCGCTAGGGTCAGTACCAATGAGATCCAGAAGATCATGATAGATCTTCAACTGTTCGCCGATTTCCGCTAGGCCACCAGCAACGTAATCATAAACGGTGCCTTCTTCATTACGCGGTGGATCTTGCTCAAGGCGAGATACAACCACATCTTGTGTGATTTGCATCTTGCCGTCGTCCATGATGATGTTCCCAGACAGGATTTTCATCAATGTAGACTTACCAGCGCCATTGCGCCCTACTAAACACACACGTTCGTTTTCTTGCAGTGCAAAGTCTGCACGATCTAATAACGGGTGATCGCCAAACGCGAGTTGCCCATTATGAATTGTAAGTAATGCCATTCTTCTTTAACCAATCATTAAGTTCTAACAAGCCAAATGGCCAGTTAAGCTCTGAGCTTTGAGAAAGGTCAGAGCTTTCAAATTTGAGCACCGGAATAGTGACCCCGTAACGGGAAAAGAGCTCATCATCAAATGCAATGTCGACAACGTTGACGTGATGGCTAATGTTTAACTGTTCCGTGAGTTGGAATGCCATCTCACATAGATGGCACCCTTCTGTACTGTAGAGAGTCAGCACTATATATCCTTATACAATCTCTTAACTACTTATGTGTAATCAACCAGCAGTTATGAATGTGCTTATTGCGAGAGAAGTCCAATGGAAGCGTCTTAGCAGAAATGTTCTGAGCTTTAAGACCTAACGCTTCTAGACCTTCTAGATCCATTTTGAAGTGACGTTTGTTGTTAGAGAACACAATCGTGCCTTCTTCACGAAGAAGACGCTTAAGGTTTTCCATCAACTGAATGTGATCACGTTGAACATCGAAAGATTGATCCATACGCTTAGAGTTTGAGAACGTAGGTGGATCAATAAAGATCAGGTCGTAAGAACCCTGCTCTTTAACCAACCACTGTAAGCAGTCAGCTTGAACAAACTGATGTTGACGACCAACACGACCGTTAAGCTCCATGTTCTGCTTTGCCCACTCAAGGTAGGTATTAGACATATCAACCGTTGTTGTCGAGCGTGCGCCACCGACTGCAGCATGAACAGATGCACTACCTGTGTAAGCAAACAAGTTTAGGAAATCTTTACCCGCAGCCATCTCACCAATACGACGACGAGTGATCTTATGATCTAGGAACAAACCCGTATCTAGGTAATCATGAAGATTAACAATCAGCTTAACGCCGTACTCGTTCACTTCTAAATTAGATGAGTCTTGAGCCATCTTCTGGTATTGAGAACGGCCTTTCTGCTTCTGACGAACCTTAAGAACCACGTTGTTTGCTTCAACGCCCGTTACTTGAATAGAAGCACGGATAATATCGGTTAGACGACGTTTCGCCTTCTCTTCCGGTACATCTTTAGGCGCTGCGTATTCTTGAATCACAAGGTGACCTGGGTATACATCAATCGCTACATTGTATTCTGGTAAGTCCGCATCGTAGATACGGTAACAATCTAATTGCTCTTTCTTAGCCCACTTACCGATTTTACCGATGTTCTTTTTAAGACGGTTTGCAAAGTCTGGCGCAATCAGTTGTTCTTGTTCGCCCGTTGGACGTTCTGACATCGGACGATCTGAAATTGAGTAGTTCTTTTGGTGACACGGTAACGCACCGTTGTTCAATTTGAACTGTTTGTCTGCACGCATGCGTAAGCAGCTCAGTAGTTCGTCTGAACTAGAGAAGATAGACGCGTTACAACCGCCAAATTCCGCTTTAAGCTGCGCGCCGAATGCCGTGTAAAGTGCAATAAGGCCCGGCTCTGTACCTAGACGCTCACCATAAGGTGGGTTAGAAACAAGCACACCATCAGTAAACTCAGTAGGACGCTTAAGTTTTGCAGCATCACCTACTTCGAATTCAATCAACTCTTCAACACCAGCACGACGAGCATTGTCACGCGCTGTTTTGATCATGCGTTCGTCATTGTCATAGCCATAGAACTTACATTCTACTTTCTTAACGCCACGACGACCTTGAACGTTCGCTTCCGCTTTCACTTCAGCCCAAAGCTCTGGTTCGAAATCTTCTAATGATTCAAAACACCACTTCTGGCGTTTAACACCTGGAGCCATGTTTGCAGCCATCATTGCCGCTTCAATCACTAACGTACCTGAACCACACATAGGATCTAGGAAAGGCTTAGTCGCATCCCAACCACTACGAAGAAGAATCGCTGCAGCAAGTGTTTCACGCAGAGGTGCACGACCTGATTCTGGACGGTAGCCACGTTGGTGAAGACCGCTGCCCACCATATCAACACCAAGAATCGCTTTATCACGGTGTAGACGAACGTGAATGCGAATGTCTGGGTTCTCTTTGCTGATAGAAGGACGAGGTAGAGACTTCTTCTCGAAGCAATCAACAACGGCATCTTTTACTTTCATCGCACCGTATTGGCTATTGCGGATTTCGTTGTTCGTACCATTGAAGTCAACAACAAAACGCTTAGAGCTATGGAATTGATTTACCCAGTTAACCGCAGTGGTTGATAGGTACAAATCCATGTCGTCCATACAAGTGAATTCAGAAAGGACACGTACAAATCGAGAAGCCAAACGGCTCCACAAACAACAACGATAAATTTGCTCATTGGTGGCTTTGAATTTAACACCTGCTTGAACAGGTTTTGCGTTTGTAATCCCTAGTTGGGTTAGTTCTTCAACTAATAAATTCTCAAGGCCATTTGAGGTAACCGCTAGATATTGATTCATAGTGTTCTTTTATTGATAAAAATGAGCTCGATTATACCTGAATTTGTTACTAGAGCATCACACTAAACTCGTCTTTTCATTGAATCTTTCTTCTAACTGGCTAGCAAACGCACAGTGTTGAAGCGATCGCTTACCCACATCCCCTTAGAACATAAGACTTATCAAACCAACACGATTCATGAGCAAATTCCCGTCAAAGCGACAAAGTGAATTTATATTCACCCTAAATTTGGTATATACCAATAAAGAATTCAGAGTGAAAGTTAGCCACAAAAGGGAAAAAACAGGGAATAAAGATGGGTAAATTACACTTCTGGCGATAAAAACAGGCAGAAATTAAGGCGAAAAAATAGTCGTAAGTTCACTATTTAAATGGTTAAGCAGTGATGTATTTATCAGGATGAGGTTTTTTAGGCACAAAAAAATCGGCTTATGAGCCGATTTTGGGGAAGATTTGACAGGTTGATGCGTTGCGATGTGTGTGAGAAATGATGGACTAGATTGAAGGCTAACCGACCATCGCAATGTGCGTTTGATGAAGAATAGCGTTCGCGTCTATCATTCTATCGTGCATGACCTTAATTGAGTCGCCAAAGCGTAACCCTTTTGAAGGTGTAAGCAGAAACTCTTCTAGGTCGACAAATGCACATAGGCTCGCACACTCTCCCACTTCTAATACAATGAAATACCCTAAGCTATGCTCGTTATTCATTTGTACGATATCCCCTTCTTGAGGATATTCGTGGCCAGCACCCTGTGAGTCGAAGAACCAACTCTTAGGCTGTACAGGCTTGTGGAAGCGCTTTGCTGCCACGCAATAAAGCGCGAGTTCAGCTTGACGAGGCTCAGACAGTTCTAAGCCAGAAATTTGTTCTTTGAAGGTTTGGTATGAAGATGCGTCATCAACGGTGAATTCATTATCTCTAAACGCGCAGTCCACCAGCTTATTGCGGACCAGATTCGTTTTGAAAATCATATCCTCTCCGAGGTTTAGCATTAATGAACATTGCTGCTCATCGTAATACCAACTCCATGTATCGCTAGGTTTAAGCATCATTTCGTCTCACACTGTTGAACCATTCCATTAGGTAAAACGCAAAATTACCTTCAATTACAGTAATTTTACTGAGCAATAGGCAAAAAAAAAGAGGAAATGAATTCCTCTTTCTTATCGCTTTTCTCTACAACTCAGTGAGTTACAGTGTCTCTTTTAGTAAGACGATGCCAGATTGTCGCTATTCAATAATAAAAGCAATTTCAGCTTATAGATTTTTAACGATGTCGCCAACTAGGCCTGGGCCTTTGTAGATGAAACCAGAGTAAACCTGTACAAGCTTAGCGCCCGCCATCATTTTCTCTTTTGCAGCAACATACGAGTCAACACCACCTACTCCAATGATCGGCAGTTTGTCACCAAGCTCTTCGTGAAGTTTACGAACTACCTCAGTACTACGAGATTGAACTGGACGTCCACTTAGGCCACCCGCTTCATCGCAATGTTTCATGCCTTCAACGATTGAACGATCCAATGTTGTGTTTGTTGCGATCACACCATCGATCTTATTTTTGATCAATGATTCACAAATTTGGCGAATTTCGTCGTCGCTTAGATCCGGAGCAATCTTAAGAGCAAGAGGAACATATTTACCATGCTTCTCTTCCAGTTCAGATTGTTTCGTTTTAAGTTCAGACAATAGATCGTCTAGAGCTTCGCCGTATTGTAGAGAACGAAGTCCTGGAGTGTTTGGTGAAGAGATGTTCACAGCAATATAACCAGCGTATTGATATACCTTCTCCATACAGATCAAGTAATCTTCAGCGCCCTTTTCAATTGGTGTGTCTTTATTCTTACCGATGTTAATGCCTAAGATGCCATCGTAGTTCGACTTCTTAACATTCTCAACAAGGTTATCGACGCCTAGGTTGTTAAAACCCATGCGGTTGATGATACCTTCAGCTTCAACAAGACGGAATAAACGAGGTTTGTCGTTACCCGCTTGTGGACGTGGAGTCACTGTTCCTACTTCTACGAAACCAAAACCCATTGCGCCAAATGCATCAATACATTCGCCGTTTTTATCTAGGCCGGCAGCTAAGCCAACTGGGTTTTTAAAAGTAAGACCCATGCACTCTACAGGTCGGTGAGGTAATTGTTGGCGATACAAAAGATCAATAGGTGTGCCTGTGAAGCGCTTGAAATTTTGAATTGCAAGATCATGTGCCTTTTCGGCATCAAGTTGGAAAAAGCCAGTTCTGGCTAGACGGTAAAGCATTGTGCCTCCGATAGAAAAAAGCCCCGTGTAAACGGGGCGATATTATTTACTTATTTACCCAACTATTCAATCTATTACTGTCTGTAAGGGTAAGATAATCGAGTTTGCTAACGAATGAGGTTCATTATTAAGCAAACGTTATCGTTTTCTTCAGGTTATTAACCCATTTCTAATCTCAACCTTAGTACAGCCACCAACTCACTTAACAACAAACAACGTGTGCGTCGAAATTGGTTCTTCAAAAATCGTTAGGCCTATTGTTTCCACTTTACCGAAACGAAAAAGGCAGACCTTGTGGCCTGCCCTTATAGTTTTTCGTCTTATCTAGTGACTAGTCTTTCGACATGCAGTTTAGATTCAACAGCATCAATTCACGCAGTGCTACTGAGAACTTAGCAAACTCATGAACAGAACCCACTTTGAATTCGTTTAGGATGCTTTCCCAACGATGTAGAGAAACAGAGTTACTTTCCATCCAGTCATCAAGCGCTTTAATCACATCGATGTCTGAAGCACAACCACAGTTAAGTACTTGGCCAGTTAACTGACGTTGCTGCCAATCCAGATCTTCTCTGAATGCTGCACGCGCCAGTGCTTGCCAGTTGTTGTCTACAGCTTGGCCATTGATTTGCTTCAAGAACCAGTGCAGTGACAAACGGTCGCCTAGGTTGAAGTAAAGCTTAGACGCTTGTTGTACTGTTTTACCTGTTTCGCGAGCTACTGTGGATATATCCAGTGCTGAGTACAAGCTAGACAAACGAGCTACTGAATTAGCCAGCTCAGCGTTTACACCTTGGTCAATCCATAGTTGAGCCATTGCTTGATGCTCTTCTACT
This sequence comes from Vibrio sp. 1CM2L, assembly GCF_023161695.1. Taxonomy (NCBI): domain Bacteria; kingdom Pseudomonadati; phylum Pseudomonadota; class Gammaproteobacteria; order Vibrionales; family Vibrionaceae; genus Vibrio; species Vibrio sp. 1CM2L. Next base: position 1,011,862 of record NZ_JALNTT010000003.1, read on the forward strand.
TCTGAAGCCACTAGGTTTTCATCCAGCTTCTCAGTAATCGCAACGACATCACCTTGGTAAAGCTCAATCAATGCATTCACTGACTGTTTACCGGTACGATTTCTTAACAACCAGCGTGCTAGACGACGAAGCGTACGACGTACATGGTAAAGCAATTCGTATTGAGCTTCAGAACTTGAGATGTTGTCCAGTTCACGAATGCTCTTTAGTACCTTACCCAAACCGTAGATTTCACGTGATGCCGCGTAAGCATTCGCAATATCAACAATGTTTGCGCCCGTCTCTTCTTGCAAGCGAGTCACAAAGTTACAGCCCATCTCGTTAACCATTTGGTTAGCAAGCGCAGTCGCAATGATCTCTGCACGAAGTGGATGGTTATCCATATGCTGAGAGTAGTTACGGCGTAACTCTGTTGGGAAGTATTGCATCAGTTGTTGAGCATGGAACTCATCATTCGCAATGTCATCACTCACAAGATCTTCTTTTAGAACCATTTTACCGTAAGCGATCAATACTGATAGTTCAGGTCTTGTTAGTGCTTGGCCTTGCTTCTCACGCTCTAGCAGCGTTTCGTCATCTGGGATGTATTCCAAACCACGGTCTAAGTACCCTGCTTTTTCCATAGTGTGGATAAAGCGGATTTGCTCTTTCACTAAGCCAACACCTTGATGCTCAGTAACAGAGATAGACTCAGCTTGGCAGTAAGCGTCGTCTAGTACGATTTCGCCTACTTCGTCTTCCATAGATTCAAGAACTTGGTTACGTTGTTTAACGGTTAGATCACCATTAGACACCAAGCCATTCAAGAAGATCTTAATGTTAACTTCGTTATCCGAGCAATCTACACCACCAACGTTATCTACAAAGTCAGTATTAACTCTACCGCCCGTTAGAGCGTATTCAATACGACCCAATTGAGTCATACCCAAGTTACCGCCCTCACCAACAACCTTAGCTTTCAGATCACGGCCGTCGATACGTAGCACGTCATTTGCACGGTCACCCACATCGGTATGAGTCTCACTAGAAGACTTAACGTAAGTACCAATACCGCCGTTCCAAAGTAGATCAACCTTCATAGACAAGATCGCTTTGATCAAGTCATTTGGTGCCATTGATGCTTTCTTGGTGCCGAGCATTTTCTGAATTTCAGGTGTTAGAGAGATAGACTTCGCTCGACGAGAGAAGATGCCACCACCCTGAGAAATCAGGTCTTTATTGTAATCTTCCCAGCTTGAACGAGGCAGGTTAAACAGACGGTCACGCTCTACCCAGCTTGATGCCGACTCTGGATTCGGGTCAATGAAGATGTGCATGTGGTTAAACGCAGCTTGTAAGCGAATGTGCTTAGATAGCAGCATACCGTTACCAAATACGTCACCCGCCATATCACCCACACCAATGGCAGTGAAGTCTGTGCTTTGACAGTTGATACCCATTTCGCGGAAGTGACGTTTAACCGATTCCCAGCCACCTTTTGCCGTGATACCCATGGCTTTGTGGTCGTAACCGTTAGATCCACCTGATGCAAACGCATCACCTAGCCAGAAGTTGTACTCTTCCGCTACTGAGTTCGCTAGATCTGAGAATGTCGCGGTGCCTTTATCGGCAGCAACAACCAAATACGGGTCATCTTCATCGTGACGAACAACGCTCTTAGGTGGGATAACCTCACCTTCAATGATGTTGTCTGAGACGTCTAGCAATGCACGGATGAAGCGCTTGTAACAACGTTGACCTTCAGCGAAGATCTCGTCTCGGCCAGACATCATGTGTTGACGCTTACAAACGAAACCGCCTTTAGCACCAACCGGTACGATAACCGTGTTCTTAACTTGTTGCGCTTTAACTAGGCCTAGAATCTCAGTACGGAAGTCCTCTTGACGGTCTGACCAACGTAAACCACCACGTGCTACTTTACCGCCACGTAGATGCACACCTTCAATGTCTGGTGCGTAAACGAAGATCTCAAACGCAGGAACCGGCGCAGGGATATCTGGAATCTCGCTTGGTCTCATTTTCAGAGCCAACCAAGGTTTAGACTGCTTGTTCTCGTCTACTTGGTAGTAGTTAGTACGAAGCGTTGCAGTGATCATTTCCATGTAGCGACGAATGATACGATCATCATCCAAGCTTTCTACATGATCCAACTGTTCAGTGATCTTCTTAATAAGATCTTGTTGGCCTTTTGCGCTGCCCTTTAGTTTAGGGTCAAAACGCTTGCCGAATAAACTCACTAACCCTTTCGCTAACTCTGGGTAATGAGACAGTGTGTCTTCAATGTATTGTTGGCTGAATGGGAAACCAACCTGACGCATGTAACGAGCATAAGCACGTAAAATTGAGATTTCACGGCCAGAAAGACCAGCACCCAGTACTAAGCGGTTGAAACCATCGCTATCTAACTCACCCGCCCAAATTGCCGCAAAGGCTTGTTGGAAAAGATCGCGAGCTTCACGAAGATCAATAGTCTTATCGCTCTTGTGCAGCATAGAGAAATCTAGGATCCAATATGTCACACCGTTGGTTTTACGCACTTCATATGGAGATTCACCGATAACGCGTAGGCCAAAGTTTTCAAGCATTGGCATAACATCAGAAAGGTGAATTGGCTCATCGCTGTGGTAGAACAACTTCAAACGAACGGCTTTTGAATCTGCCGCTTCTTCTTGAGGACGGTAGAAAAGCATACCCAGTTTGTTGTCTTCACTTAGCGCTTCTAAACGTTCGATGTCAGCAACAGCTGAACCTGGCATCATGTCTTCTTTGTACGAACGTGGGAATGCACGCATGTACTCTTTCGATAATGGAAGACCTTTGCTTTCACCGAAGTTTGCAATGATTGACTCAGACAGACGGTCATCCCACGTAGACGATACTTCCATTAAATTTTGCTCAATTGTTTTCACGTCCACATCCATGTTGTTGTTATCAACACGAACAATATAGTGCGTTCTTGCTAGCGGGCTTTCAGAGAAGTACGTTGTAAATTCAACCTCTTCTTCACAACCAAAGTACTGTTTCAAGATGCGCTGTGTTTGGCGACGAAGCTCAGTGTTGTAACGATCTTTTGTTACGTAAACCATGCAGCTAAAGAAACGACCAAACGGGTCTTTGCGAACAAACAAACGCAGAAGATCGCGATCTTGCATTTGCACTACGCCCGTACCGACTTCTAGTAGCTCTTCTTCTCGAGCTTGCAGCAGTTCATCACGTGGGTAGTTTTCAAGAATGTTGTGCAGAGCTTTGTAAGAGTATGAACCTTCACGGTAACCACTCGCATCCAAGATACGCTCTACTTTCTCGCGAACAAGAGGAATCGTTTCTACGGTTTGGTTATAAACGGCAGATGTGTAAAGGCCAGTAAAGCGGTGCTCACCAATGACCTTACCGTTCTTATCGAACTTCTTAATACCAATGTAATCGTTGTAAGCTGGGCGGTGAATGCGTGAAGCCGTGTTGCCCTTGGTTACGATAAGTACATAAGGCTTTTTCGCTTCAAGGCGTGCCGAATCAGAAAACTCAGATAGCTTAACGTTACGTACACGATCTGAATTCGCAAACAAACCAAGACCTTGCTCCTTGGTCGGTTGCAGTTCAGTATCGCCGTTAACTGAAACCAGGTCATATTCCTTATAACCCATGAATGTAAAGTTGTGTTCACCTAACCAACGAAGAAATGCCAACGTCTCATCAAAGCGTTGGCCGTCTACTGGAATGGTCTCTTTTTGCTGTTCGACTTGATTGGTCACTTCTTTAAGTTTTTCAACCATATTCAACCAATCGTTCACGACTAAGCTCGTGTCGGTAAAAATATCCAGCAGTTCCGTTTTAAGCGCTGTCATTTCAGCTTTGCTGCTAAGACGGTCAACTTCTATATGGAAAAGAGATTGGAATGCACCTTCGTTATTGCTAACACCGACAACACTGCCCTTATCTGAGCGAGAGATTTGTGTTGGGTTATGAAGCATAAGGTGAGAAGAAAGGTCTAGGCGAGTCAATGCCATTTTTACAGAATCAACAAGGAATGGGCTGTCTGGAACGACTATCTCAACGATAGTGTGAGTAGACTGCCAACCTTGACGACTTACCGTCGGGTTGAAAACGCGTACAGAGATTTCGTCGGCTTTCTTTTCATTGATGTGATGCCATAGGCTAACTACAGCACCATATAAATCGGATTCGTTTCTCTGAGTCAGATCGTCGTGAGAAACGTTACTAAACAAGTGTTGAGCAAGTTGAGTTACGAGAGGTCGATGAGCAAGGTCAAGTTTGTCTTGAATCAGCTTGTAAACTTTTTCAAGTAAAACTGGAACCACAGTTTCACGTGCGGTCATAGTCACACTCCACAATTAGAATTATATTTTATTATTAGGGGGATCACTTAATCTGGTGTTTGAAACGTGCCGTAGAGCGCTTTTCTACTAACGAGTTAAGCAAAGGTAATGCATTCATTTATTGTAAAAGCATTATTGAAAAATAGTTAATTGTTTTAGAGGTGGTAAGAGGTGAAATGTTTGATTATGTGATTAAGATTCCTTTTAACTCACTAGGCACGCCAAGGTTTACAGAGCTTCTAACTTAATAAACTTATTTTTTTGGTCAGTTGTCAGCCTAAACTGCCCTCTAACCCCTATTTGTGTAAGAAATGGTCTGAACCGAGTTGCAGGTAACTGTAAGCGTAAACCTGTTGTTGTTATCACTTGAACTTTACTTGCCGCACCAGAATAGCTGGCCAAAAACTGTTGATATGAGATGTTTAGTTGGAAAATATAGCGATTCATACGATACCTGTATAAATATACAGTGCCGGTATTTTTTGGCACTTAACGATGTCTGACGGTGAAACTGAGCTTGAAAACGTCTCTAGCTTATCGAAAATTCGATGAACCAGAAACAAAAAATCAGTGGCAGATATTCTCTACCACTGATGACCTTTCGTTGTAGCAAACAGCTTATCTTATTGAGCGTTTAACTTAAGCTTCTAGTGCTTTCGTTACTTTCTCAAACAAGTCTTTTGCTAGGTTGTCCATGTTCTTCAATGTCTCAAGTTCCTGTTTAATAAGAGCTTGGCGTTCATCATCGTACTTACGGAATTTAAGTAATGGATCAATCAGACGTGAAGCCACTTGCGGGTTGCTGCTGTTTAGCTCACGTAAGATCTCGCCAGCAAATGCATAGCCTTGACCAGACTTGTCATGGAATTGAACCGGGTTCATGTTTAAGAATGAACCGACCAAGTTACGGGTACGGTTCGGGTTCTTCAAACTGAACGCTTGGTGCGACATCGACGCTTTGATCACTTCAAGAGCGTTTGAACTTGGGTTTGTACCTTGTAATGCAAACCACTTATCCATAACAAGACCATCGTGTTTCCACTTGTCACTGTAATCCGCCATCAAGGTTTCACGACATGCGAGTTGAGCACTGTTTGCCGCTCCCATTGCTGCCATGGTGTCTGTCATGTTGTTTGCTTGCTGGTACATCGCAACAACCAAGTCATTACCCTGCTCAGTATGAGCTAAGTAACTTAGGCAAACTTTACGTAGAGTACGCTTACCAATCGAATCGTGATCGATCGTGTATTCCGATAGTGCGTGGCTGTGATAAACCGCTGCTAACTCGTCTTCAAGTTCTGCAGCTAGTGTTACTCTCATTGAATTAAGGACCGATGCAACCGCATCAATATCAACACGCTCATACCAACCCGATACTTCGTTGTGGCTTGGTAGAGAGAGCATTTCTGCAATAAACGCAGGCTCTAGTGAATCACTCAGCAGTACGCCACGGAATGCATCAACAACAGAATCTGAAAGCTCAAACGCTTGACCTTGTTGAACCTTCTCCACGTTACTGCGGATGTACTTCGCTAATAGCATTTGACCCGCATCCCAACGAGAGAACTCATTGCGAGCATACACCATCAAGAAGATCAGTTCTTCATCTGAATAGTCGTATTCCAATTTCACTGGCGCAGAAAATTCACGAAGTAATGATGGGATCGGTTGCTCAGAAACGTTTTCAAACACGAACGTTTGCTCTGCTTCTTTCACATCTAATACGTTATGAACTGGCTTACCGTTACATTGTAACTCAACAACTTCACCCATAGCCGTGTATAACTCGATATCAAGAGGAATATGCAGAGCCTGCTTTTCCGTTTGCTCATGAGTTGGCGCTGTTACTTGGCGAGTTGTTAACGTGTACTGCTTCTTATCTGCGTCGTACTTACTTTCAACAGACAGCGTCGGCGTGCCAGACTGGCTATACCATAAACGGAACTGAGATAGGTCGACACCCGATGCATCTTCCATTGCCGCGACGAAGTCTTCACATGTTGCAGCCGTGCCGTCGTGACGTTCGAAGTAAAGCTTCATGCCTTTTTGGAAACCGTCTTCACCCAACAATGTGTGGATCATTCGGATCACTTCACTGCCCTTTTCGTACACAGTCAATGTGTAGAAGTTATTCATTTCTATCACTTTTTCTGGACGAATTGGGTGAGACATTGGACTTGCATCTTCAGCGAATTGTGGCCCGCGAATAATACGAACGTTGTTGATGCGGTTTACTGCGCGAGAGCCAAGATCAGATGAGAACTCTTGGTCGCGGAATACAGTTAAGCCTTCTTTCAAGCTTAGTTGGAACCAATCACGACAAGTCACTCGGTTACCGGTCCAGTTATGGAAATATTCGTGACCGATTACCGCTTCGATACCTAGGTAATCGGTATCCGTAGCAGTTTGGTCGTTCGCGAGAACAAACTTAGAGTTGAATACGTTCAGGCCTTTGTTTTCCATCGCACCCATGTTGAAGAAATCAACGGCTACGATCATGTAGATGTCTAAGTCGTACTCTAAGTTGAAACGCTCTTCGTCCCACTTCATTGAGTTAATCAAAGAAACCATCGCGTGGTTAGCTCTGTCTAGGTTACCTTTGTCGACAAAGATTTCTAGGTCAACTTTGCGACCCGATTGCGTGGTGTAAGCATCACGAAGTACGTCAAAGTCACCCGCAACTAAAGCAAATAGGTATGCTGGTTTTGGATGTGGGTCTTGCCACTTCACCCAGTGACGACCATTTTCAGCTTCACCTTCATCAACACGGTTACCATTACTTAATAAGAATGGATTTTCTGCTTTGTCGGCGATAACCGTTGTGGTGAACTTTGCCAAGACGTCTGGGCGATCCATGTAGTAAGTGATGCGACGGAAACCTTCCGCTTCACATTGCGTACAGAAAGCACCACCTGATTTGTACAGGCCTTCAAGTGCACTGTTCCCCTCAGGATCAACTTCAGTCACGATCGTTAATGTGGTTTCTTGTGGTAAATCATTCAGTGTCAGTTGAGTTTCAGACTGTTCATATTGAGTCCACTCTTTACCTTCTACCAAAACAGAAACCAGCTTCAAGCCTTCACCATCAAGTACTAAGGTCGAGCTATCTTTCTCTTGCTTAACACTAGACACCGCCGTAATGATGGATGCTGAATCGTACAAATCGAAAGTAAGATCGATTTCAGAAATAGTGTGAGATGGTGATTGATAATCTTTACGATACTTGGCTTGAGGTGTATGTGCCATGACGGGTTCCTTTTGATCGTTATACGTAATTATTTGTTAACTGTATATATCTAAAGGTTGAGCGCCAAGAACACAAGGGGAATATTAAAAAAAGGAGGCATTGTAGGAAAATGCCTCCATGTTTTGCTATCTTATCAATCAAATCAGAAAGGAACGGCTAAGAAATGAACTGTGTGCCATATTTTCAACAAGCCGATTTTATGGCTAAAACTCGTAGTTAACGTATACGATTAAGCACCGCGAACATGTCTCCCTCTTCACCTTGAAGTGTCAAAACATCACTGTTCAATGTGTAACGAGTACCGTGTTCGCCATTCTCATAAAGTAGTACTAACTGGTCACCCTCGGTGTAATACACACCGCGGCGAATGACTTCACCCCCTTCTTCATCGGATACTCGGAACATGAAGATAAAATCAGGTTGAAGCACTAAATCCATTTTTTGAATGTTGCTGGCTCGTAAGTCGCTTCCAGACAGTTCGGCGCTTGACCAAATTCCAGCCAGGGCGTTAGGCAAGGCTTTGGTGAACATAACACCGTTAAGATTCAACATATTGTGATTACTGCTGTACGCGTAAACCTGAGGCTCAGAAGTATTCAAACCCAAAATAATCGTGTCTTCATTGGCGTTATACAAACCTTCCCAATGATCCACACTGTAGTCTTTCTTTTGGATATCGATAGTGAATGAGTAATTTGAATCGAGTGTGAGCTTAATTGCTCTAAAGTTTTCAGTACCTTGCTCAGGATCTGGATTCATCAAATACCAATCGCCAAGCAACAGAGGAAGGTCAAAATGAGATAGATTACTATCACTTTTTGATTGTTGGCTGCTCGAAGCGACCTCGCTCCCAAAAGCAACAAAACTTAAACAAGATAAAATTAGTAGAATCCATTTCATACGCGCCCCCTCATTTTCTTTAAGCTTAGGCACGTAATGATTAGAAAGCGAAAAAATATGATCCAAGTCACTAAATTTTAAGTGCGAAGTAACTTAAGTGTCATTATCCAACGCAAAATAGAGCTAAATCACCCTGAATATTGAGTGTTCTTGGCGACAATCTCAACGGTTACAATCAGATATTCCTGTCAAATCATAGACACAAAAAAGCGAGCCTAGGCTCGCTTTTTAATTGCGTATCTTTAAACAATCACCTTTTAACAGGCGGTTGCTCTATTTCTTGATCATATCCAGCATGATAGCAACAGACTCATCAAGATAAGCATCCGGCGCTTCATAGTCTTTAGGAATATCATCCAACGTTTTAAACGCCTCTAACTTAGCGGCTTTTTGACGTTGATTAATACGATCTAGACGAAGCGCATCCGCATCATCGCTCTCTTGCTGACGTACCTTTTCATTCAAAGAAAGGTCGTTATCGTCTTTATCTGCCTTATATTTTTCAATATCTTGCGCGATAAAGCCAAATTCCATATCTGTCGCAATACGAGCTTGGTGTTGAGCCGTTAAAGCAGCAATTCGCTCATCGTTACGCTGTAACACTGAGTAGTTTGCTTTATCAATGCTGTCCCAAGGTAGAGCATTGTCTTCAACACTTTCACCAGTATCTGCTGGGTCAATTGGCGTTGGGTAAGCAATATCAGGCACTACACCTTTGTTTTGCGTACTACCACCATTGATTCGGTAGAATTTCTGGATTGTGTATTGAACGTAGCCCAACTCTTTGTCGAACAAATCATAAATATGATTCAAAGAACGATGTTGTTGTACCGTACCTTTACCGAAAGAGTTTTCACCTAGGATGATTGCACGACCGTAATCCTGCATCGCTGCTGCAAAGATTTCAGATGCCGAAGCACTGTAGCGATTCACCAATACCGTTAACGGACCTTGGTAACTGATTTCACCATCAGTATCGCTGTTCACTTTGACACGACCGTAGCTATCACGAACCTGAACAACAGGCCCCTCTTTGATAAACAAACCAGAGAGTTCGGTTGCTTCCGTTAGTGCACCACCGCCATTGTTTCGCAGATCAACAACAATACCTTCAACACCTTGCTCTTTAAGCTCGGTGATCAATTTATCGGTATCTTTAGAAAGGCCAACATAGAAACTTGGTACTTCTAGTACACCAATCTTCTTGCCATCTTTCTCGATAACTTCTGACTTGACAGCGCGGTCTTCTAAACGAATCTTATCGCGTACAATTGTGACAACGTGACTTTTTGCATCTTTACCGTCTGGCAAGATCTGTAGCTTAACTTTAGTCCCTTTCGGTCCTTTAATTAATTGCACTACATCGTCTAAACGCCAGCCGATAACATCAACAATCTCTTCGCCATCTTGACCAACGCCAACAATACGGTCGCCATCGCTCAATTGTTTGCTATTTGACGCAGGGCCACCAGCAACTAAAGATCGAATAACGGTGTAGTCGTCTGTCATCTGAAGTACAGCACCAATACCTTCTAGAGATAGGTTCATCTCAGATTGGAATTGTTCTGCATTTCTTGGAGAAAGGTAACTTGTGTGAGGATCAACTTCACGCGCAAATGCGTTCATGTAGATCTGGAAAGCATCTTCATTATGCGATTGCGTAATACGCTTCATCGCATTGTTGTAACGCTTTTCCAAAACTTCTTGAATCTTTGGCCACTCTTTACCAGTAAGTTTTAGATTCAACGCATCGTATTTAACGCGTTTTCTCCAAAGCTCATTCACTTCAGCGATATCTTTTGGCCACTCTGCTTCACTGCGATTGAGCTCAATACTTTCATCGGTATCAAACTTAATCTCAGTATCTAGCAAAGACAATGCATATTGAAAACGTTCAAAACGCTTCTGCATAGACAGATTATAAACATCGAATGCAATCTGGTTATTGCCCGATTTCAGCTGATCATCAATTTGTGTAGATGACGCAGCGAAAGAGTCAATATCAGCTTGAGTGAAGATATTACGATTATAATCCAGCATCTCTAAGTAACGATTAAAGATAGCTTGAGAGAAATCATCGTTGAGATTGAAGTGTTTATAGTGAGAACGAGTAAATCGAGAAGTAACACGTTTACTAGCGGTTTCGTGTTGGACCTCAGGAGCGAGTAGAGGTAAATCGTCCTGATCTAATTTGGCTTCAAGAGCCTGAGCTGATGCTGCTAGCCAAAAGCTAGCAGCAATCAGTGTCAATTTTGAACGGCATTTCATGCGTAGGAGTATCTCCTTTAAGCGCGCAAGTGCTCCGCTTTAACAACCATTTGTAGGCCGTTTGCTAACTGAACACGCACATCTTCCTTATTGATTTCAACAATGGTCGCAGCCATGTTTCCTTTACCCATGTTCACATTTACTTCTTTGCCAGCGATGAATTCGTCAGCGTTCAAAGCGCGTGTTTCTACAGGCTTTTCTACTTTTGGTGCTTTAGGCGCTTGACGACGAGGCTGTTGAGCTTTCTTCGCCTTAGGTTTCGCTTTGCCTTCTTCACGAGCTTTTTGTGCTTGTTCTTTACGACGAGCCTGAACTTTCGCTTTGCTTTCTGCAAGTGTAGCTTTAGCGTGTTCAACGTGCTCTTCTTCTAGTGTGCCACACGCGTTGCCGTCTAGGTCAACACGTTCTGCGCCAGCTTTTACGCCGTGCAGGTAACGCCATGATGATGTGTACTGTCTTAACGCTGCACGAAGCTGAGTCTTACTTACTTTTTCGTCTTCATTTAGACGTTCAGCAAGATCTTGAAAAATACCAATTTTAAGTGGCTTCGCTTCACCTTCTAGAGTAAAGCATTTAGGGAAACATTCAGCAATATATGCGATAACTTCTTTGCTGTTTTTTAACTTTTCAGTGTTTTCCATGTGGGTTCCTGGTTTTTGCGGTTTTCCGCGAGCATTAAGAAAATATTTTTACGTATTATAGAGAGATGCTTGGGAAAAACCACAGTAAGAGAATAATTTATGCCTTGTTCGCGTGCGAATTAAGCAGCTTTTCCACTTCTGCCATGAAAAATGTTAATCCGTCCTCGTCAATTTGAGAAAAACGGCCAACATTTGGGCTATCGATATCAAGAACGCCCGCTATTTTTCCGCCAATCGAGAACGGAATAACGATTTCTGAGTTACTTGCAGCGTCACAAGCGATGTGACCTTCGAACTCATGAACATCATGAATGCGCTGAACTGTATTCGTCGCAACCGCAGTTCCACACACACCACGCCCTACTGGAATTCGCACACAAGCAGGTTGACCTTGGAAAGGACCCAGTACAAGTTCGTCTTTTTCCTTAGCTTGGTCCTGCTTCATTAAATAGAAACCCGCCCAATTCAAGTCATCCAATTCCATGAATAATAATGAACTGATATTAGCAAGATTAGCAGTTAGATCGGTTTCTGATTCAATTAATGCAACGGCTTGTTTGGTTAAGCGTTGGTAATGTTCTATTTTCATATTAACTTCCAATTAAATTGAGACTTCCATTATCAAGAGAACGCAGTAGAATGCGGCCATCAAACTAAATAGGACTTATTCTCATTACAATGAACAATTCAGAAGACACTATTAGCCGTTCTTGGTTAATAACTCAAGTAAAAAAACACAAGTCCAAATTACTGTTTGCTAACATTATTGCCATATTTGCAACTCTCATTAGTGTCCCTATCCCGTTGCTCATGCCATTAATGGTTGATGAAGTATTACTTGATAAGCCCGCTTCAGGCTTAGAGATGATGAACCACCTACTTCCATCTTCATTACAAACACCGACTGGCTATATCGCACTAACTTTGTTGTTAGTGATTATCATGCGCTCCGTTAGCCAAGCGCTGAACATTCTGCAAGGGCGTCAGTTTACGCTTGTGTCCAAAACAATTACCTATCAGATGCGCAGCAAGATGATAGATAAGCTTGGCCGCATCAGTATTCGACAATACGAAACCAAAGGCAGCGGCGGTATCAACGCCCACCTAATAACAGACATAGAGACAATAGATAAGTTCATTGGCTCGACTCTTTCTAAATTTATCATCAGCTTCCTGACCGTGTTCGGGACAGCGATCGTGCTGTTGTGGTTAGAGTGGCGTTTAGGGTTGTTCATTTTACTGGTCAATCCTGTTGTGATTTATTTCTCCCGTAAACTTGGCAGCAGGGTCAAACACCTTAAGAAATACGAAAACCAATCTTTCGAGCGCTTTCAAAACCGTTTGGTGGAAACCTTAGACGGCATTTACCAACTGCGTGCGGCGAATAAAGAACGTATCTTTCTCGATGAACTTAAGGTTCAAGCAAACCAAGTAAGAATCGATGCAGACAAATACGCTTGGCAGTCTGAAGCTGCTGGCCGTGTTTCGTTTCTGCTCTTCTTACTAGGTTTCGAGCTTTTCCGTGCCGTCGCTATGCTAATGGTGTTATTCAGTGACTTAACCATTGGTCAGATTTTCGCGGTATTTGGCTACTTGTGGTTCATGTTAGGCCCAGTTCAAGAGCTACTAGGGATTCAATTCTCTTGGTATAGCGCGAAAGCTGCACTGCAACGCATCAACGATCTTCTTCAGTTAGAAGAAGAGAAGCGCCCTATTAGTAAAGTGAACCCATTTACTGAAGATCAAGAAGTGACAGTCGACATCGAAGACGTTACATTCTCTTACACATTGGAAAACACTGTTTTAAATAGGCTATCGCTACACATCCCTGCAGGTAAGAAAGTCGCTTTGGTGGGCGCGAGTGGCGGGGGTAAATCTACGTTAATCCAGTTGCTAATTGGGGTTTACCAAGCAGACTCGGGTTGTATTCGCTATAACGGTGAAACAACCGATGACATTAGCTTTGATGTAATACGCAATCAAATTGCCGTTGTTTTACAACAACCTATACTCTTTAACGATACATTAAGGCATAATCTGACCCTTGGTGCTGAATACGATGAAATGTCGTTGTGGCGTGCGCTTGAAGTCGCTCAAATGCAAGATGTCATCAAGCAACTGAGTAATGGCTTAGATACACAAATTGGTAGGAATGGCGTTCGACTGTCTGGTGGTCAACGACAACGCTTAGCAATCGCTCGTATGGTGCTGAGCAATCCTAAGTTTGTTATTCTTGATGAAGCGACATCTGCACTCGATACAGCAACAGAGTCAGCGCTGCATAAAGCGTTGAGCGAGTTTTTGAAAGATCGCACAACTTTGATAGTGGCTCATCGATTATCAGCGGTGAAACAAGCCGATCTAATCTATGTTTTAGAAGATGGACAAGTCACACAGACGGGAACACATGGTGAATTGGTTGAACAACAAGGACTCTATCAAACACTCTACGGCAGTGTGCAATCGCACGCCTGATGTTTGTGGCTCTGAGTCTTTAAGTCGGGTTGCTCACCTAACTTACGTTTCAACTAGGGAGGTCGCGTGACCTCCCCATCTGTAACCAACCCTTTATCAACAAAACACCAATGCGACAGCAGCTCAGTGCGTCTTTGCCAGGGCTGCGAACTTCCCGTAGATAAAATGGACATCCCTTTAGGGAAATCCGCTTACTGCCCAAGATGCGGAACTCAGCTTTATAGAGGAGGGACCCCTAGCCTCTCTGGAAACCTAGCAATTGCAATTACCTGCTTATTGCTGTTTATCCCATCGCACTTTTTTGAATTCATCAGTATTCGCCTGATTGGCGTCATGATACCCGCGACGTTACCATCGGGTGTTTTTACCTTAATGGGCGAAGGTTTTCCTCTGCTTGGTTTGCTGATCCTGTTCTGCAGTTCGATCGCTCCGTTGCTCGTGTGTACGTCGGTACTCATCACTCATGCCTCATTGCGTTTTAAGATCTTCACATCCTTTCGTTATGCATTAGCCATTATTCAGACTCTCAAACATTGGATGATGTTGGATGTGTTTCTGGTAAGTTTGGCGGTCTCATGTTTCAAACTGCAAGATTACTCAGACATTTTCGTCGGCCCTGGTTTGATTGGCCTGATTCTTCTGCAGCTATTCAGCGTATTACTGGTAAGCCGTATCAGTGTGCGTCGCTACTGGGAAGCTTGGGCAAAAGAATCTGAATACTCTTTTGCTGAAACTAAGAACGTACACTGTCACAACTGTCACCTATCTCAGCCTGACGGTCATACTTGTGTGCGTTGTCACCATGACTTATATCACCGTAAGCCCTACTCTATTCAGAAGACTTGGGCTCTGCTGTTTGCCGCATCCGTGGCCATTGTTCCCGCTAACGTTATTCCTATTTCTATCCTTATTACCAACGGTCAAAGGCTGGAAGACACCATCATTTCCGGTGTCGCTTCGCTAATTAATAGCGATATGTATGGCATCGCTGCGATCATTTTCATTGCCAGTATCGTCGTGCCCGTCGCGAAAATACTGGGCCTCGCGTACATCTTAATCTGTATCAAGATGAAGCGCGCCGTTTACCACAGGCAACGTATGACCATCTATTTCATCGTAAAATGGGTGGGAAAATGGTCGGTAATGGATCTGTTCGTTATTTCGATCATGATGACCTTGGTCGACCGTGGACAAATTTTAAACTTTACACCAGGTTATGGTGCAGTCGCTTTTGGCGTCGTAGTTGTTCTCACGATGCTAGCAGCGGAAAGCTTAGATCCTAGGCTAATTTGGGATAACTACACCTCTAAAGATGAGTCAGTGAATGAACAACGATAACCAATCACAAACGTCATATTCACCAGAAGTAAGGAAAAACAAAGGCATCTCACCTTTGTGGATTCTGCCGATATTAACCGTCGCCTTAGCCGGTTGGTTGGTCATGAAATCGATACACGATGCTGGGCAACGTGTGCAGATATACTTCTCAGATGCCGCAGGTTTAGTCGCAGGTCGAACAACGATTCGTTACCAAGGCTTAGAGGTGGGTATGGTGCGCGACATCACTTTATCCAAAGATCTATCGAGTATCTATGTCGATGCTGACATTTACCCAGAAGCGAAGAAGCTACTCTCAAAAGGCACTCGTTTCTGGCTTGTAAAACCGACAGCAAGTTTGTCGGGTATCTCAGGATTAGACGCACTTGTTTCAGGTAACTATATTGCTATCCACCCGAGCGAAACCAAACAAGACCCAGAAACTGTTTTCCAAGCATTAGAATCATCCCCTTCTGACTTACTGGCTTCTGAAGGTTTGAATATTTCACTGACGACCAAAGATCTGGGCGGTGTGTCTGTTGGTTCTCAAATCGTTTACCGTAAAATCCCAATTGGTGAGGTTTACAACTACCAGTTAAACGACAACGCTAAATCCGTTACGATTCAAGCGTCAATTAAAGATGAATACAGCCATATCATTACCGACCAAAGCCGTTTTTGGAATGTCAGTGGTTTAGGTGCCAGTATTGGTTTTTCTGGTGTTGATGTTCGCTTAGAGAGCCTTAGTGCATTGCTTGGCGGTTCAATTGCGGTCGACTCTCCAGGAGAAGGCCAACCCGTAGAGATGAACACCAAGTTCAAGCTCTACCCAGATTTGAAAACAGCCGGTCGTGGTATCTCTATCAAGATCGCCGTACCAGATGACAACAAGATCAGTGCAACGGGTGCTCCGATCATGTATCGCGGCATTGAAATCGGTCAAATCACTGATTTATCGCTAAGTGAAGGGCGTGAAAACGTCGTCGCATCTGCCGCTATTCAACCGGCATTCAGTGACTTTTTAAATAGTGGCAGTAAATTCGTTCTAGAAGAGGCTGAACTGTCGCTTACTGGCATGAAAAACATTGCCAACTTAGTGACAGGTAACTTTTTAACCTTGGTACCGGGAGAAGGTGAAAAGGCGCGTCGATTTACTGCGATCCGCAAAAATGAATTCAGTCAGGAACAAGAGAAATCCGTTGCGATTCGCTTAACGTCGAACAATTCGTTCGGGTTAGATGTCGGCACACAACTGCTCTACAAAGGCATTGCCGTTGGTTCTATCATCCATGTGGGATTAGTTGATGGTGTTGGTACGGGCTCTGATAAACACGAAGTCTTCATGGATGCACTTATCGATAATGAGTACGCGCACCTTATCAAAAGCCACAACCGTTTCTTTGTGACAGGTAGTGCGACTGCAGAGCTAACCGAATCAGGTTTGAGTGTTACGGTCCCACCAGCAAAACAACTTCTTACAGGCTCGATTAGCTTTGTGAGTGAAGGAAAATCTGAAGCTCGAACGGACTATCAACTTTTCCAAAGTAAGTCGTTAGCAGAAATTGCTAAGTTTAATCAGTCTGGTTCAAAGACACTTTCTTTGTTTGCGAGTGAGTTACCTTCAATTTCTAAAGGCAGCCCACTCCTCTACCGTAACTTACAAGTGGGTAGTATTTCTGATTTTCAGCTTGCAGACGGTGGCGTAAGAATCAAAGTCACAATCGAAAATCGTTACACGCACTTACTCAATAAGCACACTGTTTTCTGGAACCGTTCAGGCGTTGAGGTTGATGCATCGCTATCGGGTATCAGCATTAAAGCGGCACCAGTTAAAACCCTTATCCAAGGCGGTATTGCTTTTGACTCTCTGCCAGGAATCGACAACAAACTCGGCGATGTGTGGAAGCTTTATAAAGACTCGAAATCCGCTCGAAAATTTGGCCGCGCAATTACTATCACCTCTTCTGGCGATCAAGAAGTCAGCAAAGGCATGGCGATCAAATATCAAGGTGTCACTGTTGGTGAGGTTACTTTGGTAATTCCGAACTTCAACAAGGGCGGTATTGAAATTACTGCGCGTATTTTACCTGAGTACGTCGACAAGATTGCCGTGGCGAACAGTCACTTCTGGTTGGCAGAGCCTGAGATTGGCCTTAACGGCATCAAAAACGTCTCTGCGCTGCTCTCTAAGCACATCAACGTAGATCCGGGTAAAGGTGGAAGAAACACGAAATTTGAGCTTAGTAAGGGACCTGTGCAGCCCGAAGGCAAGATATTCCAGCTACAAAGCGAAACGCGAGGCTCGGTATCTGAAGGCACGCCTATCCTATTCCGTGAGCTAGAAATCGGCAGTGTTATCGATGTTCAGCTGGGCGAGTTTGCTGACCGCATCATCTCTACGATTCAAATAGAACCTGATTACGCGTATCTAATCCGCGCAAACACCGTGTTCTGGAACGTGTCGGGCGTCGATGTCTCTATCGGCCTGTCTGGCGCAAACATCAAAGCCGGAACGGTAGACAGCTTGTTAAGAGGTGGGATTACATTCTCAACGCCGCCGACGAATGAACTTCAACCAGTGGCAAGCGAAGATCAGTCTTTCTATCTCTATCCTAAAGCCGAAGATGAGTGGAAATCATGGAGAACCGCAATTCCTCGCCCATAGAGTGAACCCCCTGACGTTTCTGGAAGATTAATTCTTCATCAAAATGCAGCCATTCGGCTGCATTTTTGTTGTTTGCTATAAATATGGTTTAGGACGGCCTCATTTTGCTTTAAACTCCCCGCATTAATGCAATAAATCGAGATACTCTTTTGCACGCTAACGTATATATTCCTGAAGAATTCCTGACGCACATCGAAGCAATCATGCCTAGTCATCTAGATATGGCTTCTTTTGTCGCGTCATGCCAAAAACCACTTCGTAAAAGTATTCGAATCAACACATTGAAAATCAGTGTTGAAGACTTCCTAGTACGAGCAAAAGAGAAAGGCTGGGAACTGGAACCTGTACCTTGGTGTGAAACGGGCTTTTGGATTACAGCTGATGAAAGTGAAGCGCCACTAGGTAATACGGCAGAACATATGTCTGGTCTTTTCTACATCCAAGAAGCCAGCTCGATGATGCCACCTTCGGCACTTTTCCAAGGCGAAGCTGATTACCAAGCGGTGCTAGACACTGCGGCAGCTCCCGGATCTAAAACAACGCAAATCGCTGCGCTAATGAATAATCGCGGTGTATTGGTTGCCAATGAATACGCAGCAAGCCGTGTGAAAGTCCTACACGCCAACATCGAACGTTGTGGTGTTCGTAATGCCGCTCTAAGTAACTTTGACGGTCGAGTTTTCGGTGGTTGGTTACCAGAACAGTTTGATGCTGTGTTGCTAGACGCGCCCTGCTCTGGCGAAGGCACCATTCGTAAAGACGCTGATGCGATGAAGAACTGGACGTATCAATCTGTGGTTGACATTGCCGACACGCAAAAAGATCTGATTGAAAGTGCATTCCATGCTCTTAAACCTAATGGTGTGTTGGTTTACTCAACGTGCACGCTTAGCACGGAAGAAAACCAACAAGTATGTCATCACCTAAAAGAAACCTTTGGTGATGCGGTTGAGTTTGAATCTCTTGAATCACTATTCGACAACGCAAAAGCAACTACGACCGAGGAAGGCTTTCTACACATATTCCCACAGGTCTATGACTCAGAAGGTTTCTTTGTTGCACGTATCCGTAAACTAGCGTCTGTTACTCCACCAGAAGTTAAAAAACGTATGGGTAAATTCCCATTTGAAAAAGCATCAAAGAAATCTCAGCAAGAAGTCGCTGAACAACTGCTAAATGCTCTCGATATCGAATTGCCAAGCGATACTCAAGTTTGGATTCGCGACAAAGACGTTTGGCTATTCCCAGAAGCGCTAGAGCCGATGATCGGTGAGTTCCGTTTTTCTCGCATGGGAATCAAGATCGCCGAAACCCATAAAAAAGGTTACCGATGGCAGCACCAAGTGGCGACAACGCTTGCAAGTGGCAATGAAGCTAATGTTGTCGAGCTAAGCATTGAAGATGCTCGCGAATGGTTCATGGGACGCGATGTCCGTCCTGAAGGCTTGTCTGGCAAAGGTGAAGTACTAGTGAAGTACAATGGTGCAATCATCGGCCTTGGTAAGTGGGTTGGCAACCGAGTGAAGAACGGTTTACCACGCGAGTTAGTGCGCGATAAGAACCTATTCTAAAGCTTTCTCCCTGTATACAGCTAGATAAACAAAAAGCCCAAACAACGTTAATTGTTTGGGCTTTTTCTATTCTATCGGCCATGTAACTCAGTGTGCGAGCGCTTGTAAATCAACAACTAATTACATAAATATCAATTCAAGTCACTATTTCCAAAAAGAAAAATCGCACTTTAGGGAATCTAAACTAGACTTCAATCTAATAGTCAAAAGATTAAAACGATTAGCGTAGGCTCTTCGGAGCCCTTTCCCCTAAGCCCAAACAGGAAGGTTTGGGCTTTTTTTTGACCGAGAGGACCGCTTATTTAACTAAGCTGATACCTTCTTTGTCGATAGTGATCTTGCCAGATTTGTACAAACCACCAATCGTCTTCTTGAACGTACCTTTGCTGGTTCTGAATGCAGAGAAAATAACTTCAGGAGAAGACTTATCATTCAGAGGCAAGTAACCACCTTTCTTCTCAAGCAGGTCAAGGACCTTAGTGCTTAGGTCGTCCATCTTAGCGACACCAACTTTCTGAAGAGACAAATCAATCTTACCGTCTTCTTCACGAACGTTTTTAATGTAGCCTTTTAGTGTTTTACCGATGAACAGCTTACCGATGATGTCAGATGGGAAAATCATACCCCAGTGCTCACCGTTCACGATCGCTTTGTAACCCAATTGGCTGCGCTCAGCGATAATGAGATCAACTTGCTCATTTTGCTTATAAGTCGCAGGCGTGTTGTCTAACCACTTGTTGAACTTTGTTGTACCTACAATGCGGCTCGATGCTTTATCAATATATACATATACTAAGATTGATTGACCTTCGTTTAAACGGCCACGTTGCTCGCTGAAAGGAACCAGTAGGTCTTTACCTTTCACGCCCCAACTCATGAATGCACCAGTGCTGTTAACACCTTCAACCGTCATCAAACCAAACTGGCCTACTTGAGCGATCGGCTTTTCTGTGGTTGCAGCGATCTGGTTGTCAGAATCAATGTATAAGAAAACATCTAGCTTTTGACCAATTTCAACACCTTCAGGAGTAAATCGTTTCGGCAGCAACACGGTTCCATAGTCGCTCGCGTCAAGGAATACACCGAAGTCTGCTTGTTTTACTACTTCTAAGTTGTTTATTTGACCAATATTAATCATCAAGATTGTCTCTACTTTAAATTTGGCGGAGATTATACGTGATCTCTGATATGCTTTCGCTAGTTTCATTCATATTTTTACATTCTAGGAGACATCGTTGATCACCGTTGATAAACAAGATGCGATAACACTTAAAATTAACCATGCCATGGCTAAGACCAAAAAGCTCGACATGGACGTTTATCTATTCATTCCCGGTGAACTTGGACTGACTCCTGAAGTGCTTTCTGAAAGTGCCTTTTTCTACAGCTCGATCACTCAAAAACGTGCCTACTATAGTGACAAAACACTTTTACCTTTGGTACACAGTCGCTTAGCAAAACGTGGACGCTTATCTACAACACAGTATCGTGTCAGTTTGAGTCTGTTTGCCTACCAATATGTTATTGCTTTAGATAAAGCAGTCAGCAGCTTAAATAAAACTGATAGTGACGACGTAACGGCTGATGAAGTAGATGAAGTCATTGAACTGGCGTTAGATATTCTGAAAAAGCTTCGTCGTAGTATTCCCTATGAAGAGAACCTCAAACGCTACTACGCAAACATTGATAACTACCTTTCATGGTACACAGAGCAAAAGTTCTTATCGCTGGTTTCGCATATGCCACGTGGCAGTGAGTATTCAACGATTAAAGAACGACTCTTAACGCTTTGTGATAAAGAGACTGCACACCGTAAACTGAACCGCTACAACTCAGCGAGAGTTCGAGAAGACGTTACTCGCTTGAGTAACAAGATGCGTTTGCTGCGTCGTTTGATTGAGCACCCTATCGTGCTTAAAGAAAAGACGACATCGATGGGTAAGAACGTTAAGCGCGCCGTGAAAGGTATTGCAACGGGTTTGGTGATGGTTGTCGTGACCACTACTGTGATCTTGGCTCGTGACTTTCTTGGTGAGATTACCGCCTCTTTCATTGTGGCGATGTCTTTCATCTACGCTCTACGTGAGATCTTCAAAGATGATTTGAGAGATATTCTTTGGCGCTGGCTGCGTAAAGGCAAACCGAAATGGAAGCGTCGTTACTATGACCCAACGACCAATAAGTCTGTCGGCCATAAACTGGAATGGTTGGACTATGCGAACTTTTCGAAGCTTGCAGATCGTATTCAATTAATTCGTAAGAAGCGTGTAGTGCAACGTGAAGAGCAGATCTTGCATTATCGCTCGCATACTGAGATGTCGACATCGACGTTCATGAGTGGTTATGAAGAGACCCGTGAAACTTTATCCATCAGCTTAAGAGCGCTGACACGATTAATGGATAAGGGTTCAAATAAGGTATATCGCTTGAATGAAGGGCAAGTCAGCCGTGAATCAGTAGAAAAGCGCCACTTACTCAACCTGATCATTAAAGAAAATAATCACGATAACGAACCGACCTATTACCGTTGGAAAATCGTGATGAACCGTTCAAAGATCGTCGACATCGAGCAAATCACTCAAGAATCTTAATCTTGTTACGGTATGTGGATATTCAATTCACATACCGTTCTTGTCACTAATTCAACGGTTACCTTTTACTTTCAAACTATTTTCTAGACGGGACTTTCTTAATCGAAAGCGTTAGCGTGAACTCGGCCATCGGCTCGTCGCCATGCAAAGATGGGCAAGTCGCGATAATAGTTACGGGTTGATTCACTCGCTCCCCAGTGGACATGGTTTCTGCAAGCATAGTGTTGATCAACTCACCGTCGTTACAAGTGAAATGCACATCGCCTTCTGGACGCTTTAAGAAGTTACCCGTCACCTCTTTAAATGCCAACGAAATCTTTTCACCTTGCTGCTGAGATTTGCTCATCGCAAGAAAGCCCCCCGCCACATCAGCACCCACAGCCAATACGCCAAAGTACATGCTATTAAGATGGTTCTTCGTTCGTCTTTTAAGAGGGATTTTGACCTCAACATGTTGGTTATCCAGTGCGAGCAATTTTGGCCTGCACAGCCAGATCAGAGGCACTTTGAAAAAACCAAACATGCTCAAGTAGAAATTTGCTTTTTGTAGAGGGGTCAACATTCGGATTACCTAGTCAAATCAGTCATCAGACCAGTTAATCGATTAGCGATAGGGATGTCAAAAAAATGTTATAAAAAAGAGATATCATCGCATAACGATATCTCTTTCATTCTCAAAGCTTTAGCGCTTCAAGCAAGTTGATTTAACTTAAACAGCAAGCCGATTTATGCAGTCACGACCGTTTCTACGCCTTCAAGATCGGCAATGTAACCTTGTAGACGCGGGTAATCCACCAAGCCTTGAGTCACCAGCAGTACAGGCTTCTTCGCGTTCAGGGTTGCTTTAACAATCATATCCAACAAAGTAATAACCGCCTCATTTTGTGGATCAAAAGCGTGTTGCTGAGCTTCATTGTGTTTGTCTACGCCTAAAGTGAAAGACGCTAAGCTATCAACGTTTACCACTACACCATCGAAGTAATGCAGCAATCTTTCGCTCAGTAGCACTGCAGACGGCACATCGCACGAGAACAGTACTTTCAAACCATTAAGGCCACGTGGTAACCCTTGCTCGGCAAGCAGGTCAATAATCTTAGCGGCATCGCTTAACGCACGAACGTAAGGCACAACTACTTCAGCGTTGATGCCCTGCTCACGTAATGCCTTAATAACCTGACATTCTAAAGCGAAAGCCTTGCTGTATTCTGGTGTCGCATAGCGAGCAACGCCACGAACGCCTAGTGCTGGGTTAATCTCTTCAGCTTCGCAGTTCCCGCCAAGCAGCGAACGGAATCCATAGCTGTCTGCACTGCTTAATGCGATACGAACAGAAGTGTGATTTGGCTGAACGGCAGCTTGAATCGCAATCACTAAGGTCGACACAAAATGCTCATCGACTGTTTTATCACCAAGGATCGCATTTAAAGACGTTTTTTCGATATCAGTCAGTGTATCTAAATGACTTTCAATACTTGGGTGGTAGAAGACACGGTCCATGACCAATTCGGATAATGAAACGTATAAGTGGTTGGAATTATTATTATCGTTGTAAGAAGGCAGCACATCACCTAAAACAAGTTCTGGGTGCAAAGTGCTTTGATTTTCTTGAGTCATTGCTGCTCCAGCATTTTTATGTTGTGTTCAAACGAAAATACCGATAGCTGCCTGTTAATACAAGTGAAAATCCCTTATTTGACGCTGGCCTGCTGATAAAAATAAGAATATTAGCAATAACTGAGATAACTTTGACTCAATAGAGTTTATTCCTCTGTTCAATTCCGTTATCTTAACCACTTCGCAATAGAATAAAAAAGCTATCACATGCCATTAAAAACTGATGAGTTGAGAACCCAAGCTCTGGGTCCTATGCCAACTCCTGCCGAACTAGGCAATGCACACCCTATTACTGACGACGTTGCTGAGCGCATTAAAAATTCTCGCCGCCAAATCGAAGATATCCTAACTGGTCGTGATAACCGCCTGTTAGTTATCGTAGGCCCTTGCTCTGTTCACGATACAGATGCGGCACTTGATTACGCTGAGCGCCTAAGCAAAATTCAAGACCAGTACAAAGATGAACTGTTCGTGGTAATGAGAACCTACTTCGAGAAGCCTCGCACTGTTGTAGGTTGGAAGGGTTTGATTACCGATCCTAACCTTGATGGTTCATACGCACTTGAAACAGGCTTGAACAAAGCTCGTAAACTTCTGCTAGATATCAACAAGCTTGGCCTAGCTACCGCGACCGAATTCCTTGATATGATCACAGGTCAGTACATTGCGGACCTTATCACTTGGGGCGCGATTGGCGCTCGTACGACTGAATCTCAGATTCACCGTGAAATGGCTTCTGCACTGTCTTGCCCAGTTGGCTTCAAAAACGCGACCAACGGCAACATCAAAATTGCTATCGATGCAATTCGTGCAGCACATGCTTCACACTACTTCTACTCTCCAGATAAGAACGGCCGCATGACGGTTTACCGTACTTCTGGCAACCCATACGGTCACGTTATTCTACGTGGTGGTGATAAAGGCCCTAACTTCGACGCTGAATCTGTAGATGCTGCGTGTAAGCAACTGGCTGAATTCGACCTACCTCAACGTTTAGTTGTAGACTTTAGCCACGCTAACTGTCAGAAACAACACCGTAAGCAGTTAGAAGTTGCACAAGACATTTGTGAGCAAATTAAATCTAATAAGAACCAAATTGCAGGCATTATGGCAGAGAGCTTCATTATTGAAGGCAACCAGCCAATGACAGATATCAACAACCTAGAATATGGCAAGTCGATTACTGACCCATGCCTAAGCTGGGAAGATACTGCAACAATGCTAGACATGCTTGCAACAGCAATTAAAGATAGAAACTTAGCTTAAGGAAACAACACAATGCCATCATTTGACATTATCTCTGAAGTAGAAGCAGTAGAACTACGTAACGCGGTAGACAACGCAAACCGTGAACTATCGACTCGTTTCGATTTCCGCGGCGTTGACGCAAGCTTTGATTACAAAGATGAATCAGTAAAATTGACTGCTCAAGACGATTTTCAACTGAAGCAAATGCGCGATATCCTTCGCAGCAACCTAACGAAGCGTAATGTTGATCCTAACGCGATGGAAGCGAAAGCGGCAGACCAAACAGGTCGCACTTGGCACCAAACGGTTATCTTTAAGCAAGGTATTGAAACTGATGTCGCTAAGAAGATCGTTAAGCTAATCAAAGACAACAAAGTTAAAGTTCAAGCTTCTATCCAAGGCGACAAAGTTCGTGTAACGGGTAAGAAGCGTGATGACCTACAAGCTGTTATGGCTCTAGTTCGCAGCGGTGAACTTGGTCAACCTTTCCAGTTTGACAACTTCCGCGACTAATTATTGAGTTTGAGCGACCGCCTATTTGGGTTGCTCATTCATCAGCACAATGTCGCGTTTGAAATAGCAAAAAGCCACTTCTCGAAGTGGCTT
This sequence comes from Vibrio sp. 1CM2L, assembly GCF_023161695.1. Lineage (NCBI taxonomy): Bacteria > Pseudomonadati > Pseudomonadota > Gammaproteobacteria > Vibrionales > Vibrionaceae > Vibrio > Vibrio sp. 1CM2L. The sequence goes on from NZ_JALNTT010000003.1 coordinate 1,037,342, forward strand.
TTTATTTATCTGGTCCAGGTTTAGTTTTATTCCGAACCTCTAGCCGATTTAAAACAACCAGAAAGCTCCAATTTCAACTAGAAGCAACTACCTCAACTGAGCACTTGGGCTGCTGATAATTTTAGATCTTTGCCGACCAACAAACTAAACTCTACGCTTGCTGGTGGAATAAACACACACACTCGTAATTTCTCTGCTCTTGCTTGCTCAAGCTTGGTTGATAGCTCTCCGCTGTTGGCGTAGCTCTCTCTTTCTGCATCTCGGCGGCACAGGTCGATAAATTCAAATGGACAATCGCTCGGTGAAAGTACGAGCTCTGCCTCCTGCATCAAACGTAAAGCCTTCATAGACAATAGCTCGACATCTTGCTCGAATTCAATCCAAGTGACCTGCCCTTTGCTATCAATGCCTTCGGTTAGCGCTTGCTGGTAGTAAGACTCTAACTGCTCTCTGTCAGTCACCTGCTCAATAACGCTCGATGACAAGAATCGCTCCCAAAATTTACGACGCTCGTCGACGGTTGGAAATGACTCTTTGATTGAATTGCGTTTTGATGCACCGAAGTCTGCTATCAAACCTATGTTTTGTGGCAATACCGTTTCGAGTTTTTCTCTGATATTTCTTACTAAAACAGGTGATGCACCACCACTAGAGATGGCAATTTGGATTCTGCCGCGATTTATCATCGAAGGTGTTATGAAGTCGCAGTATGGTAGATCGTCAACCACATTGACTAAAATACCCAGTTTTTTCGCATCATTATACACTTGGTGATTCAAGCTTGGGTTGTCTGTTGTGGCCCAAACCTGTAAGTAATTTTTCGATATGATCTGTGACGAATAAAAGTTTTGAACCCAGTGGAGTTTGTTCTCGTCCACAAGCTGCTTTAAGTAAGGTGCGACCTTGGGAGACACCAAAGTCACATCCGCTCCAGCTCGTAGTAAGCTATCGACTTTACGGCAAGCAACCTCACCCCCACCAACCACTAAGATTGACTTATTTTCTACATCCAAAAACATTGGGAAATAACGCATGTTCTTCCTTGAGACTACTTCAATAACTATTCAGCCATGCTACCAAATTTGGAGCATATTCATAACTATCGAAGTGTAATAAAAATATTTATTGACCAAATTTCAATCTTTTTTAAGGTTAATGCTCCACCACTGTGACATTCATTCAGAATATTTATCTAGTCGATTATCAATATAAAACTCTAAATCTCGTTGCACCAACAGTGTGAACCGTTGCACTATTTACATTCAGTTAACATTTGGTCATTCTAATTGTGTTCGGATTTGTGATTTCATTCAAAATTCTTTTTAAATTATACATTTGTGAAACTACGGATCCTTTCCTAACCTTATAAACAGTTGTTTAAATCGCACACAGTTTCATTTGCAAAATGCAACTCGTTTAATTTGAACAACAAGGTCATAGAAAACGCAACACATAAGAGAAACTCAAACGAGCACGAGTATCAGGTGTCACCTGGTTAACAAGGAAGGATACAAATGACAAATAAACTAACACTTCTTGCTTCAGTAGTAGCTGCATCAACTGCGATGATGGCAACATCGGCATCAGCGGCAGAAAGCACTCTGGACAAAGTCACATCTCAAGGTTTTCTAACTTGTGGTGTAAGTACCGGTCTTCCAGGGTTCTCTAACCCTAACTCAAAAGGTGAATGGGAAGGAATTGATGTTGAGTATTGTCAAGCTCTTGCAGCGGCCGTACTCGGTGACAAGACTAAAGTTAAGTATGTACCTCTAACAGCAAAAGAGCGTTTTACTGCGCTTCAATCTGGCGAAATCGACGTACTATCTCGTAACACAACATGGACATTACATCGTGACACTGCTCTAGGTCTGAACTTCGTAGGCGTTAACTACTACGATGGTCAAGGCTTCATGGTTAAGAAAGAACTTGGCCTAACAAGTGCTCAAGAGCTTGATGGCGCTTCTGTATGTGTTCAATCAGGTACAACAACCGAACTTAACCTAGCCGATTACTTCCGTAACAGTGGTATGTCTTACAAGCCAGTGGTATTCGATACGGCAGCACAAACATCTAAAGGTTTCGACGCAGGTCGTTGTGATGTGCTAACTACAGACCAATCTGGTCTATACGCACTTCGCCTAAACCTAGCTGACCCTAAATCTGCACAAGTACTTCCTGAAATCATTTCTAAAGAGCCTCTAGGTCCTGTTGTTCGTCAAGATGATGATAAATGGTTTAACGTTGCTAAGTGGACACTTTCAGCAATGATTAACGCGGAAGAATACGGCATCTCTTCTAAAAATGCAGACGAAATGCTTAAGTCAAAAGATCCAAACATCAAGCGTATTCTTGGCGTAGATGGTCCTAAAGGCAAAGGCCTTGGCATTCGTGACGACTGGGGTTACCAGGTAATTAAGCAAGTTGGTAACTACGGTGAGAGTTTTGAGCGTACTGTTGGTACAGGTTCTCCACTTCAAATCTCTCGTGGTGTAAATGCATTATGGAATGCGGGCGGCTTTATGTACGCTCCACCAATCCGTTAATAAATTTTCAAGCATCAATTAGGGCGGAGTTTTCCGCCCTATTTATTAAATGGATTTGAGGTTATAGTAGTATGAAACCTAATGAAACTATTTCTCCAGCTCAGGCAAAGCCACAGCCCAAAAGTGCCAACTTATTTTACAACCCCACTTTTCGCTCCATCATTTTCCAAATTATCGCCGTCGGGGCGCTTTGTGCTTTCTTTTACACGATTGTAAATAATGCACTCACAAACTTAGATTCCCGTGGTATCACCACTGGTTTTGATTTTCTCTCGCAAGAAGCTGGTTTTGGTATCGGCTTAACACTGATTGAATACGACGAGACCTTCTCATACGGTCGTACATTCTTTATCGGTCTTCTCAATACCGCTTTGGTTTCAGTACTCGGCATCATGCTAGCGACAGTGCTGGGCTTTAGTATGGGTATCGCTAGACTCTCTTCAAACTGGCTAGTTAGCCGATTTGCAGCTGTCTACATTGAGATATTCCGAAATATCCCTCTTCTATTACAGATCTTTTTCTGGTACTTCGCCGTTCTACAAGCCTTGCCTTCTGCTCGTCAAAGTATGAGCCTAGGTGAAGCAATTTTCTTGAACGTTCGTGGATTGTACTTCCCTGCACCCGTGTTTGAGCAAGGCAGTAGCATTGTCATCGCATCATTGATTGTCGGTATTATCGCTACGTTTATTATCAACATCTGGGCTAAGAACAGACAGAAACTGACCGGCCAACAAACACCGATGTTGCGAATTGCCGCTGCGTTGATTTTAGGCTTACCGTTGGTAACTTACTTTGTTATGGGCATGCCTATCTCTGCAGATTACCCTGTGTTGAAAGGGTTTAACTTCAAGGGTGGTGTTACCATAATCCCTGAGCTTGCTGCATTGATGCTCGCTTTAAGTATCTACACAGCAGCGTTCATTGCTGAGATTGTTCGTTCAGGTATTAACGCGGTAAACCATGGGCAAACTGAGGCTGCGATGTCTCTAGGCATCCCACGTTCTAGAACTCTAAAGCTTGTCATTATTCCACAAGCATTAAGAATTATTATCCCACCACTAACCAGTCAGTACCTAAACCTGACCAAAAACTCATCACTTGCGATGGCCATTGGTTACCCTGATCTTGTCTCTGTATTTGCAGGAACAACACTGAACCAAACTGGACAAGCTATCGAAGTAATCGCGATGACAATGGGCGTCTACCTAACCTTGAGCCTATTAACGTCCGCTCTAATGAACATATACAACCGCAAAGTAGCGTTGGTGGAGAGATAAGATGAGTACACATCAATTTCAACCTGATCTTCCGCCTCCAGCGAATACCGTTGGGCCAGTCGGTTGGTTAAGAAAAAATCTATTTAATGGACCTGTTAACAGCGTCGTCACTGTGATTCTTGCTTACTTTGCTTTCACCCTATTATGGGCAATAGCGGATTGGGCATTGATCAGTGCCGACTGGATAGGAACCACACGCGATGCCTGTACTAGCGAAGGCGCTTGTTGGGTTTTTATCAGCGTTCGTTGGGACCAATTCATGTATGGCTTCTACCCAGAAGCTGAACTTTGGCGACCTCGCCTCTTCTACGCAACGTTGGCCATTTTTGTAGCCTTACTGGCTTATGAAAAAACACCTAAACGCACGTGGATTTGGTTGTTTTTCGTCAACATCTACCCATTTATCATTGCCGGCTTGCTATACGGTGGCGTCTTTGGGTTAGAAGTTGTTGATACCCATAAATGGGGCGGCCTATTGGTTACACTGGTCATCGCACTTGTTGGTATTGTAGTGTCACTCCCTATTGGTGTTGCACTTGCTCTTGGGCGTCGCTCAGAGATGCCGATCATTCGCAGTATGTGTACCGTATACATCGAAATTTGGCGTGGCGTACCGCTCATTACAGTTCTATTCATGGCTTCAGTAATGCTGCCACTCTTTTTATCAGAAGGGACAGAAACCGATAAGCTGATTCGAGCACTTGTTGGGGTAGTACTATTCAGTGCAGCCTATATGGCCGAAGTAATTCGTGGTGGTTTACAAGCAATACCAAAAGGCCAATACGAAGCAGCTGATGCTCTGGGGTTAAGCTACTGGAAAAAGACTGGGCTTATCATTCTACCTCAAGCTCTTAAAATCACGATCCCTTCAATTGTGAACACCTTCATTGGTTTGTTTAAAGATACCAGTCTTGTTTTGATTATTGGTATGTTTGATGTACTAGGGATTGGCCAAGCCGCGAATACCGACCCTGAATGGCTTGGGTATTCAACAGAAAGTTATGTATTTGTCGCGTTAGTGTTCTGGGTGTTTTGTTTTGGCATGTCGAGATATTCGATATGGCTAGAAAACAGACTTCACACCGGTCACAAACGATAATTAACAAGATCAAGGACGTATTATGACGCAGCAGACAGAAAACAACTCTCAAGGTCTTATGATCGAGTTGAAAGACATGAACAAGTGGTACGGTGAATTCCACGTACTTAAGAACATCAATCTAGAAGTTAAAAAAGGCGAGAAAATCGTTATCTGTGGCCCTTCAGGCTCTGGTAAATCAACGATGATCCGCTGCATAAACCGATTAGAAGAGCACCAAAAAGGTCATATCTTCGTTTCAGGTAATGAATTAACGGAAGATCTAAAGAACATTGAAGCCGTTCGCCGAGATGTCGGCATGTGTTTCCAGCACTTCAATCTGTTTCCACATCTGACGGTATTAGAGAACTGTACTCTGGCCCCTATTTGGGTCAAAAAGATGCCAAAAGAAGAAGCCGAAGCGATTGCAATGAAGTACCTAGAGCGCGTAAAAATCCCTGAGCAAGCGGACAAGTTCCCAGGTCAACTTTCAGGTGGTCAACAACAGCGTGTGGCTATCGCTCGTTCTTTGTGTATGAACCCTCAAGTGATGCTGTTTGATGAACCCACGTCGGCGCTCGATCCAGAAATGGTTCGTGAGGTGTTAGACGTAATGGTTGAGCTTGCAGAAGAAGGCATGACGATGCTTTGTGTAACGCACGAGATGGGCTTTGCTAAAGAGGTCGCAGATCGCGTTATCTTCATGGATGCCGGTGAAATCATAGAAGAGAACAACCCTGTCGATTTCTTTGAAAACCCACAATCAGACAGAACGCAGAACTTCTTAAGCCAAATCTTACACCACTAATGTGCTATGATGCATAAACTACAGAGGCGGCTTAGGTCGCCTCTTTGTTTTCAGTGTTATAATTAGTTTTTCAAGATTATAAACAGCGACTCAGTGCGATAAAAATTGAACATCGAACCTTAACTGCACCATAAGAAATACTTTGTTACACCTTCAGAAACACTTAACCGACTATTTTGATTATTATTTTACGTATACAAGAGGAATGAGAGACTTGATTTTTCGAACTTTCACCCCCATAAATGTACTAATAACTATTGAAGTCACCTTACGAGGAAGATTATGAACAGCCCTATGTTTTCACGCACAGCATCTCAAGAAAGTGCTCTGCAAACCAATAAAGTGTTGCGTAACACCTACGCATTACTGTCTATGACACTACTTTGGTCTGCTGTTGTAGCAGGCGTATCCATGGCGATGAACCTTCCTCGCCCGGGTCTTATTATTATGCTAGTTGGCTTCTACGGCCTACTTTTCCTAACAGAAAAGAACCGTGACAACAGCATGGGTCTAGTCTTCACATTCCTATTTACAGGTTTCTTAGGCTACACCATCGGTCCAATCTTAAACATGTACGTTGGCGCAGGTATGGGTGATGTCATCCTAACTGCACTTGGCGGTACAGCACTGGCGTTTATGGGCGCATCAGCTTACGCACTAACAACTAAGCGTGACCTATCGTTCCTTAACGGCATGCTATTAGCTGGTTTCGTAGTACTGCTTGTAGGTATGGTTGCAAACATCTTCCTACAAATGCCTCTACTATCATTGGCAATGAGCGGTATGTTCATCCTATTCTCGACTGGTGTTATCTTGCTTACAACGCAAAACATCATTCGTGGCGGTGAAACAAACTACATCTCTGCAACGATCAGCTTGTACGTATCGATCTACAACATCTTCATCAGCCTGCTAAGCATCCTAGGCATCATGGGCAGCGACGACTAATCGTTCCCATCACTGAAGAATATCTAGCCCAAGAGCCCATCTCTTGGGCTTTTTTGTATCTATAAGTGCGATATTTCTTTAGATAGCGACAATTTCAGTTGAGAAAGATAAACTTGGTCATGTACCCTATCCGCATAGTTAATTTGATTCTGGATTAAACATGTTTGAATATAACGGCAAGCAAATCGAAACCGACGCTCAAGGCTACCTATTGGATTACACGCAATGGGAAGAAGGCATGATTGAAATTCTTGCTCAAGACGAGGCGATTGAACTTACAGATGCACACTTAGAAGTCGTACATTTTGTAAGGAGCTTTTACGAAGAGTTCAACACCTCACCAGCGGTTCGCATGCTCGTTAAAGCAATGGAAAAAGCTCACGGCCCAGAAAAAGGCAACAGTAAGTACCTTTTCAAGTTATTCAAAAAAGGCCCGGCAAAACAAGCGACCAAGCTCGCCGGTTTACCTAAACCAGCAAAGTGCTTGTAAAACCTAACCCGCTTTAGGCCATTAAGTTACGTTCGATATAAATACTGTAGTGACATAACTACAGTATTTTAAACGCCCCTACGCGTAAGTCCTGGCGCTCACTCTCTTTCACTTGATGCATCACGACATTGTCTACTGTTGCGCTCGAAGGGCCAATATTGAGCCAAGCATGTAACTTCTCTATTTGTTGACTCTCTCCGACAGCTAATACTTCAACTCGACCATCATTTAAGTTCTTCGCATAACCTGAGAGCCCCATAGCTTGCGCCTGCTTACTGGTGTGGTAACGAAACCCAACACATTGAACTACGCCTGACACGACAAAAATATATTGTGAACTTTCCATAACGTTGCCTCATAAATTATATGAATGATATAGTCGAGCTTCTATTCATTCACCGCTTATTGGTGGACTTACTTCGAGTATAACGATTATGAAAGAAATCCCATTTCGTTGGATTGACAAATATCTCATTCACCTAAAAATCCAAGAAAAGTTCTATCTACTCTTCTTATTACCTCTTCTCGCCCTGGTTATATTAACTCTCGTTTTAGATAGCGCCGCGGACTCTTTGCTTGCTCACCTTTATCAAGAAGAAATGCTCTTGATGAAAGGGCTTATCGAAGCAGGTCAACTCACTAAAGATCAAGTAGCTCAGCTTGTCAGCAGTTCTGAAACCATCTCTTTAGGCTACGGTGCTGGTTCTGTTTCAGTAATGAATGGTGCGTTCAGCCTAGTTGCCAACCATGACCAAAACCTTTGGTCTGCTCTATCGACAACTCAGGTTTCTATCATCGCTGTAACCCTAACGCTTATCGCACTAGGTGTTTACTACATTATGACCTTCATTGGCGGCGCGATGTTCTCTATGAACAAAGCTTTGAACACGCTAGCGAATGGCGATTTGACTTGCCGCATGAACTACTTCTTAGTTCGTGACGAGTTCAGTGAAATCGCGATTACAATCGATAAAGTCGCTGAACGTGAGCAAAACATGGTTCTATCAATCCAAGAGTCTGTCGCTCTCATGCAGCAGATCAGCTCGGACTTGAACCAGTCAACACAACAAAGTTCAGACATCTCAGGTAACCAACAGGAACACCTGAATAGCTTGGCAAGTGCAACGGAACAAATGGCAGCTACCATTCGCGAAGTCGCTACCCTTGCTCATGCGTCTAGCTCACAAACGATGGACGCTCGCGGCGTTGCTCAGAGCGGTCAAATCAAGGTTTCAAATACACTGGAGTCTATCTCTAGCCTATCTCAAGAGATCCAGTCCGCTTCACAAGCAGTAGAAGAATTGGATGCCAACGCGGCGCAGATCGATGAAGTAGTCACAACCATCAACGGTATTTCTGAACAGACTAACCTGTTAGCGTTGAACGCAGCTATCGAAGCCGCACGTGCTGGCGAGCAAGGTCGTGGATTTGCTGTTGTTGCCGATGAAGTTCGTGCCCTTGCCGGTCGTACTCAGCAAGCAACGGTTGAAATCCAAAGCATGATTGAATCATTACAACGTAACAGTCAATCACTGACCAAGCTGATGGAAGTCACGGTGAACAATGCTAACGAAGGCCAAACACTGATGTCAGAAGTGAACGTCGAGATCGGTTCATTAGCGGAAAAAAACCAGTCTATTTCAGATAGCAGCACTCAAATTGCTACCGCGGCTGAAGAACAAGGCGTAGTCGCTGACAACATTGCACAGAGTGTTGAAGAGATTCGTCATCAGTCAGACAGTATCTGCGAGATGATCAGTAAGAGTAATTCCAATGTTGACCAGCTTCGTAAGCAAAGTGACACCATGGAAGGCTTATTGACAGGTCTTAAGGCATAGCCTTGGTCTTTCAAAGACAGTATTTAGAATATTGCTATCTAACTGATTAAAATCATCACAAGGGCTGCTCACGCAGCCCTTTCTTATTTGCTTTTCACCTGCACTTCCCCGACAATACCCCTCCTTCAAATTCAACAAACAGAGTAAATTATGACTCCTTCTATTCATCTAGCGAAAGGTCGTGACAAATCATTACGCCGCAAACACCCATGGGTATTTTCACGCGGTATCGATAAAGTCGAGGGCGAGCCAAAACAGGGTGAAACGGTAGACGTATATGCTCAAAATGGTCAGTGGTTAGCGAAGGCTGCTTACTCACCATCTTCTCAAATTCGAGCACGTGTTTGGACATTTGAAAAAGAAGAGATCAACAAGGCGTTCTTCGTAAAACGAATTCAAGACGCACAGTCTTTACGTGAAGACATTATCGAACGTGATGGTCTAACGGGCTACCGCCTAACGGCCGCAGAGTCTGATGGCTTGCCAGGTATCACAATCGACAAATACCAAGACTTCCTCGTTTGCCAACTGCTAAGTGCTGGCGCTGAATTTAACAAAAGTGTATTAGTTGAAGCGTTAATCGAATGCTTCCCTGATTGCAACATCTACGAACGTTCAGACGTGGCAGTTCGTAAGAAAGAAGGCTTAGAACAGGTTGTTGGCGTTCTTCACGGTGAAGAACCACCGAAGTCTATCGTGATTGAAGAAAACGGCGTTAAGATCAGCGTGAACATTATGGAAGGCCACAAAACGGGCTTCTACATGGACCAACGTGATAGCCGCAAAGAATCTATGAAGTACGTTAAAGGAAAAGATGTCCTTAACTGCTTCTCATACACAGGAGGTTTTGGCCTTTACGCACTTAAAGGCGACGCGAAGCGTGTTATCAACGCTGACGTATCTCAACTTGCTCTTGATACGGCTAAATTTAACGCTGAACTTAATGAGTTTGATATTTCGAAAAAGCGCGCTGTGTTCCTAAATGCTGACGTTTTCAAACTGCTTCGTGAATACCGTGACCAAGGCACTAAGTTTGACGTAGTGATCATGGACCCACCAAAGTTTGTTTCAAGCAAGAACAACCTAACTTCAGGCGCTAACGGCTACAAAGACGTTAACATGCTAGCGATGCAAATCCTGAATCCAGGTGGAACACTACTCACCTACTCTTGCTCTGGCTTAATGGGTACTGATTTGTTCCAAAAAATCATCGCTGATGCAGCATTAGACGCAGGCCGCACTGTTAAATTCGTAGAACGCTTCGAGCAAGCAGCCGACCACCTAACAGATACTGCCTACCCAGAAGGTTTCTACCTGAAAGGTTTTGCTTGTAAGGTTCTTTAAACCTAGGGTTTTAGACTCTATTTTATATAACAAAACAGACACATTAAAAAAGGGCCTTTCGGCCCTTTTTTTAGTCTGGTAAGTTGACGAATAACTGATTCACCAAATTACTCAGGTCACTACTTATTACACGACCATCACCTTGAGCGTTCACTGAATCAAACTGGTTCCCCGTGTTATCAAGAATGATAGTTTGTGTTTGACCGCTATTAGTTACGTCTTCAGAGATAGTGATAACCAAATCTTTATCACCACCGCCGTTATCGACCTTCTCAATAGTGATATGTTCAAGAAGATCAGACATTGAGTTTTCCATTGGCAATAATTGAGAGATATCAAGATGGTCTTCACCTAGATCAAAGTCTGTAATTGTATCAACATCGTCTTGGAACGGTTGGTCAACCCATTGGAACAGGTCGGCACCATCATCTCCAACAAGGATATCGTTACCATGACCACCAATTATCGTGTCATTGCCAGAGCCGCCACGGACAGCGTCGTTACCAGTGCCACCATGTAGAACGTCATTGCCGGTTCCACCGAAGATAATGTCTTGACCTTCTTCACCATAGATCCTGTCGTTACCTCCACCACCATTTGCTACATCAAGGCCTGGAGGTGTGTCCTCAAAACCCTTCATTCCATTGTTTTCGTCACCATAGGTGAACTCTGAAACTTCTAACTTAGAAAACTGTTCTATTCTAGAGTCGAAGTCATTTGGTAGCACATTAAGGTCTTGAGTTGGCGAAATACTATCTCCCATAAAGATAGTATCTGACCCCGAACCAAGGTTGACAAAATCAGCCCCAATCCCTACATCAATTTGTGCTCCACCGACGTCGTCATACTCTGATTGATGATAAGTAATGAGTGAATTTATTACTGCAGCTGAGCTTGGCCAGTTTAATGTATTGCCACCTTGGACTGTAACACTATCAATACCGCTCGTTGGGGAGTGGATTGTATTTTTAGCCTCAATGGTAACGGTACCAGGTTCTAAACTTAGCTGATTATCAGAATCTTTTGCAGAGTACGTAAACTCATCTTGTAGATCAGTAACGCCGACGACATCAACGTCAACTTCAGCAACGTTGAAACCCGCTCCTTTGCCTTTGTTCGAAGTATTAACGCCAACTAAACGAATCTCATCAAATACGGTATTGTCAGAGTTAATGACAGAGTAACCGTCATGTTTACTCGAAGTGACAATCTGAATCGGTTCAATTACATCTACCTGCTTACCATCCCGGAAAAGGTAAGCGACAATTTGAGCATGTCCATTATTGAACAAGCCATCAAGACTAGCAAAAGACACTTTAGCTGAAGAAATATCCCCTTCGTTTGATGCGATAGAAACATACTCACCAATCTGAGTTTCTTTACCAGTGCCGCTGTCATGAGTAGTACTAACAAATAGACCTTTCTGGTTATTGTTGTGATCGTACTTAATCGTTGCTCCGTCACTCGCAAATTGACCATTTTCAAATGTGCCGCCGGAGAGGGTTACACCATCAAGCTCTAGCTTATCTACACCATCATCTTTATTTTCGAGATTAAGACCATGCTCTTCAGCAAAGTTGCCAACCGTAAAGTCGCTGTTGAACGTCGTAGTGTTGGTACCGTCAGCAACATAGACAACTTTACCACTATCAAGAACTTCACTTCCAACCTCAAGCGGGCCTTCAACAATCTTTCCGTCATCATCAATTAGATAAAGCTTGCCATACTCTGGCAACTCTTCAATTCGTACTGACGTATTCTTATTGTCTCTATCATCTTCTTTATCTATCGCGTTAGGCGCAAAGTTAACATTCGCAACATTCGTATCCGAAGAAATAGTAAAGTCATTAGCAATTGGACGTTCATTAGTGTCGACAGGGCGTTCAAGGACTGTAATATTAATTGTTGCTTCAGACGCATTAGCCAGTTTACCACCAAGATCACCGTGCTCTCCGTGAACATCATCATCCTTGTTGGTGTCCGCCTCTGTCGCAGTTGCGATGACCTTAATGTCAAAGGTACTAGGGTCTAATACCTTGATCTGAAGTTCTGCTAGATCCCAACCAGTTACATCAATTTTATCGTTTTTATTCACTTCAGTGACAATATGCATATTCGCATCCTGCCCTGTACCGTCAATCAACACTGAACCAACAGGAAGACCATCCAACTCTACAGTTAAGGTCTCAGAACCATCTGTCGCATCTACCAGCGAAGCGCTAATCTCACTGAGCTTGATAAATGAATCTTCGTATCCATAGTTGTCGACCGCAGTAAATTGAATATTATCAATTATTGCGCCTGTAGAGTCGGCTTCGTCTGCTTCAAGAACAAGGCGATATTTACCTGAAAGCTCAACGGGCAACGTGAACGTTCCCTCTTGCCAACCACTACCTTGTCGCTCAGCAATAAAGTCATAAAGTGTTACCTTACTGCTCTCAATTGGATTGCCAGCATCATCTAGCTTAAAGAGCGATACCTCCATGTCGGAGTCCGAAGGATCAACATCATCTCTCGCGGCGATATCGAATTTAAAATTGTAGAAGCGGCCAGCGACAAGATCCATATCGGTATAGAGGACTTTGTCGTCAACTTCACCTTCAATTTCCATAACTTGGTTCATTGACGAGCCTGACAGGTATGTGCCTTCAGTACCCACTTCAACATGTTGACCGGGATTAGAAGTACTCCACTCGCCAATGGTCGATACACCCTCGACGTTATTTATTTCAATATCACTATCCCAAGAGCCTGATGTTATCTGTACATCTTCAAAATCAATCGCAGCAACTTTCTCAAAGTCGCCGATGATTAGTGTAGGCCTGTCCGCATCAGGATGAACATCAACGTAAATACTGCCAGATTCTACAGTCTCTTCATCAGAATCTTTAGCTGTTACTGAAATATCAAAGTTAACATCACTATGCTCTGGTGCTTTCACTTTAACCGAATCAATATCATCGATATCAACCACGACAGTGCCACTGTTATCAACTGTAGATTCAACACCACCGACTAATACAGTTGCACCTTGTGGAATACCTGACAGCTCTATCGTGCTTACCGATGTTGCTGCGTCAACAACACTAATGTTTAGGTCAATAAACTGGTCTTCTAAACCTGCCACATTAATGAGGGATAATTCATCAGTGCCAGTCACAGAGATTGATGTTGTAGCCGTTTCAGACTGATTAACGCCGTCAGACACAGTGACTTCAACTAAGCGCGTTTCTTCATCAGGCGTGTCGCTACTGTTTACAAATCGAATAGATTTCAGGAACGTTTCAAACTCATCGGCAGAAACACTGCCTGATGGATGGGTAATTATTAGTGCGATTGCAGTGCCAATCACTGTTTTAGATACACTGAATCCACTATTTTCAGCCCAGGTTAAGTTATCGCCATCTTTAGCATTGGTTAGAGTAACGCTCATCGATTTGATTGTATTTTTATCGTCAAAGATATCTGCGTCTATATCGGCGATAGCCGCTTCTCCTTCCTCAACGTATGCTGAGTTAAAGTCAATACCATCTGTATCAATCTTACTGACCTTAACAACAAAATCGTTGAAGTCATTATCATCGTTGCCTTGGCCTTTTTGGTCATCAAAGCTCAATACTAGATTTCCGTCACTATCAACCGTGGTTGAGATCTGATGGTCTTCGTCAGTCGATGTATAAACAGGAATACCAGTTTTAACAACACCATCGACAACTAATTGACCTTGGTCATTCACTTTAAGGTCATAGAGTTTATCGCTATCAATCTTATTGAAGCCATTTGGAATTAAGAAAAATTCAAGGTTGTCGATCGAAGACAACGGTGAATCTAACAAGGTACCCGGTGATAGACTTGGATCATTGCTATTAGAAACCAAAACGTGAAGCTGCTTCTCGCCTGACTCGTCGTTGATATAGTAACCAAAGACATTGCTGTAGCCAGCACCTTCACTTACAAACTCAATGTCGTATAGAGCACCATTTAGATCCACCATTGGCGCTTCGTTGTCGACAATTGTAGCAACACCAGTAACTGCGTCTTGCTGGTGAGGAGCATTGCCAGAAATAGAGAACTTCTCATTATTATCTGCATGCGTATCTTGGTAAGTTACGACTTCAACTGTAAACGATTCATGCCCGTCAGGAACACTAACTACAAACTTGCCATTGATAACTTCAACGGTTTGAGTCTGCTTATCAACACCTTGACCAAAAGTAACTACTACGCTAGATCCATTAAAGTCGCCCTCAATTGGTTGACCATCTACACTCACGGCTGAGCCGTCATTTAGAGACATTTCAATTGTGGTTGTGGATTCGCTGCGATTTGAAAGCTCAACAACAAACGTTCCTGACTGGCCTTCTTCAATTTCAATGTCAGTGATGCTGTCAACAACAGGACGATCATCATTGCCAACTTGTGATCCATCTGGGCCGTCTGGATCGGTACCATCATCCATAATAGTGGTTTCATCTGAAGCAGAACCATTCGACACATAACCGGACTCGTCAGTAACAACTAGGTTAAAGTCTTCACCACCTTCAAATACCGGGTCATCTTTTGTCGCTACTTCAACAAAGATCTCAGTTTCACCATTAGGGATAGTAACGGTAGGTTTGCCATCCTTAATTACTACATCAAGTTCAACACGTTTAGGCTCCCCGGATTGTTGTGGCTCCAAGTAGTACGCAGTGTATAGTTCACCAATATCTTTGAAATCAGCCGTTTCCGCTGAAGTAGCGTCTCTATCAAGAGTAATTGCTAGCGATACGTCGATATTCTCTGAGGACGGATTATTTAAACTTACTGCGAAGACTGCATTCGAGCCTTCAGCTACGTCTGAAAAACTCTCAACCATTAGCTCAATTGTATCAACGTTTTCGATGATGCCAGTAGCAGATACACCATCGACTATTAAGCTGTAGTTTTCGTCGAGCTCATGAACACCATCAATAAGAGTAGGGATAAGAACTGCAAAATCCTTCACTCCAACTGGGACAATCAGCTTTCCACTTTGCTGATCATAGGTGACGCCATTAGTAAAACGAACCAGACTCAGGTCGAGATCTTTTTCGTCACCTGAATCATTCGCAGCATCCGTGTTCTTACCAAAAGTAACGTCCAACGCAGATTCAACAAGTGCACTTGAATCCAAAGTGACTTTAAAGCCAAGTTCATCACCTTCAACTACTGAGTCTGCTAGCAGGTCTACAGACTCAACACTAGAAGGAGTCGGTAGAGGGTTGACGATAACATTAACTTCAGCACTCGCGATTTGGCCATTATCATCAGTAACCTGATATTTAAACGTTGTTTCACCGACAAAATCATCGCCAGTTAAATCAAAGTATACGATGCCGTCTTTGATATACGCATTACCTTCCGTTTCACCGTATACATAGGTAATACGTAGATTGTCGCCATCTGAATCGATATCGTTATTTAGCAGCTCAGAACCGATAATTCCAGCAAGCTTCGATGTTGGAATCTCAAGAATGCCGCCTTGATTCACTGCATATGCGCCTTCACTAGAGGCTTTAAAACCAGTTAGGAAGTAATCTGACGCATCATTATCATGCGTTGCTTGGTTGGAATACTCAGTTGCTTCAAATACCACAGTATCAAATGCGATTGGCGTACCATCAGGAGTAAGCGGTGTTATTTCGTAAGTATCTTTATTGTTACCGTCTTCAGCAATAAACGTATCACCTGCAACCGCTACGCCATTGAGGTACGCTACCCAACTGCCTTGTTCATGGTTATCAGTGAAATCACCGTCATTACCTTCGTTTTTAAACAAGTTAGATACTGAAAATGTAAACTGAGTCGCAGGGCTATCTAAATTGATTTCAAACTTCTCAGATTGCTGTTCTGCACGATCATATTCAATCTGAGCACCCAATCCACCCACTTTGCCGGCAACACCAATCTTAATACCGCTGTGTGCAAAGTCTTTATCTTGGCCATTGAAGCTGGCACTCAGCTCAGCACCTTCAGCCGACCATGGAGAGTCGTTGTCTTCACTGAACTCACCCAGTTTAACTTCGAAGCCTTGCGGATCGTTATTCGCATTCAGGTCACCAGACTTATCGATAGTAACTGTCTTAACTTCACTTTCGTTACCATCACTGTCTACTGCTTTATATTCGAATGAATCTGACGCCTTAGCTTCAAGAGAAGTCAGCTCCCAGTTACCTGGTCCTTGTGTGCTTGCTTCCACCGAAACAATCTCAGCACCTTCAGGAGCGACAATTGTGACATTTTGATTATTGTGGGTATCATCATAAAGGAAGGTTTGTTCTTCTGTGACACCATTACCATAATCAAAGGTGACTGTAATCTCAGCTCTTGATTGAACACTATCATCAGCATTTGGGGCAAACCAGCCACCCAAACCACTTAGACCAACCGTTACTGAGTCAGCTGGACGAGAAGAGAAATCAATGTTGATTGCCTCGTCTTGGTGAATACCGCGATTAGTCGATGCAATACCGAAACCCATATGGCCTTGCTGACTGTTGTTTTGAACTAAAGGCTTAGCGTCAACGTTATTTCGACCTTCCGAGGTAATGGTGACAACATCACCATTATCAAACTTCAGTTCGCGAGTATACGCATCTACTTCATCACCCCAGTTATAAAACTCTGCAGTGCTATGAGGGCCTTTATCTAATGTGGATGTATCATCAACACCTAAGAAGAAGCCTGTTGATTCTTGGTCATCTTCATAAACGATGTTGTTAGGATCTGCATACGTCTGCCCAACTACCACTTCAACCTTGTTATTACCATCGACATAGTAAAGAGTTCCTGAATCAGGCAGCTCTGTGATGATCACGCCGAGATTTGTACCTGCGTCATTATCGTTATCATCTTCGTCATCAGAAATATGGTCTGTACCATCACCTTCGATAGTTCCCATTCCGGTATCGAAAATAACTTGCGAAGAGCCATCTGCATTGAGAGAAATAGAGAAGTCTTCAGCTTTTGGCGGGTTATCATGGCTGTCGTCAATAGCTACATTTTTATCAGCGCTAGACGTATCTAGCTTCTCAAATACATCGGTACCATCTTGAGTTACGGATACAACACTAACGTTAAACTCTTGTCCGACTTCGTATTCGTTGTCTTGTTCAGTTTGAATCTCAAAGGTCGCTGTATTTGTATTTGCGTCTACGTTTACAGTTATAACTTCAACAATATCTTCATTGCTCGCGTTTGTGTAAGAGTACTGAAGAGTAACCACACTATCTTCAGGCACTTGTTCACTTAGCGTAATCGTAAATGGACTTGTCTTATCACCCTCAATAACTGAATCGGGACCAGTCAGGCCAACTGTAACGGTATCTTTGTCGTTTGTGTCTATCTCATCGACAATCTTAGCTGTATCTGAGTCCTGTTTGTCATTTTCAACAAACTCGCTAGTTGAGCTAGCTTTTAGAGTTACAGTCTCTTCACCCTCAAGCAATTTATCATCAAGAACCTTGACGAATACTTCTAAGCTATCCGAGCCGCTAGCAATAATAAGATCGGCAAGCTCCTGCTCTGAAAGCGCTTTATAATCTTGTCCATCTTGAACGTAGATCTTGTCTTCGTAATCCTGACCTTTTGTCGCAGTATCATCTGCATGTCCCAGAGTCAGGTCTAGAGCCACGTTTTCTGAAACTAGTTCATTTAAGTTGATTTCAAAAGATAGGAATGCTTCTTCTGCTTCTGTCACTGGTTGGCCTGCCGTAACTGTTAGCTCAGCAACAGGTAATACATCAACATTCACTACAACAGTATCTGTACCACCGTTACCGTCCGACACGGTAACAACAAATGAATCATCCCCATCAAACTCGTTGTTCGGAGTGTACTTCCACTCGCCGGTTTCAGGGTCGATCTCAACACTACCGTTTGTAGGTTGGCTCACCGTGTAAGTCAGGTCAGTGTCGTCAATATCTTTGGCTGTAACAGTACCTGTTATCACCTCGTCTTCTTTCGTTACGACGTCAATTGTTTCGTTGTCACCAAGAGGTGTGCCGTCCTTCTCTATGACTGGCGCGTCGTTAACTGGCTTAACGTTGATAGTAACTACTGCGGTATCAGTACCACCTTTACCATCTGAAATAGTGTATTCGAATGTAGTCACACCGTTAAAATTATCAGCAGGGTCAAAAACAACTTTTCCATCAACGATCTCAACCGTGCCGTGGCTAGAGTCAGTCATAACAACAGAGGTGATTTCTAGCTTGTCGCCATCAACATCATAATCGTTGGCGAGAAGTTGAGAATGAGGGATCTCAAGAACTGTATCTTCATCAGTTGTCAGATCAACTAGCACTTCTTGCAGCTTAATGTTGTCAAGGTAAGTACCACTGTTATCACCAGCACCACCCACTTCAACGAAGCTAATGGTGTTATCGCCTGCAGCACCAACGACCTCAAAGGTGTACGTTTCCATTGTGTTACTGTCAGGAGTTATAGTTGCAATAACTACGCCATTCCATACAACTTGAATTTTCGCTGTGTGGTTGTCACCACGCGCTGCAATGTCTAGCGAGATTTGGTATGGTTTACCTTCATCTACGCCACCAACAGTTTGACTCAGTGTGACATTGTCACCTCGACCACCTTCGCCTTCCATATCAATAAAGCGATCACCGTCAGTTGACACTCCTTTATATCCATCTTCAACTACATCAAGTTTCCCTGAGTTTGCAGTGAACTCCCAGTTGTCCAGACTACTCGTGCGGTCACCCCAACTTGGGCTAGATGCGCTAGTAAACGACTCAAAGCTACCATTTAGGATTAAGTCATCGCCCAAGCTGTGTTTATCATCCGTTGCAACAGGTGGATCATTCACAGGAGTGACATTGAGCGTCACAGTTGCATCATCGAAACCACCATTACCATCGGTGATTTGGTACTTAAATGTCGCTTCACCGTTGTAATCTTTATCTGGCGTGAATGTGATTATGCCGTTGACATAATCAACATCGAGTTTACCGTTAGTCGGAGATGTAATGGAATCAAGAACAATTGATAGTTCGTCGCCATCGATGTCTGTATCGTTTGCAAGCAACTCAGCGAACGTGATTTCAATTGCGACTTCTTCTGGGGTGGTAAGAATAGGATCATTCGCACCTGTAACAGTAATATTGTCTAATAGCGCGCCATAGCTATCGGACTTACCCGCACCTGCAAAAGTCAAATCAACACTGTCACCTTGAACAGCAAATTCAGCAGTAACTTTAAACCAACCGTTTGAATCAGGGCCAACAATATGAACATTAGAAATATCAGTGCCTGAAACTGTTCCGTCAGCATGGACAGTGATAGTTTCACCACCAAAGATGAACTTCATATCTGATGAAGAGTTATCATCACGACGTGGGTTGTAATCAAATTCAACCCGAGCACTATCTTGGCCAGACGTATTAATAGAAGTGGTAATAGAAGTGTTTTGATGCGCATCTAATTCAGCAATATA
The DNA here is from genome assembly GCF_023161695.1 of Vibrio sp. 1CM2L. Lineage (NCBI taxonomy): Bacteria > Pseudomonadati > Pseudomonadota > Gammaproteobacteria > Vibrionales > Vibrionaceae > Vibrio > Vibrio sp. 1CM2L. Next base: position 1,057,143 of record NZ_JALNTT010000003.1, read on the forward strand.
TTCGCCATCAGACGCTTTATTCACGACGCTTTCATGCTGAATTTCAAGACCTTTTGTAGCATCCCAATCTTCTAATTGGTCACCATTAATGACTGTCCAGCCATTGGTGTTGGTCATGTTTTCAAATGATTCTGTGAACAGAATTGTTTCACTACCCGCTTTGTAAATGTCATCATTCGCTTTAGGGCCATCGTTGGTGCCTGTAATCGTAATGGTTACAGTTTCTGAATCTGTACCACCTTTACCATCGTCAACAGTTACATCATAGCTAAAGGTTACTTTGTCGCCTTCTTTTAGGAAATCAACGTCAGCATTCGCCACTGCATAATCCCAACTATCACTATCAACACCAAAGCCTTCGATAATCGCCAGTTTCTGAGCAGCAGTGAGTGTTCCACCATCCCAAACAATGTCACCGTTGTAGCTGCTCTCAATGGTGTGAGTATCTTTAGCGTCAATATCTGTAAACGAAAGTGAACCGCTATCTGTCAAAGTAGCACCTGAATCTTCTGTCACAGAGCCAGTGACACTATCTACTGTCAGCTCTGGAGCATCATTGGTGCCCTTGATAACAACTTTAATCGTTGCTGTACCTGTACCATCTATA
>NZ_JALNTT010000004.1:0-123629 GCF_023161695.1 Vibrio sp. 1CM2L
CGTCTTCGTCGATTGAGTACGCTAGGTCACCAGACACTGGCGCATCATCAACGGCAGTTACGCTTACGTCGATGTTTACAGAGACTGTATCGGTGCCGTCAGAGACATCAAAGCCGAAGTTTACGTCGCCATTAAAGTTCTCATTCGGAGCGAAGGTGTAGGTACCATTACCATTATCAGTAAGAATACCGTCGCCACCATCGTAGGTCACACCTTCAACCGTTAGGTTGTCACCTTCAATGTCCGTGGCACCGGTTAATAGGTCTGCATCAGTAAAGATGAGCGTGCCATCTTCTTCGACGCTGAACTGTTGATCTTGTGGTACTGGTAAATCGTTAACTGGATTAACGGTTAGGTCTGCTGAAGCTTGAACGGTATTGGTGCCATCTGAGATATCGAAGCTGATATCGATGTCGCCATTGAAGTTCTCATCTGGCGTAATCGTGAAGCTGCCGTCATCGTTAGCTACAACCGTTGCATCACCACCAACCGTTAAGTCGCTGGCCGTTAGGTCATCGCCTTCCACGTCAGACGCTTTCGATAGCAACTGCTCTTGGCTTAGACGAATCGAACCGTCTTCGTCGATTGAGTACGCTAAGTCACCAGACACAGGCGCATCATCAACGGCAGTAACGCTTACGTCGATGTTCGCAGATACCGTATCGGTACCGTCAGAGACATCAAAGCCGAAGTTTACATCGCCATTGAAGTTTTCATTCGGAGCAAACGTGTAAGTACCATTACCGTTGTCGGTCAAGATACCGTCGCCACCATCGTAGGTCACACCTTCAACCGTTAGGTTGTCACCTTCAATGTCTGTAGCACCGGTTAACAGGTCTGCATCAGTAAAGATTAACGTGCCATCTTCTTCAACGCTGAACTGTTGGTCTTGAGGGACTGGTAAATCATTTACTGGGTTAACGGTTAGGTCGGCTGAAGCTTGAACCGTATTGGTGCCATCTGAGATATCAAAGCTGATATCAATGTCGCCATTGAAGTTCTCATCTGGCGTAATCGTGAAACTGCCGTCATCGTTAGCTACAACTGTCGCATCACCGCCAACCGTTAGGCTGCTGGCCGTCAAGTCATCGCCTTCCACGTCAGACGCTTGCGATAGCAACTGCTCTTGGCTTAGACGAATCGAACCGTCTTCGTCGATTGAGTACGCTAGGTCGCCAGACACTGGCGCATCATCAACGGCTGTTACGCTTACGTCGATGTTTACAGATACCGTGTCGGTACCGTCAGAGACATCAAAACCGAAGTTTACGTCGCCATTGAAGTTCTCATTTGGAGCGAAAGTATACGTGCCGTTACCGTTATCAGTAAGGATACCGTCACCGCCATCGTAGGTCACACCTTCAACCGTTAGGTTGTCACCTTCGATGTCCGTTGCACCTGTTAATAGATCTGCATCGGTGAAGATTAACGTGCCATCTTCTTCCACGCTGAACTGTTGATCTTGAGGCACTGGCAGGTCATTAACTGGGTTAACGGTTAGGTCAGCTAAGGCTTGAACGGTATTGGTGCCATCTGAGATATCGAAGCTGATATCGATGTCACCATTGAAGTTCTCATCTGGCGTAATCGTGAAGCTGCCATCATCGTTTTGAGTAACGGTTGCATCACCGTCAACCGTTAGGCCGCTAGCAGTAAGGTCATCGCCTTCCACGTCAGAGGCTTGCGATAGAAGCTGCTCTTGGCTTAAACGAATCGAGCCGTCTTCGTCAATTGAGTACGCTAGATCACCCGAGACAGGTGCATCATCAACGGCAGTTACGCTCACATCGATGTTTGCTGACACTGTATCGGTACCGTCAGATACATCAAAACCGAAGTTTACATCGCCATTGAAGTTTTCATTCGGAGCAAAGGTGTACGTGCCGTTACCGTTATCAGTAAGGATACCGTCGCCACCATCGTAGGTCACACCTTCAACCGTTAGGTTGTCGCCTTCAATGTCTGTAGCACCGGTTAATAGGTCGGCGTCGGTAAAGATTAACGTGCCATCTTCTTCAACGCTGAACTGTTGATCTTGAGGGACTGGTAAATCATTTACTGGGTTAACCGTAAGGTCTGCTGAAGCTTGAACGGTATTGGTACCATCTGAGATATCAAAGCTGATATCGATGTCACCATTGAAGTTCTCATCTGGCGTAATCGTGAAACTGCCATCGTCGTTAGCCACAACTGTTGCATCACCGCCAACCGTTAGGCCGCTAGCAGTAAGGTCATCGCCTTCAACATCAAACGCTTGCGATAGAAGCTGCTCTTGGCTTAGGCGGATAGAACCGTCTTCATCAATTGAGTACGCTAGGTCACCCGATACTGGCGCATCATCAACCGCCGTAACACTCACATCGATGTTCGCTGACACCGTATCGGTACCGTCAGATACATCGAAACCGAAGTTTACGTCACCATTGAAGTTCTCATTTGGAGCGAAGGAATATGTACCATTGCCGTTGTCGGTAAGAATACCGTCACCGCCATCGTAAGTCACACCTTCAACCGTTAGGTTGTCACCTTCAATGTCCGTTGCACCTGTTAATAGGTCTGCATCGGTGAAGATTAACGTGCCATCTTCTTCGACGCTGAACTGTTGATCTTGAGGTACTGGTAAATCATTTACTGGATTAACGGTTAAGTCTGCAGAGGCTTGAACCGTATTGGTACCATCTGAGATATCGAAGCTGATATCAATGTCACCGTTGAAGTTCTCATCTGGCGTAATCGTGAAACTGCCGTCATCGTTAGCTACAACCGTTGCATCACCGCCAACCGTTAAGTCGCTGGCCGTCAGGTCATCACCTTCAACATCTGATGCTTGAGAAAGCAGCTGCTCTTGGCTTAGACGAATCGAACCGTCTTCGTCAATTGAGTACGCTAGGTCGCCAGACACTGGTGCATCATCAACGGCTGTTACGCTTACGTCGATGTTCGCTGACACCCTATCGGTACCGTCAGACACATCGAAACCGAAGTTTACATCGCCATTGAAGTTTTCGTTTGGAGCAAAGGTGTAAGTCCCGTTGCCGTTGTCGGTAAGAATACCGTCACCGCCATCGTAGGTCACACCTTCAACAGTTAGGTTGTCACCTTCAATGTCCGTTGCGCCTGTTAATAGGTCAGCATCGGTGAAGATTAACGTGCCGTCTTCTTCAACGCTGAACTGTTGATCTTGTGGTACTGGCAGGTCATTTACTGGGTTAACGGTTAAGTCTGCTGAAGCTTGAACCGTATTAGTGCCATCTGAGATATCAAAGCTGATATCGATGTCGCCATTGAAGTTCTCATCTGGCGTGATGGTGAAACTGCCATCATCGTTCTGAGTAACTGTTGCATCACCGCCGACCGTTAAGCCACTAGCAGTAAGATCATCGCCTTCCACATCTGATGCTTGAGAAAGCAATTGCTCTTGACTTAGACGAATCGAACCGTCTTCATCGATTGAGTACGCTAGGTCACCCGATACTGGCGCATCATCAACCGCCGTAACACTCACATCGATGTTCGCTGACACCGTATCGGTACCGTCAGAGACATCGAAACCGAAGTTTACGTCACCATTGAAGTTCTCATTTGGAGCGAAGGTATATGTACCATTGCCGTTGTCGGTAAGAATACCGTCACCGCCATCGTAAGTCACACCTTCAACCGTTAGGTTGTCACCTTCAATGTCTGTAGCACCGGTTAATAGGTCAGCATCGGTGAAAATGAGCGTGCCATCTTCCTCAATTTCAAACGTTTTATCTTCAGGAACAGGAGCATCATTAATCGGACGTACCGTTAAATCAATTGCGCTGCTAATCGTTTCTTGGCCGTCACTGATGTCGAAAGTAAGGTCAAGTTCACCATTAAAATCAGCTGAAGGAACAACGGTGAAAGTACCATCACCATTGTCTTGAACTGTTGCATCAGCACCAACTTGGACGTTAGAAGCAACAAGCTCGTCCCCATCTACATCACTTGCGTATTCGAGTAATTGTTCTTGAGTGAATGTTATGGAGCCATCTTCATCCATGATGTAAGCCAGATCTTGTTCAGCTTCTGGTGCATCATTTTCACTTTCGACTTTGATTTTAAACGTTTCGCTTACCGTTTCAGAATCAAAGTCATCTTCTACTTCGCTGATGGTCTCTTCGTCAGAAGCTTGAACATCAACTGCAAATGTCTCTTCTACTGTTTGTGAATCTAGATCATCACCAACTTGCTGGTCACCCGACTCTGAAGATGTCGCACTCGGCGCTGCTGAAGTACGCGCAGCTTGGCCTTGTTCATCATTACCTTCTGCGTCTGCACCACCTGTCGCAGCCTCTGCGTTATCACCACCTACAGCTTGTGCGCCCGCTCCGGCACCGCCACCACTGCCAGCAGCGTTATCCGAACCAGCTTCAGAAGCGGCCCCACCAACTACATTGGATTGTGCAGCGTCTGAGTCTCCATCACTTTCTGGCGTCTCTTCTTGCACAGCCGCACCAGAAGCCGAGGCATCTTCAGCATTACCTGCACCACTCGGATTTTCGTCTAAAGCCTGGTTAACTTCGTCTGCCGCATCCGCATTTTCAGCACCCGTCGCTATTGTCGACGCAATCGTATTTTGTTGATTTTGTTGATTTTGCTGTTGGGAGGGCGTACCCGCGTCGTTCGTGTCCGTTTGTTCTACCGCGTCATTTAGATCTTCATTTTGGTTGTTTTGGTTATTTTCGCCTGCCATTACAGCCTCCGTTGCTACTAGCTAACTGATCGTATTTATAGAGGCATTAAAGGACATCATTTTGAAAAACCAATTTTTTATACAACATTTTTCATAATTTCTTTTTAAAGAGAAAGAATCAAAAAAAATTTGAAAACTGCGTTTAAAGATCCTTAGTTATTGTGATTAAAGCAATTAAGGCAGTGAAGTGATGATAGACATGACGAATTTGTTGCGCTCGGTCGACAACAACCACAAAGGGCTGCAATTGCTATTAGGCGACTTTTACAATGACTTTTCTGACGCAGCCCTAAATATAGAAGCGCTTCATAAGAGTAATCGTTTTGATGAACTCAATAGTTACTCAAAAAAGTTGAAGACCATCTTAACGTTGCTTTGCGACCAAGACCTTCCGCCCAAAATGGCCAAATTGGAACACTTGAGTAGACACGAGTTCCCTGCGCCGGAAGATCTAATAGAGGATGTAAAAACTGAATTGCACAACGTCAATCGACAAATCAACCACTTGTTGGATATTAAGGAAGTAATAGATGGCAAGTAACCGAGGTCAGTCATGAGCAATAACCAAATAGAACATCACCTCAGAAAAGCACTTGTTTCCAATAACGAGGCTTCTAAGGTCACAGCTGATGACACTATTGTACTTGCTAGTGCCATGACCAGCGTTCACAAAACGTTGCTCATTATATTCTTGCTCGCTTTGGTCGCTATCGCCGTGGCGTCACAAGCACGTATCGACATTGTTGTTTCCGTGCGTGGAGAGCTGCTATTGGAATCGGATGTCGAGAAAGTTCAACATTTAGAAGGCGGGATATTAGAAGAATTGTTAGTCAGGAAAGGTGAAGTCGTTTATGAGGGCCAACCTATCGCTCGAATACGCTCACTCGACCGTAACACTCAACTTGATACCGTGAATACTGAAATTATTCAGATTGAGCTCGATAAGATTCGTTATGAAAGCTTACGCGACATGGTAGAACCTAACTTCGACGCCTTCATTGAGAAATACCCTGAGCAAGTTCAGGTCAACATGAATACGTGGAGGCAAGAGTTCTCTAAAAACCGTTCAAATGAAGAACTCATCACTCACGATATCAAGCACAAGAACTCGTTAATCAGTTCAATGCTAAAGCGTCGCAAAAGCTCAGAGAATCAACTCTCTCTGATACGTAAGCAGCTCAACATCAAAAACACCCTCTATAAAGAAGAGATGGCGTCATATGTCGACGTACTTAACATGAAAGTACAAGAGTCGAATATGGTGCGTGAGATTGAGAACCTTGACGAGTCTGTGATGAATGAGCGTTTCCAACTCGACAAATTGGAAAAGCAACACCGTGACTTGGTTGAGAACCGAAACTCTGAGTATCAAGCGCAAATCATTCAAGCAAATAAAGACCTCAAGCTAAAGCGAATCTTACAACCACAGCATTCCGACAAGGTTGATCGCTTAATCGTCTACTCTCCGGTGGATGGTGTGGTCGACAAACTGCATTTCAATTTCCGCTCTGCTGTGATTCCTCCAGGAGAAAGTATCGCCGATATTGCACCGATCAATAACTCCCTTCACGGTGAAGCGAAGATCCCACGTAAAGACATGGGGTTTGTCGAAATTGGTCAGGCAGTGAAAGTAAAAATGGATACCTATAACTTTGCAAAATACGGGTTTGTTGAGGGAACCATCGCCTCAATCAGCCGTTCATCATACGAAGAAGAAGACGCTGAATTCTATTTAGCAGAGATTGAAATTGACCGAAACTTTCTTGAACGAGGAGGCACTCAATACAAGCTATCACCTTATATGGAATTTACCGCCGATGTAAAAACAGGCTCACGTCGCGTGATCGAATACGCAGCGAAACCTGTGATGTCAGCCATAGAGGATGCTTTCGATGAGAGATAATCAATGAGCAGGAAACCTTCGTACAATATTTCCGTACCCGCTCTACGTTTAAGCATACTATTTTGCGTGGTATTGGCTGCGCTCGCTTTCTATTTATACTTTTCTTGGTCAAAAGTAGACTCAGTCGCACAAGTGCAAAGCGCCCCACTGCTCATACAAGCCCAGAAGCTTAATCAGACCATAGAACAAGATATTCAAACTCTGCAGCAGTGCTTAAGTACCAACACTTGCGGTACTAACGAATTCAACCTGGTTAACTTGAAGCGTGAAATTGATGAATTTCGCTCTTTAGCCTCTTTGAACAAAACCGAGTTCAGCTTGGTTGGAGCAACCGAATACACACAACTGGAATTGGCGATTAATCGTTTCTCTGATAGCTCCAAAACACGTAACGACGTATTGGGGTTGTACCTTTCATTGACCAATAACTACCTGAAGATGGATGACAACTATCGCACCATGTTTAACAACCATGCGAATGACTTGATGTCTGAGAAGAACGAGTTCTTTATCTGGTTGTTTATGGTGGTCGTGATATTGGCTGTTATCACGATTCTATCCAACTCAGTTGCTATGTTGAAACTGAAAAAATCCAGCTCGAACGAACGCGAAATCGACTATGAATTCGATGCCCTGTATCAAGAGCTGAAGCAGCTAGATTTACAACGTCTTGAAGAGCTTCTTAATGAAGTGAGCATCAACCCCAAGCAGCGTCAGATTTACTCTCATCTCAAACTTATCTTCAGTAAATTAGAAGACCAAAAGCGCAATAACGATCTCTACAAACAGTTGTATGCGTTAATCGGTTATGAGATTCGCGGAATTACAAACACCATCAACGGTGGCGTCCAATATCTGGTTCAAGAAACCGATGAAAACGGCGTGTTGATGGCGAAGGATATTACCTCTGCGTGTAGCACACTATCTGAGTTAGCAGAAAACTATAATCGCTTGATTTCACAGGGTACGGAAAGTAAATCGAAAGAATTTTCACTACTCAACGTCTTGTCGGAATTGATGATTCATATCAGTGCCAAAATTCAGCGAAATGAAGGCGAACTTGACTGTTTTATCTCAGACAACTTGCCGAATCGTGTTGCAGGCCAATCCACCAGCTTATTCTGGATACTGTTCCTTCAACTTTCTAACGCTATTCAACTCAAATCAAATAAGAAGCTGTTTGTGACGATTGAATCGGGTGCGGCTTCTGACATGGAAAATACCCGTGTCACCATCAACCTCAACTTCTTATCAACGCTGGATGTCTCTGTTGCCAAGCTCAATAAACTCCATTGGAGCGCCCACAAAGACCATACAGCCAGCACAGATGACTTAGCAAAAAGCGTATTAAAAGATTACGGATATTACGAGAGTCACTGGTTCCAATCAGGGGCTCAGGAACGTTTCCAGATTGAACTGGATCTTAAGGCTAAGAACTTCCACACAGAGAAAACTCGCTTTGATGGCAAGCGTTTACTCTTGTGTGCTAATACTCAAGTTCGTATCGATGTGATGAAAAAAATGCTCAGTAACTTGGGGCTAGAGATCACCGAAATTCGCACTGCAAATGAGCTTTTCTCTGCGGCGAAAACGTTCGGTGATTACGATGCGATAATGTTGACCGATACCTTTGAACCCAACAAACTGCCGTCGTTGAGTAAGACGGTAAAATCTCAGCTTAAGAATCACCCAAACACCAAGTTACTGTTGTCAGTGACCAACACTCAGCAAGCACAAGAGTGTCATAGCTTTGTGGACAAAATCATCAACGCTCCTGCTATTCCTTACGAGTTCATTCCAAACCTGCTCACCATTATGGAAGCGGAAGCATCGGAAGAACAGATGGAAAACAGCTCATTCCTTATCGTAGAGGATGACCGAGTTCAGCAGATCTTACTGAAACGAATCTTGACCAAGCAAGAATATGAACCCGACATGGTTGGCGATGGCGCCGATGCGGTGAAGCACTTCATGAATAAGCGTTCTGACATCATCTTCATGGATTGCATCATGCCGGGTATGGGTGGCATCGAAGCCACAAAACGCATTCGCCAATTCGAACAAGAAAACGAGAAAAACCCTTGTACCATCATAGGTGCAACCGCATTGACCAGCAGTAACGAACACCAGGCTTGTATTGAGGCCGGAATGGATTACGTGATCAGCAAACCTTATAAAAGCGACCAAATCATCAAGGTGATCAACAAGTATGTGGCGGTACAAAAACTTAACTAGCAGCATCATGGCTGCACTTTTATTAAGCACGACACCTTCAGCAGCGGCGACTACCCTGCTTGAAGCGGTAGAGCTCGGCCTGCAAAACAGCCTGTCTCTTCGCGCCAGTGATAAAGGTGTTGAAGAAAACGAGTACAACATTGGTATCAGTCGCTCTAAATTTCTGCCTTCCCTCAATGGTGCTGCCGATACCACATGGAACGAGAATGAAACCTTGCTATCGAGCGTGCCGGATGAAACCTCTAGCTATAACTCAAACAGCTACAGCCTTTCGTTTTCGCAATCCATATTCAATCTTGGTGACATTTTCAAATATGGGACAGCAAAGCTCGACTTCAATATCGAAGAGATTAAACACGAGAACAAAATCCAAAGCACCATTTCGGAAATCGGCTCTCAATACTTTGAGTATTTAAAAAACAACGCCCAAATCAAAGCGACCAAGGTTGAGCTTAAATCGTCCGAAACACGTGAACATCAAATGCGACGTAATGTAGAGCTTGGTAACACCGCAGCCAGTGAGCTATACGAAGTAATTGCTCAGAAAGAAGGTGTGTCGAACCGATTAAGAACCTTGCAGAAAGATCGTCGTGTCATTCTCAACGGGCTCTCAATTCAAATTCAATACCCTATTACTCCGTCGCAAGACATATACGAAAGCGTGCCTTTAAAAGAGATCAACGAAACCGAACAACGCACGATCATGGATCAGGCGTTAAAGCTCAATAACGACTTGTTGGTAGCAAGGAAAAACGTAGAAAGAAGCCGCAGAAGCTTGAAAGAGAGCGGTTCGAACTTCTTACCGACCGTGTCGCTTTCAGCCAGCTATCGACACGATGACGCCAATAACTACGACAAAACTGACATTACAGCAACGGGCGAAAGTAACTCAACCAGTGTCGGATTAAACCTCTCTGTACCTCTCTTATCCGGTGGCTCTAATTACTACGGCTATCAGAAGTCATCAACGGCCATCGAGCGTACTGAACTGCTTTACCAAGATTCGCTTTATACCACACGTAACAGCGTGAATACCTCAGTGCTCAACATTAACGATTTCTCGCAGTCTATAAGCAGTTACGAAAACATCATTCGCGCCAACTACGCGTCTTATAAAGGGATCCAAAGAGCCTACCAATTGGGCACGCGTACTATCACCGACTTGCTGGCGGCGGAAAGTAAACTGTTCAGCGCGTTAAGAGACTACGAAAGCGCACGATACGACTACATCATCGAGACCATCAAGCTTGAGCAAATTAAGGGCATACTCTCAATTCAATCTATCGAAAGCGTGATGCAATTAATGAGTGATATTGAGGGACGAGACAATCAAGATTTGGTGCCAAAACATCTTCTCTCAACGGAGTCATTGAGGAAAGGAGGTCATAATGCAAACTGAGCAGTTTTCGCAAAAGATCAACATGGCAGATAAGTGTTATCTGACTTTCTCAACGATAATATCGACCCTGTTTGGTTTGGTACTGCCCTTCTCTATTCTGATCATTTTTGATCGAGTGTTACCCAACCAAGCACAAGATACGCTGTTCTTATTGTTCGCGATTATTTTGATTTCCATCTTCCTCGACTACCACTTAAAAAGTCAGGAAGAGAAGATATCTTCCGTTATCATGAGGCAGTTTGAAACCAACCTAACCAACAAGGTATTCCAATCCATCTGTTTGGCGGAGATCTCTAAATTCCGCCGTTTGGAGCCAGGCGAATACCTAGAACGAATCTCAACGATTCCTGAACTTAAGACCTTCTTTGGTGGAGAATCGGTTCGAGCGCTTATCAACCTTGCTGTTAGCGCGATTACTATACTTATTATCGGTCTCATCAACATATGGGCTGGTATCACCCTTCTAATTGCCTCGGCCGTATTAGCGATTTTCGCTTGGAGTCTTTCCAAACAGAAAATTGGTAGCTTGCAGAATAAGTCAGACATCGAAGGGTTAACTACCTCCAAAATCATTGAGATCATCTCTAGCCCGCTTGATATTAAAGCGCGAAACATGGAGTACCGCGTTGAAAGCTTGATGACACAAATGGTCGAAGAGCGTGAAGTGGAGAACATCAAATATGAGCAAATCGAGTCGAACTTTGGCTTGATTTTGGCGCTCATCCAACAGCTATCCATTGCTTGCGTTGTGGTGGTCTTGGCGACTGCCGTAATCAATATGGAATCGAGTCAAGGCATCATGGCCGCGATCATCATGCTGACCAACCGTTATTTTGCGCCTTACCAGCAAGTAATGCGTACCGCGAGCCGCTGGGAATTAAACAAACTCCATATCCAACGTATCGCTGACCTGCTTGAATTGGCAGCTTCTGTTGAACATCAACACGAGACAACAGAGGTTGAACGTATTTCGGTTAAGTATTCTGAAAAGCAGCGCATCGAGTTCGAACTAGGCCAAGCCTATTTGCTGACAGGGAAAAGTGGTTCAGGCAAGACCCACCTCGCTAACTGTATTACGCGTCAGAACAGTGATAGCAAACTCGATATCATGATTAACGACACGCCTTTGGATGACGTCAATTACAACGTTTGGCGCAATAGCGTGCTGATGGTTGATAAAACCAGTTCTTTCGTAGAAGGGACGATTATCGATAACCTAACCTGTTTCCGCCCAAGCTTGAATAACACGGCGTTTGCACTGTGTGAAACCATGAACATCAAGGCACAAATCGATGGGCTTCCTGCAGGGTTTTATACAGAACTCAAAGGCCATATGCGTAACCCATTCTCTCGCCAAGTTGGCTACGCCTTATTATTGGTTCGCGCTCTACTCGCCAGTAAGCGTGTATTGATATTTGATGATATCGATTGTGTATTTGATGAGGAATTTGCGAGAGTGGTTCTCACCAGTACGGCTTATCGTGCCAACGACAAAATCTTGATCATCGCCAGTAATAAAATGGACAAACTTAACCACCGCCTCAAACGTGTAAAACTTACCGGAGGTGAGCAATGAGTATCCTAGTAGACTTCAATAATGTGCCGCAACGTGTCTTGGATTTTGAATCTAGTGGATACGACGAACGTTACAGTCAATCGCCACTTATTCGTGGTTTGGCCTACACCCTGATAGCACTCGAATGGGAAGGCACTCCCGCTATACTCAGCGATGCTTTTATTCCAAAACCCAAAGATGGCGACAGCTTCACAGCAACCATAGAGCGCCTTGGGTATCGCTGTGATGTGACTAAGCTAAAGACACTCGAGAATATCGATAAGCACCCTCACCCATGCTTTATTGAAATAGAGAATCTAAGTGCGATCTTCTTAGGCACCAAAGATGGAAAGTTGCTGCTGTTTGATTACACGAACAACAACACTATTGAATACCCAATGTGCAAAAAGCCCTGTTTGCTGATTGCGATTAGCGAATATTCTCGTCTGTTCCGCGAACCACCTCCGGAATCGCAAGACAGAAGTAATTGGATTAAATACGCTTTCTATCGTTATAACAATGAACTTAAAAGCCTGATCATTCTCAGCTTCGTCATCAGTATTCTCGGTGCACTGCAGCCATTCTTTATTATGAGTGTATATAACTTCGCACTGACTTCGAGTTCTGAGGCGACACTGTATTGGTTGACTCTGTTTGCCATCATTGTCGGCTTCTCTGAATACTTCTTTAAGAAAATGCGGGTCAACATCATTGCCACTTCCGGTAAAGATCTCGCCGTGCACATCTCGCAAGCCGTTATATCTAAGCTACTGTGGCTACCTTATGCGATGACATCTACAGCTGGGGTATCTTCCCAGTTAGCTCGTTTGAAAGATATCGATACGTTCCGACGCTTAGTGACTGCAGAATCAACCCTCAGCTATTTTGATATGCCGTTTGTGATTGTATTTATCATCGCCATAGCTCTGATGTCTGGTACAGCGGCATTGGTGGTAATGGGTGGTTTAATACTGATGCTAGTGTTCTGTATTTACTCGCGCTATATCTACTCGCAAGCCACATCCAAAAGTTCGCGCGCCAATGCTATGGTCTCGTATCAATGGAACGAAATCCTTCGTGGTATCAAGACCATTCAAGGCCTACCTTTACTTCGTGTCGTTCAATCTCGATTCAGTGCATCGCACATGCAAAGCACCAGCGATGCAGAGAACGTTGCCGTAACGAACAGTAAGATTCAGGCCGCTGGCGGCAGTTTGATTCAAGTGATTGGTACAGCAAGTATCGTGACCGCGGTAATCGGCGTGATGGAAGGCACTTCTGATGCAGGTGCCATGCTCGCGACCGTAATTTTGGTTTGGAAAGCGTTAGGCCCAATCATGGGTATCTATAACTCAATTTCCAAGTTCCAATCGATCAAGGCTTCATCAGCACAGATAAACAACCTGATGTCGATGAATGACGACAAATTGACCTTAGAAAAAAGCCCACCTATTCGCCAGTTCCAAGGCAGCATTGTGGGCAGCGGTGTCAGTCACCGATATGCAGGAGCGGCGACCGGCTTAACCAACCTTGGTTTCAAAGTGCCACCCAGTGCCAAAGTGGTCATTTGTGGCCCTACGGGCTGCGGCAAAACCACCTTAATCTCAATCATTGCTGGGTTAGAAGACCGCTATCAAGGCGCTGTATCTGTCGATGGTTACAACATTAAACAGTTCAATAGCTACCGTTATCGCACGTCGATTAACTACATTCCTTTCAATTTACATATTTTTGAAGGCTCACTTGAGACCAACTTCATTCTACACAACGGGCTGATTCCAACAGACAAGATGCAAGAGATGATCAGCTTCTTTGAATTAGATGAATGGCTTCCTGAAGGCTTGGCTACTCAGTTAAGCGTGGATAAATGCAAAAGTCTCCCGAATGGAATTCAACAAAAATTGCGTTTGGCACTTGGCCTAGGTAACTGTGAGCAATCTCTGATTATCATTGATGAACCGTTCAACGGTGCAGAGCAAGAAAACGCTCAATACTTTAATCGCCTGTTCTCCGATAAATTGTTGAATAAAACCGTGATTTTTTCGACTAATGACCCTGGTTTGATCGCAACATCAAACATGAGTTTAGTGTTAGAGCCGGATGGGAATTTGAAATATTTTGGCTTAACAGACAAATACTTAAACAGCTTGAGCTAAAACCTCAACGCTTAGTCACAATTCGCTATTTAGGGAAATGGATGTAATTGACAAAATCATAAGTGAGAGAGATGATTCGCCCCAATACCACAGGTAACAAGGAAGAAAATGTACACATTCGTTGCAGACAAGCTTGATGTAGCTTACTTATCCGCAATTCCTGAGAATCATATATTTCAGGGCTGTGACGTGCCTGAAGAAGAAATCGAACTTCGAGAGATCATTGAGATTTGGTACGAGTGTTCATTCCTGCCTGCTTTTAACCTACAGAAAATTGAAATCGCAAATAAACCAGAGCTCACAATCATACAAACACACGTTTTTAACAACGATACGAGCACACTCGCCTTCCTACTCAAAAACAGAGTGTATCGCGCTGCACTAAACAGAATGCTCGGTATTTGGACATTAGAACCCTCTGCAAAAACGGTTTTAGAGCAACTTCTTTTCGAATTAAGCCTCGATAACAATCGTCCTCATTAATACGCTTTTTAAGTTATTCATCAATAAGCATAAAATTAAACAAACTGCCAAACGCTATAAATTACTAATAAAAGAACGCATTTCAAAATAAGCTTTGGAATCACAAGAACTTATACCCCTCCCACACTTACGTAAAATTTACCGTTTCAAAGTTTCCATATCGGAATTTTTATTCTACTGTTTTTATATAACGACAGTTGGATGGATCCTTATATGGCAATTACGGTCTGGAATAACCTTTCAGTCAAACATAAACTCTTTGGCTTAGTTCTACTTCCCATTTCACTACTGCTGTTCCTTGCAGGCAGACAAGCTTATATTTTAACGACTCAATTAACCGATTTTGAGCGGACCAATCAGTTATCTGTGTATCTTCAAGATATCTCGGTCTTATATCGAAGCACCCTCGCTTCTAGCCCTGAAGAGTTCGCAACACAAAGCAGCCAAGTAAAGGCAGAATTGAAAACACTCTCGCCTATCATTTTTTTAGGCGCTTCTGATGAAATGAATCAACTGGTTTCAGATTTCAGTGAAGCGACTCTATCAACGATGGAAGCGACTGACACTTACGATAAATTGGACGCCCTCGAATGGCAGAGTGATTTATACAAACAACTGTTACTTGAAGTCGAAAAAGTCCCTTTCGAAAACACCAAGCGTGAAA
Organism: Vibrio sp. 1CM2L; assembly: GCF_023161695.1. Classification (NCBI taxonomy): domain Bacteria; kingdom Pseudomonadati; phylum Pseudomonadota; class Gammaproteobacteria; order Vibrionales; family Vibrionaceae; genus Vibrio; species Vibrio sp. 1CM2L. The sequence continues at coordinate 15,113 of NZ_JALNTT010000004.1, forward strand.
TTCAACAACACCTCACCGCATTGCAACAACTTGAATGGTTGATGTTCTGGTCAAACGAAGAATTCAAGCTAGGTACTTCATTGATTGAGATATTCCAAAGCACCCAAGAATACGACCCAGAACTCGCTGAGCAAATCAAAACCTTGAGCGAAAGACAACAGTTGTTCCTAGAGCGCTTTGTTTCGTTGAATGCCAACGAACACCAAGTTTCACTAATGGTTGAAGTGTTTCGAAATGATGTTTTTGCACAAAGCCAAGAGATCAGAAACGCACTACTCGATCTAAACGCTATCAGCCAACTGACGCCTCAAGAAGTATCTGTAGGGTTGGAGGCGATGAGTGCTCGACTTAATTTATTGCAAAGCCTAGGCAATGTGATCAAGCAAGAATTCCAACAAGAGGTTGAGCAAGCCATCTACGACGCGCAAGTACAACGAACCTTGTTTATTTCCATTGTTGCTGTGCTCGCAATGATCGTTATGGGGCTAACCCTAAGCTTGGCAAGACAAGTCACCAACAACCTAAATTTGGTATTAGCTTTCTTAAAAAGCGAAAATGATGACACGCGCCCTTGTCTAGATAAATTGATCCAAGGTAAAGATGAACTCAGTCTGTTTGCTCAACAAGTTGAACGATTGACCATCGAACGAGAACTCGCGAAAGATAGACTGACAGTAGCAAAAGAAGACGCCGAGCGAGCTAAAGAAGACGCTGAAGAAGCAAAAGATCACGCGATACAAGCCAGTAAGGCCAAAAGTAGCTTCTTGGCAAACATGTCACACGAGATTCGTACTCCATTGAATGGGGTTATTGGTATTTCTGAGATCTTGTCTGATACACCGCTGACACCAACACAACGCGATTATGTCGATACCATTGAGACCTCTTCTCAATTGCTATTAAGCCTTATCAACGACATTTTGGACTTCTCTAAGATCGAATCTGGCATGCTGTTGATCAGCCCTCATTCAGCATCAATTCGAGAATCGATTTACGACATAGCATCTATTGTTGCACCTAAAGCCAAAGAGCAAAAAATATCGGTTAACGTCGATATCAGCCCTGATACACCGGCACGCGTGATGATAGACGATCACCGTTTAAGACAGATCTTGATGAACTTTATGTCGAATGCGGTTAAGTTCACGGCTGAAGGTGGCGTAACACTATCGATCAAAACACTCGAACAATCGGACGATAATGTCACCATTCGATTTGCCGTTAGCGACACAGGTATTGGTATCGATTCAAAGCAACAAAAACAAATATTTGAACCCTTCGCTCAAGAGGATGATTCAACAACCAGACAATTCGGTGGTACCGGTCTTGGCCTTGCTATTAGTACTCAGTTGGTTGAATTAATGGGTGGCCAGATACAACTTGATTCAGTTAAAGGTGAAGGTAGTTGTTTCTACTTCGACCTAGCATTGGCCGTTGATTTGATGTTACCGAAACCAAGCACTGCCTCAGCAAATATCTATATTCTAGGTAACGAGAACATGCTTTCTGAACGTATAGAAAGCGACCTTAATCTCTATGGGTTGAAAGTTACTCAGCAAACCAACAGCGCGGATACCATTAACGAGCAAATTTCTGCGAAAAAACACGACAAACCAACCACCGTTATTTTTGCTGAAGACGATTCATTCCAAGCGAGTGACTATTCAGACAACCTAGACAAACTCAACAAGAATGGCGCAACGATTTGTTTGATTCGTTCATTCCTAAGTGACCCCGCAGATATTGGGCACTGTATTACCGCTCAAGTATCACAGCCCCTACTCGGCTTGCGCTTAATAAAAGCCATTGAACTTTGTGACTCACAAGGTCTTGCTGAGCTGTCCGAAGCCAATCAACAAGGTCAGGCAATTCAGCACAAGATTCTTATCGTCGAGGACAACAAGATCAACCAGAAAATCGCGGGGCTTCACGTTGGTAAAAGCGGTTTCGAATTCGAGTTCGCTAATAACGGGCAAGAAGCGGTCGACATGTTTACCGCCAACCCGCATTACGCTGCAATTCTTATGGACTGCATGATGCCAGTGATGGATGGCTTTGAAGCAACAGCTAATATTCGCCGCGTTGAAAAAGAGGCTAACTCCGCTCGTCGTATTCCTATCATCGCTCTTACAGCCAGTGTGATTGATGATGATATTCAAAAATGTTTCGACGTAGGCATGGACGATTACGTGCCTAAACCATTCAAATTCGAGATGTTGAAAGAGAAGGTTCTCGCAGCAGTAGAAGCGATGCCACTGCCGCAAAGCGTACCTGCAGCACCTTTAAACTCAACGGTCACACCGATTCATAGCGTACAAACAACCAAACAAACATTGCCAGAGCAACCTGAGTTGAACACGGTACCAAGCAAATCTGAGAAGATTCTCTTGGTTGAAGATAATCGCGTGAACCAGAAAGTCGCTTCAGTGATGCTTAAAAAAGCCGGCTACGCCTTTGAAATAGCAGACAACGGACAAATTGCCGTTGATATGTACCAGAACGACAGTAGCTTCGACATTATTTTGATGGATTGCATGATGCCTGTTATGGACGGTTTCACCGCAACTAAGGAGATTCGAGAACACGAGAAAAACCAAGGCTTAAGCAAAACTCCTATTATCGCGTTAACCGCCAGTGTTATCGATGATGATATTCAAAAGTGCTTTGATTCAGGAATGGATGGGTACGTAGCGAAGCCCGTAAGAAAAGAAAAACTGTTCCACCAAATAGAAAGTGCGACTTGTTAGGAGAAACCAATGGATTGGATCAAAACAATTAAAACACTCTCGTGCAGAGCGCTGCTACCCGCAGTGATAGGGTTGTTAGGAAGCTTACTCCTTCTCAGCCCCGCTCATGCCGCAGAAGATTACGCCATATTCTCTTTAGACTCTGGGTTTGAAGAGATATCGATAAACAAAGCGAGAAAGCTATACCGAGGAAAAACCAAGCGCCTCAATGGCAAACGTGTAGAACTATCAGACTGGCCTGAGAACAGCGCCGAGAGAGAACAATTTTATCAGCTTTTACTTGGAAAAAATGCCGCTCAAATGAATGCACATTGGGCTGGGTTATCTTTTTCAGGAAAAGCTCGTTATCCAAGAGAAATCAAAACGGCATCAACCGACAGCTTAGTGGACTGGCTTGATGACAAACCAAACCGTATTGGTTACTCCCCACTCTCTTCGGTTCCTCAAAATGCCAACGTTCTCTACGTTATAAGTTCGGAGAAATAATATGAAAAGAATAATTACGTCAGTGTTATGTGCCTCAATGGCCTCTCCGGCTTTTGCGAATATCGAACTTACCGATAATTTATCCCTCAGTGGCTTTGGCTCAACGTCTTGGGCAACATCGGATAACGATAATCCATTAATCATCAACCGCGGTTTTACTGATGAGAGCTGTTACGACTGTGATACCACATTTGGTGTTCAACTCGATTACTTCTACAATTCATTCAAAGCTTCCGTGCAAGTTGTAAAGCCACCCCAATATGATTGGAGTGAGCCGCAGTTAGAGTGGGCTTACTTAGGTTATGAATTTAATGACTTTGATGTCAGCGTTGGTCGATTACGACTACCATTATTCCTTGCCTCTGAGTACTACTATGTGGGCCAAGCCTATATGACAGCAAGGCCACCGACAGAGGTATACAATTCCGTCTTAGGCATTACTGCGTTCAATGGTATTAAAGTGAGTTGGACTCATGATGTCAGTGACGAAGCAACGCTATTACTCTCCCCCTTCTTCGGTATAAAAGACAAAAACGAAGTCGACTTTAATTCGAGTACTGAGCTGGAATTTGAAACCAATCGAATGTTCGGTGCCAACCTTCAATTGAGTGGTGAAAATTATCGTTGGAATTTATCTTTCCTAGATTCAAATTTTGACCAAACAGTAAAGATTAAAAACGTTGGTACCCTCCCAACAGCAGATAACCAACACATCCAACTTTGGTCGTTAGGTGCTGAGTATGAATTAGGTCAAGCGGTGCTTGCAAGTGAAGGACAGATCAGTGACTTCTCGTCCTCGATGTACGCGAGTTTGGGCTATAGACTAGATTTATTCACTCCATACGTCGTTTACGGGGCAGAGTTTGATTCACACGAACACCTAACAGGAAACAGCTACCTAATTGGTGTGGATTACGATGTGCTACCAAATGTCTCTATTAATGGTGAAGTGCAATATTTTGAAGCTCGCAAAGCAAACGGTGCGTTTGTCGAAGAGTTCTATCCACGAAGTGCCTTTGATGACAAAGATGCCGTCCTTTACACCATCATGCTGAGTTTCGTTTTCTAATCATGCGTAAAAATCATCGTCTATAGAAATAAAAGCCCAAGCTAATCAAACAGTCTGGGCTTTTTTATGTCTTTGAATTGTCATGCTTAACAAGCCATAACATTGGTCGTAACTATCCTTCAATACAGAAACATTTAGGTGATTTGGCGATTAATGTCAGAGCCGTCAATATTGTGTAAGAAGGCTGCAAACTCACGAACTTCACTACCTTAATTTGGTCAACCTAAAAGCGAATAAACAGATACCTTAAACGGAGAACGCATGCGAATAGCTACTTTATCTTTAAGTTTGGTTTCAGCGGTCGGTTTCGCGGCTGAGCCAAATCCTTTTCCAATTACGCCAGACGAAACTGGCGAAGAGTTTATGGTAAGTGCGACGAATCCATATGTAAGCAGCACTGGGTATTCGATACTCAAAAAAGGCGGTAATGCAGTCGATGCAATGGTGGCGATGCAGATGACAATGTCGGTGGTTGAACCGGATATGACAGGGATCGGCGGTGGTACTTTTGCGCTGTTTTACCAAAAAGACAAAGATCAATTCCTCGCACTTGATGGACGAGATGAAGCCCCTTCAACTGCTACTCCAGACATGTTCATGGAAAATGGAGAAGCGCTAAGTCGAAACGAGATTTTAGGGGCTCGTTCTGTTGCTGTTCCCGGCACACTTCGTTTGCTCTATAGCACTCATCAACAATACGGAAAACTGCCATGGTCCGAGCTTGTTCAACCCGCAATTGAACTGGCAAGCAAGGGCTACGCGATGAACAGCTACACCTACGACATCGTGGTTCGCGAACAAGAAAGGTTGATTGAAGACCCAGAAATTGAATCCCTGTATTGGAATGGCGACCAAATCAAACCGACCGGCACATTGATGAAGAACCCCAAACTTGCCGACACTCTGAGCAACATTGCTCAACAAGGTGATAAGTACCTTTATGGTGGCGAGTTTGGTAAGCACATCGTTGAAACGGTTAACAGCCGAATCGACGCCGACCATGCAAAACTCTCTATTGAAGATTTTGAACAGTACCAAGTGAAACAACGTGAGGTTATTGAAAGCGACTACCGAGGCAACAAGATTGTCTCGTTCGGTTATCCAGCCTCTGGTGGCGTGATGGTTGCTCAAAGCCTCGAAATGTTAGAGGCCTATGACTTAGCCGACATGTCTAAAACCGATGTTGAACCTTGGCGCTTGATGACCGAAGCCATGAGAATCGCTAAGGCCGATCGCATCGCTTATGCCGGTGACCCAGATTACATCGAAGCGCCAGTTGCTGCCCTACTCGACAAAGCCTACATCGATGAGCGACGTAAGCTCATTCCAGAGAGTGGTATTTCAAAAACAAACCCGAAAGCAGGCAAGCTATCCAATACTGATTACGCTCAGTATCAAGGTTTTGAGAGCCAAGATACCGGGCACATATCCATTATCGACAAAGACGGTAATGCCATTGCCATGACTAGCACCGTCGGCACGGGCATGGGCTCTGGAGTGATGGTCGATGGTGTAATTCTTAACGCACAAATGGCGAACTTCTCCACTAAACCCACCATAAACGGTAAACCGACTCAAAACGCCATCGAAGCAGGTAAGCGACCACGCTCTGCAATCACACCATTAATGGTTATGGATAAAAAAGACGACCTGCGTTTAGTTGTCGGCTCTCCAGGCAGTTCGCAAATTCCGGGTTACGTGTTGAAAGCCGTGGTAGGCGTTCTCGATTGGGATTTGTCTGCGCAAGAAGCCATTGACCTTCCAAACATTCAATATGGCACCAAGATTGATCGCACCAAGCCTTATGACCCAACAGGTTTACTCGTCGAGAAGAAAACCTACGCCGAAATGTTAGTACCAGAGTTCATGCAACTCGGTTATCCGGTGCATGTCATTCCCGTCGTCAGTGGCTTGAATGCCATTGAAGTCAAAGATGGCAAGATCTATGGCGCGACCGACAGACGCCGTGCATCAAGCTCTATGGGTGAATAATAAAACGAAATGGGCAAGTAACAGGCTTGCCCTTATTTTGTCTTTAGTCGCTTGAGCCTTATCTAAGCAGTTCATGGATGCGAAAAAGCCAGTCGAACGTGTCGACTGGCTTTTCATTATCGGCTTCGCCAATTACTCATTAGGATATTATGAGCTTGGCGCTACTCGCTTCTCTTTCAACTGCTCAATTACATAATCAGGAGCCACTTTACCTAGCTCACCTAAGCAATCATCGGTCTTTTCATTGCCGTAACGCACATAGATATCGCATACCGCGTATAGCTGCTCTGGAGAACCAGAGATCAAATATGCTTTCTCGAACGATTTAGTCGACTTGTCGATATCCAACTCTTCTTGTAATACCCCATTTAGGTACCAGTAGTAGCTGTTATCTTTCGCTAGCTTCGCAGCCACTTCAATCTCTTTGGCTGCCGCAGTTTTGTCTTCAAGGCGAACCAGAGTCAACGATTTCGAATAATGCAGAGCGGCGTTGTTTGGCACGCTCTCCAAACCACGATCTAATACTTCGACTGCTTGCTTATCTTTGTTCTGAGCTCGAAAATTATCTGCGTAGCTCAACCAAACTTGCGCTTCTTTTGGATGCGTATTGATCAGCTCTAGATAAACCGTTTCCGCCTTATCCCAGTCATTGTGCCAACGAAGCACATCAGCAAACAGTAATTGGTACTTTTCAGATTCTTGCGTTTCCAAGAAGCTAATCAGCTCTGTTACAGGTGGTTCAATTTGTGCTTTCTGCTCGTCATCTAACGCATTGAAGTCACGAACTAAATTGGATGTTGCCGTGTGGCGAACCATGGTATCGCTGTCTTTTAGTAGGGGTGAAATTAACGCCCAGCGATGTTCAAGTTGGTAAGGTTCAGAACCGATAACCGCCGCTTCACGCACTTCAGGGTTTTGATCTTTTAAGCCTCTTGCCACCGCCACCAGCGCATTTTGGCTTGGGTATGAAGCAAGCTCTTGCAGTGCACCAGTACGATTTTCAACAGATTGATTCTGATCTTGTGCCATGTAAGACAACTGTTGAATGCGGGTTTGAGTGTCCGTCATTTCAAGCACTTGATTGATATTTTGTGCTGGCGCGTCAACCGTTTGTTGAACGCTATTCGCAGCCATCGCAGACGTTGAAATCAATGCGGACGTTGAAACCAATAAAGCAACAGCCGTCGCTAAACTCTTCTTCATCATAGTATTACCTTAAACTGGAGAACTTAGCCTGTCCTTAGACTCGTATCTGATTAAATTTATCTTGGACCTGTTGATCCAAAGAACAAGTTAAAACTTGGTCTCGAACGTGGCTTGTTGCACCTGTTTTGCTCGATGCGCCATCAATACTGAGTCGCTGAATTTACCATGAGCAACAGGATGCCCCATCGCGCGAGCGATATACGCCATCGACTTATCGACATGAGAAAAGAACTTATGCCAACCTGCACATAAGTAGTTCAAGCCCGGTTCGCCTGCACGAGTTTTGATAAAGCGGTTCTTAGGGCACTCACCATGACAAGCGAACTTGTAATCACACTGCTGACATTGACTGGTCAGTGTACGGGATTTAGCAAAACCAAACTTTTGCTGTGGTGCGCTGTACGCTAAATCATCAAGTTTCTCGTGATGAATATTGCCAATTTTGTACTCAGGGTAAACATAGTGGTCGCATGAGAAAACATCGCCATTTGGCTCCATTGCCAAACCCTTGCCGCATATCTCGTTCAAGGTACACAGTGGGTTCGGACGCCCAATCCATGTTTCTACGCTCGCTTCAAAATACTGAACAAACACCTTGCCGATATCGTTCTTAGCCCACTCATCAAACACAGAAATAAGGAAGTTACCCCAAGCCAAGTCCGACACACACCACGATTCCATTATCGAATCTTTATGTCCGGGGATCAGGCGTTTGTCGCCTTGTTTGAGCTGCTCGCTCACTTGGGATGTTTGTGGCGCGACCGTTCTGAACGTTTTCTGTTCAACGATAGGAATAAACTGCATTTGCGGTGACTTCACCACATCACGTAGGAAGCGATACACTTCAAGTGCATTTTGACTGGTGAGGTTATTCACACAAGTCAACGTTGCGAACTTCACTTGGTGTTTATGCAGCAGCTCCACCGCCGCCATCACTTGTTTGAATGTGCCACGGCCGGCTCTGTTGACACGATAAGCATTGTGAAGCATTTCAGGGCCATCAATACTCAAACCGATCAGGAAGTTATTCTTCGCAAGAAATACGGCCCAATCATCATTCAACAATGTGCCATTGGTTTGTAAATCGTTTGAAATCAACACACCTTCAGGTCGGTACTTTTTCTGTAACTCAACCACGCGTTCAAAATACGCCAAACCCAGCATGGTCGGTTCACCGCCCTGCCATGAGAAGATGATTTCTGGTGTGTTTTGACCTTCGATGTATTGTCGGATGTAGGTTTCTAACGTCTCATCATCCATTCTTGGAGAACTGCCTTTCTTGTACTCCAACAAATCTTGCTTACTTAGGTAGTAACAATATTTACAGTCAATGTTGCACGCTGCGCCAATCGGCTTAGCCATGACATGCAAGCGCTTAGACGCTTTACCATTATATTGTGGACCTTGAGTAATATGCATGATTTACCTACCTATTTTAGTATTCTGGACCCATCATAATTCCTATTCGATCAGGTGACATGTTATACCCTTTATAACCAATAGGAATGACCTTAAACGTTAGAATTAGACCCTATTTCGAACATCTGAGGCACGTGATGAAATTTCTTAATTACAAACAGTTAGCAACAATTAGCAGCGTCACCATGACTATTCTTCTGAGTGGCTGTGCAAGCGTGCCTACACACCCTATCGCCCAACAAATTGACCAAGAGATGGTGTTGGTTGAAGGCGGCACATTCACCATGGGGTCGAACGATCCAGAAGCGACCAAAGCAGAGCGTCCTGCACGTAATGTAACTGTAGATAGTTTCTATATTGCGAAGTTTGAGGTGACTCAAGAATTGTTCGAATCGGTGATGGGTTCATCTCTCAGTTATTTCCAAAACCCACAAGTTCCAGTCAATAACCTTAGCTGGCAACAAGCGAACTACTTCGTCGAGCAATTGAACGAACTTACAGGCGAAGAATACCGTTTGCCTACTGAAGCTGAATGGGAATTTGCAGCCAAAGGTGGCAACAAAAGTAAAGGCTATACTTACAGTGGTTCCAATAACTTAGATGATGTTGCGTGGTACTCAGCAAATTCTAAAAATAGCGCACATCCAGTCGGGCTAAAGAAACCAAATGAACTAGGCTTATATGACATGACAGGAAACGTGGGCGAGTTTGTTATCGATGCCTTCGATGACACCTTCTACCGATTCGGTCCAACAGACAACCCTAACAACGCAAAACACAGCGACGTTGGTTTATCGCACAAATCGGTTCGCGGTGGCAGCTTTGCTTATGACGAAAATGAATCTGAAAGTTACCGTCGTGACTTTGCAAGCCAATCGATCACTATGTCAGATATGGGGCTGCGTTTAGTTAAGGATACGAACTAAAGCTGTGAACTAGCTAGCAAAGCGAACTAACTAAAGATGCCGAAGGTTATGGTTCACTAATCGTCACCAACAATACTAAAAATACGATTCGCACTGTACACACGTTACAAACCTGACCAAACATTAGAACTCAGCGGTAACAGTGAATAAGGAAACTCTATGCAATACACCAAGCTTTCAGGACTAACCCTCGCGTTACTCTGCGCTCTCCCAGCTTCAGCTGAGGAAAAGCCAAATCTAGTCCTTCAAATCACGGTAGATGGCCTGCGCGCAGATCTAATCGAACGATATAAGCACAACTTCGGTGAAGGCGGTTTCCGGTACTTAATGGATGATGGTACCTACTACACCAACGCAAACTACCAACATGGCAACACGGAAACGATCGTGGGCCATGTGTCGCTTGCAACAGGCGCTCCACCCAGCGTACATGGCATGGTAGGTAATGTTTGGTATGACCGTAGCGAAGAACGTTTGGTGTATAACGTAGAAGACGGTAACTACCAAATGCTGACCTCTGGTGCAGGTGTGGATAAAGCAACAGAAATAGACCCAACGCAGAAGACAGCACAAGGCGACGGCCGCTCTCCAGAGCCAATACTTTCCACCACGTTTGGTGATGAGCTAACGATTTCCAATAGTGGCAAATCAAAAGTGTTCGGTGTGTCTGTGAAAGACCGCGGCGCAATCTCATTAGCAGGACACAGCGGTAAAGCCTTCTGGTTCTCCAAAGCACAATCTGAGTTTGTCACCAGTAACTATTACTACGACGAGTATCCAGATTGGGTATCGCGCTGGAACGAGAAAGCGATTGCTGCTCAGTATTCCAAACAGAAATGGGAGCTCTCATTACCGCGTGAAAAATACACGTTGCAAGAACACGATACCGAACACAAAGTGAAACTCGGTGATTTCCAACGCACCTTCCCTCATCCTTATGGCCCGGCAAGCTACAAATACTACAGCACCACCCTAACCGTGAGCCCTGCTGGTGACGAGATCACGGAAAACTTCGCTAGCACATTGCTGATGCAAGAGAAGCTTGGCCAAAGTGACGTGACCGATTATCTGTCTGTAAGTTTTTCCTCAAACGACTACGTGGTGCACCTTTACGGCCCTGAAAGCCTAGAAACAGAAGACAACCTTATCCGACTTGATAAGACTCTCGCTAAGCTTTTCAAGACCGTTGATAACCAAGTCGGGCTAGAAAACACATTGATTGTGCTGTCTGCCGACCACGGTGTACCTGAATCTTCACCTGCGGCAAATGCGCTTGGTTTCAATCAAGCTCAATACTTCAATAAAGACACATTACTCTCGAGTGGTGTTGAGAAACGATTGAAGGATGAATTTGGTTTAACCAAAGACGCGATTCGCTTGTACGCACAACCTTACATCTATCTGAATCATGATCTGATCGCTGAGAAGAAGCTTGATCTGGCTAAGGTCCAAGAAGCTATTGCGGATGAAATTGCAAAAGTGAAAGGTGTTGCGTTTGCTGTATCAAGCAGTGACATTGCGGCTAACCAAGTACCGGACACGCATGTGATGCAGCTAATTAAAAACAACTACCACCCTGCTCGTTCTGGCGATGTATACGTGGTATTTGCACCGCGCAGCTACATTAACGACATGGAAGGCCTTCAAATTGCGTCTACACATGGTTCTCCGTGGAAGTACGACACACATGTGCCTGTGATCTTTGCAGGTTACGATGTTGAAGCTAAGAAGGTATCGCGAGCAGTGACGCCATATGATATTGCACCAACGCTTTCGAACAAACTGGGTATTACCCAACCAAGTGGGTCTATTGGAGAGGTGTTACAAGAGATCACTGAGTAGACTCAATCTCTAAGGTTTCGTGAGCCAGATTTCGAATCCAGCACCCACTTAATACAAGAGCCGTTTATCTAATTCTGACTTACTAGGTCAAAACAGATAAGCGGCTCTTTTTGATTGATAACGGATAGATTGAATCGAACCTAATTCTTGCCCGAGTAACGAAACGCTTCTCTGGTTAGCTGATTTAATTGGTCGTCATTCATCTTGTTGTGCACAACGGTGATACGACCTAAGTAAACCAACGGGACTTCTGCCTCTCGCTCTTCCAAGTGAAACTTAATCGCTTCGGCCGTTGCCACACCAAGGTCATCACTCATTCGCATAGGCGTCGCGTCTAATTCATCGGAACGAATCTTTTCTATCTCTTTCGCAGTACCCCCCCAACCCGTCACATAGATTTCAGACAACATGTCAGCCTTGTTTAAAGCATCCACCGCTCCCATGGTCATCGCAGTATTAGCATTGTGAACCATGGTCACTTCGGGGAAGTTACCGAGTACCAAACGAATCCCATCGGCGCCACCTATCTTCTGGTATTGCCCGAAGTGTTCATACACTGTTAACCAATCGCCTTTTTCTTCAACACAATCAATGAAACCTTGTGAACGTTGAGTATCTGTTATTCCCGGGATTCCTCGATTAGCTGAAAACTCGACTTCATTTCCGAGTTCTTTCACCACATGGTCACAAAGCACCTCAGCCCCCATCGCGCTTGAGAAATCAAACCAACTGTCTGGTTGATGTTTCCATTGCTCATTAGGCGTGTGAAACGCCCAAATAAAGGTTTTGAAATCTTTTGAAGCGGACAGTTTTTGGATATTACTGGCTTGGATACCCAATTCAGAAGGACCAAAAATGACGAAGTCATAAGGCGTCTCAGAATTCAGGACTTGCTCCGTGTATTGGGTTTGTAATGAGTGCTCAATTTGCCTTGAGGTAAACTCACTGATCTCAAAAGGCAGCTCCAAAGCGATGAGCCTTTGCTTCAATGCGGTGTAATTTCTTGTCCAAAAGTCAGAAATATCTGCACTTGGATAAATCAGCGCAATTCTTACCGGTTTTTCTACCGACATCGGAGCTAATGAAATTGGCTCGCCACTTACAGTCTCTTGAAATTTTTCAAGTTTCTTTACATCAGCCTCCGACCTTACCCCGTCAGCATTGACGTACAAAGGGAGGCAAAAACACGCTGTCAGTAGGGTTGGTAAAATATTTTTATAAAGTTGACCCGGCATAACTGTTACCAAATGTTTGAATGTTTATTAACAATATTATAAATATAGAGCGATTATAAGTTAAAGCGTTTTATAAGCCATATGAATAAGAGATTAAATTTTGCGAGTTTGTTGCTCGCTACTACTTGCTACTCTCAGAGTTTTGCGGGTAATCATGAAGACGATTTCTTCCAGTATGCTGAAGAAAAAGTGATGCGAGCGGTTTCTAACCAGAGAACTTGGGATGGCCCAATGCAAGGCCCTGCGGTGCGTCATGAAAAAAACGTTATTTTTGTCGCGTCTGATTTACGTAATGGTGGCGTTTACGGGGTGGGTAAAGGCATCTCTGAGGCCATTTCAAATATCAATTGGCATCTGAGGTTCATTGATGGCTTAGGCTCAGAAGTACGCCAAGGTGCAGCTATCCGAAAAGCGATTGGCTTTGAACCCGATGCCATTGTTCTTGGTGGCATTGATGCTGTTCGACACAAAACCATTTTGAAACAAGCGGAAGATCGCGGAATCGTTGTTATTGGCTGGCACGCGACTGAACTGGTCGGTGGCAACCCTGAAATCGGCTTATACACCAACATCACAACCGACCCTCTCGATGTGGCAGAGGTAGCCGCGCTACTCGCGATTGTGAACTCAAACGGGCGAGCAAAAACCGTGGTGTTTACCGACCCGAACTATGAAATAGCGATGATCAAAGCCAACGCGATGGTCAACACCATCAAGCGTTGCGGTACCTGTGATGTACTTGAGCTGAACTACTTACCGCTCGATAAAATTGCCGAACAGATGCCTGCGACGTTGAAGAACCTTGATGAGCAATATGGCGAAAAAATAACGCATATCTTAGCCATCAACGACCTCTACATTGATTATGCGATCCCTTCTTTGGAATCTAACCTCGAAGAGTATCGACTAATACCACAAAACATTTCAGCGGGTGACGGCAGCAAAGCCGCGTACAAAAGAATCAATAGCGGTCAATTCCAACTGGCAACTGTACCTGAACCCTTATATCTACAAGGTTGGCAAATTGTCGACGAGCTCAATCGAGCATTCAACCAGATGCCTCCAAGTGGCTACTCTGCCCCTGTGCATCTCGTCACGCCCGATAATGTTGAAGAACTCATCAGCCAGTCAGACAAAGGCATCTACGACCCTAAAAATGGCTACCGTGAAGCGTATCTGAAAATTTGGAAGCCACAATGAAACTACCTCAGATAAACATCACCCAACGGCTCATTATTTCGAATCTGGTTTCGCTATTGATTGTTAGCCTTGCGGTCATCATGGTGATCCGCTCGCTCTATTACGTCGAGTCGACGCTCAAAACGGAAACCTCGACACACGTGTCAGATTTGATTGTTAACTCTGAAATCAGTCGTCGCGTGTTTACGCTCACCTCTCGAGTTAAGCTGCTGGAACAGACTTTTTTGTTCAGTGAAACCACGCTGTCTGAAGAAGCGTTCAATGTTGATTTCCAACTGCAACGACTGAGAGATCTTTCGACCAACGAAGGTTTCTCGCAAAAGATCGATGCCTTTATCGATAACTTCCACCGTTTCTTAGGCAGTTCGCTAGCACTGAATCGAATCCTTAAGCAGACCAATCAAATAGACGCTGCGTTAGCCGAACAACTTGATCAACTCGAATTTGCGATCGCCGACAGCAAGCTAAGGCACTTGGACCAACCCAATTTCATTCGTTATAACAATGAATTGGATCTCATCAACATGCTACGAGAGTCGTTTCTCACTTCGGGGAAAATGGTCGGTGACATTCACAGCCGTATCACGCCAGAAACGGAGAAAGTCCTGCTTATCGAGGTCGAGAAAGAGCTCGATATATTCTTACTCCATTTAGAAAACGTTGATATCGAAACCTCAGCGGTGATTGCTGAGAAGAAAAGAATTCATCGAACGGTAAAACGATACAACGCGGCTTTAAAACGCATTCGAGCGAATCTGGAACAGCGTTGGTTGGTGATGGCATCACTGCTAGTTGCCCAAAGTGACTTGTTGGAGATGGTAGAAAAAACCGAATCACGTGTACAAAGCCAAGCCTTAGAACTAACCGACCAGCTTGAACAAGAGATTGGCCTATCAAGGCTCAATGCGATTGTTATCAGCATTTCAGCCGTCGTGCTATCGATGTTGCTGGTTAGCCACGTTGTTAGACACCACATTCGAAAACCACTCAATGCCCTTAGATATGGCTTCGACCGTTTAGAATCCGGCAGCCTCAAAAACCCGATCAACTTGGGTAGAAGTGACGAATGGTCTCACTTAGAAAAAGCCTATAACGACATGGCTTTAAGGCTGTCTGAGGCCTATCTCGACCTCACTGAAGAAAAGAAGAATTTCGACTTCCTCGCGCACCATGATCCACTAACGAATTTGGCTAACAGACTGTTGGCCACCAAACAATTGGATGAAGAGATTAGAAAATCCAGTGAGAGCAACGCCTCTTTCTTATTGTTTTATCTCGATATTGATGAATTTAAGACCATTAACGACTCCTTAGGCCATGCGCCCGGAGACAACTTATTAGTCAATGTCTCTGACATCTTGAGTGGCCTAGTCGGCGATAAAGGCTTTGTTGCTCGAATGGGTGGCGACGAGTTCTTGGTTGTTTATTCCAACATTGGCTTAGAAGAAGGTGAACCGATCGCCGATCGCTTGAACCAAGCATTAAGAAAGCCGTATTACATCGATGATAATTCTATCTTCGTCTCCGCGAGTATTGGTGTTTGTGAGTACCCTACTCATGGTTTGGATCGTGAAACCTTAATTCGCAACGCGGATACCGCCATGTATCACGCCAAACGTAATGGTAGAGATCAATACAGAGTCTACGCGGATAAAATGACCCATGAAGTGAACGACTTAATCGAAACCAACATCGGACTTCATCAAGCGATTGCTAACGACGAGCTTGAAGTGTTCTTCCAACCTAAGGTCGACTTAGACTCACAGGGCATTATTGGCGCCGAAGCACTTATTCGTTGGCGACATCCTAAATTGGGCTTACTGCCACCGATTGATTTCCTTGAGGTTGCGGAGAAAAGTGACCTCATTATCGACATAGATAAATGGGTGTTTAAGAAAGTGGCAAACTTGATCACTGAATGGCAACGAACGGGAATAGACCTACAAGGCGTGATTTTCTCAATCAATTTCTCAGCGAGAATGTTCTATATGACAGACCTCGCCGAGCAGCTACAAGTGATATTGGATGAAACGGATTGCCAACCTCATCAATTGCTGCTTGAGATTACCGAAAGAGACATGATGCGTGATTTTGAAACCTGTTCGAGAACCATTGAGGTACTTCATTCTAAAGGTTACAAGATCGCTATCGATGATTTTGGAACGGGTTATTCTTCGTTGTCGGTGTTGAAGAATCTTTCCGCCGATTGCGTAAAATTAGATCGAAGCTTTATTGAAGATATTAACTCGTCAAAAGTAGATTATGAGATTACTTGCGCGGTTCTCAAGCTCGCACAAATACTCGACTTTTCAGTGATTGCAGAAGGCCTTGAAACCCAGAGCCATGTGAAGACACTGCGCCAGATCGGTTGTAAATACGCTCAAGGCTATTTCTTTGCGCGTCCTCTGCCAATTGATGACTGGTTATCTTACTTCTTGCTTAATTCAGAGCAAACGCAAAAAGAGGCATAACAAATCTTAGCGGAGTGAATGACCCTATCGGTCGATCACTCCGTTTGCCCAACCGAAGTGGTTTACCGGTTTTTTACCAAACAAGGACTGTTTTCTGGCAACACCAAACAAATGCTGGATGGCATGACTTCAAAACGTATTTGGTTGGAACGATAAGGTTCACCATCAAGGTTAATGGGCAGTGACTGAGGAAAATCGATCTCTAACCAACGAGCTTGAGTATGGACAATGTACTTGCCATTGTCCGCCGGATGTTTGAGCTCTTCGATGACTTTTGGCAAATCAGAAGCCACAAAGGTTTTGACCAAAGTAAGATCCATCAAGCCGTCATCAATCAATGCTTTGGGTGCTAACTCTTGTCCTCCACCCGCTAAGCGACCATTACAAAAAGCACCAACCAGGATCTCCCCAGTAAAGCTACCTTTGTCTATGGTCAACGTGCCACTGTAAGGCTTAAAGCCGAGTGCTTTCACCACACCTGTTAACGTATACGCGCCACCACCAAGAAAATCTTTAAGCTCGACTGGCGTTTCAGCTGTGACTTCAGCACCAAAACCCGCCGCAGCGACATTCATAAAGTAGCGGTCATTCGCACGCACGCTATCAACCGCAAACGCCTTGCCTTCCAGCGCTAACTCAAAGGCCCCCTGAATATCATTAGGTATTCCCGTTGCGGTAGCAAAATCATTCGCAGTGCCCATCGGGATAATCGCCAATTGTGGTCTCTCACTGACACGGAACTGGTTGAGCGCGTTAACGGCTTCATTCACCGTTCCATCGCCACCCGCCACAATCAGGCGCTTAACACCATCGCATATTGCCTCGCTTACCAAACGGAACATATCCGACGATTCCCAAGTCACTCTAACTTGCAGGTCAATATCATTGTCCCTCACCGCAAAGATGGCTTGCCTTAATTCCGGGATATTGGCTTTCTTTCCGTTTAAAATCGCGCGAATGCTTTCCATGGCTATGTCCTTGTATAGGCTAACTTGATAACTCTTTTGCTGCCGCTTTGATCTTAGCTCGTAACCACTTATGGCTTGGTTCATTAGTACGGCTTGGATGCCAAATCATACACATATCAAGATCTTCCAACTCGAAGGGTAATGGCAGTGTTTTAACCGAGTACTTTTCAGCAAAACAACGCACCGATGAAATAGGCATTACACCGATGTACTCAGAGCCTTCGATAACAGGCAGCATCTCTACAACGCCCGCTGCACGATACACGATTCTACGTTTCTCAAGATCACTGTAGTGCTCAGAGCTCAATAAGCTTTTGCGCGCATGCCACCTAGAGACCACCACATGCTCGAGTGCTAAGAACTGTTCCATATCGATCGTATCGCCAACCGTAGGGTGATCACTACTACACACCACGACTAGCTCTTCTGTAGAAATCACCTCATGCTTAAGCATGGTTCTTCCTTTAGGCGTCATATCAACAATCACGTCATGTCTTTGAAGCCTTAAATCGGACTCATAGTCTTCGGTAAACAGCGGGTGAACCTCTAACGCGATACCTGGCGCGACTTGGCTGATTAACTGCATGACTTTTGGCATCATTTCGTAGCTCGCTGCCGAGACGCAGGCAATGGAAAACACACGGCCAGATGTTTTAGGATCGAAGTCTCTTGATGCGGACAAGGTAGAAGTAAAGTTTTTAAGTGCGGCAGCCATTGCAGGATAGATATCAATAGCAAATGTGGTTGGCTCTACGCCTGATGTGGTGCGGTGAAACAGTGGCTCATCATAGATATCTCTCAACCTTGCAAGTGCTTTACTCACTGCTGGTTGGCTTATATCCATGCGATTAGCAGCCCTAGATAAGTTCTGCTCTTCATAGATAGCAACAAATATAGGAATTAGATTTAGTTCGGTACTTTTCATACAGTTCCATATTAAAGAAGCAGGTTCCCCATAGTAGAGAACCTGCCGATTATGTTCGATGCGAATGACTAAAGTTTGCTACTTAGTTCTATCTTTTAAGTCTGGCAAGGCTTTAGGGATTTTCAAGCGAGCGGCAATTGAACGAGATTGACTCTGGCTTGATTTGTCGTTGGGCAAGTTACGTAACCCTTTCCATAAACGAGTGAATACGATTTTATCTTCACATCCTTGTTGAAGGGCTTCGCTATCCTCTAGCCAACGCTTTTGTTCGTTCGCTTTACCCAGTTGCTCTTTACTTAGCTGCGCTTTATTCAGTTCCAACTGAGTGGTTTCGCTTCGCAATTGACGGTAGATAAAGGTTCTTAATGCAGCCCAATTACCTTGCTTGAGTAAACGACGTAATACTAGCCAACTCGGTGTTGGGCGATTTGCGTAGTAACGCTTAACGGAAACAATCAACGCAATACAGACTAACAGAGCCAAACCAACACTAATAAACACCGACATGTAGGCCTTGATGAAAGATTGGACTGTGTGTTTGGCTTCAAACACATCCCCTTTAATCACCACGCTTTCAAGGCGTTGATTTTTGCTGTCCCACCACTGAAATGAAAACTCTGGGAGCGTAAACTCACCACCTTGTTGAATCACATATACCGTCTCTTCAACTCGGCTTGAGCGATAATCACCTCGTTCTTGAGTATCATCCAAACGGTTGGGCTGTGGGTAAGCTTGGAACTGCTGAGTGGACTCATTGGTTAGCACGTCTGGCAGCAACACAGAAAGGCTGTCTTTTGCCTTAATCGTGATAGTTCGAGTAATGGCATCGCCAACTTTTAGCTGTTCACTTGAACGTTGCCATTGCTGCTCTACATCTACTTCTGTCGCGGAAAACCAAGGCGTTTCATTATCGAGTAAACCTGAAGGCAACGAAGCTTCAAACTTAATCGGCTGCGTGTAAAGCGTACCGCCCACGTTTGAACCATCAGGAGCAGAAACTTGGATACGAACCGGTACGGTTGGAATAACAAACTCGCCAGAAGTCATCGGATAAAGCGTCACTTCCCAACGCTGACGTGACCATGTGGTGCCACCGACTCTTTCTGTGTAGTTCGTCGCGAGTTGGTTACGCTGCTTAGCGATCACGTTAGGGATTTCGATACTGCCAATTCGAGTGCCGCCTGTTAACCAGCGCGGTGTCGCCACCTCAATGTTCAGAATGACCTGCTCATTTACGCTGACTTTGGTCGGCGTTATCTTGTCGCCTGACTTGGGTTTCTCACCAACCCAAGCGATAAGCTCAACGTCACCACTTTTTTGGAGATCGAAGATATCGGCAGCAGAAGCAACAAAAGGAGAAAACCAACTCAATATAAGAGTCATCGACAGTAACCACTTATGGGATCTGAATCGCACTCTCTTTGATTGAATGGCTTCAAGAGCTAAATCATATCGACTCATTGGGTTTGCTCCTGTTTTGATGCCTGTTCCTGTTTTGGCGTCTGTTCAATAGACGGTGCAGGATCTCTTAACTGAATTTGGAACTTGGACTTCAAGAAGAACTTAGGATCGGCTTCTACTCGCTTCAACCATTTGTCGGCAAGCTCTTGGCTGCCCAAAATCTCATTCGCGTTAAGTGTTTCCTTAAGCATCAATTCTGCGACCGTTTCTTCTTCAGCGCCATCACCCGTTCGCGGCTGATCGTCTTCGAGTTCTAACGACTCTTCAGGGCCATCTGTGGTTCCGGACTGGCTTTCACTGGTTCGGTTTACCTCTTCGACAATTCCACTAAGTACAGCAAGATTGTTTTCGACATCCGTTCTTAGTTCTGGTGACAGATCCTCTTTCTCGCTTAATGATTTCAAAAGGTCTCGCGCGGCAAGATATTCACGCTGTCTGGCTAACGCGCTCGCCGCGTTGTATAAACCAAGGTCAGTTTTGGTTTGCAGGAATGCACTGTGAGCGAGCTTAAAATCACGAGCATAGTAGTAAGCCGCACCTTTTCGCATTGGGTCAGTAAAATGTTTTGCCGCTTCAAGGTATTCTTTCTGATTCAACAGGCGTTGACCTTGCTGGTCGGGCGTTAACCATAAGTCCCACCACCATTGAGCTGTTTTGTCCCAAGCCGTAACCGACTCCACCACGACGGGTTTCTCAGCGGTTAAGTTGACTGTTTTCGCTAAAGTGTTTGGTGAATAAATACTGCCTGAAATCACTAGGCCAACGACACACCACTGCACCAACCATCCTTTTCTGAACCACAACAACATGATGATCACCATTGGAATAAGCAGGCCATAGCCCATGTCTTTCCAAGGCATTGAAGATTCGCCGTTGAGCTGCATGTTTCTTTCAACGGCTTGATTCAGTTGTCGAATATCCGAATCGTCAACGGTCACCTCTATCACTCGACCACCTGTCTTATTCGCTAAATTGCGCAATGAATCGAGGTCAACAGGGTTATCGCTCACCACATCGCTATTTCCGGCAGCCAAAATAAGCAACTGATATGGGTTTTCGTTGAAAAAGGTTTCAAAAGCTCGCGTCGTACTTGGATTCACACCATCTGATACCAACAACACTGACGAACCTAACTCACCAGACAATTGCTGGTTTATGAGCGGCAACGCTTCTTCTGCTGATTTACCTGAAACCGGCATAATGTCGGGTGTGATAGACGCAAGAAACGGTTCGAATACCTTGCTGTCTTGAGTGACAGGCATCGCCACGTGTGCGCTGCCTGCGTAAACCACTAAGCCCGTATTACCGCCTTTGCGAGCTGCCAATAAGTCTCTAATTTTCTGCTTAGATCGTTCCAAGCGACTTGGAGGCAAATCCTTAGCGAGCATAGATTCACTATTATCGAGCACAACCAACATCGACGCTTTATCTTCACCAAATGGCGATGCTTCACGTTGCCATGTTGGACCAGAACAGATAATGATGGCGATAGTCACAATCACCACCAATAGCTTCAACGGCAGCTGCTTGCGCCAGCCTGTTTCGCCAATCGTCAATGCATCACGTAAATGTGCCGGTAAAATGTCTTTCCACGTTGGTTTGGTCTCTTCTCTCCAACGAACCCATAATAGGAAAAACATTGGAATAAAGGCCAACAACCACAATGGTCGGATAAAATGAAACTGGGTAAAAAACTGTTGTATCGTGAGAGAATCAGGCATCACTCTCTCCTTTCAAATTCTTAGCCGAAGAAACGAACAGCGATCTTCGGCGTATCGTTGCTAAGCTGAATGCGGTCAAATACATCACTACAACAATCGCCATCAAGTAGTGGTGCAGCCCCTGTTTAGGGCGATAAGTGGTACTCTCATACAGCTGAGGTTCTAGCTCACCAATCTGAGCATAGGCTTTGGTCAATTCATCGCGGTTAAGTGCTTCAAAGGCTTCGCCACCAGACTCTTGAGCCACACGCTTGATGGTTTCCATATCCAGAGCAACCTCTCCAACGGTTTGCGGGTCTCCCATCGCAATAACGTGAATTCGAACGCCCTTAGCCTTAGCGACTTTTGCGGCATCGATAGGCTCAACAAAGCTTCCCGTATCATTACCGTCAGTTAATACGATCACGACTTTCTCTTTTTCGTTGGTATCGACGTTTGAATCTTGAACGGCAGCACTTTGCTTTTCGCTTTGTTCAAACACCTTGATCGCCAAGCCAATTGCATCGCCTAAGTGCGTACTTTGCCCTGCCATCGCGACATCGGTTTGATTAAGCAGTTCAAGCCATACATCTTGGTCCGCGGTAAATGGCGTTTGTACAAACGCTGCATCACCAAACAAGATCAAACCGAGTCGATCTCCTTTTCTAGTTTTCGCAAAATCGGCTAACACCTCTTTGGTCGCATCTAAACGAGAGATTTTGTCGCCTTGTTTAGAGGTGAAGTCTTGTTCTGCCATTGAACCTGACAAATCGACCACCACCATCACATCCCGACCCAATTGTTCGCGAATTTGTGGCTCACCAAGAATGGTTGGTTTCGCTAACGCACACACGACCAATACCCAAGTAATAATGAGCGTGGTTCGTTGCCACCAGCTAGGTGTTAGCTGGCTTGCACCTTCTGACGGCGCTTCTCCAATCGCTTCAACCAATTCTCGAAAAAATGGCACCTTAATCGCCATTTGCTTAGTTCGATAAGCTGGCACGGCGAAGTAGACCAACAACGGCAGAGGCAGCGCGATAAACCATAGCGGATGCGCAAATTCAAAGCTGGCAGATAAAACATCAAACATTGTCTTGCCCCTCAGCCATTACCTGTACATTCGGTTTTGTTTGTACATCGGGTTTATGAAGCTTTAACCACATCATCGCAGTTTGAATCACCTCTAAACGCTGTTCAAAGCTCAAACGCACATTAGGGTCAATTAAGCTCTGCATCCATAATTCCGAGACTTCATCAGCAAAGAACGCATTGCTCTTTTCACTCGCGTTAGCGTTAACAGGCAGATAGGCATTCAAACGGTTTACATAAGCTTGGCCAAACAACTTAGCATTGCTGCTGTCTAGGTAGCGAAGCACCACTTTGAGGACTTTAAAGGTTCGTTCTGTTGAGTTTTTGTCTCTTGCATCCAATACCATGAGCTCTTGAAGCGCTTCTTTACGATAACGGTTATTCCACCATCTCTGCGCCAAACGATAGGCCAGATAGATAGCGACCAATAACAGAATAACGCCGAGGATCTTCCAACCAATGGTTTGCGGCATCCAGCTCACACTCTCGGGAATGGCGACATCGTGCAGATCGCGAAGAATATAAGTACTTGGAGGGGTATGTTCTACAGCCATCTAGCGCCCTCCCACCAGCTTTTGAAGCTGAGATATGTGATTGCCTGACGTGTCTAATTCGATATAAGGAAGGTTTTTCATCGCCATCAATTTAGCAAGCGACTGCTTCTGGAGTGCTGCTTTTTGAGCAAGGCTTTCACTTGCGAGGTTAACCTTAGATTGGCTATCCAGATTAAGTTGAAAGCGACCATCACCCACTACCCAGTTTGCGCTTGCCAAATCTTGAGGCAAAGATTGTTCTAATGGATCGGTGACCATAATGGCTAAGATATCGTTGTGTTGTTGCAGTTGTTTTAGTCGGTCAAGATGTTGCTCTTGGCAATCTCGCCAATCACTAATAAAGATTAAGGTCGACTGCTTTAATCTCATTCGTTTGATCAGTTCAATCCATTGGCTAAAACCAACACCTTCGCTGTCGCTCACACTGACACCTAAGCTTTGATTGGCTTTGGTAAGATGTTTTAGCTGAGCCAATAAGTCCGATTGAGAACGCTGCGCTTTGGTATGAAAGAGCTTTTGATGTGAGGCTAAAACGAAGCCGACACGGTCACCATCTTTCAGCACTCGCCATCCACACAATGCTGCGACTTCAGCGGCCACAACGGATTTCATGGTATTTTGAGACGCAAAGAACATCGAGCTGCGCTGATCAACACAGATCATCACATTACGGTCTTTCTCTTCGGTATAACTACGAACATGAGGTTTACCTGTTCGCATCGTGACTTTCCAATCAAGGTTACGAATGTCATCACCAAGTTGATAGTGACGTAGCTCCTCGAAATTCAAACCTCGACCTCGGAACAATGAGTTGTGTCTACCCGACAGCACGCTGCCCGCCTTTAGATGAGGCAGTAGCGAAAACGACTCAGCTTGAGCCTGAATTCGCACTAACCTTGAGTAATCACAATACAGTCGTGGATCAAGGCCTTGCGATCTGGGAGCTTGTGTTGGCTTCGCCATGACGCCCCCTAGTTATCCAATCTCGATATTATCGAGCAGTTCTTCAACCACTCTTTGATGGTCAACACCATCGGCCAATGCATCATAAGACAGCGAGAATCGGTGACCTAACACGGTTGGCAACATGGCACGCACATCATCTAACGTGACATGGTCACGTCCTTGCAGCCATGCATAAGCGCGAGCACATTTATCTAATGCGATAGAAGCACGCGGGCTTGAACCAATTTCTATCCATTTAGACAAGTTTGATTCTGGGTAACGCTCTGGCTTACGAGTCGCCATCACCAAGGCCACAATGTAGTTCTCAACCAAATCGGAAACGGCAATGTCTGGAAGTTGGCGACGAGCTTCAAGTACCAACTCAGGTTCAATATGTTGTGGCGTGACTAATTCTGAACTGGTTTCGCTACCGAGTTCCTCACTGCGCACAAGTCGAATGATGTCGCGTTCAGCTTCATCTTCTGGATAGTCGACCGTCACTTTCATGATGAAACGGTCCATTTGAGCTTCAGGGAGTGGATACGTACCTTCTTGCTCAACTGGGTTTTGCGTAGCTAATACCATGAACAGATCTGGCAGAATATGAGTGTGACCACCCACAGTAATCGTCCCTTCCGCCATCGCTTCAAGCAGAGCAGCCTGTACTTTTGCAGGCGCACGGTTCACTTCATCGGCTAATACAATGCTGTTGAAAATAGGACCCGGTTGGAAATGCAACTGAGGCTTTCCATCAAGCTCTTGATACACCTCTGTGCCCGTCACATCAGATGGCAGCAGGTCTGGCGTAAATTGAATTCGACCAAAACTGGTGTTCAGTAGATTCGCCAGCGATTTTACTGAGCGAGTTTTCGCTGTACCGGGAAGTCCCTCTAAAAGCACATGGCCATTAGTCAATAACCCTATCACCAGAGCCCGAACGACGTGGCTCTGACCGATAACACTTTTCTCTGTTTGTTCAATCAGTTGGTTTATTGCTTGTTGCGCATGGTTCATAGGTCTTCCCTTAATTCAATCTGGCTGCGTACATCCTACTCACAAGCCCCATAACTATTAGTTATAAACGCGATAATTGGTTACAAGCGGAATAAGCAGCAAGCTCGATAGCCAAGCTCACCTCATCGCTTTATTTAAACCTAGCTTTCAATTGGTTAATGGCTTCCGGCGGTGCCACTTTGCTCAATGATGAAATACATTGCTCAAACGCCTTTGGTACGCCCGGTATATGGCTGTTTCGCGCCAACACTTCACACTGGGCATACAGGTGCTGTGGGTTGCGGCTAAATTGGTAAGCCTTGTGCAGTGATTTACTAGCTGCAAGCACATCTGATTTTTCCAAAGCCAATCCGTACACATACCAATATTGTGGGTCGGTTTGCGCAGTTTCAGCGGCTTGTTTAAGGTAGTCTGTTGCTTGTTCGTAATCTTTTACACGAAGCAGAGACAGTCCTGTGCTGTATGGTAAAACACTCGATTTAGGCTGAGCTTCAATACCTTGCTTCAAAGTCGACAACGCTTTTGCTTCGTTACCTTGCGCTCGATACAAATCCGCCAAGTTGGCGTAGCTGTTTTCGAAGTAAGGCTCAATCTCGATAGCACCTAAATAGAATTCGATTGCTTTATCGTGCTGACCTAAATCTCGGTAAACATTTCCTAGGTTAGTGCGTCCAAACCCTCTGTCGGCATTAAATTGCTGTATCTCAATGTACTCTTCCAGTGCAGGTTTGATTTGGTCTTTCTGCAAAGGGTTCATTTCTCCCCAGTAACGCACTAATGCGCCTGCGGTTTCTGAACGAATCGACAATACAGGATCTTTCAGTAGCGGCTCTAGAATCTGCCAACGATCAGTAAATGGGAAACCAGACGAGCCTTGCACCACACCCAAACGGATCATTTCGTCATCATGTTTCACCGCTCTTGCCAGCGAGATAAGCGTGTTCTTGCCCGTATTACCGCCCAAACGTTCTAAGCTCGATGCTCGAATGATATTGCTTAAGCTGGAATCCTGAGCCGAATACGCCAAAGCATCCTCTGCCCCTCGATGTCCTATTGAGTCTGCATAAAAGGCAACGGCAAAGTGCTGCTGATTACGGTACTTAGAATCTGGGAACCATTCGCCGATTTGTTTATCTGCCCACTGGTCGGTTTGGTCTTCATGACAGCTAGTACACACGTTCGGCGTTTTAATGTGTTGGCTAATATCAGGACGCGGGATATGCCAACTGTGGTCACGCCTTGGGTCGACCTCCATGTAAGTCGTCTCTGGCATGTGACAAGTCGTGCATTGTGAAGCTTCAGTATTCGCTTCATGGAATGTGTGCTTTTCAGGCGTGTATTCTGATGCAATGTGACATTGGCTACACACGGCTTCTTCCGCAATTTTTAGTTCAGCGGTATGGGGATCGTGGCAGTTAGTACATGTGACGCCTTTTTCAGCCATCACGGATTGAAGGAAAGATCCGTAAACATAATCTTCATCGTAGATTTGACCATCGTTGTGGTAAAGCTCAGGAGTAATTAAGCTCAGGCGATACTTATCAAAGAATGACCCGTTCACGTGGTCACCTGTTTCATTCAACTGAGTACGTCGGCTGTGGCATTGAGCACAGGTTTGAACTTGGTTGGTATGGATGATGTCTTTTGGTTGCAGGGTTGAATTACCCTCTTGATAGATCCACTCTTTGACCGACTTCGACAAGTCGCGATCAAAACCATAATGCGCCGAGACTTGAACATCCTTTCCGCCGTTAGCTTTGGCTAGCTTGGCCTGCTCAACGTGCTCACTCGCAGGGCCATGACACGCTTCACAACCGACATTAATCTCCGACCATGTGGTGTTGTAGGCATTACTCGCGCTGTCGTAGTTTTTTTCTAGATTCGTTGAATGGCAATCGGCACACATGAAGTTCCAGTTTTGACCGCTATTGGTCCAGTAGAATTCATCGGTATTGGTGGTATCAGGATAGAGGTGAAACCAGCGTTGGCCGCCTTCGCCCTCAGTTCGAGAGTCCCAAGCGAAAGGAATCAACTGTACACGGCCGTCTTCAAATTCAACCATGTATTGTTGTAGTGGTTCAAAGGCAAAGGTATAGCTGATTTTGTAATCTTTAAACTGGCCGTCTGGCCCTTCGATATTGACCCAGAACTCTTCGCCCTTGCGAAAAAATCGGTTGGGTTTACCGTCATGAGTGACTGTTTGATCGTTGAAATCGCCTAATACAGATTCGTCTGTAGCGTGCTTCATCGCCATATCATGATGAGAGCCCTCCCACGCTTCGACTTCTTCACTATGACAATCAATACACGCTTCCGAACCGACATACGTGGCTTTAGAGCCGATAGGTAAAGCGTCAGAGCTAACGTGTGAAGCTACAGAACTGGTCTTTGAAATATCAGAGTTGATATTAGGATCTTGCTCGTTGGCATAAGCGTTCAAACTGAACAGCGACAACATCAGTGGAGACAAGATTGCGGATAATACTGCGACTCGCTGGCGTTTCAATCCGTTTACCAGTAAGCACAACCATGCAGACATAACATTCCTTGTTTTTATACATCCTTATGCTTAATAAGGTAGACGTAAAAACAACGAATTTACAATTATTTAGTGGCAGTGAGCTCGATTGTTGTGACTCATATTCACGACCGAGATTTACTCATCGGTATGCGCATAAAAAAAGAGCTCCTAAGAGCTCTTTTCGTCTGTTCAGTTTCACTCAAACAATCACTTACTTGTTATGAGATTCCTGAAGTTTTTCCATTACCTGATCCAAGCTAAAGCTCGCGGCTTTTTGGCGTGGCGGATATTCAGCAAAGGTTTCTAGGAACTTGCCGACATACGCTTGTGCTGGAACGAACATATAAGCATGGTCTAACAACCAATCGTAGTATGTGTTCGATGTAATGTCTGCGTTTTCGTATGGGTCCATACGCAGGTTAAACAGCTTAGGAAGACGTAACGTCACGAACGGTTCAGCCCAGATTTGCATCGTACCCGTTGCACGCTGCTCCATGAACACCGCTTTCCACTGGTTGTAACGAAGCGCCGCTAAATCACCATCATCGGTAAAGTAGAAGATCTCCGAGCGACGGCCTTTCTCTTCTTCACCCGTTAGGTAAGGCAGGAAGTTGTAACCATCTAAGTGAACCTTAAACGTTTTATCACCGGCAGTATGACCTTTGAGTAGTTTCTCTTTGATTTGGTCATCACCAGCAGCGGCAATGAAGGTTGGCATCCAGTCCATATGGTGCATGATTTCGTTGGATACGGTTCCTGGTTCAATCTTACCAGGCCAACGAACCATGGCTGGTACACGGTATGCGCCTTCCCAGTTGGTGTTTTTCTCACCACGGAACGGGGTTGTACCCGCATCAGGCCACGAGTTCATGTGAGGGCCGTTATCCGTTGAATAGAAAACAATCGTGTTGTCTTTGATTCCCAACTCATCCACTTGCTTCAATAGTTGCCCAACGTGTCGATCGTGCTCAACCATACCATCAGCGTAGTTACCAACACCGGTTACACCTTTACTGTCGGCTTTCACGTGCGTTCTAAAGTGCATACGTGTTGCGTTCCACCACACGAAGAATGGTTTTTCCGCTTTCACTGCGCGATCCATAAAATCAAGTGCCGCGTCTAGTGTTTCTTCATCGACCGTTTCCATACGCTTACGCGTTAGTGGACCAGTATCTTCAATCTTGCCATCAGCAAATGATTTGATAACGCCACGAGGGCCAAATTTCTTACGAAACTCTGGGTCAGTTGGGTAATCTTCATTTTCTGGTTCTTCTTCAGCATTTAGGTGGTAAAGGTTGCCAAAAAATTCGTCAAACCCGTGTGCTGTTGGAAGGAATTCATCTTTATCGCCAAGGTGGTTTTTACCAAATTGACCTGTCATGTAACCCATAGGTTTCAGCATTTCTGCGATTGTCGCGTCTTCTGCTTGTAAGCCAATGTCTGCGCCCGGCAAGCCTACTTTACTCAAACCCGTTCGTAATACACTTTGTCCCGTAATAAAGGTAGATCGACCCGCAGTACAAGATTGCTCTGCGTAGTAATCGGTAAACATCATCCCTTCTTTCGCGATGCTATCAATATTCGGAGTTTTGTAACCCATGAGACCGAAGGTGTATGCACTCACATTGGATTGACCAATATCGTCCCCCCAAATGACCAATATATTTGGCTTTTCTGCCGCAAAAGTGGCGCTGGACGCGGCCATCATTGCTGTACCCAAAATCGCTAATCGACGTTTAGCGCCATATTTCGCTGTCATAAAAACCTCTTCGTAAGTTATTTGCATCCTGCCCTACAACGTATAGTTCATTTTTTACGCATGCGCGAGATTCCCTAAGCTATTAATCTTTTTGTCATTTTCATTGAGATACGGATACAGAAATCATCGATAAGGTTTACGCCAACAAACATGATTAGGATCACACATACAAACTAAGGCTTTATTCTAGCCACCCACTGGAACTGATATTAATCAATAGGTTACCTAGACATCATAACGATTGGTTATAAGCACTATAAAAGGACGGAACGGAATTTTGGGAATAACATTTGCTCATCGATGTGTTGTTCTAACGCATTAATCTTAAAAGTGAATCGGAGTCCTTATGGGTACTAAAATTAATAAACTAGCATTAGGTGTTGGCTTATTAGCAGCTTCTTCAGCGGCAACAGCAGCAGAAAAACCAAACATTCTTGCTATCTGGGGTGATGACATTGGTGTATTCAACATCAGTGCATACAACAACGGTATGATGGGTTACGAAACACCCAACATCGACCGTATTGCTAACGAAGGCGCACTATTTACTGACCACTACGGTCAACAATCGTGTACTGCTGGTCGTGCTGCATTCCTTACCGGTCAAGAACCTTTCCGTACAGGTCTACTGACTATCGGTATGCCGGGCTCTGACCACGGTATCCCTGATTGGGCTCCAACAATCGCTGACCTTCTTAAAGAACAAGGCTACATGACAGCTCAGTTCGGTAAGAACCACATGGGTGACCAAGACAAACACCTTCCAACGAACCACGGTTTTGACCAGTTCTTCGGTAACCTTTACCACCTGAACGCGGAAGAAGAGCCAGAGACATACTACTACCCTAAAGATCCTGAGTTCCGTAAGAACTTTGGCCCTCGTGGTGTAATCAAATCGACTTCTGACGGTAAGATTGAAGATACAGGCCCAATGACGCGTAAGCGTATGGAGCACGCAGATGAAGAGTTCCTAGAAGAATCTCTAGCGTTCATGGAAAAAGCAGTGAAAGCTGACAAACCATTCTTCATCTGGCACAACACGACTCGTATGCACGTGTGGACTCGTCTACAAGAGAAATACCAAGGTAAATCTGGTATCAGTATCTACGCAGACGGCATGCTAGAGCACGATGACCAAGTGGGTATCCTTCTAGACAAGCTTGATGAGCTTAAGATCGCAGACAACACAATCGTTATCTACTCGACCGATAACGGTGCAGAAACCGTATCTTGGCCTGATGGTGGTGCTACTTACTTCCACGGTGAGAAAGGTACAACTTACGAAGGCGGTATGCGTGTTCCTCAGCTAGTTCGCTGGCCTGGTACTATCAAACCGGGAACGAAGATCAACGACATCATGGGCCACCAAGACTGGATCCCTACTCTACTAGCAGCCGCTGGTGATGATAAAGTGGTTGAGAAGCTAGCATCTGACAAAGGTGCAACTTACAACGGTAAAAACTGGCGTGTACACCTAGATGGTTACAACTTCCTGCCTTACTTCCAAGGTAAAGAAGAGAAAGGCCCTCGTGACAGCATGCTTTACTTCTCTGCAAACGCTGAGTTAAACGCGGTACGTTGGAATGACTTCAAGATTTCGTTCGCGGTAATGGACGGTAACATCACAGATGCTGTGCGTTTCCAACCAAACTGGCCTCAAGTCGTTCACCTACGTGCAGACCCATTCGAAAAAGCACCGCATGAATCTGGCATGTACCTACGTTGGATGGCAGACAACATGTGGCTATTCGTACCAGTAGGCGGCAAAGTACAAGAGTTCATGAACACGCTACCTGACTACCCAATGCAGAACAGCCAAGTACTGAACCCTGGTAACTTCAACCAGAATGCATACATGCTTCAAGGTAAACTTAAGCAACTAGAAGCGGCAGCAGCGCAAGCTAAATAAGCCTATCTAGGCGATGCAAACTGTATCGATGTGTATTGCACTAAGATTTATAGCAAATACATAATCGAGCACGAAAGCCGTGGTTACTCACTTGAGTGGCCACGGCTTTTTTCGTTTAACATCATTCGGCTTGAATTCAATTGAAAGAGCTTCATCCAATTCTAACTAGAGCTACCCATCAATCCCCGCTAGATAACCGCCTAAGCGATTTAATTTCCTACCCCTTATCTTGCAACATCACACATGCGCAACTAGGTTTATAAATAACACCTATCATTGGAAAGTGAAATGAGGGTGATATCAGAAGGATTCTGAGTTGCCATACTTGTCAAAACTAGATGGACTAATGTTATGAAAACGCCATATTTAGCAGGAATAAGCATCACTGTCATTGTCGTTTCAGTCGCCTTGCTAGTTTATGACGCGGCCTCTTCGAAAACGCACACTTCATTCGAACACCAAGAAAATCACGCCCATGAAAGCGATCATGATGACTCTCACGCTTCACCACACTCTTCTCATTCACAACACGCACATAAAACCGTGGCTTCAAGCCAACCCATATCTCCGATTCCAAATTCCCCCGAGATAAATCATGAGCTTGCCAAAATTGGTTGGGTGCTATTTAAAGACCCGAATCTTTCTTCTAATCGCAGTGTGAGCTGTGAAAGTTGTCATAGCCTGCAAACCAACGGCGCAGAGGTGATTCCTGTTTCGATTGGCGTAAACGGCGCAGGAATGAGAAATTCACTCACCGTTTTTAACGCAGTCTTTAACTATCGGTTTTTCTGGGATGGCCGAGTAAATAACCTCGACGATCAAATCGATGGCCCGGTGCACAACGTCGATGAAATGGATTCAAACTGGCAACACATTACGGATTATGTGTCTCAATCGGATACTTACATCAATTTATTCCAAGAACAATCGACGCCCATTGACGAAGCTTCAATTAAGGCAGCACTTATTGAATTTATGCAGGGGTTGACGACACCAAACGCCCCTTTCGACCTGTATTTACAAGGTGACAACGCAGCACTGTCTGAAACCGCTAAACGTGGTTGGGAAACCTTTCAAGAAGAAGGCTGCATTCGTTGCCACCAAGGAACCAATATTGGTGGCGGCATGGTGATGCGATTTGGTTACTTTGGGTTGTCGAAAACAGGAGCCGAGCGAAGTGAAGACCAAGGCCGTTTTATGTTTACCGCGCAACCACAAGACAAGCATTTATTTCGTGTTGCTAGCTTAAGAAACGTGGCGATAACCGCGCCCTATTTTCACGACGGACAAACCGCTACTCTAGAGGAAGCCATAAAGATCATGGGTGAAAGCCAACTCGGTAAAACGTTTGAAAAACAGACCATTAACGATATCAAAGTCTTCCTAGAAAACCTAACAGGTAACCGCCCTCAAATGTTATTGGAGTTTGAAAATGAATAAAGTCAGACTCGTCTTTTTGGTGTTTATCTCCCTGTTTGTTGTTTTGATCAGTTTTATCGTATTGACGTATTCAGAGCATGATAAAGTCTCGAAATATGGAGGAGCCATTCGTGAGTTGGGGCATGAGGTTCTGGAGATGCGCGACCACATAACTAACTCTGCGCTCACCGAGATTTCCAATCCTTACCAAATGTCTGCAGATTTAGTCACCCTAGAAAAAGAACTGCAAGCGCTCAGAGATAGCTATCAAGGTGAAAACATACACTCGACCTTCTTTCAACACCTTCCTACACTGGAACTGCTTGATCAATTCCATGATGCGTCTATGTCGAATGTCGATACACTAGACAAGCTCATTGGGCTCAGTGTCGCTCGTCAGTTCATTCTGCAATCCATGACTGAGCGACTCACGAATAGTCAGCCTACAAATAACAATTCTGGCGTAGAATCTGACTTCATCATTCAGAGTGAGCTCCTTGCTAGCGTGTTGTTTTCAGGCGTTAATATGCAACATTCGGGCGTAGATTCAGACTTAGCGAATCTTTCACAGACATTTGTCGAACTTAACCAACAACATAGCCTTCTTCTATCTCAAGTTCTTGATTTACATAGCACTGAGTATATTGAGCACATAGAACACCAATTTACTGAGCTTCAAGACCAACTCAAAGACGTTACCGTTAAGCTGATCCTCACACTTGCACTACTGACCTTCGCCTTCTCGTTCACCTTGTTTATCCTCAGAATCTTCGAACTCAAGAGAAACAACGTCTCTTACCAAGAAGCCGCAGACAAAGCAGAAAGAGCCAGCGAAGCAAAATCTCTCTTTCTCGCGACCATGAGCCACGAGTTACGCACCCCAATGAATGGCGTATTAGGCATTGCTCAGATAATCAAAGAGGATTCACACAGCGAGAATACTCGTAAACACGCCCAAATCATCATCGACTCTGGTCAGCATCTCGTCACCATATTGAATGACATTCTTGATTTTTCTAAGGTCGAACAAGGAAAAATGGAGCTCGAATTAAGCCCCTTCTCGGTTACTGACGTCGTGACACACCTTGATCAAACACTGACGCCTCTTGCAGAAGACAAAGGCCTCGCTTTTATCATTAAAGACAATGTCCCAACCAATCTTCAGCTTATTGGTGATTCAGCACGTACGCGTCAGATACTGTTCAATTTGGCAGGCAATGCAGTCAAATTTACTGAGTCAGGAAAGGTCGAAGTAGAATTCTTGATAGCCCCTACTACTCCACCAAGCGTGAATATTTTAGTGACGGATACGGGTATTGGTATAGCAGAAGACAAGATCGACCATATATTCACGGCATTCGAACAAGCCGAACTCTCAACGACTCGTAAGTTTGGCGGAACAGGATTAGGGCTTTCCATTGTGAAACAGTTAGTCGAACTGATGGGCGGCACAATCACAGTGGCCAGCCAGTTTAATTTCGGTACTCGATTTACCATCTCACTTCCTCTTGAAATACATGAAGCCGAAGAAAAAGTCGTCGAAAAAGAGACGCTTAAAGCAAATGATGTACTCGATAACTTGTCGGTATTGTTAGTCGAAGACAACAAAATCAATGCAATGGTAATTAGGAAATTCTGTGAATCAATCAACTTAACCGTAGAGAACGCCTACGACGGCTTGCAAGCACTCGATAAGCTAGCATCAAATCAATACGACCTCATCATAATGGACAACCACATGCCCAACATGAGTGGTATCGAAGCGATTCAAAAAATCCGCGACGAACTCAAGCTCACTACCGTTATTTTCGCCTGTACAGCGGACGTATTCAAAGAAGCTCACGATGAATTCATCGTTTCGGGTGCAGATTTCGTTCTCACCAAGCCATTGCAGAAAAACAGCTTACAAAACGCCATCAATGAATTTCATCACCAGTTTGAAGTCAACCGCCATAACTCCGCTAACGCGCACAATCTTCCAAACAAGGCAGAAAGCAACGTAACCATATTAACGCGTCATCCTAAGAACAAACTGCCACTCACAGAAGAAGAACTGTCGCGTAGCCAATTCTTAGCTAACGATGAGCTTAAATCAGACGAAAAGCTCAAATGCTTAACTTCTCTCGTTGATGAGCTAGAAAACGAAATCGATGAGTTGATAGAGCTCTTTTCGGATGCCAAGCAAGATGATCTATCCAGAACATTAAAGGCGGTTAAAGCGATTGCATCAAGGTATGAAATGAGTGAAGTATTCGAGCTCGCAACCGAGGCTGAGAAGGTAACGGAGAAGCACATCATGCCCGAGGCTGAATTACTTCAGCAACTCATCAATCGGTTAATGGTCAACAGCCATCAAGCAACACGCTTAATACACAAACTCCACCAGCAACGAAAAACGGGGTAACAGAAGGTGTAATATGATTTGGAATGTAAATTTACCTAGCACTGGCCCACATTTATTCTTAGCACTCGGTGCCACCATCATTTTTGTGGTCGACTGTCATGTACCTTTGGGCATTGCCATGGCCGTGCCCTACATTACGATAGTCTTACTCGCAGCCACAACGAAAGATCCACTATCAGCCGTGATGTGGGCTATTGCCTGCACCTTACTTACCTTATTGGGTTACTACTTGTCTGGTAGCGGCAGTGAAACCTGGTTCGTCGCCTTCAACCGAGTCATTACCATCTATGCCATTTGGGTGGCGGCAATTATTCCTATTTATATCTCTTTACCTTCTTCTCAAGCCTCACTGGACGTCGATGATGACGTGACAGAGGAAAGTGCAAGATCACGCCCTCGCTCGCACAGAAACCGTACAATCGACACGTTCAAAAACTAGGCTTTGGTTAAGTTTCGGTGAATTTTTCCAAATCGAGACAAGGTAGCTTGAAATACTGCTTTATGCATGCGAGTGTAATATAACTCACCTAAATAACTGTATGACTATGAAAACATTACAATCCATTGCGCTGCTTTCCACAATTATCGCAGCACCACAAGTGTTAGCTGACGTAACAATTGAAGTTCCTTCTAGCGCAGATGCTTTAGTCGAAGTCTTAGCTGTTAATGAGGCTAAACCTGATCTCGACGGTGGTTTCTTCTCTTCGAGCAAAACGATCACCGTTCCAGATGGCGTGAACCAAATCGTTTTCAAATATCAACTGGCTTTCAGCCAAGGTAACGACCGCGAGTTTGTCGATAGCGATACCATCATTGCTACTTTTGATGCGACAGACACAGCATTGACGTTTGACATGCCTAAGTTCCGTAACACCAACGAAGCGAAAAAAGGCCTTCAAAACTTAGATTGGAAACTGGTTGATGAAAACCAAAATGCAATCAGTGTTAAGCAAGATAAGCTAATCAAAGATGGCATGCAGATTGGTCGTAAGTACCCGCAAGAAGCGAAGGAATACAACCAGAAAGGTGGCATCGCTGCACTTACAGTAGGTGCTAGCGCGGGCGCGGCAGCAGCTGTAGCACAACCAGTAACGCTTCCAGCAAAGATTGACGGAAATGCAGCAAATACAGCTGAAGAGATGCTCTATTTCTGGTACGAAAAAGCGGATGCTGAAACCAAGCAGAAATTCAAAGACTACGTGAACAAGTAGCTCAATGGTCTTAATTTAAAAATGAAAGAAGCTGGCACACTGCCAGCTTCTTTTTTGTCTTCATCTAGATGATTTAGGCTTTTAGAGATTAAGCAGACTCAGTCGATAACACTTTACCATCCACTTTAGTTGGCCACCCTAGCGCTTTATACTCAGCTGCCAGTAAGTGAGCACAGCGGCTAGAAACCCTTGTTTTAATCCAGTCACCAAGTCCCAATACTTTATATTCCAATACAGCCATTTTCATAACAATTCTATTCCGCTCTAATTCAATTTATAAATCTAGAGTGAACATTATAGATATTCTCTTCTGATGTATGTTCCTAAAAGAACACTGTGCATAATTTTTTCTTTGATATTTATTAATCATTGAAATCTAATAATCCAAAGGTTAGCTCTGCTGTTAGAGTTTCACACCTTAATATCAGCGACAGGATCGCGCATCATCAAATTCATTGGTGAAATACGCTCATACAAACCCTCAATATCGGTGATAAACACCTTCCCTCTTTGGATCTTCACTAAGCCCTGTTGCTCTATACCCTTAAGCACCTCATTCAATCTGGGTCTCGAGATCCCGGTAATGGTGCTCAATTGAGTTTGTGAGATATTTATACTCACGGTTGCACCTGCAATATTATTCTGGCGCGCCGCAAGTTCCAACAAAACGTAAATGGTTTTCTGCTCTTTTTCATGAATCGAGGATAAGTAAGCTTGCATCCAAATAGATTGCGCTCTGGTCCCACTATGCAGCAGCCATTTGAATACCATGCACTGCTCTTCAGCCAGCGCTAACACCTTCTCGGCGGGAAACAGTACCATAGTGATAGGCTCTACCTCCTCTGCCACAGCAAAGAGGTTGTAGTTGGCATGAATAGTCAAAGCACCTATCCAATCACCCCGTCCAATCACACCTCCGGATATGCTTTTCATATTTTCGGTAGAAAAGCAGATTCCCGCGGAGCCGCTGAGAATATAGAAAACGCCAGGCAGGTTTTGGAATTTCTGGGTAATTTCGAGGCTATGAACACTCGTTTTGAAAACAGCAATTTCGATTAGGCTATCGATCAATTCTTGTGGTAATTCACATGGCCACTCTATTTGTTCACTGATTGTTGGGTCTAACAACGCTGTATTCCTCCTCCGACAATCGCTAACTCTGTATCTATACAGCGTGGTTACTGTATCTCTACACTCCCTCTAAATGTAGTGCATCACAGCCAAGGTAAGCTGTTTTTTGCTAAATAAGATCATATTCTTTAATAAGTTAAGTCGTTCCTTGGTCTAACAATCGCTTGCAGCCAATATAAAAACGACCAACATATGTCGGTCGTTATAAGGCGCTATGCTTCAGAGTTTTGGCCGTCGAAGTCTAAACGACAGACTACTCAGAATCAGCTTTAGCTTTAGTTTTAGTTTTAGTTTTGGTTAAGTAACCTAGAACAAGCTCTCGATATTGCTGCTTCAATGGCGCTTCAATAAAGCTCGCGTCTATCGCATTCAAACTAAACTGCGCTAGCTCCTGGCACGTCATCTCATGAGCTTGGCTCACCGCATTAAAGTTATCCGACATGTAACCACCGAAGTATGCAGGGTCATCCGAGTTAATCGTTACAGCCACACCCTTTCTCAACAGTTCGACAATGTTGTGGTCTTCCATCACATCAAATACGCGCAATTTAATATTCGACAGTGGGCACACCGTCAGTGGCATTTTGGTTTCAATCAGTTCTTCGATTAAAACTTCGTCTGTCATGCACTGCACACCATGATCCACTCGACTCACGCTGAGCATTTCAATCGCATCGACAATGTTTTGAGCAGGCCCTTCTTCTCCTGCATGCGCCACCGTTAAGAAGCCCGCTTGTTTTGCTTGTTGGAATACACGCTTGAACTTCTCGGGTGGGTGTCCTAATTCAGAAGAGTCCAGTCCAACCCCGACGATCTTATCTTGATGCTTCAATACATCAGCGAACGTTTGAATGGCGCTCTCTTCAGACAGGTGTCGTAAGAAACAAGCGATGATTTGAGAAGAGATACCTAACTGTTTTTGACCACTTTCGAGCGCACGATGAATCCCGTTAATCACAGTTTCAAATGCAATACCACGCTCCGTATGTGTTTGAGGATCAAAGAAAATCTCAGTATGAATAACATTGTCGGCTTTACAGCGCTCTAAATACGCCCAAGTTAAATCATAGAAATCTTGTTCAGTGCGCAATGCATCGGCACCTTGATAATAGATATCCAGAAATGATTGCAAATCATCAAATTCGTATGCACGTCTTAGTTGCTCTGGGGATGAATAAGGCAGATCAATGCCATTGCGTTGAGCAAGTTGGAAAAGTAACTCAGGTTCGAGCGAGCCTTCAATGTGTAAATGCAACTCTACTTTTGGGAGCCCTTGAATAAATGCGTTCATGTTTCACCTACTATGGATTTTAGGTGTGCACTTACTCTGAATAATAGACAGGAGGTTTTCTTGAACGCCATTACAAAGAGTAAGAACACAATTGTGATCTAAACCCTTCGTAATCAGCACTTTGCGGGAGCTGGTAGAGACCCCCAAACCATATCATTGGGGTTATACGAAGCAAACGGTTGCTACTATACAGAGTTCAGTGTGAATTTCACTAATCGTTTCTCGATAAAACTAATAAATTACTCAGTAGCATTTCAGAATACTCGCCACACCTTATTCAGAACGACATTCTAATATTAGGTTGACACACTTCAGTTATTGCCGCTATTTTGTCTAAAACCACAAAAGACGGTCGATATGAAAAACAACCCATTCGCGAGCTTTGAGGATCTCCTCTCTCACCAAACCAACACTTTGACCGCATGCCAACCCAAAGATTTCGATAGCGCTTTTTTGTTACTGGCAAGAGAAGCGCTCGCTTGGTTTAAGCTCGACAGGCTTACCCTATTTCCAAACTCAATGATTCTTCTGGATACAGGAAAAAGTATTTCCGTATCCCAAACAGATACTCCACCGCTTGAAATGGAACGCTTTCTAAAAGGCAATTATCTTGATTACCTTAAGCTTTTACGTTCAAAAGAGTGTTGGCAGTTGTTCCCTGAAGAAACACTAAAGAGCCATAAACTCGACCCGTTACGTGTACTTTATGAAGAAGGTGCTCATTGGCATGGGATTGTAAGCCTTTCGTTGTTTGGTCAGCAGTGGGGAGCTATCGGCTTCTCACGGTTCAATCGTTACGATAAGCCAATTGAAGAGGCTGAAATGAAGCGAATCAAATTGCTGAGTGATATCTGGCTCTGTTTTTGGCAGCATTCCAAAATGACGCGTAGTGTCACCAGCGATGAAACCAATAATATTAACGAGAGTGAAAAGCTATTATTGCTGACCAAAAGGCAGTGTGCGGTTCTGACTCAATTGGCACAAGGTTATACCGCAAAGCAATGTGCTGAGATCCTCTTTTTAAGCCCTAGAACCATTGAGTCACACAAATACCGCATGTTGGATATTTTGGAACTCGACAACCATACCGAACTGATTCAGTTTGCACTGCGAAATGGCTTTGGCATCGATAATCCATAGCGATATTATTAAAAGATCTGATAGTGACGAATGCTTATAAACACAAAACCCTCAAGCAAATAAAGTTTGAGGGTTTTATTAAAATGACTTTGTTAATTAATATCTTATTCAACTGTTTCAGTTATATCGAGTCACTTCGCCTTCATAGGTAATCTGGTCGTATTCTCGACATCAACAACATATCAATGTACTTACCGCCTTTGAACGTACTGAGTCTTTTTGTGCCTTCTAACTGAAAACCTACACGTTCATACAAAGCAATAGCGGCGTGGTTATCGGCATGAACCTCTAACTCAAGACGCACGAGGTTAAGCCAGTTATCCGCCTGATTGATCGCTTCTTGCATTAACGCCTTACCAACCCCTTTACCATACATATCCGGGTGAATCGCAATACCAAGACCCGCGCAGTGCCTGTCTCTTACCTTGGTGGTCATGAATAAAGTAATGTGGCCCACTACTTTGCCGGATACCTCCGCAACCAGAGTGAAATGGTCTGAATGGCCAAACAGTCGCTCCACTTGGTCAGAACTAAGATAAGGCTTTT
This sequence comes from Vibrio sp. 1CM2L, assembly GCF_023161695.1. Taxonomy (NCBI): domain Bacteria; kingdom Pseudomonadati; phylum Pseudomonadota; class Gammaproteobacteria; order Vibrionales; family Vibrionaceae; genus Vibrio; species Vibrio sp. 1CM2L. The sequence continues at coordinate 55,696 of NZ_JALNTT010000004.1, forward strand.
GTGAGGTGTTTTCTGAAACTGAAGGGCGGCGATAAATATCGAAAATATCTTGGCTATCCGTTGCTTCTAAATGTCTAATTTGTATTTCCAAAGCGCTTCCTTATCCTATTATTTCTATCCATAAGTTCATTTTCATATTACGGATAGCAACGGGCACCTACAACCTTTAAAGGTGTAAGTGCCCGAAATAATTAAATAAATAGAAATACTGAACTTAAACTTGTGCTTTGATTCGTGTTTTAACATAGTGCGAATATCAGAATTTATAATCCACACCCACACTCGCTAATACTTGTTCTGAATTATAGAAATCGATATTAGAGTCTATGCTTCTTAAACCCAGTAAAGAAATAAACGACCAGTCTTTATAGCCCATCAAACCACCAAACTCGTACGCTAAAAAGGCACCATACTCGTTCTCATCACGTACTTTTTCATAGATTGGATTGGCTTCATTGTATTGGCGATCATGTGCATCTAACGTAACAACAAAACCGTGGCGGCCAATTCGCTTCGCGTAGTTTAATTCAATACCATAGCTATCAAAGCTGAACGCACTGCCTTCTGCATCTGAATTAAAATACACCATAGATGGGACGAACACACCCGCTTGGTTAGGCAAGATGAAAGGATACCCTGCTTTGGCGTATACATAGGTTCTTTCCCTGTCTAAAAGCATTGCTTTTTCTGACGATATGGGTTGGGTGCCTAGGGTACCCGATAACTCATCATCAACGTCAGACTCACCAATCGCGAAATCCGTTCGAAAGCCAGTGCCGCCTATGTTGGTCATTTGCAATCGCCCAACATTACCTTTTACATCGGTTTCGTTTCGATTGACGCCAACCGCATATGGGTCAGACCAAGCCTTACCCGAGATAAGCGTAGGAAGAACAGAAAAGTCTAATATAGTGCCACCAGAAAGTTGGTATCTATAACCGATCTCAAACGCGATGGTACCTGTTGCAATATCCTCTCGCGTCGTACCCGCATACACTTGGTGAGTCAGCGATTCGCCAAAAGTATATTGAACTGTACCCAAAAAGCCGAGTAGCCCTTGGTTTTCACTCTCCCCTTCCTGGGTGTTGGTGGCTTGATTCGAATCTTGTTCAGTACTCAAATTACTACTGTCAGAGTAGAAACCGGTTAATACACTGAAGTTACCGCTGAAGCCTTCACTTGGAGCAAGGCCGCTGTATGCAGGCATTGAAGCCAATGCAGAAAAGACTACTGGTAAAACAAACCTCATATTCACATCCATTATTTGAATAATCATCAAATAACTATAAGCATTAAAATGAAATTATAACAAGCATTTAACAATATAAATTTATTCGCTTGGCGCAGTCGATATCGTTAACCATTCACTCAAAGACACAACAAATTGATCTATCACGATTGGGCCTTCGTAATACCTCTCGAAAATAACGGACAAAACTCAAAGGAAGACAATATGTTTAATAAATTAATCAAAACCATGTCAGTGCTAGTTGCGACGCTTCTTTTTACGGCTTTTGCTCACGCTGATCACCACGGGATGAAGAAAGACATCGTTGACGTGGCGGCTGAAAACGGCTCTTTCAATACCTTGGTAGCGGCAGTAAAAGCGGCAGGCTTAGTTGAAACATTGAAAGGTGATGGTCCCTTCACTGTGTTTGCGCCGACGGATGAAGCGTTCGCTGCACTACCAGAAGGAACGGTTGATATGCTGTTGAAGCCAGAAAACAAAGACAAGCTAATCGCAGTACTGACCTATCATGTGGTGCCAGGAAAAATAATGGCGTCAGAAGTGATGAAACTTGATAGTGCTGTAACAGTGCAAGGCGAAGCGGTAATGGTAGGGATAGATCACGGTAGCGTCATGATTAATAAAGCCGAGGTCGTGATGGCAGATGTTGAAGCGAGCAATGGTGTCATCCATGTGATCAATGGTGTGTTACTGCCTAAATAGCAAAGACTAACCCAGTCCAAAGGTTCTTAGAGGGTGTGACAGGTTCACTCCCTCTTCATGTTTAAATACCAAGTAAAGATAGGTATCAAACTAGCCGAGCCTGCCTTTTGATAAGCAAGAACCCTCATTACATAAACAAGCGTCCGAATATCAGAAATGCCGCCATCGATACCACCTTCGTGAAGACCACCACCCAGATGCAATCACCAATACTAGAGTGCGTCGCTTTCCCGAGTAGGAACACAAACAGAATCAACCCTAACACCCAGCCCACTGTTGGAATCAATGACACCAAAGCAACGATTACAGCAATAGTAAGAAGGGATTTAAAATCTGCGACCACGAAAGACATTTTAGAGGCGATATACATGCAACATGCGGTGATTAATGCGTCCATCACAAACGCTAAAGCTTCAATACCCACTTTTCTTCCTTCACTGATATTAGTTGAAGTGAATATTATCTCTAAAGTGATGATTTTTCTTGAATAAGAGAACAAAAAGCAGGTAAAAACTGTATCACAAATGAGATTACCGTTCGCCTGAAGACGTAGGTTTATTTGCTCGAGTCTTCTAGGCCTTTGACCAGTGCTCCCGACCGAGTCTGATTTGCTTTTTGATAGGCATCAAAGCCATCTTCACGTTTACCTCCGAACAAACAAAGAAACGAGTTGATGACGAATGAAAAGAATGAAATGACAACAACAAAGAGAGGAAATAGCCCCGATACCCCAGCATCTAAGGCAAGAACGCCAGCAGCGAAGGACAACATCGACACTAATGTATATAGTTTAGATCTACTCACATGACTCATGAACAACACTCCTTGTATTCACTCAATGTTTAGATTAGACAAATTATCTTGCACACAATTTGAACTCATCGACAATATCAATAGATCAGGAAAAGTTATCCTTAAAAAGGTTCATTAATATTTCAAACTCGATGGCTGTATCCCTAAGAACACGAGTCCACCTATTCAGCTGCCTTGCCCATCTTCAACTACCTTTTCCATCACGTAATTGGTCAGCTTTACGCCACGCATTTCGACTTCTTGTTCATTAACCACCTTAAAGCCAAGGTGCTCATAAAAAGGTCTTGCGGTAATACTTACTTCAGAGAAATATCTCGATACGCCACGAACTCGACCCACAGTGAAAACATGTTCCATCAACGCTCTCCCTACACCCTTCCCTTGATATTCGTGGTGACAGAAAAAGTGATCAATCAAGCCGTTGGGTTGCAGGTCAGTATAGCCAACAACGCAGCCATCGAGCTCAGCTACAAAGGGTTGTAACCCATTCATACGCTTTTGCCATAACGCAAAATCAAAGCTACTGGGTGCCCAAGCTTCGACTTGCTGTTGAGAATAATCTCGAACATTCACGTTACGTACGGTATGAAAGAAGATCTCCCACAATGCTTTGTCATCACTCGCTTGATAGTTTCGAATTCTAACCACGACATACTCCTTTTGTCTTAAGTCCTTTCTGAGGTGCAAATAAACAGCTGAATCAGTAAGCTTTATAACCTAACAGCCTCAGCTTTAGAGCAAGATATCAACGATAAAACACAGCGAGCCAGATCGTCACCGTATCTTTATCTGTACCAATAACCTTGTGCTTTTCTCTCGCAGCAATGTTGATGTAATCCCCTTTAGACAAGGTAACAACACGCCCATCTTCAAACTCGATGACGCCTTTACCTTCAATCACCATCACCCATTCGTTCTCATCTTGGTCATACCAACCCTCTTCTGGTGAACTGTGCCCATGCGACAATATTCTTTCGATTCGAACACTGTCGTTGGCAATCAGGTCATTGAATATCTCATTAGGTATTGATGAAGGAACATCATTGTAAATGTTTGGCATCAAGCTCTCCTAGCTAGCATTGAATTGATTTGAATTGATTTGAATTGGTTAACAACTTGGGCCTTAGTTGCACTGTAAAACCTAAGCAACAGCACTCTTTCTGAAGTAAAAACGGTAATAACCCACCAAGTTACTGCAGATAAACAGCGCCTCCATAACAACCGCTGTTGGCGAGCCAACTAAGTAATTGTGAACCAACCAAAAACTGGTTCCGATGATCATCAATTCTCTTAATCGACGGTCATCTTTATTGAAGGCAGCAAAGGTTTGAAATACGGAGGCAAAGCAACTCAATATGCTGGTCAGCCCCGAGTAAGTCACTGCGGTTGCGACCACCGACATCGAGCAGAACAAATATTTAAACTTAGACGAGGTAGAAAATACGCTCGTCAAATAGCGAATCGTGGCAATCGTCATTAAACTCGCCGCTGTCCATTGTTCAAGAAGGATAAAGTGACTCGAAATAAGAACGCCAGCAAAGAACAGACAAGTGACGATTTTCTTCCTTTCCTTGAATTGGAATGACAGAAGATCAAAACAAATGGCTATCGCGACTAATACTTGAGAAAGATAAAAGGCAGACACGGTGATTCCTTCAATAATACATTACGCCCTAGCCACCTCTTTTAACTGTGAACAGTCGAATAAAACGTACTAGGCGGTTCCAACGATACAGGTCAAACAGCGCTCTATAGCTTTTATAGAGACCTAAAGCTTCAACACGCCACTAATCACAGTGGTCGCAGAACCGATTAATTTTATTCGCCCATTAGCTAAGAGCTCTGTCGACACATAACCACCACGACGAGACGCCTGATAAGCACTGAAACTGCTTTTGTTGAGCTTTTCTGCCCAGTACTGCGTCAATGCGCAATGTGCCGAGCCGGTAACAGGATCTTCATTAACCCCTACCCAAGGTGCAAAGTAGCGAGAAACAAAATCAAGTTCGGTATTTGATGCCAGCGCTGTCACCACAACACCTCGCCCTTGAATACCTTTTAACGCATCAAAGTTTGGTGAAAGCTCCAATAACATTTGTTCGTTGGAAACTTCGATTAACTGCTTAGAGTCAAATTCTCTGAATGAAACGACTTGATGCGGCTCTAAACCTAAATGTTCAAGCAGCGTGAGGTTGGGTTCAGAATGTACTGACAGTTTGGTGCTAGGGAAATCAAGCTCGATAGACGATTCACAAACTGCGGCAGATAACTCCCCAGATAAAGTGTTAAACACGACATTATCACCTGTCTCAAGCAGTCCTTGTTCTTTCATTACATGAACCGTTGCCAGTGTGCCATGCCCACATAGCTTCACTTCGACTTCGGGAGTGAACCATTTAAGCGTCATCGTGTTAAGCGCAAGAAAAGCCGTTTCGGATACCGCCATCTCTTCTGCGATTGAAAACATTAACGACTCATCCAACGGCTCTTTAGAGATACAGACCCCGGCAGGGTTCCCTTTAAACGCTTGAGTTGTAAACGAATCTACTTGATATATCTCTAAATCCACAATGACTCCTAAAATGCACAACGTTTCCCAAATCGGCAATCATGGCTCGTTGGGACATAACCTAGATACTGCTGACCACAATAAGCACAAATACCTTGTGCTACAAGTCTTTAGCAACAACTTTATCGATACTTATTGAGAAACGAAACAAATGACAGACGAAACGTTATAGAAGTGTTTTTAGGGACAAAAGAACATTGAGCATAAGAGTAAATCGCAATGGCAAAACAAAGGAATAACGACGATTAATGCGAGCGAAAACCCGAAAAAGGTAATCACCACATCATTATTTAATGCTTAATATTTGCATAATAACTTGTAAGAATGGATATTATGATGAATATTAATTTAAATAATCCATTCACGGACAATAAACTGGAATACGTACTTGTGTTGAATACGATACGACGGAATCATCCTTGCCTCACACGATAAAGGTTCGGTATCAATTAGGAGTAGCAAGTTGCTATTTGCATGAAATGCATGAAGTTGAAGTTAAATTAAGTGCCTAAATTTGAATCATGTCGCAGATTTTGGGCTACGATTTAGTTATCACGTACGAAAGGGAATCCGTCAGTGAAAGCGTTTTGTGTATCAATTCTCGCGTCAACATCCTTTTTGGCTAGCCCTGTATTTGGCCAGCAGCATGATATTTATCTCTACAATTGGGATGAATTTTTATCTGACAGCGTCGTTACCCAGTTAAGTGATACCTACGGCATCTCACTAAAGCAACAATTCTTCTCTGATGAGTCAATAAGGGATGAGGTTTTATTAAGCGAGCGTCGAGGCGCTTTTGAACTGGTCATCGTCGAAAGCGTAAAACTTAAGGCATTAGCCAAACAAAACCTGTTCCATAACCTAAGTGACTTACAACAATCCATTGAAAGCAATTTTGATCCCAGATGGGCGGATGGGTGTGGTGAGTATGGAATTCCTTACGCGTGGGGAACATCCGGTATTCTTTATCGCAGTGATAAAGTCTCCGCCCCAGAATCTTGGATGGCGATTCTTGAACCCGACTCTAAAGTCAGTGGCCGTATAAGTATGTACTACGACCCCACCGACTTGGTGAGCACGGCGTTATTGGTCAATCGATTTGACCCATTTACTAATAATGAACAAGAACTTCGTGTTGCGTACAAAACGCTACAACTGCAAAAACCACATCTCGAAAGCAATGAGTATGTCATCGACCATATCCACCAGCTTGAGCGCTTAGCCAATATCGACCTCGCCTACGGATATTCAGGTGACAGCTATGTGCTTAATGATGCCGAACCTGAGGCATCTTGGGCCTACACAGTGCCTCAAGAAGGAACGACCTTATGGTTAGAGTGTATGGCTGCAATTAACAACGGAGAGTTATCTCCACAGGCAACCACTATCCTCTCCTTCCTATCACAACCTGAAATCGCCGCTCAAAACGCAATGGATTCATGGTTTGCAACACCAAGTTCAAAAGCAAAAGCACTCACTTCTCAGGAGTATCAAAACGATCCCGAACTTTTCCCGAGTAAAGCAGTATTAGATCGCAGCTACCTTTATCAGCCGTTAGAACCGAGTAGCATTCAAATTCGCAATCGTATTGTCGACAGTTTGAGATAACTCATGCCTGTTTTGAAGAAGCTCTATTTCGTACTTTTACCGACGCTACTGTTGGTCTTTCTGATCGCAGGAATCGTGTCATACAACTTCGCGTCAAATCATGCTAAGCATATGTACCTAGACAAGGTGCAATCTGATGTGAACACCGCTTTAGTCGCTGCAGAGTATGAGCAACTCGGCTTATCCTTACTGGTCAAAGATATTGGGTCTTCGTTACAGTTTCTTCGCTATATTCAAAACCCAGGCGACTACACGACTCTATCGCTATTGGAGAAACGAGTACTTCGTGTATTAAGCCAGAACCACGTCAATCAATTCGGGCAACGTAATGTCTATATCGTGGACCCTAAATTCAAATTAACGCTTTCTACTCTCAGAGCCGACCCTTTCGAGGGGCTAAAAATCCCTGACAAGATTTACGAAAGAGTCTTCGATATATACACCTCGTTAATCAGCAAAAATGAACTCTCCTACGAAGGCTTCTCTTATATCTCGATCAGTGGAGAGCTCAGATACTCGTATGTTGCGGCAATTGACCCTTACCTCCTTCCTCAAGACAAACGTGCAAGTAACAGTTTAAATCGCTACATCTTGATTGCTGACGGGCCTCTGATGCAACTCTCTAGCCTGCTAATCAAATACAATGACGATGACAATATTCAGTTCTTAATCGAGCCATCCTCAGACGCTGCCAACATTGAAAATACCCAATTCGTTATCAAATCAATTGAGCAAACCCAAGATAATATCAATGTGCAGATGACCAGCCGACATCTCATCGCGCAAGTAAATATTCGAGAACAAAAGTTCAACCATGAGAAAGCCATCATCGCTAAACAAACCTTGTTAGGTGGTTTTGGCACTCTCTTTACGATCATGTTGATCGTGCATTTAGTGGTGCGTTACCAACTCGTGCGCCCGCTTAAAGACTTACTGCAAGAGATATCCATCGGCGGGCTCAAGCTTAGATACTTCAAACGCTCATCAGGGCAAAGTGAAATTGATGGTTTAAAGAACGCGTACATAGACTCGCTAACCGAATTGAAGTTCGAAGCCGAATTCGACCAACTCACCAAGCTAGCTAACCGACGCTCTTTCATCAGACACCTTGATGTACGACTAAAAAGCTCGATGAGCCCACACTGCTATGTGGTTTGTTGGGACATCATCGATTTTCGTAAAATCAACGACCTCTATGGTGCAAAAGTTGGTGATAATGTACTGATAAGCTTAGCTAAAGCACTGAAAGAGACACTACAAAACCAACAAGCATCTTTGGGCTTTAGTTGCAGTGATTATTCTTTGGCAAGACTGGGAGGGAATCAGTTTATCGCGATCTTGGAGATGGGTAAGAACCAAGTGATAAACGAAGAAATTGAGAACATCAACAATACGCTGACCGGCACCACCTTCCTTGACTACTATGGGTTTCGATTATCACTCGCAACAGGTGTTTTACCGCTCGACACGCCAAAATTCGATGAGATTTGGCACCGATGCATCGATGAAATGTTAGCTAATGCGAAGTCTCATAGTGATGGCGAAAGTCGTATTGTTTATGGCGAAGAGTTGTTACATACCTTGGAACGTCATGACGTTGTAGAGAAAAGACTCTTAGAGTGCTGCGAAAGTGATAACTTTGAACTTCGCTTTATGCCTATTTTTAACGCCAAGACACTTCAGATAGATGGCGCGGAGTGCCTGATTCGTTGCCCAGCCTTATTTGATATCGATGCGGGACCAGAAGAATTTATCCCAGTTGCTGAAAAGAGTAACCTTATTGCCAGGCTCGACATGTGGGTCATTAGCACCGCTATCAAAAGCTATAAAGAGCTTTCAGAACTTCATCAATACAAGGGCACCCTGTCGATTAATATCTCGGCGATGGAGCTCTACAACCGAAATTTTGCCGACAACATCCGTAAAGTACTCGAACGTTATCAAGTGCCACCTGGCAATATTATTATAGAGATTACCGAGACCAGTTACGTGAAAAGTACCAAGCTTACGGTGCAAACTATCGAGAGCCTCAGAAGCTTAGGTTTAAAGGTCTCCCTAGACGATTTTGGTACGGGCTACACAGCGTTTAACCAACTTCTCCACTACCCTGTGGATGAGCTCAAAATTGATAAGAGCTTCATCGATAACATGGTAGACTACAAGGCCGACCGCAAGATGGTCGAATCTATGGTTAACTTAGGTCACTCTTGTGACACGCTAGTCGTCGGAGAAGGTGTTGAGTCGATAGAACAGTATCATTACCTCAGAAAAGCCAACTGTGACCTAATACAAGGCTACTTCTTCAGTCAGCCACTCACTTATCTGGAATTCATCGACTTTGTTCGAAACCACAACCCGCAAGCAATTTTAAACCCGCAGTCTGTTAGCAGTTCGAGATCTAACGAGCGAATCGTTGCACTCACTCAAAAGCAGTAACCTTAAACCTAAACCTAAACCTCAAAGCCTCTCTTCCTATTCAAGCGCGGAAAGCCACTATAGCTATAACTAGTAGTAGAACTATCTTCATCAGAGCAGGAGCTCTGCGTTGGCTACACATTGAATGAGGAGGCAAATAAAGGATGGCAAAAGCCATGTTAGTGAAGCGGGAGAATGGCGAGAGTAAAGTAAACAAAACCTAATGATCTAACTTATCGCTGATGCGGGGATTAACTTTGCATTGTCGTCAGTAGCTCCATCATATCTTTAGAGCTGATATTCTTCTTATGCCTAACTACAGCGTCAATCATCAATTCTAAATTGCCCGCCGAAATATAATCCTTGAGCACGTCATTGAACTTTTCCTGTATCTCATCACTCGTGTACAAGTGCTCAGGAATGAAGAATAGAAATTGGCTGCCACTGCTACGAAACGAGATAGTACTTTCCGGAACCTTTGCCGTCAGAGACTTAGCGGCGGAGCTCACTACCAGATCACCATATTCAAGCCCATACTTTTGGTTAATCTCATTGAGGTTTCTGATGCGTACAAAGTAAAGGTCGAAATTACCGTTTGTTGGATAGCTGTTTTTAACAAACTGCATGAGCGAGACTCGATTGCGAAAGCCAGTAATAAAGTCGGTAGAATGAAGTTTTCGTTTGATGGAAAAATCGAGATAGAAAATGATGCCTGTCATCAACAGAATCAAGACAAGAAAGGCGCTGCTAATTTGGTGAACAACAACAAACTTGCCTACCATGGACGTATTTTCTTCAATAACTGGGCTTTGTAATCGAAACTTTTCGTTAATGAATTCAACCAAGGTGGTGTAGCAAATATCGACTTTCTTCTGCAGCGATTCTTTAGGTAATTGCCCTGTACTGACCAACTTGATTGACGATTCTAGCGACTTAAACTTTTCAAACTCTGAGGTAAAGTAAGGCTTAAAGTTTGCTGAGCGAATAAAATTGGACGATTCAGTGCTGTTGATCAGAATATCAAAACGACTCCAAGTAATGTCATAAGCCAACCAAAGTTCATCATAATCAATCGTCTTTGCGTGGCTAACCATCAAGAAGTTTGCATACTCTTTGACAAGTTGAAAAACAAACCATGTAGCCTCATTTTGGCGATTAGAAAAGCTCTTGTTGATGTCATTAATTCGAGTAACGCTGTAGATATTGACGGATAGAACAACCACGGCCAAAGACAAAACAACGACTTTGATTGCAGCCATAGACAACAGCTTCTTCATAATTAGCCTCTACAGGTGAATATCACGAATCTGCCAAATCATTTTGGCATGGAAATCAGGGGTATTGGTCTCAGGGTTCGCAGAGAGTGGGTAAATCAACCAAAACGGGCCTTTCTCTCTCACAGACATAAACTCACCATTCTTTTTAATCGCAATGATGGGTTCATAGGTATCAAAATCTTCTTTGGGCACCGCAATTTTATAGTCATTCAATGCTACGAAAGTGACTTGTGATGATATCGGTAGATCCATATTTTCAAGCACCGTTTGTAACGTCACACCACTATAAACGGTCAGACCCTCGACCCAAGGCAAGGTGGTAGTAATTTCTTTTTGAGGAAGTGACAGGAGTTGCTCTCTACTAAAACCATGTTTTTGCCCAGAGTGGTCGAAAACCGTTAACTCAGAGGCAGCAAAAATCGAAAACGAGCAAAGCCAAAGCATCAACAAGAATACAGTTCTCATACTAAACTCCATTTAAAAAGGTCACTAAATTGAGTCTAGTATAAATTGACCATTTAACTTGTACCGATACCACTCAGATTGATTGGTATCGCTTTATTCCGAATGCTCCTACACCTCGCTGTTTTTCAATAACTTCGCCGTTTCTCTGTCTCTTCCATCACCGCTCTCGTTCAGCGCTCCCTAGCCGCTTGACGTATTCCTTCTCGACCATCGAGTAAGAAAAACTCGTATTTTACTCTGCGTAAGTAAACCAATCAGCCTTATGAATACGTATCAAACAACAAAATTAACAATAAATATGAGTAAGTAAGTAGCGAGAATGCTGGTTGCTGCATAACCTTTAATCGAACGTAAGCAGCTTTAAGAGACTTAATAACGAGTTCCAGTCGTTTCTACTTCACCATTTGATCTCGTGTATTGATCTTAGAAAGCTTACTCATTTCATAATCAAGGGAATCGAGAATGAGTTTGAATATAAAAAAATTTAACCCCATGGCGACACTTTCTACCCTAGTAATGACGCTGGTCATGTTTCCTGTTTCTGCTGAAGTTAATCAAGAACAATTCGAATTAGGTAAACAAAAAGCCAAAGTGTGTATGACCTGTCATGGCGCTGATGGCATCTCAACACAAGATCCCTACCCGAACCTTCGCGGTCAAAAAGTGGGTTATCTCATCTCTTCATTGAAAGATTACCAGACTCGAGAAAGAACCAGTGGCTTAGCGATTCTTATGCAACAACAAGCCGACACGCTCTCAGACCAAGACATTCGTGACATTTCCTATTTCTACTCAGTGCTCGGCAACGAAGCAAGCTCGCTCAGCGATTCAAATTAAGTCAGCGATTCAAAATATCTAGGCAAGGAGCCTTGTTATGGAACAAGTGACAACGCAATACAGCATCAAGGTCGTGAAGTACTTCATCATCGCATCCTTAGTGTGGGCGATTGTAGGTATGATCATCGGCGTGATTCTCGCCGCGCAATTATATTGGCCAGTCTTAAACTTTGATTCTCAATATTTCCAATTTGGTCGACTGCGTCCGTTACATACATCAGGAGTGATTTACGGCTTCGTCGTGAATATCTTGATGGGGACGTCTTTGTACATTGCCCAGCGAACAGGCCATTGTGACTTGTTCAACAAAAGCCTTTCATGGATGGTATTTTGGGGCTGGCAATTCATCTTGTTACTTGCGGTCATTTCCTTACCCGCAGGCCACACTACCTCAAAAGAATATGCGGAGCTTGAATGGCCAATCGACTTGATGATTGTGCTGGTTTGGGTGCTGTATGCGGTGTTGTTCTTTGGCACCCTTGCTAAACGAAAGGTCAGCCATATCTTTGTGGCTAACTGGTTCTTTGCTGCTTTCATCATCGTCGTTGCAATGATTTTTATCGTGAACAACCTCGCGATGCCTGTGTTGGCGATGAAGTCCTATTCTGTGTTTGCAGGCGCTCAAGATGCCATTGTTCAATGGTGGTGGGGACATAATGCCGTTGGCTTCTTGCTGACCGCTGGTGTGATTGGTATGAACTACTATTTCATACCTAAAGCGGCGGATCGACCTATCTACTCGTACCGTTTGTCTGTGATCCATTTCTGGGGCTTGGTCGGCTTTTACACGTGGGCCGGAACGCACCATTTGGTTTATTCTTCCGTTCCTATCTGGATTCAGAACATCGGCATCGTGATGTCATTGATCCTGTGGCTCCCTTCTTGGGCGGGTGCGTTTAATAGCGCAATGACCCTCCTACAAAACAAAGAAAAGCTGAAGTCCGACTACATTCTTTTATTCTTTTTCTCAGCGATTCTTTACTACTGCTTGGCGACATTCGAAGGTCCGCTACTCGCCATTCGCTGGTTTAACATGGTGGCACACAACACCGAATGGATCATCGGACACGTACATTCCGCGGCTCTCGGATGGGTTGGAATGTCAGGGATAGCGGTTTTTTACTACTTCATTCCACGCTTATGGGGCCAAACCGATCTTTGGTCACGACGATTGATTAAATGGCACTTTTGGCTCGCTCATGCTGGCGTCGCCATCTATGCGATAGCACTTTGGATCGCAGGCATCGGCGAGGGGTATATGTGGCTCGCTCAAAATGAAAATGGCGAACTGATTTACAGTTTTGTAGAAGCTATGGACTTTAAAGCACCTTGGCTATTCATGCGTTTCTTTGGTGGTGCGCTGTTTGTACTTGGATTGTTCTTAATGGCTTTCAACTTGTACAAAACGGTTCGTATGCCCGCAGTACATGATGCTAAACACACCGTTAATGAGGGGGCTTAAATGATGAGTAAAGACTTTACACATTCAATCGTCATTTTAATTTTGACCACTGTTGTCGTGGCCTCCTTCTCTTTATTGGTCTGGGTAGTGCCAAGCATTGTCCGTGGCGACGATATTGCCAAAGGCAGCTTAGCGATGCCACTCACACCGATTGAGTTAGCAGGCCGAGACATCTACATCAGTGAAGGCTGCCATGTTTGTCACACACAAATGGTTCGCCCTCTAGAGCCAGAGGTGAAACGTAATGGTCGCCCGAACCAAGAAGCAGATGATATCTATGAGTTTCCTAACTTGTGGGGCTCTAAACGTACTGGCCCTGACCTCACTAATTTAGGCAGAAAGTATTCTGACCAATGGCATGTTATTCACTTAATTGATCCTCGAAAAGTTGTACCGACCTCGATCATGCCCTCTTACCCGTGGCTGTTTGAGCAGACTCTGACTGGCGATGATATCAGCGCCAAAATGGAAGTGTTACGTACCTTAGGTGTGCCTTATACCGATCAAGAAATTGGTGATGCCCGTTTACAAGTAAGAGGCAAAACCAAAGGTGAAGCGCTGATTCGCTATTTACAAAGCCTGGGTAAAGATACGTCACAGGAGGTATCACAATGAGCACATTCTGGAATCTATGGGCGGTACTCTTAACCTTAATATTCTTTGTTCTGATGGTGTCTGTTGTCGTTAAATACTGGCGTAGCAATCACAAGGCCGATCACGACCACACCATTGGCACCTTTGATGGTATTGAAGAGAAAGATGCGCCTCCACCTAAGCTGTTATTTGTAAGCTATGCGGTCGCATTTCTTTTATCTGCAGGCTATTTGGTGCTCTACCCTGGGCTTGGCGAGTGGGAAGGCTTAGTCGATTGGGAACAAAGCGATGATAAGCTCAGTTCACCATCCACCACTCTCAATGAGCAATTTGCACAAACCAGTGAAACCACGTTAGAAGGACTAGCTGCCGTCTCAGAGATCGTGAACAGCGGTAGAATTCTATTCCAAACTCACTGCGCTGCTTGTCACCGAGATAATGCTCAGGGACAAAAGCACTTTCCTAACTTGATAGACCAAGAGTGGCTTTATGGTGGCAGTGATGAAGCTGTGATTCATTCGATTGCCAAAGGCCGGAACGGTGCTATGCCGGGTTGGAGTGAAATCATGCGCCCAGACGAGGTGGCGAAGGTCTCCTACTACCTAGCGTCTCTCAACCAACGTCATACCGATGTGCCGGAGATTAAAGTCGAGCTCGGTAAAACCTTGTTCGTCCAATACTGTTCGTCTTGTCATGCTGATGGTGCTGTCGCTAACCCAGCGATTGGTGTACCTGATCTTTCCGATGACATCTGGCTTCACGGCGGCAGTATTGAAGAGATTCAGCACACCATTAATTACGGTTTGAACAACCTAATGCCTGCGTTTGATGAGCAGCTCACCGAGAACGAAATACTCGCGCTTGGGGCTTATATCCGACACGCTGGTGAAGTAGAACAACAAAGGCTCGCGAGTTTGAAAGCATCATCTGTTAAGCGCGGAGAATATCTCGCTTACGCCGGTGATTGTGTGGCTTGTCATAGTGCAGAAGGTGGCGAACCCTTCGCTGGCGGCCTACCGTTTGTGACCCCTTTCGGTACCGTGTATTCAACCAACATAACCCCACACACCACCGAAGGGATCGGGACTTATGACTTCGATGATTTCCGAGCCGCATTAGTTGCAGGTAAAGGTAAGAATGGTTACCTCTACCCTGCAATGCCTTACACCTCTTATCAATACCTGACCGACCAAGACATGGTGGATTTATGGGAATACATGCAGTCCATCACCGCCGTGCCGCGACGCAATGATGACAACAGCATGATGTTTCCATCCAATATTCGCTTAGGTTTGCTTGGCTGGAACATCGTATTCATGGATACAGACCCTATTGATTATGAAGTACCAGAGGAGCTCAAAGGAGAAATTGAGAATGTCGATAAGTGGCAGCAAGGCAAATATTGGGTCGCAGGACTTGGCCACTGTTCGGAGTGCCATACGCCACGAAACATTGCCCAAGCACTGATACCAGAACGTATTTTCCAAGGTAACTTGATTGACGGTTGGAACGCGCCTGATATCACAGCTAATGAGCTCTATATCGATGGTTGGGATGAAGCAACACTCACCGACTTTTTACACACAGGGCATTCAGACAAAGGCACCGCTTTTGCGGGTATGGCTGATGTCGTGAAAAACAGCCTAAGTTTGATGACACGTGAAGATATTGAGTCGATGTCCTATTACCTACTCAGTGGGGATATTAACAACACCATTGCCAGTGATGCCGTTCAGTTGCAGCCTAGAGGGTTTGATGAAGCTGCGTATGCCAGTGAAATCTACACCACGTATCGTCAAACCTGTGGGGCGTGTCATGGTGACGATGGTAAAGGTCGCGATCCAATCGCCCCTACTCTGCTGAATAACGGCATTATCATGCACAGCGACCCATTCAACACCATTGCAGTAACCGTTCGTGGCTTGCAACCCACCTATCTCGACAAAGATCGAAACTTCATGCCGATGGCAAGTTTTGAGGATGTACTGTCGGATCAACGCTTAGCTGAGTTAATCACGTTTGTGCGTTTAAACCTTGGCGCCAGAAATGAACCAGTCACGGCTGAGCATGTTAGAGAGGTAAGAGAAACACTTGAAGCAGCAGGTTATGCGGGTGGATTACACACCACACCTGAAATGTACGAAAATCGAGATAAGAACATTAACATACGATAGGCGCTGTAGCTGTGCGTAGCCGATTGGCTCAATAAACAGCGAACAGCACGTAACTTTTATCTTTGCTAACAAGCCAAAAGGAGACCACTGTGTCTCCTTTTCTTTTGCCCAAACCCAAGTTTTCGATACTTTGCCATACAACACAATTGTAACTAACTGATTACACAATTAAGCAGAGCTGCACATAATGCGATCAATCTCGCAGAACAAAGATGACACCAAGTGCATAATATGCAAAATTTTCTAAAGATGTACTAAGGACAGTTATGGATACAACTACACTCATCTACGATACGTTGGAAGGCCTATCGAGCGCAAAGCCACAGCAACACGCTCAAATCCGCCAAAATCTATATAACCAATTAGATTTATCATTTGAGAAGCAGTTGGCTTTGTATTCATCAGTTCTTGGTCCAGCAAGTGCTGGTAGATTGACCGATTTGGATAGTGCAGTGATGTCTGCACGCAAGATTGTTGGCTTAGAAAACAGCTAAGCAATCTTCAACCTATCTCAACTTTAACGCTGCCATCGTGCAGCGTTTTTTTATGGACGCTATTTACGATAAGTAAAGTTGGTTACGATAAGTAAAGTTGGTTACGATAAATACTGTTAGTTGCGATAAATACGGTTAATTTCTATAAGTACGGTTAATTGCGATAAGTGCAGTTGGGTCTGTTTTTCAAGTTACACGCATTCTCATTTGGTTAATCTTATGTTCCATTTTTAACAGGTGTGTAACCACAATAATGGCGCTAATGTTAGTAGCACGTTAACCACACATCGGATGGAAGAATCATGAGAGTACTTATTGAATATACACAAACAGGCAAATACCGTGATCATGCGTGGGAAGCATTAACGATTCGTTCAAAAGGCGAAATTCAAGCTGTGACTCCCTCTTATGCTGCTCAGCTTATCGAACAGAACCGCGCCAGCTTATCGACCACTGAAAATCAAGATATCGTCATCCAACCTTAATGGCTTCAAGGGCTACCCCTCCTAGTTCCTTAAATCGAATAGTTCGATGACATAAAAAAAACGCTGCACGGATGCAGCGTTTTCTTGTTTTTGACGTATCTTGTCTCTAACGTAAAGAGCTTCTAACGTAGATAACCTACGCAGAGAGTTTGATTATTTTGGCAAGTTTTCTAATGCATCAACCATCGTCATTAGCTTATCGACGATTCGTTCACCATCCACTCTCAAACCATTGTGCTCATACTCGTTGGTAATCCACGCTTTTGAGTTCGGAATATTAGCCAATGTTTCGCGGCTGTAATCCAGCTCTACGTACATGTCATCTGCGTAAACCGCACACGCCATCGGAACCGTATTCTCGCTCAGCTGCTCAGCGTTGTACAAAGTACCCCAATCCGATTTTTCAGCTAATAGATTGGCAGCTTCGCGTAATGGCTTCAACGTTTCAAGTTGATCGAACATCCATGGGTAGACCATTTCTCCGGTAAACCAGAACTCACTGCCCGATTGGTAGTTAAAATGCGGGTACTGCTCGCGTACTCGATGTGCCGACCAGTTAGACGCTGTACCTTGACAGTAAATCGATTCATGCAGAATTGCGTAAATTGGGTTAGTTAAATATCCCTGCTCTTGCTGCATTTGATTTAGGAAGCTGTAGCTCAGCTGTCTGTTACCGTTCACTTCAACAAAGGCACTTTCCAGAGTGAGGTACATAGGAAGGTTCGCTTCACCGCCACCAAGGTTAATGCCAATAAGTTGGAACTGCTCAACCGTGAACACCTGACCGTTGGGCAGTCTTACATCATTGTTAAGCAGGTAATCAGAGATCTCACGACACATCGCTTGCGCTTGTGGGAACTGAGTAAAGAAGGCTCTGTTTTTGTCTTCAACACGCTTATAAGTCGCACGATAAACATCGTCAGCTTCTCGATCGATAGACGGAATACCGCCCGTCACGTAGCAACGTTGCAAGCTCTGTGGGAACAGTGACAAATAGCTCAGTGTACAGAAGCCACCAAAGCTTTGACCAATCGTCGACCATTGCTTAATACCGAACTGCTCACGAATCGCTTCCGCATCACGAACGATGTTATCCGCTCTGAAATGCGTTAAGTACTCAACCTGCTGTTCTGGTGACAAATGCGCCAACGTTTCATGGCTGATAACCGTGCTGTTGCCTGTACCACGTTGGTCTAGCAGCAGGACACGGTAGTTTTGTAATGCACGCTTTAGCCAACCCGATTGACCACTCACTCGTGGAGAAGGAAAACCTGGGCCGCCCTGAAAGTAGATCAACCACGGCAGTTCTTGCCCATCTTTAGCGAGATCAACCAGCTCACGTGCGAAAACTTGGATCTGTTGTCCATCTTTTGCTTGATAGTCGAGTGGCAACTCAAATGAGTGCTGACGATACAGGGTGGTTCCATCAATAAAGTTAGCTTGCACGCTTCATTCCTTTTTTATCTGATTCTAAAGTCATCGGTACGAATAAAAACGGCGCCCTTTGGCACCTTCCTTAGCAAGATACGCATACTAGCTTGTAAATGAAACCGTTTGTTGAGCCTGAATGTGAAGGTACTTCATTAAATCGCCCAATTAGCTTTATACGCGTAACAACTTGTTTCAAAACAGGAGGTTTAAGAGGCGGTCTATTGAGAGGAATGATGAAAACGGGAGACAAATAAAAAGAGCTTAACGAGGTGAGGATACGTTAAGCTCTTTGGTTTTATCTGTTATAGCGGGTGTTATCAATAATGCTATCAATGCACTAAGCACTAAGCACTAAATTATGAAGTCGTTAGCTCACCTGCACCTTGAATCGAACGTTGGCTGCTTTCGACAAGAATGGCCGTTGCGGTTTCTTTTAACGCGCCCCACTCTGCCTCATCAAC
This sequence comes from Vibrio sp. 1CM2L, assembly GCF_023161695.1. Classification (NCBI taxonomy): domain Bacteria; kingdom Pseudomonadati; phylum Pseudomonadota; class Gammaproteobacteria; order Vibrionales; family Vibrionaceae; genus Vibrio; species Vibrio sp. 1CM2L. The sequence continues at coordinate 74,732 of NZ_JALNTT010000004.1, forward strand.
TTCAATGCCATCGTTCCACGCTTTCTCTTGAGTTTTAAAAAGTGCTTCCGACTCAATGTGTGTTTGGTAGCCATCTGACAAACGTTCGATATCGAAATCCTGGACGGAAAGTTCGATGGTCATATTGTGGACATGTTCGTCCGATGTCAGTGGCGAATCTGATAAAAACAGTTCTGGTGCAACGCAACCACGGTTAAGCACATACAAAGTGCTCTTAGGGTTTGAGCCATTATCCCAACGTGCGGTACACGCGATACCTTTCGCCGCGAGTTTCACAAGCTCACTGTACGCTAACCAACGGTTGTGGCAGTTGTTTAGCTCGATTTTCAGCGTCTTTTTGCCGACCATTTTTTCAATGGCGTAATCCATCACCACAGGAAGATGACACGCTAAGCTCGCCTTGTGCAGGTCCACTTCAACTGTGTTGTCGCTTGTCACTTTGATGTCTACAGGGCAATCGTCTTCTAGTCCCATAAAATTGCTCGCATTGTTAAAATGACGAACACCATCCAAGCCAACCATTTGTAAATCTGCCACCATATTCGCTATCACATCGGCTTCACCACATGTACGACGCATACCCAAAAAGGCTTTATTAACGGCCGCTACCAGTTCATTGTGAGAAACGATCATAACGATTTACCTCCATGTTGAGCGTTGATATGTGTAGTAGCTTTTTGTGAGTTAGCGATCTCCGCTTCACTTGGTAAGATTGGAAACACCCATTCGTCCTGATGAATTTCATCAAGCAGCGGTGCGCCTTGGAAAAACGTCACTCGTACCCAACGGTCTGAACGAGGATCAAACTTCGTTGCACCAAACATCGCTAGCTTGCAACGTAGTAAGTGCATTGGCGGCGAATCTTGATGCAGTACATTCATTTGAATGTCGCCCATTGCTTTGTTGCCTAGCGTCCATACACGGCGTGCAATTGCACGGTGTTGTGGCTGCTTAACGAGGAATTCAGCCAATGAAAGCTCTGGTGCGAATTGCAATAAAGCATGGTACAAACGATAAGCTTGACGGCCGATATCTAACGGCAGTTCGCGCTCTTCGCCGAGTTCCTCGCCTCGAACACCGAGCCTTGGCTCTTCTTTGTCCTGAGAGCGATACCAGAACCAGTAGTTGTTTTCTGCTTTGGTAAAGTCAGTCGTAATCGCCCAACGGTACTTTTCTTCTAACACAACCAAAAGGTCTTGGATCTTTTTGCCACTAGGAAGCGAGAGTGTTTCGCTACAATTCATTTGCTCTTGATGGGCGTCCACTAATTCTGGGTACAATTCCATCAAGCATGAGATAAGGATTTCTTGGGCTTCCATACTCATGTGCTTAGATTGTTCAACTAACTGCGCCCATGTATCGCAATGGTTTACAGAAGCTTCTAGTGACTGTTCTGCGTGTTTTAACTCATCAACAGCGGTTTTGTTCAACTCTTGCTGGTTTTCATTGATGGTAACAACTTGTTCTAAATGACAAATCGCTTTTTTAACGTATCTACGTAGTGGCTCGATCAACGCCGTATCGGTCTGACTAGCCAACACGTCCGCCAATGCATGTTCACGAGTGGTCATCCATTGATCGACAATACTTGGGTGGTTAATAAGGTATGGCGCCATGCCTAAACCAGTCGCATTACCAACACCAAGGTAGCGCTGTAATCCTCTATGCAAGGTAATTGCTTGTTCACCGCCCTGTTGCTCGGCTAGGTAATGAACCCAATCTAGGCTGAACTCACGCAGCATATAAACCGCACACATTTGTGCACTAAACGACTGATTAAAATCTTCATTTTTCTCTAAGATTTTAAAGTCAGCAATGCCAAATTTGCCATTACCGTAAACCGCTGTCGTTCGCAGGATATAACCCACTTCAGCCAGCTCTTTTGGCGTTGGTTGAACACCTTTAGCCAAGTGACTAACGATATGTTCAAACACACGTACACTTTTGTTTGCACGTGCCAACACAAGCACGTTATTTGGATTACGGCCTGCTTCTTGAAGCGGTACATTCGCACGAAGTCTTTCAAGTAGGGCGACATCAACATCACCAAGAACAAGCGCAAACGTTACGTCCCACTTTTCAGCAATTACACGGTCATTTCGCTCGTCATCTGCAATCTCATCGCAGAAAACAACCAAATGATAAACATGGTTTGGCGTCGCAAGCTTATAGATAACATGACCAAAACCTTGAGCGTCTAATTGCCACTCATGTTTGGTCACTTTCCATTCTTGCTGCGCCATTTTACGAATCAGAGTTCTAACGAAGCTGATACGTGTTTGGTGCATTGCACCTAGCCTTTCCGGTGCCATGACGACAGTCGCGTCACGTAGTGCTGATTCAGTGTAGGTAGAACGATGTGCATCCATTTTGCTCACCACCTTATAGTTATAGGATTTTGCTAGCCATTCAGAACCGATCGTTGCCATCATTTGAAGCATTCGTTGTTACAGTGTGTTGGTTAGCTTTCACGTTATTTGGGGTAAGCGAGCTCACCCCTTATTATTTGTCCTGACTAGATCGATTGACCTAAATACGTGCCGCCCGATGTATCTTCACCAGTACGGTTTTTCTGTTCCTTTCGGAATCTTGCATCAGCCTTCTTTCAAAGGCTGATTCGTTCTTGTTTTACAGAGCCCTTTTGTTTAAAAACCCTGCTCTCTAAAAACCTTGCTCTTTTGCCATCTTGATTGCGATTTGAGGCGCATTCCAAAGTGATGGAAGCAAGATTAAGGACACCGGTACCGCGGTAATAACAATGAAGGATTGCAGCGCTGAAATACCGCCAGAGCCTAGGGAAATCAGAATTAACGCTGTTACCCCCATCATCACACCCCAGAAGGTACGAATAATTGCATTCGGTTCTGTCTCACCACTGATCACAACACTGATGGTGTAAGTCATTGAGTCGCCGGTCGTTACGATGAAAATCGTGGTTAAGATCAAGAACAAAATTGAGATAAGCATCGGCATTGGTAATTGCTGAGTTACTGCCAGTAACGCACCTGGTAAGTTAAAGCCTTCAAACGCTTTACTTACACTGCCTGGGTCTGCGATTTCGAACGCAAGACCAGAGCCACCAACAATCGTGAACCAGAAGCAAGTAACAAACGGTGCAATCAAGCTAATCGTTGATACCAATTGGCGAATACTACGACCGCGTGAAATACGTGCGATGAAGATTGCCATCATTGGGCCGTAACCTAAGAACCAACCCCAGAAGAATACTGTCCACCAGCTCAACCAACCTTCGTCACCACGGTATGTTGCCATCGGGATGAAGTTATCAATCATGCTGCCTACACCTTGGATGTAGCCATTGAAGATGAAGTTCGTTGGGCCAAAGATAAGGATGTAAACCATCAATGCCATCGCCAAAATTACGTTGTAACGGCTTAGCATTTGCATTCCGCGGTTAAGACCACTTAATGCCGACAGTGTGTAAAGAACGATAGCGAACAAGATGATGATCAGCTGTGTTGTGAAGCCATCTGGAATACCAAACAGTTCGTTCAGCGCGTAGCTCACTTGCAAGCCCAAGAAGCCGATAGGACCGATGGTGCCCGCCGCTACAGCGACAATACAACATGCATCAATCAGTGCGCCTGTATGGCCTTTCAGTGCTCTTTCACCTAATACAGGGTAAAGTAGAATACGAGGTTTAAGCGGTAAGCCTTTGTCGTAGTGAAGGTGCATAACCACGATAGACGTTAGGCTGCCCACAATTGCCCACGCTAGGAAGCCCCAGTGCATGAATGACTGCGATAACGCGTTCACTGCACCTTGCTGTGCGTTCTCTTGAGCGCCATACAACGGTGGTGGGTTAACGTAGTGTGCGATAGGTTCTGCTGCCGCCCAAAATACACCGCCACCCGCAAGTAGCGTACAGAAGATGATAGCCATCCAACGGAAGCCATCCATTTCAGGTTTAGCAATACCACCTAGGATAACCTTGCCTGTTCGCCCTGCCGCCAGGCCAAGACCAATAAGAAAAGTCAGAAGAAGAAGCATTTGCCAATAAGGACCGAATACTTTTACCGACCAAGCAAAGCCTGTGTTTACTAGGCTTGATAACAGTTCGCCATCAAATAAAGCAAGCGTTACGAACAGAGCGATAAAACCGCCGCTGTACCATAGTGCTGGGTTGGTAAGTCCTAATTTGTCTGAAGTCGATTCAGACTGGTTTGTATTACTTGTTTTACTGCTTGTTGTGTGTGCTTGACCCGCATTTACGTTTGAAGATTTCACGCTATTGGTTAAATCAGACATACTCTGACTCCAGAGGTTTCTTTGCAGCTGTCATTTGAATGATGACTACAAGGGTGTATTTAACACCCGCCCTATTGTTTTTTGTGTTGGGCAGGCTAATCCATGTTTGGGTTACCGCGTTGCGAAATAGACCGTTGTTCCTTTTAAATAATGAATTTGTTTAAAGCAGCACTGACTAAATGAACGTCTGTTAGCAGGCTGCCTATTAGATGATGACTAGCGAGAAACGCTTAACCCTTGCTTTGCGGCTCTAGGCCATCTTTCAAGAAGTTAAACCAGTTTTCTCCCAAGACTTGCCCAGCTTCAGACTCACTGAAACCATGACGCATCAATCCGTTATAAATATTTTCCATACCCGAACTACCACAGAACCAAGGCAGTGCATCTGGCCAACCTGAGTTGTTTGCAGAACCTTCGCCGTAGTCCATTGCCTTCGACCAACGACCATTTCGCATCCACTCTAGAACCGCTTGAGGCTGGTTTAAGCATAGGTCACTGCCAATTCCTAGGTGTTCAACGCCAACCATGTCGGCTGTCGTCGCAACCATCTGACAGAAGTCCTCCAACGTACATTGGCTGCCGTTTGGTAGGTGGAATGGGTATAAGCTGAATCCGATTAAGCCACCGCGTGCGGTTAGGGCTTTAATCACATCGTTTGATTTGTTTCGTAGTGCATCATGAGCAAACGTTGGGTTCGCATGGCTGATACAAATAGGACGAGAAGACAGGTCAATCGCTTCAAGCGTTGAACGCTCCGCACTGTGAGACATATCGATGATCATTCCCACTCGGTTCATCTCTTCGATCGCTTGCTTACCGAAACGTGTGATACCGGTGTCGTTCTTCTCGTAACAACCCGTCGCCAATAAGCTCTGGTTGTTGTACGTAAGCTGCATGATCAAAAGACCTTGCTTGCGCATCACTTCGATAAGACCAATCTCATCGTCGATTGGAGAACAGTTTTGAGCACCAAGGAAAATGCCGACTTTGCCGGTCGCTTTTGCAGTTTCAACATCCGCCATTGAATGAATTGGCATGATAATGTCTGCATTCTGCTCGAATCTTAAGTTCCACTCTGCAAAGCGAGATAAGGTTTCACGAGCTGTCTCGTGATAAACCGCGGTAGCGTGAACTGCTGTAATGCCGCTCGCCTTTAGTGTTTGGAAATATTCTCTGTTCCAATTGCAGTATTGCAATCCATCTATAACAATCCGTTGCTGGTACATAACCACTCCTATTGAAAGCTCAGTGTTCTAGCTCGGTTTTGAAAACACGCTCAAATAACATGTTTTCAAAAATGGGTTAAATCACGTCTTTATTTCATTTGCTGTGTTGGGTTTGGGTGTTGGCCTGACTCTGTGAATCAGGCCAATTCTTATCAATAGAGAGCTGACTAGTAAGGACGCTGGTAAGCCGTCTTCACTACTGTGTAGAACTCTTTCGCGTATTGACCTTGCTCACGAGGACCGAAGCTAGACTCTTTACGACCACCAAACGGTACGTGGTAATCGGTGCCTGCTGTTGGCAGGTTCACCATCACACAACCTGTTTGCGCTTGTTGCTTGAACATTGCGCTGGTACGTAGGCTTTGAGTAATGATGCCGCCCGTTAGACCAAAGCGAGTATCGTTGGTTGTCGCAATCGCTTCTTCTAGGTCAGCCACTCGAATCACGCTTGCCATTGGTGCAAACACTTCTTCTTGATTCACTTCCCAATCGTTCTTCGTGTTCAAGAACAGCGTTGGAGACATGTAGAAGCCTTCATGTTTCATGCTCAAGCGTTCGCCACCAAACGCTAGCTCACCGCCGCTTTGACGTGCTTTCTCAACCCAACCTAAGTTTGCTTCAAGTTGGTTGCCGTCAACAACAGGGCCCATGAACACGCCGTCTTCTAGTGCGTGACCCACTTTCAGCTCGCTCATACGTTTGATTAGTGCTTCAACGTATTGGTCGTGAATGCCATCCATAACCACTAGACGAGAAGATGCTGTACATTTTTGACCTGCGCCAGAGAACGAACCAGCGATCGTTGCATCAACCGCAGTTTGGATATCAGCATCGTCAGCAACCACAAGTGCGTTTTTACTGCCCATCTCTAGTTGGCAACGAACGAAGTTTGGCGCTGTTGCAGCGGCAACCTTACGACCCGTATCAACAGAACCAGTAAAGCTCACACCATTCACTTCTTTAGAGTTGATCAGTGCATCACCGACTGTTGAACCGCTACCCAGAACAAGGTTGAACGTGCCTGCTGGGATACCTTGACGGTGGATAATTTCAGTAAGCGCAACCGCACTCGCTGGTGTTAGGTTTGCTGGTTTCCAGATAACGCTGTTACCGAAAGCAAGCGCAGGAGCGATTTTCCAAGCTGCTGTTGCTGTTGGGAAGTTCCAAGGAGAGATGATGCCAATAACACCAACAGCTTCACGAGTCACTTCAACAGAAACGCCTGGGCGAACGGATTCTGCGTTGTCGCCAATTTGACGAAGCACTTCAGCCGCGAAGTATTGGAAAAACTGACCTGCACGGTAAATTTCGCCTCGACCTTCAGCAAAAGGCTTACCTTCTTCACGAGAAAGTAACTTACCTAGTTCATCACAACGTGCAATCAGCTCATCACCAATTGCTTGAAGCACTGCTTGTTTACGCTCAATCGGCGTTTTTTCCCACTCTGGTTGAGCGTGCTTTGCTGCTGAAATCGCTTGTTGAACTTGTTCAGCACTTGCTTGTGCAAAGTTACCGATGTTTTCAGAAATATCTGATGGGTTAATGTTCGCTACGGTGCTTACACCCGCTTGCCATTCGCCGCCAATGTAAAGTGCGTTTTCTGCTTGAACATTCTGTAATTGAGTCATCATTCTGTCCTTGTAACGGTTAGGTTGCGGTTGAGTCTGGCAACCATCTGATTAATGAATAAAACGTTAATTTATATAAGTAATTACGTTTAAATCTTGTATCTAAAACTGAACCAAGTCGCTTGTATCAATAAACCGCTTTAATTCAAAACAGCTTTAATCCGCAAATTGCCTCAGTTCACAGTATCTTTATTCAGGTTGAGAGGCTGATGCGTAAACCACGAACTCAACCAACATCTCTTCTCTTGCTAACCCTGCAACGACGACCGCAGCACGGTTTGGATAAGGTGCATTGAAGTATTCTCCATATACGCTGTTTACCGTTTTTAGGTATTCACGGTCTGTCACGTAAATCAGAACTTGCAGCACTGAATCCATAGATTCGCCTGCACACTCCAACGTATGAACAAGGTTGTTAAAAGTCTGACGCGTTTGCGCTTCAATACCGCCTTCTACTACTGCGCCAGTTTCATCAATTGGAATCTGCGCGGTGTATAGAGTGCCGTTATTAACGATTGCCCACTCTAGGGGTGCTTTTGAAGCGAAAAGCTCGGTTTTTACTGGGTGTTTTTTAGTTTGTTCGTTCACGATTTCATCCAACTTTGTAACAACTATGTTTCAAGATGGTTAAATACTGCACCTTGACGACTGATAAATCTAACGGTAAATTTTGTGCATTTGATAAATGAAATCTATCACCTTGCAAAAAGTAAGGTATAGCAAGGGCTAGAGAAGGATTCGCGCCATGAGTATTAAGCTACAACAGTTAAAACATTTTGTTTTGGTGGTCGAAGAAGGTGGGTTTCGAGCGGCATCTCACCGTGCAAATCGATCGCAAGCGGCACTTTCAACTTCGATAAAAGAGTTGGAAAAAATACTCGGCCAGCCACTGTTTGAAACAGGCAACAAATCGACACTGACGCCTTTTGGCGAAATATGCTTGCCAAAGATCATTCAATTTCTGAATGTTTACAAAGCATTAGACAATGATTTGCGCGCAGCGGCAGCAGGACAACAAGGAAGAGTTCGAATAGCGAGCGTGCCTTCGGTGGCCGCAAAACTAATCCCTAGTGTTTTAGGGGCTTTTTGTGAGCAGTACCCGAATGTAGAAGTGAGTTTGATTGATGATAATGCGGCAGGTGTAGAAGCAAGATTATTATCTGGCGAGGTGGATGTTGCCCTCGGCAATAGCTCCCATTTAGAAGAAGAGAGCATCGACTTCACGCCTTTACTTTCTGATCCTATCGGTGTGGTGTGCCTCAAAGACAACCCTATTGCCTCTCAACGGGAAGGAATCGAATGGCAAACCTTGTTAAAGCAGCCCTTCATTCGTAACGGGACTTGCACCCTACTGGACCCAACACCTGCGCGAATGCTCAGTGAACAAGCCCTGTACTCAGTCGAGAACATCACCTCGCTGTTTTCGGTGTTAGAGCTCGGGATAGGCGTGACCACGCTACCTAAGCTGGCTTTCCCAACCAATGAAACCCGCTTGGTGTGGATTCCGTTAATTGACCCACCCTTGCAACGACAAATCGGCATTTTTAGACTGTCTGATCGTACGATCTCGCCACAAGCACAGGCTTTCCATGACTTATGTATTCAATACCTCAGTTATGAAGAGTCATAAGAGAGCCTAGATTAAGTAAATTAGGCAGCGTTTTGCTGCCATTTACTTCCTCAAAACTCGGTGTTTCTTCTCCGCACCATGATTCACACACACCCAGTCCCCCATTTCACTCCTATATCATCAACATTTAGGCGCTGAATTTTCACTCTCACACACGCAAATAGTGACAAGCTGACAACAATATAAAAAATATTCGCTTATTGATAAGGAGCGACGTACGTTTAATTTACCAGAAAAATGAGAGCTTCCATCATTGCCTCAAACAAGCTTAACCCGTGCCAAAATCACACTTCACAACTCAGCTTGTAAATGAACCTAAGTGTTTGAATAGTCTTAATTGATAAGATCATAAGTTGAAAATTTAGCTCGCTACTCCCTTCTAAAAAGACCCTCATTTTCACAAGGATAAAGCATCTTAAATATTCATGAATAAAGTGATAGAACTATTACTTTCATAAATGAAAAACACTCATTTCAAAAATGGAATTATTGATGTCAATATTTGTCGTTTTGATCACATAATTTTAGGCGTAATTTATATTTTGTCGAAACGATAGTGAATTAGCTTAATTCGTTTCATTTCGTCAGGAGATATAAAACCAGCAAAGGTTTTTCTTTAAAGCAAATCAAGTGTTATTAACAAGTGAAATGTAATAACAAGTTAAATTTAAACTGTGTTTTATATTAACTTACACTGTTTAACATAAGGTTTTATTATGAGGCTTAATGGGATTAGTAGCGACATCCTTGTTGCCGCTAAAAGAGTTGTTCTCTGCCAAATAGTATTAGCCATCGGTGTAGTTTTATATGAAGTGTTTTTTGGTAATAAAGTAGATATGGAATCATCAGCTTTGGGCATCGTAATTGCAATGTTGCCACCGCTGTTTGGGTTTATATATGCAAGCCTAAAGGTGCGTAAGAATCCTAATTATAGTTTACGTGACTTAATGCAAATGAGTCGTGTCGTAAAAATAACATATACGTTTTTGATGTTTATCTTGGCGTTCCAGTTCTTCAAATTGGATAACCCAGTAATATTATATGCGTACATCTTTACTATGGTTGGATACTTCTTAACACCGTTTATTACCGCCTCTAATAGATCGGAGTACGCGTAGTATGGATCAAGTAACTACCGCTCACGAATACATAGAGCATCACTTAACCTTCTTAACTACAGGTGATGGTTTCTGGGCGTTTAACATTGACTCGATGTTGGTATCTTGGATTACAGGTTTACTTTTCATCGGTGCATTTCGCTATGTAGCCACTCGTGGCACTAGCGGCGTGCCAGGTCGTTTTCAATGTTTTATCGAGCTTGTCTTTGACTTTGTGAATAATCTCGTCAAAGAGATTTTTCAAGCGGAAGATAAATTAATAGGGCCACTGGCATTAACCACTTTTGTTTGGGTGTTGTTAATGAATGCAGTCGACCTATTACCCATTGATTTAATCCCGGGGTTAACACGAGCTGTGGGTCTAGAGCACTTTAGAGACCTACCAACAGCAGACGTAAATATACCAATGTCGATGGCACTCGGTGTGTTTATTCTACTGTTAACCTATACATTTAAAAATAAAGGTTTGAAAGGCTTTATCAAAGAGCTAACTACTCAGCCATTTGATAACCCTCTTTTATATCCTGTTAACTTAGTTCTTGAATTAATAACATTAATTTCAAAGCCAATATCACTAGGCTTACGATTATTCGGAAATATGTATGCAGGCGAGATGATATTCATCCTTATTGCACTAATGCCTTGGTGGATGCAGTGGGCACTGAGTGTACCTTGGGCCTTATTCCACATATTAATCGTATTCTTACAAGCATTTATATTTATGGTACTGACCGTTGTTTATTTAGGAATGGCAACAGAAGAACACCACTAATTAATAACTAAAAAATTAACTAACAAATTATTTTCGGAGATACAAATGGATATCGTAAGCGCAGTTTTATATGTAGCAGGTGCATTACTGATCGGTTTAGGTGCAGCAGGTGCAGCATCTGGTATTGGTAACTTAGCAGGTAAATACCTTGAAGGTGTTGCGCGTCAACCAGACCTTACTCCAATGCTTCGTACTCAATTCTTCATCATGATGGGTCTTGTGGATGCAGTACCGATGATCGGTGTTGGTATCGGTCTATACATCATCTTCGCCGTGGCTTAATCAAACCGCTTTGAAAGATCGATTTATACATAATCAAGATTTAGTGAGGAAGGTATGAACTTAAATGCAAGCATGTTTGGACAAGCAATCTCATTCGTGATTTTTGTTTGGCTCTGCATGAAATATGTATGGCCCCCTCTCACCGCGATGTTAGACGAGCGCCAAAAAGAAATCGCTGATGGTTTACGCCACTCAGAGAACGCTGCGAAAGAGCTAGAACTAGCGAAATCAAATGGCGCGCAACTCATCGAAGATGCAAGAAAAGATGTGACTGAACTGGTTGAACAAGGCCGAAAACGCCGCAATGAAATCATCAGCTTAGCGCAACAAGAAGCCGAGCAAGAAAAGGCACGCATCTTAGAACAAGGTAGAGCTGAGCTAGAAGGCGAACGCCAAAAGATACGCCGTGAACTTCAGGCAGATATGGCAGACGCAGTAATTCAAAGTGCACAGAAACTGATTAGCAAAAACCTAGATTCCGCAACGAACCGAGCGCTAGTTGACCAAATGATTAGCGAACTCTAAGGAGAGGCAATATGTCAGATTACACCAATATTGCTCATCCCTACGCCAAAGCATCGTTTGAATTTGCTTTAGGTGAAAACCAGTTACAAGAGTGGCACTCAATGCTGTCCATTCTTGTGGCTGTCGCGGAAGAAGAAACGATCGCTAGTCAGATTTCTTCAGCAGAAGGTGCTTCTACACACCAAACAGAAGAGCTGGCAAACCTCATCATTCATATTTGCCAAGGACTCGTTGATGACCACGTCATTAATCTTATTCGAGTCTTGGCCGAGAACGGCCGTCTTTCTGTTGTAAGAGACCTGTTTGAATTGTTCTGCGAGCTAAAGGACGAACATGAACGTGTAGTGCCTGTCACTGTCACCAGTTCAGAAATGCTGACACAGGATCAAGTTACGTCACTAACAGCTGCACTTGAGAAGAAATTAGAGCGTCAGGTTGAAATGAAGCAGGTTATTGATGACACGTTAGTAGGTGGAATGGTCATCAAGGCGGGTGAAACCGTTATCGATGGTTCTTTAAACACATCAATTGACCGACTGGCTCATCAACTTCACGCGAGATAGGTAACAATTATGCAATTAAATTCAAATGAAATCAGCGATCTAATCAAAGAACGCATCTCGAAATTTAATGTGAGCACCGAGGCTCGCAATGAAGGCACTATCGTATCGGTTCGTGATGGCATCATCACAATCAATGGCCTTGCTGATGTTATGCAAGGCGAGATGATTGAGCTACCAGGTGGCAAATACGCACTCGCACTTAACCTCGACACCCACTCAGTAGGTGCGGTGGTTATGGGCCCCTACACTGACCTCTCTGAAGGTATGAAAGTGAAAGGTACAGGTCGTATCTTGGAAGTACCCGTCGGTAACGGACTTCTTGGCCGTGTAGTAAACACATTAGGCGAGCCAATTGATGGCAAAGGCCCAGTGAGTTGTGACCGACTCGACCCTGTAGAAGTGATTGCGCCCGGTGTAATCGAACGTAAGTCTGTTGATCAGCCAATTCAAACTGGTTATAAAGCGGTTGATACCATGGTGCCGATCGGCCGTGGTCAACGTGAACTTATCATCGGTGACCGTCAGACGGGTAAAACAGCGTTAGCTATCGATGCGATCATCAATCAGAAAGATTCTGGCATCAAATGTGTGTATGTGGCAATTGGCCAAAAAGCCTCCACTATCGCTAACGTGGTTCGTAAACTTGAAGACCACGATGCGCTTAAAAACACCATCGTCGTTGTGGCGTCAGCATCAGAGTCTGCAGCGCTTCAATACCTAGCCCCTTATGCGGGTTGCACCATGGGTGAATACTTCCGTGACCGCGGTGAAGATGCGCTGATCATCTATGATGACCTATCAAAACAAGCCGTTGCTTACCGTCAAATCTCATTGCTATTGAAACGCCCACCGGGTCGTGAAGCCTTCCCTGGCGACGTATTCTACCTTCACTCACGCCTACTAGAACGTGCAGCACGAGTGAATGCAGAGTATGTAGAGAAGTTCACTAACGGTGAAGTGAAAGGCCAAACAGGCTCATTAACGGCGCTTCCTATCATTGAAACTCAGGCGGGTGACGTATCAGCGTTTGTACCAACCAACGTAATCTCAATCACTGATGGTCAGGTTTTCCTTCAAACCCAACTGTTTAACTCAGGCTTACGTCCTGCAGTAGACCCAGGTATCTCGGTATCTCGTGTGGGTGGTGCGGCGCAGTGCAAGATAATCAAGAAATTGTCTGGTGGTATCCGTACTTCATTAGCTCAATATCGCGAGCTGGCGGCCTTTGCCCAGTTCTCTTCTGACTTAGATGAGATGACACGTAAACAGCTAGACCATGGTGAGCGTGTAACCGAATTAATGAAGCAAAAACAATACTCTCCAATGTCAGTCGCTGAGCAAGCAACGGTTATCTACGCGGCAGAAAAAGGCTACTTGGTCGGTGTTGAACTAAGCAACATTGCCCGTTTTGAAGAAGAGCTGATTGCTTACGCCAAAGGTCAAAACCCTGCGTTGTTCGAAAAAATCAACGCGACAGGCGATTACAACGACGAAATCGATGGCGCTCTTAAAGAGATCCTAGAAGGTTTTGTTGGGATGAAAGCTTGGTAAGTGCTCCGGTTTGTTAGCTGGAAATCAAAACAAATAGGAGCAGATTATGGCAAGTACTAAAGAAATTCGCACCAAGATAGCCAGTGTTAGTAACACACAGAAAATCACTAGCGCAATGGAAATGGTTGCAGCAAGTAAGATGCGCAAGGTTCAAGACAACATGACGCTAACTCGTCCCTACGCAGAGAACATGCGAAAAGTTATCTCTCATGTTGCATCGGGTTCGCTGGAATACCAGCACCCTTACCTGCAACAGCGTGAACCTAAGCGTGTCGCTTACATCATTATCTCGTCCGATCGCGGCTTGTGTGGTGGCTTGAACTCAAACTTGTTCAAGAAAGTATTAGAAGAAATGGAGCTATGGCGCACCAAGGGAGTCGAGGTAGAAACAACCTTAGTGGGATCTAAGGCTATCTCGTTCTTCCAACGCGGCGGCAACGTTATTGCACAAACGTCAGGTCTTGGCGATACCCCTAAGTTAGAAGACATCTTAGGTACAGTGAACGCGATGCTCGGTCATTACGACGAAGGCAAGATCGATAGCTTGTATCTCGTTTACAACCAGTTCGTCAACACCATGGTTCAAGCGCCAACGACCTTGCAGTTGCTCCCCCACCCTTCAGATTCAGAGGAAGGTGGTGAGCCTAAAAAAGCGCGTCGTTGGGACTACATCTATGAGCAAGCACCTAAAGACATACTCTCAGAACTGTTACATCGATACATCGAATCGCAAGTGTATCAAGGCATTGTTGAGAGCATTGCCTGTGAGCAAGCAGCCCGAATGGTCGCTATGAAAGCGGCGACTGATAACGCAGGCCAACTCATTGATGACTTGCAGTTGGTCTACAACAAGGCGCGTCAGGCTGCCATTACCCAAGAGCTGAGTGAAATAGTCTCAGGTGCCCAAGCTGTCTAGGGCTAGAAAAGACTGGGTCAAGAACAGAATTTGAGGATTTAAGAATGAGTGTTGGAAAAATAGTTAAAGTAATCGGCGCGGTGGTTGACGTCGAGTTCAGCGGCGGCAACAGCCCACGCGTTTATGATGCATTGAAAGTGACTAGCGACGAAGCAAGCTCGTTAGTATTGGAAGTTCAGCAACAACTGGGTAGCAATATCGTTCGTTGTATTGCAATGGGTACGTCAGATGGCTTACGTCGTGGCCTAACGGTTGAAAACACAGGCTCGCCAATCACGGTTCCTGTGGGTGAAGAAACACTAGGCCGTATCATGAACGTGCTTGGTCAACCTATCGATGAGTGTGGTGAAATCGGTCAGAAAGAGAACTACGAGATTCACCGTGAAGCCCCTTCTTATGAAGAACAAGCAAACAGCACTGAGCTTCTAGAAACAGGCGTTAAGGTTATCGACCTTATCTGTCCATTCGCTAAGGGTGGTAAAATTGGTCTGTTCGGTGGTGCTGGCGTAGGTAAAACCGTCAACATGATGGAGCTTATCAACAACATCGCCAAAGCCCACTCAGGTCTTTCTGTATTTACCGGTGTAGGTGAGCGTACTCGTGAAGGTAACGACTTCTACTACGAGATGAAAGAAGCAGGTGTACTAGACAAAGTAGCCATGGTTTACGGCCAAATGAACGAGCCACCGGGAAACCGTCTACGTGTAGCACTGACAGGCCTGACTATGGCTGAGCGCTTCCGTGATGAAGGTCGTGACGTACTGTTGTTTATTGATAACATTTACCGTTACACGCTTGCCGGAACTGAGGTATCAGCACTATTAGGTCGTATGCCTTCAGCAGTAGGTTACCAACCAACACTGGCTGAAGAGATGGGTGTGCTTCAAGAGCGTATCACTTCGACTAGACAAGGCTCTATCACGTCTATCCAAGCGGTATACGTACCTGCGGATGACTTGACCGATCCATCACCAGCAACAACCTTTGCTCACTTAGATGCGACCGTTGTACTGTCTCGTAATATCGCGGCATTGGGCCTCTACCCTGCGATTGATCCATTGGATTCAACCTCTCGCCAGTTGGACCCGCTTGTGGTTGGCCAAGAGCACTACGACATTGCACAAAAAGTACAAACAACGCTGCAACGCTACAAAGAGCTAAAAGACATCATCGCGATTCTTGGTATGGATGAGCTGTCTACTGAAGACAAACAGACCGTATCTCGCGCTCGTAAGATTGAACGTTTCTTAACGCAGCCTTACCACGTAGCTGAAGTGTTTACAGGTCAGAAAGGTGTCTTTGTACCGCTAAGCGAAACACTAAGAGGCTTTAAAGGTCTGTTAAGCGGTGAATATGACGATATCCCAGAGCAAGCGTTCTTGTACTGTGGCTCTATCGACGAAGTGCTTAACAAAGCGAAATCACTCTAAGAGGTAGGTGCACCATGGCTATCGGAATTACAGATAATACATTTCAACTTAATATTGTAAGTGCGGAAGGTACGCTGTTTTCAGGTCCAGCGTATGCCCTAGCCGTTTCTGGCGCTGATGGTGAACTGGGGATTCGCCCCGGTCACTCCCCGCTTCTCAGTAAGATCAAACCGGGCGTAACCGTGTTTGTTACAGACCCTAAATCAGAAGGCCAAGTGCTGTATGTTTCTGGTGGGATGCTGGAAGTTCAGCCGGATGTGGTTACGTTATTAGCCGACACGGCCTTGCATGGTAAAGACATTGACCGCGCTCGCGCAGAAGAAGCGAAATATGCCGCTCTAGAGAACATCAACAAGGGCAACATAGACATTAACTTTGCACAAGCTCAGCTAGAATTGGCGAAAGCCGTTGCTCAATTGCGTGCATCAGAGCTGACTTCTTCTCATACAAGACACTGAGAATAGAACTTAGATGCTTGATACCTAATGCTTAATGTGTAAATAGTCTACCCACTTAAACATGATTTAAGTGGGTAGACTACATCAAAAACCCTCACTTCTCTTTCAACTTCCCCACCCTTCTAACCGCTACTAATACATCCTTTTTCTCCCGAGCTTACACCATTACTTCTCTGCAAAACGCGCTTGGTGTGGATCCAATTCATGACCTAACGACTGCGTCAGCGAATGATAAAGCTCAGGCTTACGACCACGAATCCAACGTCTCCCGGTACACATCTCTAGCTCTTGCGCTTTCAAATTCGCAATCACCATATCGTCATCAACGCTGTCCGTCTCGGTGATGATTTCCCCATAAGGGCTTAAGATCATCGCATTGCCTGTTCTCACTTCATCCATATCAACACCCACACCATTGCTGAACACCACAAACATACCGTTATCGTGTGCTCTTGCAGGCAACCAACGCATTAGCCATTCGCGCCCATTTTTACCCTGCATTTCAGCACGAATCACCTCTGGGTTTTCATCTCGGTTAAACCATAAATCTGGGTCAATTCGCTTCATCGCATTGGGGCTACGTGACTGGCAACCGCCCGTCTGGTGTGGTGCAATCAAAATATCGGCGCCTTTCAATGCGGTAATTCGAACATTCTCAACCAAGTTGTTATCCCAACAAATCAAGATACCGACTTTGCAACCGTGGGGCGTATCGAACACAGTGTATTGGTCGCCGCTGCTCATATGTGGGCTCACAAAGGTGTGCAGTTTACGGTGTTTCTGAACTTCTCCATTTGGCATCGCGAACACATAAGTGTTGTATAACTCGCCATCCACACCCTGCTCTATCAAGCCTGCGCCAACACTCATCCCAAACTGTGTTGCCAGTGCAATCAGCTGTTGAGTAGATTCACCGTTCGGCACAGGTTCCGCTAGTGCTTCTATCTCGTCTCGCGACAAAGCAGACACATGCCAGTAGCCAGTAATGCACATCTCTGGGAAACTGATGATCTCCACACCACTCTCCGAAGCTTGTCGAACATATTCTTCTATCACAGATAGGTTATACGCCTTGTCACCTGCATGATGGTTGAATTGAACCGACGCTACTTTAATATCTCTCTTCATGATTCGTCCTCAATTTCGCTTAATCTGATTTGGTCTGGACTCAGTATAAAAAATCGATTCAATTCCATATAATGAAAGATATTCTTAGTTCAATGAGCATTTGGAATGGAATTTGATTTACTGAAGGCATTTTGTCAGTTAGCTAAATCGGGCAATTATCGCCTGGCATCAGAGCAGCTCTGCATCACTCAGTCAGCTCTTACCAAAAAGATCCAACGACTTGAATCCAACATTGGGACGAGTCTATTCTCTCGTGGCAGAAATGGCGCAGAGCTGACGCATGCGGGTAAAACATTACTGACAGAAGCCCAACGTTTAGTTCATTCAATGCAGGCGTTTGAGCAGCTTTCAGGCTCTGTGGTGAAAGGAACTCAGGGACATTTGAACATAGGCTTTGGCGTGTCCACTTATCATGAAGCGCCCAAGCTGATTGCGGCTTATAAACAGCAATACCCAGACGTTCATGTCACTTTAAATGACACACCGTCTAAGCAACAGACCGACGAGTTATTGAGCCATGATCTCGATATCAGCTTCAATCGGATACCTAACTCTTTGGGTTTAGAAAGTCTAACCCTATTCAATGATTCGCTTGTGATTGCGGTGCACAAAGATCTTCTCAAGCAAGCGCCAGGTAACGATCAGGTTCTCTTTGAGTTATCGAAATGGCCTTATCTAAAATTGGCTCAGCACCGTGGCCCCGGATTAGACAGACAGATTCAACAATATTGTCTTGCCAATAAAATCGACTTATCTAAGACACAAGAAGCCGACGACATTCTGACTCTACTTGCCTTGGTTTCGGCCAATATCGGTTTCACCATAGTACCCAGCAGTGCGCAGTACATTAGTAACACCGATGTGGAATTCATTGAGTTAGAAGGTGAACACGCGACTTGGCCTGTCGGGTTAATCTGGAATGGAGAGAGTGACAACCCACTCAGGGATAGGTTTGTAGAGTTTGTGGCGAATCAGGTTGAAAGCGACTCATAAATCAACAAAGGCTTCTCATGTTTAGATGCAGTGGCAATTGCAATATAAAGCGCACTCCACTTTATATTGCATACTCGACATGAAAAGTGACTTCGCCAGCTCACTATTAAGAATCACAGCTGACTGGCTTCAAACCAGCTACGAATATGCTGCGCAACGATCTTAGGCTGTTCCATCGTCGCTAAATGCCCACAATCAGGAATGACATGAAGTGATACCTGTTTGATGTGTTTTGCCATTAACAGGTGATTGTCGATTGGGCATAACAGGTCATCTTTTCCAGTAATGATCAACGTAGGAACCTGAATATCGGCCAGTAGTGGTCTAGCGTCAGGACGAGTCGCCAATGCCTGAGCGTGAGCCTCAAACCTTTCCATACCGATGTTATTCGCCATTTGCGTGATTCTTTGAGTCAGCTCTTGATTCGCTAACTGGTTCGGATGGATAAGCACTGGCATTAAAATATCAGGGGTTATTGACTCAAACTCCCCTGCTTTTGCTTTATCGACTAAAGCATTTCTTTTCTCCGACACCTCTGGCTTTTCATCTGCGGAATTGGTGTCCATTAAGATTAAGCCTTTCACGCGTTCTGGTGCCTGTCGAAAGACTTCAAACGCAAGGATGCCGCCCATAGATAAACCACCAAGCACGAAACTATCAGGGGCATTATCTAGGACTTTACTCGCCAAGGCTTGCATGGATGTTTCCGTTCCTAAATCACAAGTAAAAGGAGCCACCCAATTGGGCAGCTCTTTATTGACGTATTGGAACAACGTTTCATCACACAACAAACCAGGTAGCCATAACAGTGGTACTTCTGGTTTCATCATTCGTTACCCTATACAGTTTGTGGCTGATCAGAACCAAGAACAACGTAAGTAAAGCTAGTGCCTCGCAGGTTTACAAGGCTGTATGACGCGCCGTCTGGAACACTGAACACATCACCAGTGGTCAGCAAGACTTGCGCCTGCTCGCCGTCTTGGACGATGTTTAACAACGTGTCACCTTCAAAGTTAATCAGTACCTGCTTCTCACTACGTTTGTGTACTGGGATACTTGCACCTTCAGTCAATTCATAAGCCATGATGCTGACGTCATCAACGCTTTTAACTTGGAAGTCGTAGTCAGATGATGGGTGTCCTGTTAACGCAAACTGTTTAACGCCCGGCTTATCAAAATCACCAGAAACCTCTCGATAATCCTTTTTCAGCGCAACAAAAGGCATCATCTGTTCAGCCGTGTAAGTATCAAATTTGCTCAACTCTTCGCTCGTTAGCAGAGGCATCAGCTCAGACTCATTTGGAATAGCATCACCGTCAATGGTATCCACCAATGTACCGTCTGATTTCAGATACAAACCGTAACCTTGGCTATCAGTAATTACGCTTGGGTGCCAAACCACACCACCACCGGAGTTATCGCCACCTAACACAGAGTACATAAAGCCGTAATCACGCCCTACTACCTCAAAGCCTCTAAAAAGATTGGTCGGAATAGAGATGACATCACCGTGTGAAAGCACCGCTTCGTGTTCACCTTCGTTACCCCAATAGAATCTAAACTGACCTTTGAAGACCACGAATAGCTCAGCAGTATGATGAGAGTGCAGAGAGTTTTTGATACCTGGAGGCTGACCAGCAGCACCGATGTTAAAACCAGCCGTTTCGCGAATATGAACATGCTGACGGCTGCTTTCAGCCACACCAGCACCAATGATGCAGAAGTTATCTTTTAGATCGCTTCCCGGAGTACGTGCATCAATGAAAGCACTTGTACCCGGGATCAGCTCCATGTAACGAACGAGATTATTATTTATTGTATTTTGTAGAGTCATTCTAAATTCCTTCTTACCTAACCTAGCGGCCTGCCACCATCCACCGCGATGGTATTACCCGTTGAAAATGTCAGTAGTTCCGCAGCGGCATAAACAGCGTTGGCAACCTCTTCATCACTGGCTAATCGCTTTAGTGGTGTCGATTGCTCTTGTGCATTACGCCATTCATCATCTAGCCCTTTGACAAATTCGGTATCCACTAAGCCTGGAGCGACAGCGAGCACTCGAATGTCAGGAGACAATGCTCGACCTAAAGATCGTGTCATATTCTCGACTGCAGACTTACTCGCACAGTAAGCCACGTTACTGCCCATTGCGGTTTGCGCCGCAATTGAGGTGATGTTGACCACGCAACCTTTAGCACTACGAAGTAAGGGTTCAAACGCACGCACCATGGCGAATGGCGCACGAACATTGACGCGGAAGATCTTGTCTATCAACTCATCATTCAAGGATGCTAAGTCATTGTGTGCGACAAACTTTGTCATGCCTGCACAGTTCACTAGCAAATCTAATGAAGCAGACGACTCTTTAACTTGGTCCGCTAATGAGCCAATCGCAGAGCTGTCTTCAACATTGAGTTGATACATGGCATGACCTGAGCCTTGCAAGGTATCTAAGATTGTTTGAGCTGCGCTTTCATTACTGTTGTAGGTAAACACAACGCGGTAACCAGATTTTGCGAGCTTGTGACATATGGCGGCACCAATGCCGCCACTGCCGCCTGTAACTAAGGCGAGTTTTGTCATGTTATGCCTCTACCGATTTTTCTTTGTAACGACGTACACGAATGTCTGCTTGCTCTTTATGGCCAGCGAAACCTTCTAGTGCACATAGGCGTGAACAGTACTCACCTACTTTTAGCGAAGCTGATTCCGTTACGCGTTGGTAAGTACATGTTTTAATGAATTTACCGACCCAAAGACCACCGGTGTAGCGTGCAGCTTTATTCGTTGGCAATGTATGGTTAGTACCGATGCACTTGTCACCGTAAGAAACGTTGGTCTCACGGCCTAAGAACAACGCACCGTAGTTAGTCATGTTATCTAGGAAGTACTTAGGATCTTTTGTCATTACTTGTACGTGTTCAGAAGCAATGTCATCTGCTACTTCAACCATCTCTTCGTAGCTATCACAAACAATAACCTGACCGTAGTTTTCCCAAGCCTTACCAGCTACTTCAGCGGTAGGAAGAATCGTTAGCTGACGTTCAATCTCTTTTACTGTCTCTTCTGCAAAGGTTTCGCTATTCGTTAGCAACACCGCTGGAGAGTTGTAACCGTGCTCAGCTTGACCAAGTAAGTCCGCTGCCGCTAATTCTGGGTCACAGCCCTCTTCGTCAGCAATAACCAATGTTTCTGTTGGACCAGCGAACAAGTCGATACCAACACGACCAAACAATTGACGCTTTGCTTCTGCTACGAACGCGTTGCCTGGGCCAACGATCATGTCTACCGGTGCAATCGTTTCAGTACCAAGCGCCATCGCACCAACTGCTTGAACACCACCAAAGCAGTAAATCTCATCCGCACCCGCCATCGCCATTGCCGCAACAATCGCCACATTTGGTTGGCCGTTAAAAGGAGGAGCACAAGCTATAACACGCTTCACGCCAGCCACTTTTGCAGTAAGAACACTCATGTGCGCAGAGGCTACTAATGGGTACTTACCACCAGGGATGTAACAACCAACACTGTTTACTGGCACGTTTTTGTGTCCTAGTACCACACCTGGCATCGTTTCAACTTCTACGTCGTGCATTGAGTCACGTTGGATTTGAGCGAAGTTGCGAACCTGTGTTTGTGCAAATTCAATGTCGTGTTTGGTAGATTCGTCCAATGCGTCCACACATGCCTGAATTTGCTCATCTGTTAAGCGAAACTGCTCCGGAGACCAGTTATCAAATTTTTCTGAAAGCTCACGTACTGCACTGTCACCTTTCTTTTCAATGTCAGAAAGAATGTTCTCTACCGTTTGGCGCACTTGCGCGTTGTTTGATGCTGATGCTTCTTCAGTGATGCCGTGTTTTAGAATGCGAGCCATGCGTAATTCTCCTTGTGGCGTATGCCTAGTGTTTGCTGATTATTGGTTTTAACAGAGTTTATTCTTTGTTTTGTATACTTTTGGATACGAATGCAAAATAAACATAAACATTTTTTTAACACTTGGCAAATCGAAGACAAAACCAAACAAAAAGCACATAAACCACTGTTAAATAATAACTTTAACCATAATCACCATCAACATGGCATTTATTAATAGCAAAAAACAATCATATAATGTTGCATTGATCACATAGTTTTTACTCTTTTTTTACAACCACACATGTTAAGTTTTGCATACCTTTGCAATGGAGAGATAAAAGAAATGGATAACTTTAAAAACACACTAAACCACGCAGAACTGCTCGGCACATTTGTCAAAACGCCCCACCCACACATCATTGAAGTGCTTGCGCTAGCAGGTCTGCCTTTCGTTGTATTGGATGCTGAACATGCACCTTTTGATCGTTCGACTCTGGATGCTTGTCTACTTGCTGCACGTGCCAACCAACTTCCTTGCGTTGTTCGAGTCCAAGACAGCCACCCATCGACCATATTGAATGCGCTAGATTGCGGGGCGACTGGTATTCAGATCCCACACGTATGCAGTGCAGAACAAGCAGAGAAACTGGTGAAAATGTCTCATTACGGTGAAGGCGGCCGAGGTTATGCCGGTTCAAGCCGAGCAGCAAAGTACGCAACCAAACCGATGGCGAACCACTTAGAAGACAGCAAAAATAACACCGTCGTAATTGCACAAATAGAAGACCCTGAGGGGGTGATAAATGCTGAATCTATAGCAAAAGTTGAAGGCATTGATGCACTGTTCATCGGGCAAGTTGATTTAGCCGTATCTTACGGAGCAGCGAGCGTTAAGGAAGAGTGCGTGCGTGAAGCAAGCATCAAGATCATTGAGGCGGCTAAAAAAGCAAACAAACCTGTAGGTATGTTCGTCGCAAATGCTCAGGCTGCGCGTGACTGGAAAGAACTTGGCGTGTCCTTCTTTTGTGTGGGTTCTGAACACAAAATGATCATTGATGGCTTTCGAAATGAGCAAGCCGTCATGAATTCATAATTTTTCTTTGTGATTTCAACGGTTACACGTATTGTAATTATCAAACCAGACTCATTGACTATGACGTTGCGCTTGGATTTATCGCGTTATAAGGAGATTCACCATAAAAGCGAAAGTTACTTCTATTGATGTCGCCAAGATGCTTGGCGTATCTCAATCTACCGTTTCTCGGGCATTTAGCCCGACTGCAAGTATCAGTGAGAAGAAGCGAAAAATGGTGATGGATGCCGCTACCAAGCTTGGCTATACACCCAATGCTATTGCTCGTAGCTTGATTTCTAATCGCTCAGGACTTGTAGCTATCGCACTCGATAGTGAGTCGAACCCAATGTACGACTTGCAATCTCGTGCGCTCGCGATGGAAATTCAAAAGCGTGGCGGTCAAGTGGTGCTCTGCCCTATCGACAAAGATGACCTCGATCTCGCTATCTCGCGTGCAATTGAATATCAAGTTGATGGTTTAATCATCGCCACCAGCCGTCTAACCTCCCGAGCATTTGCACAGTGTGAAAAGTTTGGCGTTCACTTAAGCCTCATTAACCGCTATACAGAAAGCATTAATGCGAACAGCGCTGGCTTAGACAACCAGCAAGCTGGCACACAAGCGGCTGATTATTTACTTGATAAAGGCTACAAACAGCTGGCATACGTAAGTGGTGACGCAGGATCAATGACCAGTGACAAACGTTGGTTAGGCTTCTCTGAAACCGCAAAAACACGTGAAGCGGCCTCCCCTATCTTCATCAACGCAAAATACAGTTTTGAAGCAGGGTTAGAAGCAGCCAAAGAGCTGATGGAACACACATCAAAACCTGACGCCGTGTTCTGTGCCAATGATATTCTCGCAATGGGCGTTATGGATGGTTTGAGAAAGCTTGGGTGTAACATCCCACAAGACTTCGCAATTATGGGCGTCGATGATATCCCTATGGCTGCTTGGCCAAGCTATAACCTCACCACCATTGCCCAGCCTATCGATAAAATCGTAAAAAGTGCCGTCGAAGACTTGATGCAACGGATTAACGACAATGAAGATGCGAAGGGCGAGTACCTACTTGAACCCGGCACCATCATAGAACGCGGTAGTACATCATTAAGTTAATAAAGGGGTTGGCTGACATAACCTACACTCAGCCTTGCGAAAGTCTCTATTTTCCCATCAATAAAACCCATTCAGTTTAGAGTAGAAGCCCTAATACCATGTTAGGGCTTCTTTCTGTGATCTTGTCTAAAATTTCATCGATTCAAATTAACTTCTTTATCACTTTTATGGATTTGTTATTGACTTGTTAGTTGTGTGTTTATATTTTGGATTCGTATGCAAAAATTAGGATATGAAGTGCGGATAAATAACCCACTGAACAACATGGCTCAAATGAATGCACATAAAAGCCATGTGATGAACAAGGAAGAACGATGAAACGCGCAATCTTTACCTCGATTACTGCCCTCGGCTTAACGCTGTCTAGCATGAATACCTTTGCAAGCAATGTGATCCGCCTTGCTCACGACAGCCAAGAAACATCACCCGTCCATAAAGCAATGCTTCACTTCGAAAAAGAGTTGGAATCTCGCTCTAACGGAGAGCTTGAAGTGGAAATCTACCCTGCCCGTCAACTGGGCGATGTAAGAGAAACCACAGAGCTTGTTCAGCAAGGTAACTTACAGATGACGTTTGGCGCATCGGTGTTACTTTCACCTTACGTACCTGAGTTCAACGTACTTGATGTCTTCTACCTGTTTGAAGACGAAGCGCAAGCACACAAAGCATTGGACAGCGACAAGATCGGCAAACCACTTCTTAATTCAATGGAATCAAAAGGCTTTCATGGCTTAGGTTTCATGGAAGTTGGCTTCCGCAGCATCACCAATAACAAGCAACCGATTAATAGCATTGAAGACTTGAACAGCTTAAAGATTCGTTCAGCGTCTAACCCAACACAAATCAGTGCTTGGAAATCGGTAGGTACGGCACCGACACCGCTTTCTTGGGGTGAGATCTTCACATCACTACAACAAGGCTTAATCAATTCACAAGAAAGCGCGGTTTACTCTATTTACGCTGAGCGTTTTTATGAAGCACAAGAGTACTTATCGCTAACTAACCATATTTACACTAACTACGTGCTATTCATGAATAAAGAGTTCTGGGATTCTCTCCCGAGCGATCAACAAACTCTTATCAATGAAGTGAGCCAAGAAACCATTGCAGTACAGCGTGATCTCGCGGCGAAGCAGAACCAAGAAGTCATTAAAGAGCTTGAAGCCAAAGGCATGACAGTGAATGTGGTACCAACCGACGTTCGAGCTCAGATGAAAGAAAAAATGAATGCCGCCGTTTACCAAGAACTGCGTAGTAAAACAGGTGAAGAACTATTCGATAGCGTGATTACTGAGATTGAGCATCTGTAAATAGCGCCTCGTTTCATCGATTACCTGTCACCGACAAATAATTTTAACGATCTAACCATCGTTATCCCAGGTCTTGAAGGGCATTCTATAAACGAGTGCCCTAAAGCCTATTCTGTCGTGTATTCACTGGCATTCAATGCCCTTTTCAACATCTCCTAGGAGTGACGTATGAAATGGTTTCGCCTGTTCGACCGATACTTCGAACCAACACTTATTGTGTTCTCTATTTCGTTAATGACCGCTTTATTATGCTTACAGATTACATTGCGCCTATTCGACGCCTCAATTGCATGGGCAGAAGAGCTCGCTCGCTATCTTTTCGTTTGGGCAATGTACTTAAGCATCAGCTACTGTATTCGCGATGACCGACATATTCGTATTCGTCTATTCATCGACAAACTACCGGGGAACTTAACCCACTACAGCTTGATCCTTTCAGACCTTATTTATCTAGCTTTCAGTTGTACTGTGGCGTGGTTTGGTTTCAAGGTTATTGGGCGCAGTTTAAAGTTAGGCCAGATAGCGCCAGCAATGGAAATCCCAATCGCATGCTTATACGCATCAGTCCTTGTGTGTGCCGTCTTGAGTTCCATTCGCTTAGTGGTCAGTATCAACAAGCGTATTTCAACCATTGCTTACTCGCCAAAACCCGTTCGACTCACTCAGCATCGTTACCGTCACTTGAAAGCAAAACATCGCACTTCTAATCGTTTGTTGGAGTTAAGCTTATGACCTCTGCTTTGTTATTTGGTAGTTTCGGATTACTGCTTCTTATTGGGGTTCCCGTTGGGATAGCACTTGCTGGCGCAAGCATGCTCGCTATATTGAGCCTCCCCTTCTTAAACGTTGAGTTTTTAGTTCAAGGGTTAGTCACAGGGCTAGATTCATTCCCTCTTCTTGCTGTCGTGTTATTCACGCTTGCTGGTAACTTAATGAGCCAAGGCGGCATATCCAAACGCCTTCTTCATGTTGCTGAAGTCTTCTTTGGTCACTTCACTGGTGGTTTGGGTATTGTCGCAATCGTAGCGTGCATGTTCTTCGCATCGATTTCTGGTACTGGCTCGGCAACCGTTGCGGCTATTGGCTTAACAATGATTCCATCTATGGTCAAAAAGGGCTACGACCGCAGTTTTGCTGGCGCACTTATTGCTTCTTCAGGTGGCATTGGAGTGATTATCCCACCATCTGTGGTGATGATCGTCTACGCAATCACCGCCGAAGTATCCGTCACTAAAATGTTCATGGCAGGAATCGTACCCGGGCTTGTGGTTGGTTTAGTGTTAATCGGCTACTGTTTGATCGTATCCAAAATTCGCGGCTACAAAGGCAACGAAACAAAAGCGACATGGCCGGAGCGAATTACAGCATTAAAAGAAGCGATATGGGCAATGTTACTGCCTGTCATCATTCTTGGTGGTATCTACTCTGGTATCTTCACGCCAACAGAATCAGCCGCTATCGGTGTGTTGTATGGTTTGTTTTTCGGCATGTTTGTTTACAAAGAGTTGGATTATAAAAAGGTCGTGAAGATCATTTTAGAATCCTCGCTACTGGTTGGTGCCGTACTCGTTATTGTTGGCGCTTCGGTCACCTTTGGTCGAATCCTAACGCTTGAACGCCTGCCAACCGAAATCGCACAGTTCATCCTGTCGATTACTGACAACAAGTTACTTATTTTGCTTTGTATCACTGCATTGCTGCTGATTGTTGGCACCTTCATGGAAACGCTCGCTGCGATTGTTATCTTGACCCCAATCCTGTTGCCTATTGTTACAGCATTAGGAATGGACCCAATTCACTTTGGTATCGTCATGATCGTGAACTTGGCCATAGGCTTCGTGACGCCTCCACTCGGCGCCAACCTCTTTATGGCAAGCCAAGTCGGTAATATACCCATTGAATCCTTGTCTCGAGCCATAATAGGATGGATAGGTGCTCTACTCGTGGCTTTAATGATAATCACCTTTATTCCAGCCATATCACTGTTTCTTCCGGAGTTATTGTCTTAAACGTTTCCGGGAACAAAGCCACTTGATATTCACCTTTGAGTGGCTTTTTCAATCCAATCACCCTCAAACTTATTGTTGCATGCGAATTCATTCTTAGTTAAACAATCTTAAACAAATAATTAACAATCAAAGTCAAACTCCATCAAACTAGAATCATTACTCTAAATTCCCTCTCGTCATCACGTCGATATTATAAATCATCACAGAGCATTATCTGATTTAATACCCACTTCTTCACGAAAACTAAATATCAATTAAATACAATAAGTTAAATAACAAAGCATTGCCTTTAAACCCAATTTTGTTGTTCATATACACTCGATCAATAATTAATATTCATTCAATTTATTTTAAGAGAGCCGTATTTAGTGAATTGTTAAAAAACAGATCTAATCCACAATAAAGAAACATATGCAATACACCTCATTGACACAATAGCAACAAAAGGCAATATTGGATACGTAACCAAAACTAATTCAATAACGAAACTTTTGACGCATCAGGAGGCGATAAATGGCTATGGTTGGCTTTGATTCTAAATGGCAAGATTTTCCAGACTACATACTAGGTATCACTAAAGAAATTTGGGAAGATCGAGGTCTGAGTACCCTGCATAACTATTACTCACCTGACATTATCGTCCGTACACCACTCTCCATAACGAAGGGAAACGAAAAGGTCATTAGCGCGACCATGGGCACGTTAGCCGAGTTCCCAAACCGTACCTTATTGGGTGAAGACGTTATTTGGTCAGGGACTCCTGAACAAGGCATGCTTTCGTCACATCGAATCATTTCAACAGCAACTCATACTAATGATGGCGTGTTTGGTAAAGCCACGAATAAAACACTTAAGTTTCGAATTATCGCAGACTGCCATGCCATCAATAATCAAATCAATGATGAGTGGATGATCCGAGACATCGCTGCGATTTCAAACCAACTGGGTATGACGTCAGAAGAGTACGCCCGTCAACAAATTGAAGTAGAGGGTGGCGTTGAACAATGCTCATACCCTTTCACTCCTCAGGTCGACATACAAGGCCCTTACCTTGGCGTAGGTAATGACAGTGAATACGGTCAGCGCTATGAAGACATACTACGACGTGTAATGAATGCTGAGTTCTCAGTAATACCAACAGAATATGACCGCGCATGTATCGGCGAATACACGGGTGGGCAAACAGCACTCTCTCATAATGAAATAGACCAGTTTTGGATGTCACTTCGCTCTTCATTTCCAAACGCTGAGTTCAAAATTCACCACCGTATTGGTCGCAATGACGAAATGATGTCACCACGTGCTGCTATTCGTTGGTCGTTGCAAGGCAAGCATGAAGGCTACGGTATGTTTGGAAAGCCTACAGGAAAAGACGTTTACATCATGGGAATCAGCCATGCAGAGTTTGGACCTTGGGGTCTACGTAGAGAGTTTACGCTACTTGATGAAAGTGCGGTCTGGAAACAGATTTTAATCCAAATCGGTTAACTATATAAGGAAGTATTATTTTGAACAGCTTGATTGAGAATTTCTACAAAACCTATTTTAACGCTCACTCATCAGAACGTACTCAAGTAGTCCACGAGATGCTAAATGCTGATGTTAAATGGTGTGTCGCTCATCCGATTAATGACGTCTCTGGTGTCAAGGCGACCGAGCAAGCATTCTTATTGCCGCTAGTAACCTCCCTTCCTGATGTTGAACGACGTCCATCAATCGTTATGCAAGGTGAATACGAAGGCCGCACTTGGGTAAACTCTACGGGTTATTTTGTCGGCACATTTACACAACCGTTATATGGTATTCCAGCAACAGGAAAAACGCTCTACTTGCGCTACACCGAAATGGTTTGCATCCAAGATGGTCAAATTATTGAATCCTATCTAATCCCTGATTTTATTGATGCAATGAAACAAGCTGGCGTTAATCCGTTACGAAAAAGCTTAGGTCATGCTGGATTAGTCCCTGCCCCAGCGACTCAAGACGGTATACATACGGGTAGCATCGCAGCTGAAGAGAGCCAGAAAAGCCAAAAGCTAGTCCTAGACATGTTGGCTTGCTTGGGTCGATTTGACGGAAAGCGCCTTGATTCAATGGATCTAGAAAACTACTGGCATGACGATTTCATGTGGTACGGGCCTGCTGCAATTGGTACGACACGTGGAATTCAAGGTTTCAGAGACCACCATCAAGGACCTTTTGTATTTGCGTTCCCTGATCGAAGTGTCGATATAGAGCTCAACATTTTGTCCAAAAATGACTACGTATCCACAGGTGGTTGGCCACACATGCACGGTACACATACTGGTAGCAGTGGCTGGTTAGGGTTAGCACCTACAGGCAAGCACATCGAACTTCGTGTTATGGATATCTGGCGACGCGAAGGAGAATTACTCAAGGAAAACTGGGTCGCTATCGATATAGCGCACATATTAAAACAGCTTGGTTACGATCTGTTTGAGCAAATGGATGAACAATTAAAAGGACGTGAGCATGTATGAGTTTGGAGCTTTAAACTGGACAATTCTTGGTACTTATATCGTCCTTACTTTAGTTATGGGTGCACTCGTTGGTAGACGTGTGACTTCCGCTAACCAATTTGCATTAGGCGATAAAAATATTCCATGGTGGGCCATCGGTATTTCCGTTGTGTGTACCTATGTCAGTGCTATGTCTTTCTTAGGTGGACCAGCTTGGTCTTACAAAGAAGGCTTATCAGTGATCGCTATCCACCTAAACTACCCGTTAGTGATTTTCTTTATCGTTGCTGTGTTTATGCCGTTTTTCTACAACAACGGTCTAACCTCAATTTATGAGTATCAAGAACGACGCTTTGGTAAAGCCTCACGTATCACTCTGTCTTTGATCTTCTTAATTAAACAAGCAATAAGCTCAGCTGCAGTCTTGTATGCAACCTCACTAATCCTCGAGTTCATTACCGGTATCGACGTTACTTACTGCATCGTCATTGTTACTGTTATCGCACTGATTTATACCGTAATGGGGGGAATTGCCGCCGTTATTTGGACAGATGTAATCCAAGCGGTCATTCTGTTTCTTGGCGCATTTATCATCATTGAAGCCGTCTGGAATGGCATGCCACAACCCATGACCGAAGTGATGCAAGATCTCAAGTCACAAGGCATGACGAATGCGTTACAAACCAATTTAGATTTGAGCCAAGTTACCACCGTATGGGCTGGCGTTATCGCAATGACAATGTTCCACACCACTGTTTATGGCGGTAACCAAATGATGGTTCAACGCTGTATGGCGGCTAAAAACATGGGTGATGCGAAAAAAGCGATGCTAATGATGGGTTACGTTGCTTTCTTCATCTACTTCGTATTTATCCTGTTAGGCGTGTTATTCAACGCTTATTACGATGGCAAAGAGTTCGAAAATGGCAACACCATCATCCTGCACTATGCCAGCGAATATGGTATGCCAGGCCTGATGGGAATCATCGCTGCAGCTATTCTTGCAGCAAGCATGTCTAGTCTAGATTCCGCTTTTAACTCTATGGCTACCGTCTCTGTTTCTGACTTCTACAAACGCTTTTACAAGAAAAACGAGTCAGAGGAACATTACCTCAAAGTATCGCGTTTCTTCACGGTTATGTGGGCGTTATGTATCATCATTCCAGCCTTCATGTTTGCAACCAGCACCGGCTCAGTTTTAGAAATATTAAGTAAAGCAGGTTCCTATTTTGTAGGTGCAAACTTCTGTATGTTCGTGCTTGGTTTTTATTCTAAACATATTACAGAGAAGGGACTATTAATCGGTGTTGCTGCAAGCTTCTTGGCGATTTGGTATGTTGCTGTTGCGACTGATATTGCTTGGCCTTGGTACTGTGTAATCGGTGTGTTAGTCAATGCTACTGTCGCATACGCTGCAAGCTTGTTGCTAACCGGTAAACAGACAGAAATGCACCTCTACACCGTCAAAGGTCAACAAGCAGAATATGCTCGTTTGAACAAACCGATCAAAGAAGATGGTTGGTATGTTGTGCCGGGTAAAGTCGATGCACCTTGTTGGGGGCTACTCATCATGTTTGTATTCTCTCTCGTTTTACTTTGGGGAATTAACGAGTTTATTGAGAACGCACCGATGTTGATTAACTTTGTCCGAATCTGCTCTGTTATTGTTGCTACAAGCGTCATCGGTTATATGATTTACGCGTTCAAGCGCTCTAAGCAATCAAACAAAGTAGAACAAGTCAGTTAGGGTTCTATTTAAATTCAACCTAGCTCATTCAAAAAAGGCTCACTAAATAGTGAGCCTTTTGATATTTGCTTAACGTAAACCTAGGTCTAACCTTGCTTGCGTTTTGAAAGAATAGTTTTAGATCAGCAGTTTAGAGCTGTACTTTAGAACTATAACTTAGAAGAACTCAATCGAATTACGGCCGCTTTTGTCATCACGTGTTGGCTTCGGCGTGTCCGCTTTCTTTTTCGGTTTCTTCTCTTTTTTCTCTTTCTTTGGTTCAGCCTTTGCGCTTAGCATTTCTGCTTTGCTTTTCTTAGATTCTTTCTTCTTAGAATCCTTTTTAGACTGACCTTTCTTCGCCTTGTTCTCTTTTTTAGGCGCTTCTTTCTTTTTCGGCTTTTCTGATTCTTCTTGTACTGGCTGATCACACACCACTACATAGTATTCTTGGTTGAATTCAAAGAAGTCGCCATCGTACATTTTACGACGCTTACGCGTTTCCAGCTCACCATTTACCGCTACGTAGCCTTCAGAGATGATGTGCTTAGCTTCACCGCCACCACTCACTAGGTTAGCAATTTTAAACACTTTGTAGAGCTCGATTGGCTGTGATGAAACATCAATACCAATTGCTTCAATTTCAATCTCTTCGCCTTCTTCGCCCAGCTCTTGACCTTCGTAATCAGCGTCTTCGTAATGTTCTTGGTCCATGGTGACCTCTACCTAAATATGTACTTCTGAAATATTGGGCGCAGTGTAATCTTAAAACAACGAAATGACCATGTTGAATTATGGTTCAAGCATCGAGTTAACTGGATTAAAACTATCTTTAACGCCATAAAACAAAAGAAGAGACCTAACATCATTAGCTCTCTTCTTATTTAAACCATAGCTCAGTTATCGCTTGTTAGGTCGCTAAACCATAGATAGTTAAACCATGGCTAGTTGAACCATAATTAGCTCACTCAGGTGTTTTAAAAGAACCACTTCACGCCGACTTCTGCTTTTAGCTCGTAGTCACCTTCTAGCGTAACGCCTGTTGGTAGAGTGACATCTGCAGATGCATATTGCAGTTTCGTCATTAGCCACTGAGTTCGGTCTTCCTTAATAGGAGCGTTCATCATGATGTTGAAAGACGTCGATTCAAGTTCCACTGTATCGCCAGAAACGTTCATGTACTCAGGCCATGCTTGAACGAACGCGCCAGAATCGCCCATTGGGATAGTAGCAAACAGGTTTAGCATGTAGCCGTCTGCCGTTTCACCAAACACTTCACCGATGGTGTAGTTTACGTTTGGAAACAGCATTGCACCGCCGGTATAAGCAGGGTTAATCAAGCCAATAGCACCGACAGACATCAAGGTATTGTCATCCAAGCCCAATGCCGAGTTCTTAGTGTGGATGAAGTCCGCCATGAAGCCAACACGTGGCATCAATGAGCTATCAATTGCTGATACTTGGAAATATTGAGCTCGGCTACCAAGGTAGTCAACGCCCATTGAATCTTTGCCCGGCTTAGCATCTGAGTCGCCAAAGTTACCTTCGATAAAGCCACCGAACTGAGTCGTTTCAGTCCATGATCCGGTTAGCATTGAAGACAAACGGATATCAGCGTCAGAAGTAACAAAAAAAGCCGCTTGTGTATAAACACGAGTTAGATCTGATGGATCAATCACTTGGCTTTCTTCTTCATTCGCCAAAGCAGTACCAGACATTGCAGCTAACATTGAAGCGGTCAGTAATAGTTTTTTCATGTGTAAACCTTATTCTCATTGGAGCCATAGCCGCTTCCGTACTCACATGGCTCATGTTTAATAACTTGGTCAGAGAAATACTCCCTGCCTCCCTCAATTATCAGACGGTAAAAACAATCTTTAAAATTCATAACGAGGGGTAAAAACCATCAATAAAGCAACAACACACCTTTGCCGTCACTTTATTGAGGCTATGGGTTACTGTTGTTTCGTTTTCAGCTTTTCACGGAGTGTTTGGAAAATGGCATAGAAGCCCGGAGTCATCATCGAACCGACCACCAGCACCATCAACATGCCACCCAGTAGTGCCAATCCAGTGGTGTTCTGAGATATAGCCCCTGCACCATTGGCAAACACCAAAGGCAAGATGCCAAGGATGAATGACCATGACGTCATGTTTACGGCTCTAAAACGCATCTTGCCGCCTTGGATTGCTGCCTCTTCGATGCTTAAACCTTGAGTTTCACGCTTCAGCTTTGAAAACTCGACCATCAGAATCGCGTTCTTAGCTGCAAGGGAAATCAATAGAATCAAGCCAATTTGACCGTAGATAGACAAGGCTTGCCCACCCGCTAATAGCGCCGCGAAGGTGCCCACAGCCGCGGTTGGAGCCACAATGATGATCGCAGCAGGCAGAGCCCACGATTCGTACTGAGCAACAAGGAACAAGTAGATGAATACCAGTGCTAAAACCAGAGCGATTTGAGCCGTGTTCCCCGCCAACTTCTCTTGATAAGCCATGTTGGTCCACTCATAGGTATAACCCTGAGTAAGAACTTCCTCGGCGATACGCTCCATTGCATCAATTGCCTCACCAGATGAGTAACCTGGAGCTGGATTTAGCTGCAAACGTGCCGCAGGTAACATGTTGTAGCTTGTAACTAGGTCAGGTTCTAATGTCGGTTCGATCGTAGCGACAGCAGACAACGGAACTTGCTCGCCAAGCGCCGACGGGACATGTATGCGTAGCACATCAGATAGATCATTTCGTTGTTCCCCTTTAGCTTGAACAAAAACTCGGTAACTTCTTCCGTTTAGTGCAAAGTCATTAACGTATGAAGACGCTAGATGTGTCGCCATCGCATCGTTAATTGCACTGAGTGGTACGCCTAACTGACGCGCTTTCTCGCGATCAATTTCGACGTTGTAATGTGGAACATTTGCACGATAAGTCGTCATCGCATTGGTGATTTCTGGCGCTTGATTGGCCGCTGCCATCATTGCGTAAGTCACTTGCGCGAGTTCTTGAGCAGTGCGTCCAGACGTGTCTTGCACCATGAACTCAAGTGCATCACCGATACCAATACCTGGAATAGGTGGTAGACCCATAGCGATGCTCATCGACTTATCAATGCCATACAATTGCATGTTGATGCGCTGGGCAACCGCAGCTTGTGTATGGTCGCCATCCATTGCAAGACGCTCATCCCAGTCTTTCAAATTGACGAACATGGTCGCTGAGTTAGCGGCAACACCACCGGTCAGAGCATTGAAGCCAATCGCACCTGCGAAGTCTTCAATTGCTGGGTCTTGGTTTAATACCGCTTCAGCTTGACGAATCAAGTCATGAGTACGCTCTTTCGATGCGTTATCAGGCAAGAACATCGCGAGCGCCAACACGCCTTTGTCTTCAGCTGGAACAAATGCCGTCGGTAGCTTGTCATTCATCGCCACCATCGCAGCAATAGCCACTGCGAACGAAACCAGAAGCACAGCTGATTTACGCACCAATAAAGAGACTGCTTTGCCATACGCGTTTGTTACTTTGTCGAACATTGCATTGAATGCCACAAACCACTTAGCAGGCTTAGGGTTACGCTTCATAACCATTGCACATAGTGCAGGTGACAAAGTGAGTGCATTGATAGCGGATAGCACCAAAGCAATACAGATGGTGATAGAGAACTGAGCAAACATCAGCCCCGTGATGCCTGGCAGCAATGCCACAGGGATAAACACCGCAAGCATGACCAATGTTGACGCGACAATCGGGCCAGTGACTTCTTTCATCGCTCGATTGGTGGCTTCTTTGGCATCAATGGTTTGGTTTTCATTGAGAATGCGTTCTACGTTCTCAACCACCAAAATGGCATTGTCCACCACGATACCAATCGCCAGAATCAAGCCAAATAAGGTAACGGTATTGATACTAAAGCCACCCAATTGCATGAAAGCAAAAGTACCAATCAAAGACACAGGAATCGCGATCACAGGTGCAAGTGTTGTTCTGACATTACCTAAGAACAGGTAAGTCACCGCAATCACAAGCCCGACAGCAACAATTAAGGTTTCGACGATACTGCGAATAGACGCTTCAACCGATAAAGTGGTGTCGTATGGGATCGCGTAAGTCATACCGGCAGGCATGATGCTTTCGATGTCTTCCAATACCGATTTAACCGCAGCGCCTGTTTCCAAAGCGTTGGCATCTGGGTTAGCCTGCATTGCGACTAGAGCAGCATCTCCGCCATTGTAGGTTGCGTAGGCATCATAGAATTGGCTGCCAATCTCTACGTTAGATACATCTTTCAGATAGATTTGATTGCCGTCTGCTAAGGTTTTTACAATAATTTGTTCAAACTCTTCTGCACTCGACAGTCGACCTTGTGTGATCAAGTTAAACTGCAATGCGGCATTTTCACGACTTGGACCTTGGCCAATTCGCCCTGCAGGCACTACTGCATTTTGTTCACGAATCGCGTTCTTCACATCAAACGTTGTCACACCTAATGACGCCATGCGGTCCATATCAAGCCACACTCGCATGCCATAGGTCGCACCAATCAAATCACTGCTCGCCAAGCCAGAGATACGAGCGATACGCTCCATGAAGTTTGCTTCAACCCAGCTATTAAGCTCTAGCTCTGACATGGATTGATCTTCAGAGTAGAAAGCAATCGCGAGCAAGTCATCCGGCGCGGCTTTACGAATTCGCACACCACGAGCACGAACTTCAAACGGCAGCATGTTTTCAGCAACAGCAACGCGGTTAGATACGTTAACCATCGCCATATCGGCATCAACACTGTTATCAAAGGTAATGTTTAAGAAGTAACGACCATCGTTGGTTGAACGCGACTGCATGTAAACCATGCCATCAACACCGTTCACTTCCTCTTCAATTGGATTACCAATCACCTCTTTTACAGTTTCAGCACTGGCACCCGGCATGAACGCGACGACACGAACTTGCGGAGGCGTCACGCTTGGGTACTCTGAAATCGGCATGGTTTTAATCGCAATCAAACCAATCAAGGTCAGGAAGATCGAGATAACAAACGCAAATTTCGGTCGGTCGATAAAAAATTTACTGATCATAATCTATTACTCCGCAACTGAAACAGGAGCACCAGGACGAATACGTTGCAGTCCGCCAACAATCACTGGTTCACCGGCGTCCAAGCCATTTGCGACGAAAACATCTTGTCCAATTCGATCACCTACAACGACATCACGACGTACCGCGTTGCCTTCTTCGATGGTAAGTACATATTGAGCGAGCTGATCTTGATGGATCGCTTTATGAGGAATTTGCACGCCGCTTAACGGCTCTGCACTGGTTAGCCCAACACGAACAAATTGATTTGGCAGCAGACCCGCTTCGCTATTATCAAAAGAGGCAGAAATCGTCACCGTACCGCTGGCTGCATTCACTTTGTTATCAACAAAAGCGATGTTGCCTTGGTAATCCGTCAATTGGCCATCACGCTCAAGCAATACTGATGTCGCTTGCTTACCTTGAAGCTGATATTGACTCAGTTCGCTTTCTTTAATCGAGAAAGTGGCATCGATCGGATCCATCTTGATCAGGTCAATCAATGGACCAAAGTTAGGTCCTACCATGTCACCGATAGAGAAGTTACTTTTCCCTAACTGACCTGAATACGGTGCTTTAACTTGGGTTTGGTCTAAGTTATCTTGCTGAACTCTTACGTTTGCTCGCGCAGACACCACTCGAGATCTCGCCATCTCTAGCTCCGCAATACTCAAATCGAGCTGCGACTGTGAAATACCGCCCGACTTCAACATCTGAGTGGTTCTTTCATGGTTTAGCTGAGTCAAGCTCAGTGCCGATTGCGCTTCAGATAAGGTTGCTTTTGCTGCATCAAATGCCGCTTGGTATGACGTTGGGTCAATTTCAAAAAGCACAGCGCCCGCTTCGACAAAGGCACCGTCATCAAAGAGTTTACTTAACAAGAAACCACTGGTTCTTGGTGTCAGTTGAGCAGATTCAACCGCCTCCATTCTTCCGACGTGGTATTGGATTGGCGAATGTGCCATTTCCTCGGCAAGCACCACAGTCACAGGTGTACTAGGTACTGGAGCAGCAGTTTGCTCCGTAGGTTGTGAATTACCACCACAGCCTGCAAGTAAGATACTTGCGGTTAATAACGTTATTGTTTTTTTCATCGTGTGTTCTCTACAAATACGTCGATACATTGAGTGACCGCTTCCTGTTTAAACTGAGGTTTAATCTCAGGTGCCATCACATTTGATCTATTTTCTATTCGGCGCTTGCGCCATGATTTCGAGCGAGCGCTTTAACCCGCTTTTTCGACTAGCGTTTCAACCCAGCGTTAATTGCACTGATGTCTTCAGGTAGAAGCTCGCCACCCAAGAACTTGAGCTGCAGTGACACCAAAATGAAATCAATTTGCGCTTCAGTCAGATCTTGCTTCGCCGCATAAAGCTGACGAGTTCCGTTCAGCACATCGACAATCGTTCTGCTGCCAATTTCAAAACCTTGTTGAGTCGCAACAAGTGAGCGTTCAGCAGAATGAACAGAGTTGGCATAGGCTTGCTGAGCACTAATAAGGGCATTGAGGTCTTTTTCTGCACCGCGGATTTGTCGCGTCACGCTTCTCCAAGATTGCTCTTGAAGCTGAAGGGCTTGTTGGTATTGAACTTTGGCTTGTTGTACTTCGTTGCTGGTTGCCCCGCCTCGGTAAACAGGCAAAGTCATTGCTACACCTGCAAACACAGTTGAGTTGTCATCAATGCTATTAAACTGCTGCTTTGACTGACCCATCTCGGTTCTACGAATCTCGCTCGCAAACGTATAACGGTACTCAGCAACCAAGCCTAACGACGGTTGATGCCCAGCTTGCGCAAGTTCAATCTGCTGCTTGCTTAGCTCAACC
The DNA here is from genome assembly GCF_023161695.1 of Vibrio sp. 1CM2L. Classification (NCBI taxonomy): domain Bacteria; kingdom Pseudomonadati; phylum Pseudomonadota; class Gammaproteobacteria; order Vibrionales; family Vibrionaceae; genus Vibrio; species Vibrio sp. 1CM2L. The sequence goes on from NZ_JALNTT010000004.1 coordinate 113,697, forward strand.
AATTGTTTCTGAATTTGCATCTCAGGGTTGAATTGCTGCGCTTTTTCCTGCCATGTCAGCGCATTTTCTGGCGTTGGGATATTGGCGTCGTAACGGTCAGTATTCAGTGGATAAACCGACGTAAACTCATTGCCAGACAGCTCGTAAAGCGCGTCCAATGATTTCTCAACTTCGTTTTCAGCCACAATCACCGATGCAGAAACCAAATCGAACTGAGCGCGCGCATCAATCACGTCATTTTCCGGAATCATCCCCAATGAAAATTGACGTTCGGTTTGCTTAAGCTGCTCTTCGATCGCTTCTTGTGTCGCTTTGGTTTGCTTTAACGACTCTTGCGCTTTAAGGGCATTGAAATAACCCACCACGACTTGCAAAGCGAGGCTCTCTAACGCAACTTGGTGTGAGACTTGGCTGAGTTCAACCTGTTGATTACTTAGCTCATTTGCCGCGTTCAGTTTCGCGTTATAAAGATTTTGCCCAACAGAAATAGACGCCTGTGCCGCGTTGGTGTCTATCTCGTTGAGTGTGGTGTAGCTGTTACGAAGCACACCATACGCAAGGTTTGCATCAACCTGAGGTAAATACGCGGCACCTACTTTGTCTGCACCATAAGTCGCACTATCAATGGCTAGTGCTGCACTTTTTAACGCAGGGTTATTGTCGAGAGATTGCTGATACAGCTCACTTAAGCTGACACTTTCAGCCAAGGCTCCGTAGCTCGTTAATGCTCCGGCCACCAGCACAGCTAACGCCGAAATCTTCATAGAAGATCTCGGCGTTCTGCGATTAACGGCAACCGTACTTGGAAGCATTGAAGTTTGTTTTTTCATGGAATGACCCACCAACACATCAAATGGATGAACGGACTTGCGCCCTTTTGAGTCAAGTTTTGCGATTTAAGGAGTCGAGCTGTAGCGCCGTCGGAATCAAACTTGTTCTAAGTCATGATTTGCTGGCAAATACCGAGGGTTTTGTGTCGGGTTCCACATAGAATTTGGATTTAATTAATTACTTATTAAATAGATTTGAATCAAAATTAGTCATAGCGCCCACTGATAGAATCACCTCATTATCTATTCACTGAGTTAATCTCGTAAATGTCCGATTTGATTTGTACTCGTGGCTACATCACCTGGTTTCACCTAGAAAACGGGTTTGGTTTTGCTAAACCTGATCACGGTGATATTGATGTACTCATTCACATCAGTGTCATTGAATTTGATGGTGAAATTAACTTAGAGGAAGGTCAGAGAGTTTATATGGAGCTTGAGGAAGTAAAAGGTAAGCCTCACTGGAATGCCGTCAAAGTGCTACCTCTGGCAAAACCATTCTCTGCATTAGAGTCAGTATGATGAATACTAATCAACGAGGACGCCCGACGCTGTCGCCTGTTGTGAAGCTCGCTAAACACGTCGTAAAAGACTATCAAGATTACGTGAGCCTTAACCTTCGTTACCAAGCTCAACTTCGTCAACTGTACCCAGAACACAATGCAGAGAAGTTGGCTCTCATTAACGCCGACATCATCAGCGCCTCCGAGGAATATAAGATTTGGAGCAGCATTGATAACCTAATGCTATCTGCGCAACGTCATTCTGTTCCGACCCAGCAATGGCAAAGCATTCAAGAGAAAGTATTAGACAATGTGCAGCAACTTATTAGCCTGTACCAGCTTCGGATTAGATCGTTTCCGGCGCAGCCAAGGTCAATACTTGTGTGTGATTTCGCGGATCAGCTTTGGGTCCATGAGCAAGCTGTCACGCAAAAAGGAATCTCACAAAAGCGAATCTCTCAAACAGTAATCTCGCAAACGTTAGTTTCGCAAACAGTGACCTCTTGGCTCGAAAGTACATTAGTTAAGGCGACTGGCTTTCAACAAGATGATTGGTTCTATACCGTCACTGAAAACTTCAAATCAAGCATCAGAGAGCTCAACGGAGCTTTATTGAATGGTTCAGAGAGTCTCAGTCATTTCTGGAGTGACGACACTTCGTTTGTGCTTGAGCGCATCAAGCATCATAGAAAGGTCATTCGCTTACTGATGCTGCATATTATTGACAACAAAATTGATTCACTGCTACCAAGGCAAGCACAAAGCAGCGCGGGCAGGCCTGCACTCCCCTTGCCTGTACAATTAATGCGACAAGAGCAAGCGCTCCAAGATACGTACCTCGAATACAGACACGCGTGTCATGCACACAATCAACCAGCATTAAGTATCGAAACACTGGCCGCCAAGGCGCTCGAAAAAAACAGCAAAGCAACAACCCAAACAAAAGCCGGTAGAAAACCGATGAGCGAACTGCAAAAACTCGTCAATCAGAGCCTAGTATTAGAAGACCAGATACTGTGCCAAGAGCACCAACTTAAAGAGCGCACCATTGATTATTCAAAATTGAAGCCTAACCAAAGTAGCGTTATTGAAAGTGGCTCGGCAATAGGAAACCCCGTTAAGAGAGGACGCCCAACACTCTCGCCTCAAGACCAAATAGCTCGATTGAAAGTCAAACTCGACAACATAAATCAAGCCATTGAACAGTTGAAATCAAAAACTAAGTCAGCAACCGCTGATACGATAGTGAGAAATATTTTGCAGTATCAAAGCCTTTGGCTGGCCAATAAAATAGCGCACGCTGACCGCATATTGGCGAAACAAGAGAGTCCACTTGAGCTTGCTCGGCGTCGCAAGTGGGATCAAAAGTTACTGACGATACGATCCACCTTAAGTAAGATTTAGACTTAACCTTGAGTGAGCTACGATGAGTTTCTACCTATTAAATCAAAATCTGCTTTTTAACAGTCAAAGTGGAAAGCTGTTAAACCTGACGTCTTTGCAAGAGACGCAACTGCGTTCCAATGAGTGGAAATTGCTATCACTTTTCATTGAACATTCGGGTTCTGACCTCACATCAGCGTTTATTCTTGAGGCCATTTGGGAAAGTACGCGTGCAAAATCGAGTGTCGCCACCGCAGTAAAAAACTTGCGTGCACAGCTGGGAGATTCGAGCGAACAACCAAAGTACATCCAAACTCAAGTGATGAAGGGCTACGCCTATATCGGAGAAACTCAAGCGCTCACTCAAGCAGAATATCAATCATTGATTACTCGCCACGCTTCGTTATGGTCAAAAACAGCAAGCTGGGTTCAGCATAACAAAACCTTTTTCATTCATAACCTTATCAGGTTCGCATGTGTTCTTTTTATCGGCTGGAACTTAGTCGGCTTATACCACAATGGCGCATTCAGTCGTCTAGTCACCGAGCCCACCATCGCGCCACCTGTCCCGATGTTAATCCATCAAAACGCTGAGACGCCAAGTGATCATGACATTCAAATCTGCCAATCACTACTGATTGAAGCGCAGCAGAGCGCACTCTTCGATACTTTACCGTTACATCGTGAAAGCTCTGCACCAACACTGCCGAGATTGTTCTGGCGCGATCACAATAAGGAGGTGCTTGTATGTCATCTTTCACCACTAAAGTAATCACAAGCAGTTTCATTATTGTGGCGCTGATGTCTTACGTCATCAAAGACCTCTACGTTACTCATTACAGTCCAGAATCGGTGTTTTTGAATCAATATTGGTCTTATAAACACAGAGGATACCCAAGTCGATTTGGCTACTTGGCTCAGTTATGGGACATACGTGTCGTCGAGACGGAATCTGAAGTTCTTATGACCAAAGACAAGTCTTATCACGCCATGCACTTCAATTTTTTCGACCCGTCAGGTTCCGTTGCTCAGGTGATGGTGAAGTTCGACACTGAGTGGCAACGCTTTGAAAACAATCACATACAGTTTGATGTCATTGCCGATTCAATTCGTTTGGAAGAAGTCTCAGAGAAAATTGACGAGGTTAAATTCAAGTCGTTCTCGAGAGATATGATCCTTCGTATGTTTTCAACTCCGAGAAAAATCATCTCTGTATCGTCACACGAGATCATCACTGAATTGCCGTATATAGGATTGGTGAGACAGCTTAAAATCGAAACGCCGCATTTACTTGAAGCGCGTTAATCGAGCTCGAAAAATAAACACCTAGTATTGATCACACTTTCATCTTATTACCGAAGATAAAATTTAGCGAATTCAGCATTAATGCAGGATAATTTCCATCATAAAGTCTGAGTTCACTTTCTATTGAGGTTTGAGCATGTTTTCCTATGAGCATCTATTGGCATTTTGCACCACGTACGAAGCATCCTCATATAGCGCAGCTGCCAAAAAGTTAGGCAAAGACCGAACCACAATACGAGACCAAGTAAAGGCCGTCGAAGACTTATATGGCGTTACGCTATTTGAAATCATCGGAAAGAAGGCAACACCGACTCAAGCGGCCGATCATATTTATCAACGCTCCAAGGTTGTGTTGAATAACACTGAGAAGCTCAGTACCTCATTAGAAAACATCTATATGGATGAGATGCTGACGCTCAATATCTATCACGACATCTCCCTGCCACTCAATTTGGCCGTCAAAATCGAGCACGCTTTACAACAAAAATGCCCAGAACTTTGTGTGCATTGGCTGCATCGTAATCGAGAGGAAGCCTTTGATAGCATTGAATCTGAACCAAACAGCATCGCACTGATGCAGCATAAAAACATCCAGCGCTTTAGTAAAAATATCGAGTTCTTCTCTTTGGGTTATGGCGAGTTAGGTATGTATGCAGGAAGAAGAAGTAAACTCCCTCACCTTAATGCACTGTCCATTGAAGACTTAAAGTTAGACAAGCAATATGTGAGCGAAAACCATTTCAACACGCTACCTGAGCTCTATCTCATTTCCCCTCAATACCACCTAGTCAGCAACAACGACCTGTTATTAGAGTTAGTAAAACATGATGGTTGGGCGATCATGAGTACCGACCTAGCGGAGCCCTTAGTACAGCGCGGCGAATTAGAGACGCTCCATATACAGCAGATCGCAAACCAATTTCACTTTGGATTAACCTTATATTACCCAGTATCAATGGGTAACAAAGAACCACTACCGACCATCAAAGCGATCACTCAAGCACACTTCGCCCCATAGCTACATTAGTGTATTACCTAGTAACATTGATGGATTTTAACCCGCATACTTGAGTTTTTCGTTTCTAAATTCAATGCCATGATGATTGTGTCCCCAAATTACAAAGGTATTCATCATGAATAAGAAGATTCTATCTACCGCTATTATTGCTACCTTCTCTATGGGCGTTGTTACTGCCGCCGAAGCTTGCACCCGCTTACTTTGGGATACACAAGATCAAGGCACATTCGTTTCGCGTACTCTGGATTGGTCAGAACAAACGGATGTGCACCTCGTTAACATTCCAAAAGACAGCACTTACGTTACCCACTTAGATAACACTAACCAAGTGACCTCTAAATACGATGTCACTGGATTAACGACCTATGGCCAAATCACTGATGGTATGAACAACGCAGGGCTTAGTGGCAATGTTTTGTACGACCGAGGTATGAATACAGAAGAGTCAACTCAAGCTGACGATTTAGGCACGCTGACCTATCTAAAGCATGTTTTATCGCAGTTCAGTACCGTTGAAGAAGCCGTTCAATTCGTTGAAAAAACGCAGCCTGCTACTGAATTTGTACCTGGTGTTCCCGTTAGAATCGCACTGCACATTAGTCTTCAAGACACATCGGGTGATTCAGCAATTATAGAATTTAGAGCGGAAGGACCGCGAATCTGGCATGGCGCTGAATACACAGTGATGACCAACCAACCGGACTACGACCAGCACTTGGCAAACGTAGAGCGCTCTAAACGCGGTTGGGGCGCACAAGAAGCCCAATACTCACAAACCAACTTAGGCACAGGTGGTAACGCCAATCCAGAAGACAGGTTTGTACACTCAAGCTACTACATGGGACACCTTACCGAGCCGAGCAGCGTGATCAATGGCATGGTCAAACTAGACTCGATTACTTACAAGATCCCACATGATGCGCCAAACGCGCCCATTGATGGTGTGATGGCTGGTTATGCGACAGAATACGCGGTTAACTATCACCTACAATCAGGTGAAACATTACTTCGCTACCAGTGGGGAGATGACTTCACTCAACTTCAATACAACATGCGAGATATCCAAAAATCTGGAAAAGCGATCAACTTCCAGTTAATCCAGCCAGGTTTGATTGGAGATGTGACTGAGACGATCATTAAATCTGCAAGCTAATCAAACTAAGCAAGCGTAAACCTGGGACAAAGGCCACTTGGCCTTTGTCCTATTCATAGTCAACACTCCGCTTCAACCAGAGTGCATCTACTGCATTCTCACTCTCTACTTATATTAAGTACCTTTCAAAGCGACATTAAAGGATGATTCTATAGATTCTTAGTTGCGTAACCTTTCAGTACTTCAACCAAACCTTTATACACATTGGTATTTTCAAAACTCGTTGGATAGAAGAATGAGAGCCCGAACTTCGCGCTGTGTGAAAGCAACTCATTGAACTCTATTCGGCGTAGCTGCTTCGTGTTCACCGCTTCGGTCGCTAAGCTTTTTGGAAGTAACGCCCAGCCATTCACTTTCACTAACTCCAATAACATATCGTTATTACTAACTGTGCGAAAATACGGTGATATGCCCAACCACTCTGGCATGGTTTTGCTTTGGTTTTCACTGATGTATTGCGTTTCTAATTGAAGATCTTCAAGTCGAATCTCACCGATTTTGAACAAAGGACTATCAACCCGTGCGTAGGCAGCAATATCACCGTCACCAAGTTTGATGGCGCTGATTGGGTATTCCGACATGTTTTCCATTCGGTGCTGCATGATCGCAACTTTGTTGTGCGCTTGTGTCACATCAACCAAGATCTCATCTCGATTTCGATGCAGCCAATTGAGCACCATGTCCGGGTGAGCCTTCAAAACATGCTGCTCTATTTCCACCACTAAATCGTTGGGCATCAGAGTATCGTGATAGAAATCTAAACGGGTCAGCTCTTGTTGATAAGCATTCATCATTCTTAGATGCAATCGCTCACTGTTTTGCACCAGTAATTTTGATTGCTTATAAATAGAACGTGCAAAGCTGGTAGGTACCGCCTTTTTTCCTTCAATAGTAAATAAAATGGTTCGATAGCTGTCTTCTAGCGCTTTCACTTGTTCTCGAATGGTCGTTCTATCTTTACCAATAGCTCTCGCAGCCTTGCTATAGCTCTGTTCCTCATACGTCGCACAGAATGAGTTTAAGTGTTCATAAGAAAACATCCCCACCACCTTAGATTATTAATGTTTGGTTTTGCCCATCATTATGCGTTATTAGAAACGTAATAACACTGCTAAATTAGCCACAAATGTGAGGCGAAGAGAGTTTTCACTCTGTATTTGAACGATAAAATTCGCTTCTCTATGTATTGGCAGTAAGCCCAGAAGTTAGCTATACACACTTATTTGAACAGAGTTACGCATTGCTAATTATGGGTTTACCGCCTCTCTTTTCTTATCACTTATCCGTGAATACAAAGAAAGAACTGACTTTCTAAGCGCTCACAGGAAGATTGATTTTCCAAAGCGCGATGGTCGACTTAATCCTCTCATAGAACAAGGCCGTTAGTTGAGAGCAATAGGATCCATTATGAAAAAGCTACTTCTCTCAACGGTTATTGCTGGCCTAGTCGCCACACCTGCTTTCGCCGAAACCTCTACTAGCCCTATCACGCTCTATGTATCGAACGACATCATTACTCTTTCAGATCACGATCATAGCAACGTAGACGCTATCGCAGTCCAAGACGGTAAAATACTCGACCTTGGCGATCAAAAAACGCTCACCACTAAGTACCAATCTAAAGATGGTTTTACGATTGATAAATCATTTGAAGATCGCGTTCTTACACCGGGCTTTGTTGAACCTCACGTTCACCTTTGGCTGATGGCGTTATTGATCGGCACAGACTTTATTACTCCTGCTGATTGGGATTTACCGTGGGGTAACGTTGAAGGCGTAATAGGTCATGATAACTACTTAGCCCGTTTAACAGAGTTAGAAAGTGGACTGGCTGAAGGCGAACCATTGGTAAGCTGGGGCTACCATCACTACTTCCACGGCAATGAAATGAGCCGCGAGTTGTTGAATAACATTTCTGAAGATCGACCAATTATCATTTGGCATCGCAGCTTCCACGAATTGTTCTTCAACGATGCAGCGATGGAGATGCTAGGTTGGTCTGAAGAAGACTGGACTGGTGAAGGCCATGCGTATACTCAGTTGGACTGGGAACGAGGCCATGCTTATGAAGCTGGCGGCAAACTCATTCTCAATGATGTAATGAGCTTCTGGGTAAATAGCGGCATTTTTGCAACGGGGATGGAGCGAACCAAAGATTACATCCACTCTGGTGGTATCACTACCGCCATTGATCCAGGTGTTGTTGCAACACCAGAGATGTTCGAACAAGTAGTCGACATTCTTGAAGACGGTAACTTCCCAATGGATTACTGGTTAATGCCAGCCGGTAACTTTACCTACATGATGGCAGAAAACGACCCTGCCAAAGGTAAAGCGATTGCCGAAGGTTTGACTCAACACCCGTCTTATCAAGGTGAACAGATCAAATGGCTACCTAAATTCGTTAAGTTGTTCTCAGACGGCGCAATGTACAGCCAGTTAATGCAGCTTAAAGATGGTTACACCGATGGTCACTCAGGTGAATGGTTGCAACAACCTGAAGACCTTGAAGCAAGTATGCGTCCTTACTGGGAAGACGACTACACGATTGTTATCCATGCCAATGGTGATCTAGGCTTTGAGACTGCACTGAACATTGTCGACAAGCTCAACAAAGAAAAAGGCAGAGACGATCACAGAACCAGCTTCCACCATTTAGGTATTACCGATAAAGACGACATCCCTAAAGCCGTTGAACTTGGCGCAAACTTTAGTGTAAACCCTTACTACACACATATTCTGGCTGAGCTTTACTCTGAACAAGGTATCGGTCAAGAACGTGCAGAAGTGATGGCACGTGGACGTTCATTCATCGATGCGGGTGGTATCTTATCATTGCACTCAGATTCACCAATGGCACCAGCGCAACCACTAGGGTTGGTTTGGGCTGCTGTAAACAGAATCGGTCTGTCTGGCAAAACGGTAATGGGACCTCAAGAGCGCATTACGGTTGATGAAGCAATGCGCGCAATCACGATTGATGCAGCATACACAGCACGTCTAGAAAATGAAGTGGGTACCATTGATATCGGTAAAACGGCCAACTTTACGGTACTCGACGACAACCCATACACGGTAAAACCTGAAGACATCAACAAGATAAAAGTTGAAGCAACGATTTACCAAGGTATCCCTGCTCCGGTAAAAAACAGTAACTCTGGTTTAGCCATGACTGAGCAAAATATGAAAGTTGTGAATGTAATCAACAGATACCACAACGCTCACGGTCATCACCACCACCATGATCATGACCACGATGTGTGTGCGACAAGCTTGTACTTCCAACATGCTCTTACGGCGATTCAACAGCAATAACGTAAGCGCAATAACGATGAACATCGCTCTAAGCTAAGCGAAAGCATCTCAATAGCTTAAGCTTCATTGTTATCAAAAAGTGATAGTGTGACCTCAGCGTCCGCTATCACTTTTTCTTTTTATGGTACATGTTTATCGATTCCGCAATACAGAAAGCCCTTATTCAAATGGCGTTATACAAAACTCTCTAAACCAATCCGACACACTCTCACACCTTCAATTCCCTATCTCACTGATTTCCACATCCCAAACAAATATCCCGACACTTAGCAGATCATCGAGAACGTTTGCCGTTTGGTGGCGCAACCTATTAGCTAAAACATAGCTCAACAGGTGCGGCTTCCTAAATACGGCTCTAGCGAATTGAACTCATGACATGAACAAGTGTGTTCGTCATGCTTGGCACTTAGCACTTAGCACTTAGCA
>NZ_JALNTT010000004.1:123729-482359 GCF_023161695.1 Vibrio sp. 1CM2L
CTTGGCACTTGGCACTTGGCACTTGGCACTTGGCACTTGGCACTTGGCACTTGGCACTTGGCACTTGGCACTTGGCACTTGGCAGGGAAAGATAAAGCGCCCCGCAACTCCTCGTCAACAGTGACACCTTATTAAATCCTCGCAGAACCAAAGACTTTTGCATCACAGATAACTCGTCAAAATACGTAGATCATTAGTCACCTTCCCTCTATGTCCGGTCGAGTACACACCTCCTCATTTTAACTGGCTAACCTCTTTTCGTGTCACCCCATCTCGCCTCACGAGAGCCACAAAAATCTGATTTAATTACGCTGTTTTCCACCGTAACTGCACCATTCTCCATCCACCAATATTCTCTTTTGTTCTCCTTTAATGACACCGGTATTGAAACGTCTTTCAAGCAGATGAAATACAATGAAAAACCATTAAATACAACAACTTAATTAAAACATAAAAACTTCAAAATTAGTTTTATCATCACCAAAATCGATAACATGACCCGGTCAATTACAACTCAGGTCAATACTATGTCTACCATTTGGGAATTAGATATGGGTTATCTAGAGTCACTTGGCAAGGAGCTACGCGGATACATTAAGGATGATGAAGTGACGGTATTACCCCAGCTTAGAACGCAATATCTTGCCGAGCTAAATGCAGTTATTGAAAAGATGGTTTCGTCTTCAGCGAAAACAGATCAAATGGAGGCATTGGTAAAGGTTTGCCAGCATATTGCGACAACGGTCAACACCTCTCGCTATTACCGACTTAGCCAATGTATCGAGCGTATTCACTCACTCGTCAACAAGTTGCGTCACCAGCAGAACGCGGACTCTCAGCCTCTTAACGCTGATGCATTGTTCTTACTCGCACAAAACCATGGCATTGCGATCTCAAGACACGACCTCAACGACGGTAAAGCAAGTTCGGTGTCTTTCGCTTACCAGCAAGGTTATCTGTCCATTTCAGAAGCGTTTGATGCTTTGAGTGCACTGTTTAAACATCAACGCCATTCACGAGCGGCCAACATGCTGAACAGTCCTGCTTATCTATCTCAATGCGCCTAGCCAGCTTACGTTCTAACAATAAGATTTAATTATGAAATATTTATCATTACCCTTTTGTTTAGCTCCACTCTTTCTATCGTCTTTAGCTAATGCAAGCCAGCCATACTCAGATACATTAACCGGTGATTGGGGAGGTGAACGCAGTCGCATTAAAGACAGCGGACTCTCGCTCGATGCTGAATACACCAACGTTTACCAATCGGCAGTTTCTGGCTCACCATCAAATTCAAATGAATTCACGCACCGTTTTGATTTATTGGCTGGGCTTGATACTGAAAATGCTGGCCTTTGGAAAAACGGCACCTTTCGCACCCAGTTGATCTATCTAAACGGTGATGCCAACGACTTTGGCTTCTCCAGTTTGTCAGTACCTAATTCAGCCCATTACTCAGACAGCAGCAGCCCTTTCTTTTCATCCTTGTATTACACACACAAGTTTGATGACAACACCAACCTCCTTGTTGGCAAGATCGACGCGTTTGAGCTACTACGAAATGCACCATTTTACGGTGGTGCAACTCGTCATGGATTCATGAACATTGCCTTTTCTGCTCCTCCAAGTGGCGTGACTCCCCCATCATTTATTGGTGGCATCCTGAACCACACCATCGGCGATACTCGAATCACAGCAATGATTTATGATCCAAGAGATCGATACGATGACAATTTAGGGTTCAATGATTGGTTTGATGATGGCGTGAACTTTTCATTAGGTGCGACTCACTCATTCAAACTGTTCGATAGAAGTTCTACGTTTGGTATGTCTGGTACATACAGCACTGAAGAAGGAGTCGATTACTCGTCTTTGGGTGAAACCGCTAAATATAAGTACAACATTCGTGCTCAAGCGACACACAATATCTACGAGAACAATGACGATACCATCGCAGTCTATCTAAGAGCAGCAGCGGCAGACGGTAATCCAAATATCATAGATGGAACGTTTGTTGGCGGCCTTGGAGGCAACGCTTTCTTCTTCGACAGACCTCAAGATCAATGGGGCGCGGGCTACTATTACTACAACTTGTCTAATGCGTTACAAAACAGCATTAGCGATTTGCCACTAGGAGCTGAATTAAAAGACGAGCAAGGTTTTGAGATCTACTACGCGTTCCAAGCGACGCCATGGTTAACCTTTACCGCGGATGCGCAATACGTCACACCTGCAGTCAGCACTCAAAGCAAAGTCGCGTTGTTTGGCCTAAGAACGAATATCGTTTTCTAGTACCACGCAAATACTAATACGCTCTAAATAAAAAGAGCCTGATCATCAGTGATCAGGCTCTTTTTTGGATTGTCACATTGAAGCGAAATTCATCGATTAAGGCGTTCCAACCTCAGATAAAGACACCAATTGTTTAGTATATTCATGCTGCGGATTACCAAACAAAGTCTCAGTGTCACCCTTCTCTATTACCTCGCCAGCTTTCATGACGATGGTGTAATGACATAGGGATTTCACGACATTCAAATCATGGCTGATAAACAAATAGGTCAGGCCATACTTTTCTTGAAGCGATTTCAACAGATCCAGCACCTGCGCTTGAACCGTTCTGTCGAGTGAAGATGTTGGCTCATCAAGCAAGATAAACTCTGGCTTTAAAATCAAAGCACGAGCAATCGCAATACGCTGCCTTTGGCCGCCAGAAAACTCATTAGGGTAACGGTGACGAGTGTCAGGATCGAGGTCAACCTCTCTCATTACGTCACAGATGCGTTGGTCGAGCTCGTGCTCATCCAATTGTTGATGTACTAACAAGCCTTCGCCAATCACTTGTGCAACCGACATTCTTGGGTTCAACGCAGAAAACGGGTCTTGGAAGACCACTTGCATGCGGCTTCTAAACGGAAGCATTTGTTTTCGGTCTAAACCTTGAAGCTGTTCACTCGAGTAGGTAATTGACCCTTCACTATCCACCAGCTTAAGTATCGCCATACCGGTCGTCGATTTACCAGAACCACTTTCGCCAACCAAACCGATTGAGTGCCCTTTCTTCAAAGTGAACTCCATGTCGGTCACAGCTTTAACATGAGAAATGGTTCGCTTGAATAAACCGCCCGTGATCGGGAACCAAACACGAAGTTGATTTACATCGAGTAGCGGTTTGCTGTCGGGTGATACAGGGACAGGCAAACCTTTCGGATCAGAGTTGATAAGTTTTTGCGTATAAGGGTGAGCTGGCGCATTAAACAGGGTATGACAGTCGTTGCTTTCGACTAAGCGACCATCTTTCATTACCGCTACTCTGTCGGCAATCTTACGAACGATACTTAAATCGTGAGTAATGAAAAGCATTGCCATACCCAACTCTTGCTGCAAATCTTTTAGCAGGTCAAGGATTTGCGCTTGTACCGATACATCCAATGCGGTTGTCGGCTCATCAGCAATAAGCAGCTCTGGTTCATTGATCAGTGCCATCGCGATCATCACGCGCTGGCGCTCTCCACCAGACAACTCATGCGGATAGGCTGAAATCTTTTGTTCTGGATAACGAATGCCCACTTTGGATAGCCACTCTATCGCCAAGGCTTGCGCTTTGTTGGTTCGCATACCTCGGTGAATCGCGAGGGTTTCAACAAGCTGTTTACCTACGCGATGAAGCGGGTTCAACGATACCATGGGCTCTTGAAAGATCATGCCGATGCGACCACCACGAATCCCGCGCAGTTGTCTTTCAGAACAACTCAGAATATCGGTACCAGAGAAGTTAATCTTACCGTTTAAGTAATGTGACGAGCCTTTAGGCAGCAGTTTCAATACTGAATTAGCGGTAACCGATTTGCCTGAACCACTCTCTCCTACCAGAGCAAGTGTCTCACCTTTGTATATCTCCAACGAGACATCATGAGTCACTTGTTCTATCGAATCTTTTCGCCCGAAACCGACCGACAATTTGTCGATGGTCAAAACTGGAGAAGCAGGCGTTGTATTTGAAGTCATAACCTATCCTTACTTCTGTTGATGCGGGTCGAAAGCATCACGCACCGCTTCACCAACGAAGACCAGTAACGTAAGCATCAGTGAAAGCACGACGAAGGCAGAAATGCCAAGCCAAGGCGCTTGTAAGTTAGCTTTACCTTGCGCCAACAACTCGCCTAACGAAGGCGACCCCGCAGGAAGACCAAAGCCTAAGAAATCCAATGAGGTTAACGTAGTGACCGAGCCTGAAAGGATGAACGGCATCATGGTTAACGAAGCCACCATCGCGTTGGGAAGCATGTGACGAAGCATAATCCGTTTGTCATCAACGCCCATGGCTTGCGCGGCACGCACATAATCAAAGTTTCGGCAGCGTAAGAATTCAGCTCGAACAATCCCCACCAAGCTCATCCAACTGAAGAGCACCATTATTCCGAGCAGCCACCAGAAGTTAGGCTCGATAAAACTCGATAGAATAATCAGCAAGAACAGAGTCGGCATCCCTGACCAGACTTCAATGAAGCGCTGACCAAACAGATCCACCCAACCACCGTAGTAACCTTGGGTCGCCCCAACAACCACACCAATCACGCTCGATACAATCGTCAGAATAAAGCCAAAGAGCACAGAGATACGGAACCCATAAATGATGCGAGCTAATACATCTCGCCCTTTATCATCGGTTCCTAGCCAGTTCACTGAGTCAGGTTCAGAAGGCACTGCGCCCGAAATATCGAAGTTGATGGTGTCGTAGCTAAACGGAATGATTGGCCACACGATGTAACCGCTGTCTTCAATAAGTTCGATAACATAAGGGTCTTTGTAATCCGCTTCGGTTTCAAACTCGCCGCCAAATTCAGTCTCGGCATACTCATTAATGACAGGTACAAACCACTGATTATCATAAGAAACTAAAAGTGGTTTATCGTTGGCGATGATCTCAGCGAACAGGCTCAGTCCAAACAGAATGGTAAATATCCAAAGGGAGATAAAACCACGCTTATTTGCTTTAAAACGTAACCAACGAGCTTCAGCTAAAGGGTTGTTAAACATTTATTATCAATACCTTTTTATTCATTCGCCATTAACGCGCTTCAAAATCAATTCGAGGATCAACCCAGGTATACGTCAGGTCGGAGATAATGCTCAGCACCAAGCCAAGTAAGGTCATGATATAGAGAGAGCTGAACACCACTGGATAATCTCGCTGAATGGTCGACTCAAAGCCAAGCAGACCGATGCCTTCGAGTGAAAA
This sequence comes from Vibrio sp. 1CM2L, assembly GCF_023161695.1. NCBI lineage: Bacteria > Pseudomonadati > Pseudomonadota > Gammaproteobacteria > Vibrionales > Vibrionaceae > Vibrio > Vibrio sp. 1CM2L. The sequence goes on from NZ_JALNTT010000004.1 coordinate 128,972, forward strand.
CATCACTTCAATCAACATAGAACCCGTGAAGAAAATACTAATAAATGCACTCGGGAAACCGGCAATAATGATCAACATCGCGTTACGGAAAACGTGCTTGTAGAGAATGCTGCTCTCATCCAAACCTTTCGCTCGTGCTGTCACCACATATTGCTTATTGATTTCATCAAGGAAGGAGTTTTTGGTCAGCATGCTGAGTGTTGCAAAGCCACCGATAACCATCGCAAAAATAGGCAAAGCCAAGTGCCAGAAGTAGTCACCAATTTGCTGATACCAGTTGAGCTGGTCGAAGTTACTCGACACAAGCCCACGCAATGGGAACCAACTGAAGTAGTTACCACTCGCGAATAAAATAATCAAAATGATCGCAAACAAGAAGCCCGGAACGGCATAGCCGACAATCACCACCGCACTCGACCAAATATCAAAGCGAGAGCCGTGATGTATCGCCTTCATGATGCCTAGAGGTATCGAGATCACGTAGATAATTAAGGTACTCCATAACCCTAAGGAGATGGAGACAGGTAAACGCTCGATGATTAAATCAATCACGTTGCCGCCTTTAAACAGGCTTTCACCGAAGTTAAAGGTCGCGTAGTTTTTCAACATGTCGAAGTAGCGAACATGGATCGGCTTATCAAAACCAAACTGCTTTTTGATCTCTTCAACCACCTCAGGATCAAGCCCGCGTGAGCCTTTATAGCCACTCGCAGACGCTTGGTCACTTTCGCTTAAATCAACTTCTTGTCCACCACCAGAAAAGCGCTCCATGATGCCAGAGTTATGCCCTTCTAATTGAGCAACGGCTTGTTCTACCGGACCTCCAGGGGCAATCTGGATGATGAAAAAGTTGATGGTGATGATCGCCCACAGCGTGGGGATCACCAACAATAAACGTCGAAATATATACGCGGCCATGCTAACTAACTCCTAGCGACGTTTTTCAGGAAGCAAAGCCGCCTTCTCTTCTGAAATCCACCATGTATCGATACCTAAATCGTATTTAGGCAATACATCTGGACGCTCAAACTTGTCCCACATTGCTACGCGATATTCACCAACGTGCCATTGCGGGATGTTGTAAAAATTCCACTGCAATACACGGTCTAGTGAACGACCTAGAGTAAGAAGCTTTTCAGGGTTCTGTTGGTTACGCGCAATTTCTTCTGTTAACGCGTCAACCACTGGATCGATAACACCTGCAGTATTGTAAGTAGAATCAATGTAGTTAGAGTTCCAAACGATCATTAAGTTCGGGCTAGGATAAGGGTTTGCGGAAAATGACGACGAAACCATGTCGAAATCACGATCACGTAAGCGCTTGATGTACTGAGTCGTATCGATGGTACGGATCTTCATCTCGATACCCATACGCTTAAGGTTCTTTTGAACCGGCGTTGCAATACGTTCCGTAGTTGGGCTGTAAATCAGCAACTCAAATGACATCGGTTTGCCGGTCTTTTCGTTGGTCATTACTTTGTCTTTCAGCACCCAACCCGCCTCTTTCAATAGTTTGAAAGCCGTGCGCATCTGGCTACGAATACGACCGCTACCATCGGTAACGGGTGGTTGGAATTCTTCGGTGAAAACTCGCGGTGGGATTTGATCTTTGTATTGAGACAACAACTCGACTTCAGCTTCGCTTGGTAAACCTTTCGCTTCATAGTCAGTATTTTGGAAGTAGCTACGAGTACGCTTGTACTGACCATAGAACATGTTCTTGTTCATCCACTCAAAGTCCATCGCGTAGGTTAACGCTTCACGCACTTTAGGATCAGAGAACACAGGAGATTGGATATTAAAGACGAAACCTTGAGTCGTTTCAGGCTTCTCGTGGTTAATCTCTTCTTTAATGATGTAGCCTTTATCGAAGTTCGCGCCCGTATAAGAGTTGGCCCAGAACTTAGCCGAGTTCTCGGTTCGAAGATCGAACTCCCCTGCTTTGAAGGCTTCCAACATTACCGTGTCGTCACGGTAGTAATCGTATTGCACTTGCTTGAAGTTATTTCGGCCAACGTTAACTGGTAGGTCTGCTGCCCAGTAGTTTTCATCTAGACCATAGGTAACACTTTGGCCTGATTTGTAGCTGATGATCTTATAAGGGCCACTACCGACTGGTGGCTCACTTAGAGGCTCAGACAGCTTTCTGTCTTTCCAAAAATGTTTCGGCAATACACGAGTGCTTTGCGCAAAGCTGAACAGTTTTTCGCGGTTTGGACTGTTCATTTCAATACGAACAACCAAATCAGAGACCGCTTTTACTGACTTAATCTCTTTGTAATACACACGATACTGAGGCACGCCCTCGGTTGAGAACTTGTCAAAGGTGAAGGCAACATCATGCGCAGTGATAGGCTCGCCATCTTGGAATTTAGCATTTGGGTTGATGTCGATTTCCATCCAAGTGAAATCACTGGCGTAGCGAACCTTTGAAGCAATCAATGGATAGTACGCATCAATCTCGTCGCTCGGAGAAAACATCAAGGTATCGTAAATCTCTCCGGTATAACTTGCAGCAACGCCGCGGGAACCGAATCGATTAAAGCTATCGTACGTACCTATACTGCCATAGGTCACTTTGCCCTGCTTTGGCGCATCAGGATTAACGTAATCGAAGTGAGTGAAGTCGGCTGGATATTTTGCTTCACCAAAACCAACCAATTGTGTGGTTTCAATAACGGTGACAGCAGGAGTGGATTGGGTATCAGAAGCGTAAGTAACGGAGGGGTGTAAAGCAATAAGCGGCAGCATAACTGCACAGGACTTTAAATTAGACCTGAAAAACTGAGTGCGCTGCGAGGCTTTGCGTCGAAAAACTGTTCCCATTTGACTCTCCCTTCAAATGTCATGAATTCGATATTCAAGTTAATTAATCGGCTTTGAATGCATGCCGTTAAATCAAGTATAGGTTCAAATCTAACATCATGTAATAACTAATAAAACCATCAGCACTCTATCTCTGACGGTTTATTTACAAATTACTCGTCACCACTCGAAGTTATTGGATGCAGTTAGCTTTGATTCCTTTGGTTCCTTTGATTCCTTTGAATAAGTTAATTAGCTTGGTGGCGTTGGAAAGCAAGGGTTACAGCAGAAGCACCAAGGTTGCGCTAGCCTGAATGACACAAGCCTCCACGGCTTAGATTTCCTTTGATTGGCTTCTAAAGTGAAATTTAGGCTCTAAATAATCAACAAACTATACTTTTAGTGGAGTATCCTTGCAGCCTAGGTCTAAATGGAATGACACTTTGAACAAACCAAACCAAATAACATTCGCAACGTTCAACCTTCTGAACTATCTCGAGCCACCGAATGCTTATTATGATTTTGAGAACATCTACAGCTTCGAAGAATGGCAGAAGAAGCAACATTGGATGGCTGAAGCGATTCGTTCGTTAGATTGCGATGTGATTGGCTTCCAAGAGATATTTAGCCCGCAATCTTTAGAGCTATTGATGAACGAGCTAGGTTATCCATACTTTGCAGTGGTCGATAGCGCACACGTTGAAGATGATTACCTATACACCTCACCTGTCGTTGGTATTGCTTCCCGTTACCCGATTGAAAACGTACAGCCTGTTACGCCAGATTCGACGTTACTGACAGCGTTCAACCTTGGCGACAAATTCTCATTCAACAGAACACCTGTTCACGCGACGATTACATTACCCCATTTAGGTTCAACCGACTGTTATGTGGTGCACTTCAAATCACAACGTCCGACAGAACCAAAGGTAGAGTCTGGTGATGCGAACAACGCTCTGCAAAGCGAAAAACCACAAAGCGACACACTCACCCGCTTCCATCAAGAACAGCTTGGTTCTTGGCTATCGAGTGTCCAACGCGGTCTAGAAGCTCAGATGCTGCACCAATACATCACCCATCAACGCTACCAGACCGATCAACCTGTCGTATTAATGGGTGACTTTAATAAGCCACTGTTTAATGATGAGTTTAAAGGGCTGTTGAGTTTCTCAATCAACCGAGACGAAAACAGCAAGCATTGGCTATCCCACTTTCGATTGAAAGACAGCTGGGATCTTTATCATCAACTACATGAAGAAGACTTGCTTGAACAGCGTAAGCCAACCCACTACTACGGGGCTTCTGGGTCTATCCTGGACTACATTTTGATGTCGAATGAGTTTGATTGTCAGAACTCTTCAAGTTTGATGGAGATCTCTAGCTACACAGTGTTAGACCATCACCTCATCAATCCAAGCTTTGAACACGACCAATTCAGTACCGACCATGCCATCGTGTCTGTCACCGCTCATATTCGTGAAGCCTAGAGTTAAACATAAAAAAGCCGCAGTCAAAAACTGCGGCCTTCCACTTTAGTTAAACGGGTTGAGCCAACCGACGCCCCATTTAGAAACCGATTTACCGTTCAACAAAGTGTGAAACTTAGAATGTGTACATTGCGCCTAAGTAGAATGAATCGATCACGAGATCTTTATCATTTTCAAAAGCTGAATCGCTCTCAATCACAAATGCATCCGCTTCATAGCCTAACCTAAAGCTGACGTTTTTAGCCTGTTTAGGTGTGTACTCCACTCCGAAACCATAGCGAATACCCTCACCACTATCGTCATCAAGCACCGGCAGCGACTGGTCTAAATCAATCGTCGACAAACCGATGATGCCAAAAGGGCGAATTCCATTGTCAAACGTGTAACCTAGATTAGCACTGATCGAAAATGCAGTCGGAGACCAAGTGTAAGTAGATTGGTTTAATGCATTTTTCGCAACAACGTCGCCATAATTCGTATATTGTGCCTCTAGCGCGACGATGCGATTAAATTGGTATCCAGCAATTATCTTATATGTCTCGTCTTCTGCATCAACAGTAATTGGAATGAAAGAGTCCTTATAAAGGCCACCATCATCAATACCAGTTGTACCGATTGCACCACCTAGATAGAAACCACTGTCTGCAGCCATTACATTGTTTGCTGCAAATGCTGACATCATCGCGATGCTTAGAATAAATTTGTTGTTCATTACTGCTTAACCTTACTTAATGCAAATCAAGATTGTTCCGCCTTCCTGTGCTGTACAATCTTGTTAGAGTTATCCGACACCCCGTCGAATTGGCAAGCAGGTTAATCTCACAGAAAACAAAAAAATAAATAAAAATATAATCAGTTTGTAACTTCAGCCAACATAACCAGTAAAAACCAAATAACTCACTGAATAGGCTAGAAATAAAACCCTGTCATTTATTCAGAATAACCTTCCCTCTATTTTTCAAACCATCCCATTTTTAGATTTTATTTTCATGGGCTTACGCAAGCTTACTTTCAAGCGTGATGTGATTTTGCATAATCCGCGCGCTTGACCATTAGTACACGTAAATAATTATCCGCTCCAACAGCAGGCCGGTTTGCTCAATCTCCACAATTCAAAATAAGACGAACAGAAAACACGATGAACCACACAATAGACTTCAACGGCTTAATCATTGATATCGACGCTCGAACGATTACCAACCAGCAAGGAAACAAAATCACTTTGCGCCCTCACCTATTAGCAGTGCTCTGCTTGTTATTGGAAAATGTGGGAAGACCGATTTCAAGAGAGCATATTGTTGATGTGTGTTGGGACGGGCAACTCTCGTCACCGCATGTTCTTGCTAACGTCGTCTATAACCTACGCAATGTGTTCGCGCGATTAAGAGCATCCAACGTCCAGATCATTACCATCAGTAAGTTCGGATATGCGCTATCGATTGAACACACGTAAAAGGATTTATGCAATCAATGGCGGTGACTGAGATCACCAAAAAACGCCCCATCGAAACGTTTCGATGATCATTATCACACTCTAAAACAATCAAACGTGCAAATGATAAATCAGACACTATTATCACTATCGAAACGTTTCGATGGCTTTTCTTGAGTTGTTCTCAACCCATCAAGCGTTATTTTTCGATAGGTCGTGATATGAAAAAAAGTACTCTAATAAACTCTGAACTCTCTTACCTAGTGGCGACTCTTGGCCACACAGATGAAATCACGATTTGTGACGCGGGCCTGCCGATTCCAGACCACGTAACTCGTATTGATCTTGCTTTGACTCACGGTGTCCCAAGCTTTCAGCAAACGGTAAAAACCATGCTGGATGAATCTCAAATCGAAGGCGTTGTGATTGCAGAAGAGTTTGCGAAAGTAAGCCCAGAACACCACGCTGCGCTGATTGATTTAATCAAGACAGAAGAAGCACGTTGTGGCAAATCGCTTTCGATTACTTACATCACTCATGAAGAATTCAAACAGCGTACGCATGAAAGCCGTGCAGTGATTCGCACCGGTGAATGCACACCATACGCAAATGTTATTTTCCAAGCTGGCGTAACCTTTTAGCTCAAGCAAAACGCAACGACAGCTCAGTGTCATCACTGAACCAAAAACAATACATAGACAGAACAATCAAATACAACTGGCCCCGAGTAAAGGAACCGACATGACTCAAGCCATTTTAGAACTTAGCTCAATTGAGAAAGCCTTCCCTGGTGTTAAAGCACTGGATAAGGCAAGCCTCAACGTTTATCCAGGACGCGTAATGGCGTTAATGGGTGAAAACGGTGCGGGTAAATCAACGCTTATGAAAGTGCTGACGGGTATCTATCACTTGGACGGCGGCACTATCGCCTACCAAGGAAAGCCTGCCGCATTTAAAGGGCCACGTGATTCTCAACAAGCAGGCATTAGCATCATTCACCAAGAACTGAATCTAATCCCTGAATTGACCATTGCCGAGAACATCTTCTTAGGTCGTGAAATCACGGGCACCATGGGTCGCATCTTGTGGAACGAGATGTACCAAGAAGCAGACAAGCTACTTAAACGCCTTAACGTGAAACACAGCTCGAAAACACCTTTAGGCCAGTTGAGCCTTGGTGAGCAGCAAATGGTAGAGATTGCGAAAGCCCTATCGTTTGAATCTAAGGTCATCATCATGGATGAACCAACCGATGCGCTAACCGATACCGAGACAGAATCTCTGTTTAAGGTGATTAACGAACTGCGCGATGAAGGCTGTGGCATTGTTTACATCTCTCACCGTTTGAAAGAGATCTTCGAGATTTGTGATGATATCACTGTGCTGCGTGACGGTAAGTTCATTGGTCAGTGTGAAGTAAAAGACACCGACGAAGATGGCCTAATCGAAATGATGGTTGGCCGTAAGCTAGACGAGCAATATCCACGTATCGGCCAAAGCCACGGTGAAACTTGTCTTGAAGTGATTGGCCTGACGGGTTCTGGTGTTCACGACGTGAGCTTTACGCTAAAACGCGGTGAAATCCTGGGTGTATCTGGCCTAATGGGCGCAGGTCGTACCGAGCTGATGAAAGTGATTTACGGTGCCCTTCCAAGTGAACGCGGCGTCATCAACCTAGAAAACAAAACCATCAACCCTGTAAGCCCGAAAGACGGCTTGGCCAATGGCATTGCTTACATCTCTGAAGACCGTAAAGGCGATGGCTTAGTTCTAGGGCTTTCTGTTAAAGAAAACATGTCGTTATGTTCACTTGACCTACTAACAAAGAGTGGTCAAATCCAACATAAAGACGAAGTGATTGCGGTTGATGACTTCATCAAGCTATTCAATATCAAAACCCCGACGCGCGAACAGATTATTGGCAACCTTTCTGGCGGTAACCAACAGAAAGTGGCTATCGCTAAGGGCTTGATGACCAAACCAAAAGTACTGATTCTCGACGAACCAACGCGTGGTGTCGATGTGGGTGCTAAGAAAGAGATTTACCAACTCATTAATAAATTTAAAGCCGACGGCATGAGTATCATCTTAGTCTCATCTGAAATGCCAGAAGTATTAGGAATGAGTGACCGCATCATGGTGATGCATGAAGGCCGTGTAAGCGGTGAATTTGATGCTAAAGAAGCAAACCAAGAATTATTACTGGCGTGTGCGGTCGGTAAAAAGATCAACGAGGACGCAGCATGAGTACTAAAACCATGAGCAAAACAACTGAAGCTCCAAAGAAAAAACCGTTAATCAGCAAAGAGTGGCTGATTGATCAAAAGTCATTGATTGCTTTGATCTTCCTGATTGTTGTCGTTTCTTTCTTAAACCCGAACTTCTTTACTGTCGACAACATCCTAAACATTCTGCGCCAAACCTCGGTTAACGCAATTATCGCTGTAGGTATGACGCTGGTTATCTTAACCGCGGGTATCGACTTAAGTGTTGGTTCGGTACTGGCTCTTTGTGGTGCATTCGCAGCCAGCATGATTGGCATGGAAATCCCAGTGATGATCGCAGTGCCAACCGCTCTTGTAGCAGGTGCAGCATTGGGTGCTATCAGTGGTGTGATTATCGCCAAGGGTAAGGTTCAAGCCTTCATCGCAACGCTTGTGACTATGACTCTATTGCGCGGCGTGACCATGGTTTACACCGACGGTCGTCCTATCTCAACAGGCTTCACTGACACAGCAGACGCATTCGCTTGGTTCGGTACGGGCTACGCAATGGGCATCCCAGTTCCTGTATGGATTATGGTCGTGGTATTCGCAGCGGTATGGTACCTACTTAACCACACCCGCTTTGGTCGCTACGTTTACGCATTAGGTGGCAACGAATCTGCAACTCGCCTATCTGGCATCGACGTAGACAAAGTAAAAATCGGCGTTTACGCAATCTGTGGTCTGCTAGCAGCAGTGGCAGGCATCATCGTGGCATCTCGTTTGTCCTCAGCTCAACCTACCGCAGGTATGGGTTATGAATTAGACGCCATTGCAGCCGTAGTACTGGGTGGCACAAGCTTAGCCGGCGGTCGTGGTCGCATCATGGGCACATTGATTGGTGCTCTGATTATCGGTTTCCTAAACAACGCCCTAAACCTATTAGACGTATCTTCTTACTACCAGATGATTGCAAAAGCAGTGGTTATTCTTCTGGCGGTATTGGTCGACAACAAAAACAAATAAAACCTATTCACACTCTAGGTTAATACAAGTAACACCCTGTTTTACCTTAAAATATTAGAATCTATAAATAATGTAACTACGAGCTAGGACTCACCTCCTAGCTCACCCTACACAAAGGACTTACACCATGAAAAAATTAGCGACTCTTATTTCTGCTGCTCTTCTTTCTACAACGGTATCTGTGTCTGCACAGGCGCAAGATACAATGGCAATCGTTCTGTCTACATTGAACAACCCATTCTTCGTAACCATGAAAGATGGCGCAGAAGCGAAAGCGGAAGAGCTAGGCTACAAGCTTATCGTTCTTGATTCTCAAAACGACCCAAGTAAAGAGCTGTCGAACATTGAAGATCTAACCATTCGTGGTGTTAAGGCAATCCTGATCAACCCAACCGATTCAGACGCCGTGTCTAACGCGATTCGCATGGCTAACCGTTCAAACATCCCAGTACTAACACTAGACCGTGGTGCAAGCCGTGGTGACGTAGTAAGCCACATCGCTTCTGATAACGTAATCGGTGGTGAAATGGCAGGTCACTTCATCATGGAAAAAGTGGGCGAAAAAGCGAAAGTAATCCAACTTGAAGGTATCGCTGGTACTTCTGCTGCTCGTGAACGTGGTGAAGGCTTCATGAACGCAGTAAACGGCAGCGACCTTGAGCTTCTTGCAAGCCAACCTGCTGATTTCGACCGTACTAAAGGTCTGAACGTAATGGAAAACTTGCTTGCGGCTAACCCAGACGTACAAGCAGTATTCGCTCAAAACGATGAAATGGCACTAGGTGCACTTCGCGCAGTTCAAGCTTCAGGTAAAGAAGTAATGATTGTTGGCTTTGATGGCACAGACGACGGCATCGCTGCTGTTAACCGTGGCCTACTTGGCGCAACGGTTGCACAACAGCCTGACCTAATCGGTTCTCTAGGTATCGAAATGGCAGACAAAGTACTGAAAGGCGAAACAGTAGACGAGTACGTACCAGTACCTCTAAAAATCATCGCTAAGTAATCGTTACTAGATAACGCGATATAAAGCAGGGGTCCCCTATCCCCTGCTTTGCTTAGCTCATTAGCTCACTGACTCAAAACAAAAAACAAAACCCGACAGTGCATCGCTGTTTCTCATAAGCCGCTAACAAGGCTAGCAATCAACGTAATGTGAATTAACGTAATGAGAAAGACCCATGCATTTTCAAATACGATATATCATAAGGCTCGTATCATGACTCAACTGATTGTTTTAGGTAGCGTTAACGCTGACCACGTACTACAAGTTCCTTCGTTCCCTCGTCCGGGTGAAACCTTGATTGGCGGTAACTATCAGGTCATTCCTGGCGGCAAAGGCGCAAACCAAGCCGTAGCAGCAGCAAGATTAAACGCAGACATTGGCTTCATCGCCTGTGTTGGTGACGACCCATTTGGCATCAACATTCGTCAAGATTTTGCTAAAGATGGTATCAACATCGACGGCGTGATCGTTGCAGACAACACGCCGACAGGCATCGCGATGATCCAGGTATCTGCTACGGGCGAAAACAGCATTTGCCTTTCAGCAGAAGCCAACAACAAGCTGACTTGCGATCAAATCGAACCGCACCTAGAGAAGATTCGCTGCGCTAAATACCTGCTGACTCAACTTGAAACACCGATTGAAGGCATTGAATACGCTGCGAAAGTAGCAAAAGAGAGTGGCACGCAAGTGATTCTAAACCCAGCTCCTGCTCGCCCATTATCAGATTTGCTGCTTGCTTGTGTTGACGTGATTACACCCAACGAAACTGAAGCAGAAGTGCTGACAGGCATTACCGTGACGGACAACGAATCAGCTCATCAGGCTGCGTTGGCTCTGCATGCGAAAGGCATCGAGACCGTAATGATCACACTTGGTGCAAAGGGTGTATGGGTAAGTAAAAACGGTGAAGGTGAATTAATCGCAGGTTTCCGTGTTGAAGCTACAGATACAACTGCCGCAGGCGACACCTTTAACGGCGCGTTGGTGACAGGCTTGCTTGAAGATATGCCGCTAGAGCGTGCGATTAAATTTGCCCACGCTGCTGCTGCTATCTCCGTGACTCGCTTTGGTGCTCAAACATCGATTCCAAGCCGTGCTGAAACTGATGCGTTCTTGGCAGAGCGACTGTCTGCTTAGTTTGATACCTATTTGAAGGCTTAACTCCTGAGCTAAACCGTGGTTAACGGATGTTAGCCTTCAAATTCGGTAACAACAAATAGCAAGCATAAGCCCCTGTTTTCAGGCAGAATATCGCCCAACGTGGAAGGTTATTCCCACAAGGATTTTTTATGGCAACAATGAAAGACATCGCACGGCTCGCAAAGGTTTCGACTTCTACCGTGAGCCACGTGATCAACAAATCACGCTTTGTCAGTGAAGAGATTGCTGAGCGTGTTAACAGTGCGGCTAAAGAACTCAACTATGCGCCTTCTGCATTGGCTCGCAGCTTGAAAATGAAGCAAACCAAAACCTTGGGAATGCTAGTGACTACATCCACTAACCCATTCTTTGGCGAAGTGGTAAAGGGTGTGGAACGTCGTTGCTACGAAAAAGGCTACAACCTTATCTTGTGTAACACCGAAGGCGACAGCGAACGCATGAAATCCTCTATCGATACCTTGCTGCAAAAGCGTGTCGATGGCTTGATGCTGATGTGTTCTACCCTTGAAGGCGAACATATCGATGTATTCGAGCGCTACCCAGAACTGCCTGTTGTAGTAATGGATTGGGGCCCAATGTTGTTTGCGAGCGATAAGATTCAAGACAACTCGCACCAAGGTGGCTACATGGCAACTAAGCACCTGATTGATAACGGCCATTCTCAAATTGGTTGTATCACAGGGCCACTGCACCGCAATCAAGCTTCGTCTCGTTATCAAGGCTTCAAGCAAGCAATGGAAGAAGCCAATTTAGAGATCAACCCTAAGTGGATTGTTGAATCCAACTTTGAATGTGACGGTGGTTTTGACTCTTATCAGACATTGAAAACTCGTGGCGAAATGCCGTCTGCCTTGTTCGTCAGTAACGATATGATGGCGATGGGCGTGATTCACGCTGCGGCGCAAGATGGCACATCGATTCCGAATGATCTGTCTATCATTGGCTACGATGACATCCACCTGTCGAAGTACATGACACCCGCGTTAAGCACTGTCCACCAGCCAAAACATCGTTTAGGTAAAGCCGCAGTGGATACGCTTTTGAGCAGATTACAAACTCCAGATGCTTATCCGCAAGTCGTTGAACTTGAACCTACTCTTGTTGAACGAAGCAGCGTAAAAGCGCTTTAATACTCATCACACCGTTGAAAGCTAGCTTATTGAGCTAGCTTTTTTGTCTTTGAAACATAATAACGCCGCTTAATCGCCCCTAAAATGCCGTTAATATGCGAAACTTACACGCTAAAGTATGTATTTACGCACTCAGCAACTATTTGCGCACTTAACGACTGATTATCATCTACACTAACAGTGAATAACAACGACATGGAGAGCGCTGTTTTATGATCGCGGGTTGGTTTGACAATATATCCCTACAGAAAAAGCTATTAGTCAGCTTTTTGATTCCTATCGCTTTGATGCTTATCGTGGCTTTTTCTGTCCATGAAAACACCCGAACGGTTGTAAAAGACAATAGTTGGGTTGTACACACACATAAAGCCATCGCTCGGGCTCAAGAACTTCTCAGCTTAACAGTCGACATAGAAACGGCTGAACGTGGTTACTTGATCACGGGTGATCCTGTTTTTTTAGAACCCTACCATTTAGCTCTTGATGTATGGCCTCAAAAACTCCAAACCCTTGCGAATCAAGTAAGTGATAACCCACCTCAAGTAGAACGCCTATATAGAATCGATGATATTCATAAAACATGGCTGAAACAGTCTGGAGAGAAAGAGATCCATCAACGCAGCCTTGTCAATAAAGGCGAAGCTGAAATACAAAGTGTCATCGACCTCACTCAGCAGCAAACCGGAAAAAAATTGATTGATGAGATCCGCCAAGAGATTGCTCAATTCATTGAAATTGAACAACAACTTATTATTCTCAGGGTCGAAAAATCGGAGAGCTCAGCCAATCAAACCAGCTACATATTAATCCTCGGAACACTGTTTTCCGTGTTCATATCACTCCTTGTTGCTGCGTGGGCGTCAAAACGTATTAATCGAAGATTACACACCCTACTTGAGGCCACTAACCAAGTTGCCGCTGGCCATTTGGATCAAGGTGCTGCAACTCTGGAATTGAGTTCGAATATAAACACCCAAGACGAAATCGCTCATCTCAAACAAAGCTTTCAAAAAATGACAGCCAATTTGATCAGTAATGACAGTGAAATGAGAGCTAAAACTCAGGAGCTAATCGCTGAACGAACCAAAGCTGAAGCCGCAGTAAAAGCTAAGGGCGATTTTCTGTCTACTATGAGCCACGAGATCAGAACGCCAATGAACGGCGTTCTTGGAATATCTCAAATCATTGCAAGCCAGACCCAAGAACCCGAAACAAAAGAGAACATCAACATCATTCTCGATTCTGGTCACCACTTGATGACGATACTCAACGACATTCTGGACTTCTCAAAAGTCGAAGAAAACAAGCTTGAGCTAGACGTGGCTCCCTTTAACTTTGTTCAAGTCATGCAGCCTGTATGCAGCGCCCTAAAACCCTTAGCCGATGAAAAAGGCATTCGCCTGTTGATCGAAAATAACATACCGAAAAACATCCAACTCGTCGGAGACTGTGCAAGGCTACGTCAAATCATGTTCAACTTGGGCGGCAATGCGACCAAATTCACCAAAGAAGGTCATGTGTCCATTCAAGCTGACCTCAATCGCCCCAACAACCAGTTGATTCTGACCGTGACAGACACCGGGGTTGGTATCCCGAAAGATAAGCACGATCAGGTATTCAATTCGTTCGAACAAGCAGACACTTCCACAACAAGGAAGTTTGGCGGAACAGGGCTTGGCCTCGCAATCGTCAAGAACCTAGTCAACCTCATGAATGGAGAAATCACATTAACCAGTGCTGTTGGGCTTGGCACAAAATTCCAAGTCTCTCTGCCTATCACATGGCAAGAAAGCAAAGCGAAAGAGATCGCTACCCATACAGTCGATGCAGAAACTCTCAGTTATGACTCGTTAAGTATCCTGTTGGTGGAAGATAACCGTATTAATGCCATTGTTGCACAAGGCTTCTGTGAAAAACTCGGCCATCATGTTGAGCATGCGGAGAACGGTAAATTGGCGATTGAACGCCTCAAAACCACTCAATATGACCTTATCTTGATGGACAATCATATGCCTGAAATGAACGGGGTCGAGACAACAAATTACATCCGCGAAAAACTGAAACTCGATACCTTGATATTCGCTTACACGGCCGATGTATTCCGTGAAGCGCATGACAACTTTATTCATGCAGGTGTCGACCACATTCTGACCAAGCCTCTGCAGCAAGAGAGTTTCTTCGACGCCCTACAACAGTTCTCAAGTCGATTACCGAAACAAACAGCAGTCAAAGGTTCGAGTGAGAATGAAAACATTGTTGAGCTTCATCGTAAGCCTATTGAAACGTTAAGGTTAACGGAAGAAGAGATCAGCCATTCAGAAGTGATACAAATACTGAAAGATGACAAGGAAGGGTTCAGCTTACTCATCGACTCAACCATTATTGAGTTCGAACAGTCAGTTGATCGCGTCATCGAATACTATTTAGCGAAAGAATTAGAGCCACTTTGTCGCACCCTGCACTCCATTAAAGGCATGTCACTGAACTTAGGTCTTAACATGCTTTCTAAGCAGGCATTGGAGCTAGAAGTCGAAGCCAAAAATCAACAATTGCCGGATATTGAACGACTGCAAAAGCTGCTCAATCGCCTTATGGTCAATATCCATCAAGCGCAGCGGATGAAAAACGCTCATTCAGTCGAGCATCTGAATCAAATGAACGATCAAGCTTAAGAACGCTTCGTTCCCAAGCTAAAACGCAAGGCTTAATCACCTTGCGTTTTTCGATCTTATACCGCGCTAGTCTCTGTTCTAGCGATTTAACGGTTTAAGAGAGCAGCGATTTGCTGCATCTCATCTTCAACATCAACGCCATTGTATTGCGGCGCAATCGAGAGATCTTGAATACTTACGGTTTCTACCGATTGCTTGTCGTTGAGCTGAAGCATTAAGTCTCCCTTTGCTGAGTAGACTCGGCTGTTACCACAATACGTCGCGGTAAACGCATCAACTACATCCTGCCCAACCCGATTACACGTCACGACATGACACCCCTCTTCTAAAGCCCTTGTTTGAGCAATAGCAAAGCTGTGCTGCCCGCCGAAATTGGCAGGGTGAAGAATAACGTCGACCGACTGATACGCTCTAATGATCTCCGGGAACCAAATATCAAAGCAAATCGCGACACCAAACTTTAAGCCTTTGTGCTCAAACGTGAGGCGTTCCTCCCCTCTCGAGAAATACTGCTTATCGAATTTGGTTTGACTGATTTTTCTGTATTTGTGTCGTAAACCGGAAGCATCCACAACCACCACACTGTTGTAATATTGGCCGCTATCTTTCTCGGCGATGCCTGCAACAATCAAGGTGTCATGCTTCGCTGCAAGCTGCGTTAATGAATCAATCGTAATGCTGTCGGCGAAGTCTTCCGCCAATTCGTGAATTTCTTCAGCCTCATTAAAAATATACCCAGTCGTGAACAGTTCAGGCAGTAATGTAATATCCCCGACTGACGGCTCCGCTTGCAAAAGATCAGAGACCGAATCAATATTCTTTTGTTTGTTCTTGTATTCAACTTCAAGCTGAATAAGCGTGATACTGACATTATTCACAATCGATTCCTTGCTAGGTAATACTTCAAGCTGGAGACTAAGAACTAAAGAGTAAGGCAATCCCCTATCGCTTTCTTATTCGCCCGCCAAAGGTTGAAGCAGGTGCACAGTCCTGTACGCATTTCAAACCTGCCTACGGCGTTAACTTGGGCTCTGGTAAAATCGGAGGCGTGCTGTCCATATAAGTTAAGAAATTTGCCCACACTTCATGCGTGCGCTGCTTGGTTAACGTTGTCTTGCAGGAAAGCGCCATAACCCCTCGAATGGAACCATCACGCCATTGGGTGTACACCGAGTCGCAATGTGCTGTCATGTACGCCTGCCAGCTCTGCTGAGCCTTCTTAATTGACGCCACCAGCTCAGCATCGTAATCATTGTGCTCAAAGCTGGCTGCAAGGTATTTATCCAGTTCCACTTGTGCAGATTCCAACTCAATTGCCGCACAGTGATTGATCTCGATGGTATTCATCGCATTCTCGCAATCAACAACACCTTCATCGGCCAGCGCAGAGAATGAGAAGCACACCGCTATAAGTGCTGATATCAGTTTTTTCATAATCATCCTTTATGCTGCCACCACCAAAACGAATCGTGTCGTGACTTTATTTAAACGTGGCTCAATATTTAGCTCATTCAACTCATTCAGCCAGACCAAATAACAATAAAATTTATCAGGATATAAGCATTTGTTATCCGCATGAATCATCAAAAATGACGCCTCGCCAACTCAAATAAACGAGATAACGCTCAGATTTTGCTGGTAAAACTAGAAAACATATTATTTATATCAATAATTCGTGCCTGCATTCACACTATTAATTATTTATATTGCTACCTAAACGCTAACTTTATAAATTAAATCGAATGCTCACATAAATCGGTAACGCTTCTCCAACTATGGATATCAAGTACCAAAACATTGCCAAGACTTCATTTTACTTTGCCATCTCTTTCTTTTTTTCCATGGCAATGCTCATTCCTTTTACACCGCATCACTACCAAACATTAACCGAAGACACATCAAGGTTAGTCGAAACCAGGTTAGAAGGGATCCAATCAAGGTTCGACCGTTTTTTATCTGAAGTTAGACCTGAACAGTCTTGCGACGCGATCGTTAGACAGCTTCGACAAAACGTTTTTGAAGCCGATTGGGTAAAAGAAGCAGCGGTATTCAATAAACAGAACCGATTTTACTGTTCAACCACCGATGGTGACGTTTCATTTCGCCTATACAGCACCATTAGGCAGCGACTCAATGACGACCCGAATTTAACGACCCTGTCGTATTCCAACTCGGCCATCACGCAAGTTCAGTCCATCATGCTCATTTTCTCGAACAAAGAAGATGCCGGAGTGAGCCTGATGATTCCGCCACACTTCATCTATGACCTTGTTGAAACAAGCCTGAGCAGCCATGGAATACAGGCCAAAGTTGAAGTGATCAAAAGAGATATCCACCCTACCGATATTGACTCATCAATCGCCAAGGTGCGGATACAATCAAACACCTACCCATTGACCATCACCTCATACATTGGGTATCAGTTTTATCTTCACTTCATGTTGAGCTATTTATGGTTTGGCTTTTTGATGGCCGGAATCACCACCATTATTCTCCTTTCCATCAAACATAAAAAGCAGAGCCAACGCAGCTTAGAATATTCGCTTTCAAGTGCGCTAAAAAACCAGCACCTTCATGTTCACATGCAGCCTATCGTTAACCAAAACACCAACGAGATCGTCGGCTGTGAGTCACTATTACGATGGAACGACCCAATTGAAGGTAACGTCTCCCCTGCTATTTTCATTCCGCTTGCTGAAAGCTTAGGCTTGATTGAGGAGCTCACCTACTTCGTGCTGCGCAAAGTGTTAATGACGTTGAAAAGCAATCAAGACGTGTTCGAATCGAAGTACATCAGCGTCAACATCAGCCGCAACGTTGTGTCCAACAGTAACTTCTCTAACAAGGTGATCAGCATCTTTAAAAGACACCCTGAGATCCTCAAGCAGGTGGTGTTTGAAGTAACCGAAGATGGTGAATGTTCTGATGCCGACATGGTCAAAATTAGAGACAACCTAACCAAGCTATCAAACATGGGCGTAAGAGTTGCGATTGATGATTTTGGTACAGGCTACGCAGGGTTAGATTTCGTAAGGCAGTTCCCGTTTAGCATTCTCAAGATTGATCGCGTGTTCGTGAAAAACATATCCGACGAATCCAGCTTTGGTCTCCCTTTGCTAGAATCCATGCTTCAACTATCACGTACCTTAGGCATGCAAGTCATCGTCGAAGGTGTCGAGTATGAGTCACAGGTGAAAATCTTATCTAAGCTAGGTGTCGACTATATCCAAGGCTTCTATTTTTATAAGCCGATGCCGATAAACCTGACTATCAGCTTACTCAAGCAGCAGCATTTTGAGTCCGACAACGTTGAGGAACAAACCAACCAGACATTTCCTGTTACATAAGCCACTGAAAAACTGCGAAAGAAAACGCGAAGGCTATGGGTCTCCTTTGATGAACATTTAAATCATCGCATCATTGAATGCATAACAAGGGATATCATGGAAAAGACACTGCAAACCAAACTGGCGACTAGCCTACTACTGCTGAGAATCGGCATTTTTATCGTCTTCTTGTTCTGGGGCTTGGATAAGATCCTTGTCCCTGAGCACGCGACAAAAGTACTGTCCGGCTTTTACGGCATCGACATCTCGAACAATGCGATGATGGCTCTAGGTGTCGCGCAGCTCGGATTTTTGGGGGCATTCGTCGTCGGCATGTGGAAGAAGTACACCTACGGAGCCATTTTAGTCCTTCATGCAGGCTCAACCTTTTCCTCTTTTGGAAAATACATGGACCCGTTCAACAACCTTCTATTTTTCGCCTCTTGGCCAATGCTCGCAGCGTGTGTCGCAATCTTCTTACTTCGCGACTACGACACTTATAGCGTTTCCAACTAACACAAAGGGCGCCTGTAAATGGCGCCCTGTTTGGTTGGGTTGATTCTTAAACGTTTGTTATACCGCTACTCGCAGCGAATCCAATACCTTGCCAACAGGTTAGGAAAGACCTTGCCCATTACTATATTTTCAAGCTCTCCCCCATTGGCTTCGATAACTTTACGTGAGGCATAATTATCTTCATCGACGGTAACCAAAGCCCGATTTATTCCAAGCGCTTTCGCTTCGATCAGCGCAAGTTTAAGTATTTGCTTTCCATAGCCTCGACCGCGAAATGAAGGCGCAATATCATAGCCAATATGACCTGCTTCCAACGACAAAAACTCATTCTCGATGTTATGACGAACTCTTATAGCACCG
The DNA here is from genome assembly GCF_023161695.1 of Vibrio sp. 1CM2L. Classification (NCBI taxonomy): domain Bacteria; kingdom Pseudomonadati; phylum Pseudomonadota; class Gammaproteobacteria; order Vibrionales; family Vibrionaceae; genus Vibrio; species Vibrio sp. 1CM2L. Next base: position 148,100 of record NZ_JALNTT010000004.1, read on the forward strand.
ATAATATTGCCGTGAGAATCTACTAGCCAGAAATGACTACATGGAACATAGCCCTCTCTGAGATTAATACCCTTTGATTCATCACTCAGACGTTGAACATAAGATGAAAAACTAGTTTCGCATTCACTGTAATACTCTGAATTATCAACGTCTTTGTCAGCAAAATCTCTATACATAGCCAGAAAAGCTGATTCTAGTTCTAGTGACGGTGAAACTAACTCCATGTTAATTTTTCTCCTTGCGGTATAACGCCACGTTAAGTAGTGAGCAACTCTACCACCAAACTAAGCATTACCACCATAAACACAAAGCCCAACGATTAAAACTGAAAATGCTAAGCGTAGCGAATCACCCTTAAATGCTTTGTTATGTGAAATCTACCAACGTTCGATGATTCTGATTAATTGTTCTTCTGCTGCTTCAAGCTTCGCTTTATCGTCAGGCCAAACCACACCATTATCACGAAACTTATAACTAGGTATCAATAAACTCTGCCGAATACTAAGAAGTTCGTTTCGATAGATTGACGACCTTGATACCACTGCCAAGTTAACTAAAAGCCTTTCAAATGACTTGTACAGTTCTTTTCGTTTTTCGGTAGGTAAAGACGAGGTCACAGGTAAAAGCTCAACGCATAATACAGCTAAGACTTCTTGGCTCTCGATCAATCTAGATATGCTGGACTGCCCCTTAGATTGTTCTTTCCAAGCACTTAACGCAAGATAACCGACATACGCAGCACATACAGTACCTAGCCCTGCCAATATTGTTCCGATATCAACTAGCCAGCCGAATGCGTGTGCTATAAATTCAGTTGAAGCTGAGTATTTACCTAATAACCAACCAAAAGCGACTAAGCACAGAGCTGCAGCTATTGAGCCTATCATCGTAAAACTAAACCGATACTTCACTACTAAGTAATTCCTCTATTCACATAACGCCCTGTTAAGGTGTGAGCAACGCAATACCGATGCCGCCGCATACCACCTTACACACTAAAACCAACGCATAGTAAAAATGCCACGCGTTGCGAATCCATCTTGAACAGTTTGTTATATGCGTGGTTCAAGGGATTTCATAACTTGCAGACTTGTTAATCAACGACTTTGAAGCTAATAAAACACAAGCTCTTTTCTGTTGGGTATATCTTTCGCAAAATCCACTTGAGCATGAACACAAATGGAAGGTTTTCTGCTTTTGCATGCTTTCTATTGAGCTCATCAAAGTTTACATGTTCAACACCGACAATTTCTAGTCTACAGATTGTTCGCCCATCTTCGTGAGTAAGTGCTTCAACAACCTGCCCTGGGTAATAATGGCTTTCAGGTTTATCCCTAATCGTTGCAGTCTTTTTACCAGAAAGAATCTGGCGCTCTAGCCTTGTGAAAAATGTAATTTTATCCACCATTGAACACCTGCTTCCTTACAGATTCTTCCAAGCATATAACGCCCTGTTAAGGTGTGAGCAATGCAATACCTAAGCCGCCGCATACCACCTTAATCACTTAAACCAACGCATAGTGAAAATGCCACGCGTTGCGAATCACTCTTAAACAGTTTGTTAGACCAACTATGCACTACCACTTGCTTCAATTCCACGACCAGTATAAACAGCAAAACTAACAACTATCAGTGTAAACCCGCACAAAACTTCATAAACTGATAAAAATTGAGGGAAAGCATGACTAGGAGATATATCACCATAGCCTAAAGTAGTAATTGTAACGCCACTAAAGTACAGGGCATCTATATAGGAGTTTATTTTATCGTCAAAATAGCATGGTGGTAAAAGCATATAGATACTAGAAAAATTAATTATCAGCTCAATGTAGCTTTTAACCGCCAATTGAATACGTTCTCCATATTTCAAATCACTTCTGCTAGGTTCACCGTTGAGTTTTTCTATAGCATCGCGGTAAAAAGCATAAATAATTTCATTCGCGCGAGATAGTGGATAGACCCACACAATAAACATAGCAAGCCAAAAGAAGGTGTCACCTAGTTCAGACTTATAAACATCTGTCGGAGGATAAAAATACAGACCCAAAGCAATTAAAGAGGCGATGAGTAAGTAAATTGAGTTAAATTTTTTGATCAACGGACTTATGTTTTTATTTTCACTTCCGTACTTAGATTTTTTGTAGTCTGCGAAAAAATATGTAGGAGAAAGTAAGAACTCCATTGTACCTGTAACTATTATTTTAAGATTCACAATATCCTCGAAATATTTCGTTGGTCTAACGCCCTGTTAAGGTGTGAGCAACGCAATACCGATGTTGCTGCATACCACCTTAATCACTAAACACAACGCATAGCAAAAATGCCACGCGTTGCGAATCACTCTTAAACAGTTTGTTAGAATTTTACTACTCTCTCGAAAGAATCTATATCACCTACTTTGAATTTTTCAAAATCACGAATATTGACATTAGGTGTCGTAGTTAGAGTCCAATAATAGTAACAAAGTAACCACTGATATTTTTCTTTTACTCTTTGGTTGGACTCATACTTATAGGTTTTATATATATCCTTCATTTCAAGTTTTACTTCGCGCTGGTTATTTCCCTGATCATTTATCAGTTGAGGTGCGAAGTGAAGCATATACTCACATCCATCCTTTACAATCAAGTTTAAAGTAAGACCTTTTGCATCTTGAACGACATTTTCGTCAATTAGGATTCGTGGAGTAACAGCTTTTTCAGACTCAAGTTTATACGCCCTCTCCAAGGCTTTAGATGATAGAAACGAAAACTTATGATTTGAGTTATTTTTTTCTACGTGCTCACCCTGAGATATTCCACCTCGCACAAATAAACCTTCAAAACTAAGTTGGGCAGCTAGCACTCTACAGAAAAACAGGACATTATATAAAGCATCAACTTCATTTATTTTTTTAGGATGTGTTACCACGATGCTATCCGAGAAAAATTTCACTCCCAATTCACTTGTGTTGACGAACCCCATTCGAGAGACCATTTCCAGCATTTCCATTGATACAGAAAGAGCTCTCTCGAACCGACCATGTAAATTAAATGACTCGTTAAAAAACTCATCTGATTTGTTCTTATAACCAAGTATATCCAAGAATGCACAATAATATTCTTCGCATTCTAGAGTAAACTTATCAATATTATTCCAACTATCTAATGCCATTTGATCACCTAAGTATATTAAAATTCTAACGCCGCGTTAAGTGGTGAGCAACGCGACCACCAAACCTAAACCATTGTGCCGTAACCACTAAAGTTGAATCAAACCGAAAATGCCAAGCGTTGGGAATCAGTCTTAAACGCTTTGTTAGTTGCGTTCTAAATTTTGTGGTCAGAAACTTCTAAGTTCCAAGTCCCTTCCTTGCGACGTACTAATTGAACATTTACACCACTTGATTGCCAAGCTTTGCGGGTATTAAAGTAATCATCTTCACTCATACCCAAACGGGTAACATTGCTGTAGGTAGAGCAACCTAAATATGCCTCAACTATTGATTCTTTGGGAATTGATAAGCAATACAGTGGACGCCCCATAATTGTTACTTGACTCCATTTTCCTGCTTCATTCACAAACTCACATGCTGAGTAACGAGATTTCTGAGAGCCATTAATACTTTTTACAACTCTCACCTCCTCTTCGTACCCCCATGTTAGATCTTTCATGAGAAATGCGTTCTTAAACAGATCGTAATTATGATGTCTGAAACACTTATATTCTGTACCTACAGACATTAGTGATTCAGCACTTGAGGTCGGGAGCATATTTTGTGGCATGGTTGATGTGTAAACTATCTCACCATATTGGGCAGGAATTACACATGAGCATTCATCTAGCAAATTGGCCTTACTCATATCAATGCCAATAACGACACCTCTATGGTCATCACCATAATGTGACCACATCAGAGGATTTAGCGGGTTGCGCGTAAGAGACAACACCCCATAATTACGACTTAGGCGCTCGCGGTGTGGATTTTTCTGTGGCTTACGACTCAATGTATCTGATTCTTCAAAACAGATAGCTGTTCCTTCAAATGGATCATTAAGGTCTTCTAAACAAGAAAAGCCTATTGAGCTATTCTTCATTACCTTCGAAGCAGACTGAAATGACATATATTTATAAAGAATCATGATTAACCTATTTCCTCGAAGCAACTAACGCCCTGTTAAGGTGTGAGCAACGCAATACCGAAGCTCCCGCATACCACCTTAAACACTAAACGCAACGCATAGTAAAAATGCCACGCGTTGCGAATCACTCTTAAACAGTTTGTTAGCCATCAATAATGACCGTTAATATATTACTTTCCGATTGGAGCACGACAATAATTCTATGTTTATGGACATACGTTGAAAATCTGTCATGATCACTGTGGAACTTGTACCAGATCCCACCGCTAATGGCTGTGATAAACTCTAAAGATGAAACTGGAACAGATAACGCGTCCGCAGCTAACTTTTTCGCTTTTACAATACTCTTCTCATTATTAGGGAAGTTATGCTTGTCATGTCTTGTGCCGTCATCGTTCCAAGAGTACTCCCCCTTGATTCCTTTTTTTGATATATGCACATGTTTACGATGGTAGTCTTTGTCACCGTGCCTTGAATCAACTCTGACAGACCAACCTTTATGATTTGCAATTTGGGCGTGCAAAACTGAAAGCTCACTAAATCTATTCGGACCAGCGCCAATAATAATTTCCCAATTGTCACCTCTAGCTGCACCGACGTGCAATACTATGTTTTCCATAATTTCCTCTGTATTTGAACTTGATGGCTAACGCCGCGTTAAGTAGTGAGCAACGCTAACCACCAAACCTAAACCATTGCACCATAAACACAAAACTCAACTTAAACCAACGTCGCCGAGTGTTGCGAATCTGTCTTAAACGCTTTGTTATGTTTATCTGCCACAACAGCCGTTCCCCACCCTTTTGCTACCACCTCAATTACTTGGTAGTCAGAGAAAAGTTCTCCCAACCCCGTTTCAGTAAGCATTAGCATGATGGTTGCTACATTTACTTTTGATTCATCGCCTAAGTGATTAGGGCTAAAGCCCCACTCGTTACCAATGTAGCCCGAGTAATGAATAAAAGCTGTTTTAAGCCTCTTATCAACAACATAACTCAAAATATATGCAACTGTTTCATCGAATACGAAGCCATTGTATTTATGGCAGTTCTTACTTATTTTTCTGTAGTTAGCTAGAAGATTTTGGCGTTTGCGAGCCTTGCACCTTATAGTTTTCTCAGCTGACTCAACCCAAATTTCTGCGTCAAGAAAATTGGGGGAGAAGTCATCATTGTTCACTCTAAGTGCACTATATTGATCTGTGAAAATACCAATAGTTTCATACGGCTTTAAGACTTCTGGTGGCGAGAACTTCTTGAGTTCCAATAACAGGTCGTTATCGAACGTCGCATAAATTGAATATACGCTTACTGGTTTATCTTTATTGTTGCTCAAGATTATTTCATTTATCCGTGGAGCACTAAACCCCTCATGTGCTACTGAGTATTGAACAGTGATATTGTGACCAATTTTTTTCCACGCGAAGTAAATTGCGAATATGGATGTAATTAGTACTAATATCGGTCTAAAGTAGTCACTGGATATATTTACAAATAGTTCGATAATTTCCACGTTTTTCCCTATAAACATAACGCCGCATTAAGGTGTGAGCGACGCTTGGCTATACTTGAGCGAAGCGAAAACGCCAAGCGTTGCGAATCACTCTTAAATGCTTTGTTATGTTTATTTTAGGCGGACAAGGTTAAGGTAATGAATGATCTGTTTCACTAGATGATTCTTCGCTTCTATCTCGAATTCATAATATCCGTCATCGTTGTAATCTCCAGCATTTTCCCACGCTAGTTTATATTCTGAATGGACCTTGTCTAGACGAACAGCTTTTGAGGAACCGAGAATAACTTTAAGGTCGAGCATGTCAGCGTCAGAAACCTTACTACTGCCAATTCCTTCACCTTCAAGAGCGCTTTTTTCGATCATCAGGCTCCGTCTGATCTTTTCAGCCCTGTCATTATACTCTTTACGTTTGTCTCGCCCTAAAGCAAGCCAGTGTCCGATTATCGCACCCACTAATACACCGAGAAGACCTGTAGCAATTGGATTCATACCCTATCTCATTGTTCCTATTAACTAATAAACATAACGCCCTGTTAAGGTGTGAGCAACGCAATACCAAAGCCGCCGCATACCACCTTAATCACCTAAACCAACGCATAGTAAAAATGCCACGCGTTGCGAATCACTCTTAAACAGTTTGTTATACGCAAGCTACCCAAGCTAAGTGCTCAGAGTTTTGATCTACTAAGCCGCTTTCAACTAACCCTTTGAGACAACCGTATCGTGAATGCCCCTCCACTAGTCTGTAGCCATGTTTGCTTTTAAGAAACAGAGGTGGACGAAGCCATGTATTTTGTTCTTTCCAGTGGTTAATTACTGATGGCGAATATTGCCCAATTTTATTCCAATCAAGATCTTTAGCAACTCGCATGGTTCTTCCACTACAAGTAGAAACCCAATGTTCAAAGTCAGGATTGAAACCACAACTAGCTAAAGATCTAAATGATAACGACTCAAGAGACCAAACCAAATTAGAGATCTCCAACCTATCGTAACTTTCGTAAAAATCTGAGTTAGTGCCATGATCAAAATAAAACTGCTCCACTACATCTTCAGGAGTATTCGGAAGCAATTCGCACAATTGTTCTAAGCTTAGTTGCCCAGTAGCTAAAGTTCGTAAATCTCTAAAATACAATGCTTAATTCTCCGATTGCGTATAACAGCTATATTAGACAGAATAATTCTGCATTTTGTCTCTGAAACAATTCTGTCTAGTAATCTAAACCGTTCAGGCCAAGTCTAATAACTCATTTAATAACATCATCTTACCTACTTTTCTTCGTATCAAACATGACAAAAAGCAGAAATTTTCCATATAGTTTCGGCAAAATGCAGAAAACTCCCTAATGTGTGAGTAAACCGCAGTTCAGGCAATGAAGGTGTTATCTTGGGAATCGTGTTCTCAAACAAAAGCGCCAACATGATTGTCGGCATTTTTGCTTTAGGTATGGATAAGTGAGAGGTAGTAACTACTTCGCCATGGTACTCAAAAACTCGGCTTCGAACTCTTCATCGGCTTCTCGGGTTAGGCATTCCACCAGCCAGTCGATGCTTTGATGGTCGAGCTTACTGTTCACCACGAAAGCTTGCTTTACGCCAGACTGACCCAGCTTGGCAGAGCCGTAGTTCTTGAATGATTTGTTGCCGTGGTAATGGAGTGATTTGATCGCCTCTGCGTTCGGCTCTGGTAAGGCATCGAGTGTGTTGGCCAGTTGAATCACCAGCTCCATTGGGTTCTTGGATGATGAGATGCGATACAGAAAACCGCCCTCCACTCTTTGGCGCACCCAGTAATCAAATCCGCTGCAATCCATCACTTTGTCGCTGACCAGTGCGGCTTCGCTGCGATAGCCACACGGTTCAACCACCACTGGGGTGTGTTTGAATTCTGGTTGGCCTGATGCAGCATCGGTATGCGGCAGGATCAAGTCACACGGCTTGCTGTCTTTGGCGGTCGGTGCGTTCCAATGAATCGGCATGAAGACTTGTTCACGGCGCATCTCTTTGGTCACTACTAAGCGGGCTTGGCACTCCCCTTGTGCACTGCGCACTTTCACCACCGGATTAATAGTGACATGGTTGAAGGCATCTAACCCAAACTCGTCTAAGCCAAGCTCTGCAACGGTATCTGGATGCATCGCAACAAAAGGCTCTGGGGTGTGTTCACCTAAGCCTGCCGCCAAGCCAGTGCGGCTCATTGTGTGCCATTGGTCTCGGATTCGCCCTGTGTTCATGATAAGTGGGAATTCAAGGCTGGTATCGGCAATCGGTTTGTCGTGCTCAACTGCAATAAACTGCGCTTTGCCTGATTCAGTAAAGAACTCGCCATTGGTGAACATGCGCTGCTCAATGATCTCTGGTTGATACTCTAATACTGGCCATTGCTGTGGAGTGAGTTCGCCATAGCCTTTCTCATCCAGTTGCGTGAGTCCAATTAAGCATAAGTCACGCGCTTTACCTGTTTCATTGCCGAGCGCTGTCATCTCGCAATACTCTTTGAAGATCTCACCTTCGTGGCGGAACTCAAACTGCTCTTTGAATCCCATTTTTTGTGCGACTTCTTTTAATATCCACCAATCGGGTTTGGCTTCCCCTGGGCTTGGTAATACACGGCGTTGGCGTGAGATTCGGCGTTCAGAGTTAGTCACAGTCCCCGACTTCTCGCTCCACCCTTGCGCGGGTAGCACCACATCGGCCAAGCGAGTGGTTTCAGTATCGGCAATACAGTCAGACACCACCACAAATGGGCACTTCTCTAATGCCGCTTTGATCTTTTCACTGTCAGGCAAACTCACGACTGGGTTGGTCGCCATGATCCACACGGCTTTGATTTTGCCTTCATTCATGGCATCAAACAGGTCAATCGCTTTTAAACCCGCATGTGTGGCTAAGCTGTCGGTTTGCCAGAACTCGCTCACCGTTTGGTGTGATTGCGGGTCACCAAATTCAAAGTGCGCCGCTAAGGTATTGGCTAAACCGCCCACTTCTCGCCCACCCATCGCGTTCGGCTGACCCGTTACAGAGAATGGCCCCATACCCGGTTTACCGATTTTCCCGGTGGCTAAATGGCAGTTAATAATGGCGTTTACCTTGTCGCACCCTTGTGTCGATTGGTTCACGCCTTGAGAGTAAATGGTCAGCACCTTCTCGTTCGATGCAAACAAACTGTAGAACTGTTTTAGCTGCTGCTCTGTTAACCCTGTCAGCTCAGGAACGCTTTTGTCGCCCCAGCCCGATTCGGTATAACGATATTGAGTCGCAGATCGAATCGATTCAGTAAAGCCTTGGGTGTGGTTTTCTATGTAGTCTGCATCTAGCTTGTCGTTATCGTCGAGATAGCCCAATAAACCATTGAACAACGCGACGTCTGAGCCAGATTCCAATGCCAAGTGAATGTCTGCGATTTCACAGGTGTCGGTATAACGCGGATCTATCACGATCACTTTCAATGCAGGGTTGGCTTGTTTCGCGGCTCTTAATCTTTGGAAAAGTACCGGGTGACACCATGCTAGGTTGGAGCCTGTAATCACGACTAGATCAGCTTGCTCGAGATCTTCATAGCACACCGGTACTGTGTCTGCACCAAATGCACGCTTATGCCCGACCACGGTTGAAGCCATACACAGCCTAGAATTACTGTCGATGTTGCCACTGCCGATGAAGCCTTTCATCAGTTTATTGGCAACGTAATAGTCTTCGGTAAGCAGCTGACCAGACACATAGAACGCAACCGAATCGGCCCCAAATTCTTCGATGGTTTGATTGAATTTGTCTGCGACCAACTGAGTGGCACTGTTCCAATCCAGCTCTTGTTTTTGCTCATTCTGAATATAAGCAGGCTGTGTAAGACGACCTAAAGGCGTAACGGTGTCGCCGAGCGCAATCCCTTTAGTACAAAGCTTTCCATAGTTTGATGGATGATCTTTATCACCACGCACTTCTAGTTTTCCTAGCGATGTCGGTCTCGCTTCTATTCCACACCCTACACCACAATAAGCACAGGTCGATTTTATCCAGCCGCTGTTTGAATCGGTCATCCGTTTCTCGCTCAATTATCCATAATTGTAATAACTGAAACCAAGCAAATAACACGCCACTTAATAGTAGCTGATGAATATCAAATAATTTTAATTAAAAACAATAACTTAATAAAAACACAAATATCAACAACGAACTAATTAGAACTTAACTAAGATAGAAACTTAATTTTTGCACCATCTTGCAGAAAGTTGCACCACAAACGCTCATTTATATAAATCTAACAAAAATTTTAGATACCACTTTAGGGGTAATTGCGAGCTACTCCCATTTTTTAAACTACTGAAAATTATAAGTTAATTTTTATTTAAAAGAACGAACCGTAATCTGGCATCCTCCTTGCTCCACTAAAAACCAAGACTTAGAAAAAACATTTTTGTTTTTCTTGATGATTATGAATTGAGTGGAATCTCAACCCGGTATTCATCTGCTAACGACTAGAAATTAGATGCTAGTAATGGTGACGCCGAGAATAAGGAATGGATTATGAGCAAGAAGAAAATCGTCGTTGTTGGTAACGGCATGGTTGGACACAAATTTATCGACAACATCCTGCAATCAGACAGTGATGAATTTGATGTGATTACTTTCAGTGAAGAGCCAAGGCTAGCATACGACCGTGTTCAGCTAACGGCTTACTTTAATGGTAAAAGCGCTGATGACCTGTCATTGACCAGTGAAGAGTATTACCAAAGCAACGGCGTGAACTACTTGTTGAACCAGAAGGTTGCCAAGCTAGACACCGCCAATCAACAAGTCATCACAGAAAGTGGTCATGTTGAAAGTTACGACAAGCTAATCTTGGCGACGGGCTCTTTCCCTTTTGTCCCCCCTATTCCCGGTAACGACCAAGAACACTGTCACGTTTATCGCACCATCGAAGACTTAGACGCCATCGAGCTTTCAAGCAAAGGCAGCAAATCTGGCGTGGTGATTGGTGGTGGTCTGCTTGGCTTAGAAGCCGCAAACGCAGTCAAAAACCTTGGTTTGGAAACCCATGTGGTTGAATTTGCTCCACGCCTGATGGCCGTTCAGTTAGATGACGGCGGCGGTGCCCTACTGCGCAGAAAGATTGAAGACCTTGGTGTGCAGGTTCATACCGAGAAAGCGACCTCTGAAATAGTCGACGGTGAAAACGCTCGCTACCGCATGAACTTCGCCGATGGCACCCATTTAGAAACCGATATGATCGTATTCTCTGCCGGTATTCGCCCTCAAGATGAGCTGGCAAGAAGCTCTGATGTCGAGATTGGCGAGCGTGGCGGTATTGTGATCAACAATCACTGCCAAACTAATATCGACAACGTCTATGCGATTGGTGAATGCGCGCTTTGGGACAACAAGATCTTCGGCTTAGTCGCGCCGGGTTATTCGATGGCAAAGATTGCGGCTTCGCATATTGTCTCTAATGGTACTGACGACGCTGCATTCACTGGCGCAGACATGAGCACCAAGCTCAAACTGCTTGGCGTCGATGTGGCCAGTATTGGCGAAGTACACGGCAAGACGGAAGGTGCTCAATCGTATACTTATAACGATGAAATTGAACAAGTTTATAAACGCTTGATCATCTCGGCTGACGGCACAAAGATTGTCGGTGCCGTATTGGTCGGGGATGCAGAAGCCTACGGTTCGCTACTGCAAATCAAGCAAAATGATATGCCCCTTCCTGAAAATCCATCAGTACTGATTCTACCTAATGTCGCAGATGATTCAGGTTCGGCAATGGGTGTTGAAGCTCTACCTGATAGCGCTGTGATCTGTTCATGTTTTGATGTGACCAAAGGCGATATTAAAGAGGCCGTTTCAGCTGGCTGCACCACGATGGCGGCTTTGAAAGAAACCACCAACGCTTCAACAGGTTGTGGCGGTTGTTCTGCTCTTGCGAAACAGGTTCTGGATAGTGAGCTGAGTAACTTGGGTGTGGAAGTCTCTAACGATATCTGTGAGCACTTTTCTTATTCTCGTCAAGAGCTTACCGACATCATTCGCGTCAACAAAATCAAGACCTTCGACGAGCTGTTAGATTCTCACGGCAACGGATTGGGTTGTACCGTGTGTAAACCGGCAGTCGGTTCGATTCTGGCTTCGTACTGGAACGATTACATCCTTGAAGATCAACATATCGAGCTGCAAGACACCAACGACATCTACCTTGGCAACATGCAAAAAGACGGCACTTACTCGGTGGTTCCGCGTATTGCTGGCGGTGAAATCACTCCAGATAAATTAATCGTGCTTGGCGAAGTTGCTAAAGAGTTCGACCTCTACACCAAAATCACGGGCGGTCAGCGTGTCGACTTGTTTGGCGCACAGCTTAACGAACTGCCAATCATCTGGAAAAAGCTGATTGATGCAGGTTTTGAAACGGGCCACGCCTACGGTAAATCGGTTCGTACCGTGAAATCGTGTGTCGGTAGCACTTGGTGTCGATACGGTGTCGATGACAGTGTTGGCTTAGCGATTCGTCTTGAGAACCGCTACAAAGGCCTGCGTTCACCACACAAGATCAAATTTGCGGTTTCAGGCTGTACTCGTGAATGTGCCGAAGCGCAATCGAAAGACATTGGTGTTATCGCCACCGACAAAGGTTGGAACTTATACATCTGTGGTAACGGCGGTATGCGCCCTCGCCATGCCGACCTATTCGCCACTGATTTAGACGAAACCACACTCCTTAAATACATCGACCGCGTTTTGATGTTCTACACACGTACCGCAGACCGCCTACAGCGTACATCGGTATGGATGGAGAACCTCGAAGGCGGCATTGAATACCTCAAGCAAGTCGTGATTGAAGACAAGCTCAACGTTGCTGAAGAACTCGAAGCGGACATCGCACTCAACATCGAGAAGTACCAGTGTGAATGGAAAACCACCATTGAAAATCCTGAGAAGATGAAGCGCTTCCAGCACTACATCAACAGTGAAGAAATGGACACTAGCCTCTCTTTCATCAAAGAGCGAGAGCAGCGTTTTCCTAAGCCGAGCTTGAGCTCTTCTTCAGATTCACAACGCGATGAAATGCTAACCAAGGCTGACCAAATCGAAGTCACGGAAGTTTCGTAAGACGAATTGACGGTCTGTGAATCAGTAACAACTAAACCCAATATCGATAGCCGACAGTGGCGCAGCCCAAGAAAACTGCTGTCGGCTATCACCCTAATTAAATTGATTATTAGTTTTATGTTTTGACTAGGAGAAAGTCATGGAAAATTGGACAACCGTATGCAGCACCCGCGACCTAACCCCAAACGGGGGAATTTGCGCCAAAGTAGACGATAACCAAGTGGCTATTTTTTACTGCAAGCGCAGCGACACGCTTTATGGGCTCTCTAATTACGACCCTATCGGCAAGGCGAATGTGATGTCACGTGGTATAATTGGTTCATTAAGCGGAGAACCTTACGTGGCCTCACCCTTATACAAGCAGCATTACCACTTAGAAACTGGCGAATGTCTTGAACAGCCTGAGCTCAAGCTCGTGAAATTTGAAGTTCGAAAGCAAGGAGAACAAGTTCAAGTTCTCGCACCGCTTGCTATCGCCAGTTAACTAAAACGCCGACACCATCATGCAAACGCTTATTGGCGTGCGCAATTTCGGCACAGGGTTTATGCACATTAAAAGCGTTCGAAGTTCGGAAGTAACGCAGATGCACAAACCGGGTAATTTTCCAGATTTAAAGGATTTAAACCATGGATAACACTAAATTTTCGCTGCTTTCATTTACGGGTAAGATGAAGGTCTTACACCTAAGTTGGATGGCCTTTTTCATTACCTTTGTTGTGTGGTTCAACTTTGCCCCACTACTGCAAATGGTAAAAACCACGCTTGGTCTTTCTACTGAAGAAATCAAAACTCTCCTGATCCTCAACGTTGCATTGACCATTCCAGCACGTGTCGCAATAGGCATGCTAACCGATAGATACGGCCCAAGGTTGGTCTACTCTTCGCTACTCGCGGTCTGTTCGATCCCTTGTTTCATGTTTGCTATGGCAGACTCTTTCATTCAAGCGGCAATCGCTCGTTTCCTACTGGGCTTCATTGGTGCAGGTTTCGTTGTCGGTATTCGTCTTGTGTCTGAATGGTTCCCACACAACGAACTGGGTACGGCTGAAGGTATTTACGGCGGTTGGGGTAACTTCGGTTCAGCAGCAGCAGCGTTCACACTTCCAACTCTCGCTCTAGCGTTTGGTGGGGAAGACGGCTGGCGTTATGCGGTCGGTATTACTGGCGTAATGAGCTTAGCGTTCTCGTTTATCTTCTACAAAAACGTGTCAGATACACCAAAAGGTTCAACTTACTTCAAGCCTGCTCAAGTAACAGCAATGGAAGTGACATCAAAGGGTGACTTTTTCTTCCTACTTATTATGAAGATCCCTATGTATGCCGCTTTAGCGCTACTGACTTGGAAGCTATCACCAAGCAACATCAACATGTTGTCTGACATGGCGGTTTACTCTGTGTATGCAGGTTTAGCAGCACTTTACGTGTACGAAGTGTCGCAAGTTTGGAAAGTAAACAAGAACGTATTTAAAGAAGAAGTACCAGAGATTCACCAGTACAAATTCAAGCAAGTTGCGGTACTTAACGTATTGTACTTCGCGACATTTGGTTCTGAACTGGCTGTGGTTTCTATGTTGCCACTGTTCTTCTCTGAAACCTTTGAATTAACACCGGTTCTTGCAGGTATGGTTGCATCGGCTTATGCCTTTATGAACCTAATGTCTCGTCCAGGTGGTGGTTGGATTTCAGATAAATTCGGTCGTAAACCAACACTGCTTATTCTAACGATTGGTCTTGCTGTGGGTTACTTCGCAATGGGTCAAGTCGACAGCACATGGCCTGTATGGCTAGCGGTTGTCGCGGCGATGGCGTGTTCTTTCTTCGTGCAAGCGGGTGAAGGTGCGGTATTCGCAACGGTTCCTCTAATCAAGCGTCGTATGACAGGTCAAATTGCAGGTATGACGGGCGCTTACGGTAACGTGGGTGCGGTAGTTTACCTAACTGTGTTGTCATTCGTGAGCTACCAAACCTTCTTCTTAGTGATTGCTGCAACAGCGGTACTTGGCTTTGTGACTCTACTGTTCATGGAAGAGCCTAACGGTCAAATCGCCGAAGTAAACGACGATGGCAGTGTCACGCTGATTAATGTTTCAAATTAGTATCAGTACTATGAAGCATTGATATTATTTAATCGGGAGAAGCACCTTAGCGGATACATCAATGCTAGGTGCTTCGTTCAAAGGCTCTAAGTTCACTAGGGCTTTTGTTCTTCCTAGGATGTTCTGTCAAGGAAGCGGGAAGAAGAGCAGTTAAGAAGAAGACCAGTTATGACAATTTCATTCAGCCAAGGGCAAGTCATCACACCAGAATCCAACAACCAGTTAACGCTTAAGTTTGGTGGTTATTCGAATCAAGGCGTACGTGACGAAAACCAAGATGCCATCATTGTAAAACACCCTAAAACTCGCGCAGAGCAAGAGTTGAAAGGCAGTGTTGCCTGCGTAGCAGACGGCGCGAGTTGCAGTGAACACGGCCAGAAAGCCAGTCACACCAGCGTGATGCAGTTTATCGACGACTATTACGCAACTCCCCAAAGCTGGAGCATCCAACGTTCGGCGCAAAAGGTCTTAACGTCCCTCAATTCTTGGCTCTTCAACACGTCTGTTTCTAATATTCATCCCGCACAACAAGTGAACCACAATGCCCTCGTTTCGACGTTCAGCAGCGTGATATTAAAATCGAACACCGCACATATATTCCACGTGGGCGACAGTCGCATTTACTTACTCAGAGATGGAGAATTACGCCAACTGACCCGCGACCACACCCGTAAAAATATGGGGCAGAAGCATTATCTAACACGCGCCTTAGGCATGGATAACCAACTCAACGTTGACTATCAAACCCTACCTATCAAGAAAAACGACTGCTTTATCCTGACATCTGATGGAGTGCACGAGTTTGTCTCTCCCAACACCTTCAAGGAACACATCGACAAACCCGGAGCGGATTTCGAATACGCAGCGCAAAGCATCTGTAACACCGCTTTGAGCCACAATAGCTCAGACAACGTGAGCTGCTTGATTGTGCAAGTCAGCCACCTGCCTAAACCTTCGCTGATTGAATTCCATGAGAAGCTGGCTAAACGTGCCATCCCACCCGCTTTAAAACTCGGGCAAAGTATCGACAACTTCATGGTGATTGAGGTGTTGTATGCAGGCTCTAGAAGCCATGTGTATCGTGTGATGCAGAAAGAGACACAAACCGAGTTCGTGTTGAAAGTCCCTTCCGTTCAATATCACGATAGCCCTTCGCAACTCAGAGCTTTCTTTAATGAACAATGGGCGGGGATCCTGTTAAAAAACAAGAGAGTCATGAAGGTTTACCCTACGCCAGAGAACTCGCAATTCTTATACCAAATCTGCGAATGGGTAGAAGGCATCACCCTAAGACAATGGATGTACGACAATCCAAAACCGTCACTCAATGAAGTGCGCGACATACTAGAAAAAGTCACACAAGGCATTCGAGTATTACAACGTGCAGACATGGTGCACCGAGACTTAAAGCCGGAAAACATCATGATTCAACGTGATGGTGAGGTAAAAATCATCGACCTTGGTGCGGTATTGGTGAGAGGCCTTGAAGAGGGAGAGCTCACCGACAAAGACGACACTCCATTAGGCGCGGTCAATTACATTGCACCCGAGACCATCAAGCACAACAGCGCGACCACCAGTTCGGATCTGTTCTCTATCGCCGTGATCGGTTATGAGATGCTAACCGGTGAATTGCCCTACTTTGAAATGACCGCACAATCGCTTAAACAATCTCGCCACCATCAATGGGACTACCTACCCATCACTCAGAAACGAGCGGACTTACCCAGTTGGGTCGATTTGGTGTTACAAAAAGCCTGCGCGGAGTCGCCAAGCGAACGTCATCAAGTGTTGGGAGATTTTGTGGCAGACCTTTACACACCAAACCAAAGCTTGGTGAAAAGCAAAGCCAAGCAACCTTTGATAAACCGAAACCCGATCCAGTTTTGGAAAGTGTTGGCCTTGTTGCTCGGCATTGTTGCCATTGTAGAAATGGGCTTATTACTGAGTTCGAGTTAATTACAGGTTCGAGTTAAAACCAAGTGCGGGTTATAAATCTAAGCTCGAGTTAATTCCAAATTCGAGCTAAACGCGAGACTTCTAGCTAAGCGTAAAATTCGAGCTAGCCACGCTTTACTAAGCTTCTTGGTACTAACTCAATACCCGCTTGGTAACGTTTAGCAGACGCGTTCAAAGCAAGTGCAAAGGCGTTGTCTGCAATCACTTCGAATTGCTGTGGCAGTGAGTGGACTTTAAAAGGTAAGAAATCCAATAAACGGTTATCACCAAAGGTTGCCAGCTTTACTTGGCTGATCAGTTCTGGTTTTTCGACCATCACATCCAGTACACCTTCTAATAAGGTGTAAGACATAGTGACAATCGCATCGGGCACTGTGCCTTTGGCAATCCAGCCCTCAAAAATCTCACGCCCTGATTCTCTGTCAAAGTGCTCGCCATAACCCACTACCATCGGCTTGTTTTCTGTTAGCCCTGTTTGTTGAGTATGTGCTTTATTTGCCGCTTCAAAACCGAGCTGACGTTCACGTGAAATGTTCAGATCAGGCAGTGCACCAATCAAACCAACACTATGAATACTGTCATCAAGAATCGAATGCGTCAGTTCAAATGCAGCTTCGAAATCTTCACTGATCACACAGGCAAAGTGCTCATCATCTAAAGGACGGTCAATCGCGATTACGGGTGTGCCAGAGTTTTGCAGCTTCAAGTAAAACTCGTTAGCGTCTGGCATAGAGCTCGCCACCAGCAAAGCATCAATACGACGGCTAACAAGCGCTTCCGCAACTTTACGTTCAGTTTCGGCGTCATCATCAGAACAACCAATCAGGATTTGATAGCCCACTTTACGTGAGTTCTGCTCTATCAATTTTGCTAAACGCGCGTAACTGCTGTTTTCCAGATCAGGAATAATCAAACCAAATGAACGGCTATTACCAGCGCGCAACGACGAAGCAGCATGGTCTGGTCGGTAGTTATACTCTTCCACGACTGCCATCACTTTCTGCTGTGTCTTTTCACTGATTCTGTATTTCTGCGCCTTGCCATTGATCACATAACTGGCTGTCGTTTTCGACACACCGGCTAGTTTGGCAATCTCATCTAGTGTCATATGGGTGACCTGTATTTTGTGCGTAGGATCATATAACCAATCTTCTGATCCTTGGATTAGTTGAATTATATGCTGAATCGATTCAGTATAAAAGCTGAAAGGATTCAGCAAAATCTGAAAAGTGACTTCAATCATCCTTTTGAATGGATTGAGCGTCATTTGTCGTGATTCAGCTTCTTGTTGTTAACGAAACTGGAAATACGACACGCAGCAAAACTATTTTGAAAACCAAAATCGGCTTTGCTGAATTTTTTTACACTGAATGCTGAACCGATTCAGCCAATATAAAACAAAGAGTTAAGCAACGAGTTAAGCTCCATAAACCTTGCTCTAGACTGAATCGTAGCGATACACAAATTCTCAAGCGATACGCTAAAGAGGCACCATGCTTAAATTATCAAAATCTGACATCACTCTAGGCCAAACTGCCGAAGACAAATTCAAAGCAATCCAAAACATTGCTGGCGACCTGACAGCTAAAGGTTTAGTTGACTCTGGTTACGTTGAAGGAATGCTGAACCGTGAAAACCAGAACTCTACGTTCCTAGGTAACGGCATCGCGATTCCTCATGGAACGACGGATACTCGTGGCCTAGTGAAAGAGACAGGCGTTGCGGTACACCACTTCCCTGAAGGTATTGATTGGGCAGACGGCAACCGTGTTTACGTGGCAATTGGTATTGCAGCTAAATCAGACGAGCACTTAGGTATTCTTAAGCAGCTGACCAAAGTTCTGGCGGCTGACGGTGTTGAAGAGAAATTAAAGCAAGCGAAATCAGAAGACGAAATCATCGCCCTACTTAACGGCGAAGTTCAGCTAGAAGCCGACCTAGACGCTTCTTTAGTTCAGCTACTGTTCCCTGCAAGCGACATGATTCAAATGTCTGCAGTTGCGGGCGGCCTACTTAAAAACACAGGTTGCACAGACAACGCATTCGTTGCTGACCTAGTAACGAAAACACCGACTCACTTAGGCCAAGGCCTATGGTTGTTGGGCAGCGATAAAGGCGTAACACGCACTGGCGTATCTTTCGTTTCAACAGCGAACCATTGTGAATACGAAGGCACACCAGTTAAAGCATTGGTCGCATTCGCCGCTTGTAACAGCGCGCACCAATCGATTCTGGCAAACCTAAGCAAGATGGTTTTCGAAGGTAAACAGCAACAACTGTTAACCGCTGACGCAGCGCAAGTAATTGGCCTTCTAAAAGGTGAAGCGGTTTCTACAGCTTCTCAAGACGATGACAACTGCGCAGTATTCAAAATCAAAAACGCACACGGCCTACACGCTCGTCCGGGTGCAATGCTAGTCGCTGAAGCCAAGAAGTTTGAATCAACAATCCGCGTTTCAAACCTAGATGGCGACGGAAAAGAAGTGAACGCGAAGAGCTTGATGAAAGTGATCGCTCTTGGCGTTAAACACGGCCACCAGCTTCAGTTTGTTGCTGAAGGTGATGACGCAGCACAAGCACTTGAATCGATTGGCAAAGCTATCGCTTCAGGCCTTGGCGAAGGTTAAGGAGTCGATATGTCTGATAAACAAATCAAAGCCGTTACTGTAACGCTTAACCCTGCTCTAGACCTGACAGGCGCTATCGACGCACTTAATGTGGGTTCAGTGAGCCTAGTAAACAAAGGCTCTCTGCATGCAGCGGGCAAAGGCGTAAACGTAGCAAAAGTACTTTCAGAGCTTGGTGCGAAAGTGACCGTAACAGGTTTCCTTGGTCGCAATAACGAAGAAGCGTTCTGCCAACTGTTCGAACAAATGGGCGCAACTGACCGCTTTATCCGTGTTGATGGCGCAACTCGTATCAACGTAAAACTGGTTGAGAACTCAAGCCAAGTAAGCGACATCAACTTCCCAGGTGTTCCTGTTGATGCTGACGCGATTAAAGCGTTCGAAGAAACCCTATTAGAACTTGCTGAAACACACGATTACTTCGTCATTGCAGGCAGCTTGCCACAAGGCGTATCGCCAGAGCTTTGCGCTTCTTGGGTGCAACGCTTACACGATTTAGGTAAGAAGGTGCTATTTGATAGCAGCCGTGACGCACTTAAAGCCGGTATCAATGCACAACCTTGGTTGATTAAGCCAAACGATGAAGAGCTGTCTCAGCTGTTCAATGCAGAGCTGACAACTCGTGACCAATGCCAACACGCGGGCCAAGCCCTAAGTGAAAAAGGCATTGAAAACATCGTGGTGTCACTTGGCGCAGAAGGCGTGATGTGGCTAAACCAAGGTGAATGGTTACATGCTCAACCACCGCGCATGCAAGTAGTCAGCACGGTAGGTGCAGGTGACACATTGGTTGCTGGCCTATGTTGGGGTCACATGCAACAGATGCCAAAACCAGAACTTATTAAATTCGCAACCGCCCTATCTGCTCTAGCAGTTTCACAGGTAGGCGTGGGCATCACCAGCCAACAAGAGCTGGATTCAGTACTACAAAATATCCAATTACAGTCGCTTAGTGCTCCAACTAGCCAGTTAGACACAAGCAAATAGGACAAAAGGTTTATTATGAATATTACCATTATCACAGCTTGCCCTAGTGGCGTAGCAAACAGCATCATCGCAGCAGGCTTGTTAGAGCAAGCGACAAAAGCACTGGGTTGGAACGCCGCTATTGAATGTCAATCAAGCGTGTTACCTGACTCAACCGTATCGCAAGACGCTATCGACAGCAGCGATGTTGTGGTTATCGCAGCCAACACCAACGTTGATAAAGCGCGCTTTGTCGGCAAGAAAGTGTACCAAGCGGCTATCTCTGAATGCACTGCAGATGCAAAAGCGTTTCTAGAGAAAGCGGTAGCAGAAGCAACGGTATTAGACGCTTCTCAAGCTGAAAGCACTGTTGAAGTGACCGGTACGTCACCTGCTACAGGTAGCAAAAAAATCGTAGCGATTACCGCTTGCCCAACGGGTGTTGCACACACCTTTATGGCCGCTGAAGCGCTTGAAGCAGAAGGCAAACGCCTAGGTCAC
Source organism: Vibrio sp. 1CM2L (assembly GCF_023161695.1). Lineage (NCBI taxonomy): Bacteria > Pseudomonadati > Pseudomonadota > Gammaproteobacteria > Vibrionales > Vibrionaceae > Vibrio > Vibrio sp. 1CM2L. The sequence continues at coordinate 168,993 of NZ_JALNTT010000004.1, forward strand.
CAAATCAAAGTGGAAACTCGCGGCTCTGTAGGTGCGAAAAACCAACTGACAGACCAAGAAATCGCAGACGCTGATCTAGTTATCATCGCAGCCGACATCGACGTTCCACTGGATCGTTTTAACGGCAAAGCGTTATACAAAACAACGACAAGTCCTGCTTTGAAGAAAACAAAGCAAGAGATGGAAAAAGCGTTCGCAGAAGCTAAACCATACCAACACACCGCTTCTGCAAATTCAGCGCCTGCTGACGAGAAGAAAGGCGTGTACAAGCACCTAATGACAGGTGTATCTCACATGCTTCCTGTGGTTGTTGCAGGAGGTTTGATCATCGCACTCTCTTTCGTATTCGGTATCGAAGCGTTTAAAGAAGAAGGCACGCTGGCAGCAGCACTGATGACTATCGGTGGTGGCTCTGCATTCGCACTGATGATTCCTGTTCTTGCTGGTTTCATTGCATTCTCAATTGCTGACCGTCCGGGTCTGGCTCCTGGTCTAATCGGCGGTATGCTGGCTAGCTCAACAGGCGCAGGTTTCCTAGGTGGTATCGCAGCGGGTTTCATTGCAGGTTACGCAGCGAAATTCATTGCCGACAAGGTTCAACTTCCACAATCCATGGAAGCCCTCAAGCCAATCCTGATCATTCCGTTTATCGCGAGTTTGTTCACTGGTCTTGTGATGGTTTACATCGTGGGTGGCCCTGTTTCTGGCGTGATGAGCGCAATGACAACTTTCCTAAACAACATGGGAACGTCTAACGCGATTCTTTTGGGTGTGATTCTAGGCGCAATGATGTGTTTCGACCTTGGTGGCCCAGTAAACAAAGCAGCTTACACGTTTGGTGTTGGTCTATTGGCTTCGCAAACTTACGCGCCAATGGCAGCAATCATGGCAGCAGGTATGGTTCCAGCTCTAGGTATGGGCCTTGCGACTTTCCTAGTGAAAGACAAGTTTGAAGCAGGCGAGCGTGAAGCAGGTAAAGCATCATTCGTTCTTGGCCTATGTTTCATCTCTGAAGGTGCAATCCCATTCGCAGCGAAAGATCCAATGCGTGTTATCCCAGCTTGTATGGCAGGTGGCGCACTAACTGGCGCTCTATCAATGATGTTTGGTGCTCAGCTAATGGCTCCACACGGCGGTCTATTCGTACTACTAATTCCTGGTGCTATCTCTCCAGTTCTGATGTACCTAGTGGCAATTGCAGCGGGTACAGCGGTAACTGGCTTTGGTTACGCAGCTCTTAAAAAGATGAGCGACTCTAAGGCAACTGCAGAGGCTTAATCCCCCAAGCTCTTTAATTTAGAGCGCTCCTGATGCATTGATAATTTCAATGCAACAAATAAAACAAAGGCTCCTCATTTGAGGAGCCTTTTTTAATGAATCACCAATACCCTCTGACTAAAACAATCCCCCACGGTTACCTTTTGTTTACCTCTCCTCCTTTACTGTTCCTAACTAGAGAAATGACACACAAGGAAAGAGCATGAAACTATTCGCTTCAATACTCACGACCGTCGGTATTACTGGCGCGGTTTGGGGGCTATTACATATTCAACCCGCGATTGCGGATGCCTCAACCGAGCAACCAATAGCTCAGTCATCAGTAAGCAAGTCGTCAACAAGTACGCCATCCATAGATAAGTCCGTAGAGGTAAAACAACAGGCGACTGCAAATACAACTTACCTGCAAGGTTTGAGTAAGACTATCTCTTTAGAGGACGTGCCTGAACTGTGGGTCGATTTCTATCAAAACCTAGAAGCAAATGACGAGAAGATCGCACAGCAACAGAAAGTCATCGTCGTCTATCAAGAGATCAGCTCTGATTTCAGCGAAGCAACGATCACCATTGGTTTCCCGACCAAGCAATCAACGTCAAATAAAAACAAACCCTTAATTAATATTCCGAGCAAAGCCGGAGGTACGCTTCTTCTAAGTAAAGGTGAACATACAGAACTAGAATTAGCGCAAGCTTGGGAAGATATCGCGATTTTAAAAGAAGTGGACATGGTCATAGAACACCACCAACTGAATCAGCATGGGTTGCCAGATTCTAGCGAGTTATACGTCTACTATAAGAATGGTCAGTAAAGGATTAAATTATGGATTTCACTATGGATAGCATTGGGAATTTTCTCTCTAAAACATTCACAGAAACAAGCATCATCCTTACCGAGACTTGGGTAGATGATAATTTTCTACTGCTTGCTTTGGCTCTGTTTATCTTTGAGCTTATCCGCTATGCCTTTAAGAAAAAGCTCAGCTGGAATATGTTGGGTGACAGCGCGACCAATTTAGTCACCTTATTCTTCTTATTGGTTACTGTCTTCTTTGTCGGGTTAGCTTATGTTGGTGCTTTTGTTTACGCCTACGAGAATTTCAGCCTAACTCAACTGCCAATATCCGGCTGGACAATTCTTGGTTGCTTGATCTTGGCCGATCTTGCGTATTACTGGGAGCACCGATTCTTGCACAGCAACGGTTTAGCATGGGGAACGCACTCTGTTCACCATAGCTCGCCTTACTTTAATATCTCGGTTGCTTACAGGTTTGGGCCATTAGATTGGTTCTTCCCATTCTTCTTCCACTTGCCGTTGATTCTGCTTGGTTTCAATCCCTTTGTGGTTCTGATGTGTGAAACTTTTGTTCAACTGTTTCAGACACTGCTGCACACTGAAACCGTTAAACGACTGCCCCGCCCTGTTGAAGCGGTGTTTAACACGCCTTCACACCACCGAGTGCATCATGCGACCAACAAGCAATATCTTGATAAGAACTATGCAGGCATCTTCATCATTTGGGACAAGATGTTCGGTACCTTCGCGAAAGAAGAGGAAGAAGTCAGATACGGCGTGTTCCCTAGAATCAACTCTGTGAACCCATTTAAGGTATATTTCCACGGCTACGTTAAACTGTGCCAACAGTTATGGCATGCGCCAAATTGGAACTACCGATTACAACTTCTTATCCAACCGCCTATCTGGGCTTGGAAAAGAGAACGAGAAACAAAGTAAGGACACTTATGAGCATTAACGCCCTGTTGATTGAAGACGACAGCGACTTGGCAGAAGCCATTGCAGACTATATGGAACTCGACGGTTTCGAATTCGATTTTGCTTACAATGGCAGTGCTGGGCTCAATCTTGCGCTAGAGGGGCGTTATGACATCATCTTAACGGACATCAACATGCCCAAGATGGACGGGCTCGATGTCTGCCAATCTCTTCGTCAACAAGGTGTCACGACACCTATCCTTATGTTAACGGCAAGAGACACGCTACAAGACAAAATCGCCGGATTCGAGGTAGGTTCGGATGACTATCTAGTGAAGCCTTTTGCGATGGAAGAGCTAAAAGTACGGTTGATGGCGCTGGTACGTCGCGCTCAAGGTTCTGTAACTTCGTTGTCTGTGGCAGATCTCAAACTGGACTTGGATAAGCATCAAGCCATTAGAGACGGCAAGCTATTGAAGCTCTCCCCGGTATGTTGGCGAATGCTCGTGATGTTAGTTCGAAACAGCCCTAACGTGGTGAGCAAAGCCAAGCTTGAAGAAGCATGGGAAGACGAAATGCCAAGTTCGGATAGTATGAAGGCGCACTTGTTTAAACTTCGACAAGTGGTTGATGCGCCCTTTGGCTCAAAGCTAATTCACACGGTTCATGGTATTGGTGTGGTCTTGCATGAGGAGCCATCATGAAACACGCGAACATGAATCGAGTCAGTATCAAGCGTGACATCTACCTCTATTTATTTGGCATCGTCGTATTACTCACAGCCATCTACAGCTTGATGGTGTCTCAGAGTTACCACATTGGCCTTAATGAATCGGCAAAATATGGATTCTTGTATGAATTGGAAGTCGCAGAGCAACAATACATCGAAACAGGGCAACTTCCAGACTATCAAAACCCGACATTCCAAGCCTTTTTAAGCTATTTGGAACTGCCCGCTAAGTTCCAACAAGCTTTTGATTGGAAGGCTTTTGATAACGATGCAATTTATGAACACTACGAGCTTCCATCGAACAGCGAATCAGGTCAGTACCTCTACGCAGCCAAGCATCCGATATCAGATAGCGACGAGGCGCTATACATCATTTCTGAATACGATGAAGCCATCTACTTGAATCTATTCGAGCTGAATCCACCTGATTCTATCGCTCAAATTAACAATGCCTTTATCGCTATCGGTGCCCTTTTACTCTTGGTATTTTTGATCATTCGCCTTCTGATACATCGAGTCACCAAACCGATTATTACCCTATCAAAATGGTCTGAATCTCTGGATGTGGACAACACAGAAGGGCTGACTCAATTTCGCTATAAAGAAATCGACCAATTAGCTTCACAACTGGTTAAAAGCGTACAAGGTGAACGCCAAGCTAATGAGCGTGAGAGCTTTTTCTTAAGAGCCGCAAGTCACGAGCTAAGAACACCGATTGCCACCATTTCAGCCAGTGGCGATATGCTGGTTCGGTTGTCTGAAAGCATTCCAAACAGTGGTCAGCGAGCCGTCGCACGAATCCAACGTTCAGCCACCAACATGAAAGCCTTGGTAACGACTTTGCTGTGGATGAGCCGCAATAGCGAGATAGAAACCAACTACGAGCAAATCAAACTAGAACCTTTGATCGATAACATCATCGAAAGCCAACGTTACCTTGTAAAAAACAAAGAGGTAGAGATCCACACCAAGGTCGACCAAGGCGAATACTCACTTCCCCGCGAGTTAACCGAGGTTGTGCTCACCAACTTGGTACGAAATGCATTCCAACACGGCGGTAGCGGAGATATCAGCATCACGCTTGCAGCAAACCAGTTTGAGGTGAGTAATCGTTTGGAAGATAAACACATGGCAAACGACTCTGATCAACAAACCTCATTTGGAATCGGCCTAGAGCTTATTGATCGCATTTGTCAGAACCAAGGTTGGCAGTTTACTCATGAAACCAACAACAATGAGTTCATCGTTAAAGTCATGCTGTAGCAATTTTCTGAAAGGTTAATTGATGGTGACCAAAAGTTTACCTTGGCTTGGTTATGCTAGTCGCACAATCTAGTTAGGAGTTATGTTATGGGCACTTGGATTTTAGAAACACTATTGTGGGCAGTGGTAACCGTGGCGGTTTGTGTCGCGATTTGGGGACTTTACTTACCTAATATCTTAATCGCATTAGGTGTGTCGGTAGCAGTATCACTGTTATTGGGTAATAGCTGGAGAAGCTAATTATTTAAGGAAGAACATAGTTCAAAACGTTAGTGAGTATTGGCACACCCGACAGCAGCGATATTAACTAAGTACGTTGATTAGGCACGTACTGTCGGGCGCGAATTAAATTAGCTACTTAGTGTTTCTTCAAAGACACCCAGTTCACGACCAAGCCATGTCGCACGTACTGTGTGATCTAGCGTTTCTTCACCGCCAGTTACCGGGTGAATAAGCACCGACATATCGCCACGCTCTTGCTCAAGCCATTCAACAATACCCGACTCTTTGTTTGCAAAGTGAATCTCAAACATCGGCATTTTATGCGGACCAACCAAACGCTGTATTAGTGGAAAAACCTCTAATACATCTTTACGTTCCGATAAAATTTTCTGACGCAGTGTTTCTGCTTGCTCTGCAAATCGCAGAGGGAAATAGATATGACCGTGGTACATGGCACCATCCTTTAGAATTATGATGTCGCGATTTTATACCTAAACCGCCTTTAATAGCTAAGTCTTAATAGATGAACTTGATTGGTGAGGGTCGATAAGAGAGAAAAACTAGAGTCTGTGATTCGAAGTAATCAAAAACAAACTCTAGTTATGTACAACGAGTTAGTTTGAAGCGACTAAGGCTTAAGCTTTAAAACTCGGTCAATGTCTTCTGCAGAATGGCGCTCTGGTACTTGCTCCCACTCTTCGCCAAATGAACGGTTAACCACTCGGCCGCGTTGGAAGCCTTCGCGCGCTTCTAGCTGCTTCGCCCAGCGCACAACGTTGGTGTAAGACTCAACTTGTAGAAATTCGGCTGCATCGTAGATTTTGCCTAGTACAAGGTTGCCATACCAAGGCCAAATCGCGATATCAGCGATGCTTAGCTCGTCACCCGCCACAAATTCGTTATTTGCTAACTGTTTGTCTAACACGTCTAGCTGACGTTTAGCTTCCATCGCAAAGCGGTTAATTGGGTACTCTTGCTTTTCATCCGCGTAAGCATAGAAGTGACCAAAACCACCACCTAGGAATGGCGCAGAACCTTGTGCCCAGAACAACCAGTTAATGGTTTGTGTTCTTGCTGCCCCTTCTTTTGGTAAGAAGTGACCAAACTTTTCTGCTAGATGCATCAAGATAGATGCCGATTCGAAAACATTAACGTCTTCATCACCAGACTTGTCGACAAGTGCTGGTATTTTAGAATTTGGATTTACGCCAACAAAGCCAGAAGAGAACTGTTCAGCCTCACCGATGTTGATCAAGTACGCATCATATTCAGCTTCTTTGACACCCGCCGCTAACAACTCTTCCAACAAGATAGTGACTTTTTGACCGTTAGGTGTGCCAAGAGAATACAATTGAAAAGCATGGTCACCAACAGGAAGCTCTTTATCAAAGCGAGCTCCAGATTCAGGACTATTGATGTTTGCCCACTTGTTACCACCAGCAGTATCGTTAACCCAAACTTTTGGCGGAGTGTATTGTTCTGACATGATATTTCCTTATTAATATAGGGTCTCACAAACTGATATTAGGTCACATGCCTGCGGTTAAAACCCCTGAATACGATTTATTTTCAAACTGTTAAGCATGGCTTATTCCAGAAAGACATAACCCGCTTAAGCGTTGGTGTGTGTAAAAGATAAGTCTGTATTCAAACTTCAGTCTAATATCAGAAAATCCCCCGCATCATTTAACAATGATTTACGAACGACATACCGACAGCTTCAAGAAAGCTGTGATAAAATCTGGATATTACAACTGATAAGGATTTGGCAATGTCTTCTGATTTCACAGGTTCGAGTGCAGCGTATGCTCGCCAAGAGAAAGGCTACCGCGAAAAAGCACTAAAACTGTACCCTTGGGTTTGTGGTAAATGTGCGCGTGAATTTGTTTACTCAAACCTCCGAGAGCTTACCGTTCACCACGTGGATCACGATCATACAAACAACCCTGAAGATGGCAGCAACTGGGAGCTACTGTGCCTGTACTGTCACGATCATGAGCATTCAAAATACACTGACCATGAGCGTTATGGTGTGGATGCAAAAGCGAGTTTAGATGATCATCAGTCAGCGACACACAACCCGTTCGCCGATCTCGCTAAGATGATGAAGAAGTAATACGCCTTCAGAGTAGTCTTTGGTAGATGGTAACTGCTAGATAATAGATAAATAACAAGAAACCCCAGTATGTCACCATACTGGGGTTTCTTTTGTCTGCCGTCACAACCAAAGAATAGAGTTCAGGTAGGCAGGATCAAAAAAGCCTTCCGAAGAAGGCTTTTTAAGAATCAAATCGAATTACGCTGCCGCTTGTTTGCGAGACTCTTCTACCTTCTTAGCGCGTTGTTTTAGCGTCAATTTATCGCGGTATGCAAACCAAACGTAAGACACAACCACTAAGAAGAACAGGTATGACAATGAGAAAATGAACGGCGATTGAATGATATCGTTCGAGATACCCCAAGAAACACCGATAACAGTCACTGCAATTTTCGCAAAAAAGCCACACATCAATAGCACTAATGCCAACTGTGGGAAACGCGTACTGCGGAATGCAAGCCAGTAGCAACTACCAACTGCTAGAGCCGCAACATAGAAGCCGAATAGGAAAGAGTGAATATGGTCAGCTGCCGCTACACCACCAGAAATTGACATCAATAAAATTAAAAACAGTTTCATAATACTCGCCTCACCATAAGTTGGAAACGCATCCTTTCAAATTTGGAATCTCAGTTTGCGTACTATTTTCCCACTTTTTACGGACAACACAACCCCTCCAATCGAACAAAATGTAAGCAAAAGTACTAACAAAAAGCACCCTTAACAATTGCTTAACATTTTGTTTTTAATAAAACTCCGTTACTCCTTGTCTCATATGAACAAAGCGCTGTTTCGATTTATTTTGTTACACAAATTTAACCTTGGAAATTAATTAAAATTATTTGTAACTCTGTGATATCCGCACGGAATACGTGTCTATTCAAAAACCATCACCTCAAAATCCCTGAAATAATAAGAAAACAGAGCGAAAAAGAACAAAACAGAAAGGTGTTGAATACATTTTAAAAACCAATAAAAAACAACTTATTAACAAAATGAATTTAATTTACCGAAAATGGAAAAAGAGATTCCAATCACATTTTTATTGGTTATAATCCGCGCTCTTTTGCGCTATCTGTTGATAAACGCAAACTAATTTTGAAGAAACAATCACAATAACCCGTCTTTAGTTAAGTGGCTCTCCACTAACCGATGACAAAACTGAGAATAAAAATGAGCAAGATTGATAAAGCAACACGTATCCTGCTAGCAGGCTTCTGTATCAACCTTTGTCTTGGCATCCTGTATGCTTGGAGTGTATTTAACAAAGCGCTAGTAACTGAAGCTGGTTGGAGTGCTGCTGAAGCATCTTCACCTTACGCTATTGCAACTATCACATTCTCTGTTTGTCTTCTTGTTGCGGGCATCCTACAAGACCGTATGGGTCCACGTAAGATCCTTATCCTAGGTACGGCTCTAACAGGCCTAGGCATGATTGCTTCTGGTTTCGCTACAACACCTATGATGCTGAACATCACGTTCGGTGTGATGACAGGTGCTGGTATCGGCTTCGGTTACGCATGTCTTTCTCCATCTGCAATGAAGTGGTTCCACTCTTCTAAGAAAGGTATGGTTAACGGTCTTATCGCAGCAGGCTTCGGTCTTGCAGCTATCTACCTAGCACCAGTAACTTCTGCGCTAATCGACAGCATGGGTATCCAAACTAGCTTTATGATTCTTGGTGTTGGTGTACTTGCAATCGCAGTACCTCTAGCAGCAACAATCAACAACCCACCAGCGGATTACACGCCAGCTGAGCCTAAAGTAAAAGCAGGCCAAGCTCCTAAAGCGGTTAAGAAGACTGAAGACCTAACTTGGAAAGTAATGCTGAAGACTCCTCAGTTCTACTCTCTATGGATCATGTACGCATTCGCTGCATCTGTTGGTCTAATGATCATCGGTAACATCACTACAATTGCTAGCGTTCAAGCTAACCTGCCAAACGCAGTTTACCTAGCGTCTATCCTTGCAGTATTCAACTCAGGCGGCCGTGTTGCTGCGGGTATGCTTGCAGATAAAATCGGTGGTGTACGTACTCTACTTCTAGCGTTCATCCTTCAAGGCGCGAACATGGCTCTATTCGCTACGTTCAACTCTGAATTCACGCTAATCATTGGTACGGCTATCGCAGCTGTTGGTTACGGTACACTTCTAGCAGTATTCCCAACACTGACTGCTGAGTTCTACGGCCTGAAAAACTACGGTACTAACTACGGCGTGCTTTACACGGCATGGGGTATCGGCGGCGCTATCGGTGCAGCAGTTGTTGGCTTCTCAATGTCAAACGGCGAAGGTTACGGCCTAGCTTACACAATCTCTGCAGTTATGATGGCAGTGTGTATTGTTCTAGCAATCATCACTAAGCCAATCTCTGAAGCTAAAGTTGCTGAACTAAAAGCATCACAAGCTTAATCAACAGAAAAGATTGAATTTGTTACTGAAGAGCTTAACCTTAAGGTTAGGCTCTTTTTGTATCAAGCGACTTCTCCATTGACGACCGAAACTACTGTTCAGCTCTCCCCTACTTATTATCTCGACAACTTCAATCGACTGGTTGAACACGCTCAAACGCTCTACCCCGATCTTCTGAGTGATGATGAATGTCGTTGGTTGTCCGCATACAAACGTCTTTCTGTTTCAAGCCAATGCTTAATGGTTCGTTTGCTTTCTCGTAAAGGCCGTTGGTTTCGCAGCGATAAACTCAACTATGTTGAAATCCCAGATCTAAAGACCGCACTGCAAGAGCTAAGCAGCTCAGGCTTCATTGCATTGAGTCACCCTATAGAACAGCATCACCTCGCCATTAGTGAGGTCGAACTCGGGTTGCACTTACTCACCAAACCAGAGCTGTTGAGTGTATTCCCTGCCCTTAACAGCCATAGAACTGCCAAGAAAAACGAGCTGTTGTTACGACTTGATCAGCAACCTTTTGATCAATTTCAAAGCCTAACCTTCGACTGTATTTACGTCATCGAATCTCAAGTTATCGATGTATTACTGTTGCTGTTCTTTGCCAACACCTATCAAGACTTAAGTCAGTTCGTGTTAAGTGACCTTGGGCTCAACACCTTTGAGAACTACCCATTAAGCAAGCAACGCCGCTTCTTCACCTCTAAAGATCAACTCAATCAATTACTCCAGATGCGCGATATTCAACGCTTGTATTCAGAAGGTAACCGCAAAGACGGTGACTTTCTGGAACTGCTTTTAAACTCGATTCCTGAAGAATCAGAACACAGAAGCATTGCCAGAAAACGATCGTGTTTGATCAATGATATTGCTCGCGATATAGAAAGGCTTAACCTAAACGACCAAGCTATCTTTTGGTTCAGGCAATCGGAACTTCCTCCTAGCAGAGAGCGACTTGCGCGCATCTATGACAAGCAAGGTGAGTTAGACTTAATGTGTGACATTGTCACGCAAATGAAGGCTACTCCATCGGATGTGTCAGAGTTGGAAGTCGCTATTAAGCTTGAAGACCGGCTGCTACGGAAACAGGGGCACAAAGTTTCACGAACCATAAAGCCGAGCTGCAAAGAGTTAAAACTGGAATTAGACCTCAGCCAAACGCGAGTCGAGCTTGCGGTAAAGCAGCATTTTGAGAACCAAGGTTGGGACGTCTACTTTTCTGAAAACAGTTTTCTGTGTGGCTTGTTTGGTTTGGCTTTCTGGGATGTCATTTTCGCAGACGTTGAAGGCGCCTTTATCAATCGATACCAACATCGACCATTGGATCTGTACCATTCCGGTTTCGCAGACAAGCGAGCCGAACAGATTGAAGCCTTGTTTCAGACGATATCCAAACATGGGCTGAACCATTTGCTTGATACTTACGATGAAAAGCAAGGTATCGCGAACCCCTTTGTTCATTGGAATTATTTTACTAAGGCACTCATCGAACACAGCTTGGCTTCGATTCCAAATGCTTTAGTTATCGATCTCTTCAAAGTGATATTGAGTGACTTAAAGCTATTTAGAACTGGGATGCCGGATTTGATTGCGTTCAAGGGCGATGAGTTTCATTGGATTGAAGTCAAAGGCCCTGGCGATAAACTGCAAGATAACCAATGGCGCTGGATTAAAGAGTTTGAGCGATTGTCTGTCCCTTTCTCTGTTTGTTACGTCAATCAGCGAGCCTTAGTTCTTAGCTCTTAGCTCTTTAACTGTTGGCTTTTAGCTTTTAACTTTTAACTCTTAACTCTTAACTCTTAACTCTTAACTCTTAACTCTTAACTCTTAACTCTTAACTCTTAGGGCTTAAATCTAGCTATCTTGAAACTCCAATTTCTGATCACAAGCGAGTGATGCGCATCGACAAGTTACTCGTCCCATCAAGATCTTGTCTACAAAATTGTTAGAACATGAGCATTTTCAATCATTTTCGATATAATTATAGAAAATGCCTAATATTTAAATACGTATGAATTTGAAAAAACTCTTCATTTTAGCTTTTGTTAGCGTCTTCTCAGGTTGTGCCGTCTACGCGGGTTTAAACTTCGACGAACTGTTTGGTGAACAACAAGTACGCGATCGCCAAGCACCTATTCTTTCGGCTCAAGCACAGCACTTCATTGACGAAGTAAAGCCCATCATTGATAACCGATGTGTGGTTTGTCACGCTTGTTATGACGCCCCTTGCCAACTCAAAATGTCTTCAGTGGAAGGTATAGACCGAGGCGCGAGCAAGGCACTCGTTTATCAAGGCACTCGCTTAACCGCATCAGCCCCTACTCGCTTGTTTGAAGATGCGTTAACCACGCAAGAGTGGCGCGATGCGGATTTTCATCCTGTCCTCAATGAGCGCATGCAGAACTCAACGGCTAACCTCGATGCTGGTCTTGTTTCTCGTATGTTGATTCAGAAAGAGAATCACCCTCTACCCGATCAGACCCAGCTTGAAGGTTTCGACTTTTCAATCGATCGCGACCAACAGTGCCCAACCATTGAAGAATACGCTCAATACGAGAGAGATTACCCAACTTGGGGAATGCCTTATGGGATGCCAAACTTAGACAAAACTGAATACGCGACTTTAATGAGTTGGTTGGAAAATGGTGCGTTAATGAACGACCACATTCCGCTGAATGATGCAGAACAAGAGCTCGTTAATGTCTACGAACGCTTTTTAAATAAGAGCGACAATAAGAGTCAACTTTCAGCACGTTACATCTACGAACATCTATTTTTATCTCACGTCTATTTTTCTGATTTAGCGCAACCAACGCGTTTCTTCACTGTTGTTCGCTCTGCAACACCACCAGGTGAAGCGGTGCAGCGCATCACGACTCGTCGCCCTTATGACGATCCAAAAGTAGACCGTGTTTACTACCGTCTGATTCCAGAGCAAGGCACCATCGTCGACAAAACGCACATGCCTTTCGCACTTAATAAAGAGCGTCTACAAAAGTGGAATACCTGGTTTGTCGACGTTAATTACACCGTAAAACAACTTCCTAGTTACGATATTGATGTTTCAGCTAACCCAATGACATCATTTGAAGCGCTGCCAGTAAACTCGCGCTTCAACTTCATGTTAGATAACGCGCAAAACACCATCATGGCCTATATCAAAGGACCTGTGTGTCGTGGTCAACTTGCCTTGAACGTAATTAACGACCGTTTTTGGGTTTTCTTCATCGACCCAGAGAAAGCTGATGTTCCGGAAATTAACGCCTTCTATGCAAGCCAAAAGAAAAACTTAAAGCTGCCTAGCGAGCTAAAAAGTAACACCGTGCCTGTGACCAACTGGGTAAGATACGCGAAGCAACAAGCGCGATACCTAAACGCGAAATCAGACTTCACCAACCAATGGTTCGAAAGTGGCGTAAACCTAGACACTGGCATCATTTGGGATGGCGATGGCATCAACCCGAATGCTGCTCTCACCGTCTTTAGGCACTTCGATAGCGCCTCTGTTGTACAAGGGTTAGTTGGCACGCAACCAAAGACTGCATGGATTCTTGATTATGCTCTTCTAGAGCGTATTCATTATCTTCTCGTTGCAGGCTTCGATGTTTACGGTAACTTTGGCCACCAGCTGATTACACGCATGTTCATGGACTTCTTGCGCCTTGAAGGTGAGAGTAACTTCTTAACCCTTCTTCCTAAAGACGTTCGCCACATTGAACACTCTAGTTGGTACCAGAACCAAAGCACACAACTGAGTGACTACTTGCAGCGAAACATAGCTCCTTTTGATCAGCCGACCAGCGTGGTTTATAAAACGGCCGATCCGAAGCGTGAACTGCTTAATATGATCAAAGATAAGCTCGCACCTGTTCTCGACAATCGCTTTGAGATTGTTGAAACGGGTTTTGGTAGAAAGAATGAAGCACTGCTTAACCAAGTGAACTTGATTAAGGGAGAAGGCCTGCGTCATGTACCTCAATTAGTGATGATCATGATTGAAGGCGAAAACGGCGAAGAGCAGCTGTTCACCATGATTCACAATAACGCGCACAGCAACATTTCTAGCTTGTTTAATGAAGAAGGTAACCGTGATTACGCCAATGATGACCTAACCCTCGTAAGAGGCGTTGTGGGAAGCTACCCTGCGGCTTACCTATCATTAACCGAGAGCGAGATTCCTGCGCTAGTGAAAACGCTGCAAAACTTAAACACAGAAGAAGACTACGTGGCTCTGCTGGACAAGTTTGCGGTACGACGCAGTTCTAGCGAGTTCTGGCCATTCAGTGATCGCGTTCATCGTTGGTATCAACAAGACCAACCGATCGAGTTTGGCTTGTTGGATTACAACCGCTTCGAGAACCGTTAGTTTTCACTCATAAAGCATAAAAACAAAAATCCTCTGTCTTGGCAGAGGATTTTTTGTATATGGGAAAGTATCTTAAGTGCTATCAAGAAGCGACGAATTCTCTATATTGAATCCGATGTTTCCGGTTGGTGTAGCTCATCAAAAAACGCACGCGCGGCGGGAGAAAGGGAATCTACAGGTTGCTTCAACACCACATAAAACTGACTCTTCAGGCTCCACTTCTCGGGCTGAAGCGGAATTAAGGCTTGGTCATAATGGCCACGATCGATTAAGTGAGAAGGCAAGAAACTCAGGTGTGTACCCGCCAAAGTTAGAATCACACCCGACTCGACATGCCAGCCATCAAAAGGCTTTACGGAATCGTACTGCTCAATATTCAGTAACCGAAACATCTCATCTTTGGCATAGCCGCCCATGTTGATGCGACAGCCATCCAATGAGAAATCCTTGTCCATGATCTTCTCTGCCAGATCCTTACGCGCATACAGATAACTGTGCTCTTCAAACAGTGGGTATTTATGTTGAAACGCTGATTTTTGATGTGACCCTAGAACCACTATCATCATATCAATCTGGTTCTTTGCTAACTTCTCATTCAACTGGGTGAAATCGCCAACATCAACACTCACCTCAACACTGTTACTGCGTTGGTAAAACGTCTCGATCGCTTTGGGAAGTGGGTTATAGGGCAAAGTGACGGTGTTATCCAAGCATCCAATTCGCACGTGCCCAGAGAGTTCAGTCTGTACACCTCGTAACTTGTAAGCGAAGTCGGTTAAGGTCGATTTCAATTGGTTCGCATATTTATACACTTGCTCACCTTCATGAGTCAGCTTAAAACCACGTCGACCACGTTGGCATAATGTTAATTCTAAGCTTTTTTCCAAGGCAATAAGCTGATTACTGAGCACAGGTTGGCTAATCCCGGTGCTTGCGACCGCCTGATTGATGCCTCCTTGCTCAACAATTTCACAAAAAAGCTCTAATCTTCGCAGGTCTCTTTTATCTAACTTATTGTTTGAATTCACTTTGCCACTCACATTTGTTTTTTGTTATGTTTACATCTGATTATATTCATTTATTAACAATAAATACATCAGTATGCTTTATTCACACTTATGGAATAACAATGCATGGATGGCACTATGGCGGCAGAAGCTTACGTGAATAAACCCGAAGCAACACACAGCCACAAAAAGATAGATGACTTCGAATTGGAACCCGTTCCCGAAAAGGCCAAACGATCGTGGTGGGTTATCAGCCTTATTTGGTTAGCTATCGGCATCGATATTTCGGGATTGTTTCTCGGCTCGATTCTAAGCAGCGGTATTGGTTTTGAAGACGCACTGCTTGCCACGTTTATTGGTTCAGGCTTATTGGCGATCATCGCGATGCTGTGTGCCAACATTGGCTTTCAAGCTGGCGTGTCTACCCCGCTAGTGAGCAGCGCAGTATTTGGTCGTAACGGCGGTAAAATTCTCGGCTTCATCAACGGCATCTCATTAGTTGGCTGGTTCGCATTCCAGGCTGATTTCTTCGCTTTCATCATGGTCGATGCACTGGCGAAATACGACATCATAATTTCACACCTTACAGCTCTTATTGGCGGCAGTGTGTTAATGATGATGACGGCTATCTATGGCGTTCGTGCTTTAGGCAAACTCAGTACTTATTCAGTGCCTTTGATGGTGACACTCATTACCATCGGTTTGTTTATGGCTGCTGATTATCAAGGTGGCACAGCGCCATCGATTGAAGATCCTTTGACGCTTGGCCAAGCCATCTCTTTTGTTATGTCTATCTGGATTTTTGCGGTTGCTGCACCTGATATTGCTCGCTACGCCAAAACACGTCGTGATGCGATTCTAGGAGCGGGTATCGGATTTCTGGTCGGCAACAGTGCCATCATTCTTATCGCGTTGATCCTGACCAAAATGACCGGCACCGACGACCTAGTCGAAGTCTTCTTTACCCTAGGTTTAGGCATGGCAGCCATCATCGTACTGGTATTCGCACAATGGACCACCAACAGTAGCAACCTGACCTCTGGCGGCTTATGCATGTCGATGGTTCTACCTAAGATTCCGCGCCCTGTTCTGGTTGTGATCATGACCATCGTCGGTATTGGCATTGCTCAACTCGGCATGGTGAACAAGTTTACTGATTTCTTAATGCTACTCAGCGTAACCATTGCGCCTGCAGCGGGTGTCTACATCGTCCAATATTATGTTTTAGATTCAACAAAAATGAGCTTTAAGAACATCCAACAAGTTCCAGCTTGGATGTTTAAAGGCTTGGCTTCTTGGGCATTTGGTACTGCCTTCATCGCTTGTACCGCACCAGAGTTTTTCAACCTGTTTTCGTTCACCAGCATCTCGGCGTTAGACGGCATTCTTGCCGCTGGTGTGATTTACCTCGCCCTAATGAAGCTTTCTCCTTCAAGTGATAAGGAATAGTAGTTGTGATTATTACTGAACAAATGATTGATGATATCGCGCTTGGTGCGACGGTATTAGGTACTGGCGGAGGCGGTGACCCATACAGCGGTGCCTTGATGGCGAAAGTAGCCATTGCAACGGCAAAGCACCCTGTACGCATGATTCCTTTAGAAGACGTTCAAGACGATTGGATGACAGTGCCCTCTTCAATGATTGGCGCACCAACCGTCGCAGTAGAGAAACTCAATTCGAAAGATCAAATGTTGATTGCTTTTGAAGCGATGGAAAAAGCGCTCGGCACTGAAGTGGCAGCAACGTTTCCTATCGAAGTGGGCGGTTTTAATTCGCTGATTCCAATTCTCGTTGCAGCGCAAAAGAACATTCCTGTGATCGATTGTGATGCGATGGGACGTGCGTTCCCAGAAGCTCAGATGGTGACGTTCTTTCTTGATGGTCTCCCTTCTGCCCCAAACACATTGGCCGACGAGCGTGGCAATGTCGTCACGCTTTATCCGATTAACGGTATTTGGTCTGAAAAGTTTGCGAGGCCGATTACCGAACAGATGGGCGGCTCTGCAGCAATGTGTGATTACCCAATGAACGGTAAGAACCTAAAACGCAGCGCACTGCCTGCAACACTAACCCAAGCAATGAAGATTGGTGAAGCGATTAGACTGGCAAACGACAACAATCAAAGTGGCACACAGGCCGTATTAGACATTGTCGGCGGCCATACCATCATCAGTGGCAAGATTGTTGATATTCAACGTGAAACCGATGGTGGTTTTGCAACAGGCGGTGTCGTGATTGAAAAGCTGGCTCAGTTTGAAGATACCGGCGTCGATAACGTGTTTGTGCAGTTCCAAAACGAATTACTTCTCGCGCACAAAGGCACAAGCCGCGTCGACATGAGCCAAGATAACCTACTGGCATCAACACCGGATCTTATTTCGATCTTGGATCATGAAACCGGCAAGCCAATCACAACCGAACAACTTCGTTACGGGCAGCGCATTGACCTTATCGCCTACCCTTGCGACCCAAAATGGCGGACTGACAAAGGCATCGAAGTCGCGGGCCCGGGTTACTTTGGCTACACAGTCGAGTATCAAACCATTGAACAACTAAAGTCTGCATTGAAGAGGTAGTCGCATGACAAACATTACGCTCGATTACTGCCGTTTGGGCATTGACGTAGGTGGCACCAATACCGACGGTGTGCTGCTAGACGCAGACTTGAATGTGATTGCCAAAGTAAAAACCGCAACCACACATGATATTTCAACAGGGATCGACAACGCGATTTCTGCGCTATTAAACCAAGCAAACATTGATGGCAAACAGGTGAAACATGCGATGCTTGGTACCACTCAATGCACCAACGCAATTGTTGAACGAAAAGGCTTAGACAGAGTCGGCATGATTCGCTTAGCGCTTCCAAGTGGTGATAGCGTCCCGCCCCTTTGTGGTTGGAGTGAAGCGTGGCAAAACCTGCTTGGTCAGCACTTCTACCAAGCACACGGCGGCTATGAATATGACGGCCAGTTGATTGCCGACATTCAAGAGTCTGAGATCCGCGAGCTTTGCCAGAAAATGAAAGGCCAAGTGGATTCCATTGCTATCTGCGGAGTGTTCTCTCCCGTCAACGGCGACCAGGAGCTTCAAGCAGCAGAGTGGATTCAACAAGAACTTCCGGGCGTGAACCTATCGTTGTCCCATAAAGTCGGCAGTTTAGGGCTTTTAGAACGCGAGAACGCCACTATCCTCAATGCAGCTCTGCAAGGTACAGCAAAACGATTCGTTGACGGCTTTTGTAATGCACTCATCAATCATGAAATCCACACCACGCCTTATTTCGGTCAGAACGACGGCACACTGATGTCGCAGCAATTCGCATTGATGTACCCAATTCTTACCGTGGCTTGTGGGCCAACAAACTCGATTCGTGGAGCGAGTCACTTAACTAAGTTAAAAGACGCGATTGTGGTCGATGTAGGCGGCACTACGTCTGATATTGGTGTGCTGACTCACGGTTACCCAAGAGAATCGAGCCTCGCCGTAGAAATCGGCGAAGTGAGAACCAACTTCCGTATGCCTGATATTTTGGCGTTAGCCATTGGTGGTGGTACCAAAGTTCACTTTGCACAACAGCGCATTGAGCTTGGCCCTGAAAGTGTTGGCCATACCTTAACGCAAACGGCGCGTAGCTTTGGTGGTGATGAACTTACGCTCACCGATATTGCACTCAAAACAGGTCAAATGCAGTGGCAGGCAGAACATCAACTGAGTGATGAGATTGGTATTTCAGGCGAACAAGCAAGCAAGGTTTACCAACAAATGGTCACGGATGTTGAAGAAGGCATCGATAAGATGAAGACCTCTGCAGCGAATGTACCCGTAATCATGGTTGGTGGCGGCAGTGCCCTATTCCCAGATCATTTTGAAGGTGTGAGCCAAGTGGTTCGCCCTGAGCACTTTGAAGTGGCGAATGCGATTGGTGTTGCGTTGGGTGAAATATCAGGTCAATTCGATAAGATTGTCCCGATTGAACCCGCTTCTCGTGAAGAAACCTTAAAAGACTTAGAAGAGCAATCAAAGCAACTGGCGATTGAGGCGGGCGCATGCAGCGACAACGTTGCAATCATTGAACGCAGCGAGATTCCATTAAGCTACCTACAAGGCAATATGGTTCACGTTAAGATCAAAGCTGCTGGGCATATCAAGATGATTTAAAGTGAATCACCAAAAATTGTATTTAACCAAATCCTATAACTAAAAAGCAGCCAATTCTTTCATAAAAAATGAAGAAATTGGCTGCTTTTTATGTTGTTACTTTTGGTTTCTAGCTCACGATACGTTTCTGTCGCAACCTAAGGTTTGTTTTTATAACTGCTCTTGCAACGCCTCAAGTGACTCTTGAACCAACTTCGACAACTCGCTATCTTTGCCTCGGTATTCACCTAATGGATCGCTGCTCGCCTCTATCACTTGGCAAGCATTGAAAAGTTGCAACAAACCTAAACTGCCCGCGGAACCTTTCAGTTTATGAGCGAGAGATTTTACCTCACGTCCATTGTTCGAATCACTCGCTTCGACCATTTCACTTAAAGTGACGCGGCTACTCTCTTCAAATAGTCCCACAATCTGCTTCATCTTTTCTAAGCCAAGAATGGACAAGTCACCTTTGATGACATTGGAATCAATCAATTTCACAGGAGTCTCTCCTTCGTCTTCAGTTTGCGAAGCCTTGATGGCTAGATCAGAGACGACGCTCGCCATCTGAGATGAGTACAACTCGTTGCCTTTATTACGTTGAGGCTTGCTGTTTTGACT
Organism: Vibrio sp. 1CM2L; assembly: GCF_023161695.1. NCBI lineage: Bacteria > Pseudomonadati > Pseudomonadota > Gammaproteobacteria > Vibrionales > Vibrionaceae > Vibrio > Vibrio sp. 1CM2L. Next base: position 188,840 of record NZ_JALNTT010000004.1, read on the forward strand.
GCATATAGAATCGTTAGGATCAGGTTGTGGCAGTAGCAAAGTCTTGCCATCAAGCTGTGTCACAATAAGTTGAGCAAGTGCCTCTTTCTCTAACGGCTTAGGCAAGAAGCCATCAAAGCCAGAAGACAAATAGCTTTCCACTTCTTCGTTAAACACGTGAGCCGATACTGCGATCATTGGAGGTACTTTTCGGATTACGTCTTCTTCATTTTCATGTTGAAGCTTATCGTCTTTGAGTTGTTGAATTAACTCGACGCCATCGCAGTCCGGTAAGTTAATGTCCACCAGCGCAATGTCGAACTCTTGCTCACTGAATATGGCTCTCGCTTCCTGTCCGGTTGTCGCGATCACAACCTCGTGCCCCAAGTTATGCAAAAAGCCTTCAGCAACGATGCAGTTTACGGGGTTATCTTCAATCAGAAGCACCTTAGCTCGAATACACGCTTCAATGACCGGTACTTTCGTTTCTATCTTCTCTCCGGCTTCAAGTGGCAGTGAGAACCAGAACTGGCTACCCTCGCCTTCTTCAGAATGAACGCCAATATCCCCGTTCATTGCCAACATGATGCTTTTACTGATCGCTAATCCAAGCCCTGTGCCACCGGTTTTGTTGCGACCGCTGTCGGTTTGAGTAAAGGCATCAAACAGACAAGCTTGTTCGCTAGCATCAATACCGACACCGGTATCTGACACTTCAAACATCACTCGATTTTCATCTTCGATATCTAAGCTGATAAAGATATCGACCGAGCCACTTTCCGTAAACTTAATCGCGTTGCCGACCAAGTTATTCAAGATTTGGCTGATTCGCGTTACGTCACCGCGCCAATAGCGTTGCACATCACTTTCAATATGGAAATCAAAATTCAGCTTCTTCTCAGCGGCGCGCCCTTCCATCAATTGGTAGGTATCTTGAACCATCTGATGAAGGTCAAACGACGCTGTGCGGATTTCCAGATGCCCCGCTTCTATCTTTGAGTAATCCAACACGTCATTCAAAATCGCGAGTAGGTTCTTACCGCTGCGGTTAATGATGTCTGCATAGCCCGATTGCAACGGGTCTAACCCGGTATCTTTGAGCAATCTTGCGGTACCTAACACACCGTTCATCGGCGTTCTAATTTCATGGCTCATCGTCGCAAGGAAAGCGGATTTTGCTCGGCTTGCTTGTTCTGCGGCGTTACGAGCCTTAGCGTGGTTCCCCACCTCGATATTCAGCTTCTCATTGGTTTTCTGTAGTTGATAGGTTCGGTCAGTAACCAATTCTTCAAGATGCTCTTTGTGCTCTTCAAGTTCGCGTTTCGCCTTTGCTTCACCCACCGCAACCACTTGTAGTGCCTGCGCGGTGTTTCTGGCAGTGATGATCGCCTCGCCCATATGAGCCAGCTCATCATTACCCTTTACCGATATATCAATATTCAGGCGACCTTGTGCGATAGACATCAAGGCCGATGAGTATTCAGCAAGACGCTTAACAACCGAGATATACACCACTCGCCACACGATAAATGCGACAATAACCAAGCCAATAACCGAAATCACAGACAGCGACCATTGAGCCAAATTCAACGTACTAGTCAGCTCATCAACCGCTTTTTTGGTGCTTCGGTTTGAATCATCAACCAGTTGGTTAACCGTTGTATTCAGCTGAGAGAACAACTCCAACGTATTTTGCATCAGAAACTCTGACTTTTTGGTGTTCTCATATTGTTCTAATGAAATATCGAACACGACTTGGCGTTTTCTGAGCTCTTCTAATAACTGAGACATCTGCGCTGAACGAGTAGGATCTTCGACCGCTTTAACGCGGCGCGCCATGATTCTTAGGTTGGATTCAAATTCAGATTGGATTTGATGAATACGCTCTACGTTGGTAACGGTTTGCGTTTCTTCAATTTGGTTAAGCATTTTGAACGCCAGCAAATGCAATTCGTGTAAGCGTTCAGACAAATCAAGATCAACCTCAACAAGCGCATCTAGGGCTTGGTAGGCTTTATCCGTTTCTTTGGTTTCTAGCAGGTCATAGATATGCGTGACGTTAGCAACCGCAATGGTAGCCGTGTTCAAAACTTGGGTTCGCGTCAACTGCTCTAGCTCTTCGGCCAATAGGCGCATCTCTTCGACACGAGACGACAACTCTTTGCTTAACCAAAGCTTACGCTCAACCGACACACCCAGCTCAGCCAGTGTGTTAATAACGCTTTGAACATTGTTTTCGAGTTTATTTAGGAGCTGAGAATCGAAACTGTCGACACCAAGCTCTTTGATATGTTGAAGAAGCGACTCAAGTTGGTCAAACAGTACGGTGCCAGCCTCTTTTCTTTCAGCTTCGTTTCTCGCATTAGAAAGTGTTTGTACTGACGAAATAATACGGTTACTCAACTCAGAAACCTGACGAGCTTCGATCATGGCAGGAAGCGCCGAATCAACGACGTTTCTTTCCGTTTTGGCTACAAAGCTAAAACCAGAAACACCAATCAATGCAGATAATAGAACCAACAGTGCCATCACTAAGAATGAGGCCAGCAGCTTGCGTCCAATACTCGCTGAAGCTAACAACATAAACTCTAAACCTTAAAACGTTCTTCTTTACCCATGCAGAATACGCTATATTTTGCAGTGTTTCTTATCTAAAACCAATAAAACGGCAATTCATGCTATCTAGACCTTTCGCTTTAATAATTCTTCTCTCACTACTGGCCTCAGTGACTACTGTCGCAGGTGCTAGCGAGCCTTTGAGCCCAATAAAACCAGCCGAAGCCACATCACACAAAGAGAAAATTTGTGCCATTTATCCGCACCTCAAAGACTCTTATTGGTTGTCTGTAAACTATGGAATGATCTCTGAAGCAGAAAAGCAGCAAGTTGAGCTAAGAGTATTGGAAGCTGGCGGTTACCCCAACGTAGCCAAACAAGCCTCACAACTGGTGCTTTGCACGCAATGGGGAGCCGATGCCATTATTTTAGGCACCGTTTCACCCGATGCATACCATGACAATCTCAGCGATTGGGTTGGCTCGACGCCTGTGTTTGCTACGGTAAATGAGTTAACCGTCAATGAAGAACAACAGAAGGTATTGAAAGGCACAGTCGGTGTCGACTGGTATCAAATGGGCTACCAAGTCGGAGAGTTTTTGTCGAAACGACACCCGAAAGGATCAGGCGAAACACCTATCGCCCTGTTACTTGGCCCGCAAGCGAGTGGCGGCACTAAGCCTGTAGCACTGGGGTTTTATGATGCGATCAAGTCGAGTGATATCAAAATTGCGATCAGCTATTGGGCAGATAACGATAAAGAACTGCAAAGAAATCTAGTACAACAGGTGATAGAAGAACCTGATATCCAATATATAGTCGGAAGTGCCGTCGCTATTGAAGCTGCGATCAGTGAGCTACGAGCGGCCGATAAAACCGAAGAGATTGGGTTAATTTCCAGTTACCTAAGTCACGGAACCTACCGTGGTTTACTTCGTAACAAGGTACTTTTTGCGCCAACAGATAAAATGGTTGAGCAAGGTCGCTTGTCGGTAAAACAAGCCACGAGTTACTTACGCGGTCAACCTTACGAGCAACACAGCGCACCGATTATCGAAGCGCTGACACCTGCAACTCTCAAAGATCAAATTATCGCCGACTCATTGTCACCTTCTGAGTTTCGTCCGGTATTCAGTGTGAATCCTTAGTGCTATATTGGCTGAAGAACTCAAAACAATAAAAACGAAACAACTATTTAGGGAACATTCATGCAAAAAACAACGCGCACTATGCCAACACACAAGCATATCGCTTTGGTCGCTCATGACCACTTCAAACCTGAGCTACTAAGATGGGTCAAAGAGAACAAAGAAAAACTACAAAAGCACTTCCTTTACGCAACGGGCACGACTGGTTCTCTACTAAGTAAAGAGACAGGCCTAGCAATCAAGAGCATGATCAGCGGCCCTATGGGCGGTGACCAACAACTTGGTGCGCTTATCTCTGAAGGCAAAATCGATATGCTGATTTTCTTCTGGGACCCACTTAATGCTGTACCACATGACCCAGATGTAAAAGCGCTGCTTCGTATCGCAAGTGTTTGGAACATTCCTGTGGCAACTAACCGCGCTACCGCTAACTTCCTGTTTAACTCTTCACTGCTTGAAGAAGAGGTGATCATCGAGATCCCAGACTACGAAGCGTACCTAGCTGAGCGCACGTAATCGCACGTTAAATGTGCTCTCTACTGAACAGACTAAAAAGCCTGCATTTTATCGCAGGCTTTTTTATGTCTCGTTTTCAGACATTAAACAGTTCAATCATAAAACAGTGCGAGAGTCTCTCTATTTATCGCTCCACACTGCCATCTCGTTACCACTTGGCTCTCTGAAATGGAAACGTCTGCCACCGGGAAAGCTAAAGATCTCACGGTTTATCTGACCACCAGCATCAATTACATCGCGCTCGGTTTGCTCAAGATCTTGGCTATAGAAAACCATCAGCGCCGCGCCGTTATCCGTATTCGACGCCAGATCCGCCAAATAGAACCCACCTATTAAGCCTTTACCTTCAAAAGCAGAATACTCAGGGCCATAGTCTTCAAAGCTCCAACCAAACACTTGGCTGAAAAACGCCTTAGTTGCGGCGATGTCTTTCGCAGCAAATTCAATGTAGTTAATAGAGCCGTGTTCCATAGCAAACTCCTTATGCTTTATGCGTCTGCCTTGTGATATTAAGGCAGGGCTTGAAGATCTAATCTTAGACAATCAAGTCAAGTAACATCACTTTTTACGAACGACGGGGTAATCAGAACCATGCAGCTCTTGCACAAAGCCAGAACCGTCACCGCTGTGCGTGATCCATACTTTCTCTTTTGCCCGCGTCATTGCTACATAGAATAGACGACGCTCTTCTGCATAAGGGAAAGCGTCTGATGATTCAGTCAATGCGCCATCAATATGCAGCTGTTTTTTCTTGGTCGGGAACTGTCCTTCGTCGACACAAAGAATAATGACAAAGTCCGCCTCTTTACCTTTACTGCCGTGGCAAGTCATGAACTTGATATCAATGGAGGTGAAGATCTTCTTCCAATCTTCCAACAACTCTGGCTTATGGTAATGATTACGTCCAAGTAGCAGCACCGATTTATTGGTTTTACCTTTAGATTGGCGGTTCAGTTGATCAAGAATCTTCTCAACTTCTTTGCTTGGCGCACTATACACCGCCTTCTGTTTCTGTTGCTTGAAGCTGTTCAGTTCTTTCGGAATCTGAATTGGGTTTTCTTGTACAAAGCGATTAGCTACCGCACCTAACTGATTGTTAAAGCGATAAGTGGTATCGAGGTGATGAATGGTCGAGCTTTCAAAACGATCCTTAAAGCCCGTGGTCAAATCCACATCCGCACCCGCAAACTGGTAAATCGACTGCCAGTCATCACCTACTGCAAAAATAGAGGCTTGGTGCTCGGCTTTAGACTGATTACAAAGTGCTTCAACCAAGGCAAGACGATCTGGCGAGATGTCTTGATACTCATCGATCATGATGAACTTCCAAGGCGAGATAAACTTGCCCTTCTCGACATACTGGGTCGCTCTACTGATCATGATTGAGAAGTCGATATGATTCTGTACTTTCAGCTCCTTTTGCCACGCGGTTACACATGGCCAACACAGTGAAAGCTCGCTGTTGAGGCGCGTATAGTCTCGGTGATCAATCAGCTGTTGCTGTACTTCTTTTTTCGTTAAACCCGACGCATTCAACTGTTCAAGCTGCTTTTCAAGCCAACCGATCAATTTGAGGTTTGAAACATGGCTACCAAGCTCATCATCTCCGGTTAAATAAGCGATTGGCCATTTAGACAAGTGCTTTTGCCAACGTTTAAAGTTGGTCGGTGTCATCCAGTGCTTCTTCAACCAATCAATGCACCATGCTTGGCGTTGGTTGTCATCGAGCGCTAAAGGAGAAATAACCACGCGTTCGGGTTCAACTTGATTCAGTATCTTTAAACCCAACTGGTGGAAAGTACTGACTTGTACCTTCTCGGCTGATAAGCCAATTTTGCTGTCGAGGCGCTGTTTCATCTCTTCCGCCGCTTCTCGACCAAAGGCGAGCAATAACAACTCTTCAGCTTGAGCTTGATGGCTTTGCAGTAAATACGCGACGCGAGCCGTTAGAACGCTGGTTTTACCCGAGCCTGCGCCCGCTAAAATAAGGTTGTGATCATCATTCATCAACACCGCATATTGCTGCGATAAGTTCAGTGGTGACGACTCACATTGCGCAAACAACACTTCCCAGTTCTTTCGCTCGGTCTCTAGCCATTGCTGATTTCTTTCAGCTTGCTTGATTTCCGTTTCAGACAACCATGGCTGCATTCTTGCGATGCGATTTGGCATGCGCTGCGCGGCTTCATCCAGAGTCATAGTCATGCTTTCTAAACCAGCGTTGACCATATCAACCCAAGTATTGACCTTAGAATGCGGTAGAAAAGCAGGGAGTTGCTCAAGGCGTGTTAATTCAGCTTCCCACTGAGGAACATGTTCAGCCAATTGTTCACATTGAGTGTCGTGCCACTTCTGATAAGCGGTAACTGAGGCGCGTGCAAATTGACGGCATTGATCCCAAGGTAAGCCTTGTACTAACCAACTGCGCTGTGTTCCATCTTGTTGATTAGCAAAAAATTGTAGCGATCCCCAAAACAATCCGCGCTTTATCGCGATCTTGCCACTCCAAATAGTAAATGGGATACGCTCTTCACTGCCTACTGAAGATAACAGCAAGCGTGGACCATCAAGTTCAACCTGATGATATTCATTTTGAATAAAAAACTGTGCAGTCTTGTTAGCGCTTAGCTGCATTGGAGTGTGCTCTTAATTGGGAATATTGAATTTATATCATGATGCAATGAGAATTAATAATATCTCATATCTTATCGACGCTTTCATGACCACCTACGGGCAATTATGGATAAGTATCAAATTCTTGTGCTTGATTTCTGTTAGGATTATGGTTTTTAGTGTGTCAAGTGAGCGACTGTGGACTTCTCAGCCAAATTACGCCTCTATTGGGCGAATAAAACCATAAATTACAGCATATTAATTCTCATCACTCTGCTCGGTGTGGTGGTGCCTGCTTGGTATTATGGACAAAACACACTGATCACGCCTTTGATCTTAGGCGTTATTGCTGCGGCTCTTGCGGAAAGTGATGACAGCTTTACCGGGCGCTTGAAAGCACTCACGCTGACCTTTATCTGTTTCGCGGTTGCGGCTTTCTCTATTGAGCTTCTCTTCGATACGCCTTGGCTGTTCGCGATCGGGCTTTTTGTTTCAACCTTCTCTTTTATTATACTCGGGGCAATTGGCCCTAAATACGCGAGTATCGCGTTTGGTTCTCTCTTGGTTGCCATCTATACAATGCTTGGTGCACACGAGAGCACCAACCTTTGGTTTCAACCGCTTTTACTGTTAACTGGCGCCGCTTGGTACTACTTCATGTCGATGATTTGGCAGATAGTGTGGCCAATGCAACCTGTGCAGCAAAACCTAGCCACGGTATTCGATCAAATCGGTAATTACATCGATTCAAAAGCGGAACTCTTCTACCCCGTTTCAGACTTGATTCCCCAACCACACCGAATCATTGAAGCCAAGCTCAATGCGAGTACCGTTAATGCACTTAACATGTGTAAAGCGACGCTACTCAACCGCTCTAAGCGCGGACACATTGACGGCCCTAGTGACCGATTTCTTAACACCTACTTCATCGCACAAGATATTCATGAACGCGTAAGCTCTAGCCACTATCGTTATCAAGAGCTAGCAAAACACTTTGAACGCTCTGACGTGTTGTTTCGATTTAAGTATCTACTGGAAGCGCAGGCAACAGCTTGTAAAGAAGTGGCGAGCTCATTGAAAGTTGGCGCTGAATACCAGCATGGTGACAAGTCTGTATTAGCACTCGATGAACTGATGTCTTCGCTTAATCATCTGCATCAACAGAACAACCCAGAGTGGAAATCACTGCTGAACCAGTTGGATTACTTATTCAATAACCTAGCAACCGTTGAAAAACAGCTCTCGAATATCAGCAACCCAGATGCAGAGAAGATTGAAGAAGGTGTATTGGACGATACCAACCCTCATACTTTGACGGCAATGTGGCACAAGATCAAAGCTAACTTGCACACCGATTCAATGCTATTCCGCCACGCTATTCGCATGGCGATCACTTTGACGCTGGGCTACGGGATTATCCAAGGCTTTGATATCGAACGAGGTTATTGGATTCTACTGACGACGCTGTTTGTGTGTCAGCCAAACTACAGTGCAACCCGTCAAAAACTGACGGCGCGTGTCATTGGCACGGTCGCAGGCTTATTGATCGGAGTTCCGTTACTGACCTTCTTCCCGTCACAAGAGAGCCAATTGGTGTTCATTGTGATCAGTGGCGTGATGTTCTTTGCGTTTCGAATCAATAACTATGGGTTTGCGACCGGCTTTATCACACTGCTTGTGCTCTTCTGCTTTAACCAATTAGGTGAAGGCTACGCGGTAGTATTGCCAAGGTTAGCGGATACCTTTATTGGTTGTGCTCTCGCCGTGCTTGCTGTCATTTATGTGTTGCCTGATTGGCAATCGAAGCGACTGCACAAAGTGATGGCGGATGCGCTCGATTCCAATAAGAACTATCTCGCTCAGATCATCGGCCAATACCGCGTCGGTAAGAAAGATAGCCTTAACTATCGTATCGCTCGTCGTAGTGCGCATAATAATGATGCAAACCTGACTGCCGCGATCAGTAGCATGTTGGTTGAACCGGGTAAGTACCGCACCTCTGAAGATGAGAGCTTCCGATTCTTAACACTCAATCATGCTCTACTCAGCTATATCTCGGCACTGGGTGCTCACAGAACGCGTATTGATGATGAAGCGACACACAAACTGGTGCTAGATGCGCACAGAGTAATCCACGAGCATCTCGACGCTCTAAATGATCAACTCTATTCTCATAAAGAGCATTGTGAAGTGAAAAACGCTTATGACCCTGAGTTGGATAAACGTTTGAGTGAATGGCGAGAAGAAGATGAGAATTCTGTCAAAATGGTTCTACAACAGCTCCATTTGATCTATCGAATGCTTCCAGAACTGCATACCTTAGCGACCAAGTTTGCCGTTAAGGTTAAGATCGACAAGCCGTTTGAAACGGAAGCTTCTTGAGCAACAAACAAAATACCGTAAAAACAAAAAGATAACACCAATTGCTTATCTTTTGATCATCACAAATATTTATACATTGCTTTACCTATACCCCTAATTGGGTAGAGCAATTACTTATCTACCCTTGTGCCACAAGGGTTGCAGGCGTTTTTACATTGTAGGAATTTTCTGACTTTGATTGACCAAGCCTTAACTTTGCCTAACATTTCTCGGACAAAAAACGACCACAGGAATTTATAGTTGTCTTAGTTTCAAGAAACTTCAAACATCATTTAATATGCACTTAATCTTGTTTGATTTCCTGAATCAGTAGGCTATGCTCTAAAGAGCATATGGATTTGAACAAAGGTCACACTATGAATACACAGCAATTTGAAGCATTTAAGCAGCAAATACAGCTTCTTAGCCCACAACAATTAAAAGCACTTCAGGGTGAGATCGACGGCAACCTTGAAACAGAGAAGCCTTCTTTGCTTACTGATGAAGAGTTAAACGCGCTAAATGACCTGTTCAGTTAATAGACAGACATCACTATTTTAGCTTAAGTTCACATTTTCACCGTAAATTTCATCTGTTCACCATTGCGCTCAAAATATCGTCCGCCTAGACTCATTTCATACGTCAATAAAAGGTTCTGATATGTCGATATCTGGTATTCAATCTGGTTACGCCATTATTCAGCAGTCTACTAACATGGCTGAAGAAGCCGCAATCGAGCTCAACCAAGCCTCCAAACACGCTCTAGATTCCGACGACACTTTCCAAACTAGCGATCTCAGCTTTAATCAAATAGAACCTGAACAATCCATTTCGTTCAAAGACAAAGAACCTGAACCTGCTTCATCTCCAACCGATTCCTTGATTAAACTGACACAAAGCGCAAGTTATAACCGCGTTGGTGCGAGTGTGGTTGATCGTCAAAACGAAGCCATCGGTAGCCTTCTCGACATTCATATCTAAATTTCGCTCAAATACAGCCTATATTTCGCGAAACTTCGCTGCTTTTTGCTTCAACAACCACACAAACTGTAACTCATTATATCAGGCGCTTGTTTCTGGTTTATTACTCGGTAGAATCAGCGCAAACCAATTTGCTGCACAAACTTTACTTCATACTATTTATGCCAAAACTAAATCTGCATCGCCGTGACTATGTTTCTATTTTAGGAGGCGACATCTCCGCAGACGAATTAGAAAAAAAGCTTCAGCCTCATTTTGAAAAGCCAGTAAATAAGCTGACACCTAGCCCCTACCTGACAGAAAAGAATCTCACACGTCGTTGGGCAGCGCTCGATAATGCAGATTCACAACAAGAACTGCTCGACCCTCATACGCAAAGCCAGATCCAAGCTTATGAGAAAAACATTGAGCACTTTATTGGCACAGTTAAAGTCCCTGTCGGTGTGTCTGGCCCATTAAGAGTTAATGGCCTATTTGCTACGGGCGATTACCTCGTACCACTCGCGACCACAGAAGCTGCGCTTGTCGCGTCTTATAACCGTGGTTCTAAGCTAATTACGGCTTGTGGTGGTGCCAGTGCTATGTTGCTCAATGAGGGTGTAACACGTACTCCTGGCTTTGCATTCCAAGGATTAGTTGAAGCCGGACAGTTTGTGGCTTGGGCTGTGACTCAGTATGACCAGTTCAAGATCTTGGCAGAATCAACAACATCACACGGCAAGCTGACCGACATCAATATCAACATCGAGGGTAACCATGTTTACTTGGTGTTCGAATTTTTAACCGGAGACGCTTCTGGTCAGAATATGGTGACCATCGCAACCAATGCCGTGTTTGAGTACATCATCGAAAATACGCCAGTTAAGCCTGACCATGCTTTCCTTGATGGCAACTTGTCCGGCGACAAAAAAGCCAATACCCAAACCTTGCGTAGCGTTCGTGGTAAAAAGGTAACTGCTGAGGTTAATATCCCTGCTGAGCTTGTCGCGAAGTATCTACACACAACGCCAGAGAAGATGGTCCAGTTTGGTCAAATGACCACAGTCGGTGGCGCTTTGAGTGGTACTATCGGTATCAATGCTCATTATGCGAATGCGCTGGCGGCACTTTATATCGCTTGTGGCCAAGACGCGGCCTGTGTCGCTGAGTCAGCTATTGGTATGACGCGTATGGAACTCAACAAAGAAGGCGGTTTATACGCTAGCGTGACACTGCCTAACTTAATGGTGGGGACTGTCGGCGGTGGTACCGGCTTACCAAGTCAAAAAGCCTGTTTAGATTTACTTGGGCTGCATGGCAACGGTAAATCACAAGCACTCGCTGAAGTTTGTGCTGCATTGTGTTTGGCGGGTGAGCTATCGATTGTGGGCGCATTTTGTGCCGGCCACTTTTCACGAGCGCACCATAAGTTAGCTCGTAAATAACCTTTATCCAATTTGGCTTGTTCGGTTTTGTCCGTTCATACAAAATCACAAGCCAATCTGAATGCGTGAGTCATAAATGGATTACTTACACTTATCTAGGGTGAGCCTGAAGCACCTCACTGCGCTGCATATTATGCTGAACACCCACAGTGTCACTCAAACCTCAGAGCAACTCTGTGTCAGCCCTTCGAGTGTAAGCAAAACCCTGTCTCAGCTGCGTGACATTCTGAATGATGAGCTTTTCTATCGAGATGGTACCAAGCTTATCCCGACTCCCTTTGCTCTGAAGATAGCGCCCACGGTTCACGCAATTCTTTCAAGCATGAACGGACTGCTTCATCAGAAGAGTTTTACCCCTCAGGAGTACCAAGGCAGTTTTTCACTTTCGATGCGTGAAAGTACCTTCGAAGTATTTGCCTCTAAGATAAGTAAAATCACCACTGAACTCGCGCCAAACGCGAAGCTCAACATCTATTCGAAACAACAGCTCGGCTTCGATGCTTTACTCAGTGGCAAGGTCAATTTGATCTTACTGCCCCATGATATATCTCAGCCGCCGACCGATAACAAAGAACTGGTTTGGGAAACAATTCTTCCTGACGAGATGGTTTGTTTAATGGGCGCACACCACCCTCTTGCTCAGCAAGAGCTGACGATTGAAGGCTACTTAGATTACAAGCACATTGGGATTTTAGATAACGAACTGTCTCAGCCTTATTTTGAACAAAACTTGGTTCAATGCCACCAGCCAAGAGAGATGGCAATATCGGTCGCGGACTTCGGAGCTGCGGCTGTGTTGTGTCATCACACGCCTTTCCTGTTCACTTGCTCTAAACAGTGGGCTGAGCGTGCTAAGCAAGCTCAGGGCTTAATGAGCAAGCCCTTGCCTTTTGATTACGGTAAGGTGGCGTATAGCTTGGTGTGGAATAAACCCAACATGAATGATCAAGCGATCAAATGGTTGTGTGACCTGTTTTTAGAAGCTTAATATTTTTAGAGGCTTAATATCTTTAAAAACTTAACGTTCTTAGAAGCCTGATTGACCGCCTAAGCAACATAGAGGTTAGGTATAAACCTCAGGAGTTTGCATCGGTCTTTGGACTATGGTGTATAGCTTATCGTGAAAGCTCTGCATCTGTTGTTCGGTGCATTTCGGCCAATCTAACGCTTCACCAATCACACCATGGTGTTGAAACGCATTCAGTCGAATTCGAACATCACTTGGCAGAGTCTTCAAGTAACGCCCCACCTGTTCAACTTCATCTTTAAGATCGCTTTTATTTGGAATATGCAGCAACCTAACCTCGTGCAGTTTTCCTTTGCCTGCAAGATAATTGATGGTTTCAAACACCCTATGGTTTCCTCTGCCCACCAGCCATTGGTGCGTTTCCGATTGCCATGATTTTAGGTCAATCATCGCACCATCGAGATAAGGCAACACCTTGTCCCACCCTTGCAGCGACAGCGAACCATTACTATCAATAAAGCACGTAAGGTGCCCTAACTGTGGATCACTTTTAATCGCCTCAAACAGTTCGATGATAAATGGCAACTGCATGGTCGCTTCACCGCCAGAAACGGTAATTCCACTCAAGAAAAACTGATTATGTCTGACGAGTTCAAGCACCTCAGCGACCGTCATTGTGGTAATTTTCGGGCTCGACTTATGATCGCAGATATCAATGCACTGATCGCAGTTGGTGCAAGCTGCGGGATCCCACTTCACTTTGCCATCAATAAGACTCAGAGCACTGCTCGGACAGCCGCCAATGCAGTCACCACAATGGTTACAGTGATTAATTGTGTGTGGGTTGTGGCAAGTAATACAGTCAAAGTTGCAGCCCTGAAGAAACAGCACCAAGCGGTTTCCCGGGCCGTCAACACAAGAAAAGGTCAGCACACGGCTGACCTTTGCTTGTTTTTCTGTCTTATTATTTTTAACCCTAGCCATTTGAGTTGTTAGATCAGAAATTTTCATAATTCATATTGTTCGTAGTCGAAACTCAAAACACACGTTAAAGCTATTCGTATGTCGGCGACATCTCTAAACTCGCCACGCGTGGTTTACGCTCTAATATGCCCGTGTTCTTCGCAGCTTCAGCACCTAAGAAGGTGGTATTGGTGCGTGAGCCTTGCTCATCGTATTTGGCAATGTCAGACAGCTTAATCATGTAACCCGTCACACGAACCAAATCGTTTGATGCCACGTTAGCCGTGAATTCACGGTAACCCGCTTGAATCGCACCTTTACACAAGTTGAACATCGCTTCAGGGTTAGATTTCACTGTTTCGTCGATGGTCAGAATGTCACTGATGCCCGAAGTGTAGAACTTATGGTGACCCGCAGTTGCACGAACGTAAGAGACAGGATCCGGCTCGGTACCATAAGGAATACGAACACCCGGCGTCACATCTTCATCTAAGCTAATACCGCCCTGAGCATGTAGCAGAGCCTTACCTTCTAATCCATATTTCACTTCAGAGCGTTCAACGACCTCAGCCAGTTTTTCAGAGATACGATGACCAAGTTGATTAGCCTGTTCATCGTGACCATAACGCCCCGGTTTGCCCTCTTTCTCCATCAAGATGTTGACGGCTTCCGCCATGCCATAAATACCGAACATTGGCGCAAAGCGATCTTCTTCGATCAAACCTTCTTTGGTTAAGAAGCCTTCGAAGAAGTTAGACTCTTCATGCAAGAAGCGGCTTCGAGCGTTCATCAACTCAACCATGATGCCACTGCAGTTCGGCAATACTTGTTGTAAGAAGTCAGCACTATCCTCTGACTTCAACGCCACTTGCTTTAAGTTCATACGCACCAAGGTGTTGGAACCGCCCGCTAACGGCAGAGAGTTGTAGCAGCTCACAATACCAAAACGCTTGTCGCCGTAAGCCTCGGCATGCGCGGGATAGTTTGCAATATGTGGTTTACTGCATTCGCAGATGTTGCTCGCCGCATGACGAAGTAGATCATCAGGGGTCACGGCTGGGTCGAACATAAAGGTTAAGTTTGGCGCGATCTGCTTCAATTCAGCGTCTACACGTAAAATCGTACGGCAGATAATGTTGTCTGTCGGGCCGATATTTACATGCATAAAGGCGTCTGGCAGTGTGCGATCCAACATGATCCAGAACAGCTTAAGCTTTTGGTATACCTGCTCTTCCGTTAAGTCGCCCACGAAAGGCATCAACACATCATCCAACTGACCTAGGTAAACCGGGATTGAAGTGACAGAAGGAACATGGTGGTAAAGGATGGTAAGCATGTTCAATGCTTCATCGAAGTTGGTTGCCGCGCTAAGCTCTAAATACTCTGAGCCTTGATGTAAGTATTTAGAATAATCTGGAAGTACATAGCGCGGCTTAAATGGGGCGTGTCCTTCAAACATGTCACACAGCACACCTTGTTGTAAGGCTTGCTCTACTTCTTTGCTTACCGGCATATACGGCAGGCTGGCTTCAGCTTCTAAGGCAAGATAGCTCGACTTCTGTTTTGGTGACAGGTTGGCATCTGAAATGATATTGCTAAAGCGTTGTTGTTGCTCTGAAAGTGGTGAAGAAGTAGATGACGCAGATTGGTGGCTCATGATTAAACCCTTAGTATTATTATGGGCTTATTTTATATCTCACCGTTATATTTCCACTAATGAAATGTATGCAAGACTATATTTCCAAAATGGAAATAAGTGATTTGTAAATTAGGTGTGTTGAGTTTTCTATGAGCGAGATGGGAAATAGAGAAACCAGAGTTAATAGTGAAGAAATGAGAAAGCGCTAACTCGTTGTGTTTAAAACGATAGCGCCAAAAAGAGAAAACCCACATAACTGACGTTAAAGTCGTTAATGTGGGTTTAGTAGTTGAAATGAGCATTCTGAATGCTAGCTCAAGGTATACACACGATTACAGATCAGGAAGCGCTTGTTTACGTCCAACACCCATTAATACCTTTAACTCTCCTTGTGGAGTGTCAATCGAGAACGGTGTAGAGACTTCAACCACTGCAAAGCCCGCTGCACTCAATACGTTTTCTGAGCGCTGTTGGCTTACACCGTAGTCTTCACTGTCGCTTTCCAAGTACCAATCCCAGTGTACAAACGTGCCGTCGTTTTCAAGCAGCGTGTAAATCAGACTGACTGTGTCTTGTAGGTTCGGGATAAAACCACACACCGAAGAGGCTACCACTAGGTCAAACTGGTTTCTGAATGCTGGATGCTGCGCTGCAAGTCCGCGCGATAAAATATCAACTACCGGTTCAACGTTAGGTAACTCTTTCTTATCTAACTCTTCAATCATCCCTTCAGAGATATCAAGTGCGATGATCTCTTTTGCTAAAGGAGATATTTTCTGGCTGAGTAGTCCTGTACCACAACCAAAATCAAGGACACGGGTTCCGTTTAAATCAACGAGCTGTGTTAACTGGTCAAATACGGACTGTGCGAATACTGCGGTCGCGGGATCTTTATCCCAATCAACGGCGTATTCGTCCCATTGTTTCGCCATCATGGCCTCCATCTTTACTTCTTGTAGGTTCGGAACTTCCCCAGAGTAAACCAAATTAGTCAATTCGTCATAGAGTTATCATGCAAAGATGGACTATTTCTAAGATAGTCAGCACAATATTCAGATAATATGCACCGACCCCCGCTCAATATGGAAATGAAATGAACCTTTCTCAAGTCCAAGCCTTTTGTTCCGTTGCTGATTTAGGATCAGTTTCTGAAGCTGCACGCCAATTAGAATGCAACCGAACCAAACTCAGCATGTCGATTAAAGCTTTGGAAAAAGAGTTAGATGTCGAGCTGTTCGTCCGCAGCGGAAACCACGTTGAGCTTTCAGAAGCGGGTAAAGCGATTTACAAAGATTGCGAAGGCATGTTGGTGACGGCGGCGCGTATTAAACAAACCTGCTTGCATGTTTCGGGCGAATTTAACGCGGAGATTTGGATAGCACGAGATGACTCCCTACCCGATGAAATGTGGCAGGACTTATCTCACGCCTTAAATAACAAGTACCCTTCTACCTCATTCAACTTCGTTCTCGCGTCGAGCGGTGACTTAGCTAACCTAGTTGAAACTCAACAAGTCGACTTCGCATTTGGCGTCGATTACGAACGTGTCGACGACCCAAGAATTATCTACAATCCGCTTGGTAAGATTCGAATGATGTCTGTATGTAAGAAAGGACATGATCTGAGTGCGATGCGACGAGTGTCTGATGAGGTACTGAGAAATTCAATGCAAGCGACCATGGTTTATCTTAATGAAAAGGATAATCCTGAGCTTGAGCCCTTCTCTCGTCGTTACATTGGTTTCTCTAGCTTCGACTTTATGTTGGATACGATTTTACGTGAAGAGGCGTGGGGCGTAATGCCAGAGCCATTGATTCGCCATTTACTGCGTGAACAAGAGCTTGCAGTGATCAAACACACCTACGGCTTAACGCAAGAAGATTACTGTATGTTTACCGCAGCTGGCATGGCTGAGCACCCAGGAATGAATTGGTTGGCTGACCAGCTTAGTGATTACTTGTTTGATTTCTAGCTCACGCTTATTACTTATCGTCCATAGCAAGGGGAAAAATCACAAACAGCACCGCTCCTAAAAAACCATCACGTGATCCACTAAGTAGCGTCCATCTTCTTCAACCAATACCATTTCGGCGACAAACTCACCTTTGGCGATGGTGTAAGCTTGTTTCCACACAAAAGCGATGGAGTCTGAACGTCTAAACAGCGCCACTGGCTCACGCTCAGCAAAAAAGCCATTACTGTGCTGATAATGGTGACACACCTTTTCTAAATATTCCGGCGTAACAATGTCTTTCATTCTTTGAGTAAAGTCTCGGCAGTGCTGTTCATGGTCGACCTTGGTTGAACCATCCATCAGATTATCCATAATCGGGTTAGCAATCGCCCACAACTCGTTATCACTGATATCGTCAAACTTCATATTGATTCACTCCTTGGCCATCGCAGTCGCAGTCGCAGTTCAATCTAGAAGACCAATAAAACCTTAGCGACTAATGTGTTTTATTAATCATAAACGATCCTATTTCAGTTGCACACCATCCCAAAAAAACACTCAACGTCAACTTTATTGACACCTTAAATTTAACTTAAGCCACTGAATTTAATGTATTTATATATTTCACTTAAATAAGACATATAAACGTCATCAGATAAAGTTTGTAAAGTTAGCTCAATATTAGAACAATGAAGTTATCAAAAACATCTGGAAAATATTATGTGTGACAGGAAAAGCCAAAACGAAAATCGAGTACTATTGTTCTCAGCCCTTTTAGCATCAGGCTTCGCAATTGGCGGATTGGTGTTGGGTCTTCTCGTTGGCTCTCTGGTCATCGTATTTGACGGTGTCTATTCTCTTATCAGCTTACTGTTAACTTTATTGTCACTAGCTGCCTCGAAATACATCAATCGCCCCTCAGATAGAGAGTTCCCGTTTGGTCGAGCAATTATCGAACCGATTGTGATTGCCATCAAAGCCGTTGTGATTCTGCTTGTGGTTGGTTATTCACTTTACTCTGCGATTGGTGCCCTAATGACGGGTGGTCGTGAAGTTGATGCTTCTATTGCAACTCTGTTTGGTATTTTCAACGTACTGGGTTGTGGTTACGCTTGGTGGTACATCGCGAATAAGAGTAAACGTATTTCTTCAGGTCTGATTCAGGCTGAGTCTAAGCAGTGGCAGATGGATACGCTACTGAGTGTAGCGGTAACAGCGGGTTTCGTAGCGGCTTGGTTAATTACTTTTTCTCCGCTTGCAGAATACGCAGTGTATGCCGACCCAATGATGATGTTGCTAATGTCTTTCTACTTCATCAAAGTGCCTTTCGACATGTTACGTGAAGCCATGCGCGAACTGCTTATGATGTCGGCAAACAAAGATATTTGTGATGCGGTCGATAAGAACGTTGTCGCGGTAGACAAAGAAGCGGAGCAAGATTTGGAGCTGATGGGTGTGACTAAGGTTGGTCCAGAATTACGAATCAATGTTGATATTCATACCAACGACCAACAAGCGATTGCGGTCGATGATATTGAACGTACGCGCCGCCAACTTAAGCGACGCCTATCGAAGATGCCTTATGAGCTTCAATTGAACCTCAATGTCGCGAGCTAAGCTTTCACCTAATAAATGACGCTGGAACATCAGCGTAAATTACGACTGAGATTGAACCTTTTTAGAAGCCGACGCCTTTGCCGTCGGCTTGTCTCTTGTTACCCACCAGCAAGCCAGTGAGCCAACAGTTACCATACATACGCCCTGCCAAAACGTCATGGTCAATGACAAACCCAAAATCACCGAGGAAAGCAGCGTCGCGAAGATTGGCGTAAAATACGACATGGTTGCCAAAAACACCATGTTGCCACCAAGAATCGCCGTGTTCCAAAGTGCGTAGCCTGCCCCCATGCAAGCGCCAGCTAATGCTAAATCAATCGCCGCACTGGTTGTCATCACCATGCCGGTTTCATCACTCAATGCGTATTTGATCCACAGAGTAATCGCTGTAGCGATAAAGAAAAGCACAATCGCATTCTGCCCTTTCGCGACACGTTGGGTGTAGTTGCAGTAAACAGCCCAAATAATCGCACCGAAAAACGCCATAGAATAGGTTTTAGGGTTGGTCGCAATATTGGCAGCAATCTGGTCGACAGAGAGACCTTGGTCACCGCTGATGCTCCAAGCCACACCAAAGAATGCCAAGAAGATACTTGGATAAACCAGCCAGTTAATCTTCTTGTCGCTCAGCAGCACCGCAAATAACACCGTCAGTGCTGGCCATAGATAGTTGATTACCGCCATCTCTATCGCTTGATGTCGGCTGTTCGCCATTCCCAACGCCAAAGCCAAGAAAATCTCATAACAAACGAACAAGGCGCCGCCAATCAGCAAGTAAGACTTAGAAAAGCGTGAAAGCTTAGGTAGCCCCATAACACAAACCAACAACAGCGAACTCACCGTATAAAGGCTGGCCGCGCCACCAATTGGACCTAGCTGTTCTGAGACACTACGAGACAGAGCAATCAAGCAGCTCCATAGTAAAATGGCGATAATACCGTAGCAGCTATAACGATGAGATTTCAGCACGCCTTTTCCTTTATCTGTTTTGGTGGTCACTCTATGGTTAAACCAAGTTCAAAATAATTGGCCGAGTACATTTTCGTACTCGGCCATCAACAATTTATTTACAAAGCATCTATCAATTTACGAAACATTAATCAATTAACGAAGCATCTATCCACTAACGAAACACCAATCAATTTACAAAGCATTGGTCGATTGACGAAATCAACCGACTATGATTGTGTATTCGCTAGTTGCAGTCAGTTGTTAACTATTGACTAAGCCAGCAGCAGAGCTTGCAAATCAGCCAAAGACTTCACTTGATAGTGAGGATTGATACCGGCTGGTGCTGCCTTTTCTTGGCTGTTTAACCAACACGTTTCGATGCCAAAATCGAGTCCACCTAGAATATCGGAATGTGGGTTATCCCCGACCATCAATATTCTTTGCTTCGATGGCAATCCAACCAGCTTATGCGCATATTCAAAAATCTCGGCATCCGGTTTGGCTACCCCAACCTCTTCAGAAATGATCACGTGATCAAAGTAATCCGTCATTCCTGTGCGCTCTAAACGGATTGACTGCAGCTCTGTAAAACCGTTAGTGATGATGCCCATGTTCACTTTGCCTTTTAAAGACTCCACCAACTCTTGTGCACCCGGTAATAAAGAACAGATGTCCGCCATCGCCGTTAAAAATGCACTGTTTAAAGCAGCCGTTGTTGTCTCTAGTTTCTCAGCCCAGCTTTCGAAGCGCGTGTGTTTCAGTTGGTCGGCGGTAATGCGACCATCTTGGTAATCGACCCAAAGTGGTAAGTTAACCTTTTGATAAGCCGAATAATCCTGTTCGTTGAAGTCCACACCAAAACGAGAAAACATCAGCTTCATTCCCTGATAAGCATCAAAATGGAACAAGGTCTCGTCTGCATCAAAGAATATCCAATCGTACTTCATTTTATTTCCTATTAATCGCGCTGTTGAGCACTGCCTACACTGTTTTTTTCGTTGTTCTTATCGCGGCCTAAAACGGCGAAGCATCACTTTACCCTCAAATTTGTGAGCCTGTATATAAATCTAATAATTTATAGAAAACAAGTCGCAACTCATGATGTATCGCAAATTTTGCCACATATTAAACCAATACCATACTAGGGCGTGTTGACCTTTCGTGGTTAAGTTTTGTTCGAGATAAAAGCGTTTTAATCGCGGCGAGGGGACGTAGCCTAGTCATTCTAAGCAAATTTCCCTCAACAAAGAGTAAAACGCTTTTAGCCGAACCCTTCGGGCAGCGTTTGCTGGTCATTTCTACTACGTTAACGGCTTCTCATGTAGGCAAGCTACACATCAAAGCCTCTGCCTTGTATAAATGCCCAGCAACTCGCTGCAAAAATCAGCTCGAAAAATCAACACGCCCTAAAAATACACTTAAGTACCGGGAGGTATTATGAAGCACTTTTTACCATCATCTGTCATGCTCACCCCTTTTCTTGTCAAATACTATGATGAGGAGCCAGAAGACACCCTTGATTCTGAAGAGTCGCAAGATCCTCAAATTGAATGCAGTGAAGACTCCGATAAAACGTCGACACCAGCCTAACCAAAGCAACGTTCAGTGAAAAAACCTTATTTTTCATTGTTATAGAGCACCATCCTGCTCTTGGTGGAGCCAATTTATCGCTAATCACTACTGACAAAGAACACAGCCAAAAACCATGAAAACGATTGCTATATGAGCTCTATCACAACGACTAGCCACAAAGTGGTAGTTCGGAATCAAAGTTGTTCCAGATCAATGGTCGACCACTTGAATGCCGACAACATGTAGGAAATTAAGAATCATAATTAACGGAGTTTTCCAATGTCTACTGCATTTTACATCCCTACAATCAACTTCATGGGTACTGGCTGTCTGAAGGATGCTGCTGATAGCATTCAGTCTCAAGGCTTTAAAAAAGGTCTGATCGTTACTGATAAGATCCTGAATCAAATTGGTGTGGTTAAGCAGGTACAAGACCTTCTTAACCAGCGTGGCGTAGACGCAGTTGTATTCGACGGCACTCAACCAAACCCAACCATCACTAACGTGAACGATGGTCTAGAATTGCTGACTGACAACGATTGTGATTTTGTTGTTTCTCTAGGTGGCGGTTCTCCACACGACTGTGCGTACTGTGGCACTAAATTATAGACACAAATACTATAAGCCACCTCCTAAGCCTTATAGCAAAAGGCTCCAAACTGTCTAAGCCCTCCATATTTACGCTCAAACACTCTTGCGTCTAACAATACATCTAATAATCTACTCATTTAAGCATTTCCGTCTAAAATTTTATTAGCACCAGATCCATAACTAAAAATACGAATGTCACATTGCGCACGCACAAATGCGTGCAGATATTAAGTGTACTGACTCATACACGATCTGACACTTTTTGTGGTGAAGCGTGACCTATTCTTACGACTTTCCCTTGTGCCACCGAAATCACTTCTGGACATTATCGTGTTAATACTATTGCACTAACACAACCATATTGGATTAGAAAACGTATCTGTAGTAGCAAGTGAATTTAGCCACCTGATTAGAGGGGTTAAGATACATCTCGCACAACAAGTCATGAGATTACATCACTAGAAGCCAAAGATCTGTTCATAAGGGGCTCTAGATTCTAAGCTACTGAAGCAATGGAATTTTTAGTGCGCACATTTGAGTAATATAGGAGCTAAATCAAGTATTGAAATATGCATACTGTGTTACATTCGACAACTAGTTCTCGTGGTGATATGTGTAGCGGTTGTAGAGTCATAGGTTTCACAGCCAAAAGAATCCAGCTGTCAACAAGATACTATCCACTAGAAATGACATTCATACAATGTGATATAGGAGTCCTTAGATGGCTTTTGATGCATCACCTTCTTGGAGCGGGTTTAACTATCAAGGCAAGGTTGCTCTTTACTACACTTTACTGCAAATCAACGCATTACCAGTACAAACTGATTTATCAAAGCTGAGCTTGGTGTTAGAAGACAATGAGGACTTTGAGGTACGTGACAATGGTACTTTTGTTTCTTTTCATCAAGTGAAAGCCTACAACACCTCCTCATACAGCAAATATTCGGATGCCCTGCTGGAGATTACTTTAGAACTATCAAAAAAACCAAATGTGTTGGGGAAGATCCATACTTGGAAGCAAATTAATCCGAAGGCAAGTTTTACTTGTATAATCGACTCGTTGAGAGATGATATTCAATCGATAATAGACCAATATAGAGGGGCAAACCCTAAAGTCGGCAACACTATCATTGAAAAGGCTATATCAGACGCTCCTAACAGACCAAAGCCCGCAGCAATCATTAGATCAGCATTTCCTAGTGACTCGGCAACAGATATATGTTCCATGTTAACTGATATAGTTCTAAACCAAAACGATGCGATTTCACGTTTAGAGGCTTATGTTTACGATGACGGCAATAGCTTTTGTGACCTCAATTCTATCAATGAAAAAATCAAATCTGAAATATCGAAATTACTATCATCAAGGAACCTAATAAATACTCAACAACGTGTTGAACAAACATTACATTACTTTTTGGGTATGATGGACAAACATATAATTGATAGACATAAAGCCAAGCAAGGGATTGATAAGATATCTATAAGCTTCGTTGAAATCATTGAGGCTGCTATTCAAGATCACGAAGATATTGGGCTCCATTACTTATCATGCGTTTTCAAAGAACAGTTTGCCCATTTACTTGACGAATACATCAACGATCCTGACTCCTATGAAGAAGTAGATGATAAATGTAACTTAAAAGAAGCCAAAAACATCTTGTTGAATTTAGAACCATTAGAGTTGTGGAATTACTATAGACACTTCTGCCCTCACATAAACCTACAGGAATTGAACAATACCGAAAACGCTTTAAAAGTTGATGAGAATGGCATTCGATTTGTATTAATTAAAATACTCCATGAGTTGGATTACAAGTGCATATCCAATGTAAAAGAAAAGTGCCAAATTACGTATGAAACGACTTCTTTACCAATTAAAAGGTTTATCCCCAGCACAATAATGAATGGGATCCCACTTACTCATGTTGAAAAGAAAATAATATTGAATAGCAATATGTGGGAATTTCTATTTGAAGTCGAGAATATTATTTATGATGGTTCTGACATTCATTTATTTTCACCTAAATCAATAACCCATACTGAAGCTCCAATAGGAGATGATGATGACCCTCGTTCGAAGAGGGATGATATGTTAAGTAATATATCTTTAGTACCAATATCAAACGCAAAGGTTGCACTAAGTTCATGAATAAAATAATAAATATTATCCTCAATAGTAATGGGTATCAGGAGACTGATATACCTCTACATCAAGAGTTGGCGGAACTAAATCTGTTTAAACCTTGCGTGGATAACCATCGACAAGAATACTTTCTAGTAGTCAAACTTCATGAGCAATCTAATGAGGCTGCAAAACAGTTTCTTGAACATCATACACAGGATTGGTTTGACCAAATCATCATAAGTGGTTTTGTAGGGCAAGAGTTTGAGAAGAACTGCACTCTTATTCTTTGCCATAAAGAAGATCAAGTGAACAGGACCACCATCCTAATGATAGAAGAAGATCAATACAACTTTAAAAAGAATGTGATCACTTATACAGAGGATGAACTAATAGATCTTCAGGACTACATAGATAGAAATCAGTTAAGTTCTTTGAATGAAGAATTAATTAATATTGTCATAAATGAAAATGGTGGAATGAGTTTCTTACAATTCAAAAACAACAACAAAGAGCAGAAGGACTATTATTCGTTACTATTAAAATCAGTCTTAAAGCTACCTTTTATTAGCTACTTACCACAACAGAAACAATTGGCTAACTTAATTGATGATATAGAACTATCACTTTCCTCTAGCCAGTTAAGTATATATAAGAACCTAACGGAAAATTCCGAGTTATGGGAAGAAGACAACATAGAAGAAAAAGTTGAAGGTATATGGGGGGTAAGCTCGTGATTAAACTTAGTAAAGTTACTTTCACTAATTTCAAAATATTTGGAGAAGATCCCTATACCATTAACTTTGCAGATCAACGCCTCATATTGCTCGATGGTCCTAATGGTTACGGCAAGACCTCGGTATTCGATGGTATTGAACTCGGGTTGACTGGAAACTTAACACGTCTTATATCACTTGAGGGGCGTCAGAACCCTTCAGACATTGTTGTTGCTCATCAAGGCCGAGATAATGTAAAGATTGAACTAGAGTTTTGTGATAATGACGGCAGTACCAGAACTTTTATCAGACAACTAAAACGAACTATACCAAATAGTGCAAAGAAAATTTCTAGATTTCAAGAGTTATGGGATATATATGAAATTGTTGATGGCGTTTTTATTCCTTCTAATCAGAATCAACTAGATACATATTTTCAAAGTAGTGCCTTTAAACGTGATTTTTTACTCTTTCACTACGTTCAACAAGAAGAGACTTCAAGGTTCCTCAAATCAAAGAATGAAACGCAACGAGCAGAAGAACTTGCTCAACTGTTTGGTAACACGCGTGATGCCGATGAAAAACTAAAGAAATTAGTCGAAATACTAGGAAAAATAACAGCTCGGAAGCGAAAAAAATCCGCTCAAATTGAGCAACTTAAAACACGTTACAACATTGATGCGAAAACTAGTGCACAAACTGAAGGTTTGGAAGCTCACTTTTTTATTTTACCTTGGCTTCAGGAGAGCAAAGACTTCGCATTTTGGGATGCTGAAAATATTCCAGACCTAAATGAAGAAAAGTTAAACAATTCTCTTAAGGAAATCGAATATCTTAAAGATTTCTTAACACATAAGAACTTCTTCTTTCGCAATCTACGATTTGAAAACGCTATAGCGCAAAAAGAAGTGATCCAACTGTATATTGGGTATGTGAACAGCATTAGTAAGTATGATAGGTATGTTAAAAAATCAAATGAGAACGGTATAATTAGGAGTTTTCTACTTGAACTGAACTCGAATAGTTTAGAAAAGATAGCCGTAAATGAAAATATTAATGACATTCTAGAACTGTTAGCATTTAAAGATATTGAAACTTTCAAGTATCAGCTCGATGAACTGATCAAGTTGGAGAAAAAATCTGTTGGCTTGAACTCGATATACTCTGAACTAGTTACCCATCATAAAGCTATGCAAAGTGGTTTAAGTAACGTGCCTGAGGAATCTGCTTGCATGTTATGTGGCCATGACTATAAGAGCCACACAGCTCTCAGTGATGCTATTGCCAAACATGGTGACTTACTTAAACAAGAGTTGACTGGACAAGACAAAGCTCTAATCAAGGCGAGAGAAGAATTTAATGCTAAGTTCGTTCTACCTTTAGTTCAAAAGTGTTCTGATTACATCGAGCAAAACCCTTCTCCGTCTCAGGAGGAGCTACTCGCGTTATCAAAAGCACGCAACTTGGAGAGTAGATTCAATAATCTGCGAGAATGGCTTCTCAAAGAAGGTATACAGTTTGATGATCTATTAGCGTCTTCTTTCCCTGTATCAGGCGGTAGCAATTATATAAGGGAAGCTTCTAACCTTTTATCTGAACGTATCC
Organism: Vibrio sp. 1CM2L; assembly: GCF_023161695.1. Lineage (NCBI taxonomy): Bacteria > Pseudomonadati > Pseudomonadota > Gammaproteobacteria > Vibrionales > Vibrionaceae > Vibrio > Vibrio sp. 1CM2L. The sequence goes on from NZ_JALNTT010000004.1 coordinate 215,118, forward strand.
GTTCGGTTGTTGGTACTGCCCCGGAAGGTTATTACGAATCGAATGTGAACGGAGTTTTCGACCGTATATATGTTGACTATTTTCAGTCTAAGCAGGCTCGAACAGCTGAGATAAAAGAAGAACAATTGGAGAGTAAAAAACGATATATTAAAGGACTATACTTTAGCTCACTGAAAGAAGTAGCAGAAAAACTCGCCAAGTTAATAAGTACTAAAGCTTTACTCCATAAAGCAGAAGTTGAAGTGAATGATCTTGTAGGGGTCGTCAAGACTAAAATTAAACAGTACAGAAAAAAGCTAATAACAGAAATTGAGATTCCATTCTATATCTACTCAGGAAAGATTCTTCAATCTCACCAAGCAGGTCTAGGGCATGGGATATTCATAAAAGATCCTACAGGCAATGAAGAGCTTAAAAACGTCCGGTTGGTGTCTAACTGGGAAAGTGACCATGATATTCTAAATACGATGAGCTCTGGACAGATCTCGGCAATAGTAATATCTCTAACATTAGCTTTGCACAAAGTATACTCTTCTCGGTTTTCTAGTGTACTGATAGATGATCCTGTCCAAACTATGGATGACATTAACATGTCGTCCCTAGTCGAGGTTCTAAGAAATGACTTTAAGGATAGACAGGTGATTTTATCAACGCATGAGGATAAAGTTGCTCGATACTTCACTTACAAGTATTTAAAGCACAATGAGAGTGTCAAAATCGTCAACTTGATGCAGAGGAAAGAATTTATCCCAACAAATCGTTTTAGATACAGAAATGTTGAATTGAAACCTCATGCTGAATAAGCCAGCATAGCCTTCCAACTGAAGGGTAATTCGAATTTAGATTACCCTTCTATTGATGAAACCTAGCCAACGGATGCTAAAAAACAACTATCTGAGCACATTCGTTTTACTGCTGGGCAAACCTTGATCAGTTTAATGACAAAAGGATAGACACTTTAATAGATTCTCCAATTAGTAAAGTCTGTCAAAAAGCACTGTTAAAACTTGTATTTTGGTTTCACTAACACACTTTGGGGCAGCTTCGTGTTACTCGATTCCACGAGAAACAATCTAGGTAAAACCTTACCAGTGATTATTCACGGTTTAATTCCAGCTACAATCTGTTTGAACATCAATGCAGAAGATAGGTGCGCTGCTGGGCTTTCTGAGAACGCCTCACCATACTCCTTTAAATCACTTCGGAACTCTTTTTCTTCTTTCTCTAGTCTTCTAATGAGCCTATCTACCAAGTTTAAGATACTTTCGATAAACATTGATGTACATTTCTCAGCATTAACACAGCAAATATCCGCATCAATATCGTGATAGTCCAAAACTTTAGCAGACAGGTCAATGGAAAACTCTCCATAACTATATTCGCACATTACTCGCGAGACTTCTGCGTTAGGAAAACAGCGCTCAGTAGCTCTTGTTACAACGGAGGATACTCGTTGAATGCGCTTTAGGTCATTTATTATACTAGCCATTAACCGCTTCCCTTTCTTCTAAAAACTTAGACTCTTCATACTGCATAGCAACAACATCCCGAACCAAGTTAAAGTCACCTTCAACAAGCTCATTTAAAGCCTCTTCAACTTCTTCAAAAGTCAGGTTAAAGAACTCTCTTCGGTGATTGACTTTGTTGACTCTTCGAGATGCAAACTTAGAATGGAGTTTGTTTTCTAGTGCTGGGGCATCATCAGATGCTATAAGGGCATGGACATCAAAAAAGAACGGAACAGATGCATCTCCCAATTCCTTCACACGATCCATCGGCTCTAAACGTCGTGTCATTCCAATCTTGTACACATTTTCACCAAACGATCCCTTATTTGAGATAACATAAACATATCCTGACCTTGTGAGCTGAGCCATACTTAGCACTCGCTCTTTCTCTGAAGTCGCACGTTCCAACTTAAGCTTCAGCTCTTCGATATGAGAGTTAAGCTTTTCTACTTCTTCTTGGTTCGCTGTTTGAACTCTGGCTAGAGCATCACTCAAATCTTTTTGGAAAGTTTTTTCTTCCTTTTCACGAGCTGTAACAAAGCTTTCTATCTCTTTTTTAACTTTAGCTTCTTCACGGAGAGATTCTTTCATGAATCGTTGCTCTTCCAACTCCATTTCCTTTTTATACTTATATTCAAAGGCATGGCGCTGCTCTTCCAGACGCAAAAATAGTAGAGTTCTATCAAGTACTACATATAAGTCTTCGCCATGTTTATTTACTTTGTTGAAGCATTTTTCAATCCTTCTTGTGTTTGATACAAAATTTCTTGCTGTCGTAAGTGAAATAATGTGATCAACCTCAGCGTTAAATGTGGCGACTAGAAACTTTCCTTGCCTATTTTGAATACCACTACGCCTTTTTATCTCTTGCTTTACTGTCAACGCAGCATTCGAATAAAAGTCTTGTTTTATGATATATGCTTGACTGTTAACTATTATATTCTTCTGTTCATTTTTTACTTGTTGCAACGATACCTTAATTTCATCGCTTGTCGGCCCATCGAGAAGATGCTCAAATGGCGTCACTGTGGCAAGCACATCTTGATTCTCTTTAGTTAACTCCAAGTCACGCAACTCTTCTCGGAGCTTCTCAATACTGTTAGAAAGTACCTTTTCGCGGGTTTCTCCTGTTTCAATTTTTTTCTCAACATCCGCTAGTGCTTTATCTGCGCGAGTCGTTGCTTTATCGACGATGGCGTGGGCTTCAGCTTCCGCGTTACTAAGAACTTTTTCACGATCAGATTTAGCTTCAGTCAGAATTAGGTCTTTTTGTCTATGTGCATTCTCAATTTCTTCAGCTAATTCTGACTTTGCTAGTCCTATAGAATTCTCATTCTCTTGTAATACGAGTGCACACTGTTTTTCTATATCAGCAAGGTGCTCTTTGGCAGCCTCTCGGTCTTTCTCGCACTGAACTCTAACGTCATGACAAGTGGCTCTAAGTACGAGCAACTCCTCTTCGAGCTTCATTAAATTTGTAGCCTTCATATATTCAGGGGAGGCTAAAATTTTTTGAATACTCGACAATTCTTCTTTCGCTTCACTTAACTGTTTTTCAAGCTCAGTAACGTTAGCTTGGGCATCCATCAAGAGGGACTTTTTAACTAATCCAAACATTGTTTTTCAAACCTAGATATGTGATGTATTGATTAACTTGGTAAAGAACCGACTGAACACCCACCAAATTTATAGATACTTTGTTGCATATGGAAAAAAAGGTCAAATAACCTCGTATAGAAATGAAGTACAAAACAGTTCTAGCTTAGAATGGGGCAAAGGAGTGTTTACCTAGATCAGCATCAGCTGTGATCACCATCAGCACGTTCTAGGACAAAAGTTACTTCGAGGTTCAGTTCTTCTATTTGTCTTCGGATAATGTCTAGCAATACAACTGGCTAGAGGTCGTCATCGCTCAAATCTAACTAAGTGACTAAACCCAGCGTATCACTTCAAATCAATGAAGAAGTTGAAGAATTGAAAAACTATCACTATCATCCTTGCCATTCTTCATAATATTTTCAATTAGTTAGAAGGCAATTAGAGAGTGAGAAACGTTGTTAGTGACGATAAAATCAGTGAGTTTCGAGACTTAGTTAACTCAAACTCTAGCTTTGTATATCAAATATACAAAGATAAAGGTGGTAAGAATCTTTTTAATCTCGTTTGCTCTGCTATGGATTGGATCTCTGTCTCTGTTCGGCACTTAGAAAATGCGCCTGAGTTTGACAAGAACATAGATAGTAGATGTATGCAGGTCTATTCTCTGATCTCTTCAATAGACCTCATTTTCGAGTCAATAAAACAACTCCATCGAGTGTTTATGACCGATAAGAAAGATCCGTTTTATGGTGAAAAGAAATGCTTCGCAGAGCGCCTCTTCGCTAATGAAGATGATAATAATTATTTTAAAACTATCAGGGCGTGTTTCGGTGCTCACCCAGTAAACCTGAATCAAGAAAATTCAAAGCGTTTTGCAAGCTGGCCATTTCCAAGTCATTTCAACACTGGTGATTTGAGTGTTCATTTGTACAGTCGAGATGTGGGTACAGAGGACTTAACGTTATGCCTCAATATCAATGAGCTTCTGGACTTTCTCAGAATTCGATATGAGTATCTTGATGTTATTGCTGATAGGATTGAAACGCTGTTTGTCGAGTATCAACACGAACTATCAAAAGAAAAGATTGAGACTAAATCAGATCCTTTAGAACAACTCTATGTTCTTCGTACTGAGTCAGAAAAACGATTAGATAACGATTACTATAACGGGGAGATTAACGATCTGATTCTGATATTTGAAGCGGAAGTCACTGACGCTGACCTTGTACCATTGGCTGATAAGTATAAAGAATCCCTCCTACCTCTGATTGAAGAGATTAAGACGAACCTTCAAGAAATGAACATCGTTGACCTAGCAAACGATAGTGAACTGAGAATAAGATCTGACCTTGATAAAGAGTTGCGTTATGAACTTGGTAAGTTCTACACTTGGGTTCACGGTGACAGATACGATCCACTACTCGAATACTATTTTGAAAGGTTTAACACTTCTACTGACGGTAAGTTTAAGTTCACCAAAACTGATGACATCAAACTTACTTTTCTTAAAGCAAAGCTCATGCTAACTGAATAGTCGGGACAAATAGGGTCAACTGTTATCTTTTGCTGTTTATTACTTTTTGTATATCAAGGCCACCTGAATATCATTATTTGAACTTTGGGTCGTAACTTATAAAGTGTGCCCCCCTTGCTAACGATGATCGCGCTGAGAAGCCTCTGGACAGAAATGCGTCAGTGAATCTGCTAATTTAGTTATTTGCGGATTACTCTGAGTAAGGCAAAGCCATACCATAGTCGTTTGTTAGGCTAATGGTTCAAATGTCATGACAGATTTGAACAAAAAGTTCGTTTAAACTAAATCTATCTGCGTCTTCAAGTCTTTGAACGGACGTTAGTTCTGCTAAACCCTGCTCAATACCATCCGTCATATCACAAAATGCATTTTGAGCTGACTCCCACAGATTTACCCATTCTTCCAATGTAGGACGATAGCTGAGTTCATGTGCATATTTGTTTCTTATGCTGTTGATTTGATTAAGTACTTCATACGCACTTTGACTTACAATACCGTTATTGTGAGCTGCATTAAGAATACTAAAAAAGCTAGCCTTGCGTAGCTGATGTGTCAATTCAGGGTTCCGCTCACCTAAACGCTTTCTAAGCATGAACTCAACAACCATATGCCCTTGTAGAAACCAACCAAGATCCGGACGCTCATTGAGGGTCTCATAATATATATCCATTTCTTCGACTATGTCAGCCATAATCCCTCTAGCTCTAAATATGTGATTATTAGCCTAGCCTAGCTACGGTGCGGTTAACTACAATGAAACCTGAGCAAAGGCACGTAAACACTAAACTCTACTAAAACTAACTAAACCAAAAATGCCACAAGTTGGCCGTCACTCTTAAGCAATTTGTATGTAACTTTTATCGTGGTCGATATGCATGTTCAAGAACCATTCTTGCAAGTGCTGTTTGCTTTGTAGAAAGGTCAATCTTATGAGCAGCGCATAGCAAGCATAAGACGCGAGCAAACTTAACTCTAACTACTTGAAGCGTCTTATAGAAAAGAAAATCGTTACTAGAACTTTGAAACTTATATAAAACCATCAACTCTTTGCTCAAAGCTGTTACTAATTCAAGTAAGAAATGACGAGCCATTTCAGACTTTAAGTTTAATCGGCATTGTTCTGTTTCATCTTTGATTGACTCAAGGCTTTTTATGACAGCCTGAGTGACCTCTTGATCAAAAGGAGCGACTAAAACCAGACGCTGCTCTAGAAAGGAAAAGTACCTTTCTAGCTCACGTTTGTCAGGATCGTTCACGAAAGGAACTAAATCTTTCAATGAGAAACCGGAAATAGATGCAGCACTGCCGATACCACCGATAATATCTAAAAATGTCAAAATTTACTCCTGTTGCATATCAACGCCGCGTTGAGTGGTGAACAACGCCCACCACCAAACCTAAACCATTGTACCTTTGACACTTAAGCTGACTTGAACCTAAACCGCCAAGCGTTGTGAATCCACCTTAAACTCCTTGTTTGTTAGATAAATTAGTCAACATCCCACTGTGTCCAGTGTTGGCATAGGCTCAGGACACCGTCGTTCTCTACCTTGTTTAATGGAAAATCGTAAAGATCTAAGAACAACTGTTCGATGTATTTCGCTTGACGATTACTGCAAGGAAAATAGGAGAAGTAAATAAGAGCTTCATCGCTGAAATCTTTCTTTTTCCAATGAGACCGCAATCGAGAGCTGATGCCCCCTTTGCCAACATATAGGCATGTCATGTGAAAACGATCATGTTGGGCACAGTAATCCTTTTTATACCAAAGCATATAGATACCTGATTGTTGCCGAATGTTCCAGAGATTAAGTTGATGCTCTGCGATTGTTTCGTCTGTAAACCACCCAATATTAGATTTGGATATTTGAGACAAACTGAAGCCAAAATTGGTCTCTGTGGACAAAATACGATCGAAATTGTCATCTGTATCGCAACAGGAGCAATTACAAAACTCAAAACAGCTCATATTTCCTCGGTACCTCTCATGTTTGTCTAGCGCTTTATAGATGGACTTTTTCATCTGTGCATTCCATCGATGTTGCTGCCATTGATTATGAAACTCAACAAGTATCAACCCTTAGTGTGAATCGACATATAGTTTCGGGGCAAACTACAAAAAGATTCCGTATAAGAGACCAAAGTACGGATTAGATTAACTTGGTCTATTGGTGTGCTGAGTAGGTGTCTCAATCGCTGGTTCTGAGAAGCTTTGGGGCATTTTCGTGTTTCATACCCCGCCATCAGGTCTCTGGACATAAGTTAGTCAGTTACTTTGTAAGCATGTCATAAACCCCATATTCTAATCGCCAAGTACAAATATTAAGATCAAGTCTCTAACCACACGGAGATTTGAAATGGCAAAACGACGCTCTAACGTAAACGCCCCATGAACCCACGGGACAATTCCCCCAAAATTTTATTAGCGTCGAAGATGGTATTTAGTGCATTAGTAGCACTACTGTATTTACTCATAAAAGTCACCAAAGAAAGCATAATGAAACTTCGAAGCGAACTAATGATTAAGCTATTGTTTATTAAATAATTAAATGATGTTTGATTTGCTCGCATTATGCATTTGGAGCCACCTCCATTATGCATTTGGGGTGGTTTCCATCGAGCATTTATGGCCAGATCTATGAATAATTTCTAGCACACTCTTTCTAATCAACCACAGTTACTTATTTATTTAGGATTGGACTGCTTGATTATCTCTGAATTTAACTCCATGTCATCCGTTATCTTGAGCTATCCTGATCAACATTAAAGTCAGAACTACTGTCAACTCCAGTTTAAAATTGACCCACTTATCGACGTTATCGCCGAAATAAAACTGCAATTCTTTATTTTCACGTCACTAAATGAATAAACAAGGAGCTAGCATTGGATCTATAAATTTCAACTTTCACCCCGTATTACATCATGAGGGTTCCACAACGATCAGCACGACAGGGATGGATAAGTTTTGGTAGAGCAAACGCACATTAACAGCATGTGTATGAGTAAAAGAACTAAGTGGGAAAGGGTCATTTTCGTGATAGAAAGTACCGTGAGTAAGAATTCAGATTATGAAGATTTTGGACAAAAACGAGACAGGGAAAAAGCTCTGATGCATCAACATTTGATACTCATACCTTATAAATCAGCTCTCAATTTCTTCGGATAAACGAAGGGCGTCCTCCAACTCAACACCCAAATATTTGATGGTGTTTTCAATCTTGGTATGCCCGAGTAAAAGCTGTATCGCTCGAATATTTTTAGTCTTCTGGTAAATCAATGTCGCTTTAGTTCGGCGTAGTGAATGAGTTCCGTAGAGATCAGGGTTATGACCTAAAGCAAGTGCCCAACTTCGAATAATTCGACGGTAATATGAATAGCTTAGAGATTGATGGGGCTTTCGTGGGCTTGGAAAAAGGTAATCTTTAGGTTGAAGCTCTTGGTCTTTAATCCAATGACTCAGCGTTTGCTGTGTTCTCTGAGTGATTTCAAACTGAACGTCATTGCCTGTCTTTTTCTGAACATATTGACACGGTTGAATACTAAGAAGTTAGATGAAACATCTGATACCCTTAATGATAAGAGGTCATTTGAACGTAGCTTGCTATCGATTGCAAGGTTAAGAAGAGATAGTTCCATCAGATTATTACTGAGCTCTAAGCGAGTCCTAATACGCCAGATTTCCTCTAATCTAAATGGCTTTTTTACACCCGTTTTCTTGCACTCCATATGCTCCCTCGTTGTACTGTTGTTAACAGACATCTAAATATGAAGTTTTGTGAAAAAAGAGCGAACATACTCGTTCGCTCTATAACATCTAGCTCGTGGGACTATTTTTTAGACCAAGCAAACTTCTCAAATACTTTGTCTACTGGTGTGTGAGCAACGTGGTTTACATAGTTACTGATCACTTTCTGAGATAGACCAAGGATCACTTCCAGTACCTGTTGCTGGCCGTAACCCGCTGCAAAGAATGCCTCAAGGCCTGCCTCTGAAACGTTGCCACGCTCACGCACTACCGCAAGAGTGAAGTCTTTTAGTGCTTGAAGCTTTTCTGTAGGCATCGCTTCATCGTTACGCAGTGCTTCAGTCAGTGATGGGGCAACTTTCATCGAATGTGCAATACCAGTGTGTGCAGGGACGCAGTAGTGGCACTCATGTTCAACATTAATGGTTTGCCATATAACTGTTAGTTCTTCAGCATCAAATGACGTGTTAGTAAATTGCTGGTGCAGTTGAGTGTAAGCCGTTAGGATTTGAGGAGACTCAGCCATGACAGCGTAAAGGCTTGGAACCATACCCATTTGCTTTTGTGCGCCTTCAAGGATTGCTTTGCTTTTCTCAGGTGCTGACTCAACAGTGTGTAGTTTAAATTCGCTCATTTTCTCTTTCCTATTATCTAACTTATTAACTTTACTGACTTATTTTACTTCTGGCTCTAGCAGCACTTTGGTTACGAACAGACGAACCGCTGGTGCTACAAGGGCTAAAATTAACAGTGCAGATGGCACCATTTTTGAAACTGCGTTTAACCATGCATCAAAGAATACGCCTTGCTCTGGCAGTGTTTTCGCTACCATGATGGCTGGCATGCTAAGAAGCATAGTAGGTAAAACCATAGAAACCATTAGTGGGTATTGGAACTTACGTGAAAACTTTTTCATGATTGACTCTCTTATGCCTGACTTCGATTGGCTAACTGATGGGGTTATATTAGCCCCGCCCATCACAATCAAAAATAGACAACATTGAACTTGAATCTTTCATATTTGAATGATTAACTCAGAGTGTAATCCTCAAGAGCGATCAATTATGAAAGCAAAAGACATCTCCAATCTTTATCTGTTTTGCCAATCTGTCGAGTGCGGTGGCTTTGCAGCAGCGAGCCTTAAAACACACGTTTCAGCCCCGACGTTATCAAGGGCGGTAGCAAGTCTTGAGGATAAACTGGGTGAAAAACTGGTACATCGTAATGCAAAACAGTTCCAGCTCACGACAGCTGGCGACGAATATTACCAGCGCTTCGCTGCCCTATTCATGCAGCTGAATGATGAATGGACGCAGCTCTCGAATAGTCAGCCCGTATTAACGGGTGAAATCCGAGTATCTTGCCCTGAGCCATTTGCTGATAATTTTCTGCAAAAGATGGCAATTGAGTTTATGCAGCTTCACCCAGAGGTCACCGTCACCATTCAATTTAGCGCAGGCACAGAGCGTTTCTTTGATGAGCAGATTGACCTTGCGATTGTGACGACCCCACCTCATGCCAATCATTTAATACAGCGTCAGTTGTTTGAATCATCATTAATGCTAGCGGCATCACCCAGCTATATCGAAAAACATGGTCAGCCAGAACGAGCAGAAGAGTTAATTAACCATCAGCTACTCTCAGGTAATAACTTGCCATATTGGGAGCTAAAAGAAGATGGCAAGGCGATCCGCATTCCCTATCAGCCTCGTTACTCAATCAGCAGCCTGCGTTTAAATATTGATGCGACAATAGCAGGAGCAGGGATCTGCATGATGCCAAGAGCAGCCTTTGAAAAGCATGCAGAAAGAAAAGAGTTAATAGAGGTATTGCCAGACGTTGAATACCCAACCGGTAAAGCATTTTTGGTGTGGGCAGACAGAAAGCTGATAGCGACCAGAGTGGTTGCCTTTAGAGATATGATTTTTGAACGGTTTGGGCAATCGGCGGAGTTTCTGGCTTCAATTCACTCAGAGCGAAACTCGTAGTTATTGTATTTATGAAATGAAAAACGCCAGACTAGACGAACTAATCTGGCGTTTACTTTGTAACTTTAACGATTACTTTTTACGAATATATAGGAATGCATTTAACCAAGCTAACCCAAGAATGATCAGTGTCATTACCGGTGGTTTAGACTGAAGCGGTAGCACTTCGGCCGGCACACTTGGCAATAGGTGAACATACACCGCGACGATCATAATTGCGGTCGTTAATAGCGTTGATAATTGCATCGCTTTATCTTTAATCGGTGCTGCGAGCGCCTTATCACCAATCATCACCACCAGTAGCAGTAAACCTGCAAAAATCTCACCTAATTGACCCGCCCAACGAGACAAAGTTGGGAAAGGCAGTTCACTCAGTGCGATTTGTTTTGCGAACATAGTCGTAAACGGGTCAAAGAATTTTACTGTTCCCGCCATCACCATAAAGGCACCAAGAAGACCCGTTAAGATCTTTTGAACTTTCGTCCCTACGCCATCGGTTTTGTCATAGCTACGGACCAAAAAAACACCCGTAACGAGTAGCATTGTGCCGATAAGAGATAGCTCAAGAATTAGTTGTGATGTGCTCATAGGAAACCTTCATTATGTGTTAGCAAGTTGATGGCGCTATTCTACGAAATACTCTAAAGCTCAAAAATAGACAACTTCGATTGATATCCATGCAAAAATGAAAGCTTGATCTATATATGGATTTACTTCCTAGAGCGTTTTGGGGCAAAAGTGTGCTAGGAGTCATTGGTAGAGGGTACTCCAGATGCCCAACACGAGTATATTGAAGGATCTTTAATCCATTTATAAACAACAATTTAAGTGTCATTTCACTGCGAGGTTTTATTGACTTTTCTTTACCGAATTTTGATGAGTAAATACAGCCGCACTACTAGGCATTGTATGTCATCTACGAAGCCACTAAAGTTTGGGTCATTTATAAGCTCTGAATCGAAAATTCACGCAACCAAGATTTGGTGACCAAACCTTGGTTGCGTCCTATTTCAGATAAATAAGTGCATGATTCAAACTATTTGTTATGCACCTGTTTGGGTAAAAAGATGATAGTACTCACACCCATGAATGATAATTAACAATACTATCCATTATTGGAAGTGCAAACCCTCTTATTGATTGTCCAAAATCAATCATCCACTACACTGTGCCATCAGCCTTGATTTTTCGGTATTTGTGAGCCAGCAGTGTTGTAAGATCGCAGTACATCCAGAGTCTCTAGCAATTGGCTGTCGGTATCAGGGTATGGGCTTGCGAATTGCTTAATACTGACCCATCGGCTTCGCTGGTTTTTTTCGATATATTCTTCCACATCGTCGACGATAACTGTTTTTGCTACATTCGAATTACATATAAATGCTAGATTTTTCTTGCGGCTTGACCACTCAACATACTCCATTGAGGCAAACCAATCGGGCGCAACTCCCTCTGAAACAAGGAGCCGTGCTATCTGACGAAATCGCGATTCACTAACTGTCGTGTACATTACCACTCGTTCAGTAATGTCCTTGCAACCTTCGAGGAACAAGTGCAAATGAGGTCGTGCAATTTGACTTATTGCGTTGCTGATTAATGTACCCTCAAGATCTAGCGCAATAATTTTAATTGCATTATTCATTTATCACTATTTCACCTCTGCGTACTAGTAGGCAGAATCTAGTGTAGTCGTGGCTGTATACGTAGATCGGGTGGGGAACAGTTGAGCCTGCCATATAGTCATCAAATGCAGCTAGCGTATGAGCTGGCAGTGAGCTTGGGTCTACTACTCTAAATGCAGAATTCGTCAACTCGAAACTTTCTAGTAAAGGGATTAACATATTCAATTCATCTCTCATCAAATTACTCCTCATGATTAATAATTAAACAAATTCTTTCCGATGTATTAGCGATGTAATTATTCTTTCGAGATTTTTGATACTCAGGCTAACATCACAGATTCGAGTAGGAAAATTCTGTTTTGGAACATGATTCTTCTTACTATCATGGATCGGGATTAGCATTTTAATCTCAGTATCTGCCCCTGCTAATTCCGATACTGCGTGAGTATCACAAGGTGATCTCAGATCTAGTCTCAGTGCATTAATCAAGGCAGTGGAATTAATGGCGCTCCTAGTTAAAAATTCAGGCAGTTTTAAATAAGCCTCTCCCTTGTTAACTATCTGAAATTTAAAGTTATTTGGAACTAAATTTCCTTCGATGTAACCTTCTAGATTGAGAGTTAATTGATTTCTCCTCTGACTACAGACGGTCAACAACGGTTGGCTGATTTTCAGTATCGATGTTTGACAGTTAAACTCGTACGAGATATCTGGATAATGATTTTGGAAACTCTCTGAACTGTTGTTTCTGAGATGTCTGTAAAGAGCATGACTCGCGATTTGTTGATTTTTTGAGGGTTCGACAAGATATACACATTCATTATCGAAATAATCAATGTCACTGGTTGATTGGATATTTAGATCTATCACATTTCGTAGTAACCCCATTTCCTCGATGTTTTTTTCATTTTTATAGAGTTCATTCAGTTTTATGAACAGATCAAGCCTTTCTTCATAGCTGATCGAAAAGTAAAACTTTTGTAGTGCTATTTGCCAATCTTTTTGTTGAGGATAGTCGTCATCGAGCCGTACTGAAGCATATTGTCGAGTCAGTTTTGCGTCCTCTTGTAAATCAGTTAAATACATAAGTCTCACTATTTGTCCTATCAATCGTTAAATAACTTAACCTAGAATACGTCATCAGATCTGATCCCTCGCCACCCCAACAGCATTGCGTTTAACGCCCAACCGATGGACCTAACTCCCGAGCAGAAAAACAACGTACAACCTACGAACACCCAAAATCCGCTCGTAATAAACTGCAAAATTTCTAGCATGGAATCCTCTTTGATATGCGAATTTTCGATAATTTACATTTCTAGTGATGCTTTTGTCAATAGTATTTTTGGTAGAATTTCTATTTAAATCAATCAGTTATGATCAAGTGTTTTATTGCAGGGGTGTGTTTTTATGAATTTTGGTTACGTGTATGCCTCATACAACTAATAGTTTTTTTGAGGGGATTACGTTCTAACCTGACAGTTTGCCCTACCCACAACCAAGGCGACTTTGGGCAAAGGTGATTTAGAAGTGTGCCACCACGTCTTGGGACATAACAAACTAGAGTTAAAGCACTACACTACTGAACTCTGTTCAGATAAGTGTAGGAATGGAAAAGGTTCTAGACTTGCACAACAAAGTGCAACTGCTAGAATACGATAATTGTAATCATCTGATTTATAAAGGTTTGAAATGCTCGATTTTGATGACTTTGTCGGTGAGTTTGACCATGTTATTGATATATGGTCAGGGGGGAAACTTACCTTGCAAGAAGCCATTGAAAATGCAGATGATGAGTTATTATTCGAGTTTATCGAAACTCTTTTTTTGATAACTAAATATTATTTTTCTACAGGTTCTTCTCAGGAAAGTCCTTTCTCATTTACAGCAAATTCGGCTTTAAGTGGATTAGATACCCCATGTGCTTCCATTGACTGTCGGTTATTAAAAATTGATCAAATGCTTAGCTTTACCTCCCTCTATGCAGATGAGGTGTTCTTAAGAAACCCTTTTGAGTCTCTTTACAAGATATGCCAATCATCCGGTGTGATACCAAAAGTTCGAGTGGAGCTTCTAGCTAACCTAAAGATATATCGAGCTTTATGCCCTTATTTCAAGGTTGGGATTATTAAATATGCCAACAGCACTCATTCATTTTGCCATGACTACATTAATAACGTTCTAGAGCCATACAAAGACAAATTATATAGAAATGAAAGCCGATTGTACGATGCATTGGAAAAGCATTTTCTGAGTAGAGTGACTGCTAGTTATGATGAATATGGTGTTGATAAAGGCCATTTAATCCTAAAAGGGCCTAGTAACCTTATTGAACACCGTGAGATGTATCTTCATATATATGAGAACAAAGGCAAGTATATCGATGATATGCGTATGCGAGGATTACCGTACAAGATAAGCACAGATGGCATACGTAATGAAGGTATCTTGAAGTTACTACTGGAACCGCTGCTTGATGATATAACTTTTCACAATTGGCACTCTAAGTTTTATGGCACAAACCTCCTCACTAACGATGACTTACAGTTCAATATCTTGAACAAAATCAATGTCAACGCTATCAACACAGAAGTATTAACCAATCCATTTAAATATAATCTTACGGTGGCAGAAAACACTACACCTGAAACTGTTATTGAGTTGAGACAAGCTAATGAAGAGTATTTTGACATCTACCGAGAGCGTACAAAACAATTTCTTGGAACAATTAAAGGACTGAATGCCAAAGAGCAAGAAGAAGCCTTTGCTGACCTTGTAAGATCTGAAATAGCTCATATTGATCGAAACTTACGCGCTCATAAAGAGAAATACTTATCCAAGGGTCGCCAAAACATTGTCTTTGGCGCTGGCATAATCACAGTTGGATCGTACTTGGGAATAATACCAACGGATATGGCGTCTTTGATTGCAACTGTAGGCGGTACAGCTGCTCTTTCTTCTTCTGCTACGGATTTCAACCAACTACTACAACCCGACAGTGTGGCTAAAAATAATGATTTTTATTTCTTATGGAAATTGCAGAAGTAGTACTAGCTAATGTATGTCAAATGGGGGCGAGATCTGCCACTTTGTAAATACTTGGATTCCATATACGCAATGGGGCAATTTCAATTTAGCTTATTACCCCATAAATCTAATGAAGGACAATAACGACATAGAGTTGCTGTCAGTACGAGTGTGAATCAATAATCTAATTTCTTTTTGCTTCTTTGAGTTCTTTATCTGCTTTACGCATATCATCTATCGCATCTTTCAAATCTTCAGAACTCACAGCTCCAGCTCGGCGAAGCTCTGTTATTTCTTTATGATGACTACAAGCATCATCATATCTTTCTCTGGCCTCCTTTATTTCAGGAGTTCTTCTTATATCAAACATACATGAGAAAAAATAAGTCAAATGATGATTTTGTGAACTGATAAGTAAAAGCTAGATAACTTCGAAAGGGGCATTTTCGTGTTTCATACCCCGCCATCACATCTCTGGACAATTCCGAGTTACATTGCTCAGGACATTCTGATTTTTCGGATAACTTCTAAAACCTAAAACCTAAAAGCATACCACCTGTCTACATATCGCTGGCCAAATTCGCTCACCCAGTACAGTTAAATCAGTAATTCATCCTAATTACTTGTAAACTGGCTACTTCTAGCATGATTAGAGCTTAAATAAATGTACACGGGCTACTTAATTTCATTTTTCACTGTTGCTATATGGGCAGGAAGCTACATTGTTAGCAAGATGGCTGTCGGTGTCATCGAGCCTGCTACTCTTGCGTTCTACCGATGCATGTTTGCATTCTTAGTCTTAACGCCTATTTGTTTACCTCAAATCAAAAAAAACATTGATGTCATTAAGAAAAACTACCTAACTCTATTGTATTTAGGTTTTTTGGGGATGGGATTGAGTCAATCCATGACATACTTCTCTGGTCACTATACATCTCCCATCAATATGTCATTAGTTAACTCTCTAATACCTGCTGTAACTTTGGCAATGAGCATTGTCATACTAAAAACTAGACTCTCTTTGGGTCAATATGTTGGGGGGTTAGTATCACTACTTGGCGTCATTTATGTTCTCGTTAAAGGGGACATGAAAATTTTACAGAACTTAGAGTTTAATAATGGGGATATCCTGATGCTAATCGGAACATTCTCTTACTCCCTATATGGTATTGTTCTCAACAAGAAGCCCATCATAATGTCAGGTTGGACACTACTATATTGCCAACTATTTGTTGCTTCATTGCTATTATTTCCCCTTATGCTAATTACTAGTGAGTCATATATTCCCTCTACGGAGTCAATACCACTCATAGTCTATGCCGTATTCTTCCTTTCCATAATTTCTACTTATCTCTGGAAAAAGGCGATCGACAGGATTGGTGCATTGAAATCTTCGCTATCAATGAATTTCATGCCTGTGATTGCCGCCATATTGAGTTATGTAATCTTGGGTGAAGATATTGAGACGTACCATGTAATTGGAACTGTCATTATTATTTCAGGGCTTGTCGCTATTAATCTAACCCGCTCTAAAAAATCATGACTGCTGTAGAAGTGAAAAATTGGCGACATAGCTAGGTTTTTTGTCATGAGGAAAAGTAAGGCAAACGACAAACTAAATGCAGTGCACAAAAACTTGCGTAAAACACTTTGGGGCAGATCTGAGCTAGCAAACACTTTGAGAGAAAAGTGCACGAGTAAAACTTAAGGTCTATAAAGACTTTGGACAGAAATAACTTAGAGCAACCACTTAATTTAGCAGTTACTGAATTAGTTCAGGTATTGAAAACACCAATAAATAGATTGCGAGTTAGATATTGCCCTATCTATCTAGAGTTATGGCAGTATCTAGTTTTAAGGCGATACATTAATCGTATGTGTAGGCTAAGTTGCACAGGACTTCTGTAGGCTGACGCTCGCTTCTATATCGACCAAAGCCAAACATTCTTCCTTTTTCAGAAATAAGGTGCAGATTTTTTCTAGCTCTAGAACCTATCACGTATAACAGTTTCTTTGAACTTTCAACGGAAGAATCATTGAAATTTGGCACTAAACCTTGTAGCAGACCAAAGGAGATGACGACATCATATTCACCACCTTTTACCCCATGTATCGTTGACACTTTAATACCAGTTCTAGGTTTAAATGCTCTGCGAAATGCCTCTATATCTGTAGAAAATAGTGCATTTTCGCTCCTCAGACGTTCAATTCGATTTTGTGTACTGTTAAAGAATGAATCATGATGTTCCTTTAACATTGGATATAATGCAAAGTCTATTCCCAGAGCATGTAGTAATTCATCAAAAAATGAACGTAGATAGGTCAAACCATCGTCTTCATCTATTGAAATAGAGTTAATGGCTTTAAGTAGCTGTTTTGAGGTTATCGAGTTGACATCTACCTGTGCAAGCCCCATGTCAAATAAGATATCAGATGCCCACCGAAGACGCTTAACATACATGTTAGGTGATGGTTCTGTTAGAATGATTTGAGTCAGCTTAAACCAAAAGTTATCAATATCTCTTGAGAATGGAACTAGACCCGGACCATCAAAGCTATATTGCGGTAATCGGTTTACTAAGTTACGGGTTAGCGCAGCCAAGTGCATCCACCAAGGTGCTATAACACAAATCTCTTTTTCCAAGATACCCAAATTCTCAACACTATGCTCAATATGCCTACTAACTTGCTCAACTAAATAATCCTTATGAGTAACCTGATCATAAGTAATAGCACTCAGATGGTCTTTATGCTTACCTTCAGCAACAGTTGCGCTAGGAATAACATTATAATTGCTGTAGTAATCAATAATCCTGCTTGAGCTTCTATAATTCTTATCTAAAGCCATTGGCGTAAATGATACTTCGGTTATTTGCTCAAGTTCCTGTTGTGTTATTGCGTAGCCCCCGAGTGAACCGTAAATAGCTTGATTTGGGTCTCCAACAATGAACGTTTTTACACCACCTCGGCTAGCTTTTATAACGTTAGCAACAATTGAATACTGTATCTCTTTGGTATCTTGATACTCATCAATAAGAACATACGAGAATAGATTAGCTATTATCTTAGCGATCGCTGAATTACTGGACAATATCTCATAAGAAAAATATAGAATCTGCTCAAAATCGATCTGACTATTGTCTTCAAGATGAAGGTGGTAGTCACCTAATACCTGCCTAACCAGTGAAGTCTTATTTCCTGCGCAAGTCAGCTCTAAACCCCTTGGTGTATAGTAATGACTAGACTCTCCATAACAAATGCGTTCGGTACGTATGTTAGAACATATTCGGGAAATTATTTCTTCAGAGTCATAAGAGTTGATTATTTTAAATCCGTGCTTAAGCTTGTCATGGTATAGACTGTATGGCTTCAATATCCACTCTAAACAAAATGCGTGAATTGTACCTATCCACAGTTGTGATGTATCTACACCAAGAGTTTCAATGCGCTCACGTATCTCATCAGCAGCTCTATGCGTATAAGTAATAGCAATGACCCATTTTTTGATTGTGTCTAACCTCGAAAGCTCAAGAGCAATTTTGTAGGTAAGAGTCCGAGTTTTACCACTTCCCGGACATGCTACCAAAAACACATTATTCGGCTCATTAATCGCTGCTACTTGCTCATCGTTTAGGTCTTCCTCATCCCACACAAACATGATCAGATCCTTGCTAAAATGTCATTGTTTTCAGTAGGCAGGTCGTTCATCAGTTGAGCTTTTAGAACATTTATATCGCCACCTAATGGGTTAAAAGCTTCCCATTTAGGAGTAAATGTCGCTAAGGCATTTTCATATGGGGCCAAGTATGCTTCCCACTCTTGTTTTAGGCTAACGTTGCCTTCTTCATCTAAACGCTCAATTATGTCTAGACCATATTTGACATGTTCAATAACTGATTCGTATCGGTGCTTGAGTATTTTGAAAGTGAGTTCTGCATTGAAGTCACCATGCGCAAACTTGATAGCATCGAAAATGTACTCAGGAATAGCTACTTTAAAGTCAATCACTTTGCTAAGCGTAAGGGCAAACCAACCTTTACCTTGATAGTTCGCCATAGTTAATGCTCTTGAGCCTGAAATAGCAATATCAGTAGAAGATAGCTCTGTTGTAGCAGCATTCGCTGTAGCTGGCTGAGTGTACACATCTCTGACAATTCTCTTGAGGTAACCGCTGTTGGATGATTGTATGAAATCAACCTCAAAAGTATGTTCTGCATAAAAAATCGAAATCCAAGGGTTATTTTGACAGAAATCATCAAGCCTTCTTTTACGAGCAAAGCCAGTTTCTTTAGAGCCGAGGGCTTTCTCTTTCTTCTTTTTATCTGCGTCACTATCTGTAGGATAAATCGTAGTATCAAAGAAGATTTCATCTAGATCTGTGATAATGCTGCAACGTTTTTTGATTCTTTCATTGTCAAATAACATTGCAATATTCTCGAAGCCAGTGCTCCGAATATTAACTAAACTGATACCAATTTCGTCTAGACTTAAACCTAGAACCTTTTTCAGTAGAATAGGAATAAGAATCTCTTCAGCATCACCCTCAACTAGCACGACACTTCGTGCGAATAGTAAGTTGCTTCGTATCGCATCTAGATATCGTTGTACAAAGCCAATTTTTTCATCACAAAGCCCCGATGACGGCTGAAATACCTCACAAACACCATTGACAAGACCAATGATGTTCATATTGTTGATATTACTTACTTCTGAAATATGTGAAGAGTGGGTTGAATAGATAATCTGAGTGTTTTCGTAGTTAATGTTGTCGAAAAGCGACTTTTGAATATGAGTATGTATATGTGCTTCAGGTTCTTCAATCAGCAAGAAATTTGCAATTGATTGGTTAGCCTTTTGGTACTTGAACTCTAGTAGCTTCAATGTGAGATACAGCAAGTTTGCACCGCCTAAGCTCATTTCATGGATAGCACCTTCATAACCATCACTAGACTCAGAGACAAAAAGCTTTAATGACTGGAAAAGTTGGTCTGACTCATCAGTCAAACTTGATCGAATAGAGATTGAATTTGGAGAATATGTATCGCCGACCGTATCTCCTACCGTAGTTACAATATCATCACGAATTGCACAGATGTCAGGTAGCCCTTCAATTTCATTGTTCAGTGTTCCAATCAGATCTGCAATAGGTTGGAAATCAGACTGAGTAATATCACCCGATTTACTTTTTAGTAGAGTGAGCAGAGGATTGGTTCTATTACTATTAAAGTCGGATACTACATCTCTTAGTGCCTTGATGAATGTAAACGAAACTTCATTGGGCATATTAAGGATATTTGGTAAGCGTATACCAACAGCTGGGTTATTTAACGCAGTAGGAAAATCTACCCTTTCAAAGTCACCAACTATACTCTTGTAGACACTGGGATCATTAAAATTAGCGACACTTTTGCCTGTTAGGACCGTTTCATAGTCATCGATAGTTATACTACCCAAGTAGCTTTCTAATGCGGCTAGCCCCCCTGTTGGGAGTTGTGCTAAAGCCTGTCTAACGTATGCCTTAGGCCTAAAAATAAAATTGTACGTTGCTCTAGAGACAACTTCGTCTTCCGCATTTCCAACACCATGGAGGAATAAAGACTGACTGGCTTCATCACCCGCAATATCATCAAACTCAAGACTAATGATAATCCAATGACCACGCCAGTCTCCAATTGCTCTACAAAAATCGCCTTCTGCCAATTTCGTCGCGAAACGAGGCATTGAGCTATCAAGCAACAATCTCATCGCTCGGAATAAGTTAGTCTTACCAGATCCGTTCTCACCAATTATTGTATTTATTCCCTTATTAAACAGAAGCTTAACATTATTAAAGTTCCTATAGTTGACTAGGGATAGTTTGGTGATGTGCATATGGCCTCAATAATCAATTTATACTCAAATGATTTTATATTATCGATGTCCTATTTAAAACAAAATCAGCATGTTAGATTTGAATAGTAACGAACTTGTCATAAGGTAGAAATCGTAAAAAAGGCCGCCACCTAGTTCGCGAAAAAGCTAAAGTAAATTGCTATGAATTTATGCTCGAACACCTGCTGAGTCTCAGTATTTCCCGTATGGCTAAGGTGTTCAGAGTTTCTCGAAGTGGGTTTCATTATTGGGTTGAGAATCGCCACAAGGCGATTCAACGTGAGACAGAACACCAAAAGCTTGATACCAAAGTAAAAGAAGCCTTTGACGTTAGTAAAGAACGAGATGGCTCAAGACGTATTCAGAAAGAACTGGCAGGGAGCGGTGATAACCATAATGTTAAGACCATTGCCGCCAGTATGAAACGTCAGGATTTAGTAGCGAAAGCAGCACGCAAGTTTAAGTGTACAACAGGCAGTAAACATAAAATGCCCGTTGCTCCGAACTTGCTCGCTCAAGATTTTAACGCAACGGCTCCAAATCAAAAATGGGCAGGAGACATCACCTATGTTGCCACAAGCGAAGGCGGCTGTACTTAGCTGTCATTATTGACCTCTACTCAAGACAAGTTACTGGTTGGTCTATGAATACGAGAATGACGGCCTCACTGATCTGCGATGCCTTATCAATGACTTTATTTCGCCGAGGTTTCCCTGAGCAGGTTATTACTCATAGCGATCGAGGTAGTCAATACTGTTCGAAAGACTATCGAGACCTCATAAGTAATTATAACCTAAGGCAAAGTATGAGTAGGAAAGGAAAATGCTGGGATAATGCTTGTGTTGAGAGCTTCTTTCATTCTATGAAAGTAGAAGTAATCCAATATGAACCGATCATGACGAGAGAGCAGATGCGTCAAACGATCTTCGAGTACATTGAGGTTGATTATAATCGAACGAGAAGGCACAGTGCTCTTGGGTACCTAAGCCCAATGAACTTTGAAAAACAAAATGTCGCTTAATTAAGTGTCCAGTCTGACTGGAGAAGATCAATAAGCCAGCTCTACGTTCTAGTCACTACGAACCAGCGGATACGTAAAATCAGTATGAATTAGTACATTACTTTTTTTGCTCCTTTTCTTCTCGCTCTTTCTCTCTTTTAACATCATGTAACTCGACGACCTCAGTAAGGTTTTTCATTCCTACTATGCGCTCTTCTACGAGGTAACTTGGTATTGCATCCCAGAGTGCTGCAAACATATTATCTCTAGTAGCTATTTCATCGTTAAGTGCCCGATTTTTACGTTCCAGTTCAGATCTTTGCTCTGCCGCCCTTTCTTCTGCTTTTTTACGTATTTTTCGAGAGGTATCAAGACGTTTCAAGGCGCTTTTGTGAACTGAAGATTCTTTTATCTGCTGAATAGTGAGAGGCGCTTCATTGACAAACCCTATAGTTTCACCAAGCTTAATTTTTCTGAGTACATCTTCGGTTACAGGTAGGCCAAGGTCAATTTTACTGACTATATCTTCTATTTGATCTTGAACATCAGCGTGACGGGCAAGAGCCCCGTTAGCTTTACCAGCTTCTTTTTGAACTGTCGTAGGGCTGATTTTTATGATTTTTCCTGCTTTTTTGCGTATTATAAGTTCAGAGCAAGTTACCTCACTAGCGACTAATCTTGCCAATGCATCACGCAATTCTTGTTTTGTGCTTTGATAATCTCTTTCACGTTGATTCATTATTCTACCGTCTTAAAGTTAATCACTAAATCAATCACCTCATCTTCAAACTGGTAAGGTGTAAAGTCGAAATCTAGATCTGTCATAATTCGTTCTGCTGCTTTGATTTGCATGTAATATTGAGTTGCAGAATTTGAATTTAGATCGTTGTGCTCTATCAACAGGTTCAGGTTGCGCATGGCATCCATCCGAGCACCTTCAGCGTATACTACGTTCTCGATATAATCCCACTCACAGTCAGTACACTCAGTTAGATCAATGTTAAGGCGCATTGAGCAATCATCGTTAGAGCAATACATGCCAACTGCAACTGCATGTAAATGTTCATCGCCGTCTCTTAACTTTTCGATCCAGTATTGGCGTGAGAGTAGTC
Source organism: Vibrio sp. 1CM2L (assembly GCF_023161695.1). Classification (NCBI taxonomy): domain Bacteria; kingdom Pseudomonadati; phylum Pseudomonadota; class Gammaproteobacteria; order Vibrionales; family Vibrionaceae; genus Vibrio; species Vibrio sp. 1CM2L. The sequence continues at coordinate 238,121 of NZ_JALNTT010000004.1, forward strand.
GCTTATTAACACCGTCCTCAAAATAGTTTTCACCTTCTTTGGCAATCGTTTTAAGGAATGTTTTACCTTTGCCGCCAGCGACACGCTCTCCGTTTGCCATTTTTTCAAATATGCGCACGTAAATATCGGCCTGTTGACTAATCCGTTCATCTTGAACTTCATTCCAGAAAGTTTTGTATGAATTAGCGTTACGGGCATACCATCTGGTCATTGCCATGGAAAAATGCCCAAACTGTTGTTTTAAAGCGGGAAATGAGCATAACTCATACCCAATGAGGTAAAATGCTAGTGAACGGCGAAGTTGGTGGTTTGTGAAATGAAAATTACTACCTTCAACAAACCTTTCTTGTGTGTCATCAGAGACATCAAGGTATTTTATATCATTTGAACTTAGGGTTAAGTCAAAACCATGATGTTTGTTAAAATAGATTTTGATGCCGTCACCAAGCCCTTCCTTGCCTATAGCGGAAGGAAATTTTGTCGAAGTCAAGGTTGCAAACATACGATGACTTTGTTTTTTCGGGAAATATGAACGTAGCGGGGTGTGAATTGCGCTTAAAACATAAAATGCTTTGAAGCCATTGATGGTAGTAACAAAGACATCATCCTTGGTCTGGCTGGTCATCGTGATTTTAGATTGTCGTGTTGTCAAAAAGTGAATGGTTTCTTTGCCAATTCCTTTTTTTGTTTCTTCCTTGGTGTCATCTCTATCGACATTGAATGTCAATTTCTGTGCGCCAAAATTCGGATGCATCCTATACAATTCATCCCGCCGCATACCCGACAAGGCCATGCACAACCATGCCGCTTTACAATTTAAATCTCTTAGATATCGACGTAAATCAGCCCAATTATATTTAGTTTCACCAATCTTTACTTGGAAGTCATCCAGTCGGTTTCCAATGCCAAGGGTTGGCTGCATTTTTTTGTATATAGCCATCCAGCGTTTATCAGTCCCTCCATCAGCAATTTCGACACCTTTTGCTTCTAGTGCTTCAAAAAACTCGACGTTGCTTTTAAGAGAAAGATGAACGCTGAAAGCTTCGCCATGCCTAATTTTATATATTGATTCTTTAAGAGCTTTTTGTTCACACGTCACCATGTGCTCTACTGCTTTCTCTATCTCGTCCCTATTGGCATAAGCTGCTTCGATATCTGTACTGAAGTCATTGAGAGCAGCGAAATATATGCGGGGTGGAATAACGCAATGCTGCTCGTGCTTTAACTCATCGAGTTTTAAGAGCTTGCGTGTAAGCTGAGTATAATTAACACAGAAAGGTAGCACTTCTTGAGCATTGAACATCGAATTTAACGATGATAAGGCAAATGCGTCAGAAAAATCCATACCATCGTCAATCAAGTCTTTCAATGAGTCAATGGTTAATGCTTCAAAGCTGTCTATGTTTCGGTCAAGCATGGATTTTGCGTGATTTAAGAGAGGCCAAAGGTGATTTCGAATACTGTCCATTTTGACTTTTTCAGTAGTGAAATACATCCTTGCCAAAACTACGCATTTGATTTGGTTTTTCAGGGTTAGATCATCTCTTTTGAACCGCATAATATTAACAGCGGTATCTTCCTCTGATTCAATCTTGAAAGAGAATCGTACATCTCTTAACTCTGTTTTTCTGTAGTCCCAGCAGTCTTCACCAAAGTAAATTGTGGTTTTGCTATCTTGGTAGATAATCAACTTATCTAGCTCATTCCAGTCACCGCGCAATAGTGCAGGTAATAAAACATCTTGAAGGTAATCAGTCTCCCCTTCAATTGATTTCTGATGACTGTAGAAGGCTTCAGTCTCATTGGCATGATCAAACTTCAACATATTTCACCTACTAGCTTAGATATTGTCTAACAGAATCTGGAGATTGAAATAAAAAGTATCGTTTCTTTTGACAAAGCATCTCTTCAGCTTTATTAAGGGTTTCGGATGGAAGGTTGTCCAATTGTAGCTTAAACCTGTTTATCTTGGACTCGATGAAATCTGCCTTATCAGGGTATGTATCAATGGCATCACTCATGGCTTCTAAAAAGCTCAGAAGCTTGTAGATTGAATGAGGGTCATCAACTAGCTGGGCGCTTTTACAGAACACGCAAAGATCATACTGGTAGCAAGTGATATCCTGACCTTCTTTAATCACCCCCTCTTTTTCTGCCCACTTTCGAGCAGCATAGTGCCAATCCTTATCCTTGGATTCGATAAAATCAGGTTTACCTTCGCATGCGACACCATTTGGGTTCGTAGGTGTATTACGTTCAATATACTTATCATAAGCGAGCACAGGGATTTTAAGTTCTTGTTTAACTTTATTTGTGGCTTCATTGCGTGTCATCCCTTTTGAAATATGTATTAGCGCTTGGAGACCCTGTGAACCCATTCTGGTATTTTCGAGGGGATGCCCATTTGCATACTTTCTTTCCTGAGTTTCAATGGCATGTTGTAAGATTACTCTGGCAGAAAAACCGTTATCTTCAGGTTTATATTCCAGATCGCTGTGGGTTGCGCGTATCCGCGAAGCATTGAGGTTTAAAAAATAATCTCCCTGTCTAATTCCGTACTCGCGTAGAGCCATCTGAATGATAAGGGGACATAAATCCTCATCCCATTGAAAGGTTTTACCTTTGCTCCCTAAAGGGATAAGGTATGGAGGTCTTGTGACACTTTTTCGGCCTTTGGGTAAGACGTTGTAACGCTGTGCATAGCTCTCAATTGACTCCAAGAACGCTTGGTACTTAGCGCCGATCTTAAAGCTCCCTGATGACCCGTCGAGATAGGAGAAGCTAACGGTGATATCGCCTTCACCATCTTTGTCCGAGTAGTGTAAAGGCATTAGGATATTCTTGAGTTGTACGTCCGTAAGACAAGTAAGCGCCACGTAAATTAGAGGTATAGTTCGACGCTTTATACAGGTTGCTGCAAAAGGTACGACAGTCTTACTTACAGACGTAAAGCCTGCTTCTGATGTGAACGTTGAAAACTTGTTCATCTGGTGTTTATCGATCATATCGGTGTAGCATTGAATAACATGATCAATTAAATTAGTGCGGCTATCACTTAAAATAGCAAGTCGTTGAGCGGTATACATCGATGCACCACCACGATCTATACTTCTTTTATTACCATCTTTATCCAAGCTGTAGAATAACCTACCATGTTTATCATTATTGTATGCACGGGAAAACAGCTTCATTGTCTCTATATAGGTTAAGCCATCTTGGATGCCATTTTTGTCGCGCTTACTAATATCTGCAACTATAAATCCAGCATCACCCTCATCTGTAGCTTCACTGTGCTTGCTCTCATCTGGTTGTGATGCAAACAACGCATGGACATCCTTAGCTGCCCGACCTTTATAGCCTTTGACTTTCACGTATTTTTGCGTGCGCCCTGCTTTTGTTTGTTCAACTTTACGAATTGGGAAACGTATATCTAAAATAGTGGATGTATTGAATGCTGTGTAATAAGCAAACAATAGATACCCCATGAACATACATTGATCAAAAGGACTAGCTGCCCCGTTATCTCCAGAAATAGTGACCGTAATTTCTTTACCATCTACTTCATCAACAACGGCTTTAAGAGACGAGGGAGGGGGAGCGTCAGGGTTCGCATCTCTATATGTAATTAACTGAGTTGCTAATGAGTTGTAGCAGTATGTTGCTCGACGAAGCATTAACCGCCATTCTTGTGGGGAGTATGGTTTGGTGGTCGGTGTTCTGTCTCCATTTTCGAATCCATGAAGAGTGGCCTGATAGGCTGATACGTTAAATCCAGCCGCCTTCAAACCTTTATCTACATGAATCTTGATATGGGATGCCTTGGTCTCTTTCAGTCCGATTTCTTCACCGTCATGGTACTGAAAAATGTATGTTTTAGGCTCATTTGCCAGATCAACTAGTCGTCTTAATTCCCCGTTATTTCCGCAGTAAGACAAATAACCAGCTTTACTGAATGGATCGAATTCTTTTGTATCGCAAAAAACCATATAGCGCTGCAAATGGTTAAGAGTCGTGTAAATGGTATCGTGAGATATTTGGTTTTTAAGTTGTCTATCAACCCACTTTCGAATCTTTCGCACCTGTTCCATGCGGCTACGTTTAGCGATGGTATTTTTTGGGTCGCATTGTAGGTGACACCAATCACGTAAGTTAAAGGCTATCTGGTTCTGAAGCTTTTGCTTCAAATCAAATGATAGGTTGAGTTCAGTGACGGTCTTTTTTGTCACCTCTCTCTTTTTAGCGACTCTTTTCATCCCCGCCAATGGGCTTTTAGCCATATTTCTAGCTCCCTTTGACTGCTGTTAGATTCCCAGTGACTTGTGTTAGGTACTGATTTTTCCGCTGTGCAAACGCAAGCCAATATTCTTCAGTCTTCATATATTTGATATATTTTTGAGTTGTGGTGCTATCTTTATGACCCATTACCGTTTTCAGCTCATCTAGCAAAACATCAAATATCTTCCCAGTCTTTTTGTGTTGCTCATAGAGCCAGTGCGTTGCAAATGTTGCACGCAAGTCATGCATCGTGAAGTACCATTCATCATCACTATCTTGCTCTTCAAGATTATCAATAATGATGCGGCGGATTGAACCAAGATGTTTCTGAATTGTGTTTGTGTCAAAAATCAACCCATTGGAGGGGTTAACAAACAGGGCGTTATGCTTGAGGAGTCCTTTTTGAATATGTGTTTCACGAGCTTTACTTGTCCGATACTGATTAAGAATAATCATGAGCTTTCGCGGTATTTTAATTGTTCGCTCTTTATTGAATTTTGTCATGCAACCATTACGGAGTTCACTAATAGTTGCACTAACATATTCTTCGTGAGGTCGTGGTGCTCTCACTACAGTTTCAGGAAAGGTAACTAACTCTTCAACTCTTAATCCTGTCTCTGTTGCTGTGTAGAGCATCAAATCTTTAATTTCACTGTGCCTTTGGAAATTAGTATCTTCGTATTCAAGATTGTCATAGAAAGCCTGTTTCTCATCTTCCAGCATCGGTGATAGCTTATGAGCGGTTTCCAATGGTTGAACGCTTCCAAATGGCTTTGTTAGTTCGGTTGTTTCAACGTAAATCATTTCATCACCTTTTTTAAGATGACCTAGCATGTCGTGATCGAGGCTTCGCTTTCTCTTCCTTACTGGTTTAGTTGTGTATTCGAAGGGGCAATAATCTTTAGTAAAACGAACAATGCGTTCAACATGTAGAAACTCGAAATACCTAACGATAGTGTTGACATATCCCGTTGCAGTACTAGGAGAGTACGTTCCTACGATTGTTACATTGTCATTCTCATCACGTTCTTCCTTCTTGATGTTATCAAGAAGATGATCCCGATATAGGTACACAACTCCGTTTTCAGGGTCATCTGTTACGTCATATATCGTCAGACGCTCTCTCCATAGAAAACGATAAAACGACTTTAGCGCCCTCATTTTCGAATCGAGAGTTTGGAGGTCGTTGGTGCTGTTTGCTTTGAAGCGCATAAATAGATTCGCTGGAACGACATTTAAGCCGTTTGGATCTATAAGAATTGGAATGGTTATTAAGGCTGGGTTTTTGCGCTGTTTGATGCGAGGCTTCACATCCCCTGTTTCCTCATCAATTACGAATTCGACTTTAGGTTTCTTCTCTACTGTCACTAAAACCCGACAAAAATCACCATCAGCGAAATCAGCAGGTACTAGACTTTTCTTTCGGGCCATAATATATGCTATCTCCATTAATACCGAGCAAGTAACTGACGCCGATTCGCTCCGCTTGCAGTGCTCGTCCTTCATCCTCGGCCAGCGAGGCTGCGCTGCCAATATAGCTAAGGACTTTAGTTTTGATTTTTACTATACTAGTTGCTCATTATTGTGTCTAATTTTTCTACCTAACTTTTTAGCATGGTAGGCGTCTAAAGCAAAAAGCCACAGTATGTGCAAAAGGTATCGCTCTGGTTGCTTCTAACGGCGGCAAGATTGCAGATTACGAACACCCACACGATTTCAATCGAAATGACGAACCCTACGATTTAAAAAAAGAGAAAAAGTGAGAACCTTGCCACATAAGCAAGGTTTTTTTTTGTCTTTATATAAACAACATAACCATACGTATTTCATTGATGAGAACATGTGATATTGTAGATATCAGGTTAGGGATAGACTGGTAGATGTAAATAAATGCCTGAGATTATTTATGAAATTAAAACAACAACAATTAAAGACTTCACATATAGGAAGCCATTAGTTTATATCGATGACAACGGTGAGCCTCAGTGTCGTTTTTCTGAGGACAAAGAAACTCATGCCCACATCAAGAAAGTAATCTTCTTAAACATGGTTGGTTACCAAAAAATAGTCGTAAGGAATGGTAATGGCGGCAACCCTATCGTCAAGAAGGGTAAGCTGATTTCATACGAACCATTGGACTACGCAAATCAATATATCCTTTCAAAACACATTGAAGACGACAAGGAAGAGTCTCAGCAAACCTCTAAGGCGCTGACCCACTACTTTTCCTTCATCTTGGATACTCAAGCAGCATGGGATCGAAAGTTCAATAACGACGATTACGACCCATTTACAGACCCTCCGCGCCCATCTTGGGACAAGTTTGGCATTAGGAAAAACCTACGAGCCACTTACATGTATCATGCGTCTGTAAAAAATGGAGTAATAGACGGGACAGGTTTAGCTAGAACAACTGCTTCTGCATACATGCGTGAAGTTGTTGGCTTTTACAAGTACCACATCAGAAAAGGTATGGAATTCAACAACCCGCCATTTGAGTTCGAGATATTTAGTATCGACATTGAAAATAGCGGCACACATATGAAAGCACATAGGCTCAAACAAGTGCAGTCAACTGACCTAAGATTGAACTTTCCCAAATCACAAAGAAACAACGGCGGCAGCTTGCCAAATGCTAGGCGTGACCTAAAACCTCTAACAAATGCCGAGTGGAAAGAAGCAAAGAATATTCTCATTACCACCAAAAGAGTAATTAAGAACGTAAATCGTACGGAAAAATGGGTGAGTTTACCTGAAGAGTTCTGCTTATTATTCCGAATTTATCGATACACAGGGCTTAGAAAGGAAGAGGGAGCGAGTTTGCACTTAGGGCAAGTCATCTGTCCTGATATGACCAAAACAATGTTAAGGCTTGGGGTTGGTGATCAGTATGGCTCTCTAGTCAAAGACCCTAAAGGTGGTTATCACAATAAATCTCGACGCACGATTATTACTAATTCTTTAATGTCTGAGCTGTATAGCTACAGCCAATCTCCGCGATACCAAAAACGCTTAGAGAAATTTAAAAAGAAATGCAAGACTGAGAGAGACGCTGGTAACACAGCTTACTTTGACGGTATTGATGGTATTGATGAAAATAAGAAATATCTGTTTATCAGCAACTCAGGTATACCATTCTTTAAAAAACTCGAAGAAATCAATACTCGATGGAATGAGATTAGAAAAACGGCAGGGAGGAATCTGCACAACGATATTGATGCGGTTGTTCACAACCTACGATCCACCTTTGCTGTCTCTACCTTTCGGATGCTGTTAAAAAAAATGACTTCAGATAAGGCGTTATCAATAGTATCTGCGTTCCTTGGTCATGAAGATATTGCAACCACCCTGCTCTATTTGCAGATTGCCGAAGATCAACCTACTGGCGATGAGATTTGGGAAGACATCATGGATTATCTCGGTGTATTTCAAGAAATGACAGAAGATGGTGAGCTAGAAGATAACACTGGCTTCGAGAGGTTAAATCAGCATGAGTCGTAGGAAACCCGCTTTTGTTGATGGTGATTTTTATGGGCGGCCAGAAGCAGCGGTTGAGCCACTCCGTTTGGCTGATATGAAATTGAAAGCAGTTGGGAGTACAGCTCACTTTGAACAGCTTAATTTCAAATATGTTCCTAACTATTCGCAATCAGGGGAAAAAATAAATGGTGTTGAATACACCCCGGCTAGCAGGGAGGACTTTGTTCACGATGTGTACCGTATTCTTAAGCCAGACTACAACTCCACTAGAAAAGGTCACTTCGAACAATTAAGAAGGTATGTTCGATGGCTTGATGTCAACGATTTCACATCGATTGGTAGTGACTACTTTCATCCTGATTTATACACAGCATACATGACTTATCACCAAGAGATGTGCAGAAAAGGTGAGCAAAAGCTATCGTCATGGGCTGCTGTAAAAAAAATGCTGAGTTTCTTTCTTAGGAAGAAGAATCGCGAGATCGAAGCTAAGAAATTAAAATCGATAAAAGGTATCAAGAGGGAGACCGACTCATATAAAGGTATCGATCCCGTTGGAGAATTCAAACCTCTAGTTAGACTGTTCATTTCGGCATTTGGGAAGTTTAAAAAGCATGTTGATGAAGGAACATTACCTGATGTGCATCCGCTCTGGGATGAAGAGTTATTCAACCAGACAGCAGAAAAAAATGGTTGGTCTAAACAGCTTAAAAGTCGTAATAAAGTATCTTTTAAGTTAGCTCTAAAGCCAAAGCGCATTAATGGTTTCAGCCCTTTTTACAGTCACTTTTCTAGATTGGCTGTAATGCTAACATTCTGTTTTACTGGTCAAAACACTACTCCAATTCTAAATCTTAGGTTTGAGGATCTTAGGTTTGAGTCCAAGCATAATGGTAGGGTGTACTTTGACCTTGAGAAAGCGCGTGCCAACTATCTCAAACTTGATACTTCTATTGGCTTCCATAAAAAGGCTCAAGAGTTCTTTCATCAATGGTTAGAGATTTCGAGAAAACTTCAGAAAGATAAAGGCACCGATTGGTTGTTTCCTATTTTCAGTGAATCAGGAGATACAAATGGGTTTATTGAGTCAGGTCAGCGCTCGCCTCAGCGTCAAATTAATACCTACACTGCTTTAATGGGACTTGCACACATTACTCCATCGGCACTTCGTCAAACCAAAATCGACGTACTAATGAAGGTGACACAAGATATTTGGAAAGTGTCAATATCTGCCAACAATTCTGTTCAAGCCATTTGCGCTAGCTACTCAGACGGTAACGAAAACGACCACAGGAGTGGCTTGGCTGCATCCAGTGAAGCCATGTATGACTTTGTAAAAAATGGTACGGATATTCATGAGTCAGCAAATCAGGCGAAATTTAACCACGCAGATATCCTTAGCGACTATGACTACAATAGATTACGCAAACAGGAGAGAGAAAATGACAAACAAACGCCCGTGGGAACTCGCTGTAAAGACTCTACTAAAGGTGTAGCAAATACAGTAAAGAAAAACCTCAAAAAAATGGGGATTGAGCAGTCAACGGAGGCAACCTGTACGGACTTTTTGAGTTGCTTTGAATGTGAGCATCACAGACTGGTTGCTGAGGTTGAGGATATTTGGTTAATGATGTCCTTCAACGACACGCTAAAAGAAATGAAAGATTACCCAGCTATTAATAGTATGCCTACGGAGAAGTTTCATAAGTTGTGTAGCACCATAGAATCTATTCTAAGACGATTTAGCGAGGTGTCTCCTAACAACTATGCTATGGCATCAGACAAGCAAAAAGAAGCCCCTCATCCGCTTTACTGCGATGGATGTAGCCTAGTTGATTTACTGGAGGCATTTTAATGAGTGGTAATACGCAAAGAGAACAAGAAAATGTTATTCCTGCGATACCATTCCAAAAATCTAAGACCGCATTCTTGATTAATGGATTGGATAGTCTGAACTCTGATGATAAGCCCTATCACGTTGAAGAGTGGGACTTCTCTACGTCTCACATTATAGGTATAAGCCAAAGTTTAAAAATCAGATTTGAAGCGACCAACCCTGAGTACGTAAAGGGAATTCAGGATGCTCTATACAAGATGTATCACCACTCAAAAGAAGAGGAAACCTTGCCTCTCTCTGTAAGCAATATGTCTAGTCTAAAAGCTGGCTTACAGAGGGTTGCTGACTGTTTGGAGGGTACAAAATGGACTGATTTGTCCGACCGCAGGAAGTGGAAGTCATTTACTCGGAGACTTAAAAAACAACAGAACTCGAAAGGTGCTTTAAATGCCGTTCTTACTGCACTGAATAAACTTACCATAATAGGTGTGATGACTTCGTATATTGATGCCGCCGAAGTCTGGAAGTGCGCCAGCTCAAAACCAACTAGGCAACATGTAGCCATGCCTCACATGTTGTACCAACACTTGATGAGCAACGCTCTTCGAATAGTCGAAAAGTATCATGAGCATCGCCATGAGATTTCAAGGGTTTTGGGGGAGGCTTACGACATAAAGAAGCGAATTAAAAACGGTGAAAGGGTTATTGGTATGCCAATAACTCGCAAAAATATAAGTATGACAGATGATGCTATAGAAAAAAGGATCAGAAATGCTATTAAGAGGATTCCCCACGGTATTCCTGATTTTGAGGTGGATTTGATGGGCAGCGGCTTAGCTGAAATATCAACTAGTTGCTTGATAGTTATTCAGGGGTTTTCTGGTGTGCGGATTGGTGAGGCTTTATCTTTCAATAAAAGAAGCGTTAAGAAAAAAACGGTAAATGGTAAATCTGTTGTCCTGCTTGAAGGCCAAACAACTAAGGGCTATAACTCAAAACCTAAAACGGTCACATGGCAGTCACACCCTGTTGCTGAAGCTGCATTAGATTTAGCTTATGACATGATGGAGTCAACACGCTCGCTCTATCACAAAGAAGTTGATGAAAGAGAAGCGCAAGGTGAAACGCCAAATAAGATTAAACACATGAGAAGGCAATTAAAGTCAGCCTTTTTGGTAGTGAATGCATCAACGCAAAGATCCGATAACTATCTGATTTCGATTATTCAGCACATGAGAAAATTCATCAACAGCCTGAACTATAGTGCAACTCAGGAAGATGTTGATGAGTTTGATATGCTGAACCCTACAAGAGAAGGCGAACTGGAAGTTGGCAACACATACGAAGAATTGAGTTCTCATGATTTCAGACGAACATTTGCTGTGTTCTTTGTACGCTATGGCTTTGGCACTGCTTCGGGGATTAAATTCCAGTACAAGCACCAAAACATCAATATGGCAGACTACTACACTAACAATGCTGTGCTTGCGAAAATGAATGACATTTTGATGGACGATGAAATGCTCATGGGTCTAAAGGAGGTTGAAATTGATATTGGGATTGATGAGTATGATGACATCATTAATAGAAGTGTACATTTGAGCGGTGCCAGAGGCGAAAAGATTATGCAAGACCGCATAAAAGCGCTCGAAAGCGGAGGCAGTATCATCATGACTCGTGCCGAAATTGAAGATAACATCAGAAATGGAAACCTCCATATCATTCAACTTCCAAGTGGTGCTTACTGCACTAACGCATCGTGTGACCGCGTTTGTGGCACCCAACCTTTCCGAGCCGAAATTAAAGAGTGTGAACATAAAGTTGTCACCGACAAAGGTGCAAAAATTATAGCAAAACAAAGAGATCGCTTGATTGCAAAGTTCACAGCACTCAATACAGGTGACCCATTAAAAAGTTCCATCTTGGCTGGGCTAAAACAGAAGATCCAAGTTGAAGAACTGACACTTAATAGGCATGAGATTCCTTATACGCAGTTTAAAGACGAAATCATTTTGAATAGATTTGTGTGAATTAGAGTTAATAAAGGGTAATGGTTATGAGTTCAGCAGCAGTAGATAAATTCCAATCGGCTTTGGATCGCCTGTTAGATAGTAAGCCAGAGAGAGTAAAGGCATCAGGTCGCCTGACACTAAATAAAATCAACCGAGAAGCAGGATTTGCTCAAAGCTACATTCATAAGTTCAAGACGTTCATTAAAGAGATTGCTAACCCTGCAATTGAAAATTACAACAGAGAGTTAGACAACTCTCAATCACACCAAAAAGAAATTTCAAAACAAGGGGATATTAGTCAGATTGACAAGCTCAGAACGGAACTCGAACGAGAAAAAGAACTCAAGGATAAATACCGCAAAGAGTTAAATGATGTTAAGAATATAAATAAAGAACTTGAAACACTTAATAAGTCCCTGATGTTTCGCGTGTATGATCTTCAAGAGGAGTTTGGTGAACGAGTCTATGAAATTGCAGAACGCAAAAAGTAGCCTTTGTAGTGGCATAGTTGGTATTTCATGGAGTAAGGTGTGATGGCTTATACTCGACCTCACACGTTCGTTTGTTTTTCACGACTAAATTGAGCAAGTCGGTCTGCTGGTATCGCAACTCATTTCTGGACAGAAACGAGTTATGCGGAATCTGGTAAGTCGCTTATCTCAGATTAGCAAAAGTATCTTAAAGCCTTAAACGCTTGCATACTCGTGCTGACTGGTAGCCAAACTTAGCCAAGTAATGCCATACTTTTTCACTTCTTGCTCATCGTAGCCCTGCTCGGTAACAGCTAAACCCTGACCAAGCCGCCGTATAGCACTTCAACAACGAAACCAAACGCATATCAAAAATGACACGCGTGCTGAATCCCACTTTAACTGTTTGTATGGCGCACTGACCAGCGAACGACCTATTTCGCTCGCGTATAGCTTTGCCAAAATTTTGCATTAGAATCTTGAAGAGGTACAACAACACAGCTATCAATGCTAATAAATTCTAATGATTTTGTAATGTTATCGGATGTGCATACAAGAAGCATCGTACTCGAAGAGGATAGCTTCTTAATCGTTGCTTGAGAGTACAACTTAATATCTACGCCTCTAAAGTTACATTTCCTTTTCACATCAAGCTCCCGCTTATTTTGTGTTCCAATAAGAGATTTTAATTGCACTTTGAAACTATCTAATTTGGCTAAGACAATATCAATCTCGCCATCGGTCTCTTTTGCGATTTTGAAGGCTAAAGCAAAGCCAGTCTTTATCGCTGAATCATCGTTATAATATGCATCGGTACAAAGATATTTCGTCATTCTCTTATGCTATCTGTAAAAAGATCAATTTTATCATAATCATATTAGAATTGTTCATGCCTGATTATGGCTGGTGCACCCCACAAAGCCAAACATCACCGCCTTAAACAAAAACCCAACGATAGCACCTAAAATGCCAAGCGTTGGGAATCTGTCTTGTCTCTTATTAGGTATTTTCTGTCAGCTCTCGTTTAATTTTATCACGAGCTAAAGATCTAGCTTTTCGTCGCATGGCTTGAAGTACAGTCGGCTTCTTATCGCTGATTTGGGTAAAGAAGTCAGCTGCACCAATCGGATTGCATAATACCTGACCAGATAGATGTTTCATTCTCTCAGGACAACTATTGACACCAGGGTTAACAATACTCAGCTTTCTAGCTGCTGAGAAAGCGAGCCAGTTCGCTATCTGATCGTCAATATGCTTGTCCCCAAAGCTATAGCCTATGCAAATAAGCTCATTAGCATAATTCAAGTTACCTTTGAAGAGGGATAGAAACTCTGGTGGCGCTATTTGGCTTAGTTTGTTCGTGAACTTGTAAGCCCCAGATAATAGGCTTTTCCGCAGAAACTGAATTTCTCCACTTTCATCTTCATAGATATTTTCATTCGTGCATACAACCCCATCTCGAACTGCAATATCTTGATTAATTTGATTTAACAATTGAATCTGTGAGGATAGAGAGTCTGCCTTACCTTTGACGGGTTTTATTTTCAGGTAGTTAAGCTCATCATTCTGACCAAATATATCTAATGACCCATGAAGCTTTATAAGGTTAATACCGAATTCACCACTTCGAAAAAAATCATATCGATTTTCCTCTATGGATTTTCGACTTAATTTTTCAAAGGGGAAGTTGTATATTGATCCGTCAGCATTTTTCATCCGGATATCAACTTCCTCATTAAAGCCTGACTTTAATGGAATACCAGATTTGAGCGCCAACATTTCAATAATGCAATCATGGTTTAGGGAGAAAACCCAAAGCGGTTTGTTATTTTTGGCTATTTCTTTTATTGAAGAAAAGTCCTCAAGCGCGGCTAATGCGTATTCCGTATTTTTCACTTGGCGCTCCATTAGCAAGCCATATACAGCCTGAAGCAGAAAGCCAAGCGCGGCATAATAATTCTCACTCTTACGTTGATCTAGTTCCCTAGAGCACTCTACCTCTATTGCCCCAATGATGTTCTCATAATGTAAACTCTCATTTTTCAATAGAGATACAACACATGAGACAACATCTTGATGCCAGCCACCACCTTGAGACTTCCAGTTTTCATTAAATGATATTAGTTTTTCAGGAGTTAACCAACGCCTTATTTCAGCAGTCAACTCCCAGACAAGAGGCATTCCGCAGTCATAGGTTGCTCCAGCGCCAATAAATAAAGCTTTCATCGTAATTCCTAGTTCATTGATTGCCTGACAATTTATTAGATCCCCAAATGGGGTATTTAAACACCCCACTTGGGGATTTTTCATACACCTAGTGAATGCCAACTCTCAGTATAAATATATGTTTTTATGATGATATCGTGGTGTACGAATAAAGTGAGATAGACAAAATGCGGCACAAAGGGGATTTCTACAGACCTCACAATTTGCATTAGAAAATCTATCGACATGAGACTGATGACGTTAGCTGTCGCCAACTAGGAATGAGGCATTTTCGCGTTTCATTCCCTATAATTCGTATCTAGGCAAAAAGTGAGTTAGTGATTTCATCAATATAGTAAATTGCAAATCACTCTTAAACAGTTTGTAGGCTTGTAACTACATTTTAAAATTCAAAGACTTGCTGATGCTATTCAGTGCATACTCAGTGGCTGCCTTTTTTGCTTTTTCAGTAGCAATTCCCATAACTTCACCAAACAAGTTATGTTCCGAACAATTTGGACATTCAAGTAGATCATTCTCCTGATACGTTTTTTCATCATCGCAAACTAAAGTAGAATCACAAAATAGACAGCTAACAGCAATAGGTTCGAGTTCAATCGTCATCATTTAGTCCCATTAATCTTAAGGTAAAAAGTTGCTAAAGCAATTATAAAACCGAATACTACAAATAGCCCTTTATGATCTTCTATGCAATCAGAGAGCTTTTTGATTGCACTACGTTCTGACTTTCTTCGATCTGACTCGTTCTTAGATCTAATTGCAGCGACCCCTTTGCTAGTTATAACTAAGTTACCATGCGGACCTCGACCTCCCGCAGTGCATTTAACCCATTCGTGAGCTTTACATACATCTACAAGTTTCACAAACTCTTCTAAAGTATGCTTAGTCTTGTATCTTTTATTAAAATCAGTCACGAATTCAGTATTCACATTAATGAAAACCAATGACGCAACTTCTCCCCTCAATTCCATTGTTTCAAGGAAATGATTAAGGAAACGAAATTTATCCACATATCCTCCTAAAAATCAACACTTTAACAGTATGCCACCCCACGTGAGTCTGGTACTCATAATACAAAACTAAGTACAACCTATTGTTTCTATAACGTAAAGTTTTGAGCTACAACACTTAATCCAATGAAAATCGAAATATTACATTGACTCATTACCATTGTCGCTGTTGCGCTCAGATTGTAATGCATTGATAAGTTGGAACAATTCTATCCTATGCCGACGAAACGAGAAGTATCAGAATTGTAAACGATCCTGTTTTCGAGAGGTTTTTGACCACACTCTTTAATCCTGTGCATACGTTAATTATTTAGGTCGCTTTCAATGTTCTAAAGGCATTAGTTTTTGTATCGC
Organism: Vibrio sp. 1CM2L; assembly: GCF_023161695.1. Classification (NCBI taxonomy): domain Bacteria; kingdom Pseudomonadati; phylum Pseudomonadota; class Gammaproteobacteria; order Vibrionales; family Vibrionaceae; genus Vibrio; species Vibrio sp. 1CM2L. The sequence goes on from NZ_JALNTT010000004.1 coordinate 253,785, forward strand.
AAAACATTTGGCTCACGATATTCGCTCTGTAGAACGAAACACATAATGGGGCAAAAGCTTGTAGCAACAAAGCTCACGAAAACACTCCATGCTCTAAACGGCCAATCAAATTGAGTACAGCCTTGGTATCTTCGGCTGTCGAAAGCAAATCAATTGGTCGTTTGTTACCAAGTCCTCGAACTGGGTGCTTAAGCCAGTGATTAGCAGCTTCTTCACTACCAAACAGTGCTAACGCAGCCTGAAATACTTTATCAAAATTCTTTTTGGTTTCTTTATTCACCTTAAACTCCGCCTAAATTTATGTGATAAGTCCTATACACCATACCTACATTAGGAAAAGTTGGTCAAATAATGATTAGCGAACGGATAGATAATAATGAGCTCAGCAATAATGGGGCACAAACGTTTTAGAGTCGTGGCACTAAGGCGTTCTTGTCCCAAACCGATTTTGGTGACATAAGAGGCAGCCCTGTACGACTAGGTCACGCTTCAGCACCAAAGGTGTTAGATCGTGTATGAGTCAGTACATCTTTGTATCCACTGGTGTCCACGCGTGGACATCAGTCTATTTTAATATCACCTTGCTTGACTCGAACACAAAATGAATTCCAGTCGTGAGCATAAACATAAACTGGGTGTGGCACTGACTGTCCTCGCATAAATTCATCAAAAACCCGCTCCCATTTGGGTGGCAACTCAGACGGGTCTACCAGCGGAAATACAACTCCAACCATTCGAAATTCTTCTAAATTAGGCAACTCCATAACTCTACTCCTGATTCAATCGATTACTGTTGAAACGTTATAGTCGAGTCGAGCCTTAATTGCACATAGTACCCGTCATTCAGATATGTACATGCAACATAGTTATGATGTATGTCGTGCCACGTTCCAAACTCTTCACTATCGGCCAACCACGTCATGATACCAGCAAGCTTTTGTCCCAAAGCATGGCGGCATAACACGTCTCTGGACAAAACTTGTTAGGGTAAATATCCCACGCTCGCCCTTTCAGATAACCTCACGTATCCCAAAAGTCAAAGACCACTGTTATCGGCGATGGTCGATTTACAAGGGACTGGACATAAACAAGCATCAGCTCTCTAACTTTAAAAGTGCTAGCATTACATTTTTACCAGATAATTTTGCATTGGTATGCACTCTGATTTTTGTTAGTTGGGTTAAACTAGACTCAACCTGTCGGTTCCTAGATCGCGATGTAACCTAATCGTACAGGCAGGCCTATCTAACTACGCCCTCAATATGTCGTAAGGTAAAGGCGGTGCTTTTCCGTTACCTGTCAACGGAAAAGCACCGCTTTAACTAACAGCCAAGGGATAGCGTTCAATTTCTGCCAATTACTTCCAATCGCGGTACGCTTGACTTGTTTTCCAATTTTTTGTTTAACTTGTAGGCAGAACTATTGTGTGAAACATTATTCAGTCAATAAAGAACAATCGTTACTTATTATTTAAAAACCTCTCTTTATAACACCTGCTACATTTGCAATCAAAGCCATATATTTCCTTTAATTTTTTTCTTCTATCTTTAAGATTAAGACCAATAAATCTTTCATCATAATTCCACGTTATTTCTTCGCCTTCTTGTATATCTTTTAATGCCATAATTCTAGGATTGGAGATGCTAATACCATCTCTTACGGTAGAGTTTAACTTTACTGTTGGTTCAATAGATGCGTTTGCATCACAACTATGGTTCATAAATATCATCGAAGCGGATAAATATGTAAACTCTGATTCACTATTAGCAAGATTGGTACAAGCAAAAGTGGCATGATAAGTTGTGACTATTGAGTATATATATTTTATGTACTCAGATTCTTGATTCATTTGTTTACGAATTAAATCAATAATATGATTATCAACCTTATCTAGGCGAGGTTGGTGGCTATCTCGTAGGTGATATCTATCAATTATTGTTTCAAGGATTCCCCTACCTGATGGCTGCAAGAACAATCCTGTCATTGCCCATGCCGTATTTTGTTGTCGAAGGGGAGATCGTGTGATGTTATACCCAATTAATAGTTCATCAACTATGATTAATTCTGACGCTTTAAAAGCCCTTGTTGCTCGTAACCCCCTTAAGCCATCTTCTCTAACAAAAACATCTATACCCTTCCCTACTGAGGGATATTCAATTTTTGACTGCGAATTACCTTTGAGAGCAAATGTTTTTCTAGCTTCAATCTCTGAATGTTTTTCAGATTTTAGTAATGCTTTAAAGCTAGCATAGCCATGGCTTATAGCTATTCTGTTTTGATGCTCTGTCAGCTTTAGTGATCTGTTTTTGCGGTGATTTGACTTTGCTTGCTTCTTAATTTTTTCGCTTAATTTAGACATAATTAACCCTGACAATTTATTCCCTTGCTTCTTGGTGTGCAAGGTACTTGTAGGTTGTGATGTCCTAACCGATTAAAAAACAAATTTTGATGTCTAGCGTTGAACTGAGCAACTTTGAAATCCAAGAACGCCTCTAGTATGCGCGATGTGACGTTACATCAGTTCAATTCTTTCTGCAACCCTTAAGAAATATCGTAGTAGGCTTACAAGCAACATTATTGAATAATAATGCACCGACATCTCTTTGCATTGAAAGTCGATGATGCTACTTTTTGGAGTTTTCCGTCATGGTATCTCTGACGCTGCGATTTAAGTGGCACGATCTGCCACTGAGTAGTTACGTTAAGGCGGAAAGGGGCACGAAACAGCTTGTTGCCCAAATCTCAATTATCGCACTGGATAGTATGATACTGAACAGTACGATAATTGATCATGGCAAAATAATTTTATTGTTTGACTTGGGGGAACAAAGCACTCTAGATCATGTAATCTGAATCATGCTTTAAGAACCACAAGTTAAACACGCAATGGGACAGATCTGAGCTAGCTGGCACTTTTTGAGATAAGTGCCACGAGTAAAACTTCAGGTCTATGAAGCCTCTGGACATAAACGAGTTTGAGTCAGCTACCACATTGTGTCTTCGGATAAGCTGAATAAGTTAAAACCAAGTAAGCGAGCCTAACTAACAAGGCCTTTCAAATTAGCTTTGAGTATATCTCTTACTTCATCAGGAGAAATACCCCACACCTTTGCCAAATACGGAATAACACTGGCCGCATCGGATGGATATAGAATTTTCCCTTTCACCTTGGCAAATGGACCATCTGTTTCCAATAAAATTCGATCTCTTGGTAGCCAAGAAATGACATTCTTCGCTCTTATCGAGAACAACATGGCTGGTCCTATAGAAAAATAACAACCAAGATCGATTGCTTTCAATGCTTGTCTTTTTGTTGCAAGAAACCAATGAAGAATAGGAGTGCCCGCTTTGGGGTGCTCTCTTAAGCATTCTAAAACTGCGTCAACTGCATTCAGGCTATGAATAGTTAATATTTTATCTTTTTGAGATTCACATTTTTGAAGAATATGATTAAAAACAATCAACTGGTCGTTAAAATGTTCTTTATAGCCCTTTGAACCATCAAGTCCAATCTCTCCAATATACCGTGTTTCTTCTATCAATGTATCAAACAGGGCAAGCTCGTTTTTTCTCTGATGAGCTAACTGGGGATGCAATCCAAGTGCCGTCCGACAGTTTTTAATATCACGCGTTAAATTAACAGTACCTTTGAAAGCCGAAGGTACTGTCGTAACGGATAATAGATAGCAACCAGTATCACTGATGTCTTTTAAAACCATGTCATAATCGGGGTAAAGATCGACATGGCAATGCATATCCATCATTATATTTTATTCTCCTCAAGAAACGTTTCTACTTCTTTGAGTCCACGTCTAATTGTAGACTCTAATTTTTCTCTTGTAGTTTGTTCATTCGGTAACGAGCCACTTTGTCTAATCCATCCCTTGTAGTCTTGAGATTTATTAAGCCTAATAATTGCAGTCTGCACCGCATGCAAATCATCTCTAGTATCTTTATCGTTATGAACAAATTTTAAGTTCTTACTGACGTATGGTGCATCTTGTGTGAACCCTGCATGATGGACAGATGAACGTCTAATTAGGCAAGGAACACAATGACCACACTGCATATGTTTTCGATGCCAATGACTACAGGACACGCTCAACGGAATGGCCTTAGCAATTGCAACTTGATCAACACATTCCTTTAGCATTTCACCCTTTGTTTGAAATTGGTATGGATTAACAAATGTCACGTTAAATCCAGCATCTTTTAAGAGTTCTTCAAGACGATTCAAGAAATATGGGTGAGTAGTCCGTGTACTGTGGCTGCCAATTCGTCGCCTTGTGAGTGGAGGGTTGATTGAAATATACCCATTCTCGGGAACAATAATTGTAGAAATACTACTATCTTCGTTAGCATTTCTCAGAGCAGAAATCCCCAACACAGCCATAGCTAAAAAGTTAAAGCTTCTTCCACGCATCGTGACATCAGTTTTACCTTTCAATCCAGCCATTAAACTAGGTGAAATACTATAAGAAAGCTCACCATACTTAGACTTTAAAAGCTTCTTGATGTTCTCTTGTTTAACACCATCTCCACGGTAAGCATGACTAAGCAAAAGCGGTTTATAATTAGATTTACCATTTAGTATATCTATAGCGCCAACAGCACTATCTAACCCACCAGAGAAAAGACAAACTGAGTTTAGTCCTTTGAAGCTATTCAACCTTGCTTTTGATTTGTTACTAACAATAGGTTTAGGCACCTCAAGCAAAGTTTTCGTAAACGTAAACTTCCACTGGTCACCAGTTAAGAAGCTCAAGATAGAACTAAGACGCTCCGATAAATTTCCCCATAATTTTTCGTTAATAACCGGAATATGCAAGTGCATAACCCTTGACCACGCATCTGCCGCATTACCTCGAAGTTCAAATGTCTCAGCAGCAGTCACGGCACTAGCTATGGTTATCAAATCTAAAGCATCCGCATCAATACTAACCCCAAGCTCACGTAATTTCTTTAGTAAGCTGCCCGAAGCTCTACTGTGCTTAGAGCTATCGTGTGGGTGCGTACCGAAGAGTTGCACTGGGTGGCAAGTCTCGGAATACTCGGGAAGCAAAGAAGGATTATGGTTAAAATAGAAATTAATCATTAAAAGACTCCCATTCATCTACAGTCTGCGATATCGCGTCAATTTGAATTTTAGTGATATTAGCCTGCGATAAATGCCCTCCATTATCACCCGTGATCTTTTCTACTTTAGATTGAGTTATCACTTTTATTAGATCCCTTAACTCTTCTTCCATTTTGTGATGTTTACTAGGGTGTTCAGCATGAAACCAAGCCTTGCCCATTCCATCAACAACATCCTGAAAAATCAGATCAGTTAAATAGCAAGATATAGCTTCTGTTACCACATCATCTGTAAACATGGACTCATCAAACTTTTCTTCATCAGGCAATACTTCCGCTAATGCAAAATCTATTGCTAAACGCACAGATTCAGCATCACCGTTATCAGGTGTTAGATGATCGCTAATACGGTCTATAGCTTGGTCAGTAGTTAATCCATTTAACTCAGATAGAGAAAGGGTTCTATCGTTATACCTAACGCTGTCACCTTGCATCATCCCCAATAGACCGGAGCCAGCAGTGATACCGCTCGCTAGCCTGCGGCTCACTCCAGAACCTCCACCGGAGCTTCTAGAGTATTTCTTAAGAGAACCTCTCAAATTAGAGCTGTCACTTCCTGACTTTGCGTAATCCCCGAATGCCCTTCTTGCCCCTGTCAGTCGATTTGGTGACGGAATATTAGGAACTGAGCCCGGAATCTGCTCTTGTACTTTTCCATTATCAACTTCCTGTGGTGGTACGCTAACGTCAGCTCCATTATCAGAACCAACTTCCACTGAACCGCCTTGCTCTGCCCATGGTGGTAACAACGGGCTCTTATTATTAGGTCCGGTACTTGATGCTGAAGTTCCCATTATTTAGTTGCCTCTAGTTCTTTAATCAATGATTCTAGCCATCGTTTTTTGGGAGCTTTCTTCACGAAAGCTAAAAAATTAGCCTTACACCTATCATCATGTGCTGCCAATTGCCTTGCTCCATATATTCCGGAGGTTTTTAGGCCCCATTCTTCAACTTTACGCAACTCTTCGATGAGGCTATCCATCACAGATATGTACTCTTCACTAGCTGTAAGCTCAATCAGTTCAGAGCTCGCTTTACTGGATCTAGTTTTCTGTTTCAACAATCCTTCGAGCATTTTTTGTGCTGCGCCTGACATGACGCTATTAACAGAGCCCATCGGGATATTTTGTCTACTCAAGTATGCTGCCGCTGTTAGATCTACACCTGTAAACAAAGGTTTTAATCGAGCCCATTTTTCTAGGAAATGAACTTCTTTCTTCCATTCATCAGGTAGCCTTTCGATATCAAACTCTTTATCTGTTCGTTCGAGTTCTTCAATGAGTTCTGGTTTACCACTCTCTGAATCAATGAGTTCATACAGCCTATTTGTTGCTTGAATACCCATGCAGCGTTCAAAAATCACTAGCTTAGTTATTGTTCGCTCATCTAGCTGCATACCTCTACGATGTGCAGTTTTTTTCCTCATCTTAACTTGATTAAGTAAGCGCTTTACGATTCTTGGGTTGCCGTTTATGTTCGCAGACTCTGCCAATATTGGAGCCATCTGTTCTGCTATCTTAAACTCTTCTCTAAGCTCTGCGTCATCAAGCTCACACCTTTCTAGTAAATCATCTACCGAAATCTGTCCCTGTTTCCAAGAAAACCTGAGTGATTCTTCCAACCCTAGCCTCAAGCGGTCGAACTCTTTTATTGGAATACCTCTGTCTTGGGCAATTAGCATTATCAGATAGGCTCTAACCTCAGCAAAACCGGGCTTTGGAACATGTACAGGGATTTGAATCAGTTTATCTAGATAGTCAGTTTGGTGACGTACAGAAGCTCCCTTATGGAAATGAGGAATTGCCAAGCGAATCATATCCGGGTCAGCCGCAACAACAAATGCAGTATTTGGCATGAACAAAAACAATCTAATTGCTTCTAGTGTGGATATCGTATTCTCAGGTAAACATCTATCTAAGTTATCAACATAAACAATAACAGGTTTATCAAAAGCCTTTAGCAACGATATATAGGATTTTCTAAACTCTCTAATTTCTTTTGGAGGAGAGAGTTTCTTCTTAGCTTTTACAAGTCCTTTAGCCTTTTTACCAACCTGACCTATTGCTTTAACATCTTTCTGAACTGCTTCGAAATCCAAATCATCATCTTCATCAAAGGCATCCCCAGCCCAACCAAAAAAGTTCTGAATTGCCCCGAATGTCGGCATTCCAGAAATAGCAGCAGCACCTTCAGCCATAAGCCCCATAAACCTTACTTTGTCGATGCGCTTAGCAAAATCAAGTGCCTTTTCAAGTAGCTTTTCATCCTCAGCGGCAGCTTCAACCAATTGTGCTGCTATAGTCTCCAACAGTGCAGCTTTTGCATCGTCGTATCCCTGAAATGTCCATGCATCAAAATGAATCTGGATGTACTCTTGTTCTTCCCTCTCAAGCGCTTTAGCGGTCAACTCTAAAATTGTTGACTTACCAGCACCCCAATCACCAAATACGCCAATAGATATTGGCATTAACTCTTTCTCTGTAATGAGATCTTTGATTGATTCAGCAATCTCATTGAAATTTAAAAAATCGATCTTAGATTCTTTATCTGACCACATGTTTATGTCCTGACAGTACTAATAACAACCGCGTCAGTATTGACTCGGCTGACTGATCCTCAAGTTAAATAAGATTCTATTGAAGGCGTTACTTCTCTGACATCACAAATAAAAACAAATATATGCTTTGTTTCTTAATAATTTCATCATTCTAATCTGTGAATTTAGCAATTCAAAGATAATAAAACTAAGTTTGTGAGGTAAGAGTATGAGTCAGAGACTTGCCAGATCAGTTTGACAAGAGGCTATGAGAAATTGTGCACCAAGCGGCTGAACAAATAGGAAAACAGCTTGCTCTGTTATGACTTAGCTGCCTGTTGGATAATTTGGGAAGCAACTTGCTGACTAAACTATTCTAATGAAGGTTTACTGCTACCTAAACACGTTTTGGGGCACTTTTGAGTTAGTAAGTGCCACGTGTAAAAATTCATCCTATGAAGGTTTTGGATAAAAGTGATTTAGGTTAAATACACTAAATCACTTTTTTAAAATTAGAAAAATCATCTTGAAATTTGAGTACTTGTTAGATAACTATCTAACCAACCTGTCGTAATCAGCTTTAACACCATTTGGGATAGATGCAGCATCAATTAGCTCAAGTACACTTTTTAGATTTCTTCTACAATTGCCATGACTAGATACACGACGGCCAATAATTGTGCTTCGAGTGATGGCTGACCTAATCAGAGTTGCAACCTCACGAGGAGAAAAGCTTCGAATTATATCGTTGTAATACGAAATGGCCGCATTAGATATACCATAGCCATTTCCAATTCGACAAGAGACTACGGTTTGCACGAAATGATCTTGAATTGTTTCTGGAATAGCTCCTTGCTGTGAGACTTCTAATAGCCTTTCAGCAAATGGTGGCTCATTGTAAAAATTATTCATTCCATTGTGCGCATTCCAGAGCCTATCAATTGCTCTTGAGAAAACAACATGTTGTTCAGACTCATTAAGTAAACCTAGTAACCCCAGTTTTTCAAAAAACTGTAGAGATGCCGTATGTTTATCTTCGAAACCTTTGGCAATGTAGTCTGAATGGCTATTGATTAAATCTGATTTTATTGTTGCCGTAAAACTACCGCTTAAGCCGCCACAAATATCTAAAGCATTTAATCTTGCTGGCTCAGCTGTTGCTGGATCACAATATACACCGTGAACCATATTTACTAGCATCTGCCTCTGTGCGTCATGTGTTGCAATTAACCTTTGAATCCAAATTTGGCATTGGTGGTCATTAAACCTAGGGCCTTTAACCGCAGAGATATACGCTCCAATATCGACTCCTCTTGGCGAAGATGAATCTGCTAAAGCGTAACGCACACATCTGTTTAGGAAAGTTGTAAACTCACGGTCATTGACAGTACCCATTGTAGGATGTGCAGCAGAGAAATTATTTCTTACATCCCTACATTGATCTAAAAAGAAAAAGCCATCTTCATCTATGATATTGAGCTTTAAGCAAAGATCTAATAGCTTACTATCTTGTAGTTCAAGAAGATGTTTTTCTTCAAAATCGCTTTGTTGGATTTGTGCAACAACAGCTAGGCCAAAGTTTCTAATCTTTTGGCGCAGCTGTAAAATTGCAGCATTCCATATGTAGTTCATAGCACCGTCAAATAAACCAGTACTGACAGCTACGCACATGCGTGCGACTAACTCTCCTCTTAAATCAGCTGGTATTTCACGTAACTCTCTAGGTAGGTCTTTCCACGCATATTCAATTTCTTCTTGGCTTGCTAATACACTTCTAGGTATACCAAGTGCCGTAGTTAGTTCATCAATAGCTGGTAAAACAGTATTTGGCAATGCGGGAAGGTTAACGTCTTCCTTAACAACGATATCGTTCATTCATACTCCGTTATATGAGAGGTAGCTGACGCTTTATAGTCAGAATTTTTACGTATATGCACTCAGCTTATGATGCTGTTGTCTGTTATGAAACTCAATCAGTATTAAGTTATTGTGTGATTCGCAAAAGAAATTCGGGAAAAAACAACGGAAGAGATCCAAAAATCTTCTGTACAAATGGGTTAGATTACTTGGTCTATTCGAGAGCGTTCTTTAAGCCTAAAAACTCACATAGATTCAACTCTCACCTATTATTGTTGGCACCAAAAAGTGTGAATCGTAAATTTATAATTCTCACTTTTTTTGTGATTTTTCTTTAAAATGTGTGAAAGTTGAGAAAACCTTATGGTAACTAATGTCTCACACCAATTTAAACAATAAAAGTGTAAGGGTGTACGAAGGCGTAGACCAATCTGAAAAGCCAATGATGCCATTGATCGCTATCAATACCACAGCTGGTACAGCATCTGAAATGACTCGTTTCTGTATCATTACTGACGAAGCTCGTCACATTAAGATGGCTATCGTTGATAAGCACACAACACCGCTTATCTCAGTAAACGATCCTGAGTTGATGCTTGCTAAACCTGCGTCATTAACTGCTGCAACTGGTATGGATGCGTTAACGCACGCAATCGAAGCTTACGTTTCAATCGCAGCAACGCCAATTACAGACGCTGTAGCAATTAAAGCAATCGAACTTGTGCAAGCGCACCTAAGAACAGCAGTAACGCACGGCGAAGACATTGAAGCTCGCGAGCAAATGGCTTACGCACAGTTCATGGCGGGTATGGCATTCAACAACGCTTCTCTTGGCTATGTTCACGCAATGGCGCACCAACTGGGTGGTTTCTACGATCTTCCACACGGTGTATGTAACGCTATCTTGCTTCCACACGTTCAACGCTACAACGCGCAAGTTTGCCCTGAGCGTCTACGTGATGTGGCAAAAGCAATGGGTGTGAATGTTGAAGGCATGACAGCTGAACAAGGCGCAGAAGCTGCGATCAACGCGATTGTTCAACTTGCAAACGACGTGAACATCCCAACGGGTATCGCGCAACTTGGTGCGAAACTAGAAGACATCCCAACCCTGTCTGATAACGCACTGAAAGATGCTTGTGGTTTCACTAACCCTAAACAAGCAACACACGAAGAGATCTCAGCAATCTTCGAAGCGGCAATGTAACCTAGAACCAAGTCACTTCTTATAGCTAAAACAAACGGGCTCACCTTCTGAGTCCGTTTTCTTTTATCTGTCCAGTCCCCTTCAAATCTTTGCCTCCTATCTAATCACTAAAAAGTCGCATTGTTGCAATCGCTTGGTTATAGTCAAACTATTGATATATAGAATAACAAACAGGTTCCATTGAGTCGTAGGATAGCTAGCACCTCATTATTGGCGTCACTCATTTCATACTCCGTTCAGGCAGAGGAACAAAATGAGTGCCACAGTCAGCCGTTAGAAGACGCCCCTGTCGAAAAGGCTTACCATTTCCTGAACAGTAAGTTTTGCCAACCCGCACTCTGGTTCGATAGCTTCTTTGTAGATGACCGAATAACTGAAGATGCCAGAGCTGGCACTTCTGTACGTTGGTATAACGATTTTATTTATTCTGAAGGTGGAGAGCTCGACTACTCGACCAAGCTCAATGCGCGTCTTCATCTTCCTTTTGTGAGTAAACGCCTAAAGTTGATCTACGAATCAGTCAGTGATGAAGATTTCTTGGATTTTTTTCCAAATGATTCCGATGAGTTGGAAAGTGCATTAGGCCTGCGTTACGACGCCTATGCCAAGGGTTATAGCAGCTTCAATATTAAGGCAACATTGCGGCCGCGCATTGAAGCTCGCTACCGATTTACCTACCCTCTCACCACCGACGCGGTATTCAGGCTTACCCAACGGGTATATCAGGAAAAACAAGAGACTGGCGAAATCACTGACATCGATTTTGATCTTTCTTTGAGTGATGATTTCTTGGCTCGATGGTCAAGCTTTGCGGGGTATAACGACGACCTTAAAGGTTGGAACTATGGTACGGGATTAACCTTGTATCACTACCTTGCTCAAGACCAAGCACTTCAATATAGCGCCACGATTAATGCAACGGATGAGCCTCATAATCATTACGAATACGCTCAGGTTTCGGTTACCTACCGACAAAACGTATGGAAAGAGTGGCTGTTCTACGAACTCATCCCTCGTTATCAATGGGAACGAGAACCCTATGAGAAACATACCGAAGAAGCCAACATCACCCTGCGGCTTGAAGTCCTGTTCAACAATGTGTAGCTCAATAATATCTAGTTAGTGTTTGTGAGATAAGTATCGAGAGATAAGAACAGAGGCACAAAAAAAGCACATCATGCGATGTGCTTTTCAGTTCAATCAGGCTGGGAGTGTAATCTTAACCTTTGTAATTTCTTACTCGCGCCGCTTCTGCTTCACGTTTATCGACAACCGTCTTACCGATTGGCGCTAGTGAGATAACCGCTAGCTTAAGGTGTTGAATCGCGAACGGAATACCGATGATAGTAATGAAACACGCCACAGCTGACATGATGTGACCAATTGCAAGCCAGATTCCCGCAAATAAGAACCAAATAACGTTACCAATCACACCTAGCGGGCTCGTACCGATATCCATTTCATTGGTTAGCTCGTCACGCGAAATCGCTTCCTGACCAAATGGGAAGAATGAGAAGTTACCCATCACAAAACACGCTCTACCCCATGGAATACCCACGATTGTTAGGAATGCGAGCAGTCCGAAGAACCACCAAGCTAGTCCCATAAATACGCCACCGAACAGAAACCAAATGATGTTTCCTATTGTTTTCATTCTGTATTCTCCAAATCTTTGAATGCTGTATATTTGATATGCCGAGTAAGGCAATGCTTGTTCTAATAGGTTCATTATTGTTGAACCTTTATGAACCGTTTATGAATCACTTACATTTTATGTGATTGATATACACCACGGTTCTCTAAATCTACATAGGGCTAAACCCATTTATTTGATACCATACACTTAGATTTTTAGTACCATAAAGCTAAACAGACACGACAACTAATTTAAGGCCGAATTTATGAATAACACTGAGCAACCTAAAAAGAAAATCAAAAACTGGGTGCCAATCGTCTTCTTCGGACTTCTCAGCACGGTTCCAGTGTTCATGTTCTTAGTCGATGTGTACATCAACCAGTATATGTAACAGAGCCTGTCATCCTAGCTGCATAAATGGATACCGGACCGATTTCCTGTATCCATTTCCATTAGGTCCATTCTTCTGTAATCAACTCAACTCTTCGTTAATCAAATCAGCTCTTCGTTAATAAAATCAAGAATGTCGATCAGCTCATGATCAGGCAGATTCAGCAAGTTATCCCCTACATACCATTCAATTTTACATTGGTTTGGCAGTTCGCTGATCGCTGGGTTTCCTATCCAAACCTTGTGTTTCTTCGCGATGTTATCTCTCACGATAATGCCGTCTTCGTAGCTCACAGGTAAATAGAGGTGAAGCATGTTGACCTGCGGTTGCTGCGGGTTAACCGTGAACTGAGGGTAATCTTGTAGTATTTGATAAACCTGTTTGGTGCGTTCGTATAAAGCAGGCATCAGTTCTAATCGCTCATCAAACTGCATTGCTGCTGAAACCACATAAGGCGTTCGGTGATAAACATTACCACCTTGGCGCTTCATCCACGCCGATGCTTTCGCGACAAAGGCTTTATCGCCCAGTAACAGTGAACCACCGAGGCCGTTCAGCCCCTTATAAAGCGAAACATAGGCACTATCAAAACCCTTAGCAATTTCGCTGTATGGCATTTGGTAATACGCGCCACATTCCCACAAACGCGCACCATCCATATGAAGATGAATCGATTGTTCTTTGCAGTATTGCTTTATAGCTTCAAGCTCTTCCCACTCTGGCAATTGACCACCAATTTCGCGCATCGGCAACTCATACAGGGCGGCTGCGATCTCATCAGGCCACGCCTTTAAGTCATCAACATTCCAAGTGCGAAATACGTTGCCGACTGGAAGCACGTTGAAACGATTTTGGAGCTGATACCCTTGGCGTTCATGGCGAATGATATGACTCGACTCATGCATCGCTACTACCGAGTTTCTTTTCTCTTGGCACGCAATTTCTAATGCTGTGGGTTGGTTCATAGTGCCGGTAATCACAAACACGGCGGCTTCATAACCAAGCAGTTCTGCGACCTTGTTTTCAAAGCTCTCGATAAACTCGCCATCACCGTAGGTGTCGTGCGACACATCATGTGTTTCGCACCATTCAGCCATTTGTGCGAAGGTTTGGGCTGGTGTTGGATCGAAGTGACCAGAAAGCAGCAAATTACATTGTTGACGCAAGTCCGTGCTCATACCTTTTCCTTTATTCATTGTCGTTCTATGTAGGGTGATTGAATTATTTACGTTAGCCTTCAACGGTGACATAAAGTACACCTATTCGCTTTTATTATTAGCGAATAATTAGTTTTACTCAGTCACCGGCTGCGTGTGCCGGAAATACTCAAATTGACGGGTGTTTTATATAATTAAGTCCCTAAAAACACGCGCTTCTAACTAGATAAGTATGGGCTAATTCGTTGTTGTTCAACCATTCTTCTATTATTGTATATCTATAATTCCAATAAATATTATTCGTTAATGGACAAAGAGGGCTATATGTCGAAAAATCGAGTCTTGGTGCTATTCGCCCACCCTTCTCAGCATCGCTCTGAAGCTAACAAACCCTTATTTGAGCAAGCCAAACGTATTGAAGGCGTCACCTGTGTCGACCTTTATGCTGAATACCCAACCTTCAAGATCAATATCGATCGCGAACAGAAACGCCTGTTGGACCATGACATCATCATTTTTCAGTTCCCACTATATTGGTACTCAACACCCGCAATTCTTAAAGAATGGCAAGACCTCGTCCTAGAATACGGCTTCGCCTACGGCGCCGATGGCAATGAACTACAGGGCAAAAACTTGTTATGCAGCATCACTGCAGGTGGTAAAAAAGATGCCTACCAAAGTGATGGCTATAACCATTTCACGATTCGAGAACTGCTTCACCCAATCGAACAAACCGCTTCTTTGTGTGGAATGAACTATCTTGCACCCTTTGCGTTATTTGGCTCGCGTACCGCGTTGGAAGAAAACCGCATTCAAGAGCATGTCGATAGCTATAAAGTGCTGTTAGAGGCGTTAGTTGCTGGCAAGATCAATATCAAGAAAGCCAGCAAAGCAGAAAAACTCAACCACTACGTAGAAGAACTAATGGCAGAGGTTAAATAATGACGGGATATTTTCTACAAGCGTTTATCTACTTAGTCGCAGCAGTTATTGCCGTGCCTATTGCCAAAAGACTTGGTCTTGGTTCTGTATTAGGTTACCTCATTGCTGGTGTTGTGATTGGCCCAATCATTGGCTTAGTGGGTGAAGAGACCACAACTATTCAACACTTTGCCGAGTTCGGTGTGGTTATGATGCTGTTCTTGGTCGGTCTTGAACTTGAACCTAAGATGCTTTGGGCAATGAGAAACCGACTTATGGGGCTGGGTGGACTACAAGTTGGTGGCACGACCGCGATTGTAATGGGTATCGCCCTGTTCTTTGGGCAGCCTTGGACCATTGCGCTGACTATCGGTTTGATCTTCGCACTGTCATCTACCGCGATTGTACTCCAAACCTTTAACGAAAAAGGGCTATCCAAAACAGAAGGCGGAAAGAACGCTTTCTCAGTCCTACTATTCCAAGATATTGCCGTCATCCCTATGTTGGCATTTATCCCTCTACTAGCCTTGCCAGAATTAATCGAAGCTGCACAAAGCGCGGTCGCTTCGGCTTCTGATCACCATGAAGAGTTAAGCCTTGTTGCTGGCCTACCGGGTTGGGCTTATGGCCTTGTGATCACAGCATCTATTGCGATTGTTGTGGTCGGCGGACACTTCTTGAGTCGTCCACTGTTCCGCTTCGTGGCAAGCTCAGGCCTGCGTGAAATCTTTACTGCAACCGCACTGATGTTGGTGATTGGTATTGCTGCACTGATGAGCCTAGTCGGCCTATCACCGGCTTTAGGTACCTTCCTTGCGGGTGTGGTTTTAGCAAACAGTGAATTCCGCCACGAGCTTGAGTCTAATATCGACCCGTTTAAAGGGCTGCTACTTGGCTTGTTCTTCATTACCGTTGGTGCTGGCATCAACTTTGATGTTCTATTCAACGACTTTGGTTCGATCATTGGCCTCACCCTTGGCGTTATGCTTCTTAAAGCCTTGGTGCTATTTACGTTGGCATTGATCTTCAAAATCAAAAACAGTGACCGTTGGCTGTTTACATTGAGCTTGGCACAAGCCGGTGAGTTTGGTTTTGTACTACTGAGCTTCTCAGCTCAAAACCACGTATTACCTGCTGACATCGTCCAAACATTGTCGCTGGTTGTGGCACTTTCAATGTTCCTAACACCAGGGCTGTTCATTCTATTTGATAAAGTGATTCTTCCTCGTTACGAACAAAAATCTAACGACCGCGAAGAAGATACCATCGAAGAGAAGGGTACCGTTATCATTGCGGGCATTGGTCGATTCGGTCAAATCGTTAACCGCTTGCTGGTGTCGAACGATGTCAATACGGTGGTTCTGGATCACCAAGCGAACCAAGTAGACTTACTGCGCTCTATCAATATCAAATCTTACTTTGGTGATGCGACACGTCACGACTTATTGCATACCGCCGGAATCGAAGAAGCCGCGATGCTAGTAGTAGCAATAGATAATCAAGACTCAAGCGTTGAGTTAGTGAAGTACGTTAAACACACCTACCCTAAAGTGAAAATCTTAGCCCGCGCATTCGACCGTGGTCATAGTTACCGCTTACGAGAAGCAGGTGCAGACTTTGTGGAATCAGAGACCTACCATTCTGCTCTTGAAATGGGCGCTGAAGCCTTGCGCTCTTTGGGTCATCACCCATTCTTCGTCGAGCAGCAAAAATCGACGTATCAACGCGTTGAGAACCGTAAGTCTGAAAAGCTTTACCAAGCTTGGTCTGAAGCGGAAGAGAATCCACGCTACGACAACAACTACCGACAAATCTTCATTCACCTTGAAGAAGCAATGAAAGAAGATATGAAAAAAGACCGTTCAGACAAACACTCTCGCTCTGAACGTGGTTGGACCCCACCACCGAAAGGCTATGCAGATGGCTTTGAGGAAGAAGAATCTTAAGCAGCATCTAGACTTCAGCTCTAGATAACCATGCAATTCAACCATCAAAAGCGGCTATTTAAGCCGCTTTTTCTTTCATTTATCCCCTACAAAACCTCAAATGAGCTTAAGTATCGAGTGCTGAAACTCGTAATCCGAGAGATTTGTGTGATCTAGCTAAAATTTTTAATTTCTGACCACATAGCAAAAGTGGATTCAATTTTTACATTATTGAAACATTCCAACCCTGCAAAAACCACACCATAAACACGGCTATATATGCACTCATTCCTGCCATTCAAGCACCCACCCAATTCATAGCGACCACTCTCTAAGGCTTGAATTACATTGCATATATCGAAATACGCCGCAAAAACCCTAACAAATTCATTCACCAACCAAATAAATAACGCACAGCATTCACAAATTCAAACCATCAAAATTAACATAAACATTTCAAAGTATGTCTATCGTTACAATTTGTAACGAATGGCGGTTGTCGGTATAGTCCTGCAATTCAAAAAGTGAGACCTTTGCGCTCACCTTAAAGGAGATATAATAATGATTACTAATGATGCTGTAATAATGGGCATGTTAGCTGTTATTCTTGGCGGTGTTTTTATCACGGAAAGTAGCCAAAATAGCGCACTGAAAAAATTCTACTCGTTCGTTCCGGGTCTATTGCTCTGTTACTTTGTTCCTTCTCTATTGAACAGCCTAGGCATCATCGACGCATCAAACTCAAAGCTGTACTTTGTTGCAAGTCGCTACCTATTACCAAGCGCACTCGTTCTACTGATCATCTCAGCTGACTTACGCAAAATCTTCGGCCTTGGCTCAAAAGCCGTCATCATGTTCCTAACGGGTACTGTCGGCATCATCATTGGTGGCCCTTTGGCGATTTTAATTATCGACCAAGTTAACCCTGACCTCGTATCTGGCGATGTATGGCGTGGCCTTACAACTGTGGCTGGTTCTTGGATCGGCGGCGGTGCGAACCAAGCAGCAATGAAAGAAGTGTTCGAGGTTGATGATCAGCTCTTCTCCGCAATGATTACGGTTGATGTTATCTGTGCGAACATTTGGATGGCCGTGTTACTTATCATGGCAGGTCGCCAGAAGAAAATTGATGCATGGTTAAAAGCAGACACATCATCTATCGAAGAGCTAAAAGAGACGGTTTCTAAATACCAAGAAGAGAACGCTCGCCCAACAACCACAACCGATCTCATGAAAATCACGGCAATTGCCTTCGGTTTGACGGGTTTAGCTCACTTATTCAGTGACATGATTGCACCGTGGATCTCAACCAATGCGCCGGAACTTGCGAAATACAGCCTAACATCCGGCTTCTTCTGGCTGATCGTAATGGTAACAACGTTCGCGCTGATCGCTTCATGCTTCAAATCTACACGCAGCCTTGAGCACAGCGGCGCGTCTAAAGTTGGTTCAGCGTTTATCTACATCCTAGTTGCAACTATCGGTATGCAAATGGATGTGACAGCTATCTTAGACAACCCAGGTTACTTCTTCATTGGTATTACATGGTTAACTATCCATGCCCTTCTGATGATTGTGATGGCGAAGCTAATTCGTGCACCATTGTTCTTTATGGCTGTAGGTAGCCAAGCTAACGTAGGCGGCGCTGCATCGGCACCTATCGTAGCGGCTGCATTCCACCCAGCATTGGCACCAGTAGGTATCCTAATGGCGGTATTGGGTTACGCTCTCGGTACATACGGCGCTTACATCTGTGGCCTCATCATGCAAGTTGCTGCTGGTTAATACGACTAGCGCCAACAATCTGCTGAATTTTAAATCCGATATTGGTTTGCCAATGTCGGATTTTTTATGCGCGTTATAAAGAGGTAATGAAACAGCAATTAAAACTTTAAGTTCATACTTATATTTAATGATTAGAACTTACCAAACAACTATTTCTACTTCCTTCCTAAACTACACTCGATTAATTACTATATTTCTACTGTCTTGGCATTGTTAACATTCAAAGAAATTTAACATCGGTTAAATTTATACATACATCTGTCATATTGCGTAGCAAGCCGTATGTGTTTAGCATCTACCCTCATAGAGAAAACGAAACTTAGAGATAGAACCCCCACGAAAAGGAAAGTGTGGCGACAAGCCAAGTCCTGCAAGATTGAAAGTCGCCATACTCCGAAACCGTATAACAATAAATATATGAATGGTTATAGAATGAAGTTATCCCAAATGACTTATCTCAAAGAACCGAACACTCCCACAAAGAACATTTTCCTCTAGGAGTAGAGATGAAGAATTGGAAAGTAAAATCGACAAAGCTAGTTAAAGGTCAGTACCTAGATTATCGAATCAGAGCGCAAAGCATAAACATTGACGCGAATGGGTTGTTAGAGTTTTACGACATGGGCATCGTTGTATCTAGCTTTAGCAGTGACGAATGGTTTATCTGCTACCACACCAATGTATTTGGCTACACCAAGAAAAGCTACTGTAACCCGTTTCAATTTGCTCACTGTAAACAACTCAAAGAGATAGAAGAAGCAAGGCAAGAGATTGTCACGAACTCGCCATTAGCGCTGTTTATTAAAAACCGAAAATGTAGACCAAATCCGGTTGGTAGAAAACCAAATTTTTAGTGAGTTTAAGTTACGAGGAATATACAGAATGAGAAATATCCTTGATAAATTTAAAAAAGACATTGGTGTTTGGTTATTTTTAACACTCATCTTTGGTTATTTTATCTACGCTTCATTCAATATATGTTGGAGTGACATATTCAGCTAATTGGCTAAAGCCATCCCAATTAATATCAAGCTTTAGCCTATTTAATATCATAAGGGAAATACAACTAGTCAAATAAAGACGCCAATTTATTTTCCACCACAGGGCTGATATTAAAGCTCAACATAAAATCTGGACGCACTTTTTCGTCTTTCTCAAGGTAATAGTTCGCTTCAATGCCAAATTTCCAAGGGCGTCCATTCAGAACCGTTGTTTTACTAACACTGATGTTTAACGGAATTTCCGCCTGATCCTTATTCCAGTCATAGGTGAATGTCGGCGCAGAGCCAACCGTCCAACCACCACCTAATATCTCTACCCAAAACACTTGTGTCGATGTCTTGTTGATTCGAGTATCAGAATGGTTGGCTCCGTCTCCAGAAACACCATACAAGTGATTTGGAAACATACCGACAACTCGCTCGCTACTCGCCTTCCCGACCATAAACTCTGGCCCGACAGCAAATTGATCCGCCGTTAAGTCACTATTGCCCGTTGGCAACGAAGCGAAGAGACCGAGCGCGACAATAGTACCGCCCTCCATTTTAGGCGCATAAGCTAAATCAAATGAGATGTCTGTAACGCCAGACTGATCCATATGCTGCGAGCCTGCTGGTGTGTCCACATGGAAATCGTTCTGTACATAAGAGATAGCTGGGCGGAAGATCACTTTGTCACCATTATCCATAGGGAATGGCAATGTCGGCTGCAATACGGTTGCGAAAGTATCCCCTCCACCATTGTAACCACCTGAATACTGGAGTTTTAGATTGAGGCTAGCGTAAGCTGTGTTTGGGTTTGCAAGTTCCTTTGCTGCCTGTTCTGCCGCTTGATCGCTTTCAGATTTCGAAATGTCGCCCTTAGCGCTAGCAAAATTCGGCGTTAATAATAGTCCAGTTATTATCAGTGCAAGTGGTTTACAAGCCATGAGCCCTCTCTTCAATAGTAAAACAATAAGATGTAACTGCTTATTGAGTATTTTAGAGATTACTAGGCAGTAAAATGGCCATTAAGTGACAGAGAGGTAAGTTAATCCTAGGTAGAATTTGGATACAAAAATGCCCCAAATCGCTTTGAGGCATTTTCAATTAATCAGGAAGCTCGGGAGTGTTTACTCCTTTGGCTTATTCCCAATCAAGAATTACTTTACCTGACATACCAGAGCGCATCATGTCGAAGCCTTTCTGGAAGTCGTCCACTTTGTAGTGGTGAGTAATGATTGGTGTTAGATCTAGGCCAGATTGAATCAATGAAGCCATCTTGTACCAAGTTTCGAACATCTCACGACCGTAGATACCTTTGATAACCAAGCCTTTAAAGATTACTTGGTTCCAGTCTACTGCCATATCTGATGGTGGAATACCTAGTAGAGAGATCTTACCGCCGTGGTTCATGTTAGTCAGCATGCTGTTGAACGCAGATGGGTTACCAGACATTTCTAGGCCTACATCGAAGCCTTCAGTCATGCCAAGATCAGACATTACGTCTTCAAGCTTCTCTTCCATCACGTTTACTGCACGAGTCACACCCATTTTCTTAGCAAGATCTAGGCGGTATTCGTTTACATCAGTGATTACAACGTGACGAGCACCAACGTGCTTAGCAACAGCTGCAGCCATGATACCGATTGGGCCAGCGCCAGTAATTAGCACGTCTTCGCCTACTAGGTCGAAAGAAAGCGCGGTGTGTACTGCGTTACCAAACGGGTCAAAGATTGAAGCTAGATCGTCAGAGATTTCTGCAGGGATCTTAAATGCGTTGAACGCAGGGATCACAAGGAACTCAGAGAACGCACCAGTGCGGTTAACACCAACACCTGTTGTGTTACGACAAAGGTGAGTACGGCCGCCACGACAGTTACGACAGTGACCACATGTGATATGGCCTTCGCCAGATACACGGTCGCCGATTTCAAAACCACGAACTTCTTGGCCTATGCCAATAACTTCACCCACGTATTCGTGACCTACTACCATAGGTACTGGGATTGTGTTTTGTGACCACTCATCCCAGTTGTAGATATGTACGTCAGTACCACAAATTGCGGTTTTCTTAATACGGATAAGAAGATCATTATGACCCATTTCAGGTTTTTCAACCTCGGTCATCCAAATGCCTTCTTCAGGCTTAAGCTTAGAAAGTGCTTTAATTTTCATAATGTTACCTAGTTCATCTCGCCTAACTGTAAGGCGAGAATCAAAAATCTATATATTCTACTGGGTGTTGCTCTATCTAATTAAAGGATGCTCGTGGCATCCCTTTAAAATTAGATGATACCCATGTCTTTACCAACTTGAATGAACGCATCGATTGCGCGGTCTAGTTGCTCACGAGAGTGTGCAGCAGACATTTGCGTACGGATACGAGCTTGACCTTTTGGTACTACAGGGAAAGAGAAACCTACAACGTAGATGCCTTTCTCTAGTGCGCGTTCTGCGAATTCAGCCGCTACTTTTGCATCACCAAGCATGATTGGGATGATTGCGTGATCTGCACCGCCCATAGTGAAGCCAGCTTCTTCCATGCGAGTACGGAAGTGAGCAGAGTTTTCCCATAGTTGAGTACGTAGGTCGCCAGATTCCGCAAGAAGATCTAGAACGCGGATAGACGCAGATACGATTGCAGGTGCAACAGAGTTAGAGAATAGGTATGGACGAGAACGCTGACGTAGCCAGTCGATCACTTCTTTCTTACCAGAAGTGTAACCGCCTGAAGCGCCACCCATTGCTTTACCTAGCGTACCAGTGATGATATCGATACGGTCTACAACGTTGTGGAACTCGTGAGTACCCGCGCCGTTTTCGCCCATGAAGCCCACTGCGTGAGAGTCATCAACCATTACTAGTGCGTCGTACTTGTCTGCAAGGTCACAGATAGCAGGAAGGTTAGCCACTACGCCGTCCATTGAGAACACACCGTCAGTTACGATTAGTGTGTGACGAGCGCCCGCTTCTTTAGCAGCGATAAGTTGCTGCTCTAGCTCTTCCATGTTGTTGTTCGAGTAACGGAAACGCATTGCTTTACACAGACGAACGCCATCGATGATAGATGCGTGGTTTAGTGCGTCAGAGATGATTGCGTCTTCTTTACCTAGAATTGTTTCGAATAAACCAGCGTTTGCATCAAAACAAGATGTGTAAAGGATAGTGTCTTCTTTACCTAGGAACGTAGAAAGCTTTTGCTCTAGTTCTTTGTGAGAATCTTGAGTACCACAGATGAAACGTACTGAAGCCATACCAAAACCGTGCTGATCCATACCATCTTTAGCTGCTTCGATAAGAGCTGGGTGGTTAGCAAGACCTAAGTAGTTGTTTGCACAGAAGTTTAGTACTTCTTCACCAGTCGAGATAGAAACCGCTGCTTTTTGTGCAGAAGTAATAATGCGCTCAGACTTGTAAAGACCTTCTTCTTTAACTTCTTCGATTTGAGTTTGAATCTGTTGGTAAAATGCAGAAGACATTGTCTCATTCCTTCCTAGTTATTATTTAGCAGCATCGCGCGCCGCTTTATGTAGGGATGTAAACGATCTCAACACGATCATTTACACTGTAAAACTTATGCCTATATTCTAGTTGAACATCCCCGTTCCGATTATCCCTTTAGTTGGAAAAACATTAATGAATTACAGGCACGAATAATAGTTCATCCCAGTGACACAGGGCACATTAACGCCCTTCACTTGCTCTTTTAAACGCCAAATCACCTTTAATTTCCGTCTAATTTCGCTTTCATATCAAATCTCAATTTTTCATATCAAAACGATATAGTGATGAATGCCCGCTTCTCTCAGAATGCGCACCAGCAACGCCGCTATACAAATGAAACACGATGAGAAGAGAAACCAAACACATGAACCTATCAGACCACATCATACAAGAAGCCTTCGAAAACGACTGGCACACCTGCTTTTATCAGCCAAAGGTTGAGCCTAGTATCGAGAAAGTGACTGGTGTTGAAGCGCTGTTTCGTTTAGATATTCCAGAAGAAGGGATTTTCTCTCCAGGTGTGTTTATTGATCGTGCGTTTGCATTGGGTTACGAAGAAGAGATCTTCTTTAGTGTTCTTGAGCAATCACTAACAGAGGTAAAATCTCTCTCACCTCACTTGAACTTGGCAGTTAATATCAGCAAGAAGGTGTTGGCCAACCCTGATAACGTGGAAAAGGTCCGTGAATTGCTTTGGAATACGTCGTTCAAAGCAACGCGGCTTACTTTTGAACTCAGCGAAAACGATCAGTTGGATGACCAACTTTGTGAGCAGATTAAACGCTTTCAATCTCTTGGCATTAAAATCTCAATCGACGATTTTGGTATTGGCCATTCGGATATGAATAAGGTGATGAGCCTTAATGTTGATGAAGTGAAGTTTGATAAATCAATTGTTAATAGCGCAGAACCTGCTCGTTCAGACTTGGTTAAGCGCACGTTGGCGTACTGCAAAGAGTCTGGAATTGAAACCGTGGCAGAAGGTGTTGAAGATACGGATACACATCAGCTCGTCCACCAGTTAGGTTTTGATAGCTATCAGGGCTTTCTATATTCAAAGCCACTGCCTTTGACTGACCTTAGACTTGTCATGTAAGGGTGAGTAATCAAGCAGAATTAGCTTAAGACAAACTCGACGCTTTTCTTTTTCTGCTTAAGATCGTGATATCGAATACACTTAAAGTAAATATCATGCTTGTTTTGGATGTTCTGAGAGAACGGGTTATTCACCACTTTCTTTATATCAGCCTTGAAAAATGGCATGCCGAGTTTGCTCATGTACGGCTCTAAATAGAGATCATAAAGAAACTGAGACATTGCAGGGTCAAGAGTCGGAAAGCGAAATTCAGTGCCTGCCAAATTATCCGCCATGTAATCGAAGATCTTACGTCGGATCACGACGCTGACCGCACCAACACTGCAAAGCATTTTGCTGAAGCCGTCGTAAACTACATGCCCAATAATGACGCCTTCGAACAAGAAGCAAAGCACCTGCATATCTTCTTTTCTCACGCCGAGATACTGAGCAACCTCGATAAAGTCTTTGCCATAAGTTTTAAGATGCATTCCTTGAATCGACTTAAGCCTTTTCGCAGGAAGCGAACCCATGCTATATGACTCTACGCTGGTGACCTCATAGTCGTAACCAATCTCGGCACTAAACGGACGTTCCATATTCTTGGTTGCGGCTTTGACTTGAACCATCTCTTCCACTGAAAAGTCATACTCCACCTGAAAGAAGCTTGCGATACCAAGACGACGAACAAAACTGGGCAGTGTCTTTGCCCTTTCCCACTGACTCACCATCACCTGATTAACACCGGAAAATGCTCGATGAGAATGGGAAAGTAACTCTGCAAACTCTTCTTGAGAAACTGAGGTTGCTTCGCGGAGCCTTTTTAACTCTTCTGAAAAATTCTCTTTATTCATCGGTCACTTACCTAGCTTTTTTATCAGTGTAGTTCACTTAAGCTCGTTAATAAATGAAGCCTTCAACATCGCCTTGCCACGTCATTTAATTAATGAAATTGATTCACAAATCAAAGTAAATCGCTCACAATTACCATTAAGTTCATCGTTGAAACTCGCTTAACTGGATACTTATGATTAACCCAAAACTCATCGCCCTGCTTCCGGATCTCGCCTCGTTCATTTTGGTGGTTAACGAAGGTAGTTTTACGGCTGCAGCAAAACAGTTAGGTGTGACACCGTCAGCCTTGAGTAAGCTCATCACTCGCTTGGAAAAAGCGCTGTCGGTGAAACTGTTTGAACGAACCACTCGTACCCTTATCATCACGCAAGCAGGTCAATTGGTTTACGATCAGAGCGTGGTGATGATCAGCGCAGCTCAACAAGCCGTTGAACTGTCTACCTCAGACCATACCGAACCTGCAGGCTCGATAACGGTAGCGGCGCCTGAAGCCTTCTTGAATTCGGTTCTGCAGCCTTTTATTGTGCCTTTCTTAAATCAGTATCCAGAAATCCAACTTAAGTTAAGAGCGGCTGACGGCGACATTGATATTTTACGTCAAGGCATCGATATTGCTTTCCGCCTGACCGATAAGCCCGACGAGAGCTTAGTATTAAAAGAGTTAGGAAAAACAAACCTCGTGTTGTGTGCAAGCCCTGACTATTTAGATGCCAAAGGGATTCCTCACCACCCGACCGAGCTGTCTGAACACGACTGTTTATACCTTGCAGAGACAGACAAAGACCACATTTGGGACTTCCTTAAAGATGATGAATTTCACACGGTACCTGTCAGTGGGCGTTACGCAGTTAACCACTCGCAGATGCGACTAAAAGGTGTAAAAGAAGGTCTCGGCGTCGGTATTTTCCATGACTTCGTGATTCAAGATGCGTTAGCTGAAGGGTCTGTAGTACAAGTGTTGGAAGATTGGACCATCAAGAGTAATTACCATGGTGCGATTGCGATGCAGTTTGCTCAAACCAAGTACATGCCCGCTCGACTGCGTGTGTTCATTGATTACGCCATGGAGCACTTAGGTGACAAGTTGGCAGGAGAAATAAACTGATGCTGAAAGGAATACACCACGCGGCCATAATCTGTTCAAACTACGACGCGTCGAAACACTTTTACACTGAGATTTTGAAACTCGAGATAATTGCCGAAAACTATCGAGAGGCTCGCCAGTCGTACAAACTTGATTTAGCGCTACCTAATGGTGCTCAGATCGAACTATTCAGCTTCCCTAACGCACCAGAAAGGCCGAGCTTCCCTGAAGCTCAAGGGCTGAGACATTTAGCCTTTTGTGTGGATGACGTTCAACACGTCAAAAGCTATTTGGAAGGACAAGGAATCGAAGTCGAACCGATCCGAATTGATGAATTTACAGGTAAAGCATTTACCTTTTTTGCCGATCCTGACGGGCTTCCGTTAGAGCTTTATCAAGTCTAACGTCTTCTTAGCAAACAGAGACCCTCATCTGATATGTGAAACTGACCTCCTCAAAAGAAGGTCAGTTTGTATATCAATTAACTCAATGCTGTCTTGAATTTCTCGACACGTGAAAACAATAACCAATCCAATAGCATTGCTGTCACGATCGTCGCACCCGCCAGTGGAAACAGTACTGAAATAACTATCACGGTCACTAAACCTGTCTTCCAAAGCCCTGCATCACCGAACTTCGGTGGCGTACCAAGCTTTCTTTGACCTGAAGGTCTGCGCATCCACCACATCACACCGCCAGTCACAGAAACAACAACAAACGCCAAGCAAAACAAGGCATTTAGAAGCTTGTTGATGATGCTGATGTCACCTTGATGCAATGAAATACCCACAGCTAACGTCTTGGCAACGAAGTTATAATCTTGCCATGTCACTTCCCCCAGAATACGACCTGAATATTGGTCGAGGTGCGTGGTACGATCCTGCGTTGGATCGATGATATCGCCACCCATTGTATTGGCTGTGACCGTGTAAACACCCGTTTCTGAACGCGGGAAATTGACCTTGTATTGCGTAAAGCCAAGTGAGTATGCTTTTGCAATTACGTCATCAATGTCGAAGTTGCTTGCTGACAACATATGTTGAGAGCGATCTTCGCCCATCTTAGAATGGTCGTGAGGTTCCGTCGACTCTTCCACATGATGAATGTGTTCTGCTGGCTTATCTTGAGACAAAGGCAGTGGTGTTTGCTCCAAGTTCCAAGGAAGCTCTTCTTCTGAGCCATGGTTAAGAGACGCATGAGTTTTGTCTGATAATGGAATATCATCCCACATTTGAGCAGGGAAAGTGCTCCATGCTTGAACAAGCTTACCGCCCCAAAAACCTGTCCATGCCAATCCAGACAGAATAAATAACAACAGAATAAGCGATAGCGTACCACCGATATTCGCATGCAGATCACGCATTAAAATACGCGTTCCTGAACCAAATCGAAGCTTAAGAAAACCAGCACGGCTCGCGTTATCTCTCGGTAACCATAAGTAAATACCACTGATGAGCAACAGAATAGACAAGCTTATTGCGACTTCAATTAGGTAATCACCCCAATCACCAATCAACAAAGTGCCGTGAATATCATTCGCCAGTTGGTACAGGCTGTCGCTGCGCGGAATCTCTCCGACCACTTCGCCAGTATACTGATTTACCGTAGCGAAGACCGATGTGCCGTCTTCAAGTGCTACCGAAAAGCGGTTAGCGAGATCAGGCGCTTCGCTCGGAACAAACTGCGTCACCGAGCCTTGTGGGTATTGAAGTTGTACTGCAGCTAACTGTTGTGACACTTTAATCGGGTCGCCCGATGCAACAATCTCAATGGCTTCGTGGTGGAAAGCCAATTCGATTTCGTCATCAAACAGCATCACCAAGCCTGTAATGCTCAGCATTAACATAAACGGGATAACGAATAGCCCAGCATAGAAGTGCCAGCGCCATGTGAGGAAATAGAGGGTTTTATTGCGGTCTTTGCTTTTTATATTGGTTTCTGAACCGGTTGTTGCACTGCTTTTAGACTGCGAAGTTGCTTGTGCTTTCGCAGGGGTTTGAGATTCATTTCTCAACATTATAATTTCCTTTGACACACGCAAACCTACCTTCTGAAAAATCAGAAAGTAACTTGAGCATGTTTAACTTTACTTAATACTTAATACTTAATACTTAATCTTTTAATTATTTTAGTGGGTTAGGTTTAAGCAATATCAAAGGGAGGGCCGCGTGGGGCTTGCCTCGTGTAGCGTTCGCTTAGAGCCAAAAAAGCGTAGCTGTCGGAGACAATAGAACTCAGTCGAGTTGTCAGTAGTGTAGTGGGAAGTTCATCTTGGTGAAATGTGGAAAAATGGCTAAACGGACACGGCTTTCCTTTATGAGTATTAGGTTCACCTTCTTCGATTTGAACCAATTCAAAGCCATTGACCGTACATAACGACGCCCATACTCCCGCACTATTACCATGAGCATTGATAACAGGCATTAATGTCACTAGCGCCCAGCTTAATGCTGTTGCAAGTAACATGGAGAAGTTGAACGAGGTTCGGCGCATTATTCCAAGTCTTTATAAATTTCCCTTATTATGAGGGACTTGGAATTTAGGTAAACGTAAAGATTAACAGCAAGTTAAAAAATTGAAGCTAACGCACACTCTTTTTCGTTAAATACTGGTTACAACACTAAAGCTAAGAAAGTAATACTCAACTCTTTACAGCAGGCTTTCAATAAAAGAGACAATAAAAAACGCCGCCTTACACCTTCCTCTAAGGAGGGGAATGTAAGGCGGCGTTTTAGAAATCGAATCTAGAGGTTTTGCTCTTTGTTACCTATCTAGCAAACTCATGATTAACAAATTAACCGAAGATCTTGCTCCAGATGCTTGGGTTACGCTTCTCATGGTACTCTTCACGAAGGCCGTCAATAGTACGAAGTTCTTGCTGTGCCGATGCTAAGTCACCTTGGTCTAGCTTCTGTTCAATGCTATCCAGTGATGCACTGATCTTTTTGAAGCCTTCCATGAAGTTGTCTTCTTTCTCGACTGGGTAAACACCCGTTTTCAGCTCTGCCACTAGCGTATCTAAACGAACAATAGGCTTTTGCATCTCTTCAATACTTTGAGCTTCTGCCGCTTGTTTGAACGCAAGCTTCATTTCTTGCATGTTTTTCTTAAGGTCTACATTGGCAAATGCGTTACCAGACAATACTGACGCAGCAATTAAGCCAGATAAAAGGATTGAGCGAGTTTTCATTGTTTCTCCAAGTGAAGCGGTGTCTTTGAAGCTAGAGCCAACAGTAATGTGGCACTTCGACTTTATTATTTTCGGCTAGTGTATACAAAAATCTGTCAGGCACAAAAATTGATTGTGTCGAAATGCAAACCCGCCGACATTCTCTTAAACAAGATCTGAATATTCTGGGATTTCACTACGACCGCGCAAGGCTAAAAAGGCTAGGAACTGCTTTGGCGAATGGGTAATCACTTTACTCGAATCGACACCCACTTCATCTAACAATGCTGCGACTAAATCCAAGCCACCGACATCTAAACAGAAATGCGCATCGCTGCCTGTTGTAATAAATGCACCCTTCGCTTTCGCTATTCTTGCAATCTCATAACAACGGTCAACACTGCCAACTCGGCTATTGCCTTTGAGTGTGGTGTTGTTGATTTCAATCGCCACGTTGTTATCAACCGCACATTGAATAACGGCTTCAAAATCGAAATCAAAATTAGGATTGCCTAAGTGACCAAGCGCATCAATTCGACCGCCCTTAATCACATTCACGAGAGCCTCTGTATGGGTAGCGACATCCGAAGGGCGAAAAACGGGCTCGTGGAAGCTTGCAATCACCCAATCCAGATTCTTATCAACGCTCGGATGAATATCGATTTCACCTTGCGTGTTCATGATGTTCGATTCAACACCACGGATGATGGCAACCTCCTCGATAAAACGAGGAAGTACACGCTGGTTACTAAAGAACCAATAGTGTGGAGCGCCCGGCATTGATTCTGAATGGTCAGTGGTACAAAACATGGCTAAACCATTTTGCTTTGCCGACTTGGCGTTTTCGATCAATGTGCTGTAAGCATGACCACTTGCGTATGTGTGGGTGTGAGTATCTACTTTGAGTTCCATGAATCAATGCCCTCTTCGCTCGGTCAAAATACGTTTTTCAGAAAGTAACTCTGAATCTCTTTCAGGAAAGAAGTGCTTCAGAAAATGAGTGCCTAATGGCAACAATTCGACCAGTTTATCAGCTGAAAGTGACAATTAGCACCCAAACATAAAGGTTTATTACTGGTTCATTTACACGACACGGGAATACGTGGCTAACCAGAGCCAGCCAGCGCTTGGTCTTATCTAAGTCGAACCGCACACACTCGGTAATTGCGCCAATTTTTTGCAACCTACCCAAGTTCGTCAATACTTAAACCAGTCTACAAACTGGAGTGTTAGATGAGAAGAAGACGATATCCGCTGAGTATCCACATCACTAGCCTTTTCCTAATTTTGACAACACTTGTCGGTGCGGTATTGATTTCGATAAGTTATCGGCACTCTCAAGAGCTGTTGTTAGGCACAGTGCGCGAGATCAGTAATGAGCATCGCGACAAGCTGGAATCAGTATTTAAACAAGCCATTGCCCCGGTCATCACAACCTTAAATGTGATGGCGGTGAGCCCGTTTGTTGCTCATCAAACTTCCGCTGTCGAAAAAGACTCTTGGCTGGCTTCGGTCGATATCATCTTCAAGCAAAACTCCAATTTGGTCGCTCTATTTTATGGTTCTGAAGATGGTGACTTCAGAATCTTTCGTCCATTAAGCACCAATAAACAGCGAGCTGAAAACAACGCCCCCGCTAAAGCGACCATGATGGTCAGCAGCACCAATCTAGACGGTGAAAACTTTATTACCTACCTTGATGGCGCACATCAAGTGATCAGTACTCGACAAGCAGAGAGTAAGTTCAACCCCACCACTCGCCCTTGGTTTCGTAACGCAAAGCCTGACGGCTCAATACAACTCTCTGAGCCCTATCTGTTCTATTTCCTGCAAACCAATGGTATTACACTCTCTAGGCGTTCTGCCGATGGCAAGCATGTGGTTGGTGCCGATTTTACGTTGAGTTCGCTCTCTTCTCAGATCAGTGAATTAGCTTATTCTCCGCAAACCCGACTCGCCTTGTTCGATCAACATTTTAATCTTCTCGGTCAGCATCAACTTGAGCTATCAATACCCAAGTCTGATGACACAAGTAAAACTGAGCAAACGAATAACCAAACGACGGGAAAACTCTCTGGCAGTGAGCAAGATCAAAGCTTCTTTAATGTGCCCAAACGTGAACAGATGGAAGCATTGAAAGCGTCCGTCATCGCGCCGCTTATCTCTGATGAAGAGAAGTTTAACCTCAATCTAAAAAACGTTGAGTACAACTTAAACACTTGGGCATTAACGCTAACGCCAGTTCAACTGACTCAAAATGTCACCTTATACTTGGCAGAAGCGACGCCACACAATGAGCTGCTCGCTGATCTTATCTCGATGCGAGATAAACAAGTTGCGGTCGCGATTGGGATGCTGTTCATCTGTTTCGCTATCGTATGGTTTGTTGCTAATCGCTTGTCTCAGCCACTCAATACGCTGATGCAACTCACCGACAACATCGCTCGGTTCGACTTCAGGCGTACTCATTATCCCAAAAGCATGATTCAAGAAGTGGCTAACCTCGCCCACTCGATTGAGCTCATGGAACACACGCTTCATGATCTGATTACCCTACTTCGAGACACGGCCGGAAATCAGGAGTTTTCGATCTTAGCCAAGAACATAGCTCATCAAAGCTATTTAATTACCAAAGCAGAAACCATTGTCCTCTTCACTCAATCAAAAGAGAAAGACGTTTTTGATACGGCGGCTAACCTTGCCATTCTCCCTTTTAAAGCCGACATCAATGACTTCATCAAACATACCCCTTGGTTGCTGTGTCAGCTTAAGTCTGGTGAGACGATCCATTTGAACAGAGAAGACAATGTTCTCAACTATTACCAAGATTCGATCTTCAATTCAGACCTATACCTGTTTCCATTATTAAACAGAGAAAAGTTGTTGGTAGGGATTGTGGCAATTGGCTATGAAAGACCGATCACCAAGATGCAGGCCGATAAGCACGCCTTTTTACGAGAGCTGCTCAGCTTTGCGGAAATAGCGAAAGACAACATCGACCAAATGCAGCAACAAAAAGACATGCTTAATGCCTTTATCGAGCTGATTGCGTCGGCGATTGATACCAAGTCACCTTACACGGGCGGGCATTGCCAGCGAGTGCCTGAACTCACCAAATGGCTAACTCAAGCGACCATAGATGATGACCGCTATTACCCGCAATTCTCATTAGATAGCAAACAGTGGGAAGAGTTGATGCTCGCCGCTTGGCTTCATGACTGCGGCAAGGTGACCACGCCTGAATATGTGGTAGACAAGGCAACAAAACTGGAAACCATTTACGACCGAATCCACGAAGTGCGAATGCGTTTTGAGTTGTTGAAACAGCAAGCGGAAACCGATTATTGGAAAGCCATAGCGAACGGTGCGCTACAAGAAGAACAACTCAAAATACTCGAACAAAGCCTGTCTGAACTGGATGAGGAGTTTGCCTTTGTTGCGGAGTGTAACCTTGGTGGCGAATCTATGACGAAAGAGCAGCTAAAACGCTTAGACCAAATAGCCAAACGCCAATGGAAACGCACACTGGATGATCAATTGGGTTTGTCTTGGTCTGAAAAAGAGAGGTTCAACACTCCAAAAGATGAGGTTGAGAAAGAGAGAACGGAGCCAACAAGTCAGGATGAGGGTTTGCCTGTCATGGAACCTCTGCTTGCCGACAAACCGGAACATAAAATACCTTGGGACAATGGATTTAACCCTGCCGATGTATGGCAAGAAGCATTTGTACTTAAGCCAGGAGAAGTTAAATACAACCAAGGTGAACTGCACAATTTGAAAGTACGCCGTGGTACGTTAAACGATGAAGAACGTTTTATGATCAACGATCATATTATCCAAACCTTCACCATGCTCAACAAGCTGCCTTACCCGCCTTACCTTCAAAACATTCCGGATATCGCTAGCGGACACCACGAGCGTATCGACGGTAAGGGCTACCCAAGAGGCTTAAGCGAAGACCAATTGCCACTGCCGTCCAGAGCAATGGCAATTGCTGATGTCTTTGAAGCGCTGACCTCTAGTGATCGCCCTTATAAGAAAGGCAAACTCTTAAGCGAATCACTCAACATCATGACCAACATGGCCACCAGCGGTCATATCGATCCCAAGTTGTATTTATTGTTTTTGGAAAACAAAATCTATGACAAATACGCTGAGCGATTCCTAGAAATGAACCAACGCTGCGAGATTGACCCGCACGAACACATCGACCGAGTAAAAGAGTACATACGCTCATTGTTCTAAGTTTTAAGCTAACCATTCAGAGGATAAGCCATAGCTCAATGGTTAGCTTTTAGCTGCCGAGTCCAATACCGCAACGTCCACTACAGTCGCTACAGCCACTGTGGTGTGCGGTTTCTGGTTGGCTTTCGTCTTGCTGTGTCTTTTCGCTAGTAGCGTGTTGGTGATGCTCGCCACGACAATCAGGTTAATACCAATCATCTGCTGAGTAGAAAACACATCATCAAAGAACAAACCCTGCCATAAGGCGCTAAACAGCATGTTAGTAAAAATCAGTGGTGCCAACTGGGAACCGCTGTCTGCCAGCTTATACGCCTTAGAACGGAAGATTTGGGTATTGATAGTAAACAATGCAAGACCAAGTGCTCCGAGAACTATCCAGCGTAAATCATCAAAAGACAACAACACCGACAAGAAGCCTTTTTCAGCGCTTTCAAGAACATCAGGAACCGCAGAAACTGAAGTAAACACCACCATTGGAATCACAATGATTGCCGCAACTAAAAAGGTCCACGCGTTAAGCTCTGCTGGAGTCAGGCTGGTTTTAGACGCTCGGTACAAGCTCACTTGCGAGCCAGAATTAAATACCCCAGCGAGAAGCCCAAGCAGAAGCGCAGGTCTAAAGAACTCCGAACCCAACTCAAACTGCGACCAATCCCCCGCCATCATCACTACGCCAACAAAGGTGACAGCTAAACACACGATCGTCGTTGTATGAATCTTGGTAGAAAATATTAATTTTTCTAACAATGGAATAAACAGAGGACCCGTACTGAACAACACAACCCCTTCAACCAGCGTTAAGGTTTGCAGTGAAGTAAGGAAACACCACTGACACGCCACCATAAAGATCGCCCGCATCACCAAAGGTTTCCACATTTCTAGTGTCGGCTTGCTGATTTTGTAAAAAGTCAGAAAAAGAAATAAGAACAGACTGGGTAACAAAAAACGCACAAAACTGAGTAACGAAGTGGGCATCACTTCAGATAGATACTTTGCCATCAAGCCGCTTAAAGACAAACTGAACGTCGACAACAACATGAAAGTCGTCGCCTTGGTAATATCAGACATAATTATCACCTCCTATGACATCTATTTTAGAGGCGTGACGTAATGAAAAATAGCGAGTAATATTAACCATAACTGTAAGGAAAACTTACCAATGAAAAAACTCGTTCCGCTTAAATCCGTTTACGCTTTCATTGCTGTCGCTGAGACTGGCAGCATGACCGACGCCGCTCGGGTGCTGTACGTCAGTCACTCTGCGGTAAGCCAAGCGATCAAGTCGTTAGAACAACTGGTCAACAAGCCTCTGTTTCAACGAGTCGGTCGTCGTGTTGTTCTGAATGCCGCAGGTAAGCGATATTACCGAAAAGTCGCGCCCGCACTAGAGCAAGTGATAGAGGCGACCGAAGAGCTTGCCAGAACGCCTAACGACCACCGCATTACCCTCAACATGGTCAATTCGCTCGCGATGCACTGGTGGATCCCACGAGTTCCCGACTTCCAAGCCTTCGCTCCCTCACTTGATATCCGTATTTCGACGCTAACAGGCCCTTTCGATATTGAGCAGGAAGGGGTCGATGTTGCGCTCGTACATGGCAAACCCAACGAATGGGAGCAATATTACAGCGAGAAACTGGGCGACGATGATTTGGTCTTGGTGTGCAGCCCTACTCTATTAAAAAACCAGGCCGGATTGAGCGTTGAGCAACTCGTCAAACAAAACCCAACCATTGGCGTTTTTAACCTCAGGCGACAACACGACTGGCAAGTGTGGTGCGACAATTACCAAATCCCAATGCCCACATTCCATAGCAATCTGACGTTCGATGTCTCCATTCAAGCGGTGCAAGCTGCAATTCGTTCGTTAGGCGTACTAGTAACGCATCGCTTGTTTGTGAAAGATGACATCAGCCATGGGATGCTTGTCGAATTGGGTAAACCGGTTGCTAACCCGCACCAAGATTTTTACTTTGTTTGCCCGAAAAACAAATTAAAACAAGAAAGTGTGCTAAAACTGAGAACATGGTTAAGACATGAATTCACACGCTCAGAGACAGCACTGAACGATGACATTCAGGAACAAGACCAAACTATCAATCAATAAGCGAGTGACAGCTCAGCAAGCTTACAAGAGGCCATTATGATTATTACCACCACACAATCAGTCGAAGGCAAGCGCATTGTCGATTACAAAGGAGTTATTGCCGGGGAAGCCATTCTAGGGGTGAACGTTTTCAAAGATATGTTTTCAGGAATTCGTGACTTTGTGGGTGGGCGTTCTGGCACCTACGAGAAAGAACTGGAAAAAGCACGTAACTACGCATTCAAAGAGTTAGAACAGAAAGCGATTGAAGCAGGTGCCAACGCGGTGGTGGGTGTCGACATCGATTATGAAGTCTTGGGTACAGGTAATGGCATGTTGATGGTGTCTGCTAGTGGCACTGCGGTGGTGGTTGCTTAGCCAGTGGCAAACCCATCGCTCAATAGCTCTATCCATCGAATAACGGATTCATTCGCTTAATCGTGTGATTCTCTAAAAATGCCCCTTAGCTAAATCGCTAACTAAGGGGCGTGATTATATGCGTTGCCAAGTTAGATTTAAATATCTCTAACTCGCGCGATCTGTGTGCTCAGAACGCATGGCATCAAAAGAGGCAATTCGAGCCAAAAACTCTTTTCTATCTTTAGGCATAATTGAGCTTGCCATTGGTAAGTTAGCCTTCATCGCATCGACGGCGCGACCACGAACCAATACCTCAAAGTGCAAGTGCGGGCCAGTAATACGACCAGTAGCACCCGATAACGCAATTTTCTGACCTCGCTTAATTTGCTGACCTTTCTTAACTAAGAAGCGGCTCAAGTGAAGATAACGCGTCGTATATACGCTGTTGTGTTCAATCACCAAATATTTACCAGCATACGGGTGGTCACGAAGTGCCACCACACGACCATCACCTGTTGAGTAGATAGGTGAACCAACAGGTGTCGCAAAGTCGGTACCATTGTGCGGTGAGATTCGCCCAGTTACTGGGTGTCTTCGTGTCGGATTGAACGAAGAAGTGATTCTTCGGAATTTTCTGTCGACTGGGTATCGATCAAAGGCTTGCTCTAGACTATTTCCTTCTCTGTCATAAAAAAGACCATCTGGTGCTAGAAAAGCTGCCACTTCTCGGTTTCTTAATTGAATTGAGATACCTTGAATTTCTGTTTTGCCCGTTAGGTGATCATCCGTGTACTGCTCTTTGACCAGTACATTGAAGCTGTCACCAGCTCTCAGCTCTCGAGCGAAGTTGACTTTGTCTTTTAGTGTGCGGGTGATGTTGGCTATCTGGTTAGTAGTTAACCCCGCTTTGTAGGCTGACGTTGAAAAGCTACCGTGGACACTACCCGCATAGAGTTTTTCTTTCCATTCGCCTGGGATCTCGTGGAATTTATAGGTGAAGCTACCATCATCGTTTCGAGTAAAGGCAGCTTGCTCAACCAGACTCTCGTGATAAACCAGCTCCACAAGCTGTTTAGAGTCACCATCCAAAAGCAACTCTAGATGGTCACCAGGCTTTATTGTGTCGAGTTTCAAAGACTCCAGATCCGCTTCCATCACCTTTTGAACGGTTCCATAAGGCAGTTGCCATGACGAAAAGATGTTGCTTAGCGTATCGCCAACTTTCACAAAATAATGGACCTTAACCAAAGAGTTGGGAGTCGCTTGCGAGTCGATGGCTCCCTCATCATTCGTTTGAGGGCCCTGATAAGGTGTTATTTTGATAGAGATTTCTGGTGCTGGTTCGGAGTGAAAAGAGAGCAAAGCAGCAAGGGAAAATGCACTGATAGCAATAACGATCAGGCCAATACGGAGGAACTTCATAAAATACTTAGCGGTTATAACGAGGAACTTAGAAAGTGTTATAACATAACAATTAATTCAAAGAAATAAATGAAATGTAAGAAACCGCAGCGCGATAGGCGTGAAAATATGGTGGGCATGCAAGGCCCACCATCTTAGTTAACACTACTCTTTATCTAGCATTATTCTTCACGAAGTGCTTCGAAGCGTTCTAAGCCGCGCAGCATCTCAAAGTCAGGTTCATCAGCCAATAGCTCTCGCATTGAACCACTGGCTTCGATAGAGCGCTCTAAGTCATCGATCGCTTGGCCTTCAGCACCTAACTTTGCGTAAGCACAAGCACGTTGGTACAAGGCGTGAGCGTTTTGATCGTCCACTTCTAACACGCGATTACATAAGCTCATCGCCCAGTGGTATTCCTGCATGTCCATTGCGGCATCAGCTTTGTAAGTTAGTGCTTCCAAATCACCCGGGCGGACTTTTAAGATCTCATCGTAGATTTCAATTTTTTGCTCGGCAGTTTGAACATTCTGAGCCCTCAACCACAAGTTGTGAATCTCATTGATGATTTCGATTTCTCGGTTGTTCTCTGAGATGATTCGAGTCTTGCGCTTAAGATCCCTTTCAAGAAGGTTAAACTTCTTCTCATAGTCTTGGGCAATGTCATTGAGTCGTCGATCTGCCATCTCTTTAGTGGTGTGTTTCAACTCTTTTAGCGATTGCCAACCCACCAGTGCAATTAGGGAGGCAACACCGGCAATAATGTAGAAGAAGTAGGTTACGGTTACATTGGCGTAATTCAGAGACTTGTCTGCCACAGTCAGTTCCCGGTCAGTCATCTGAATGGTCAAGCGTCTTTCAAGATCCTGCTGTTCCATTCGAAGCTGCTTCAACTCATCCAAGATATAGCGTTCCATCAGCGGTCTATCCAAATACTCTTGTTCCGAGTACTTAACCTCTTCGCTTGCAAAACTCATCGTGCTGAACACCGAGATAACTGCAATCAATAAGATTCGAAGCATTATACATTCCTTATATATTTATCTTTAGACTAACTGTATCTCGTAATAGGCATACAAGCTAGGAAGTCGACAAGTTTGCTATGTCCATATTGGAATTAACACTCTAAAACATCATTGATAATTATAAAACACCTGAAGCAACATCATTAATTTCTAAATTATAAAAATACCGCGTAATACTGTTCTATATAATTAATTCGCGATGCGAATATACCGAGAATTGATTTATTGCATCGAGATGAATCTTATATTAATAACGATCAGAACGAGGTTAATTTGAATAATCCACGATACGATTTAGTAAGCCGTGTACTGCACTGGGTAATGGCTTCTGTAATCATCTATGCAACAATCGCAGGGTATGTGATGCACTATGTCACCAGTCATCCAGAGCTGTTTTCTTTTCTGTCAGTGCTCAACATGTCATTGGCGACCGTTGCGACACCATTGCTTGTGGTTCGTTATATCTGGAGCCACTTTCGCTCATCGCCAAGCATGCCAACTTCTGTGCCTGAAGGGCAAAAATGCGTTGCCAAGCTTGCACACTCTTTGATGTATCTTGTGATGTTTATGGTTTTCAGTACCGGCTACTTAATGCTAAAAGAACCGTACTCTTTATTTTGGTTAGTGAGTGTAAATAATCTAATTACCGACTCTGCAATCAACGGCTTCTTTTTCTATTTACATCGTGCCAGTTGTATTGCCCTAGCCTGTTTAATTGTGCTTCATATCAGTGCCGCACTTAAACATCACTTTGTCTCTAGGAACTATGTATTGAAGATGATGCTCTAGATTCAGAGAGTTCAAGACGGGTTGCACAAACAAAAAAGCCATAGCATGTTCGCTATGGCTTTCTTATTTCAATTTAATTACTTGCTGTGAGTATCTATCATCACTTGCCAGTATTCACACTTGGCCAAGAACTCTTTTAAATAAAGCTCTGGGTTAGCAAGCTTCTCACCGCCTTTAACATCAGCCCCAGTCACACGCCAAAATCCACGAGTGACCAAGTTTCGATGATAAATAAAATCGTTGAGTTCATTGGCCTTCAAAGGAAGTTGCTCGCCAAACGTATTTTCGTAGCGGCTCAGAGTCGAGGCTTGTTCACTTGGCTTCTCCCTTAAAAAGGTATCCAAATCCAAACCTAATGACTGTTGCTGCTCTTTTGATAGGGCTTTAACTAATTTAGAGATCACACTGAACAGAGCCAACTCAACTTTTTGAGACGCTAATAACGATGCACCTAAAAGCGCATGTTCGTTGGAAATGTGTTGTTCTGTTGATGAAACGGTTGCTGTTGTCACTGTGTTAACCTCAAATAATCATAACGGGTGTTACTGAACTGGATAGAGTCTTTTCACTAAGCTGAATCTTATTCTTGTCATTAAGAAGAATCTTGCAGCTAAGCAAAGCCTTTCAACTAAGCAGAATCTTTTAGCAGAACACGGTCAGCATCAATAATGGTGAAGCCAGATGCATCTTCATTCTTTTCGACTTGCACTAAACCTTTAAAACCAATCTGCGACAGTTTCTTCGCAAGTTGATCTGGTGCTGTTTCAAAAACAACATTCATAAAAGGTAAAGACTCAGCATCAACAAAACCATGCTCGTTAAACAGTTCCATTGCTTGAGATAAATGGTCTGAGTCGGTTAATTCGATAATTTCTACAACTTCTTCCAACAACATTTTCGATTCCATATTCGCCAGAAAGTGACTGACACAAGCACTTACGTTTTGCTCGCATACATCCCGATGCCCGAAGACACCCCTTTAGTAGTAGGGAGATCATAACATATTAATAATCGAAAAATATGTTTAATTTCCCTAACCTATTGGGAATATTAGAAAACAATAGAAACTGGTGAAGCATAGACAAGACCAATTCGTCTTTTCGAAAGCAACCGCCTGATTTGAGGCAATCAGGCTACCGTAGCTTGAGAACCACCCGTTTCTACAATCGATTCTTGTAACAAGCCAGCATAAATTCCATTGTGCGCCACCAGCTGTTGATGATTACCTTGCTCAACAATTTCACCCTTTTCCAACACCAAAATCGTATCTGAGTGACGAACGGTACTCAAACGGTGTGCAATCGCAATCACGGTTTTTTCCTTAAAAAGGCGCTGCATTGCTTTTTGAATCAGGTCTT
Source organism: Vibrio sp. 1CM2L (assembly GCF_023161695.1). Taxonomy (NCBI): domain Bacteria; kingdom Pseudomonadati; phylum Pseudomonadota; class Gammaproteobacteria; order Vibrionales; family Vibrionaceae; genus Vibrio; species Vibrio sp. 1CM2L. The sequence continues at coordinate 294,267 of NZ_JALNTT010000004.1, forward strand.
CAGTGATTGAATCTACCGAACTGGTCGCCTCATCAAGCATCATCAATTGACCACCCTGTGCAACCGCTCTAGCGAACGAGATGAGCTGCGTTTGCCCTACAGACAAGTTGGATCCGTTTTTTTCCAAGTGGAAGTCATAACCCTGTGGCAATTGTTCAATAAACTTATCGGCATAAACATAGCGCGCCGCCTGTTCAACCTCAGTTCTAGATAGATGCGTTTTGCCCAGCGCGATATTGAATTGGATGGTCTCTTCAAATAAGTGCACGTCTTGCATCATCATTGAGAACAAATGAGCAGAGTCTTCGCTTGAGATCTGTGACAGCTCTATTCCATTCAACAAAATGCTGCCTTCATAGTCTTGGTAGGTTTTAGAGATCAGACGCAGAATCGTCGACTTGCCCGAACCCGTCGAACCCACAAGCGCGATTTGATGCCCTTTATCTAATACAAACGAGACATTCTTTAAAACATATGGAGAGTCGTCTTTGTAACGGAAGCTCACGTTCTTAAACTCAAGGCTCACAAACTGTTCGAGCTGTTTTTCAACCTTGTTAGATGGCAGCAGGTTGCGCCCTTCTTCTTCAGTCGGCTCAACAAACAACTCTTCAATATGGTCAAACGCTGCAAATGAACTCTGAATAGAAGCGATCTGCGAAGTAAAGTCACGGATCGGCACAAACACTTTCTCTAAGGTGTTGATGAACGCAATCAGCACACCCAAGGTGAGCGCCCCTTCTATCACTTGCTCCGAGCCATACCAGATCATAATTGCGATGGTGATAGAGGTGATGCCGGAGATAAACGAGAACAAAATCGCATCGTATTTATTGATCTTCTTCTGCGCTCTTAAAAACTCATCGGTATAGCCTTGGTAGCGTTGCTCGACTTGCTCTTCCGCTCGGTACATCTGAACGGTTTTCATGCCAAATAAGACTTCTTGTAAAAAGCCAATACCGCGAGCCAGCGAAGAACGAGTCACCTTATACAAAGCACGAAGTCGGTTTCTCACATACACCGTCAAATACATCACAGGTGGCATAATGATCAATACAATCATCGTTAACCGCCAATCAATGAAGAACATCATCACCAACAGAGCAATGGTATTGATGCTGTCTTTAACTAGCCCGACAACCGACTGAACAAACGTCTCGCCGATGGTTTCCAAGTCACTGGTTAATCGTGAGAGCGTTACCCCAATCGGTGTGTTATCAAAATAGCTGCGCGGCAGTTTGAGCACGCGAGCAAACAACACTGAGCGCATGTCAGTTATCGTGTATTGCCCGGTTTTACGCAGGTTGTACGAATAGGTGGTATCCACCACATAACTCGCCACCAGCACGGCAACGAGATAGAAGACGTATTCGAGCAGTCCATCCATATCCCCGTGACTCAGGTGAACATCGATCACTTGAATGATCAGCCAAGGGAACAACAAGCTCGTGATGACAGAAAGAGGGAGCATAGCGATGCCCAGAATCGCAGAGCCTTTGTATTTCTTAGCAAACTTAAAAAAGTGCTTGAGGTACTTGAGATCAACACCTTTTAACATGCTGCTGCCTCCGTTTCATTCTGCTGTAGCTGCCATGTATCGTAATAATAATCACAGGTTTTCAATAACGTGGCGTGGTCGCCCTTCGCGATCACTTTACCTTCGTTCAACACGATGACTTCATCCATATATTCAAGGGCATTAACGCGGTGTGAAACCACAAGAACCGATTGATTTTCTAAACGCTTAAACAGGCCTTCCAAGATCTTACGTTCTGTTTCATAGTCGACAGCCGATAGAACGTTATCCATGATGATCAGATCGGTGGGTTGCAATAAAGCGCGCGCAATACTTAAACGCTGCTTCTGGCCACCAGACAACATGATCCCTTTCTCACCGACTAAGGTTTGATCGCCGTGTTCAAAACGTGTCACATCACTGGCCAGCTGGCTGAGCTCTAGCACTTCATCAACCTGACTCTTTGCCAAATCGGTATCTAGGCTACCAAAGCGGATATTGTCTTCGACGGTTGCTGAAAACAGGTAAGGGTCCTGAGTTACGGTTTTCACGTAACGGCGCAAGTCACTGCGCGAGAAGCTAGTGACATCTCTTTCACCAAGGAAAACCGAACCTTGTGGAACATCCAAGTGATGATTTAAGCAGTTCACTAATGTCGTTTTACCCGCTCCGATCCCGCCTAACACACCCACTTTCTTACCTGCTGGAATATCAAAGCTAATGTCATCGAGAATCACGCGTTCTTCACCTGAATAGCTGAAGCTGAGGTTGCGAACGGAAAACGTTTTTCCCTTCAGCGATTCAACATCTAATTCAGTAAGCTTATCTTCATCAAGCTGCGGGACTTTGGCATTAAGAATGGTCTGTGCACTCTGAATACCTACCATGCCACGCTGATAAATGGTCGCGATTCTGCCAAGCTGCATCAATGGCATAGCGAGCAAAACCGAGTAAGTCAGAAAGGCGGTAATCTCACCAAGTGTGAGTTCCTGTCTCATTAACATGTAGCCGCCAAGCCCAAGAATGATGATTTTCATCAGGTCATTGGCGTAGTCGAGTACTGGCATAAAGAAGACTTGAATACGTGTAATTTTGAGACGGCATTCAAGCAATAACTGGTTCAGCTTTTCAGTTTCGGCTTTCACCCAAGGTGACATCTGCTGGCTCTTAATCAAATCAATCCCAGACAGGTAACTCATTAGTTGAGCAGACAGGTTTTGTAGACGCTTCATGTGTTCTAAATGCAGCGTTTTCATACGCTTGAAGCCCACACGGAAAATCACAAAAGCGATTGAGATAGGAATAATCGAATACAGTGTGAGTTCTGGCGATATGCGCCACATGTAAAGAGGCGTCAACGACAACGCAAGCAACGCATTAAAGAACTGCAAGAAGCCGACACCAAACAGCAATCGAATACCACTAAGGTCATTGTTGATAATCGAGATCAGTCGACCCGAAGCAAAACGCTCGTGAAAGCTGCTTGGTAAACGATTCAGCTTTTGTAAAAGGGTACTTTTGAGTGCAGCCTCTGTAATTCGCCCCGGGTTAAGCGCATAAATACGAGATAAAATTCTCACCACCACCATGGCAACAGACATGCCGACTACAATCCAAACATAGCTTTGCAGCTGCTGATGGCCAGTTGAAGAAGCATCATCAATTAAATCTATCGCCAATTGGATATAGCGAGGGATCTCTACTTGTAACCAGTTGACGAGAAAGATGAACACAATCGCCAATAAGTACGAGGTGCGATTCATGCGCAGATAATGGGCAATAAACTGTCTTTTATTCATAGTATTCTTTGTTTAGGGCAGGCTCACAGCGAGATTTAGCGATATAACCGAGCAGTTAAGCTAGATAGGTTCATCGCTGAGGTAAAGATACATCAAAAACACTTAGTTGACAATATCAACCATATTCAATAATTAGTTTCGGGTATTAAATTTTGGCATTGCTAGAAACAACTTTGCCGCCAAAATTGGCGGCAAATAAATAGCTTAGCAGGCCTGGGGCTGTTGATAACGGCTAAAGCATCTCTTTGGCAATCAAATGCAGCAAAAAGGTTTCACGTTCAATACTCATGCCTTTCTTAGGGCTCTCTGCCATCGTCTTTTCGTTGTGAGCGATCGCTTCATGGATATTCATCCAGACCGGTTTCATCCCGTTTTTCACTTCATAATCTTCGTAAGCCGTTTCACCAAGCTCACGATCAATCTTGCATGAGTAGCAGTAAGAAATCATGTGCATCATGTCTGCATCGTCTTTGTACCAAGGACGAAACTCTTCAAAAATACCGAACGGCTTGATGCTATGGATATTATTCGCGCCAGTCTCTTCTTCGAGTTCACGAACCATACCTGCGATCACATCTTCCCCTTCATCCAAACCACCACCAGGAATGGTGTAGTCGTGATAACGCTCTGTATACAGCATCAGAATGTCTTCACCATCTAACACAATGGCACGGGCAGCGTTGCGCTGATAGACCGTTTTATTGTCTAGATGGTCGATATCAGGGTGGATGGTTGTTTTTAGGTGTCTCATGATTCTGACTGCTCTACTGAATTTGGCGGCATCATATCATAATCATCAATAGATTCGAGGTTCACAACCGCCAACCAGGACTGATCGGACGGGGATATTCCAACGGTAACTTGAATCCACTTAGCTTGATCTAACACTCAAAAAGTCGTTAAACATGAAGAAATATCAACCTATTTCAATATCTTGACCAAATTAGGACAACCTTTTCTGAAATCTAAAATATACTAATTTCATAGAGCTTCTCATTTGGTTCTGTAGAACTTAACGCATTCGATTATAGAGTTATCACGTAGGAGATAGACATGAAGAAAATTGGTTTGATGGCTGTATGTGCCGTTGTATTAGGCGGTTGTGCAAACGACTATGCAGAATATAGCGAAGGCCAACGTGTTTCAGTCGCTAACCCAGCAGCGGTTTATTGTGTTCAACAGGACGGTGAATTAGACACAGTTACTGAAAACAATCAGCGTACAACTTACTGTGTATTCGATGACGGCGAGCGCATTGAACAGTGGGAGTACTACCGCAATAACCATGAGCAAGAAACTGAAAAGTAATCACTTCTATTACAAGTTTCCAATCTCAAAGCTTTAAAACCCTCCCCCTAAAAATTCAATTATGTTACGTAAACTGTCTGCCATAAGGCAGCGGTTTACCGTACACACATACCAATTGAACACTGTTTTATTCCTGACATAGCTCTGACATTAGCCTAACCTAGGCCGATAGAATGCCCGCCTGTTACAAAATTTTACACATAGAATTATTATGAAAAGCCAATCAAAAACGAAACAACAAACTCAAATGTCATTTGAACTGCCTGAGTTCACCCTTTCTCAGTCGACATCTCAAGTGATCTACAAACGCTGCCAAACCGCTCTCGTTGTTTTAGCGATTGGTATTGTCGCAAATCTTGCGCTTCGAATTGATTTTGTATTGTTGAATGGCAATGTTGGTGAGGTCTCGGTGACTGAGATGCTGCAACAATTACTGCTTATTATCGCGTCTGGGTCTTTTGCTTATCTAGCAAGAGAGAAGCGTGAAGTTAAGCATGCAGCTATGCTCATCAGTGCATTTTTCGGTGTGATGTTTATTCGTGAAATGGACTTTTGGTTCGACAAGATTGTACATGGCGCTTGGGTTGTCCCAGCCCTATTGGTTGCTGGTAGCGCAATTTTCTATGCGATTAAAAATGGTAAACGAACCATTGATCAGCTTGCGCTTATTCTTGCATCCCCACACATGAACTTGCTGGTAACAGGCGTAATGCTTCTGTTAGTGTTCTCTCGCCTATTTGGCATGGGCAGCTTCTGGCACAATGTTATGGGCGATGATTACGTTCGAGCGGTTAAAAACATCGCTGAAGAAGGCACTGAGCTTCTAGCTTACTGTCTGATTGCCTTTGCGAGCTTAAAGACCGTTATTGGCATCACGAGAAAGAAATAATCACCTATCGCCACCAGCGATGTGTGTGATCCGATTCCGGATCTAAATAACGATTCAATAAAGTCAGGTTAGTATCTAGTAGAGCTAGGTATTCCCTGACTTTTTTTATATCGGTACCCACTGAAGTCTGCTGGATACAGCGCTCCAATGCTGGGAGTAAATTCTCCACAATGTCAAAGTCAGACGAACGTCCAACGAGATCCTTTACGGCTCTCAGAGCTTCCAAAGACAGTCTTTCTGGCTCTCGTCTAACCAACTCTAAATCTCGCTTGAATGCGCCCGCACAGACACCTTCAAGATAAACTCGGTAGGTCGTCAGTACGTCCATCAACAGAAACAATTGCCCTTGAGCAGTTTGATGTGGGTATGGTACCGCAACATGACCATCCAACTTGCGATCTATTTGCAGCTCTACCCCAAGTGCGGAACACTTCTCGACGAGAACTTTAAGCAAACCTTGCTCGTCCATGAGCGATTGAATCTCGAATATACGTTGTAAGTGGTAGTCATTAGAAACGAATGTCACCTGCACACTCTGCCCGCGAGTAAACAGCCCGCTTGCAATCATCTCTGAGGCCAAGTTCTGTATGTTCTCGACAGTATTGGTCGAATGCTGCTCGAGCAAAATCGCCCCTAAGGAAAAGGGATGTTTTCGCTGATTTTCAAGCTCCCTAAAATATTGGTGCATCGCATCGGCTTCAGACAGTGTTTGCCCTTTTGTTACCCCACCACAAAATGCTACCGCAGTTTGCTGGTTCGACTCTTCTACCAAAGGCTCCGCCAGATACTCAACCAAAGCATCAACTCGACTGGTTCCTTCATCAGTCAATTTATTCTCATTAAGTCGCTTACCCAGCACAATAAGGAGGTGATTAATGCTCATTTTATGTTCAAGTCTCGTTTTGGGGATTAGATGGAGTGAATTATGTATACAATACTTGTTAACAAAAGTATTTTGAAATTCTTATATGTTGCTCGCAATAATGCTCACTATTGATAGCGACATCTTAGGTAATACAAGAATAGACGTGTCGCTTTACAGCAAACATAGCACGCTCTTGTATTTCATCGCTCTATGCTTGTTAGCACTAGTCGATAAAAGAGCGCTTTCTATCAATGAATACGCTCAGTCACATAACTGTTTCATCCAAAGAACAGGTTCACTCAAAGAAGTGAAACTAACTAAATACAAATTTTACACAGAGTTCGTCCATCGAACCGTCTTCACAGGAAGTTACTATGCTGTCTATTTTTGATATCTACAAAATTGGGGTTGGGCCATCCAGCTCCCACACAAATGGACCAATGATCGCTGGGTTTAACTTTACCCAAAAAATTGATGCTCAGCTTAAGCAAGTGAAGCGTATTCAAATCGACTTATACGGCTCGTTATCATTAACGGGTATTGGTCACCACACAGACAGAGCGACCTTGTTAGGTTTGCTAGGTAACCGCCCCGACACCATTAAAATCACCAGCGCTAACCAAGCAATGCGCAAGGCGATTGAAGATAAATCTCTGTTGGTTAGCGGTAACCATGAAATTCATTTCGATGTAGAAAGCGACCTGCTCTTCCACAAAACCAACCTTCCGCTGCATGAAAATGGCATGACTATCTCTGCCTTTGACGCAAGCGGTAATCTTCTGGATATGGAAACCTACTACTCGATTGGTGGTGGCTTTATCGCAACCGCTGATGAGCTACAAAACGGCAAACAGGAAGCAGAAACACAAGTTGAGTTCCCTTTCTCTTCTGCTGATCAGTTGCTTGAACTATCCGAACAACAAGGACTGAGCCTTGGTGGCTTAATTCTGCGTAACGAAGTGTCTTTCCAGGGTATGGATGTGATTGACCAGAAAGCCGACCAAATTTGGAAGGTGATGTCTCTGTGTATGCAGCGTGGCTTTGACACCGAAGGCATTCTTGATGGCGGCCTAGAAGTCACTCGTCGAGCACCTGCTCTGCTTAAAAAGCTGGAAGCAAATGCCTCGATTGAAAACGATCCAATGGAGATCATGGATTGGATTAACCTATTTGCCTTTGCCGTAAGTGAAGAAAACGCAGCGGGCGGTCAGGTTGTCACATCACCGACCAACGGTGCTGCCGGGGTTATTCCTGCGGTATTGATGTACTACCATCGTTTCATCAAAGAGCTAGATACTAAGCAGCTTAAAGACTTCTTGGCAGTGTCTGGCGCTATTGGCATCTTATACAAAACCAACGCTTCGATTTCTGGCGCAGAGGTAGGTTGTCAGGGTGAAGTCGGCGTTTCTTCATCAATGGCTGCTGCTGGCCTAACTGCCCTACGTGGTGGTAGCAACGAACAAATCTGTATTGCGGCTGAGATCGCGATGGAACACTCACTGGGCATGACATGTGACCCTATCGGTGGCCTTGTACAAGTACCATGTATTGAACGTAATGCTATGGGTGCAATGAAAGCAATTAACGCATCGCGCATGGCGTTGAAGCGTACCAGCAAGTGTCTTATCTCGTTAGACAAGGTTATCGAAACCATGTATCAAACAGGTAAAGACATGAACAAGAAGTACCGTGAAACTTCTCTAGGCGGCCTAGCCGTGATCCACATGGCACCACCGTGTGAATAACAGACAAGAACACGAGTGGAGAAAGCCTCTATAGAGACGGCATTCTTGTAAACTTAGTTTTCAATATCTCAACAAAGCCAGCCACCACGCTGGCTTTTTTATTGGCCAAAGCCCAACAGCCAATTAAAAGTGATACTCACTCAAAATTATTTACAGAATGATCATCGCTAACTTTCCCTTTATTAGTTCATTACTTAGCCACAAATGATGATGGCTAAATTTCACACCGCTATGCATCCACTAGCAAAATCTAACGTTGCAAATTTCATTCATGAGAAATATGAATGTACTCATAAGAAAAGATATATCGAGTAAAGTTCTGTTTGGGACAGATGTTTCAGTTTATGTATTACTGCTAATGATATTATAATCGGGTAATTACACTACATATTAATACAAACGTGAGAATAAAATAATGTGGAATAGATTAAACAAATCAATGATGTTCTGCCAAATGATGTTCGGACTTTCGTTCTATGGCGTCATGGTGATCTTGACTCGTTTCTTCCTAGAAGATCTGAACTACAATGAAGCCGACACCATGATGGTTGTTGGTGCTTTCTCTGCAATCGGACCGCTATTTGCTATTGCAGGTGGCTTTATCGCCGACAAGTTTTTAGGCGCTTACCGATCTTTAACCATTGCCTTCCTAGGGTTCGCAAGTGGTTACGTTCTACTGGTACTTGGTGCAGCAGCAACCAATGTTCCGATGGCATTATGTGGTATTGCGTTAGCAAGTTATGCACGTGGTTTGATGTCCCCTTCTTACCCAAGTCTTTACAAACGCACGTTCAAAACTCAAGAAGATTTTGAGAACTGCTACCCAATCAACTACTCAGTAAACAATATTGGTGCTCTGCTAGGTCAATACCTGTTCCCAATGCTAGTGCTTGTTGTTGGTTTCCACGGTGGTTTCCTTCTTTCAGCGGTTCTAGCCGGTGCTGCGCTTCTGATGATGATCTTTGTTCGCAAAGGCCTTGTTGAAGCAAGTGCTGAAATCGACCAAAAACCTGTAAGCACTAAAAACTGGGCAGCGTTCCTTGGTCTTTCTGCAGCAATGATCGGCTTGGTATTCTTCATGTTCTCTAACATGGATATTGGCCAAAACATCGTATACGCAATTGGTGGTGCAGCGATTATCTACTTTGTCTCTTTGATGATGAAATCGAAGAAGTCAGACATGCTGAAAATGGGCACTATCTTAATCATCACATTCCTGACGACATGTTTCTTCGTGTACTACGGTCAGATGATGACTTCGATGACAATGGTAGCGATCAACACAATGCGTGGCGATCTATTTGGTTTCATCCCTGTCGCACCTGAAGCTTCAATGGCAATGAACCCACTATGGTGTATGGTTGCTGGCCCTATCATCGCGGGTATCTTCTCTAACCTAGAAAAGAAAAACATTAACTTCTCAACTGCAACCAAAGTCGGTTTCTCTTTCATCCTTACGGCTATCGCTTTCGGTATCCTTACGATGGCAGTAACGACAGTGGGTGACGATGTTCTGATCCGCCCAGAAGTCTTCCTAGCGATTCACTTCTTCCTAGCATTCGGTGAAGTGATTGTAGGCTCAATGGTTGTAGCCTTCATCCTATCTGTTGCACCTAAGCACATTGAGAACTTCTCAGTAAGTTTATTCTCTGTTGCTATCGCACTGTCAGGTATTGTTGGTGCGGTATTCTCAACGTCTATTGCACTAGAGAAAGGTCAAGAGATCACACAAGAGATCGTGCAAACGGTTTACGGTGATTACTTCCAAATGCTGACTGTTCTTGCAGTCGTGATGGTAGGTATCGCAATGGCAGCATCGTTCATTATTCGTAAGATGCTAGAAGCTGCAAAAGCTGCTGACGAAACGATTGAACTAGAGCAAGCAAACAGCTAATTCTGTTCACTTAATAACACCTATCTTAAGAGCCCTTTAGTTTTCTAAAGGGCTCTTTTTTTGTCGGTTCTGTTTCTTAATAGAATCTGTCACATCAGTTAGGTTGTGCATGTGTAAATCAAAGTAAATGATAACTATTAGTATTGAGTGTTTTTTAGTTCAGGATTATGATGTGGAAATCAAAATCTAAGAGAGCCTTATATGAGCAAGCCTAGCCCTATCACATTAACCGTTACTCAAACCTCAACAATTACTCCAAACATGCAGCGTATAACGCTTAGCGGTGAGGGATTAAGTAAATACCCAACAGAGTGTGCCGGCGGCTACATCAAGCTTTTATTCTCACCACTCGGCACGACTGATTTAAGCCAATTAAACGAAGGTGAACGCCCAACCATGCGCACTTACACCATTCGTCAGTACAACCCTGTAGAGCAGTGGATTGAAGTTGATTTTGTTCGCCACATCACTACAGATTTGCAATGTGGTTTTGCGGCTCGATGGGCAATGAACGCAAAAGTGGGTGACACGGTTTCAGTGGCTGGCCCTGGTTTAATTCAGGGGCTTAACCTAGAGTCAGACTGGTTCTTCTTAGTTGCAGACATGACGTCCCTACCTGCGCTTTCTGCAAAAGTAAAAACGCTTCCAGAAACAGCGACAGGTCACGCTGTCATTCAGATCAACTCAGCAGCAGATAAGCAAGCACTTGAAACCCCTCAAGGCATCAAAGTAACCTGGTTGATTGAAGATGAAACTTCAGAGTCACTTGCACAAACCGTGCGCAACACAGAGTGGTTAGAAGGCCAAGTGTCAGTATGGACTGCGTGTGAATTCGAAAGCATGCGCGAGCTGAGACAATACTTCCGCAACGAAAAAGAAGTTGCAAAAGAGAACATCTACATCAGCAGCTACTGGAAACGTGGCGTCACTGAAGATGGTCACAAAGTATTGAAACAACAAGATGCTCAAGCTTTAGCAGGTTAAACCTGTTACGCCATACATCTTCTTGCTAGAAAAATAGAAAACGCCCTTAACGAAGTTTGTTTCGCTAAGGGCGTTTTTTGATTTAGCTTAATATAGATGCCTATTCACAAATCCCCAATCACTCAGGCGATCTTTTAAGTCAATGAGATAACCAAACCAGCAATAATTAGAGATACGCCTACACCGCGAGTCGCGTGCCACTTTTCCTTTAAAAAGTAGATCCCCATCACTACGCCGAAAATGATACTCACTTGCCTAAGTGCAACAACCAAGCTGACATTCTCTGTCATAGTCATCGCAAACAACACTAAGCCATAGGTCGAAGCCATCATAATGCCAGCAAGTGTTGCTCTTTTACGTAGTAACCAAGCATTATGAAATTCTATTCTTTGATTCGACACGAGCAACCACAGGCTCAGTGGAAGCACAATTGCCCAAAACTGGATACCCAAGTAGAAAATCGCCGTGTGTTTATTGGTAATGCTAGGCGTGCTTAAAGGCTCTAATAATAGAAGCGCCTCTTTATCAATAATGGAGTAACCCGTGGTACCGATGGCCGCGATTAACGCCCACAGTACGCCAAGGTTCAAGTAGGCCTTGAGCCTTAATTCAGAAAACTGTTTAAGCGGGACAAACAGACAACCCAGTGTGATCAATGCAAAACCAAGCCATTGATTGATCGATAGCTCATACCCTATTAACACCGTACCCAAGCCAACCATCAACACGGGCAGTGCTCGTGCCATTGGGTAAATCACCCCAATATCGGCCTGCTTGTAGGCTATACCTAAGCCGATTAAATAGATGATTTGGCAAATACCACTTAAAAGAAGTAGCTGCCAGAATAGGAGCGTGATGTTTGCAAAGCCGACACTGTAGACGTACCAAATCAAATAGGGAGTCAAGATCGCGGCAGCGGCAAAGCCAGAAGCAAGGAAAAAAGACGACCCCGAACCTTGATTAGATTTACCTAGAACATTCCAACCCGCATGAAGCAGAGCCGAAATTATCACGATGACGATGGCAGAAAATTCCATTTCATTCCTAACTTATTAACTGACTTATAAAAGCCGTCGCTGAAAACGGGTGATAAAAAAGGCCTCTTGGTAAGAGACCTTTGATCAATTCAATTGGGCAAGCCCAAAGAGTTACAGATATGTACGCGTTCTAACGTATGACTAGCGCTCTAGCTGCGCGATTGACTCAATACTGATCGCATCATGACGCCAATACTCAATATCACAGTCAATCAGGTCGCCGTTTTGGTTGTAGTTCACACGCTCTACGACCATTGCAGGAGAGCCAGAAGTCGCACGCAGGGCTTGCGCTGTCTCGCCAAGTAAAGACGTTGTGCTCACTCGGTAACGGATCTTCTGATACACCACACCAAAGTGTTCGCGGTAGATGTCCGTCAACGATTTAGACAAGTCATAATCAAGCAAGTTAGGGAACAACTCTGGTCGAATGTAGTTGGTTACATACACAACGGGCCTATCTTCAAGATAACGAACTCTGTCTACTCGATAAACGTCCGAAAAAGGTTGTAACTCAAGAAGCCGAGTAGCCTCCTTGGTTGCTAACATGCCTTTTGCCGCCACCAACTCTGTTTTCGGCTTACGGTTCTGCGACAGAGCCATATTGGTGAAGTTCAGCGTTTGTGTTGGATCGTAACGAAGCGGCTCGGGAGAGATAAACCAACCACGTCGGTCTTCTCGATAAATGCGCCCTTCCGCTTCAAGTGAAGATAAGGCTTCACGTAAGGTAACTCGAGTCGTATCAAACGATTCAGCCAACTTACGTTCCGCAGGCAGCTTCTGTCGTGGTGTTAACATCCCCGACTCTATCTGCTCTACGATGACATCTTTGATTTTTACGTACTGCACTTCATTTCCTTTCATTCTTGTTCTTGTCGTCAGCCACTCCTTGGCCAACTGCAATATAAGTGGTTCGCTAGCGTTTACGCCAAGCTTGGGTGCGCTTCTCGAGTAACTTGTTGATTAGCATATGAATCAACTTCGCACTCGCTGCTGATATCATGATCATCACTGCCATAGCTGCTGCTGCACCCGTTTGACCCGCATCGTCCATATTCAGTACTGAAACTGACGCTGGAATCGTATTGGTAGAATACAAGAATACTACCGCAGATGTCGTGGTAAGTGCATTAATAAACAGGTATGTCGCAATATCTAAAATCGCTGGCAGACAAACAGGTACCGTCACCTTAAAGAACAACTTGTATTGCGGTAAGTTTACCGAAGCCGCTGTTGCTTCAATTTCAGAAGGCAGCTGTTTCAATGCCGTTAACGCCGTCATGTGCCCTACCGTATAGTAGTGAACCACGGTATTAATCACCAAGAACGCCATCGTGCCATACAAGAAGTTGAGTGGATTACTCAAATCATTGAAGTAAAAGATATACCCCAAGCCCAGCACCATACCCGGAACGGCCATCGGAACAACACTGAGCATTTGCATCGCTTGACGAACAGGACCGAATGCGCGGCCTTTCTCAATGCAGTATGCGCCTAGGAAAATCAGAACAGTACCAATAATCGCAGTCCAAGCACCAAGCGTTAACGAGTTGAAGAATGGCGCCCAACCATAAGTACTCATTTCTGCGAAGTTGTAGTTGTTTAGCGTTAGCGCTTTGTTCCAAGGCCAGAAGGTGACTATAGAACCATATATCGCCATGCCCAACACGATAACCACAGCAGCAGAGATAATGGTGCAATAAAGGAAACATAAGCCATCACGCAGAGAGCTAGGTTCAGGTTGGTACGCGACAGAACGAGTATCAAACAAGCTCTTTTGTTTCTTTTGAACCCAGCGGTCAACAGTAAACGCAAGCAACGCAGGCAATAGCAGCAAGATACTGGTTACCGCACCCATAGAGAAGTTCTGTTGACCAACCACCTGCTTAAAGATGTCAGTCGATAACACGTTGTAGCTACCACCTATCACTTTGGGCACACCAAAGTCACAAACCACTAGCGTAAACACAACGATCAATGTGCTGATCAAGCCGTATTTTGCCGCAGGTAACGTCACCATGAAAAAGGTTTTTAACGATGAAGTATTGAGTGCACGTGCTGCTTCATAAAGGCGAGCGTCAGAGGTTCTTAATGAGGTGGTCAGAATCATCAAGGCGTGTGGAAACGTCCAGAATATCAAGCCCAGTGAGATACCAATCAAGCCATAAACCGAGTTGCCACCCAAGACTTCTTTAGCGATACCTTGGTTACCAAATAGGAAGATAAGACTGATTGCAGGAAGCAATGACGGAGCAAGAATAGGCGCAGAACCCAGAACTTGAAAAAGTCCTTTAAAAGGCATGCATGAACGAGTTAGCGCATAGGCATAACCAAACGCCAAGACACCCACGACAACGGTCACTAGCAATCCAAGCGTGAAGGTATTGCCTACCGACTGCCATAGGCTTTGAGACGCAAAATACGTTGCGAAATTCTGTAAACCTACAAATTCGCCATCTGCGTTCTGAACACTCTTTTTCAACATTGCCCACAGTGGCATCAGGATAAACAACGTCATGACCACAGACAAAAAGGCCAACAGCCCAAATAGAATTACGTTGTCTTTGCTTAACCGAGCCAGAAAAGGCTGTACTCGTCGTTGAATTAGCAGCTTAGATTGCATCATTTGAGTCGATTCCATGATTGTTTACGCCGCCTCGCCTTTCATCACTTGCAGGCTTTTCGATGGGTAAGCTCTAAGGCCTTCTTGATCAAACGCCACGTAACGAATATCACTGCGACGCAGCTTCAATCGGTTGAACTCTTTGACGGGTACATCAACGATGATCTCTTTCGCCGTTGAGTCATGTTGCAATTGACACTCAACACGATAAAACGCCCCTAAGAATTCGCTTGATACGATTCTCACTGGCAAGGATTCACTAAAACGATCAACAAACTGGATTTGCTCTGGACGAACGGCAATATCGAAAACATCACCCAAATTTGGCGTCAGATTATCTAAGCCAGGTAACGGCAGCATTGACTCAGCAATGCGCATCTTGCCTTGAGCTGCAACAGAAGCTTGGATAAAGTTCATACTGCCAACAAACTCAGCAACAAAACGACTGACGGGTTTTTGGTAGATCTCTTGTGGAGCACCGACCTGCTCGATAACACCATGATTCATCACGACAATACGGTCAGCCATCGTTAGGGCTTCATCTTGGTCGTGCGTCACCATAATAGTGGTGATACCCAGCTTACGTTGCAGTTGGCAGATCTCATCACGTAGGTGTGTTCTTACCTTCGCGTCCAACGCAGAAAGTGGTTCATCGAGTAGCAACAAGCCTGGAGACAACGCCAATGCGCGAGCCAGAGCAACACGCTGCTGCTGTCCACCAGATAGCTGATTTGGATATTTCTGACCAGAAGTTGGTAAGCCGATGGTTTCTAACCAAGACTCAACCGTCTCAAGGGCTTCTTTGGTCGACATGCCTTGGTTTTTCAGACCAATCGCAATGTTTTCTTCTACAGTGAGGTTTGGAAACAAAGCGTAAGATTGGAACACGATGCCAAAGTCGCGCTTTTCTGGCGGCAAGAAGGTCGTATCATTACCGTTCTGCTCAATAGAACCTGAAGTTGGTAAGTCTAGACCTGCAATCGCACGTAATAAGGTGGTTTTTCCACAGCCAGATGGGCCAAGGAAACAGACGAACTCGCCTTTATCTATCGATAGGGAGATGTCTTTTAACGCTGTAAATTGGCCAAATTGCTTTACAACGTTTTCAATATTTAAATAAGTTTGGTTGCTCATACTACAGCACTCTCTATATGGTATATACCAAATTTATACTGAGAATATTGCAGTTGAGTGACAAATTTATAGAAGCTAAATGACAGTTATATTGCAGATATAATAAGCATTAAAGATTGCTATTTGTTCAGCATTAACAGTTCGTTCAACGTTGTAAGCCCTCAGTGACTTGCCCATAAATCACTGAGAGCCTAAATGTAAACTTCTAGTTTAAACGCTAGATTAATCTATGATTCAACCTTGTCGGCTTTGCCCGCCGCACCTGCGAGTTTGGATAACTGTTTATCTAGCCACAATGGCGTGTCACCCGAATCTTCCGCGTTCTCTTTTCTTCGTACCGCATCACGCACCATCATCGCACCTACCCAACGGAATGGCTCTGGCGGGAAGTGTCCTAATGGGCCTTTAGTTAAACCGCTTCGTGTCCAAGCATTGTCGATATCGAGTACCATTGCTGACAAAATTTTCCCGCCCATACGGGTTTGAGCAACGCCATTTCCAGAGTAACCAAGCCCATAATAGATGTTGCTTTGGCCTTTTAGATTACCGAAAAATGGCAATCCGGTGACCGAACGATCTGAGCCGCCAGACCAGTTGTAATCGAATTCACTTTGTTCCAATTTAGGGAACAATTTTTGGAACGATTGATTGAGAATCGGAAGGTAGTTAGTGGTTTGGTTAAACATGCTTTCAACTTGATTGGCAAACGAGAATTTATTGCCGCCTTTGCCCAACATGAGTCGTCCGTCCTGGGTATCTCGGTAGTAGTGGACAAAGATACGCGAATCCACCACCGCCGCCCCTTTCTCTGGGCCAAATTGCTTGAGCTTTTCAGGAATAGGCTTGGTCACTACCATATCTGAAGAGACAACCACAATGCTGCGTTTGAACTCTTTAAAATGATCGAGCATCCACGCATTGAGTGCCAAAATCACTTTATCCGCAAATACGGAACCGCCTTTGGTTTGAATTCGAGCGGGAGATCCATAGTCGAGTGATGTCATTTCTGTGTTTTCGTGAATTTCGACACCCAGTTCAAGCGCGACTCGGCGCAAACCTCTAGCCAATAACGCTGGCTGCACACTACCCGCAGCTTCTGAGTAGTAACCTTCAATGTGGCGATCAGATCCCGCTTTATCAACCAAAGAATTGTCGCACTTCTTCCAGCTATTGATACCCTGCTTAACCAGCTCATTAACAACAGGCTCCATTCCACCCTTTTGAGCTTCATTGGTCGCCGTGTAGTAAGTTCCGCTGCGATATAGATGCGCGTCAATGTTGTGTTCGTTACAGAAGGCTTCGATCTCGTATATAACCTTTTCCGATTCCTTAACCAACCATTTCGCTTGTTCTTTTCCGTAGAGCTTTTTCAACGTCGGATACTTAGTTGACCACGTCAGCATGCAACCGCCGTTCGCCCCAGAAGCACCGCTACCACATAGGCCTTTTTCAATCACGACAACATGCTTTTCGGGTTGCTGTTGTTTGATTAAAATCGCCGTCCATAACCCCGTATAGCCACCGCCAACAATGGCGATGTCACAGTTGACGTCTTTTTGGAGCGGCTTAGCCGAATCTAGCCCCGCATTGATATTGCCAAACTCTTGTTCCAACGCTTGCTTGAACCAATATGAGTAGTGCTTTGTCATTTGTTGTACCTTACTTAAAACCTAAAGGCGTAAAACTAAAAAAGGAAGACCGAAGCCTTCCTTTACTGATTTCTAACTTCTAATGAACTAAATAGTTAAATAGCTAAATAGTTAAGTAACTGAATAGGTCGTCAGATTAAGATTTTGGCTCTGATTTAGCGTCAAACTTGTCAGACCATGTTTTAAGAACGTCGGCACGTTCGCTGCCCATGCGAGCGAAATCCATTTTTGCCATGTTCTTTTCTACATTAGGGAAGTTCTCTGCTTTGCCTGTCACATCTTTGTGACCAACAACTGGGTACATTTCGATGTAAAGCTCATTTGCCGCTTTAGAAATAGACCAATCGATAACACGTTGTGCTGCATCAGAAGGCTTAACAAGGCCTACCGCTTCAGATTCCCAGCCGATGCCTTCAGGCGTAATCACTGAAAGTGGAGCGCCTTGAGTTTTCAGCTTAGCACCACGGCTCGCCATAGAAATACCGATAGCGACTTCGCCCATGCCCGCTTGAACACATGGCTTAGAGCCTGAGTGCGTGTAGTGAGCAATGTTTTGATCTAGCTTCTGCATGTAGTTCCAACCTTGGTCTTCACCCATGTTTTGTAGCCAAGCCGAAACCTGCATGTAGCCTGTACCAGAAGAAGCCGGGTTTGGCATAGCGATGTGGCCCTTGTAGATAGGCTTGGTTAGGTCATCCCAAGACTTAGGTGCCGGTAGGTTCAATTGCTTAGCCACCACTTCGTTAAAGCAAACTGCATTGAAGAATGCGTCATTGCCATACCAAGCTTGAGTAGACTGTGGGTCGTTAAGGTTAGCGCGTAATGATTCTACACCTTGAGGCGTATAAGGTTTCAGGATGCCCTCTTCTTTAAGCAATGCCATTGAAGAACCCGCAAGACCCCAAACTACCTCTGCGCGAGGGTTGTTTTTCTCAGCCAATAATTTTGCCGTCATGATCCCTGTTGAATCACGCACCCACTTGATGTTGATGTCTGGGTTTTCACTTTCGAAAGCATTTTTGTATTTAGCTAAAATGTCAGTTTCAAAAGCAGTGTAAACCGTCACTTCCTGTGCTGCATAAGCGTTACCAGCTAGTAGAGTTACTAAAGCTGCAAGTGATCCTTTCATAAAACGGTTTTTCATCATTTTCTCCAGTCAGGCTCAACTCTAAAGTGAGAAGTTGCCAAAATTAAAAGTTATCGAGGTTTAAAGCTGCCTAGGTTTAGAAGCAACCAAGGTTTAACGTTTCTTAAATTAGAAGCCTCATCAAGAGGCGCCTATATCCATAAATTCATTTAGGTTGTTAGTACACGCCTTTACATTGGTATGTACCAGATGACGAGTATTAACCTAATCGACTTTTATGACGGTTAAATGAACAAAAAATGGCAATTTAAAGATCGGAAAATTTCTCAACACAAGTGACAAATTTGAATATGAAGCTTTTGTGAAAATAACGTTTGGGCTATTTACGACCGTTTAAATTGGTTGTTAAAGTAACCGCAAATATTGGTATAGTCCAAAATACAAATCACGAGAATTGAACATGAGAAACGAATACCTACTACTGACACCGGGTCCTCTATCTACTTCTGAAACCGTTCGCCAAGCGATGCTAAAAGATTGGTGTACTTGGGATGATGAATACAACAAAGACGTTGTTGAAGTGATTCGTAGCAAGCTAGTAACTTTGGCGACTAAGCAAACGGGTTATACGAGCGTACTAATGCAAGGTAGCGGCACCGCTTCAGTTGAAGCAACAATCGGTAGCGTTATCTCAAAAAGCGGCAAGCTTCTTGTTGTTGACAACGGTGCGTATGGTGCTCGTATTGCTCAAATCTCAGAATACTTAAACATTCCATGCCATGTCGTTTCCCCAGGTGAAACATCACAGCCTGACTTGAACGAAATGGAGACGGCATTGGCTATGGATTCAGACATTACTCACGTTGCGATTGTGCACTGTGAGACCACTACGGGTATGTTGAATCCAATCGAAGACATCGCCAAATTGGCAAAGCAGCACAACAAAACCGTCATTCTAGATGCGATGTCGAGTTTTGGTGGCATCCCTATGGATATAGCTGACTTAGGTATCGATTACATGATCAGCTCGGCAAACAAGTGTATTCAAGGTGTACCTGGATTTGGCTTTGTTATTGCGAAGCAATCGGAACTGGAAAAATGCAAAGGCCAAGCTCGTTCATTAAGCCTTGACCTGTTTGACCAATGGCACTGCATGGAAAGCAACCATGGTAAATGGCGCTTCACCTCTCCAACTCATACAGTGCGAGCTTTCTACCAAGCTCTACTTGAATTGGAGCAAGAAGGTGGCATCGAAGCTCGTCATAATCGCTACCAAACCAACCAAACTACCTTGGTTGCAGGTATGCGCTCTCTTGGCTTTGAGCCACTGCTTAATGATGATCTTCATTCACCTATCATTACTTCTTTCTATTCTCCAACTCATAGCGATTACCAATTCAAGGAATTCTATGACCGCTTGAAAGAACAAGGTTTTGTGATTTACCCGGGCAAGGTTTCAAACGCAGACTGCTTCCGAATCGGTAACATCGGTGAAGTGTACCCGTCAGACATTGAAGCTCTAATTGGCGCAGTGAAAAACGCTATGTACTGGGACATCAAATAATGACGACGACCAATCAAGAGCCGATTCTAAAGGCCACACACTTTCGAAGCGAAGGCGATGTGAACACCACGCCAGCACGCGAAAAATGGAACGAATCGCTAAACGATGATGCGACTCAAGCGATGTTAAAACGTGACTCTGACGTGTTTCTTCATCAAGCCATGTCAACGCCTTGCCTAGACACACTTGAAGCAGCCGAAGGCATCTACATTCAAGATGCGACGGGCAAAAAGTACATGGACTTTCACGGGAATAATGTTCATCAACTAGGCTATAGTCATCCCCACATCATCAATAAAGTGACTCAGCAAATGGCGTCGTTGCCATTTTCACCACGTCGCTTCACCAATGAAACTGCGGTTCAGTGTGCTGAGAAACTCACACAGATCTGCGGTGGTGATTTGAATCGCGTGTTGTTTGCTCCCGGTGGCACATCAGTGATCGGCATGGCGCTCAAACTAGCTCGCCATGTCACCAACAATTTCAAAGTAGTGTCATTGTGGGACTCATTCCATGGCGCGTCACTCGATGCCATTTCAGTGGGTGGCGAAGCTTGTTTCCGCGAAGGCATGGGGCCATTAATGGCTGGCGTAGAACGCATTCCACCAGCGGTTTCCTATCGTGGTGCTTTTCCGCTTCGCGGGCAAAGCGCAGGCGGTGAAAGTGAGGCTGCATGTGATGTGCACTACGCCGATTACCTTGAGTATGTGATTGAAAAAGAAGGTGGCATTGGTGCCTTCATTGCCGAAGCAGTGCGTAACACAGACGTTCAAGTACCAAGCAAAGCTTACTGGAAGCGCATCCGTGAGATCTGCGATAAGCATAACGTCATGTTGATCATCGACGATATTCCAAACGGTATGGGTCGCAGTGGCAAATGGTTCACTCACCAAGCTTTTGATATCGAACCTGACATTCTTTGTATCGGTAAAGGTTTTGGCGGCGGCTTAGTGCCAATCGCAGCCATGATCACCAAAGACAAATACAACACGGCAGCGCAAGTTTCTCTTGGTCACTACACCCACGAAAAAAGCCCAATTGGTTGCGCTGCAGCACTCGCCACCATGGAAGTGATTGAGCAAGAAAACCTACTTGAAAAAGTACAAGCGGACAGCGCATTCGTGCGTGAACAACTGCTTCAAATGAAAGAGAAGTACTCAGTCATTGGTGACGTTCGCGGCATCGGCCTGCTCTGGGGGGTGGAGTTGGTCACTGACCACATATCCAAAACCCGAGCTTTCGATGAAGCAGAAGCAGTGCTTTACCAATGTCTAAACGATGGCCTGAGTTTCAAGGTGTCACAAGGTAATGTGATTCAGTTGAGCCCACCATTGATCATCAGCCGCAGCGAACTAGAAGTCGCTCTATCTGTATTCGAAAAAGCGATAGCAAAAGTCTGCAAAGACTTTGAATACCTTTAAACCATCATCTAACCAATAACTTAAACAATCATTCATCTCCCAGAACAACTTGAGCTGGGAGAGAACAGAAATAGGACACGACTATGAACATAACATCACCTATCCAAGCGGTTATCTTTGACTGGGCTGGCACTATCGTTGATTTTGGATCATTTGCTCCAACCAGTATTTTCGTTGAAGCATTCAGACAAGGTTTCGACTTTGATATCGACTTAGCAGAAGCGCGTGAACCTATGGGGATCGGCAAATGGGACCACATCCAAGCAGTTGGTCGAATTCCTGCTGTTGACTCTCGTTGGAAGGCTCAGTTCGGACGCTCGATGACAAGTGAAGACGTTGATGCGATCTACGCGGCATTCATGCCTCTTCAAAAAGCGAAAGTAGCCGATCACGCAGCACCTATTTTGAATGCGATAGAAGTGGTCAATAACCTAAAAGAGAAGAACGTGAAGATCGGGTCTTGTTCAGGTTACCCACGTGAAGTGATGGATGTTTTAATTCCTGCTGCTGCAGATTACGGTTACCGACCAGATAACGTGGTAGCGACCGATGACTTACCTCAAGGTGGTCGCCCTGCTCCATTTATGGCACTGAAAAACGTAATCGACCTAGGTGTAACTAGCGTTGCTGCGTGTGTAAAAGTAGACGACGCAGCACCGGGGATCGATGAAGGTCACAACGCAGGCATGTGGACAGTTGGACTTGTATTATCGGGGAACGAAGCAGGGTTAACGTATCAAGAATATTTAGATGCAGACGAGACAACACTTGCGGCTGCACGTGAAAAAGCAAGCGTTAAGCTAAACAAATCAAACCCACACTACCTAATCGATACCATTGCAGACCTACCAGGTGTCATTGCAGACATTGAAAAACGTTTGTTAGCCGGAGAGCGCCCATAACTCCTGTAACTTCCGCAAATCAGGGCCTATAGCCCAATAATCCGCACACATAAAAAGAAACCTCGTATCACCTAAAAATGATACGAGATTTCTTCGTTTCCAACATTTGAGACAACAATTAATTGACAAAAACCTCTGTAAATAGCACCTTAAATATATAAATTTTAACAACTTCATTGACCCCAATAAGCAACTACACTAACAATGTAAAAACAGTTCCAAGATAGGTTCGACCTGAATCTACGCCTGAACCACTTACTGCTGCAGTGTCCCAATCAGTAAGTCGTCGCTTTAAAGGCTCATTCAGATAACAATAAGAGTTAATCCAAGGATAAGATTATGAAAAGACTGTCAAAAATCATGTGTGCAGTAATAGCTGCTTCAGGTTTCGCTGCTGCTCCATCAATTGCCGCAACGACATACGTAGGCGCAAAAGTTGGCATGGGTTGGCTAGATAGCGCTTGTGTAAGCGGTGAAAAGTGTGAAGATGATTCTGTTGCGGGTGGTCTTTACGGTGGTTATAACTTTACCGATAACATTGCTCTGGAATTAAACGCAGACTATTTAGGTGACTATGACACTAGCTTTAATTATGACAATGACATCTCTCGATTCAGTGATTCCATTATTGCAATATCGTTAAGCCCAATGTATCGATTGGCGATAAAACAAGAGTTTGATGTTTTCTTCAAAGCTGGTCCGGCTTACATCATGCATGATGATGAAGACGATGTTGTACTGGCTCTAGGTATCGGTGCTGAGAAACAGTTTGCCGACGACTGGGCAGTGAGAGTGGAATACCAATACTTCGATGATTTTGATGATAAGATTATCCAAGACCTAAACTCTAACCTTGTTACCATTGGTCTAAGTTACAATTTCGGTACAGGTAACACGACAGCTTCAGCCGCAACAGTAGCTACTGCGGCAGCGGTAACACAGGCTCCAGCTGAACCAATTGCAGAACCTGAAGCCGTTGTGGTTGAAGAAGAGACTGTTGTAATTAAAGCGCAAACTGAAAGCTTCTCTCAAGGCATGTTTGAGACAAACAGCACTGAACTGTCTACTGAGGGTGAAACTGCTCTAATGCCACTAGTAGAAGTGCTGCAAACTTACCCTCAATCGTCAGTCAATGTCGTTGGTCACACCGATTCAACAGGTGCAGCTGAGTACAACATGATGATCTCTAAGAAACGTGCTGCCGCTGTAGCCGCGTACATCGAAGAGCAAGGTATTGAAGCAGACCGTATTACGGCTACAGGTGAAGGGGAAGAAAACCCAGTAGCAACAAACGATACTGCTGAAGGTCGTGCGCAAAACCGTCGTGTTGACGCAACAATCCCAAGCTTCGAATACCAAGAAGAAGCGCAAATGGAAGAAGTTATTGTAGAAACGGCTGAATAATAGCACTCTACTCTAGTGAGAATAATTAAGGGCGGAACACTGTAAAGTGCTCCGCCCTTTTCTTTGTCTGGCTCTACTCATACGTCGTAAGCCGTAAAACATTAGCCTATCGCCAAGGTATACAATCAGAAGGCTAAACGATTTCCCAGCTGTGGGTCATCTCTACGCCAGCACCTAGCATCAGACATACTGAACAGTATTTCTCTAATGAATCCGCACAGACTTTAGCAACAAGCTCAGGATCAAGGTTGTCACCCGATACTTCAAAATGAATATTAATCACGGTAAAGATTTTTGGCGCGGTTTCACGGCGTGTCGTTTCAAGTTTTGCATTACAGCCTGTGATGTTCTGGCCTGCAGATTTCAAACCATCAACCACATCAACAGAGCTACAACCACCAGCAGCCATTAACACCATTTCCATAGGGCTTGGCGCAGTAGCACCACCACTTCCATCCATCACGACAGAGTGGCCTGATTGAGATTGACCGAAGAATTTAAAGCCTTCGACCCATTTAACTTCTGCTTGCATGTTGATCCTTAGATGTACGAAAACGTCATCATTATCTATTATTTTACATCAATGCCTACACCCTACTACTGGCGGCATTTATGAGCAAGATTTTCTCAATGACATATTTTTTTCATGAATGATGCAATTTTTTCCATCTAAAACCTGTCTCTATTCGTACATTCAAAATCGAATGAGAAAAACGTCAAGATGAGGTATCTATGAATAAATTATCTAAAATATTGGTATCACTCGTGGTTGCGCTACCACTGATTTCGCTGTTTGTAAGCCAGACTGGCACTGCCAATACAATGGATAAAACAGCTAATTCAGGTAAAAGTGAAATCGCGACACTGGCTGGTGGTTGTTTTTGGTGTACAGAATCCGACCTAGAAAAGCTGACAGGCGTCACCGACGTTATCTCTGGGTACTCTGGTGGTGAACTAGAAAACCCAACCTACAAACAAGTATCCTCAGGCAAGTCTGGTCACATCGAAGTGATCAACGTGACTTACAACCCTGATGTTGTTAGCTATGAACAGGTTCTTGACCAATTCTTCAGACACATCGACCCAACCGATGACAAAGGCTCTTTTGTAGACCGAGGCCGTCATTATCGACCAGCTATTTTCTATCATAACCAAGCACAAAAAGATGTTGCTCAAAACTTCATGATGGAGATCGACAAAGCTAATATCTTTGGTGAACCACTAAAAACAGAACTGATTGAATTTGAAAAATTCTGGCCAGCGGAAGACTATCACCAAGACTATTACAAGAAGAGTAAAGTTCGTTATAACTACTACCGCTATGCTTCTGGCCGCGATCAGTACCTAGATAAGATCTTCGGTGACGATAGAAAAGAGAATCCACAAACACTCCGTCAGATCATCGACAGCAAAAATGCGACAGCTAATGCTAAGACCTACGTCAAGCCGTCTGATGCAGAGATCAAAGCGAAGCTAACCTCACTGCAGTACGATGTAACACAAGACGATGCAACAGAGCGCCCGTTTGACAACAAATACTGGGATAACAAGCAAGAAGGTATTTACGTTGATATCGTAACTGGGGAGCCATTGTTCTCTTCAAAAGACAAATACAAATCAGGTACAGGCTGGCCGAGCTTTACACAGCCAATCAGCGAGGCTTATGTCGTCACAACTACTGACTACAAACTGCTTTACCCAAGAACAGAGGTTCGCAGTAAGTTTGGCGATTCTCACCTAGGACATGTATTTAAAGATGGTCCAAAACCAACGGGGTTACGTTACTGCATGAACTCAGCCGCAATGCGCTTTATCCCAGCGGAAAAATTAGCAGAAGAAGGCTATGAGGAATACGTTGAGATGTTTGAGGGCTAAGCATTCAGCAATTAACGATCAGCCTATGACAACAAAGCCAGCATATCGCTGGCTTTGTTATTATTTACAGAGCTTTATTTATTAGCCTGTTAATCTTATTAACCCGTTAACACCGTGTCTTCTGGGTATTTCAACAAGGAAGGTTCTGGGCGAGCTAACATATAAGCCAAGGTCAAAGGACCGATACGTCCAATCACCATAACAACAATCATGATGTATTTACCTGGCTCAGTCAGGTTTGCGGTTAAACCGGCTGTTAAGCCAACCGTTGCAAAGGCTGAAATCACCTCAAACATGACTCGATCAAACGCTGCCTTTTCAGTAAGCATTAACAAAAACATCGCGGTGGTTAATAACGCCCCACTTACCACAATAATGGCCAATGACTTTGTTACCGCTTGCCAAGTTACGGTTCGCTTAAACATCACTACATGCTTTTTCTGACGTAGGAAGGCCCAAGTTGCGACAAAGGCGACGGCAAAGGTCGAAACCTTAATACCACCACCCGTTGAGGTAGAACCGGCACCAATCAACATCAGTACAATCATTACCAGCAATGCCGGCTGAGTGTATTGAGACAAATCCACACTATTAAAGCCAGCAGTACGAGCACTTGCCGACTGGAAAAATGCGGCTAGCCACTGTCCTTGAGTCGATAACCCTTCCATGGTTGCTGAGTTATTTCTTTCCAACAGCCAGAACAATACCGTACCTACCAACAATAGAGTCGGAGTGGCGGTTAGCATAATCTTGGTGTGTAAATGAAGATGTCGAAAACCTTTACGCCAGTTACTCGATAAGTCGCCGACGACGGTGAAGCCTAAGCCACCGAAAATAAACAAGCCAGCTAAGGTAAAGATCACCAATGGGTCATCAACAAAACTCATCATGCTGTCTGAAAACAGTGCAAAACCTGCGTTATTGAATGCTGATATCGCATGAAAAAGTGCATAAAAGCTACCCGTTGACCATCCCATTTCAGGCACCCAGCGGAAGCAGAGCAATACAAAACCGATAAATTCAGCCACTAATGCAAAGATGATGATCTTCTTAACTAATTTGCGAAGGTTAATCTTACGATCTTGGCCAAGCGCTTCTTTCGCTAGTGCTTGTTGTTTAAGGCTTAGCCTAACACCGAACATGTATAGCAGTACCGCAGATAGAGTCATCTGCCCTAACCCGCCGACTTGCATCAAGAACATCAGTAAGATTTTACCCGCCAAGGTGAAATGCTCACCGGTATCGACAACACCCAAGCCTGTCACACTGATCGCCGAGGTTGCTGTAAACAGTGCATCCGTAAAGCTTAGGCCTGTCACGGAGAATACAGGCATCGTCAACAATATTGCAGAGGGGATAAGTACGCCTAAGAAACTCGTAAGGATAATCTTAGGTTCAGAGCCTTTACGTGGCTTTTTATCACTCTTAAGCGTGTAGAAAGTACCTTTTCGTTTTAACGAATTCATACTGTTACCTTATTACCAATTACCAATTACCAATTGCGTAGCTTTCTAGATAAGGTCTCTTTCGGCCCAGCGATGATCACCACATCCCCAATTTCTAAACTCACATCCAGTTCTGGTGCTTTAATGAGGTTCGGTCCTCGCTTAAAGCCAAGCACCTCAACACCATTTTCTTTACACAGCTTAAGGTCGCCAAGTTTCTTACCCAACAAATTAGAACCGATAACAATCTCCGTCATCGCTAAACCGCTGCCAAGATCGATAAACTCAAGAACGCGTCTATCCAACATTTTACGCGCAACACGAATACCCATATCTCGTTCAGGCATGATGATATGGTCAGCACCAATCTTAGAGAGAATCTTGCCGTGAAACTTATCGTTCGCCTTAACCCAAACAGCTTTTGCGCCTGACTCTTTTACCACCAGCGTAGTAAGAATACTGGAGTTAACATCAGAGCCAATCGACACCATCACCATGTCGTAATCGTCGAGTCTTAACTCTTTGACGGTCTCCTCGCTTGTACAGTTCGCAACAATCGCTTGTGAAACAAAAGCCGCCGCTTCTTTCACTCGCTCTTCATCAATATCGACGGCGAGTACCTGTGCGCCTGAACTTTGTAGCTCTTTGCAAACAGATAAACCAAATCGCCCTAAACCGATAACTGCATATTGTTTGTCGCTCATTTGAAATCCTGTTTAGAAATTTTAATTACACGGGATAGCCAAACCTACATTAGTTTCTATCTCAAAAAAAGTTAGTTCTGCAAGAATAAGGTTATACTATTGTCATAATCGCTTGATTTATAAAGGTAGAGAACAACTCGAGTTTCTGCTAATTTCCAATTCATAATTTCTGCGGCAGCACACACAATGAATGAATTCATAACCCAAGTACAAGCCTACATCAACCAGAGCCATAGTGATTGGGCAAACAGCGTCCTATTCATCACTATTGCGAGTTTTCTCGCTTGGGTAGCTTGGCGAATTATCCATAATCGCTTAGAAATTCTGGTTCAGAAAACCCCTTTCCACTGGGATGATTTGCTACTAGAAGCACTGAAAACCCCAGTCAGCACATTACTTTGGTGTTGGCCTGCTACAGTATCTGTCGGGCTAATCCTTCAAGACCAGTTTGGTAATGAAATCAACTGGTTAAAAACTCTTAAGCACATATTGATTATCTGTACCTTCGTTTGGTTTACCTTACGAATGATCACTAACACTGAAGCGTATGTCTTAGAGCAAAAAACCAGAGACGAAACCACAGTGCAAGCTATAGCGAAAGTCGCTCGCTTGTTCTTTATGGTGATGGGCGGCCTAACCATCATGCAGGCGTTTGGGCTCAGCCTTTCCGGTTTACTTACCTTTGGTGGTGTTGGTGGCTTGATCGTCGGTTTAGCGGCTAAGGATTTACTGTCGAATTTCTTCGGTGGCATGATGATTTACTTCGATCGCCCTTTTAAAGTCGGCGACTGGATACGCTCTCCCGATCGTCAAATCGAAGGTACCGTCGAACGCATAGGCTGGCGTATGACCATCATTCGCACCTTTGATAAGCGTCCTTTGTACGTGCCGAATTCTGTGTTCAGTAACATTGTGGTCGAGAACCCATCAAGAATGTTGAACCGCAGGATCAATGAGACTTTTGGTCTGCGTTACCAAGATGCGAACAAACTGGCTCTGATTGTGGATGACGTAAAAGCCATGCTTGAAACTCACCCTGACATTGATTCCAAACAGACGCTGATCGTTAACTTTGATAAGTTTGGACCATCAACGCTGAACTTCTTTATCTATACCTTTACAAAAACGGTCAACTGGGTGAGATACCACGAAGTTAAACAAGATGTCCTTTTGCAAGTATTAGCGATTATTCATAAGCACAATGCAGATATCGCCTTCCCAACACAAACACTCAAAATCGATCCTCAGGGCTTTGGTGAAGAAATACAACAAAGTGTAATCAAACAATAAACTCATGTTTTCCCGGTAAAATCATGTGCTTTTCAGCTTTAATTAAACAAAAAGCCGCAAGTGATTGCGGCTTTCTCATGTAAGCAAACTGTATTATTTTAGCTGTCGAGCCGTATAGCTTTCGCTTGCGATTCCAGAGCCTTTCCGATTTTTCATTGTCACTTTAACTGAACGCTTAACATCGGCAACATCATAACGGATAACTTGACCTGAAAACTTGCTGTTACGTTTGAGCTCTCTAGCTTCCAACTTAATTATTTTGTTACAACGGTTCACATCACAACGGTAATCCCAATCGTTGTTGCCATCTTTCAAACTAAGCAGAATACGCTGGTTGCTTTTTCCTGACGTCACTTTAATGCCACGAGGTTGCTTGTCGATCGCTAAATCAAGGCCTGCTTTGCACGGCTGCTCTGCGTTGAAGCCCGATGCGGCTTGTACATTTGATATAGAAAACGTGTTTATCTCAATTAATACTGCACTCACCAGAACTGCCTTCATTGATACGAACCTTCACTTTATGGAGCGCCACACCATTTAACCGTTAACCATATGATAAGTAAATTCTTTTGTGGGATGATAAACCCTAAAATAAAAATATATAAAAAGCCCTTACTAGCGATTGCTAATAAGGGCTTTGAATTTGCAGCCGATTAGTGACTGGCTGTAATAATTAGATTACTTGTTACGGCGAGCTTCAACAGCGTCTGCCAGTTGGCGAAGTACTGTTTCAGTATCTTCCCAACCAATACATGCATCAGTCACAGATTGACCGTAAGTTGCAGCTTTGCCGTCAACCAAGTCTTGGCGACCTTCAACAAGGTGAGATTCAATCATCACACCAAAGATAGCTTTGTCGCCATCAGAAATTTGTGCGCTTACGTCGTCAGATACGTTGAGTTGACGCTTAAACTGCTTAGAGCTGTTTGCGTGGCTGAAATCGATCATCACTTTTTGTGGAAGACCAGAAGCTGCTAGCTCTTCTTTAATCTTACCAACGTGTTCTGCGCTGTAGTTTGGCTCTTTACCACCACGTAGGATGATATGACAATCAGGGTTACCTGCTGTTTCAACGATAGCTGAGTGGCCGTACTTAGTTACCGATAAGAAGTGGTGAGAAGCGCTAGCAGAGCGAATAGCATCTGTTGCGATCTTGATGTTGCCATCAGTACCATTCTTAAATCCAACTGGGCAAGACAGGCCAGAAGCCAGTTCGCGGTGAACTTGAGATTCTGTAGTACGTGCGCCGATTGCACCCCAACTGATTAGATCAGCAACGTATTGAGGCGTGATCATATCTAGGAATTCGCTTGCCGTTGGCATGCCCATGTCAGTTAGGTCAAGCAGTAGCTTACGACCTAGACGAAGTCCATCATTTAGCTTGAACGTATCGTTCATGTACGGGTCATTAATTAAACCTTTCCAACCAACGGTTGTACGTGGCTTTTCAAAGTAAACACGCATTACGATTTCAAGGTTATCACCAAGTTCGTCGCGCAACACTTTCAAACGCTTACCGTACTCAAGGGCAGCTTCTGTGTCATGAATAGAACATGGACCTACAATAACAAGCAAGCGGTCATCGCTCTCTTCTAAAATATTGTGGATCGCTTTGCGGCTTTCAAAGGTTGTAGAAGAAGCAACTTCGGTCGCTGGAAACTTTTCTAAAACAGCAACAGGGGGTAATAACTCTTTTACTTTGTTAATTCTTACATCATCAGTCTGGAACATTGCTTACTTCTTCCTTTTTTCTATCCTTGAGCTGAATGTACGTTGTCTCACGTCACTTTCTATCAGCACTAATCTTCTTGTTCCCTGTAACTTAACTAGTAAAAACTCTAGTTTCAATCACTAATTAAAAATAAACGCAATTTTTTTTGTGTTTTATATTTAAAACACCCTGTATACCATTATTTACACACTATCGATTGCGTATTTTATAGGAAGGTAAGAAGAGCCGTTCTTCAAAATACATCATGCATGTGAAATTGTGTCGAACTTAAAAACAAAAAAAGCTCACGTGATCAGCGTGAGCTTTTATTTAATTACATTCTTTTCAATGGCTTGACGACACTATCAAGCCCTTCAATCTTCAGAGCAAGACACAGTTTTAATAAGTCGCCGAGTTCACCAGACGGGAATCCTTTTTTATCAAACCATAAATCTATCAAATTTCTTCTGGAAACTGAACAACCATCACACTATTGAGCGGACATAGGCGTGCCTTAAAATGAACAGAGTTTTGTCAATTTTAACAAATCGGATTAGCTTCAACATAAAAAAGGCAAGACGATTATCTTGCCTTTTAGACTTTCTAGTAGCGATATTGGCAGTTAATCCAATGGAATAACTGAAATTTGTTCTTCTTCAAATAAGCCTTTTCGTAGCAATTCTTCTTTAGTTTCCTGAAGCCTACTTGTGTAAAACAATATCCGTAGATTGTCTTCTGCTCGAGAGAAGCTAACGTATGCTAACTTTTCTCCTCTATCCTGCTGTCCTTCAGTAGGTGTACCAAAGGTCTCTGGTGTCAGTAGTTTACAAAAGTTATAGTTGTTCCATGCTGCTTCTATATCATCTACAACAACGAGAACATCAGGGTACTCCTCTCCTTTCACCCCATGCTGCGTACTGTAATTCGTATTGTCACGAATAAAATCACAATATTTTTCAAGCTCTCTTGTTTGCATTTCTAAAAAACTGTCGCACAACCAATCTCCTTTTTCTTGTCCAAACTCTGCTCTATCATATACTTCTTGCCTTGGCTCCCGTATCAGCTCGTCCAAAACACGGTCAGAGAAATCAATCAGCTCTACTTCACTACAGTATTCCAATACATCTCTTACTTTGTCGTTGGCCCACTTTTCATCTAGAACACTTACGATTTCTCTAGCTTGCTCAACCATTTCTTTTAGTGGACGACTCTGATTCTTGCCATCAATTTTAAATGCAGGACCAATGCTCGTTAGAAGCTCAACTAGGCTTCGAATGTTTCCCGAGCGACTAGCTTCAATTAGAGGCCAAATTGAGCGAATTATGGGTTTAAGTAAGTAGTGATTTCCAGATTCATAACCCTCTTGTGCAACCGATGAAGCATAATCTCCAGTAAACAAGTTATGAAGCTCAGTAAATCCAAGTCTTCTTGCTATCATCTGCCTTACTAAAAACAGCCTGACAACATCAGTACGCACCTCCCATCCCCACTCTTCTAGGGCTTGGTCCATCCTTCCAAGTGAGCGTTCAACTTGAGCTTCGGAGTACCTGTTCCTTGGTTCGGACGGACGCTCAGCTTCAATCAATGTAATCTTTACACTGCCTTCCTTTTCACTGTTAGTTCCTGCCGGATACTGCTCAAGATCATTTCTAAACCGATTAAGGAAAGAAATAACGCTTGTAGAGCAGCGAAAGTTCTCTGTTTTATTGATTTCTTCCCCGCTTGCTGGCGGGCAAAAGCTGCCAGCTCTTTTGTCATAAATCTGTTGCCAAGGGTCTCCAAAAAAGCCAACTATAGGCAAACCTTCACCCTCAGCTACCCTCTGAAATGATTCAACAATTATCGGGAAAGTATCTTGTGCTTCGTCAACGAATACATAGGGATACCTGTAGCCAAAAGCTTTTTGAAAAATCGGGCGGTTAATCAATAAATATCCAGCTATTTCGATGATATCATCATGACTAAGCTTACCTTTAGCGTAATCACTAAATGCAGCATCATCATATTTAAAGGAAAGTACTTCAGGTAACACGTCAAGTTCATTAGTAAGGCTCTCTACTTTCTCTCTAGCCTTCAATGCCCTCTGACTTTGCCCACCATTATCTTTCGTTCTCTCCCTATCTATCAGTGCGGGGATCCTTGACTCAATTAATGCTCGACGAATATCGTCTGTAAATGTCTTTATTTCACCCCACAAAAAACTATGTAATGTTGAAACGACAAATAGATCACTATCACCTAAACGAGAAGAAATTACTTGCACCGCCCTTTTAGTGTACGTAATGCAGGCTACTTTTTGTCCATTTTTCTTTAATACAGAACCATACTTAGATTTAATAAGCTCTAACGCTTCGATCAATGACGATGTTTTTCCCGCACCAGCTCCGGCTATCATCGAAAAACTTCTATTCTCCGCTAAACAAGCCGCAACCCTTGTATCAGCTTCTGTTTGAATACGAACTGCCATTTAAGACTCCTCCTGCAGTTCTAGTGACTCATTAGTCTTTAGCCGTTCCTCCAACCACTCAAGTCCCTCTTTGATATAGTTTGGAGTTTTCCAATCGCTCTCAGAAAATAAAACTTCAAGAGCAAAGTCAGTCTTCTTGAAGCCTGAGGATTTCACCCTCTTATATATTTCTTCATAAGCCTCGTCCAAATTCACAGGGATCTCAATTCCTAGGCTTAAGTCTTGAGTTCGGAACAAACTAAAGTTTTCGTAGGCGAACGCTTCTTCGAGAGTACGAGGAACCATTACCAAACTATCTTTACCAACTTCATCTACTCTTATTCCGACCTGAAACGCAACCATACGGTCATTATCTGCACTCACTTTTGCTTCTTTATCAAGAGCCAATAAATCTTCTACCTTCGTTACACCCAATAAGCTTTTTAAGCAATTGTTAGATGTCAATGCTCCCTCAAAATCACCTTTTACTGCCGGATGACGCCCCTCAGGACTAACAGAATCGAGGTCAGTAATTACAAGATATGGGATGTTTAGAAACTTCAACAACCCAGTAAAACGATGAGCATATGCTCCACCGACCTCTAAGACCGATAAATACTTTGTTCGAAGTTTGGGAGCAGTTTTTTCTATCATTTCAGGAATCAATAGTTTTTCTACAGACCCTTCAATAAGAATTGCAGCATCAGCGAAGAATAAATCGCAATGCGTCAACCTCAGATAACGCAAAAGAAACGCCTTTGCTTTGTCAGAATCAAACGGTTCTTCAACTTCAGGGTTATGTGTAGGGACAAAGTCTCTTAAGCTATGTACCTTTGATGCATTAAAGGTGTCTACTGCTCTACGATCCTCACCTTCCAACTCACATCGTTCAAAATAACGGACTTTCTCAAAGTCGACTCTATCCAATATATGAGAGGAATGTGTCGACACTACCAACTGAGGAACTGGCTCACCTTCAGAAGCGTTAGACAACATGTGCCAGATATTACTGATAAATGCTTGTTGAACTTGAGCATGCAAGTGAACTTCAGGCTCTTCTATAAAAATTAATTGGCACAGTGGTCTGTTCTGTTCTGTATCTCTCCACTGAATATGAAAATGACTAATCTGGATAGCCATGTAAATGAGGTTTTTAAAGCCTAACCCATTATAGGCTTCAGGTAATTTATGCTGGCGTTGACTATCTATGTACACTAAATCTGTATTGCCCTGAAGAGCTTCCAAGGGGCTTAAAGAGGAGATAACCTTTAAATCTCTATCATTAACAGACGGGATACCCAAACCCTTAATAACTTTCATTAAACCACTAAAGTGCTCTTCGTAGTGTTCTGTAAGTTTTTGGTTGTTCTCATCAATTACTTGATAAGCACTTTCTGATGCTTTAGCTTGTTCCAAGTTACTCTTGTAAAAAGCAGAAAATGCAGTAGATAAACGGCTACTACGACTAGATTCATCATCATTTACACTTCGTTGAGCATCAAGAAAATCCACACGAAGCAAATTCCTAAATAGAGCCTTACCCTCCACGCTATCTATATGATTTTCAATAATTTCTTCTTGACGACTATCCAAAGAATAATAAGTCAGCTCATAAAAGCGACTAAAATTGGAATCTATATTCAGGAACTGCGATAAGGTAGTTTTTTGCTCTTCTCCATCAGGTGCAGGGTAAGCTTTTTTAAACTCCTCTCTCATTGCCTTTGGCTCTCGAGGTTGATACTTCAAACGAATACCAACCTTATTTAGTTGTTCTGACAATTCCGGCAATAGTGTAAATGCTCTGCCAAACGATATCTTTTCCGGGTCAATCGAGAACCATAAATCTAATTCTAGGGCCGGTAGTTCTTGCTCATCATTACCACGACCATACTCGTCAATGTCCGAAACCTTAGATACTGAAAGATCGTTTATAGAAAAAACCCTACTTCCATAGAAACACCGAAATGCAGAGGCCATTGACGTTTTTCCTGCATTATTAGGTCCGACAAGTATGGTCTCACCTTCTTCAAAATCTATCGAGACGCACTCCAAACGACGAAAGTTTCTGATCGCACAACTTAATAACTTCATGTACACCCTTATGCTATGTAACTTTATGATTAGAAGTAATGCTATAACTAGTCACGGTATAGAACTGTTACACAGCTCTGCAATTATGCATTCAAGCTCACAAATCAAGCCCCTAAATTCACCTAAGCGATGAATTACACACCAAATCACCCCACACCATAGTGCAACAATATACACATGAAGATTACAGCTAGTTAAGCCCTGTACTTAGTGGTAAATCGATTAATAGACTCTTGTATCATCACGGGTACCTCATTTGACTTGCCGATGTTGATTCAAGTTGTTGAAGTAAGCCTGACAGCACCAATGTCACCTTGACCTCCCTCTGGGAAAATAGAAGTGAAGAAGACAGAGCCTGAGAATGGTATCGGTGAGCTATAAATGTTTGAAGTGAAGCAACTGGAAGATAGGTATGAGCTTAAACCTTCTGTTCAACGAAGGTTAGAGATAGACTAATACCCCTAATCACTAGAGACGAAGTCTCTCCCCCAAAAACAAACTAATGTCTATGCTATTGGGTTTCTATGCCAGACTCACTTAAACCTACCTTGCTTTACTTTATCCCTTTTTCTTCTTTTAGAGCATTTAACAGTTTGTTTGCGACCAAAGCCCTGCGTAAAAAAGGCTTCAGGGAGATTATTGTCGAAGAATTTACGCTTAAAATCGAAATCCTTACAACTCCCGACGAACTTTTTACGCCAAGCTACGAAAGTAATACCCCTTAAATCGAAAACTCTACGCTATCTTGGAAAATCTTACGCTGTCTCTAACTATCAAATGATTTTTTGCACCGGGACTCAAGGAAATACACACACTTACAACAACGCAACCATAAACTATTGATTTTTATGAAACAAAAACCTTGAAACGTCCAAAACAAACATGGATATTCATCTCAAAAGCATTGATGAAATAAACTATGAAACTAACTGAAAAAACCACTGCACTACTGAGTAATTCACTGATAGCTCCCACAACCAACCAAGACTTATCTCGCCAAAGGTTAGTTTTATCAGCAGTAGGAGCATTCGACCCCTATAACAAAGCCTTACTCCACGTACTAGAGAACCTAGAAGCGAAAGAAAAAGAGCTTAGAGGCATGAAGTCACATTCTAATGACCAAGAGGGTTGGACTATCGAGGATTCAAGACAGCTAGTTTCAAACTACTTTTGTAACAACCCCAAGGCTCGTCAAATTACTTTTGACCTATCTGAGTATCTGGAGTTTTGGCTCGAAAAAAAATCAGTAACTGCTAAAAACTACACCTCTTTGTATAAAGAAATCACAAAAGAGTTTGCTACCATTACCTACTCGCTCAATGAAGGAAATGGAGTGACAACAATCGCTGTATTCAGTGAGGCTCACCTTGAAGATGGAGTATTGACTCTTCACATTTCACCTGAGTTTCTGCCTTACATAATTTTCTATAACAAGCAACTGCAAGCGTCTGGTTATAATAAAGTGCCACTTAAAGATCTCAGGGGCACACAGATGGAAAATACGACAAGACTGTATCTTCTGCTTTCAAAAGAGTACAAGCGAGTTGGAAAGCATCGTAAATATATTGATTTTAAAGTTGAAGATCTTCGGGAAGGATTAGGTATTGGTGACAAGTATGAAAAGTATGGCGATCTGGATAGGCACGTACTGACAAAGGCTCTAAATACTATCAATAGCTCAAATTCTTT
This sequence comes from Vibrio sp. 1CM2L, assembly GCF_023161695.1. Lineage (NCBI taxonomy): Bacteria > Pseudomonadati > Pseudomonadota > Gammaproteobacteria > Vibrionales > Vibrionaceae > Vibrio > Vibrio sp. 1CM2L. The sequence continues at coordinate 331,333 of NZ_JALNTT010000004.1, forward strand.
CTTCTCTGGCAAGATTAAATGCAAAGTCACTAAAAGAAAAAAAAGAGCGCCAGTAGAAGTCCAATTCAGTTTCATCGAAAGTGATAAGCCCAAAATTTCACCTAAGCTGCAGGAAGCCTACAAAAAACGTCAAACACGGGAAGACTTGCTTAAAGCTTCTTTAGAGGCAGACGTTCACCTAACACCCGAACAAAAACTTCAGCAAAGTGAAGATTCGATTGGTCGTGCGTACATGCGCTGAAATGCATTTGACAAACACCAAGCAAGCGTTTGGTTGCTTGGTGGTACTTTTCTCACCATCTGGTCAAAATCAAAAACCACCATATTGACTTAACACTCAGTAGAGAGTTAATGTAGGCTTGAGTTCTACATGATGCGTTCGTCTAGCGTTCACAAGAGATAGCTTCTCTGCCCCGTCGCAGGCAAACGTGATACATCTCCCAATGTGTATACTTTTTATTCATTCAGTGTGACACTGGACGATAAGACTGAAACCTACTGCGACAATTAGTCTTTCAATGTTCAGTGTCCTTATAACGGATAATAAACAATGAAATACACTACATCTGAACCAACCGCCATAACTCAAGCTGTATACAAAGCGAGATCTGCTCTCTGTAAAGAGCTATCACCAGAAGAACTAAGCTTGTTACCTGAGTTTGCAGGACACGCTGCAATTCGAACATTCGGTGGCCGTGCTCCAAGACCAAGCAAAGCAGACCAACTATTTGCGGATCTCTTTGATGTTAAAGACTTCAAAACCTTTAAGCATTTAGCGTCAGACCAATACCAAATGACAAATAGTGAGCGATTTTTACTATCGCTCAAAAAAGCACAACGTTTTCGAAACTTATCATTAGTGTCTAAGCGAGGAGAAAAACTAACTTTCAGTTACCGAATCGGCCGAATAAATCTAAAATTCAATGAGTTGGACGTTCCTCTATGGGTAACATTATTACTATCCATATCGCCTAAAAATGCTACAGTCGAGTACATAGTACACTCAGCTCAATGTGATAATTCTGCGAGACATCGCTATAGCAAGAACAGTGTGATTACTGATTTTACTAACCGCATATCCAATGAGTTCATACGGCAGTCACTTCTGGCTTTCAATAGCGGTGTACAGCAATGGAAAGCAGATTACCTAGACAGCGTATTATCGGAAGTATTTATAAGCACACTTGCTTCAATAGAACGAGAGATTAAGTCTCGTAATAAGCGTTTAAACTCTTCTCCTTTTTGTGAACGACAAAAAGAGGAGTTGAGGCTAGAAATACAAAATCTAGAATCAACAGTAAAACCTCTGACTCTAGACCTTCGTAGCTCTGGTTTGAAAATAGAATACGAGAAAATTGAGGTCAATAGTGAGTACAAAAACAGCGCATACGGAGATCAAGGTAAGTATTTGCTTGAGCCAGTTCGCTGCCTTGAAGAACTCCTGAAAGCTGGTATTCACTTGACCAATGAACTAATAGGCTTTGCACATTCTACGCATCACTACAAGAAGCTCGAGTTAGTTAATCCAGAAAGAGTTAAACGAGATCTTCCTACGTGGCGAAAGACCCCACGTAACGACGAACAGTTCGTTCGGCTATGTACTAGAAAATATGGCACTGTGTTAGAAAGCGCCTTATTTAACCCACTTAGCATGGACTAAACATCACTGGGTTCTTCCTCAGCCCAAAAACTTTATCGTAACTAGGTAACAAAGACTGGTGCAGACGAAGCTCAAAAAGCCTGAGTGATTCAGGCTTTTTTACGGCCTAGACTATGAAAACTGTGTTTACTCGTCTGCTGTAAATAGCGCTACGTAATCTATCAAGTGCATGTTGCGACTCAATAATTTGAGATCTCGATAAGCCAAGTCTTTCTGGGCGATACGTATTGGACGCCCTATATCAAGAGTATGTTCTTCGAGTTGATCAATTGGGTGTTTGACGTGCACAAACTCAAATCTACCGTATGGTGTTGAATAGAAGCCTGAAGGTCCTGTTGTTGCAAGAATCATCATCATGGGAATCTGAGATATCACCCCCCACCGAGATAACGCATCCTCGAACGAAATATAACAACGGTATGGCTCTCTTAGTGCCAATACCAAACGTTCAAAGTGAGTGGTTGTCATGTTGAAATTACTGTAGACAAATAGTTCATTATCTATGTTCGTTAAGTAAGGACTTCTCAGTAAGATGTAATCCAAGTCATCGGACTGATATATCGCAAAGATTTCTTCTCTGTTGTAGAAGAACTTACCTTCTCTGCGATAGCGCATCTCCAGAACCATTCTCATATCATTATCTCTTGATCGAAGACTAGTTGCCTTGGCTTAACGAGATTAAATGGTTAGCTACCCGTTCAATAGCTTTCAAATCTCCCGATTCAATAAGACTCAAAGGACGCTCACCGCTAAAGAATTTGCTCTTGTTTTCCATAGTCATGAAGCCGTATACATTCTTATCATTAGTAAACAGTGTTCTCAGCGCAGCATGAATGTTTAGGATGTAACTTATCCTAGTGATTTGCTCTGTCGAAAATTGACCAGATGATAATGTTTGATCAATAGGATTGGAGATCCCTAAAATGGACAAAATTTGAACGTTGCTAGCTTCCCACCTCTCCAATATTTTGAACGAGGCTTCTAGCCCTTTTCTATGCACTGATGCATCTATTTTACTCATAATATGTATTCCCAAACCCCTAGTTATCAGCATAGAGCCAAAACAGCAACTTTGTCAAAATATACTTAAAAATCATTATATTACCACAAAACACCACATTGACTTCCTGACCTATCAGAACTAAATTTAGGTTGATATTCTTGTTCAAGGTTGTACCGTATGAAGATTCAATACTTGTCTGATCTACACCTAGAAGTTGCCCCTATGACTATTCCTGTAAGTGATGCGGATGTCGTTATCCTTGCCGGAGATATTCATTCAAATGGTAGAAAGGCAATAGACTGGGCGTCAGAGTTTCCACAAGATGTAATCTATGTTCTGGGAAACCATGAGTTTTACACTGGTGGGACAATTGCAGAACTACCTCAAGAACTGAAAAACTACGCCCGCAAGTACGCAAACGTACATTTACTTGATGATGAATGTATAGTCGTCAATGGTGTGGCTTTTTATGGGTGTACTCTATGGACTGACTTCGAGCTTTACGGAAACGCTGATGTGGCTTTCTATTACGCAGAGAGATCCATGAGTGACTACAGACGCATTAACTTTGATAACGTACAAACTTTTACTCCGGCGATAGCCGCTGCTTTGCACAAAAAATCCATTGGTTGGCTTGATAAAGCAATCCGTTCATCCTCCTACTCAAAGAATGTTATCGTATCCCACCATTTACCGACCCCAAGAGCCATACACCAACAATATCAAGGCAACGCCCTAAACCCGGCTTTTGCTTCAGATTGCTCTCTCCTATTTAGTCTAAATATCACAGCGTGGATATACGGCCACAACCATGACTGCCGAGAGTTCAAAGAAAAATGCATTAAGTTTGTCACTAATCAACGGGGTTATCATGGCTACGAAACCATAGATAATTTCGACGCATTCAAGATGTTGGATATCTAACTGGTGCAGACCTACAGATTGAGTCCCTTTGCTAGCATTCTAAATCTGTTACTGACTAATTGAGGAGCATCATTTGCTTTTGATTAAAGGGGCTTTTAACCTTTAAGTAACCAGCTACGCACTTTCACACTTTTACTACGTAAAAGATGAGCAAAGTGCTGCTGGCGAGGCTTCGCCCTCGACCCTAAGTCCAAAAAACAAATTGATTTTTTGATTAAAACTACAATGATTTATCGTCATGTTAACTATCGAAAACGTGCCGCTTTAAAAAAGAGTTTGATGCATTCACTACGTATCAAATCAAACAAATTTAAGTCTAATGAGTGGGTTGAACAACTAGCTGGAAAGAACTGGTTTTTCACTGAAGGTAGCCCGCAAGGATTTAAGCTAAATAACCAATCTGAAGAGAGCCGTTCAGCCTTTATCACCAAGCTCATTTCTGAAGAGTTTGCCCCTAAACCAGTATCGACTTCTATCAAAAGTAACTACAAAAAGTACGAGTACAAGCTCAACAAAAAAATCCAGTCTGTAATGGAAGCTGGAGATGAACATCTAGCACTCCAATTAACCTTGATTAGAGACCAAAAACCTCAGAATTATAGAGAGATAATCGAGTCCATTGAGGGAGTGAAGCGCCGCAATCAGCTCTTAACCCTACTAGATACTTTCATGGACTTATCCGAAAAGGTAGAAGGAAGCGAGGATGGCCGCACAGCTAAAATACACGAGGCTTTTTTCAAATTCCCTCATCGCCACGGAGCAGTTGTAGAGCCTAAGCGCATGGCCGAATGCATAAGAAGTTTTTACGAGAAGTATCTCCCCAACTATCAGATACGCTTGCTGGTCGTTCACGATGATGAGCGCAGTATTGATATGGAAACTGGTACACATCCTCACATATTTCTCAGTACCAAAAACAGAAAGACTGGCAAGAGAGACCTTTGCTCCGCTCTACGAGAAGCAGTTAACAACTACCTAAAGGCAAAACCAACAGAAGTTTCTTTATGGAACCCTGATACTTGTCGACATGATAAACATACTATTTCTAGCCTCAATAGCCCTTTAGTTGCTGGACTTACCGCATCTAAAATACAAGGGATGATCTTGCAAGATATGTTTATGACTCATGTTCGAATGAGGTTTCAGGAGCTTGACGTAAAATGGACGCAATCCAGACAGCGTAAAGTGGTATCTTTTCATCGACAATACGAGAATGCGAAGAAACCAAAGGCAGATCGACTTTACAACCTAAACCAGCTGCTTGAATTAGAAAACCAACGTTTAACTAACAAGCGTAAAGCCCTGATTAAGAAGAATGAATCAGGCAAAGAAGCACTACTTGAGTTAGAAAAAAAGGTTATGGATGAGGAAAGTCACTTAAATAAAGTTCGTCTTGGTATCGAGTCTAAAGAAATAGAGCTAAATGCTTTAGAGCAATGTATTAGTAGCGTACGAAAAATTCTAACCTTGTTCCTCGCCCCCTATAAAAAGCTCATCGAAGGCATTGTTGCTAATGACCAAGCAAAAGCGATTGAAAATGCTAACGACTGCCTCTATCACCACTATGAGACTACGCCCGAGGCAAAACAGGTGATTTTGGAGACGGTTAGATCTGATGCAGAGGCAATTCATAGCCTGTGTTTAGATAAAGATGTAATAGGTGTATTCAATAACATCAGCGGTCAAATGAAATCTCGAACTCCAAAGCTCTCCCCAGAACCAAGCAAAAGTTCACCTAAATGAGAGTGAGATATTGCTAAGCTAACGAACGTTAGGCTAATGAACGTTAGCCTAACGTTCGTTAGCTTAGCAATATCTCGTTTATTCGATGTGACTAGTACCTGACAAGTTGACCTACATCGGTTCCGCCCAAAAGTCATTTAACCATGGGGTTCTTAACATATACCTATAGACATTTTGACCTAGTTTTCCTAATAGTTGCGTCGTGTCTTAGCTTTGTATGAAGAGTCATGGGTAAAGTATCTTGTTCTTTTGCATTGTTTTATCAAAATCAATGGGTATCCTATTGATTCTTAAGTGTATAATATAGTTTTATTTATTCATTTGAATCAAGAGAAGATACTATGGCTGTAAATCATGTTGAGCATTCAAGGGACTGGTCGAAGATTAAATCTCTTTTGGAGCTATCCACACGAGCCTCAACTGATTCGCAGAACTTCTACAGTTTAGAGCAGCAGAAAGAAGCTGAAGATTTTGCAAGGTTTCTAATGCACTCATCACTTACGACAGAACCTCTAGATAGACACTGTGTATCAGCTCTTCTCAATGGAACTAAGTTATGGGATCGAAATGGCAAACTTGTATCGATTAGCAAAGGAATAGAAATTGAATATTTAGAAGAGTGCTGCCTTGTAATGTTTGAGGCTGATTACCTTTTACTTACCTGTAACTTAGAAAATCACCTTGAGCAGCACGTCGATGACTCTCTAATTCCTGTAATAGAAACACTCAGAACTTTACAACATATTCAACGTGGTCAGGAAGGCTACAAAAAGCCCAATCTCTTTGTTTCAGAAGAAATATGGAACAGAGAATTCACTAATACTTCCCTGTTACTCTCCTATGTTGAAAAAGAAGATAACTCGTATATTTTCAACGGAAGAAACCATAATCTTAACCTACTAGTCGGTACCTTTTTATGGCAGAAATTACTTTCGAACTCGACTAGCTCTAAGGAAGCCTTCGAACAGTGGCTACGTCTCATGCGTTATACATGCAGTGCCGCTCTCCCTGTTCTTAAATATGCGACGTCAGATGCAGAGTACAGTGCTTATACAGCAGAACTACAACAACACTTATTAAAGCTCCCTGTCCCTAAAGATTTAGCCCGTTCAATATCAAACAGTAACCATTTTTCTGACGTTGTTCTCAATTACACTCAAACGCTAAAACTAACCATATCGATTGGAGGTTCACAAGCTGAGGGGGAACCAAATAACGCAGATGAATGTGTGAAGCAACCTCGACAAAACGTGGTTAAAAAGGACTCTTTGCCTTCCCTAAACTCTCATTCATTACGTAATGTTAGTAAAAACGAGTTTGCTGAAACACAGGATAATTTTAAAAGCAGAACTTATTGGGAAGGAATTGGTCACTTTTATAGTTCGCTGATTTCGGAACTTTTAGAGGAAAGTATTTGTGTCGATAACCATTCGCTGTTTTACCCTCATGCACTGATAGAGCTGATAGAGTTTGCGTTAGAACACCCTTTACTTAAGCATCTACTTTTCGGTGACTTACTTCAATTTCGATTATTTCCTAAATATTTCTGCGTTCTCCTATCTCGAATAGACACATGCAATTTCGCAATGTTTTGGTTCACCCATTTCTATGATGAAATTTCACATCAGATTGAGAATCGAGATGTTGTGGAAGCATTAGAAGTTTCTATCTCTAAAAGATACGCCAAAACGAACTCTAACAATATTAAGTGTAGTGAAGAGTTTCTTGATATAGTTCTTGTTTTGACTGATAAGTTAGGTCTATATAGAGATAACTTTAAAGATTCAAGCTATCTCACCCTGTTAGACAACTTTATAAAACATCAAGATCCTAATAAAACACTATCAATGATTGATATTATTGATAGAGCTGATTTAAGCGAACGTTCTTATCCGACCCCAACGGTTTTTAAGCTGCGTAATAACACGTATTTCTTATTATGGTGGCTATATGATTTTATCGATAGAAATTCACTTGATACTGTTCAAGAGCATATAAGTAAATTAGTTAATCTTATTACTAATGAGCTAGAGCAAGATATGATATTAAATCTTGATGGTAAAAAATCAAACTTAGATGCTTCAACCTTAATTAAACAGTTCCCTTGGCATAAGTTAGTTATTGAAAATAATGTAGATCGACTATTGTTAATTTCTAAAAAACATAAAAATGATTGGTCATCTGCTTTGCTATGGAAAAACGAATCTCAGTATAAAGCGAAAGGAGCTATAAATTGTTACTTTCAAATACTGATGGCGGTTGCAAGTCATGACTCTTGCCAACATTTAAGTAAACTGCATAAAAGAAATATATCTATCGTTGACAATTTAGGCTTCGGTACTAATGATAGAGATGGATTATTTCGTACTATTGGAATAAATACTTACGATCTATGGCCTGATTTCTGTGTTTACATAAACAAAATCGATTATTCAGACTTCGAAGACTTCCTTGATTCAAATGAAGATATCTTATCTAACTCACAACTTTTCCAATTAATGGAAGCTTGTATTCACCCTGTACGAAAAGAGCTTCTCAAATCAGCAATCACAAAGCTCTCAATAGACAACATTGCTAATAGCTCTTTAGATGACTTAGAAAGAACATTTGTATCAGCATACCGAGCTTCTGAGTTTGACCTTGCATTAACCGTTCTTAAACAAGCTAGTCATGAGTTGAATGAAGGTAGATTCAAAGAAGAAAAGCACCATCTATTTACTGATAAACGTCAATTGATAAAGTGTTATCAATACAAGTTAGATGTCACATTAAAAGCTGTTAACCAAAGCGAATATGACCCTGATTTTCAATCACATATTAACAATATTCCTATTCCATTTGTATCATCAGAGAGAAAGCTTTACGACGAATGTGAGCACTTTAGACGCTACTATCTAGCATATTACCTGATTGAACGTGATGCTCCAAAGAGCATTCTTATTCTAAAACAATTAGTCGAAGATACTAAGAACCCAGAACATATCTTAATGTTGTTACATGCCTATCTTGCTAACCATCATGAAACTTCAAATATAACTTTGATTCGAAGTGTTTTAGCAAAAGTAGAACAGTCGGCAGAAGCACAATGGTCTATTATCCCAAGTTATCCATTGCCGTGGATATCTGGAATACTTCATGCTTACCTGACTGTTGATGACATCAATTCAATGAAGGAAGCATGGGAACTATTGAGTTCAACTCAGAAAGTCCTCCCTCAGTTACTTACACCTTATTGTGAGTTATTGCTTAAGCATAACTTGGTGAAAGAAGCAGATATCGCTTTTTCATCTTATACAAGGTTCTTAGGTCAAAACGAAACCCTACCAGACGAATTAGATAAAATAAACGACGCTATAATGGACGCTTTTGCAAAGGATTCAAGTGCTACAGAGTATATCGATCGTTTTGCTGAAAAAAATCAAAGAAGCCCTGAGCAACTAGCAAATAGCTTTAAACTGATTAACGGTAGTGATATCGAAACATATGTGAAGATAACAAATGACAGTTCTGTTGAAGAGTATTTAGTTGAAACAGTTTCTTCAGTCTCTAAAGAATTACTTAGCCGCAGTAAAAACATTTACATACCTGTCAAAGATGAGGAATTCTCATCTGGATATTCTAGTAAGCCAGCAAACGAAGACCGAATTAATCAATGGTTTTGTAGTCTTTTTAATATGAGAGAAAAAAACTCTCCGCTTCATATTTCGGATCAAAGTCAGATAGGCAGTTCATCTTCAGGTAAAAGCTATGGTGAGGTGGATGGTGTCATAGTAGATAACAATAAAAGTAGACGTATTGCGTTATTTGAAGCGTTTCGCCTTCTTAAATGGGGGACTACCGATATCAATGAGCATATGGATAAGTTGGCAGGGTATGATCAAGAAGGCTTTAATACAATATTTGTTGTCGTATATGCATTCGATAGAGATTTTGTCACCCTATTGGGTAAGTATAAGAACCACATAAAACAACGTCAGCACAAAGGTTTTACCAAGGCAAATGGTTATGATCTTGAAACTGTAAATGGTGAAGATTCAGATACCTTTTGGATGGGAAAAGAAGAACTTCAGCGTGGTAACGTTACTGTTTCAATTTATCATGTCGTCATTAGCTTTTACTGTGGAAAAAGTCTTGAACCATAAACTTGTTCAAGACTTTGAGAAAAACCATGAAGGCCTTATTGACAGCAACTCTGGGTCATAAATTGCTTCAAAGCGAACCGCCCGTGACTTGTCACTATGATAGTCGTAACGATAAGTGTGATTGCATTTTATCCCATTGCAGTGGAGACAACCGTGAGCCATGAAGGCGTACCCTGCTCGTTTGTCATAGATGTGATGAAGAGAACCAATTTGGTGTTGCATTAACTGCTCTGTCGTAACATTTGCTTCAATCAGTTCTTGCGTCGAAGTACCATAGCTAAAGTAAAGCTCTTCGGCTAAACGATGCCCCTCAGGGGAATATACATGCAAGCTACAGAAGTAGTTGTTTTGCCCTCCGCAACGTGTACACAAGCTAGTGTTGTAAAACGCATAGCAAACCAGCTTTTGACCTTTGACTGGTAACCATTTGAGTTTTCTGTTGAACATACCTTGTAAAAAAGTCTCTACGTCAACATCAAACTTTGAAACCGAGTACTTGCCAGATTTTCCACTCAGGCCAAAACAAGGTGTTTCAAACGTTTCCGGAAAAGCGTTCTCTTTATATTTGTAGTCTCGACATAACCATGCACAACGCTGGATTCCAGAAGAGAGATACTTGTGAGTACGCCTTTCATATTCCTCATAGCTTTGTGGCGACCATTGAATCTCGAAGACCATCTCTTTCGTATCTTTTTTGCAATGGACATCTGCTACCCATTTTTCACCATCTGGCGTTTCTCCCCGATATTCAGATGTAACATCCCACCCCGTCTCTAAAGCTACCTTAGCAACCATGTTCTTTAGCGTTAAATGGTCCTCAGACTCAGCAACACTGTCACATCCACCTCTTCGGACATGGCTAAAAAACTGAGTACCTAATTTGCTTGTTTTAGGACGAGCCTTGTTACCACAGCAAGACATGATAAGCTCTTGCCCCCTGTACATTTCTTTAAGCTCACTCCACTCTTTTAGACTGAAATTGAAACCATATATAGGCTTGTTGTTGAGGATGGCGCTGAGTGGCATTTCAATAGCTCGATGGAGTTTTCTTTAATGTTATGTATACAGGTCAGCTGAGGCAACACTGATTGGATGCGAGGGGGATCTTCATCACTAATGACCGTCTCTTCCGACTCCTACATCTCGTTGATATGTACAATAAGGAGAAGCTGTACAGCTCCCCCCTACTGATACACTACAGTTCTCTAAACAACTAGGACTTGAGGAAGTCTAGCGATGAATATAGTTCGTGGTTGAAAGAGTTATCCTGTAGAGTCGATGAGAAGTCACGTTCCTCCTCGAAGTTAAACTTGTTAGCCAACTCTAAAAACGTAGTTTCAGGATAGTCATAACGCTCATCCCCTGACGACGGATAGTTAAACATAAGAGACAAGTAATCTGTTCGTTGCGCATGCTCTTGAAGGAAGTCGTCCTCTACACTCAGGCTAAACTCTGTAAAAGGTACTCCCTGCTCACCAAACTCTGCATTATCAAGAGGTGCCCAGTAGGTTTTGCCGCACTCTAGGCTCAATTTACTCCATTGATAACGACCTTTGCTTGGATATAGAGTCTTTGTTAAGTCTAATGCATGGAGTTTCTCTAAAATTCCTGACAGAAATTCGTCACCGTCTTCAACCTTGATCTTACTTTTAGTGCCATACAGATAGACGAATGGTAGATAGAGCGTTTTATCTCCCCTATCAGATTTAATGAACTGATATGGCAACATCGAAAGTCTTCGTTTTTGCCCGTTCTTAAAGTGCCATGTAATATCGACGCAGTTGGCAACCTTGGTTTTGGCATCACGACAAGGCTCTTCCGAACGGCTGAGTGTAATTGAAGAGATAAAACGACTTAGATTTTTCCGTATTCCGCACCTCTTGGGATTTAGATAGTCCGTTCGAATGCTGTCAGTGTAAATTTCAGGTAATTTGGATAGTTCATCCGCACTTAACTCAACAGTATTGGTGTTCAATACATCTAACTTTGCTTCAAGATCCAAGATTTTGTCTTCGCTATCAATAATGAGTTCAAGAAGTGTTTTACTCGGACTAGATTTGTAGGAATCACGCAGGTTATCTCGACTTTCCTGCTGTTCGGATAGCTCGGATTCAAGCTTTAGTTTCTGCTGCTCTGCCAGAACATTATTACTTTTATCAGTTTCTGAAAGATAAGTATCCTTACAAACCTCTAGGGTTAACAAATCAAGCATGTTGGCATTGTATAGTTCACGTTCATGTTCGCCCTTCAACGCCAAATTACAGACATAACTAACACGGTCGCCACCTTTGTCCATGAAGACCATTGCGCCACCACAAACACCGCAACGAGAGAGACTTCTTAGCAAAGAGATCTTCCCACTTGACGTATCTCGTCCTTGCTTTTTTGCTTTTTGAATTTGAAGCTTACGAAATGTATTTTCATCTATTAGCGCTGGATAATAGTTTTCCAAGACATGTTCTATGCCTTCGATAGTGAAAGTTTTTTCACCTATCAAAGACCGTTTACCCCACAACTGGCTGATAGCAATGTAATCCCACGTATTAGTTTTCTTTACCCCACCTTTCCGTCTGATTTTCTTGTACTCAAAGTTAGCATCTAGGTATTGCTTAATTTTTAAATCTCCAAAGCCTGCAATCCGCATTTCGACAGCTTTTCTTACGCCCTCGGCATTAATGTTGAACGAATTGGTACTTTGATCTATCCAAAACGGGACACGCCCTAGAGCACCTTGCGGTTCTTGCGTTTCGTACCAACGCTTTAACGCAAGCTTAGAGGCAGCAATAATTCGCTTCGATTTAGTTTCAGATTCTTCATTTGCTCTCTGCATTGTTATCAACGAGACTATAAGATCTGCTGTCAGGTTTTGACTCTTAGCATCAAACATTTTGTCATCAATGTGCGTGTACACACGAACACCACGATTGATAATGCTAAGTAACTGCTCCATAGCTACATTGACAGTTTCTCTTGAAAGACGATCAAGAGAGAAAACAACCAAAATACTGCCTGAAGATATTTCACCATTCTCGATACGAGACAGAACAAGCCCAAGTGCTCCTTCCTTATGCTTACCGTGGTATGCACTCAATCCATGATCGACGAAGTTTTCATCATTAATTGGAAGGTTATGTTCCTCTGACAACTGTTCAAGGACACTTCTTTGTTGCTGAGTTTCTAAACCAACACCATTCAACTGTTTGGTGGTACTAACACGAGCGTAATTATAGATTTTTGGCAGGGTTTTCATACTTCAGGGGCTTCACTACAGAATCTAAGCCCTCAATCTTGAGAGCTAAACAGAGCTGCATTAAATCACCCAACTCGCCAGAGGGAAACTGTTTTTTGTTAGCGAACCACAGCAAATATTCTTCAGGTAAGTCAATCAGTGTACGACCCGCGTACTTTCCAAATGGCATCTGCATTCGAGCCAACTTAATCAGGTTTTCTTTCTCTAGCATTATCCGCTCTTTCTATGCGTCATCTATGTTGTGTAGAGTATCACCTAAACGCTCGACCCAATAGTTGATCGCGTCTTTGGCATCATCCAGCGAATCAATTATGGTTGAAAAGTCTTTATTACCCGCTTCACGATCGATGGCTGCAAACAATGGTGTACCCTCTTGAGCATCACTGACCAATAACTCTACACTCGCACTCCCAACATTGGTGTGCTCACCAGTCGTGACCTTAGATATGGTTGACACCGCAAGACCAAACGGCAGAACGCTGCTCGTTACAGCTAAGATCGGATTTGGCGTTTCAACGTTACTCAGAGCGATACTCAAGCGCAGCGTTTTTCCTGTAGGTTCATCGACAATCGTTTTATGAGGCGATATTTTTTCTTCCAAGCGTTCAACCATATGCTCAGTGAGTTCCTGAATCTCTTCCTGATCCAACGAACCTTCTTCTGCTAAAACAAAAATTTGGTCGATCACTACAGAGTCGTAATCATCTAACTTGGACTTCAAACGCTGTGTGTCACGCAGCCCAACCCTTGCCCAAACCAAGTCGACGCCTCCGACAGGCCCAGCCTGAAAATCTTCGTAGCTGGTAAATTTAGTAGCTGTTCTAATTGGGCCGCCTGCACAACCAAACAAGAAAATGCTGGTTGCAACAAGCAAAAGGAATTTTAAAGAGTTCATAACGCACTTAGCTAAAATTAAGGAATCTAACTAAGTATGCCATACCCTATGTGAAAAGGTTGTAGAAAAAGGGGGTTAAAAATTAGAGCTAACTCTAAAATTAATCATGTTGAACAGTGTGTGCGTACTCTACAATTACCTGATTTCCTTCAATATAAGCATTTTGGATCTCACCATCAACACTCATTCTACTTTTCAGGTAGACCACTTTAGGCCCAGACTCATTGCTCTCTTTTAGCGAGGGGAATACATTCCTTGGTTCCAAATGAAGTAAACGACAAAAGTGACTAATGAAAGACATGGTTAATGGCGTCTCCCCTCTTAGCACTCTAGAGAAATCAAGCTGGTTCATGCCTAGTTTTTTTGAAAACTCCATCTGCGTAATTCGCATTCTCGATTTTTGTGACATCCACGTTTGATACAACGCGTCTCTGTCTAGTTCTGTGAATTCCATACCGACTCCTTTATATAATTCATACCAATCAATTGTCCGGCTTTTCATACATGGCGTGTCAGGGTTCGGTTAGTGGAAACCAAAGGTTTGGTTTTGATATGCGCACAATTGTTGTATAGAGCAAAGCGAAACAACCCAAATTCATTCACTAAAACGATTAGAGCAAAAGCTTTCTTTATTTATATCAATAATTTATACGTTAACGAACTAAACATATAGCAAGTTAATTTGTATTAAGAATTAAAAGTTCGAGATTGGCATTCCACATTTCAATCGATTGATTCGCATTTATAAAACTGGTTGGCTACATTTCGGTTGCTCAAACACACTTCTGGCAAACTATTTGAAAGAATAGGACGCAAAGCCACCGGTCTGTCGACAAATATTCTGTCTATGATAGCGGGGCCGCCACTTAATAGGATTTAAGTGTAAATGCATGCCGGAGTGTTCTCTTTTTTGTCGGCCAAATACAGTAAGGACAAATAATGAAACAACTCCCAAAAAAATCACTCATCGCGCTATCGCTTCTTAGCGCAAGCGGTGCAAGCTTCGGTCACGGTTATGTCTCTGCATACAACAATGGCGTTGCTGAGAGCCGTGTTGCCCTATGTAAGTTCCCTGCGAGTGATACGCAAGAGAAAAACACCAACTGTGGTGGTATCCAATACGAACCACAAAGTGTAGAAGGCCCTGAAGGCTTCCCAGAAGTTGGCCCTGCTGATGGGAAAATCGCCAGTGCGCAATCTTCTTTAGCTGCAGCGCTAGACGAACAAAAGGCAGACCGCTGGGTTAAACGCCCTATCAAGTCTGGTTCTCAATACTTCGAGTGGACATTCACAGCTAATCACAAGACTCGCGATTGGAAATATTACATTACTCAACCAGACTGGAATCCAAACCAGCCTTTGGCACGCAGCTCTTTTGACTTAACGCCATTCTGTGTTGTTGAAGGCAATATGGAACAGCCACCGATGCAAGTCAGTCACTTGTGTAATGTGCCAGAACGCGAAGGTTATCAAGTGATCCTTGCGGTATGGGATGTAGGTGACACTGCAGCGGCTTTCTACAACGTTATCGATGTGAAGTTTGATGGCGACGGCCCTATCATTCCTGATTGGGATCAAGGTGGTCAAATCAACCCGACACAAGACCTGAATGTTGGTGACGCTGTTTATACGCGTGTATTTGACCAATCTGGTGAGAACGCTTCATACAGCACAGAGCTTGTGATTGAAAGTTCTGAGCAAGGCAAAGCCAATAACTGGTCTTACGCTCTTGCCTCTAAGATCAATCAAGAGCAGACGCAAATCAAAGCAGGCCAATTGAACGACCAAGGCGATTTCGCACCCGTTTACGGCACTAACCCTGTTTATCTAAAAGCAGGCTCTGGCTTTAACAGTGTAGAGATCGGCTACAAGATTGATACTCCAGAACCCGAGCATGAGTTAGAAGTAACGGGCTTAGAATCAGAGTACATTATCGATGAGAGCCAACCTACTCAGCTTGACCTTACGTTAGCGGCAACAGGCGATATCCAAGCTGAGCTTACCGTGTACAACCATCACCGTGAAGCGCTTGCATCTCAGAAATCAGATCTAACAGACGGACAAGTTGAAGATGTTCAACTGACTCTTTCTAAGTCTGAAGCTGGCCACCACATGCTTGTGGTTGTGACCAAAGATGACCAAGGTAACTTAGTGGATCAGAACACGCTTGATTTCCATCTGATGGACGAGCAAACACCGCCACCAGCGGGCGATTACGACTTTGTGTTCCCAGAAAGCATTGAATCTTACACTGCAGGAACAAAGGTTCTAAGCAGCGATGGTGGTGTTTATCAGTGTAAAGAGTTCCCTTACTCTGGTTACTGTGTTCAATGGGCTCCAACAGCAACTCAGTACGAGCCAGGTGTAGGTTCACACTGGCAAGATGCTTGGAACAAAGTGGACTAATTGTTAGCGAGTTACTTACTTTCAAGTATGTGAGCTTGTGTAATTAGCCAAACAAAAACGGATGCCCAGAGCATCCGTTTTCTTATTCAGCAACAGCAGAAATATGGTTATCAAAGTAGATAGTGGTCTGCCAACAGAGCCACAAACAAGATCATGAGATGATAGATGGAGAACTTAAAAGTCTTCATCGCCATATTAGGATCATCACGATATTTAAGTATCCAAGCGTAATAAACAAACCCGCCGTTAAGCACCAATGAAGCGCTCAGATATATCCAGCTGCTCATGCCAACCAATACAGGCAATATACACACAATGCTGAGCAACAAGGTATACAGCAAAATAGAAGTCTTGGTGTATTCGATGCCATGGGTCACAGGCAACATGGGGATGTTCACTTTGGCATACTCGTCACGACGATGAATTGCCAACGCCCAGAAATGAGGAGGTGTCCAAATAAAGATGATCATCACCAACAACCAAGCGTTTGAATGCAGCTCGTTGGTGACTGCCGTCCAACCCAATAGTGGAGGCATCGCGCCTGCAATCCCTGCAATTACGATGTTCTGTGGCGTCGCTCGCTTCAGGTACATGGTATAAATCACCGCATAGCCCAATAAGCTTGCAAAGGTTAACCAAGCCGTGAGTTGATTGACCCATATCACTAACGTAGTAAACCCAAGCAAGCCGATACCTGCTGCAAAGCTGAACACACGCACGCTACTCAGTTCACCGGATGGTAAAGGACGTCGATTTGTTCGAGTCATCTGGCCGTCGATCTTTTTATCGATCAAATGGTTAAACGCAGCCGCTGAACCTGCCATTAACCCTATCCCAATCATTCCGAACAGAGTTTGTTGCAAAGGCAATCCACTCGGCACGGCCAAACACATCCCAACCAATGCCGTCAGCAACATCAAAGCCACCACTTTAGGCTTGGTCAGCGTTAAATAAACTTTCCAAGTGGCTTTGTTTTTTGCAGCCATTTCGTTACTTAACGCTATGTCATTGTTGGCTGTTATCTTATGATTTAAGGCTGCGTCTTGAGCCACCACCTCATACTGTGTTGACGTTCTACTGACCATGATTACCTCCTTGTAATACACTGTTCTTCACCAAGCTCTCACTCGGTTTGCGTTGCCACACCACAAAATTGGTTACAACCATGCTGATGAGCAACATCGCTGCGACTAGGTTATGCAAAACCGCGACTGAGATTGGCAGGTGAAACCATACATTACTGATCCCAAGGCTGATTTGAGTAAACAACACTATTGCGACAATGACGCTCAGCTTTTGGTAAGGTGCTTGGCCAAACTTCCATAACTGGTACACGACCATCAGCACCGTTAATGTCGCCACAATAGCCCCGAACCTGTGCATGACATGAACGGTAAGTCTCGCGGGATATTCCAACACGCCAAACTCATAGTTGTCGTGTCCATGTTGAGCAAAATCGAACGCATTTTTGAAATCGAGGTAGCTCATCCAGTTACCTTCACAAATAGGCAATTGGGTACACACCAAAGCGGCATAGTTTGACGATGTCCAACCACCGAGCAGTATCTGCCCAACCACAATAAGTAACCCAAAGAGCGCCCAAACTTTAAGTGTTGGAGAATAAGAAGCCTCACCAAAACGGCTTTGGAATTGAGACAAACGACAATAAAGCAGACACAACAGTGACAGCAACGTGAAGCCGCCCATCAAATGCGCCATAACCACAACGGGCATCAACTTGAGAGTCACCGTCCACATTCCAAGCAAGGCCTGAAAGATCACAGTGGCTGAGATAAGTAATGGAAGACCAACTGATGTGATGTTCTTTTTAATACACCAAGCTACAACGACAAAGATGAGCAGTCCTAATGTTCCTGCAAAGTAGCGATGTATCATCTCTATCCAGGCTTTATCTGCTTCAAGAGCTCGCTCAGGGAATTGCAGATTGGCTTGATTCACTGCTTGAGCATCAGAAGGAACGGTGATCTTCCCATAACACCCTGGCCAGTCAGGACAGCCAAGGCCAGCATCAGACAAACGTGTATAAGCGCCGAGAACAATCACGGTAAGGGTTAACAAGATAGTTAATCTCATCACGAGCATCAGTAAATCAGGGGCTTTATTCTGCATCACTTATCTCCCTATACTTATTCCCTTTTCGCTGCTTAAGCTCAAGCACTCGCGCCCTCAACTACCCAACTCGTGATAGCTTAAGTAGCTTTCTTAAATCATGAATCATGCCTTTGGATTGCCCGACTAGCTGCGACGGTTCCGACACGCTTTTGTACTCCATAACCAACTGTCCTAGTGGGTCAATAATGACAATGGAAGCCGGCGCAAACTCGGTACTTAACTGATCGCCACCAGCTAACAAAGACAGATCCGGCTTATCAAGCGAACCCGATAACGAGTTGCCTTCCGATACAAAAACAACGGCGGTCACTCGCTCTTTGTTTTTCCCTAACGCTAAATAACTTTGATTCAAATAATGAAGCTGTTGTTCACACAAGCTTTCGCACTCCATCGGCGCGATATAACCCACTAACCACCCATCTCCTGCCATGGGTACCGTTACGCCGAAATCCGCTAGTGTGGTTCTTGGTTCAACCAATTCGCCCGAGTTAGTGACACCTGAGGTGTACCAATTCTGGTCCAACACGGTTTTGGCAATAATCGCAGGCAAAGCAAAAATCAAAACTAATCCGATTAATACCAGACGTCCCTTAGTTCGGCGGCTTTTAAGCTCGGCCATGTTTGCATCGGTACTTTCCCTGTTCATTTGTGCTTGAGATTTATCCATCTTTCTTCCTTGTTGTAGGCGCTGCTTTTAAGTCGCTATTTAAACTTCAAGTGCCTACTTCTAATTCATCTAGCTATTTTTCTTAAAATATCGGAAACCAATCAACAACATCAAAAACAGAAGTACAGCAGCCATTACAAACCATTGAAACGAGTAACCAAAGTGCTTCTCAGATTTCATCGCCGTCGGGCGCCATAACAACTCATATGGCCAGGAATCTAAGCTCAGAGGTTGGAAGACAAAGGGCAGCACTTCTTGCCCTGTGTACTGTGATAACGCTGCTATGTTTAGGTTTTGGATTCTATTCGGTGTCGTATTTTCTAAACCCAACTCATGACTTAAAGGATTCACCGAGCGTGTATACAAGCGCCCTGACATTTTGGTTGGTACAGTGATGCTTCCTAATTGCGGCAGTTCTCTTCTGTCATTACTTGCCGGAACAAACCCAAGATCGATCAACAACTGTTTTTCAGCCACTAAGGACTGGGTTTCAGCTACTAAGGACTGGTTTTCATCTTCAAGACGAACCTTACCCAACATGTAAATCACATACCCTACCGTTCCTTGGTTTATCTGGTTGTCTAACAAGAGCATCAAACCACTCGTATTGACTAATTCAACATCCGCCTTTAACCCATTTAGAGTTTGAGGATTTAATGACTCTTGGCCAGATAAACCCAGCTCTCGCATCTCAGAAATAACGACACCTAAAGGTTGTGACGATAGCTGTGCTCTCTCAGCTAATTGCTGTTCATAACGTAATTTCTCGTTACCACGATCGAGTTGCCACAAACCTAACTTGATTAAAGCGCCGACTGAAACCACAGTTAAAACAACCGCTATCCAAAAACCTTTACTGCGGAACTTGTGTTCATCATCAATCAATCGGTTTGGAGTTATCACTATGGCGTCATCTACCTTTGTACTGTTATTTAAAGTCGTATTGGTCGCTTTGCTGTTTTTTATCGCTTTCAATTTGATGAAAGGTCTAATCCAAATCGCCTCGGGCAAATACAATGGAAAAAGACTCAGTCACTTCTTGGGTCGTCGTGTCATGTGGTCAGCCGTTGTCGTGCTACTTTTATTACTTGCTTTGGGATCAGGAGTGATAACTCCCAACCCTCGCCCCTATTAATCCCCTATAGGCTCAACCGTTAAAGCACATAAACAAACACAAACAGGCCTAACCAAACCACATCAACAAAGTGCCAATACCAACTGCCCGCTTGGAACGCAAAGTGGTCTTTCGGAGTGAAGTGATCTTTCGCAACCCTTGCCAGCAACACAATCAAAAAGATGGTTCCTAAACAAACATGTAAACCATGGAACCCAGTCAGTAAAAAGAAGGTATTACCGTAGATGCCAGACTGAAGTGTCAGCCCCATCTCTTGATAAGCGTGAAGATACTCTTCAACTTGGAAGAACAAGAAGAAGCCAGCCAGAACAATGGTTATCTCCAACCAGACGATCAAAGCCATACGCTTATTTTGTTCAAGACTGATATGTGCCATGTGCAGCGTCACAGAGGAAAGCAGCAGAATAATGGTGTTCTTAAGCGGGATACCTTGCCAAGGCATGGCTTGTGTCGTGACGCCATCAGGGGTAGTCGTTAATGGCCATATCGATTGGAACATCGGCCACAATACTTCATGGGTCATTTCATTATTACCCGCGCCACCAATCCAAGGCACAGAAATCATTCGAGCATAGAAAAGCGCTCCAAAGAAAGCGCCGAAGAACATGATTTCAGAGAAAATAAACCAACTCATTCCTTGTCTAAAAGAACGAGAAATCTGCTCAGAATAGAGACCACTCAATGATTCTGTGATCACGTTGCTAAACCAACCTGCGAGCATGTAAAGCAGCACTGCAAACCCGACTAACAACACCGCTTTGCCAAATACTCCACCTGCGGCGTCGGTGCCCATGTTTTGCACCGTCAAGCCAGCGCCAACCGCGACCAAAAACAGCGCTACAGCACCCACTAATGGCCAGTGACTTTGATGTGGAACGAAATAAACTTCCTTTTTAGAACTCATCGCTCAACTCCTTTTGTTGATACTGGTTCTGTAAATCCCTAGTTACTTGCGAGTACGTTAGGCTCAGATTTATTGGCCGCTGCACCCACCTCATTCGTGATATTAAATAACGTGTAAGAGAGCGTAAGCGTATGTATTGATTCAGGAATGTCAGGCTCAATGTAAAATATCAAACCCATTTCTGCGCTCTTATGCCCGTCCAATGGTTGCTGATTGAAACAAAAGCACTCCATCTTATTGAAGTAGGTTGCCCCCATGCCTGGAGAAACCGATGGTACGGCTTGGCCAACCAATGAGGATCCAGAAAGGTTTTTGGCAATGTAGTTAGTCTGAACCACCTCACCAGGATGAACCTCTAACACTCTAACCTCAGGCGAAAACTGCCATGGCATATCTGGCTTGATGTGGGACATGAATTCAACGCGGACCGTACGAGAGTAGTCTGGCTGCATTCCCTGAGGTTGAACCGCTGAAACAGTATTAGTTTTGCCATTGATCCCTAAAGCCTCGCACATCACATCGTAGAGCGGAACCAAAGCGAAACCGAAGCCAAACATCGCAACCACGCTTAACACCAAGTAGCCCGTTAGCTTTTTGGTCGATCGCTTATTAGACAGGCGCTTTGGTTGTTTTTTATCTTGATTGGGATCGCTTTGCTTATCACTCATGGTTCTGCCCTCTAATCCACTTTCGGTGGATGAGTAAAGGTGTGGTGAGGCGCAGGGCTTGGTACTGTCCATTCAAGACCTTCAGCTCTATCCCAAGGTTTGCTTGGTGCAGGCTCTCCCCCTCTTACGCACTTAATCGCTAGCCATAAGAAAATCAGCTGAGACAACCCAAAGGCAAAACCACCAATCGACACGACTTGGTTAACGTCAGCAAATTGAATGGCGTAATCTGGAATACGACGCGGCATGCCCGCCAACCCTAAAAAGTGCATCGGGAAGAACAGTACATTGACTGAAATCACCGACGTCCAGAAATGCCACAGGCTGAGCTTGTGATCGTACATATGTCCGGTCCACTTAGGCAGCCAATAATAGGCAGCAGCCATAATCGAGAACACGGCACCTGTTACCAGAACATAGTGGAAGTGAGCCACAACAAAATAGGTATCGTGATATTGGAAATCAGCTGGCACGATAGCGAGCATCAATCCAGATAACCCACCAATCGTAAACAGAACAATAAAGGCAATCGCAAACAGCATTGGGGTTTCAAAGGTCAAAGCCCCCCGCCACATGGTCGCCACCCAGTTGAAGACTTTCACACCGGTCGGCACCGCTATCAACATGGTGCAATACATGAAGAAAAGTTCGGCAAATACTGGCATACCCGTGGTGAACATGTGGTGTGCCCAAACCAAGAATGACAACAGTGCAATACTACAGGTCGCATAAACCATCGAATGATAACCAAACAGGCGCTTACCACTGAATGCAGGGATGATTGCAGAGACAATACCAAAAGACGGCAAGATCATGATGTACACTTCGGGGTGCCCAAAGAACCAGAATATGTGCTGGAACATCACCGGGTCCCCACCACCAGCGGCATCAAAGAAGCTTGTCCCAAAATATTTGTCAGTCAGTACCATAGTCACAGCCCCCGCGAGCACGGGCATCACGGCTATCAACAAGAAAGCGGTAATTAACCAAGTCCATACGAACATCGGTAGCTTGAACCAAGTCATGCCCGGCGCTCTCATGTTCACTATGGTCACGATCACGTTAATCGCCCCCATGATCGAACTGATCCCCATAATATGAACTGAGAATACGAATAGCGCGGTACTGTCTGGGCCATAAGTTGTCGAGAGTGGCGCGTAGAAGGTCCACCCAAAACTCGGGCCGCCCCCTTCTGTAAACAAAGATCCGATTAAGATTAGAAACGCAAAAGGCAAGATCCAGAAACTGAGGTTGTTCATTCTCGGCAACGCCATATCTGGAGCACCGATCATCATAGGGATCATCCAGTTAGCCAAACCCGTAAATGCAGGCATCACGGCACCGAATACCATGATTAAACCATGAACAGTCGTCATCTGATTGAAGAAATCTGGCTCAACAAGTTGTAAACCCGGTTGGAACAGCTCCGCACGGATAACCATCGCCATGGCGCCACCCGTTAAGAACATTGCAAAGCTGAACCACAAATAAAGTGTACCAATGTCTTTATGATTGGTTGAATACAGCCAACGAGCCCAGCCTTTAGGTGCCGCATGTGAGTCGTGATCATCAACAGGCAAATCATTATTGCCCAAGGTGCCTTCCGCTGAATGGCTCAGTACTTGATCTTCTGCTGGAGCCGATTTCACCGGCTTATTGATTGGTGAACTCATAACTGATCCTTAGCATCATTTTGTGCATCATCCGTTGAGCTTTCAGAACTGCCTTCTTGCTTGGCCTTATAAGCGTTGATATCTGAAGCCTGAACAATATCGCCGGTGTCATTACCCCAAGCGTTTCGTTGATAAGTCACTACCGCTGCGATTTCTTTCTCAGTTAACTGATTATCGAATGCTTGCATCGCCGTTCCGCCACGACCATAAACAATGGTGTCGATGTGAACATCCACATCGCCAAGGGCAATAGGACTTCCTTTGATGGCAGGGAATGCTCCGGGAATACCTTCACCGTTTGCTTGGTGACAAACCGCACATCGAGTTTTGTAAACCTCTTCACCGATGGTATTCAACTCCGCCAAAGAAAGTGACGCGTCTAATGCATCTTTCGCGGCTTGTTGTTCGGCTATCGCCAACTCTTTCTGTTCTGCTAGCCATGCGTCAAACTCATCTTCTTCCATCGCATGCACCACGATCGGCATGAAACCATGGGCACGACCACACAACTCTGCACACTGCCCTCGGTAAACACCAGGCTCATCTATCTTAGTCCAAGCCTCATTGATAAAACCTGGAATGGTATCTTTCTTAACGGCGAATGCTGGCACCCACCATGAGTGAATCACATCGTCGGAAGTCATCAAGAAACGGACTTTACGGTCAACAGGCAGTACAAGCGGCTTATCAACTTCTAGCAAGTAATGCGCGCCTTTCACTTCGAGGCCTTCAATTTCTTTGTCACTAGTCGCTAGAAGGCTGAAAAATTCGACGTCTTCACCAAAATAGCTGTAATGCCATTTCCATTGTGAACCAGTGATTTTAACGGTCAGATCTGATTGGGAGGTATCTTCCATCGCGATCAAGGTTTTGGTCGCGGGTATCGCCATAGCGATGAGGATGATGATAGGGATGATGGTCCAAAGAATTTCGACTGTCGTGCTTTCGTGAAAATGGGCAGCAACGGCGCCCTTCGATTTCCTGTGCCTCAAAATCGAATAAAACATCACACCAAAAACCACAAAGGCAATCGCACAACAGATGTAGAAGATCAGCATATGAAGTTCATACACCTTACCACTGATCTCAGTGACGCCTTGAGTCATATTGTAATCACTGCTTGCGTGCACTAAAGGCGATACTAAAAGCACAACAAAACTCTTCAAAAGCCACGCTAGCCTAACCAGTAATCTTTTCAAAAGATCTCTCCTTGTCCTTCCTAATTGGATACTTGCGACCTAAATGTCGTTGCGAGCTGGACAACATTCATTGTTATTCCGGCTACACATGAAAAGGCTGAATCTCAATCTACAACTCACATGGAACTAGCCTGTGAGCAGGCTACTGACCTCATATAACCCAAGAACTAATACGGTTCAAAAGCGTTGGAGGTTTCCATGAAAGATTCAAAAACGGCGAATTTGTTAAATTTTGTTATATTTATGTAAAAGGCTAGTTAGTGATATCCAATTGTTCAAGGTAAGTTTACTTACTAAACAGTCAATTATTTGAAGTGGCTTAATCTACGTGCCCTCTTGCCGTTGGAATTTATTTTATATCGAGTTTTACGATTGCTTTCATGGAAATGATAATCAATATCACTTAAATTAAATCAACAGTAAGTCATACAGACATTAATAGGTTTAGTGATTATGCAAGATGCAATGAATTGGTTAGCGAGAGACCCAGACCCAAGAACTCGTGAAGAACTTCAACACCTCATCGATGAGGGAATGCACGACGAACTTGAAGACCGCTTTACCCAACGATTAGAATTCGGAACGGCAGGACTTAGAGGAAAAGTTGGATGCGGCCCAAATCGAATGAACCGTTTAGTTATACAGGAAACAGCAACCGGGCTCGGCCACTACTTAATCGAACATGTCGCTAATGCGACCATTCGCGGTGTGGTCGTCGGTTATGACGGCCGTTTAGATTCCAAGCAGTTCGCGATTGATACCGCTTCCGTGCTCACGGCTTTAGGCATTAAGGTTTATCTAACCTCGAATGTCGCAGCGACCCCTATCGTTGCCTTTGGTATTGAGCACTTCAACGCCGCAGCTGCCGTTGTGGTGACGGCCAGCCACAACCCACCGGAATACAATGGTTTCAAAGTGTATTGGGAGAATGGCGCTCAAATCATTCCTCCTCACGATGCAGGCATTGCCGCTGAAATCGAGATCGCGTCAACTAAGCCGCTCCCTTTAATGAGCCTAAGCGATGCTGAAACACAAGGTAAGTTGGTGTGGTTGACTGAAGGCTATTATCAAACGTACCGCGCTGCGATCAATCAGAGCCCATACGTGAGTAACGAGATCGAATCGGCGAACACCACCATCACCTATACCGCAATGCATGGTGTGGGCGCACAAATGGCTGAGGATCTACTTCATGATTCTGGTTTCCATAAGGTATTCAGCGTTGCAGAACAAAGAGAGCCCGATGGTAACTTCCCGACCGTCAACTTCCCGAATCCGGAAGAAAAAGGCGCGATGGATCTGGTGGTTAACTTAGCAAAAAGTGTCGATGCCGACATTGCTTGTGCCAATGACCCAGATGCAGACCGATTTGCCGTTGCAGTGAGAACAGATGATGGCTCATACAAAATGCTAACAGGTGACCAAGTTGGTGTGCTATTCGCGCATTACTTGTTATCAAAGCCTCACACCAAAAACCAATTAGTTGGAAACAGCATAGTATCTTCATCCTTGCTTGAAAAGGTGGCTCAATCCCACGGGGCGACTTATTTCCAAACGCTGACAGGTTTTAAATGGTTAGCGAATATTGGCATGCAATTGGAAGATGATCAGAACGACTTCTTGTTCGCCTATGAAGAAGCATTAGGCTACACAATTGGTACTCAAGTACGAGACAAAGATGGGCTGTCTGCTATCGTCGTGTTTGCTCAATTGGTTGAAGAGTTAAAATCGCAAGGTCGAACGATTTGGGATCTTCTCGCTCAAATTTCATTTGAACATGGGGTTCACACCAACGCGCAGCGAAGTATTGCCCTTGACCCAGACTCACCATCAATTGGTTCTAAGCTCCGCTCAGCACAGCCTAAAGCAATCAACGGTGTCGCTATCTCTGTAATTGAAGATCTGCAGTCTTCTTTACGCTTCGTTATTGGAGGCAATACTGAAGCGATTAACCTACCTGCAAGTGACGTACTCATCTATCACCTCGAGGATGGTTCACGCATTATCGTAAGACCTTCAGGCACAGAGCCAAAAGTGAAAGTCTATTATGAAACAGTGACAAAGTTTGAAGGGACAGAAACCTATGAAGACACTCGCCTGCGCGGTGAAAAGTACATGGAGGAACTGATTGAACAACACCAAAAAGAGTTGAATTCATAGCGATTTAGCGCGTTCAACATGTAACGGTTAAATATAAAAAATGGACGCTCGAAGCGTCCATTTTTGTCTCAGTGGCTAACCACGAGAAGATGTCTGATTTGATTCATCTACGAAGTAAAGAAAGAAGACAACATCCAGATAGCTAACACGATGAAAACTCCGCCCATGACTTTCTGTTGATAGGTACGAAACTTCGCGTTTTCTACGAGAGATTTACCAATCGTACCCACTAACGCCACCAGCAAAAAGTTAAACGTTAAGCCGAGAACATTCAGTAATAAACCCAGAACGAGCATCTGCTCACCAGAAGTCGCTTCAATATTCGTCGACACGAACTGAGGCAGAAACATCACAAAGAAAACCAACGCTTTAGGATTAAGCAGGTTACTGATTAGCGCTCTTTGATAGTAGGCTTTTGCTGCAAAGTTATCGCTTAACTCAGGCGCGTCACCCTGCTCTGTTCTCAGGCAGTCCCATCCCATCTTCAACAAGTACGCGCCGCCTAACAAATGTAGAGCTTTAAGCGCTATTGGGCTCATTGCGATCAACGCTGAAACACCCATTGCTGCCAATACTGTCAGGATGATTCCGGAAGTCGCATTACCTAAACTTGCGAACACACCAACCTTGCGGCCATAGCTCATACTTGAGCTTGCGATGAGTAACATATCAGGGCCAGGTAAAAGAAGAAGTGCAACAACGGCTGTCAGGTAAACAGGTAAGATGGCTAAGTCGATCATGGGTTTCAGTATTGATAAAAACGGAGACGGATTTTATATCAATTACCAAAACCCTTCCAGATGCAATTAGTTGTAAGAGGGTTAATTGTACGAATTAAAAACTAACTTTAACCATTCAAACCAATTTATTAACTAAACATGGAGTATTAATTAACTCGCTACCCACTCAATCTCAATCAATGTCGTTTCACCACACTTTAGACGGCCAAGGAAGATATCACCTCGATGGACCTCACCAACACCTTTAGGTGTGCCTGTCATTACAACATCACCATCGAGCAAAGTCGTGTAAGAAGATAACTCTTCGAGAATAGTCTGTGGAGAGTAAAGCATCTGCTCTACATGCCCTTTTTGAACGCGAACACAGTTAATAAATAGCTCTAGATTTAAGTCAGAGAGATCTAAGTTATCAATGGGTACAAAACGGCTCAAGACAGCGGAACCATCAAACGCCTTGGCGCGCTCCCAAGGTAGGCCTTTCGCTTTTAAGCTACTTTGTAATTCACGTTTGGTGAGATCTAGCCCTAAACCCACAGCTGAGTAATGGCCATTTTCAACGATAAAACAGATTTCTGCTTCGTAGTGCAGCGCTTCTTGATGAAAAGAAGACAGAGATGACGTAACACTGGTGCTCGGTTTATTGAAAACCACCATAGAGTCTGGAATTGCGTTATTGAGTTCTTCGATGTGATCGACATAGTTACGCCCAACACACAGCACCTTGGTTGGAGTTGCTGCTCGTTTCGAATTCATCAGCTGTTCCTGATCGACAACACTGCTCATAGTTTATCCCTGAACTATTTTTTTGGAGTGCAGAGTTTAACGCATCATAAAATGAGAGTCTTCGACAAGATGGTTACCAATATCTAAATTCTGATCTTTAGCTCAATTAAATGATTTAAATACTTTTATCCGAAGATCGCAACATATGAGAACTGATGACAAGAGTCATAGCTACGTAGACGAAATGAATAGCAAGGGAACATGAAGGAAAAGCTAAAACAGGTGCGTATAGAACGAAAGAAGCCCTCTCAAACCAAAAGGCTTGAGAGGGCTTAGCATGGTGTCTAGGACAGTATCCTAAAGGTAAACTCAAGGAGTAAACACTATGCTAAATAAGTCTTCGACTTATAGGTAGTAACGACCACCGATAGTCCACTTATCATCAGTATTACGACCGTTGTCGTCGTTTAGGTCGAACTGGTAACCAGCGTAACCAACAAACTTAGGAGTGAAATTGTACTCAGTTTGAAGAGCTAGCTCTTCACGAGCTGTGTCTTTTGACTCGCCTGTAGCTACACGACCTTCAACCATCTCGTAGTTGATGATGAAGTTTAGGCTGTTGTCTAGTGCGTATGCAGCCAATAGCTCGTATGCATCACTTTCAGCAAGAAGACCTGTAGCAGTTGTTTTGATGTCACCAGCAGTTACTGAACCAGAAGTTGAGTTCATGTATTCATTAGAAGCGTAAACACCTGCTAGGTAAAGACCTTTACCGTACGAACCGTACGCTGCAGAAAATACGTGAGATGATGCAGTCTCAGTCTCACCCATCGTTTTGATATCGCCAGTGTTGTAACCGTAACCAAGCTTAGCACCCATGATCTCGTAACCTAGAGTTACTTGAGTACGATCTTTAACTTCAGTGTTGATACCGTATGTGTATGACGCATCATCAAAGTCAACATAATCTAAGTCCGTTTCTGTTACTGAATAGATATCAGACACAGTTTGAGTACCTTGCCAGCCTAGACCGATAGTTACTTTACCTGCTTCGCCTAGATCGAAACCGTTGCGGTAAGAAACCATTTTGTCTGCACGACCTGTACCAAGAGAACCGTGGTTGTCGTAGATGAAGTCGTTCGCGAATGCGATTGGCATATCAGCAACGCCAGCTACATCGTAGTAAGGAGCCCACTGAGTGCCCACTACTGCGCGGCCAAAGTCATCGTGAGTAACACCAACGTAACCTAGACGAGTTGTAAACGTCTCTTCACCACCTTCAAGGTAGTTAAGTGCCCACTCGCCTTTAGCGTCAGCAGTAAAGCCGTTACCCAGTTCTTGAGTAGCGTTAAAGTTGATACGTGGTGAGTTAGCACCTACATCTGTATCGCCGCTCTCAGAGCCATTTAGGTTTACTGAAACGTGGCCGCCAACTGAGAATGTTGTGCCGTCTTCGTTGTAAAGTTCTACTGCAACTGCCTGTGTACCAAATACTGCACCAGAAATTGCTAGCGCTAAAAGTTTCTTATTCATTGTCATATCCATTATGTAACTGGGTGAGTTATTCACTAACAACCTCGTGCTTACGGAGAAGTTGTTACCTGCATTTAACAAGCAGCCCAACCGTAATATACGAATGGCAGGAAAGTTGCATTAAAATATATAAAATAAAAAAAATCGACCTATCAAAAATAAAAATACCTTTAAAACAAAGTGATAGATAAGGATCCACTGACAAACCCTTTCATCTTTTTAGACAAATACTTTGATTGTTTTTGATTTTTTAATCACTAATAAAGCATTAAAAATCGAACCGACGGTTCACTCATCAGACCATTGAGGTACACACCTCTCCCATTGAAACATTTTGTAACATTCAGAACTCGACTGAAATATTTAGCTTTGTGAAACAATTCTCGATTTAAGCTAGGAAGAGTGGCTCAATAGAAAGTTCACTGGAGAAAAGACAAAAAAAGGGCAACCAATCAGCGACTGGTTGCCCTTCTTAACTCATCATTGAACTCTTATTTGAAGCAAACCTCAGCCCAACGAGCTAAACCTGCAGTTACTGAACCGAAGTAATTACCACTCACAATCGGTACATTCGGCACAGCTTGTTGTACGGCTTCACGAAGTACCGGTGAACGAGCTGAACCACCCGTCATGTAGATTACGTCTGGCTTTTTCTGGCCTTGTTGAATCGCCTCTTTAACCAACTCAACCATCTTAGACTTTGGTGTTTCAATCGCTTCAACCATCTGTTCGACTGAGATATCTACCTCGACCAGTTCAGAGGCAACATTAATCGCAGCACGATATTGAGAGGATTCTGCCAGCGCAATCTTGGCTTCTTCCGCTCTACGCACAATACCGTAGCCCAAAGTGTCGTGATAGACCTTCATCAAACGTTCTAGCTTTTGAGGCTCTGACGCTTCTTTACGAAGTAATTTCAATGCTGCTAAGTTTTCTCTTGAATAGAAATTCTTTTGAGCTTCAACATTATTAATCGCAATTGGATTCCAGAATTGAGTCAGTGGCATATCGATACCCGAAATGCCTTTGCTACCCATACCAAAAGGTGACATCAATTGTTTGAACGCAAGATAGATATCGAGGTCATTACCCCCTACTCTTTGTCCACTGTGTGCCAACAAGCTCTGGGTACGATCCGCTTTACCAGACCAACTTGGTCCCATTTCTAATAATGAGCAATCGGTGGTACCACCGCCAATATCGACAACCAATACCGTTTGATTTTCAGTTAAGGTGCTTTCGTAATCAAGACCTGCGGCTACGGGCTCAAATTGAAAAGCGATATCAAGGAAACCTGCTCGCTTAGCTGCGCGAGTGAGGATGTCTTCAGCTTGTCTGTTCGCCTCTTCACCACCTCGACCATGGAAATTGATTGGTCGGCCGATAACAGCTTGCTTGATCTGTTCTTGAGTCGTGAGTTCGGCTTGATGCTTGATATTTGCCATCATGGCACACACTAAATCTTCGAAAAAACTCACCTGCACATCATGCAGTCCACTCGCGCCAAGGAAAGACTTAGGGGACTTAACATAATAAACATCACGAGGATCTTCTAAATATAAGTCCAACGCAGCCTGACCAAATGCCATGTCTTCTGGCACTAGGTCGATACTCTCTTCTCTGTTCAGAGCGATCGCACGTCGTAATACTTGCTCACCGATCGCATCACTCGGCTTGATATTCAAGTGACGGAATAGATGTTCAGAAACACTCTCACGAGTAGGCGCAAACACGGTTGAGGGAATATAGTGGTTGCTACCTTCGAGCGGTAACAGGCTTGGCTCTCCATTAACCATCGCCGCGACAGAACAGTTCGCTGTTCCATAATCAAATCCAATAAACATAATATCCCCCACTCAACAAAAGGGGCGAGATGTTACATGAAAAGCCTAAAAATTACGAGGTCATTTCTAAATTTAACTGAGTAATTTCTTAGCCTAACGGCTCTTCAAGAGTAAACAAATATGCTACATTTCAGCCCAAATGAATCACAGGTTAGATAAATGAAAACACCTTGCCGAGCGGCTTGTAAAAATAATGGCGGAATGTGTAGTGGCTGCTTTCGAACAATGGATGAGATTATAGGCTGGAAAGGCTTATCTGAAGATGAGCGAGTATCTGTCATGGACAACCTTACAGGTGCGAGTTCGACTCACCAATGTCCACAGTGTAATGAGCCAGCTCAATGCGATATCAGTGCGGGTAAAGATACGTGTTGGTGTTTTGAGCTAGAAAAACGAGATACTAGCGATATTCCAAAAGCTGGAGTTTGTATGTGTCGTAAGTGCTTGTCTGCTTTGCCTGTTCAGTAGTTTAAAGCCCATTTAGTAAGTTACTGGATAGCAAGTTACTGGCCAGTTCAACATAGACAAAAAAAGCGAGAGGTTATTTTCTCGCTTCAAAATACTGAGATTAAGTTTCGACCTGATCGCTACCTGGTTAGTGTCTACTTCGCTTTTGCAACCAGCGCAGGCTGAGAAAACTGGATACCGTTCCAGCCATGAACCATAAAGTTACGAATATTTTGATGGTCGCTGTTCTCAGGAAAACCTAGCACGTCGTTACGATAAAATTGACCAAAACAAGCAAGAGTCTGCTCTGCTGATAGGCCTTGCTCTAAACCAAAAGCAAAAATCTTACACGAACCATTATTCTGCCCTGCAGCGTTCACTACCTCACCATTGCGAAACTCGCTCTCAGAAAAGTCATAGTGAGCTTCGATCACTTGCATTGTATCTTCAAATTGCACGGCTTCTGGGGTTTCAGCCAGAGTATTTAATAAGGTTTCCAGTTCCATTTACTATTTCTCCATCAAATATATATCTGTCAGCAGTGTATCTTGTTTTACGACAAGAGTAAGCCGTTGTTTACTTGAGACAGCGATTCATTTTTTTGTTGTACGCTGCTAATTACTTCAATGAAACTAATGACATAGTTTTATCAGGACGTTATATTATTTTATCAAACGATTAACATTGTTCAGTAACGAATATGCATAAAGATAAAAACTTAGAACTGTTCAGATACCTAAAGCCAGGTACAAAAACAGCAGGCGTATTAGAATTTGGCCCTGACGACTCAATCCAGATCAGTACGCTTTATATCGGACACAAAGAAGATCAGTACCTTATCCTAGAGCTTACGCAAAAAGCGACAGAAGCACTGACGCTGAGAAAACTCATCAACGTGGATATTATTGTTCGTGCGATTACCGACACCGAACTTGGGCACATTGTCGCGTTCAAAACCAATGTACTGGCTCATATCACCTCACCAGCACATCTAATCTTCCTTCGCCCCCCCTCAAACTTTGCGACCAAGCCTATTCGTGAACACGAAAGGTATAAGGTACGTCTCAGCTGTGAAGTCACTTTCGATACCTTGTCGTTGGATGCCACTCTGGTCGATTTTTCAGCGTCAGGCTGCGGTATCTATCTTACCCAGCAATCAGATATCGATGTCGGCTGGAAGATAAAAGTTAATTCTGACTTAAATGAGTACTTAGGTGACGATCTTGTCTACAAAGTGGTGAGTAAGAAAAGGCAAAGACAAGGCTGGCTGTTAGGTATCCAATTCCCTGAACACCTAGATATGAGTGATGAGTTAAAAACGCTACTGTTGGAACAAGCCTTTGTCGCTGGCTCTATATAAAGGCAGCAAATTAGTCACTTCTCTTCAATAGAGTCCGTTTAAGAGCACTAAGTTAAATCCTAGTGCTCTGTGTCATTCCAGTATGAGTTTTTAAAATGAACAAACGCTTGGTGGAGCGACTCTTCTTTAATCGGTTTTACAATCACGTAATTCGCCCCTGCGGCCATAAAACTATCTCTTGTTGACTCTTGAGCATCAGCGGTACACGCATAAATTGGGGCTGACACACCAATATCACCTCTTAGTTGCTGAGTGGTTTCAACACCACCGAGATTAGGAAGCTGGTTATCCATCAAGATCAAGTCATAGGTTATAGTCTTGGCCATCTCAATCGCTTCTAAGCCATCTTTTGCCCAGGTGACGACCATGCCATATTTTTTACAGAAAGCCTGCGCAATAAAGGCGTTGGTGTGATTGTCTTCCACCAGCAACACATTCAAAGGTCGACTAAACAACGCCTCTGGCTCAACCTCAGCTTGTTGCTTAGCATCGACTAATAGCGGCTTGGCGCGTACGACCACTGGAATTTCTATCGTGAACTCTGAGCCTTGACCTATCACGCTGCGGACTTGAATGTCCCCTTCCAGCATATCGACCAGATTTTTTACAATTGTAAGTCCTAAACCAGTGCCACCATATTCACGAGTGGTGGTCTCTTCGGCTTGAACAAAGGGTTCAAAAACCGCATCAATTTTGCTTTCATCAATACCAATACCGGAATCTTTCACTCGAACGATTAAGCTAGCGTGATCAGAGTTAAAGATACTTTCGAGCTCAAAGCTAACGGAGATACCGCCTTGATGAGTGAATTTAAGGGCGTTGCTCAACAGATTAAACATGATCTGGTTGAGGCGCACTTGGTCGGTGTTGATTTCGATGTCATCAACCAAGTGGTTCACAATAGTAAATTCGACGGATTTATCTTCACACAGCGGGCGATAGATGCTGTCTAAGGTATTAACTAACTCCCCCAAGCGAAAGTCTTTCTTTTGAATATTAAACTGTCCTTGCTCAATTTTTGAGAAGTCCAAGATATCGTTAAGTACCGCCAGTAAATGTTCCGCACTATTACACAGTACATCCACCTGCTCGCGGTTATCTTCATTGCGCATAGAGCGCTTGAGCAGCTGAGACACACCGAGAATACCGTTGAGCGGCGTGCGAATCTCGTGACTCATCTTAGCTAGGAAGTCTGCTCGCACATTAGCAAGGTGCTCAGCTTCTTCTCTTGCTCGATCAGCCTGTCTTTCCGCCTCGATAAGCTTAGTAATATCTTGCCCTTGTACTACAACACCTGTGATGCCGTGTTCCACGCGAATAGCAGACATGTTCCAACGAAACACCTTTTCACCAATGGGAACGTTGATACCCGTGAGTTTAGAGCCTTGAACCACCATTTGAATATTAGGCAGCATACGATGCTCAAACTCTTGAGCGATAGGGCCATAATTGTCATCAGCATCGAACAGCGCCATACGAGCTGCGGGGTTCATCTGGATTAAGTCGCCTTTCTCAGACCAAACCAATATAGGCGAATGGGCAAAGTTAAAGAGATCTTGGAACTTTTGATTCTGTTCCGATAAGCGCTCGAAGGTGTCTTCGAGGGTACAACCAATATGGTGGAATTCGAAAATGTTAGAGCCATCAAACTTGTTGTACTCTTCACCGTCACTTGCAGAGCGAGTGAAATCCATTAGCTTATCTAGCTCAGCAGCAACCCTTCTTTGAATCCAAGTTCGCGCAAAGAAAGACATCAATATAATCACCACAATCACCACGATGATCGCGCGCTGATAATTCTCTTCTAACGCAATGAAGTTATTGTTCTTTTGAACGGCTCGAATGATTAAAGGGGTTTCAACCGCGTTGATTTTAATGGTTGCAATGGTAACGAAATGACGCGGCAACTGTTCGTACATTTGGTAATTGAGGATGTCAGTAATGGTGTAGCTTTCATCACCACTGAATGTCGATGTCACCGGTGTACCGTGCGCTTCAATAACGATATTTTCGCAGTTACTGCCTTGTTGGATTGACTCAGCCAAAGAGAAGTTATTATCAAGCACAATGGCGATATAGAGCTGACCAAGCACTTCCCCGGTCGCGT
Source organism: Vibrio sp. 1CM2L (assembly GCF_023161695.1). Lineage (NCBI taxonomy): Bacteria > Pseudomonadati > Pseudomonadota > Gammaproteobacteria > Vibrionales > Vibrionaceae > Vibrio > Vibrio sp. 1CM2L. The sequence goes on from NZ_JALNTT010000004.1 coordinate 366,649, forward strand.
TATCAACGATAGGAGTACGGCGAGCCAACAAGTGACGCTTACCTATATCTGTCCTCAGTTTAATAAAATGCCAATTACTGCTGAATGAAACCTCATCAGAAATATGCTTTAAGTTGGACTCATCCAAACCATAAAATTGACTGTTGCCGTCTTCCCAAGCCAAACCATCGTGAGTAGAGACAAAGCGTAAATCTGGCGCATGATCAGGTTCACGTTGGTCAACACCAAAGAAAAAGTAGCTTAGAATCTCGTTATTACCCGTATCAAAATACTCTCTGAGAGTTTCACTATGTGAGCTACTGTCTTGATGGATTTGCAGCACCGACAAACGATAATCAAACATGTTTTGGATCAGGCTAGAGGTTTGCTGAACCGTTCGATTTGTCTCTTGCTGTACGATGTTACTGCTGGTTTCATAATTATGAATAAGCACGCCAAGTGCCATCACGCCTATCACCAAAATAACGATACGCGTAATGAGTCTAGCTAAAGTGTTTCTAGGTGTACTGGCGTAGCTTTTCTTCATTATTGACCTGAGTACCTAAATGCTCGCTGTTTAAGTTCTGAAATACGTTCTGGCGAATCTTCCTTGGTCACAATTTCAAATTCACCAGAGTAAACGGTAGGCACTTCCAAACCGGCTAGATCCCACTTGATCGCCTCTGCCATCGCAATGCCCGTATCGTCGTTCATACGCATGACGGTAACATCTAGGTCGCCCCTTGCAATGGCTTCAAGTTCAGCAGAGCCGCCTCCCCAACCATTCACTAAGATGTCTTGACCCGATTCACGAATCGCTTCCATTGCACCTAGAGCGACATCCGTTGAGCATGCATAGATAAAGTCTAGATCCTTATCGTTCTCTATGCTGATTTTAGCCGCTTGGTAGCCACTGTCTTTGTTTGATTTTGTGTAAAACGAAGACTTAAGGGTAAAGTTGGTATCAGTATTCACTTCATGGATAAAAGTATCTCCACGCGCATCACTGATATAGCCTTGTGAGTAATACAAAACAGAATACTTACTGTCTGGTGGACTTACTTGTTTAAAATAGTCCGCCAGTTTTAAGCTGCCTGTCGCATGGTCAAAACCCACATACATAAATGGCTGTCTATCTGCCCAAGCTCGTACTGGCGTCGTGATATTTTGAAGAATCAGTTTGGTGTCCGTAGAGGTCAACACGTGCTCAATAAACTTGCGGTGGCGCGTGGTATCTAGCGTGAAAATCAAGTAGTCCGTTTTGTTTTCAATCGCTTCTTGCAATGAAATGCTCTGCTGCGCGAGATCGGCATTAATACGGGTAAATACTTGATTTATTTGGTAGCGGATCTTCAGCCTATCGAGACGCTTCTCAAAAGCTTGAATATTACGAACCCAGTAATCCGAGATCTGTTGTCCCGGATACACCACGGAAATCGTGATCGGCTCGTCTTGGATTCTTCTCAATGGCACAGGGTGATTTTGTACAGCCTCGACCATTTTATCGGTCAATGCTCTTTGTTCTGGAAAAGTGGAAAGATAATCTTGGTATTCCCAGTACCCATTGAGGACATGAGTACCATGGGAGAGAGCGGACGCAGAAAATACGGCAAGTCCAAACAACATCAGTAAACGTTTCATATTTTTCTCGTTTTATATGAGCTACTTTGGCTCATTTTTTAACCTAGCATGACACCATCTCTTTGTATGGCTAATGGATATTATGTAGGACAACGATGATAAATGATAGCGTCTAACACTAATTAGAACGACATTCTAAATGAGCAATATGTTAATTTGGAATGGAGATTAACAACAACGAGTTCAATCATGATTTCAGCCCATTCACATTAAGAGTAATTACCATTTAAATTCATAAGCTTAGCTTAATATATTATAGACCCTTACATTATTAAGATTTAATCAATAACAAACATTTTGGCTATGAATTATGAGACTTCGATATATTGAATTTTGTCCTTTTGCCACTCAATAATCAGTTTGAGTGATACCAGTTTTTCTTTGCGGGATTTGGGCAATTGCTTGATCGCGTATTCGGTTTTCAATGCTTCACTTTTTGAGCCAACATCAAAACTCCAAACCAGCTTAAGCGGGCCTTTACCCTTTAAAGCTTTGGCGCCTTTACCGGTTTGATGTTGTTCAAATCGACGTTCTAGATTGTTCGTCACGCCACAATAAAGGGCATTGTGACGATTACGGATCAAGTACACGACCCAATCCGCATTTTTATCAGCGTCTGACATTTAAAGCAGTGATTCAACCAGAGCCTTAAGCTCTGCCACTTCTGCTCGTAGGCTTGCTACTTCAGACTCAAGTTCTTCAAATTTTTCACTCGTTGCAGAGGGGGCAGCCGCGCTTACTGATGCCGTCGCAAACGCTTCAACATCCACTTCACCGCTCAACAAGTGCTGGTAGCGTGATTCACGTTTACCCGCTTCGCGTGGTAGCTTAACCACTAAGGCACCTGCTTCTCTTGCAGCTAGCTTATCTAATGTTGCTTCTACTTCTTTCACATCACTAAAGTTTGCAAGGCGACCCGTTCGAGTACGAAGTTCACCGGGTGTTTGCGCGCCGCGCAGTAACATACAACAGATGATTGCACGCTCTTGCTCTGTAAATTGCAGATCACCGAACTCAGTGTTGCAGAAACGATGCTGATACTTATTAACGCGGCTATTGAAGCTGCTCTCATCGCTCACCATGCGACGTCCGATTAAGCCATCAACCGCATCTAAAACATCTGACTCAGAAAGAGAGAGAACAGGTTCACGGTTACTTTTTTGATTACATGCCGTGGTTAAACTGTTCAGTGTCAGTGGGTAATGATCGGGAGTAGTGACTTCTTTCTCGATCAAACAACCGATAATTCTCGCTTCAATTGGGGAAAGTACTGTGTTCATCGTTTTTCCTTTTTATTATTTTGATAATTCCATCTCAACACCTAACAATGCAGTAACTAGTGTTCAGACAAAATTGGTACTCGTTTCTTTCTGCCCTGTTCATCAATCATTATGATCTTAGAACGGTTTAGCTCTATTTCCACGACTTCCAAATAAGTACGCTCTTGTACATACGCATCACGAAGCTTGTTTTGTTCTGCTGAAGATTCAGTGACATTGTCGTCCAATTCTTCGTTTTCCAATTGTTGTTGATTCATTTCACATTTCGTATCAATGCAGTATCTACATGGGATACTAACTTGAACGGTAAGATAAAAACAATCACACATCAGCGAGAGTGACGAATAATTAAACAACCTTACTTTTGCTTTGATCTAAAGACTGTTACATCATCAATTGATGTGCTTTAATCAGAACCAGACAACGTATTTGACGAATAGGAAAAGGAATCTATGAGCAGCGTATTTGAAATTGTTAACCAAGCACGACGTAAGAACAAACTTAAGCGTGAACTTTTAGACAACGAAAAGAAAGTTCGTGACAACCGCAAGCGTGTCGACCTTCTTGATAACCTACTTGATTACATCAAGCCAGAGATGACTCACGACGAGATCCTAGGCATTATCAAAAATATGAAAGCTGACTACGAAGACCGTGTTGATGACCACATCATCAAGAGCGCTGAGATTTCTAAAGCTCGCCGTGACATCAGCCGTCGCATTCGTGAACTGACAGAAGAAGACAAGCAAATCCAAGGTAAGAAGTAATCTAACCTAGCTAATTTACTTGCAATAATGTTAGTAACCCACTCTTTGTAGTGGGTTTTTTTGTACCTAAATTCTAGCGTCTATACTTAAGCGTACCTAAGTAACCGCATGAAACTGAACAACTATAGAACACTGAACCATTAGAGAAAACTGAGCAACCGTAGGAAGAAAAATAACTAGGTGAACATCAGCGATGGAGAGACCTTATGTACGCAAGTATTCTGATTACCTTAGCCCTATCAACCGCACAACCCTATCCTGAAGAATTTGAACGACTGTATACCGAAGAGACGGAAATTACTTATGACGATCTCGTTGTCGATGTTCATGGCTATAAAGTCCCGACTCGTTCTGCGTTTAGAGGTTGGATGCTTCTAAATCACGCAGAAGACCAAGTGAGAGAGATCGGTCAGCAGCTCAAAGACGCCGGCATTACGCAGAGTATGCCTTTGCATCTCGTTCTGCTGCAAGGGACAGACTGGGCAATGAGCAACACCACCTTGTTTACCCTGCCTGATAAGAAAAACGTACCCAACATGATCAAGACGTTGAAGTACATACAACAATACATTGAACCTGAAATCGGCGTCGTGATTCCCGTATCTGGTGAACGTTCTAAGCTCTACAACCAACAAGCTGGCGGTGCACTGCGAAGCAAGCACTTAGAGTTCTGTGCCTTAGACCTGGTTCCTGCGAATGACATTACTCGTGAAGATCTACACGTGAAGCTTAAAAAGATTCATTCGGAGTTCGGGCAAAAAAATAACGTTGGGTTGGGTTTATATTCTGGTGTTCGATTCCACATCGATACGTGTGGGTTTAGACAATGGTAAAGAAACACGATCGAGTCATAAAGACTTACAACTCACCCGTGTCATTTAGACTCTAAAAGTAAATTAAACCACATAAGATAATGATTTTAAATGTAAATTAAAACTGGAACGCTAATTGCTATTAATAACAAGTATCATAATTATTAATAGCAATTAGGAATTCAATATGAAGACGATGACTCAACGCTTTCAAACTCTGCTTTCTGTTTCAAACTTCAGTCTAGCTATCACAACCTTGCTTATGCTTCTCAGTATTATCGTTGCTTATCCAATGGCCGATCACTTCTCACTGCCAATTCAAATCGTCGCCCATATCAGCACCATCTTAGTCGCAGCCTTGCTGAAAATCAGCTATGTCGGTCGTTGCCTTGCACAATACAACCTTGGATTAGAAGTTCGTTAAGTAGCGCCACGCTAGCCTTGATACGAGTGCCCTTAGACAATATCAAGGCTACTGAAAAGATCGTACAGCTGATGAGATTTATAGGGTTTCGGTAAGTAGGCGTTCATACCAGCTTCAAAACAGTCTTTGATGTCTTCTTCCAGAACACTGGCGGTTAAAGCAATGATGGGTAATGGTGTGACTTGTTGATCGGCTTCCCACTGACGAATCGTACGAGTCGCCGTTATACCGTCCATAACAGGCATCATGCAGTCCATTAAGACAGCATCAAACTGAGCACCCTGGGTGATGACATCCACCGCTTCTTGGCCATTACTGGCAATCAAATATTCATAACCCGCTTGCTCAAGGAAGAAGCTCGCTATTTTTTGATTCATCAGATTATCTTCAACAATCAAAATGCGTCGATTCAAAGAGCGAACCTCTTCATCTTTTGCTTCCACTTGAGGAGTTTGCTCTTCGCCGACATCGAGAGATTGTAAGCTAGTTAAGAAACGTCGGCCCAAGAATGGCAAGGTATGAGTAGAGTGGACCGTCTCTGTGATTAGGTTGGTTTTAAATAGGTGATGCTGACACACGATGACGCGAGCAAGAGGATATATCGCCTTCAACGTCGCAAGATCTTTCTCCATCGAGTGATGCAAGGTATGACAATAAAGTATGAAGTCGCTTTCTTTGACACTTTCACTCAGAGCAGCAATGGATGACACCACATTGGCTCGAACATTCAAACGCTCACACTCTTTAACAAGCTGATCGAGGAAATTGAAAGAGTTCGAGATGATGGTCGCTCGACTCAGGTTATCAAAAGTTTGAACAGGCGCTTCTACAACATCGACATACAAACAAAACGTGAATGTAGAGCCCTCTCCTTTCACTGAACGCGCGGTAATGTAACCACCCATCAAATCAACAAGTTGTCGACAAATCGCAAGCCCTAGCCCCGTACCACCAAATTGGCGGGTAATGCTGCCATCTTCTTGGGTGAAAGGTTCAAATATGGACTCTAACTTCTCGGGCTCAATCCCAATCCCGGTATCAGACACGCTGCATTCAAGCTTGCCCCTGCCCATAGACATAGGCGTATAAGCAATGTCCGTGGTAATTGTGCCCTTGGATGTAAACTTGATGGCATTAGAAAGCAGATTGGTCAGCACCTGTCGCACGCGGTACTCATCGAAAAACAGTTGTGGTGGCGTTTGATAATCGATATTGATATCGAGCTCGATATCCTTACTTATCGCTTTCGACTGAATCACACTCACGGAGTCATAGACCGCTTCTCGCAAATCAGCATTGTGTGGTGACAACATCAAGTTACCCGACTCGATTTTAGACAAATCGAGGATGTCATTCAGCAGAACTAACAAAGAGTGAGAAGACGATTCGATATCCCCCAGTACTTCTTGTTGATTTGGGCTCAGTTGGCTTTGAGATAAGATCTCAGCCATGCCAATGATCCCGTTGAGTGGCGTGCGTATTTCATGTGACATATTGGCTAAGAATGCACTTTTGGCTTTATTAGCCGAAATCGCGTCTTCTTTTGCTGTTATCAACTCTTTGTTGTGCAGATAGTTGCGCTCCATCACTCGATTTAGGGTTTCAGTGAACTCGGCAAGCTCATCGTTCCCTTGAATATGAATCACCTTAGGCTGACCGTAGCTATCAGCGCATTCCGAAACGCCTTTCAAGATAATCGACAGGTTTTTGTTTAAACGCAGAGACGTTGCAACCCCAAACCACATCAGAACCCCAGAAGCGATGAGTATAAGCAACGTCATGACCAAGGTTTGCCTTTTCTGCAACGCGATATTCTTAGTCAGTTCAAACTGTATTTGATTAGTGTAAGCGCCAATCGCGTTTGAAATAGCGCGTTTTTTAACCTCTAAGCTTTTCAAGTGTTGATATATTTCGGGTGATGAAAAGTCCCCTTTGAGGATTCGAGATGTGAACTTGTCTTGGAATTCATCTTTGGCGACAGCGTTTAGCAACTGTCTAATGTTTGGAGAACGCGTATCCGAACGGAAAAAGGTATCTAATAGCTGTTGCTGCCTCTCTAGAGCACCAACATAGCTCAGCAAGTATTGGTTTTTCAACTCTGGGGAGCGATACAAGCTGAAGCTTAACCACGCTTCTCTCTGAGTCCAAAACACGTAATGCGTAAGATTGATAAACATCGCATCCGCTTGACCGATATTTTCATCGACTAAGGCCATACGATATTCAGACAGCTCTATTAGCACGTCTTTTAACAAGTCGAAAGCGCGCTCTGTCAATTGTCTGCTGTCTGTCGTTTCAGGTGTACTAGCTAGGCTCATCAACAGCTTTTTCAATTCAGCTAACTGAGGATCAATACTCCAATTTCTGTCGAACTGTTGAAGTCGCATTCCATACTGATTCAGTCTATCCAGCTCTGACTGCAGTGTTAAAAGCAACTGACCTTTCTCAGGGGAATCATTAGACAGCACCAACCATCGATAAGCATCACTTGAAACCGTATTAAAAGATTGAAGCGCTTCGACCTTAATACGCGTTGTTTCAAGGTGATTCATCTTCTCATCGTTCTTAAGCACTTCATTCACTGTAAACCCAAACATAATGAGCACAGAAACCGTGGAAAGAAAAATAAGACGCCATCTAATTGACATGTTTATCATTTTTATAACTACTCCCTTCCCGAAAGTAATTTACCTAGCCCAAATTAAGAATAGGACATTAACAGGGGGTTATTGATCAAATTGGATATGAACAAACGATACTCTGAGCCCAGAATGAAAAATTAGAGCCAACTGGTATCCAGAAAAGAGCTTTAAAGCGGAAAGGCGTGCTTTTATTGAGACTGGTTTAAACAAGCGAGGTTTCAGTGAGCAAAATGTAAACAAAAGACGTTTTCTCCAGTTATTATCACCCGCATAACAAGTGAATGGCCACATTTCGCGGCTCAACTAGACTGTGAATAATGACTCTGCGCGCTAACAAAGTGGATAGTTAGGTTAAAATTGTGACATCCAATCGTTTGCGTGATGCACTTTTCACACTCAAGCTAGGCTTATTCAAAGGTCGAACAACAATACTTGTTAATTCCCTTATTTGTCGTTTACTGTTTACGTGTAACTTGAGCTAGCGATCACACCTTCAATGTTCATTATGACATGCATTACATATTATCTTTTGAATTGAGTATTTTTTGACGAAAAATAAGTGCTACAGATTGTTAAAGTCAATAGTCTTTATCGACGTTCAAATCTTGATTTATGGCTAATATAACGCCAATTTACAGATATTTTGTCTGCATTTATTTTTCCTAGCAGAATAACCCGTCGTACCTTACAATCCTGCCACATAAAAATTACAAGTTACACACAAGGTATATCAGCACATTTAAGTGGCAATAAAGACCACAGCCTGATGCCTCAAATCCCCTATGCTGATTGGCTTCCCTACAACCGCCATGAATGCAGAAACTTAACGTGAAAGGTCCCGAGTAAAGATGAGTCCCGAAAAGCACCTCCTAGATTGGCAAACTAGTCAAACCATTGCTGAATCCATCGCTCCAACTTTAGGTCAGTTATACCGTCAAAAAGGCGTAGAAGTTATCCTCTTTGGTAAGACCCTAGTTAACGCGACAACTATCGACATCATCAAAGCTCACCGCATCGCAAAACGTTACACTGGTTCTCCTCTTACAGCAGAACAGACTCAACCTATCATTCAACACCTTCTCTCTATGGACTTGTCTCCATGTCGTATTGACGTTGGTCGCCTTGCGCATTCATTCTGGCAAGATCGCGAAGACACACATGGGTTGGATGATTTCCTACAAACTGCGCTTATCGAATCGCTTGAAGGCGATGCGATGACAGAGCCTCGTGACGTTGTATTGTACGGTTTTGGTCGTATTGGCCGACTGCTCACTCGTCTGTTGATCGAGAAAAGTGGCCCGGGTTACCCACTGCGTTTACGTGCAATCGTTGTACGTGGCGGCAAAGATGGCGACCTAGAAAAACGTGCAAGCCTGCTTCGTCGTGACTCTGTACACGGCCAATTCAACGGCAGCATTGTTGTAGACCAAGAACGCAAAGCGATCATCGTTAACGGTAACTTCATCCAAGTTATCTACGCAAACAAACCAGAAGAAGTGGATTACACGGCTTACGGTATTGAAAACGCACTTGTGGTTGATAACACAGGCGTATGGCGTGACGCGGAAGGCCTGAGCCAACACGTTGCGTGTAACGGTGCGAAGAAAGTGCTACTGACTGCGCCAGGTAAAGGCGACATCAAGAACGTGGTATTTGGTGTGAATGAAAATGTTATTCAGCCAGAAGACACTATCATCTCTGCAGCAAGCTGTACTACTAACGCAATCACTCCAGTATTGAAAGCGGTTCACGACAAGTTTGGCGTGCTGTCTGGTCACATCGAAACGGTGCACTCATTTACCAATGATCAAAACCTCATCGATAACTTCCACTCGGGTGATCGTCGTGGTCGTGCTGCGTCACTGAACATGGTTTTGACATCGACTGGCGCTGCTAAAGCAGTATCAAAAGCGATGCCGGAAATGGAAGGTAAGCTAACAGGTAATGCGATTCGCGTACCTACGCCAAACGTTTCAATGGCAGTAGCGAACCTAAACCTTGAGAAAGGCACAAGCAAAGAAGAGTTGAACGAGTACCTGCGTGAAATGGCGCTGTCTTCTGCTTTGTCCGCACAAATTGATTACACAGACTCGACGGAGATTGTATCTACCGACTTGGTTGGCTCTCGTCACCCAGGTGTGGTTGACGGTGTAGCGACTATCGCACAAGACAACCGTGCCGTGCTGTACATTTGGTACGATAACGAGTTTGGCTACAGCTGCCAAGTTGTTCACTGTATGGAACAGATGATGGGTGTACGCTACAAGACATACCCAGAAGTTTAATCAACTTCGCTCTTGTAGATACGTCCATCGCAACAAGCTCCACAACATAATAACTATATCTGCGAAGTCCGTATGGACTTCGCACCCCCTTTTGTTTTACTCCCCCGTATAAACAAGAGGGTTGCCACTTAGATCTGCTCTCTCTAACTGATCTAGGTGGCCTTTTTACATCTAGCACTCTAACTTTTATCTCGATGACAAGACCTTGTCTTCATCACTCTCGCACAGCTTCACGTCTGTTATAACTCAACCTCAACATCTGACTGAATCGAACTTGAACATGCGAGCACGTAGCCCTGTTCAATCTGTTCTGGCGTCAATGTCTCTTGGCTACTTGATTCCACAGACCCTTTGGTCACTTTGCATTTACACGAACCACAAATCCCACTACGACAAGCGATAATAATTGGAACGCCTGCTTTTTCTAATGAATCCGCCAATGGTGTACCAATTTCCGCTTCAACTTCAGCGCCGAACGCAGGCACAAATACCTTAACTGCACAATTAGTATCGTCAGCAACTTCGGCTTTTAACACTTCTGATTGAGCATTCTGAGTAGAAGGAGTAAAGCTTTCTTGATAGAAGTTATCCATGTTGAACTCAAGTTCTTTCAGATAACTCTCAATATCTCGCATGAAGCCGACAGGCCCACATAGGTAAACCGTTCTGTCTAAGATATCTGGGCTCAGTTTCACCAACCAGTTTTTATCTAAACGGCCTTGAGGAGCCATTGTTCCTTCATTGTCTTTTAACAGCAGTTTTAAGTTGAAATTCGCATGTAATTCATCGAGCTGATGAAGTTCTTGAAAGTAGATAGTCTCAAGCTTGTTGCGTGCCATGTGGACGAAATCAATCTCGATGTCACTGTCTTGAGACAGCCAATATTTTACCATCGCCATGACTGGTGTAATGCCACAGCCTGCACTCACTAGCGTTACTTTCTTTGTCGCCGTTGGCATGCAATCAACACAGTTAAACGCGCCTGCCGGCTTCAACACAGAAACCTCGTCACCTTCATCAAGCTCATCAACAATAAAGTTCGAAACCAAGCCACCTTCCACACGCTTGACCGTCAACTTCAGGCGGTTATCTTCGGGGCAAGAAGCCACTGAATAAGCACGGTAATCCGTTTTCGTCGGCATATCTAAACCCAAGGTGATGAACTGACCGGGCTTAAAATTGAAATGTAAGTCTTGTGGAATACTGCCAAGCTCAAAGCTGACCGTATCTGGCGTCTCGTGCCATTTCTTTAAACACACTAGATTGATTGAATCGCTATCCGACCATGCATACATAGTTCACACACCTTACTGATACTAAAGAATTAAATCTAGAAAGCCCCGCCGCTGCACGTTCCTAGAGAACAGCAACAACGGGGCTTGGGAGTGGGCTTAGATTAAGCCGCTAAGATTGTTTTAAGATCTTGCTCTGGCGTTGAGATAGAACGCATGTCGAACTCGTCTTGAATAATCTTTAGTAGGTTCTCTGTTAGGAAAGCGGGTGCTGTTGGGCCGGTGTAGATGCCTTTCACACCAAGAGCAAACAGAGTAAGCAGGATAACGATCGCTTTTTGCTCGAACCAAGAAAGAACCAGTGTTAGCGGTAGTTCGTTGATGCCACAATCAAACTCTTGCGACAGCGCAAGAGCAAGCTGAATCGCAGAGTATGCATCGTTACATTGACCAACATCGAGCAGACGCGGAATACCGTTAATATCGCCAAATTGGTTTTTGTTGAAACGGAATTTACCACATGCCAATGTCAGGATTACTGAATCTTCTGGCGCTTGCGCTGTGAAATCTGTGTAGTAGCTACGCTCAGATTTGTCGCCGTCACAACCACCCACAAGGAAGAAGTGCTTGATGTTGCCTTCTTTCACTTGTTCAACAACCGCAGGCGCGGCTTCCATCAAGGCGTTACGACCAAAACCGACAGTGATCATTTGTTCGATCTCGTCATGCTTAAAGCCTTCTTGCGCAAGAGCACAATCGATCACTGCACTGAAATCATCACCTTCAAGGTGAGCAACACCCGGCCAACCTACGATGCTACGCGTAAATAGGCGGTCAGCGTACGAGCCCACATCAGGGTTAAGCAGACAGTTAGATGTCATTACGATCGCACCTGGGAAGTTCGCAAATTCTTTTTGCTGGTTCTGCCAAGCGCTGCCGTAGTTACCCGCAAGGTGTGGGTACTTGTTCAGTTCAGGGTAGCCGTGCGCGGGTAGCATCTCACCGTTGGTGTAAACGTTAATGCCCTTGCCTTCCGTTTGTTGAAGGATCTTTTCTAGATCATGCAGGTCGTGACCAGAAACAAGGATACAGTGACCTTTCTTCGTCTTCACATTCACGGTTGTTGGTTGAGGGTGACCAAATGTATCTGTCTCGCCTTTATCCAGCATTTCCATGACTTTGTAGTTCATCAAGCCAATCTGCATAGACGTATCTAACAGTTGTTTTAGGTCTGATGGATCCGTACCCAAGAAAGCCATGATTTCATGGTATTCAGCAAAGATAGCATTGTCAGTTTGACCAAGAACACGTGCGTGCTCCATGTAAGCTGCCGCACCTTTTAGACCGTATAGGCAAAGAAGGCGAAGACCAATCACATCTTCGTGTTGAGAATCGTGACCACGGTTTACCGCCGCTTGAGGGGCTAGTGCCAATAACTCTGAAGAGTCCGTTGGAAGGTCGAATTGAGCAGCAGCAGAAAGCGCAGGGATCTCAAAACCAATCAATGTCGCTGCCGCGCGAACCTGTTGTTCTAAGCGCTGCTTAAACTCATGAGATTGCTGTGCAAATTCAATGATACGAGCTGGATCGAAGTTAACGTTGGTTAATGTTGCGAAAAACGCTTTTGGCGCCCACTCGTCGATTTCGGTATCAATAACATCACAAGCACGGCCTAAATTGGCCCAAAAAGAAACACCTTGAAGAGAATGCACCAACACGTCTTGAAGGTCGGATACTTCCGAAGTTTTACCACACATACCTTGTGCGAAAGAACAGCCTTTTACGGTTGGGGTTTGAATTGTTTGTTCACATTGAATACAGAACATATAAGGGCTCCAGTAATTTTTATTAACTGTAAGTACTTTGCTTACAGTGACTTATTCCAAACCCTATAGAGCATCAAGCGTGCCAACTTTTAACCTGTTGATTTTATTAAATTTAGTTTTATTCCATATTTTTAGTGCGTGATTATGACTACATATAAACTCCCTAACAGCACACATCCGTGTCATAGTGACTCTCAGAGTTTTATTAACGGCGTTCATGTTTCGTTCAGAATAGAAGCGATAAAGTAACAACATAGAAAAAGAGGAATGAATATGAAAAATATATTAGTTACGATTGTTGCATTGTTTACTGGCCTTTTGGCGTTATTCACAAGCTTGATCCTTGCTATTCCTTTAGCTATTGCAGCTTTAATTACTGGCAAGCGCATTCAGAATCAAATGAAGAAACAAGGTTTTGCAGCTCATATGAACACTCGTCAGTCATCAACCAATGATGCCGGTGTTATTGAAGGTGAATACGAAGACCTTTCAAGCAAAAAGTAACCTAAACTTTAGTTTCAGACATAGTGAAAGCACAACAGAGACAAGATTACATAATGCAAAGAAAGCCCCTCCTAGCACTGCTGGCCTTAACGACTTTAAGTCTCGTTGGTTGTTCCAACGAGACAACTATACCCGCTTACGAAACATCTCCAGACTTGCCTAGCTATCAGCAAGACAGCTTTGATGCCTACGTCAATGACACCCAAGATTGGTTATTGAAAAACCGCGTGTTCATGACAGAAGACAAGCAACTCGAGATCCAACTCAATTCACCAACCGAGTATCAACCAACCTCGCCAAACGGCAAGGCGGTATTATTGGTTCATGGATTAGGCGACTCACCTTACTCATTTAAAGACATCGCTACCCATTTGGCAGAGCAAGGTTACTTAGTGAGAACCGTATTACTTCCGGGTCACGGCAGTCGCGTGGGTGACTTAATGCAGCCGAGCCTAGAAGATTGGCAAGGTGTGGTGGCTCATCATACGAAGTTACTTGAGCAAGAATATGATTCGGTTTGGCTAGGCGGCTATTCAACCGGTGCGAACCTCGTGACTTCACAGGCGATGAACGATCCTAAGATCTCTGGATTACTGTTGTTTTCTCCTGCGTTTCAACCAAGTTCGTCTGCCGTTCAATACGCAGGGCTAGCAAGCTACTTTGTCACTTGGGCTGATCAAGATCCTGAAGACAATGTTTTACGTTATAACTCATTGCCAATGAACGGAGCCTCGGTTTACTACGAGACATCCGAAGTCGTACGTGATGACTTGCAAGATAAACACTTCGATAAGCCGGTGTTTATTATGATGAGTGAAGGCGATAGCGTGATTGACACCAACTACGTTCAGCAAGCCTTTACTGAATCTATGCCGAATCCAAATAATGTGTTGGTTTGGCAAGGAGAGACTACTCTCGAGGATCCTCGCGCTGTTCAGTACAGCATGAAAATTCCAGAGCAACGCATCTCGAACGGCTCTCACATGGGCTTACTGTTCTCACCAAACAACCCTTACTACGGAATCAATGGTAGCGAAAAGATTTGCTCCAATGGTCAGGCTGAAGGCTTTGAAGAACAATGTAATACAACCAGTGAAGTTTGGTACTCAGCTTGGGGCTATCGTGAAGAAGGGAAGAACCATGCGCGTTTGACCTACAACCCCTACTTCTCAGACTCGATGGCGAAGTTAGATACCGTGCTGAACTCTGAAGGTTAACAAGTTAAAGTCTTTCAAAGCCAATCCATAGAAATCAAAAAGGCTCACTAGATAACGTCTAGTGAGCCTTTTTTAATGAGTGTCGTTTCTGGTGAACGTCTAGGGTCTGTTGACCTTTAGAGCTGATTTTTGCAGCACTTTGTGGGAAATTTCTACAAGGCAGAGGATTTGAAGTGTAGCTAGCCTACATGAGAAGCCGATAACGCAGTAGAAATGAACCACAAAGGCTGCCCGAAGGGTTCGGCTAGAATCGTTTTATGCTTTGTTAAGAAGTATTAACTTAGAATGACTAGGCTACATACTCCTTGCCGCGCCTAAAACGATTCTATCTCGAACAAAATTTAACCACTAAAAGTTAACAGACCCTTGTTACTTATTCTTATCGTGCACTGCTATATCGTCCACACCACGCGAACAGCCAGCAAGATCAACACCACGCCAGATAGTCGATCAATCAACTGAGCTTTCGAGCGAATGCGTTCAACAATCAACGGACTAGACAGTACCAAGGTGATAAAGGTGTACCAAAGGCCGTCGACAATCAGCGGCGTTGAGACAATAATCACTTGATTGGTCAGTTCATTTCCTAACGCTACAAATTGACTAAACAGAGCGATGAAGAACAACGCGATCTTTGGGCTCAAGATAGAGATCAAGAAAGCCTCGCGAGCAGACTGCATGTAACTCATCTTTTCACCCGCTTCTAATTTCGCGGCAACACCACCTTTCGAACGCAATGCATTAACGCCGAGATAAAGCAGATAAGCAGCACCCGCTAAGCTAATACCTTTGAACAACATTGGGGATTGCTCAAGCACAACGGCTAAACCAACAATGGTTGCGAACGCATAAATACCGATGCCAGCAGCGTGTGACCAAGCAGCAATAAGCCCGTTCATACGGCCACCAGCCAAACTGTGCTTAGCGATCATCGCCAAGCTTGGGCCCGGAGACATTGCACCCAACAGGCAAATCGCTAATAAAGAAAACCAAATTGTTACTGTCATCATTCCTTTCCTAATAAAATAAAGCGTTCCAGCTCTACGCTTAATACTCAATACTTGGCACTTACCATAATTCGCAGGAGGTATTATTTGAAATCAAAGATTATCATCACAGCTATGATTTCAAGTCATACTGATATTGTAACTCGACTTTTGCATGGCTTGGAATGCTTTTTCTCGCGCCCATTTGTGGGCAGAATCGTTGTCATATTTAGGGTGCCACATTAACCAATAGGTATGCATTTCCGTATCAAATGGCAACGAAAAGTAGGTAGTATCGAGGTGTCGACCTAGGTTGTAAGCGATATGTTCTGGCACGATCATCAAGTAGTCGTCTTGCATTAGCACAGTGCCAGCGGATGAAAAGAACGGAACCTGTAAAGCCACTCTTCGCTTGAGCCCTTGCTTCTTCAATGCTATGTCCGCGTAGCTGTCTTTATCTCCACCACCCGTCACTTTGATGTGAGAGTAGTGAACAATATCTTCTGCACTCAAAACCGCTTGTTGAGCCAATGGGTGCGACTTGCGCATCAAACACACCGACTTATCTTCGCCAAGTTTGATGCTTGAGACATGTTCAGGCTTTGTGGGAAACATACTGGAAGCCAAATGAATCCCCGACTCGTTCAGTGCTTCAAGGTAGTTGGGCTGCCACAATCGATAAGCCAAATTGATGTTCGGCGCTTCAGCGGACACCTCTGCAACAATCACAGGAAGAATATACTGAGCCACATAATCACTCGAAGACAACACCAATTCACCCTGCCAGTCTTGCGGTTCGAAGGGTTTATCATCTAACAGGTGGTCAAACTCGCCAAGCAAGTCGTCGAGTTTGCCTTTGAGTAGCAATGCACGGTTGGTCGGCACCAGTTTATTGCCGTCACGGACTAGTAAAGGGTCGCCACATAAATCTCGTAACTGACTGAGCTGGCGGCTCACTGCGGATTGTGTGATATGCAGGCGTTGAGCAGCGCGGCTTACGTGACACTCTTCAAGAAGTACATGCAGTGAACGCAATAGGTTTAAGTTGATATTGCCTAACATGAATGCACCGTCGCATTCTGTTTGTTGAAAAACTCGGTCAAAACCGTATGAGTCATTAAGTGACGCAGATCTGGGTAGCTTTGCAGCTGATCACGAACTCGGTTCAAGCTCTCCATACTTTCCACTTCAACATAAAGCATCATATCGGTCTCACCGCTAATCGAGTGACACCATTGCACCTCTTCGATACTCTGGATTTGTTTCGCGTAAGACTCACAACTATGATCACTACTCGACATGTCGAACTTCAACAAGATATAAGCGCACACATTCTTCGTTTGGTTGGGTTCTGCCACTTGAGCACAGTAGCCCGTAATCACTTTGTCGCTTTCCAGTTTCTTGATTCTGGCGTTCACTGCCGAGCGCGAGAGGCTGACATCTCGGGCGATATCGCTCACTGAGCATCGTGCATTGGTTTTGAGAATATCCAAAATCTGGCGATCAAATTTATCCATGCTTCTGATTCTTTCCATTTATTGTTCTATTTATAACGCCTAATTTGACACAACTTTCCGACTTATAACAGCCATTCTGACAGCGACACTTTCACGCTTAATCGGATTAATACCGTTAAAATGACGGTGTCTTACGACGTTTCGCTAGCTGTATTATTGATGTCGACAATGTATGCTCTCAATCATAACTTCACACACACCAGAAGAAAGTTACTGGAAAACCGTGACCAGAATCAAATAGCTAGGAGAGCGAATGACACAACTCAAACAAGAAATCACGCTTATTTCAGGAATCGGACAACTCTCAACGACCTTGCTAGGCACGGGATTATTTATGATCCCTGCGATCGCAGCAGGCATTGCAGGTCAGCTGTCTCTACTCGCTTGGTCAATCCTTTTTATCGCTATTTGCCCGATTGCACTAACCTTCGCAGCATTAGGAAAACGCTACCCGAATGCGGGTGGTACTGCTTATTTTGTGCGTCAGGCGTTTAGCGAGCGATTAGAAACAAGCGTGGCGTGGTTGTTTGTGAGTGTTATTCCTGTCGGTATTCCAGCGGCCATTGCACTTGCAGGTGGTTTTGCTCAACAATTGTTACCCGCACCTCTCGATACACCACTGGGGGCTCAATCCTTTACTGTAGCCCTGCTTATTGCCGTCAATTTGCTGGGCAGTAAGTCTTCTGGCCGACTGCAAACCGTGATTGCGTTGTCGATTTTTGCCTTGGTTAGCGTTTTTGTCTGGAAAGCCGAAATCACGGTAGCCGATGTTACTCTTCCTGCCATCTCGTCCGATTCGATGTGGTCTATCGGCGCTGCCTTAGCGGTGATGTTTTGGTGCTTTGTCGGAATAGAAGCTTTTGCCCACATGGGAGAGGAGTTCAAAAATCCACAACGAGACTTTCCAATCGCCATCATTGCAGGTTGTTTTGTTGCGGGGTTAGTGTACTGGGCTTGTTCAGTGGTGATTCTTAAACTGGGTGCTTACGGTTCACCTGAATTCGACGCCGCATCCATCCCGTGGGTAACAGAACAACTGTTTGGCAATGGCTTCAAAACTGTCATCAGCGTACTGGGTTTCTTTGCTTGCTTTGCCAGCCTAAACCTTTATACACAAAGCCTATCACGAATGATCTGGGCTCAAGCTCGCCAACACAGTCCTTCAAGTAGAATGGCTCAACTGAACAGCCACGGCGTACCGCTTTACCCAACGTTAGCAATTGGCTTTGTCGTGCTTATCTCGTGTGTGATTGGTGAACTGTCTAACTTGGACCTTGAGTTCTTTCTCAAGCTCGCCAACGGTATTTTTGTTTTGGTTTATCTGCTCGCGATGTTAGCCGCTTGCCGATTACTGACAGGCGCATCTAGATACACAGCCATGCTTTCATTGGTCATCTGTACCTTGGTGTTTATCTGCTTAAGTTGGTCGATGCTCTATGCTGTGACTATTTTTGTGACATTGTCACTCCCTTGGCGAAAGTGGCTGGGTAAACCCACTGTTTCTGTCGACAAGATGTAAACCATACCTACCAATATCACTGATAAAAAAGCCGAGCGATCTGTTTGATCTTCGGCTTTAGCTCAGCCAACCGTATATTTCCAAACCCCAGCACCGCCCCACTCCAATCACGAGCATCACTCGAACCGTATTCATAAAAATCAAACGGACGAATGATAATATTTTCAAGCTCAGCTCGTCGGTTCCATTCCCTTTCAGATATTCCGTTGTACCACTTCACGGTCACATGTAACCCCGCCGCTTGGCTGATCACTTCAAGATCACCGTAAAACTCGCATTCAATCGCTTCTATCATGGCTTCATACTTGAGTTTGTATGACCGGCGCATCTTTCTAATATGACGCAGCAAGTCGCCTTCTCGAACAAAATCCGCCAAAGCTTCCTGTGTGTGGGACGCCGTGTCTCCCGTTAGCGCGTCTTTGATCTCAAGACACTTCACCACCAGACTTTCTGGCACCACTAAGTACCCTAATCGAAGGCCATTGAACATCACCTTACTCAGAGAGCCAACATAGATGATGCGATCATCGAATCCCAACTTACCCGCCAACCCTTGCATGCTGGTATAAGGGCGATGAGCAAACTGGAACTCACTGTCGTAGTCATCTTCAATGATCCAAGACTGATGTTGATTGGCCCAGTCGATCAGTTTAAGGCGTTGCTCAGTATTGAGGGTCGTGCCCATTGGGTATTGGTTACTCGGCGTGACATACAAAGCCTTAGCATTACTGGACAATACTTTTTCAATATCTAGCCCCACCTTTTCACGCACACTTACACCGTCTAACTCTAGTCTCAACAGATCGATAATTTTATGTACTTGTCGATAACCGGGTTCCTCTACAAGGATTTTGTCGCCCATCGCTAACGTTGCCATTAATCCGATTGAGATGGCTTGCTGCGCACCTGCGGTGATGATGATTCTGTCGGCACTGCAATGAACCGAACGACTGCTTGCAAGATACCCGCTCAATGCTTCTCTCAAGGCTAAGCTTCCCTGAACCTCTTGATTGCCCGCAATGTTCTGACGTGTAGAGTGGCGTTGCAGCAACCTCTGCCATTTCGCAAAAGGGAACGCATCTAAGTCAGGGACTCCGGGGGCAAAGCTGCGGTTAATGTCGTTAGGTGTCGCTATGTTTGCAGTCGGTTGACTGACCGTTTGTTTAACCTTCGCATCCTGAACACACTTCGGTTGAGACAAACTTAGAAAGTGTTCTGGTTGTTCAACCGAGACATAAAACCCTGAGCCTTGCTTACTCTCGATATAGCCTTCAGTGACCAGTTGTTCGTACGCATAAATCACCGTATTTCGACTCACCGATAACTCGACGGCCAACTTACGTGTTGAAGGTAACTTACTGCCCTTGCTCCATAAATCTTGAACGATTTTCTCTCTTATCGCGTGGAACAAGGCGGTTTGACGCGTGTCGTGTTGTTCGTCTAACTGTAGATCACCGACATCGATAGGCTGCATAACTGGATCCAAATAGTGTTTAAAAGTGGCTCTATTTAATAGACCAGTTAATCGCTACATTAATCAAAAGGCAATGATTAAGGAGCGATTATGTTATCTAACACGAAAAGAACCACGATTAAAAAAGGGGCTCACAAAGCCGTATTTGAACAAGAGAAACTGCACCAAATTATTGATGAGAGCTTAATCGCACACATTGCATTGCTGGGCGAACAAGGCCCAATGGTTATCCCGATGCTCGCGTGGCGAGTGGATGATATGGTCTACATTCATGGGGCTAAAAACAGTCGTCTACTAAAAGGGCTAAAAAAGGGAGAACCAACCTGTTTAACGTTCACCTTGTTCGATGGTTGGGTGCTGGCTCGTTCGGCATTTCATCACAGCGCGCATTATCGTTCTGCTGTGGTGTTGGGGTCATTTTCAGTCATCGATGACAACCAAGAAAAGGATCGCTTGTTGAATATCTTTATTGAGCAAATAGCACCGGGCAGAACCGATGAGGTCAGGCTCAGTAATGAAAAAGAACTCACCGCAACCGAGTTATTAGCGATCCCTTTAACGGAAGCCTCTGTGAAGATTGGTAAACATGGAGTGAATGATGATAAAGCTGATATGGATATCCCAGTATGGGCTGGCGTATTACCGTATCGAACCGTCGTTGGGCCATTAGAAACCGTTCCAGAACAAGAAGGCATCATTGAAACACCAGATTACCAACAAGCTTATGGTGAACGCTGGTATCAGAATTAACACGCGAAGATGGTGAACTTGATAAAATTGTATACAATCTTACTTACAAAAATTTAACATGACTCAATAATGTAATCAGACGATGAAAACGAACAAGGGTATTCTGCCATTTCAAGGCTTGCTCAATGGCATTGGGCAAGTCTATTTCACACCGTCTGTCATGACGTCGACTTTGCTGTTGCTTGCCATTTCTATTGAGTCACTTGCACTGGCTTTTCTTACTTTGCTTGGCGCCAGTTGCAGCTTTGCATTAGCCTTCTATTCCTATATCTACGCCAGCACCAATACCAACAAGTTAGCTGAAGATATTGATAGTGGAATGTATGCGCTAAATGGCGCTTTAATTGGCTTATTTATCGGTAACTTTTTTGGTGTGACGTCCTTATTGGCTTTAGTGACTGCGTTAGGTGCATTACTCACGGTGCCGATTGCCCACATCGTATTCAGTTTTGAGAAATATCGCGGTTACACTAGCGCCTTTATCCTCACCACTTGGCTGATTTATGCTATCCAATCAGCGTTTGAGCTGTCAGCGTTTTCTGCACCTGACTCAGCACTGATGCCACTCATCAGTATTGAGGCTAGCTCATGGTTCAACCTGCCGACAGTGGTGATCCCGTTATTAAAAGGGATAAGCCAAGTCAGCTTCATCGAAAATACGTTGTCGGGGCTCGTTATCTTGGTTGCCATCGGACTCAACAATATCAAGCATGCCATTTGGGTTATGCTCGCAGTAATCATTAGCACCGTATTTAGCGGGTTGATTGGCGCTTCTAACGAACTGGTAGCGCAAGGACTTTACGGGTACAACGCCATTCTTGCCACTTTAGCACTTGTGCTCTATCCGCGGATCTCTTGGCCGTTAATCCTATTAGGCATGCTGTTAAGCTGTCTCATCACACTTGGTTTTCATGAACTGTCACTACTGCCACTCACCGCCCCTTTCATTTTGAGTACTTGGGCTGTGGTTTACTTGTCTAGCCTGATCCATAAACGAACCATAAGTTAGCTCTGCATAGCTACAGGCCAGTTTTTAAGCGCTCCACATATTGCTTGGGCGTCAAGCCTCGATGTTTCTTAAACATCCGATTAAAGCTCGCGACATTGGTATAGCCGAGCCTCGTCGCGACTTCACCTATTGGCACTGAATACATCAACAACTCCACCGCCACGTTACTTAACGCATAGCCCATAATGGTAGAAAAGTTGATGCCTAAGTTATGCAATCGACGTTGAAATTGCTGTTCAGATAACCCAAGCAAACTCGACACTTTATGCAGCGTTGGCAGGCCGAAATGACGACTGTAATTGATCATCTCATAGGTCACCTTATGCTCATCCGCGGCATCCGGCATGTTGAGGTAATTATCTAAGTCATGAAAATTCATTGCCAAGCTCATCTTGCCGATCGAAGGGGCTTGATTGCTCGATAACCTCAACTGGCTTGGTATCCAGATCTCAGTTCGTGGCTGGCCCCACTGAATATTGCACCCAAAATACTCTTGATAGAGTTGAGTGTTTTCGCGATAACCTGCGATAGAGACGGCTGCGGGGGTAAAGTCGTCTCCCAAGTAACGTCTTAATATCTTCATCATAAAGATGGCGACTCGGATCGAGTCATGAACCTTGCCCGCTTCGGTGTAAGCTGGATTATCGTAACACCACTTGATGAAGTTACCGACTTGAGCGCCATACAGGAAAGCGCCAGACTGCAAACAGTGCAACCCGATGTTAACTCGGCGTATAGACGACGCCAGATCGTGCCCCGAGAAAAACCAATTCGAAAGAGGACCTAGCCTTTCAATATCCACCCTATCAGCCAACTTCAAGATAATATCAGGATCACCGGCTTGTTGTTCAAGCAAGCCATACCATTTGTCCACTTCACTTACGGGAATAAGGTTCATCGGGTTATTAAACACCGATTTAGGAATACCTAATTGCTCAGTATTCACGGCCTTATTGGTCGTTGCGTATTGGTAAATACCCAAAATACCTAATGCTCTTAAGAAGTTACAATTGTTCATTAGCCACCATACTTAGAAGTCACTATTACAGATCAAATCATAATGACATCATTATTAAAGTAATTGGTAAAATTTCAACTTCTAAATCTGATATCAATCACACTCGGCGCTCAATTTAACCTAGGGTATATCAATGAGTTTAGTTAGTGTCCCATTTGTCGGAACCGGCGCAGATACCGCACTACACGTAGTTGCAGGCATAGTGTTGGTCGCAACCATCGCTGCTGCATGTTACGGCTTCTGGCGTGTACATGAATTACCAATCAACAAGGCTCACAGTAAAGAGCATCAACAACTCGGTTTGATCACCGCATTAACATGGATTGGTTTTGTATGGCACTGGGTATGGGTACTAGCAGTAATTTTGGCCTTCGTTGATATGGAAAAAGCCATCATCAATCTAAGAGATACATGGAAGTCACCGACCACAACCAAGGAGCAAACAACTTCCGACAAGCAAGATGAGGAGAGCCAAACATGTTAGAAGGCTTGGCAATTTGGGCACTGTTCATTTACTTACTCAGACTTGTTGGTATGCCTTGGAACAAAGGCACCAAGGCGTTTGCATACCTAGGGGGTACATCTTGGTTACTGTTTGTATGGGTTGGCCTACTCAACTTTACTCCGATGGATCTATCGGGAGGCTCAGTGGTTCAGTCTCCACATATTCAGTTACGCCCAGATTCAACTAATGTGTCGGGAAAAACTTCCAAAGTTCACATCCACCCGAACCAGGATGTGACTGAAGGACAGCTAATTTACGAGATTGATGACACCAAATATGTCATCGCAAAAGACAAAGCCAGCGTTCAACTTGAGTCTGCAGAGGTCGCTTTAGACACAGCTCGTCAAGAAGTGAGCATTGCAAAAGTCAGCTATCAATCGGCGCTTGAAGACATCAAAGCTTCAGTCGCACAAATAGACTCGGCTAAAACAGACTTGGTGCTGCAATCAAAGACACTTGATCGTTACCAGAAGCAAAACAAAGTGGTAGAACATACGATCACTGAAACTGACATCGACCAACAAACAGCAAAGGTAGACTTAGCGACGTATAACGTTACGACGTTGGAATCTCAACTTAGCAAGAAAGAAGTCGATGCCGAGAATGCGAAATTAAACATCCACAAAGCTGAAACCAATGTGAGCAAGAAACAGACAGAGGTCGATTCAGCAAAGGCAACACTGGCACAAGCACAATGGGACTTGAACAGCACCAAAGTCACGGCACCGACTGACGGCTTTGTAACGAACTTTATTCTTCGTGAAGGTCAGCGCGTTTCAATGATGCCTCGTATCCAGATGTATACCGAAGAGAAGTACGTACTGATGCGAGTGAACCACCAAGCGATTCGTAATATTAAGGTCGGTCAACCTGCGGAATTTGCGACAGCGGTATACCCAGGGAAAGTGTTCTCTGCAACTGTAGAAGGCATTGTAGAAGCCACTGGTGAAGCGCAAGCAAGTTTGCTGGGTATCGATGAGCAGGTTCGTGTTACCACAGGCAAAAACCTTCAGAACAAGCACCACTTTGTTCGTTTAAAAATTGATGAGGCAGAGGGTTACGATATTCCTGTTGGCTCTGTCGGATTAGCGTGGGTAAGCGGTGAGAAGCCTATCAGCTTTATGGCGTTCCTAGACGTAATACGCGGGATCATCATTAGAATGAAGTCTCAACTGTACTTCTTCTACTCCATCTAATACTTCCTATTGGTGAAGCAATACCCAAGCCCGTGCGCTCTTAGATCGCACGGGCTTTTTGTTTATTTCACTATTTGTCGCCAGAAAAAACACAAACTCGAAAAACCAATCAACACTTTAAAGTTGCAAATCGCAATTGCATTTTGCAATTGAACATTACAAAAACGAAAATTAAACGCTCAAATACGCACCAGATTGCTATAAAACTGCCGTTTTACGTGGTTTTAAAAGTTGGCACACTAACTGCTATGTATATATTGACCCTTCTTAAGCCGAGGGTCACCTAGCCAACTGACGTTGTTAGTGAACCTATTCTTGTTCACAAAATATATAAGCCAATTGCGATTATTGCGATTGGCTATTTTTTTGCCTGCAGTTTGGCCGACCACGCTCCTCTTCGATACAGACACCCATTCAAACGTATAATAATCAACATTCATAGCCAACCAAGAACAGCAGATAACCAACGCGTTATAGAAAACGTTTTCTATTTATTTTTTTGAAATAAACTCAGAAAATAACCTTATGTTTTACAAGATAATTACTGTAATAACTGATTTTAACTCGCCCTTATTGACAAAATTAGCATTGACTATGTGATTTATATCACCATAATGCGCACGTTTGCCTGCAATACGGCGACCGTTAATTTTAATTTTGATCATTTGCGGAGGTAAAAAATGGCTGCTGATAATAACTACAGTCTAGGGCCGGTTCCTACATCGGCTAGGAAAGGAGTCGCTTCACTCACCATGGTAATGCTTGGACTCACTTTCTTCTCTGCAAGTATGTGGACAGGTGGTTCACTCGGGACAGGCCTTTCATTCAACGATTTCTTCCTCGCCGTTCTCATCGGTAACCTAATCCTCGGTATTTACACTTCTTTTCTTGGCTACATCGGCTCATCTACTGGCCTCTCTACTCACCTTCTTGCTCGTTTCTCTTTCGGTACTAAAGGCTCATGGCTTCCTTCTGCGCTACTTGGTGGTACACAAGTCGGTTGGTTTGGTGTGGGTGTTGCGATGTTTGCTATTCCAGTACAAAAAGCAACGGGCATTGATACCAACACCTTGATTATCGTATCTGGCTTGTTGATGACGGGTACAGTGTACTTCGGCATTAAAGCGCTAATGGTGCTTTCAGCGATTGCAGTACCTGCGATTGCGATTCTGGGTGGTTACTCAGTACTGACTGCGGTAGACAGTGTTGGTGGACTAGAGCAACTGCAACTTATTAAACCGGAGACGCCAATGGACTTCTCAATGGCGCTTGCAATGGTTGTTGGTTCGTTTGTAAGTGCGGGTACGTTGACTGCCGATTTCGTTCGCTTTGGTAAAAAGCCAGCAAGCGCAGTATTGATTACCATGGTTGCGTTCTTCATCGGTAACTCGCTGATGTTTATCTTCGGCGCAGCAGGCGCAGCAGCAACCGGGCAGGCTGATATTTCAGATGTGATGATCGCGCAAGGTCTACTGCTTCCAGCCATCATCGTGCTTGGCTTGAATATCTGGACAACCAATGAAAATGCACTTTATGCATCGGGTCTGGGTTTATCTAACATTACAGGTCGCTCAAGTACTACAATGTCTATCATTAACGGCATTATCGGTACGATTTTCGCGCTTTGGTTATACAACAACTTCGTTGGTTGGTTAACCTTCCTTTCGCTGGCGATTCCACCAATTGGTGGCGTAATCATCGCCGACTTCTTCGCGAACCGTAAACGTTACAAAGATTTTGCAAATGCAGAGTTCCAAACCGTTAACTGGGCTGGCATTATCGCGGTAGCAACAGGCGTAGCCGCTGGTCACTTCCTACCTGGCGTTGTTCCTTTGAACGCAGTGTTAGGTGGTGCAATCAGTTACCTCGTGCTTAATCCTCTATTGAACAAAAAAGCTCTGAAATCTCAGGCCGCTTAAGGACACACTATGACAACCTTATTAATCAAGAACGCGAAACTTCAAGACCAAGAGGGCTTGAAACAGATTCTGATTGAAAATGGTCAATTTTCTCGCATTCTCGATAATGACGCGCAAATCAATCATCAAGGTGACATCCTTGATGCTGAAGGTGGCATTGCAGTTACTCCTTTCTGTGAACCGCACATCCACCTAGATACTACTCAAACTGCTGGTGAGCCTAACTGGAACATCTCTGGCACTTTGTTTGAAGGTATTGAGCGTTGGGCTGAGCGTAAAGAACTGCTATCAATCGAAGACGTAAAGTCTCGTGCCAAGCAAACACTGAAATGGCAGATAGCTAATGGTGTTCAACACGTTCGTACACACGTTGATGTGTCAGACCCAACACTCGTTGCGTTAAGAGCGATGGTTGAAGTTCGTGAAGAGATGAAAGAGTGGGTCGACATCCAGATCGTTGCATTCCCTCAAGAAGGCATTCTTTCATACCCTAACGGCAAAGAGTTGCTTGAAGAAGCAGTGAAGATCGGTGCTGACGTTATCGGTGCTATCCCTCACTTCGAATTCACTCGTGAATACGGTGTTGAATCTCTGCATTACGTGTTCGAGCTTGCGCGCAAGTACGACTGTCTGATCGACGTTCACTGTGATGAAATCGACGACGAACAGTCTCGCTTTGTGGAAACATTAGCAGCTCTTGCTCATAAGTTTGAAATGGGCGAGAAAGTAACCGCTAGCCACACGACTGCGATGGGCTCTTACAACGGTGCTTACGCGTCTCGCCTGTTCCGTCTATTGAAGATGTCAGGTATCAACTTCGTGGCAAACCCGTTAGTCAACATTCACTTGCAGGGCCGTTTCGACGATTACCCGAAACGCCGCGGTGTAACGCGCGTTAAAGAGATGCTAGCAGCAAACATTAACGTTTGTTTTGGCCACGATGATGTGTTTGACCCATGGTACCCACTGGGCACAGCGAACATGCTTCAAGTTCTGCACATGGGACTGCATGTGACACAGGTTATGGGCTACGACCAAATCAACAACTCACTTGATTTGATCAGCAAGAGCTCTGCTCGCACATTGAACATACAAGACAACTTCGGCATCGAAGAAGGTAAGCCAGGTAGCTTGCTGATTCTTCCTGCTGACAATGGCTTTGATGCAGTGCGCCGCCAAGTACCAGTGCAGTACTCAATACGCCACGGTAAGGTGATTGCAGAGACTCAACCAGCGAAAACAAAAATAAATTTAGATCAAACTGAAGATATCAACTTCAAGCGTTAATATCGTCTATACTAATGATCAAAAGGAAGCTGAGATGCTTCCTTTTGTTGTGTTGGACGAAGCGACAAAACTATCACTAAATCAGTGTAAATCTTGTACATTCGCACGGTATGACAAAAAAAGCACAAATTTCTTAAGCAATGCGTGTACATCTCAAAAGACTGTGTTAACATGCTCTCGCTCTGTTAGCCGGAGTTATTTAAGTTAGATGAATAGTAAAAAATTGACATGTAAAATCGTTACCCGTTTTTGTAAGTAGTTTTTCCTTATTTCTTAGCAATATTAAATAATTCAATTATCAGCGCATTGCATTAAATGCAATCAACAACTTAGAAAATTTATGAATAAGGGACAAATTATGTCTAACACAAATACTGGCACTGTAAAATGGTTTAACGAAGAGAAAGGTTTCGGTTTCATTTCTCAAGACAACGGCGGCGCTGACGTATTCGTACACTTCCGTGCAATCGTTTCTGAAGGCTTCAAAACTCTGAAAGAAGGCCAAAAGGTTTCTTTCGAAGTTGAAAACGGTCAAAAAGGCCTACAAGCAGCAAACGTTGTTGCTCAATAATTAGCTCTTAGCTAAAAAGAATTTTAAAGCGCTGATTTTTATCGGCGCTTTTTTATGCCTGCTCATAAACATTTCCCCTCTCGATACAAGCTTCCCCCGTTAACTCTGAACAACTGAAAATCACCTGCAAAGCCCCCCTCAATCTAACCTCTCGCAGTTAAAGCTCGACGATCAATCTACTTCACTTTTTGTGTGCACTTCCCTAGACAACAACACTCATTTCTCGCCAATGTTTTGATACGAACTCACTCTATGTCGAAAGTTTGATATGCCCAAATATGGTTAAAGAACAATCCATTAGATTACACTTATGAATACGCAATCGATATTCATAATAAAAATGAGTTATTTATCCAATCCTCATCCACTAATCATATAATTTTTAAAGCAAAGACGTTCGAAATCCGCTAACCTTGTTCGCAAGTGGCTTAGTTGTTTTGGTATCTGCAGTAAAAATAATGAACAAAGACGAATTTCAGAAATCCACCGCAAATCTAAAAAAAGCGGTGCCTCTTATGATGAAGAACAGGGTGTCAACGACACCTGCAAATTACGCACTTTGGTACACCTATGTTGATAACGCTATTCCCCAGCTGACTCAAGACATGGATGGTGTTTTAGAACACTACGGTATTTGTCCTCCTGCCGTGGGTGAGCAGCTATACAACAATTATGTTGCCAGCAAATCCGAAACCAATATCAATGACCTTCGCGCTAATTTGGAACTGTTAGTTTCTGAAGTTTCCAATTCAATGAATGACACCCTGACCGACACCTCCGCTTTTTCTGACATGATCGATAAAAGCTTCGAGGACTTGGCTCGAGTTGATAATGAAAGTTTATCTATTGATGAAGTCATGTCCTTGGTTCGACAGCTGGTGTCTGAATCTCGTCATATTCGTCACTCTACTCAGTTTTTAAACTCTCAGTTGAACTCTGCAACCTCAGAGATCACCAAGCTCAAAACTCAATTGGTAGAAGTGCAGAAAGATGCGCTCTTCGATAGTACAACCACACTCTATAACCGTCGCTCTTTCGACCGTGACATTGAAACCTTGTGTGAAGCACAACAATCTTTGTGTCTGATTCTTCTCGATATCGACCACTTTAAAAATTTCAACGACACCTATGGCCACTTGTTTGGTGATATGGTTCTTAAAGGGATCGCTCGTAAGCTGAAGTTAAGTTGCCGTGAAGGTATTTCTGCTTATCGATTTGGTGGTGAAGAGTTCGCACTGATTGTGCCAAACAAATCTTTGCGTATTGCTCGTCAACTCGCTGATACCAATCGTCGCTCTTTAGAAAAGCTGTCGATTAAAGATCGCCGCAGTGGTGAACAAGTCGGCAGTATCACTGCATCGTTTGGTGTCGCTGAACTTGAACCCGGCGAATCAGCTCAATCGCTGATCGAGCGTGCTGATAAGCTACTTTACGAAGCGAAATCACTTGGCCGTAACCGAGTCATGCCTTTGTAAGACACACACACACCAACAATGCTCTTATCGACATATTAGTCGGCTCGTATTTAAACTAGAAAGCCCCAAAGACATTATCTTCGGGGCTTTTTCTTTAGCTGTGTAAATTGATTTAGCTACCTAGGGTTCACCGTTAGATCTGGAAGCAGTAATTCAGACAGTAGTCTTCACCACTCTTTGATCGGAACTCTTTATCTTCACTGCATGCCTTTGGTTTACCCTTTGCGTCACCTTGAATCAAACTGATCCAGTGGCGCATCGCTGCAATGGTCTCTTCACGCATTGTGGTTGTTGCTTCCATTGGTGATTGGCCAAACGTGGTGCATGATTCCAACTGAATATCATCAATTTCTACTAGCTCAATACAACCTGTCCCTTTATGGCAACCAAACATCACCTCTAGGTGACTGCCACTGCCATCTCGGAACAATATAGAGTCTGGGTCGTTCTTCTCACCCATATAAGCTACAAACTGCTTAGGGTGCTTCAAACCGCTGTGC
Source organism: Vibrio sp. 1CM2L (assembly GCF_023161695.1). Taxonomy (NCBI): domain Bacteria; kingdom Pseudomonadati; phylum Pseudomonadota; class Gammaproteobacteria; order Vibrionales; family Vibrionaceae; genus Vibrio; species Vibrio sp. 1CM2L. Next base: position 396,984 of record NZ_JALNTT010000004.1, read on the forward strand.
TGACCATCTTTAAAGTAAGCCATAATATGACGGTAATCGACTACGTAGCTGGTTACGTCTTGATGCGAGCCATTCTCTAGTGGGAATAGTCGATCAAGCAGGTGCTTTGCTTTCACTTGCTTTTCAGTTTGCTGATTGGCACTGATTGTCTCCACGGCAAAGACAGCTTCAGCGATAAATGGCTTTGATTGTTTTTGGATTTCTGTTTTATCGAATGTAAGCATATTCATAGTCTTTCCCTCTTGACCAGTCCGGTGATAACCACCGATTTCTACAGCAAAAATGTGTCCTAGAGCAATTATTCCAAACTAACGTTTAATTTATTTGTCATTTTGTGAATTGCTTAGTTTGTAGATTAGCGCTTTTTTACATACAATTTCACAACAAAAATTTTACAATGTGAATTTTACAAATATGGCCTTGTCAAAAAGTTTAGTTCGTCAGTCACATTTCCTAGGGACGAAAATACGTAACCTAAGAAAACGTAACCATTTAACGATGGAAGATCTGTCTGCGCGTTGTATTAGGATCAACCCAGAATATGCACCTTCCGTTTCTTACCTTTCAATGATTGAACGGGGAAAGCGGGTTCCAAGCATCGATATGCTGGAAGTGATTGCACAGGTCTTTCAGAAGAATCCAACGTGGTTCCTCGACGACGAATCTGAACAACAAGCCATTGCTCCTGATAAGGGGAATCGTGGTGGGATAAGTGGCATGGCGCTCGAGCCGAGCTTCCTATTCTCAAACGACATCCTGCAAATTGCGATTCCTGAGATGCTGTCACAAACGGGCATTTCAGGCCGCCAGTTTGCGCACCTCTTGATTCGAGCACACCAAGAGAGCAATCAGAACCACTTCCCTGACCTTGAGCGCGCTGCGGAAGAGGTAGGCTTAAAACGTCTTAACCTCAGCGTCGAAGACCTCATAGACATCGCTAGAAGCCTAGGAATCAACATCCGCTGGGTGACGCGCACGCCGCAAGACGTAGTCGATGAGCTCGGAATTAACGCCAAGCAGCTAGTGACCTCCTTCTTTGAGCCTCCGGGTACTATCTTCTTAAACGAGATTCTCAAAGAGTATCCGACTCGCCTGAAATACGACCTTTCGGTTTATATCGGCCATTGCATTCTGCACAGCAAAGAAGGCCTAAAGAGTGTGTTGTCGGTCGGTAACAACAACACATGGGATGACAACCAGATTTCAGGCTCTTCACAGCTCAACTCCCAAGACATTCTTCAAGCATGGCGAGACTTTGAATCCAGCTTCTTTGCTGGCGCACTGCTGTGCCCGAAAGTCCCGTTTAGACAGCTACTCGACCGTACTGGTTACGAAATCGACGTTCACAAAAGAGCAGGGGTTTCCCCCTCTGTTGCGATGCGTCGAATGACTGTAGTATCGCCCTACCCTCACTGGCACTACTTTGATGCTTATGGACCGGGGAAACTCAAGGCGGTATATCGCGGGAACGGGATTCCGCTGCCTTGGGGAAATATGAGAACGGTCGCTGACCCATGTCAACATTGGGCTGTGTTCCGTCGATTATCAGAACCTCGAGCGGGAAGCTCGGCTCAAATCTCCATTTTGAATGTGGGTGATGAGCCAAGGATCTACTGCTGTGAATCCATCAATATGACGGATCCTGCGGGTAACAATCGTGTGTTGTGTGCTGGTATAGATCTCAACCCTGCGATTGATGCTCAAGGCGGTAATTCAAGAGACATAGCAGAGCAGCTTAAAGCGTCATGCGTTAACAATGGTGGCTCTGTGGCAATTCCGCGTAACATCAAGAAAGATCTCACGACAATAGCCAAGATTCTAAATATAAATTGGATTGAACGTGGGATTGAGACAGAAGCGAGGCTTATCTGCTCCAGAGGTGGAGAATGCCCACGCCAACCAAGCTGTTACTCTAAGTGTGGTGAGTAAAAAAGTAATAACAAAAAATAGAACCTAAAATTCAGGCAAAAAAAAACCAATCACAATAAGGGTGATTGGTCATATATTTTGTGTGAACAAAAAAGGTTCACTAACAACGTCAGTTGGCTAGGTGACCCTCGGCTTAAGAAGGGTCACCATTACTAATGCAGCATACGTGCCAACTTTAAAAACACGTATTTACTACGCATCTGGACACGTATTGGTCGTATATCCTTGTTTGTTTTGCAAACTGGAATTGCAAATTGCAAAATTCAACAAAAACGCTAGTGATTATGTTGTTATTAATGAATCATTAAAGATTCATTACCCTTCCCAAAAATGCCATATTTCCCTTAGATTCAATCACTTTAAACAGCAATAAACCTCTCCCTAGGGTTACTCAACATCAACATCAACATCAACACCCCAAACAGCGCCCATAAAAAAACGCGAACATTGAGATTCAATATTCGCGCTTATTCGATTTCTATGACAGAAAGAACTTAACCCACGAGACGCCTTTTTATAAAGCGACTCCTGTTCGTTGCTCTTTCAATATCTCAGAAAAGATTACTTCTGAGGAGCTGGCTTAGAGCGGCTTCTCGACGGTGAAGGTTTGTTGCCTGTCGGCTTATTTGACGACTTGCTTGGGCCGTAACTACCGCCGTAACCAGACTTCTTAGGCTTGCCTGCAGGTTTACCCGCGTTGTTTGGCTTACCAGTACCGTTAGATTTACCCGCAGCGCTTGGTTTGCTCAGAGTATTCTGAGAACCCGCGTTATTTGCAGCAGGTTTATTACCCGCACTACCGCGCTTAAAGTTGCTACCGTTGTTTCTTACTGATTTATCTTCAGCTGTCGCAGCTGAGTTGTTTTCAGCCGGTTTCTTTCCTGATGTTGGCTTACGCTTTGGCGCCGAACCATTACCAGCTACATGACGCTTGTTCTTACCTGCTGGCTTGTGCCCGCGAGCGTTATCACCAGAGCGTTGACCATCGGCATGTTCCCGTGGTTGTTTTGCTTTCTTCGGTTTCTTAGGCTTGATTGGACGTGAATCCAAGCGAGACTCAGGTAACTTGTTTACTGGAGAGAAACCTTCCAGTTCACGACGCTCTAGCACTTGTTGAATCAGGCGTTCAATACCGAACAGCTCACCCACTTCATCCGCACAAACCAATGAAATCGCTTTACCTACTTCACCAGCACGGCCAGTACGACCGATACGGTGTACATAGTCTTCTGATACATGTGGAAGATCGAAGTTAACTACTTGAGGCAGTTGCGGGATATCGATACCACGAGCAGCGATATCAGTTGCAACAAGTACTCGTACCTTACCTGTTTTGAAGTTTTCTAAGGCTTTAGTACGTGCACCTTGGCTCTTGTTACCATGAATAGGTGCAGCAGTGATGTCTTGCTCTTCAAGGAAGCGAGCAAGCTTATTAGCACCGTGTTTCGTCTTGCTGAACACCAACACTTGTCGCCAATCGTTATCTTTGATTAGCTTCGCTAGCATTGCGCTCTTTTTCTTTTTGTCTACAGGGTAGATGCTTTGCTCAACCGTTTTTGCCGTTGAGTTTGCAGGGCTTACTGAAATCTCAACAGGATTGTTCACCAAGCCTTTCGCTAAGCTGCGGATATCATCAGAGAACGTCGCTGAGAACAGTAGGTTCTGACGCTTCTTAGGCAAGAAAGCTAAGATCTTACGGATATCGCGGATGAAACCCATATCTAGCATGCGGTCCGCTTCATCTAACACTAGGATTTCTAGTTGGTCAAAACGCACTGCATTTTGGTTGTATAGGTCAAGTAGACGACCAGGTGTTGCCACCAACACGTCACTGCCTTTACGCAATTTTTGCATCTGAGGGTTAATCTTCACACCACCAAACACGACCGTAGAAGTCAGCGGTAAGTTAATACCGTACTTCACTACGCTGCCATTCACTTGCGCTGCAAGCTCACGAGTTGGCGTTAACACGAGCGCACGAACTTGGTTCTGACGTACGCGAGTGCCTTTCGATAACATTTCAAGAATAGGTAGCGTGAAGCCTGCAGTTTTACCTGTACCTGTTTGAGCAGCGGCCATAACATCTTTGCCCGTTAGGACAGCTGGTACGGCTTTCTCTTGTATTGGTGATGGCTTATCGTAACCTTGTGCTTCAATAGCTTTAAGGATCGGTTCAGAAAGGCCAAGGGAGGTAAAACTCATAGATTATTTTCTCAGTTGAATAACATTTAGTATGAGCAACACGTTAAAAAATGCGTTGCTTCAGCTTTCGCTCATCAAATACATTGATACGGAGCAAAGCGCGGTATTCTGAGGCTTTTCCCCACATTCAGCAACTAAATTCTAATCGCAGCTCAAATTCAACCTAGATAACTTGTCGCTTTTGTTCGTACATTTTTTCATCAGCAGCTTTCAAGAGCGCATCGACATCATTGTAGTTGTTATTGTGAATAACCCAACCCACACTGATTCTGAGATAAATAGAGTGCGCCTCGTACACAACTGGCGCCGAGCATATCGCCTTTCGTAGTTTAGTCACGATCGACGATACATGTTGATCATCGATGATGCGTGGCAACAAGACCAAGAACTCATCACCGCCTATCCTTGCGACGATATCTGAAACACGCAGCTCACTTCTTATGCGGTTAGCACACTCGATCAATACCTGATCGCCTGCCGCGTGACCATAAGTGTCGTTGATTGCTTTAAACCCATCGAGATCGATATTTACAACAGCAAAGGTTCTCGCTCTCTGCTTTTGAGTGGTTTTAAAAGCCTGCTTGAGGCTATACATGAAGTATCGACGATTCGGTAACATCGTTAACTCATCATGCATAGAGCGGCTATCTGCAATCCGGTACAGGCGATAAATAGTAAAGAAGGCAAACGCCAACACTAATATAATGGAGTAGCCCACCAGCCTAACCGCTTGGATGCGATACCAAGGCTCATCCATCAATACATGTTCGTTACCGGAGAGAGCAAGGAACCAACCACCGTATGGGAAGCTCACCTGTTCAGTGGCAAACGCATTATCGAACACATCCTGAGTACCATAAAAGACTGCGCCATCTTTACCTGAACTGTTTGCACCACGAATAGCGAGTTCATACTTGTTCTCGATCTTGCCGATACCAACATCTTCAAACAGCTCATCTAAACCGATAACAGCACTGGAGACACCCCAATAATCTTGATTAAAAGGCGGATCTCGGAAGATCGGAGTACGCGTAATGAGGGCTTGCCCACCTTGAAACAACTCAAAGGGACCAGCAATAAAGGTGTTGCCAAGATTACGAGCTATCTCAACCGACTCCCATTGATTTGGGTGATCACGATAATTAATACCGAGAACCTGCTCATTACCTTCCAGCGGGTAAACAAAGTTTAGAATGTCGTCTTTGGCGAGTCCGATAAGTCGAATATGGAAGCCATCTTGAATGATATTCTCAGCAATCTTATCCCAATTTTTCACCTCACCATCGGGGTTGATGGTCACTAAGGTCGAGAAATTATTGAGGATATACATATCTGACACGATCGCGGCTTCAATCCGAGAACGAATAATGGATAGTTGCTTTTTTGCCTCTGAATACGATTCGTTTTTAAGAAAAGTTAATTGCTTGGCATGAAAGAACTCAATTGCGCTTACCATCGCAAGAAAAAAAAGAAAAGATACTACTCTGGCAGACCACTGCTTGCTAGAACCACTTGGCATTTACGAACCTCTAACACTATTGTTCTATATACTGCCTTATAACGGCTCATTTCTGGCTTATTGCCCCAGTATGCCGCTAAGTCATTAAAAATCCATACTAACGTCGACTATCTATCAAATATTGAGTGATCCATCACTTCAAACTTCTTTACTAAACGAATGGTTTAATCAAAAAGGGTTAGTGAACCTTATAAAGCTTACATTGTATTGACTCAACGCTTACATTAAAGGATTCATCAATGTTATTTTACATAGACTAATAATCAGCTTGGTACCTCACGACATGAAGTTAAAAACTATCACACTGTGTACATTGCTATCAGCCTCGGTTGCCGTTGCCGTTCATGCACAAGAAAACGTTCAAGCGCCAACCGCAGTGAACGTTCAATCCCAAGCAGATTCGCTCAATTCTCAAGAACAATCTTTCAAGCAATCTGCTGACCTCATTCGCACCACCTATGAAAGCCAGCTTTACACTCTGCCTGCATTCAAAGAAGGTCACTACGGGCTGCGCATGTATCGTCAAACATTAGACGACAAGTATTCAGCGGCGGTGTGGAGCGACATGGCTCGAGTAGCAAGCAAGCTCAGCACCCTGTCGAATGACGTTCAAACCATGGAACAAATCGTACTCTACTCAGAGAAGCGAGTTGCATCTTATATTGGTGATAACGATGAGCGCAGTGTTCGACGCTATAACATCACCAAGCACATGCCTGAGTACCTTTATCTTGGTGTTGACCTTCTAGGCTCTATGGCTCGTGCTAATGAATACGGTTTAGAACACAAGAACGATGCCAAGCTGCGCGAAATCATTCGTCGCTATGACTTCTCTCGATACGTGACCAATGAAGACATGGTGAAAGCGTGGGCTGCTCAGTTAGCGAATCAGGTTTACTGGTTGCGCCAACTGGGTGAGCAGGATGTCGTTGATGAGTTCGTAGATACCTTCAAAAAAGCATACCCAAACGATAAAGACAGAAAGCTTTCAAGCCAGCAATACGGCAATAAGATCTATGGTATGACGCATGTAATCTTTGGTGATTCAGAATATTACCAACATCAAGTAAGCGAACAAGATCATCAATGGATCTACGATTACTTCAGAGAAAACATCGATACGATTCTGCTGCGTGCGAAAGAAGATGTGATTGCGGAGGTTGGATTAACCTTCTTATTAGCAGGTTTAGAAGATGACCCAGTTGTAGAGAAAACTCGACTCGCGATTCAAGCTTCAATCGATGAGAAACAAGGCATGATCCCTTCGATCACCGGTGATTTTGACCTTGAGTACGGTGAACACCGCAACGTGCTAGCAATCATGCTACTCGATTGGCAGCAAGTGAATGAAGCGCCGACTTATGAAGGCAACCCTAAGGTGTTTACTAACATCCCTTACGGACTCATTAAAAACCAGCCGCAGAAGAACTAGCAACATACCTAGGCTGGTCTTAGATACTTAGGTTGGTCTAAGAACCCAAAAAGCCGCACACCTTTCGAGGCCTGCGGCTTTTTTAGTTCTAACTACACCATCATTTCGCTCTGGCTTGGGTTTGAGTTTAGGGGCAGGCTTTGTTCATCACTATCGTAAAATCCCCTTCTGCGTAACCTTCTATTAAAGAAACATCCTCACAAAGCGTCTTACAAAAGCGATACACGCCCTGAGGGTGATAACTCATCAAGGTATTACGTGAAGGATACTGGCTTGAGTTGAGAAGATTAAAAATCACCGTCTGATTCGCCAATTCATACATGCGAGTAATCATGTTTGTCAGATAATCAGAATCACGAGAGACATAGTTCAGTGAACCACTCGCGATGACAATGTCGTGCGCCTCAAGGTTCATTTTGCTCATATCACCCGACGAAAACCGACAACGATCTTCTGTGTAGTTTTGCCTCGCCTTCTTTAGAAAGCCTGCGTGTTGGTCAACGCCAGTGTAAGAGCGAATACGATAGATGCTGTCGAGCAGTTCAAACAGCTCGCCATAGCCACAACCCAAATCTAAAACACTCTTCTTTTCGAAGCCCGCCGCACGAGCGATCACTTCAAAGCGACGCAATTGGCTCTCTTCGCTAGTCCAACCTAAAGCTTTAGCCTTGTCGCCATTCGAGCGATTAGTCTGTTTTCGATGATAGCGATACACCTTCCAACGATCGAGCCAGTGCATTCAAATCAGCCCTACTTCAATGAACATCAGCACACCTTGATAAGATTAAACTTTAGAACTTGAAGAAAAGAGCCCGCCGATTTTATAACCGATCGCATAGCAAACTACGGCGACAGTGACAAACACCAATGCCGAGAATAAATACGCTACAGACGCTGCGACACCAGCCCCCCACACGACGCTGAACACCAAACCGAGATAAGCCTCTTTTGGCCACTGGTAGATAGGAAACTGAGCGCCGCCAGCAATTAGGTAAACCATCGCAAACAAGCCAATGAAGGTAACAATAAGACCGATGAGAACGCGAATGTTCATGGAGAGACCCTTGATTAATTTAGCTTGGTTGCCATTGTTCTTAGTCGAAAGCGGATATGCTTAGTCGAAACCGAATATTCTCAATCGAAGCCGAATGTTATTAATCGCAACCTGATGATATTCAAGTATATCGGATAAAAGGAACTGGCTCTATTACTCTTCCGAGTGAGCTTTTACTCACTATAGACAAATCACAGTAGACGGCCAAAACCTGATTTCGCCTGATTAACAGGCACAAAAAAGCGGACACCCTCCTTACGTTAACTCCGTAAGCAAAGTGTCCGCTTTAACTGAATCTAGCTTAAAGCAGGATAAAAATACCCGCTAAACATGCACTCATTAGGTTTGCTAGCGTACCAGCAGCTACCGCTTTCAAACCTAAGTTTGCAACTTCAGCACGGCGCTCTGGTGCCATAACACCGATTGAACCTAACTGAATCGCGATAGAACCAATGTTAGCAAAGCCACATAGAGCAAAAGTCACTATTACTTGGCTGTGTTCAGAAAGTAGCGCTTTGTTCTCAACGAAGTCGATGAAAGCAACAAACTCGTTCATAACGATCTTCTGACCTATGTAAGAGCCTGCCATCAATACTTCATCACTCGGGATACCGATCAGCCATGCAAGTGGCGAGAACAGGTAACCGAAGATAGCTTGCAACGTAATGCCCGCAAAACCAAACGTTTCACCTAGGCTTTCTAGGCCAGTGTTGACCATCGCAATCACACTCACGAAGGCAACCAACATAGTACCAACCGCTACCGCAACCTTCATACCGTTCATCGCACCGCTTGCCAATGCATCAATCACGTTGCTTTGGTCAGCTTTATCGAGCTCAATGTGGTCGTAATCACTTGGTGTGCTGCGCTCAGGAACGATGATCTTCGCCATTAACAGGCTGCCCGGAGCCGCCATAAAGCTTGCAGCGATAAGGTATTTAAGCTCAACACCAAGGCCAGCATAACCACCAAGTACACTACCCGCTACCGACGCCATACCACCTGCCATTACAGCAAACAGTTCCGAACGAGTCATAGACTTTAAAAAGGGACGAATAAGAAGAGGAGACTCACCCTGAGAAAGGAAGATATTACCTGTAGCAACCAGAGATTCAGCTTTACTTGTACCTAGCAGTTTTTGCACCGCTCCGCCCAAGATTTGAATCACTTTTTGCATGACGCCTAAGTAATAAAGCGCAGAAATCAAAGCACTGAAGAAGATAATGATTGGAAGCACGCGAACCGCGAAAATGAAGCCTTCAGTAGCAAGGTCACCGAAAAGGAATGCGATACCAACGTCTGCAAAACCAAGCAGGCTAGAAACACCATTACTTAGGCTAGTTAGCGCCAATTGTCCCCATGGGAAATACAAGACTAAGGCTGCAAAACCGATTTGAAGTAATAGTGCACGAGAGACCGTTTTCCAGTTAATTGAAGAACGACTTTCAGATAACAGGTACGCGCAAGCAATCAGTGCAAGAACACCGACAAAACCAAATAGAATATTCATAATGTGTCCTAGTAATCCTTAAAGAGTGAACATGAGCCAAGCAAATGACATCAAAGGAACAGGACAAAGAACCGCAAGCAAAACGCTACGCGATGAAGGAGCTAACAGGGTTAGCGAATGTAACAACGAGTTGTTCATGTAAAAAATCACCTTATACAAGCAGTGGAACGTAGCTGGTCCGGTCCGTGGGGTCATTCACATATCCATGTGACGGCTTGTATTGGCTAAGCACCGGCTTAAAACCGGAAGAGAAGTATAAACAGTTAAATGAGACTTTCATCACATTTTTTGACGCAAACGATCGCGCGGTCAAGGATTAGCCAAAACGTATTGTTTATCGTCGTTTTCGTGCTTCAAAACTGTAAACAATCTGTAGGGAGTTGAATTTGTAATGTTAAGTCTTTAAGTGTGTGAGCGTAATCACTCGGTTAATTCTGTGTGATTCTTACTGCTTTTCTGTGCTCTGCCTCATTTCCCGAGACTTCAAGATTCATCTTAAGTTTAGATGCGTATATACTTTATGTGATCTCACCAAATAATTATCTATAAAATACCAATAGAGCTGATTAGATATAACAGCCATCGAGACTAAGAGAGGAAACACGTGAAGAAAATGGAAGCTCCGCACGACATGAACAATGGAGCTAGATTCAAAACAAATAGACACGGCTATGTGACAGTAGTTGAATATTATAATACCTATACTGTTATTGTCGCGTTTGAAAATACCGGAAATATCCGCGCTATTAGTGCGGCGAAATTACGTACAGGTCAACTCACCGATCGTTCTGTTGCGCCTGAATCAATTATGATTGGTGAAAAGGTTGAATCGGTTAAACACGGGATATTAACCATAACCCAAGTTGAATCTGAAAATATTGTGGTACTGACCAATGCCAATAACGAAGAAATTAGAATGTTATTGCCTGCCGTACAGAAAATGAAAGATAAAACTGAAGAAGTCGACAGTGAAAATGTTGCCTCGCCAAAACCAACCTCTCTTAGCCAACTGACTAAAAGAAATAAAAAGACCAAAGACGTTAATAGCATGCTTAAGAAAATGCTTACTGACTACGGTCGATACGATTAATTCTCTGTTTTCTACAATAAAGCCTCTATAGATTTATATTCTGATATAAAAATTAATTAAGCCCGCCTTTCTCAATAAAATACGTTGCATATTCGAGTGAAAAGTTAAATTTGATCAAAGTCTCACTCTGGATCTTTACTACAAATTAACGAGATCTCCATCACAATATCATTTTAGCTTTGTGATGGAGATCTTATTGAAATCTGAATATTTCCATTACTATGCTCTCACACAATAAGAGAACGAAGTTTCTCAACCCCTAAAATCCAATTGAGACAAATATTATGAAAAAGATTCTTGTAGTTTGCGGTAACGGCCTTGGTACTTCTCTAATGATGGAAATGGCAGTAAAAGAAGTCGCTAAAAAAATCGGTTTCGAAGCAGAAGTTGATCACGAAGATCTATCATCTGCAGCATCAAGCAATGCGGATATTTGGGTTGCAGCAACAGACGTTGCAAACCAACTAAAAGACGCTGGTAAAGAGAACATCATCAGCCTTAAAAATATTTTTGACAAAGCATCTATTGAAGAACAACTAAAAACTTTCATGTAAGGTCAAAATTATGCAAAACTTTTTCGAGTTCATGCTCGGCTTATTAAAAGAGCCGGCGATCATGGTAGGTTTAATTGCTTTTATTGGCCTGGTTGCACAAAAAGCAGATGTTTCTACCATTCTAAAAGGCACAATTAAAACCGTAATGGGTTTCCTAATTTTAGGTTTTGGTGCTGGCGCTCTTGTTGGCGCACTAAATAACTTCTCAGTTGTATTTACTGAAGCATTCGGCGTAAGTGGTGTTATTCCAAATAACGAAGCAATTGTTGCACTAGCACAAGAAGCATTCGGTTATGAAATGGCTCTAATTATGTTCTTCGCATTCGTTGTGAATATTTTATTGGCTCGTATTACTCCTTTAAAATATATTTTCTTAACGGGTCACCACACAATGTTCATGTCTATGCTGGTAGCGGTAATCCTGTCTACAGCTAACATCGAAGGCACTGCTCTAGTTGCAATCGGCTCGATCATTGTGGGTTCACTGATGGTTATCATGCCTGCACTTGCTCAAAAATACACAGAGAAAGTGATGGGTACAGATCAACTGGCGATGGGTCACTTCTCAACGTTCTCATACTTAGTATCGGGTTACATTGGTAGCAAGTTTGGTGACACTTCCAAATCAACAGAAGACATCAACGTACCTAAGAGCTTAATGTTCCTGCGTGATACACCCGTTGCTGTAGCAACAACAATGGCTATCTTCTTTATGTTTGCTTCAATAGTTGCTGGCGGTGACTTTGTTGAAACAGTATCAAACGGTCAGAACTGGGTAGTATTCACCTTCATGCAGTCTCTTGTGTTTGCCGGTGGTGTTTACATCGTACTGCAAGGTGTGAAGATGCTGATTGCTGAAATCGTTCCTGCATTCAAAGGTATCTCTGACAAACTCGTACCGGGTGCAAAACCTGCTCTAGACTGCCCTATGGTATTCCCTGTAGCACCAAACGCGGTACTTATCGGTTTCCTTTGTTCTTTCGCTGCTGGCCTACTAGCAATGGCAGTTCAAGGCGCGCTTGGCTGGACAATCATTGTAGCTGGCGTCGTTCCACACTTCTTCGTAGGTGGTGCAGCAGGCGTTTACGGTAATGCGACAGGCGGTCTACGCGGTGCAATTCTTGGTTCGTTCACGCAAGGTCTGTGTATCTCTTTCCTACCAATGCTACTGCTTCCAGTACTGGGTGGCCTTGGTCTTGAAGCGACAACGTTTGCTGACTTCGACTTCGGTGTTGTTGGTCTTATCCTAGGGTGGATTGTTTCATGAGCTTATTTGATTTAATTGGTAACCAAGGCGTTATCATCAACTCTGACGAAAACCTAACGGTTGATGCGGCGATTGATGTGACTTGTTCAACACTGCTAGCGAACAACAAAATCGAAGCAAGCTATGTTGAAGCTATCAAGCAAAAGCATAAGGACATTGGCGCGTACTATGTTCTAGCACCAAAGATTGCGATGCCTCATGCTCGCCCTGAAGATGGTGTTAACGAAGCATCACTGCAAGTAACGGTATTCAAGAAGGGTGTTGATTTAGAGTCAGAAGACAACGGTGACGTTTACCTTTCGATTACTCTGGCGGCGATGGACTCAGATAGCCACATCCATACGATTATGGCGCTATCAGAGTTGTTCCAAAATGATGATGACATTGATGCCATCATCGCAGCGGAAACTGAGCAAGCGATTATCGAGATCTTAAAACGATACTAATCTCGATATAAAGATCCTGATAAGCCCCCATTAAAAAAGCGATAGCCTCGGCTATCGCTTTTCTGTTTCTGGTGCTTGGTCATATCTCATCGAATATGAGTGAAGGCATCACACCTCAAAAGGACTCACTTGCACTAAAACGCGTACATTCGTTTATCTGTCGATAATTCAAAGCAATATTGCGCGTGTTTATTAAGGCACTCAAACACTTCTCGATCCAACTTAAAGTTATCAACGTGGTCCGTCAAAATAGCGAGTGTTTCTTCTAACGTCATACCTGCACGATAAGGGCGAGACTGAGTTAGCGCCTGAAACACATCCACCACAGCAACAATTCGACTGGGTTGATCCAGCTCTTCCGCCGTTTTGCCCATTGGGTAACCCGAACCATCCAATCTCTCATGATGATTAGATGCCCACTGACAAACCTGAGGTGAACTGAACAACTCCTGCAGTGCGAATCGAGTGTCCGTTGCATGGCGTTTAATACAGCAATACTCTTCTTCAGTAAGTAAATCCGGCTTATGCAGAATGTCATTAGGAGTTTGCAGTTTACCGATATCATGAACCAACCCAGCCAGATAGAGTTTACGCTGAGTGGTGTAGGAATAACCCAGCTGTTTGGCGAGGTATTCTGAAAGCTGCCCAACCTTCAAAGAGTGCTTAAAGGTAAACGAACTTTTGGTATCAACAACGTTGGCAATAAATTCGGCAAAGGCCACCGTCTCATCCAACGACATCTGCTGAGAGAAGAATGGTACAGGCTCAAAATTATCCCTCATGTTTTCGATGTAAGGGATCTCCATAGAAAACCAAAAATCATCCAGATCGACCAACTCACACATGTGTTGCACAAGGTTAGTTTCGAACATCTCATCCGCTTGTTCAGTCAAACGTTCAATGATGCTCGCTTTGCCATCGGGTGTTAGGTTTCCATAACGATCAGAAGAGGTTATGCCGTATAGATAATCGACCCTATCGGCAAGCATCACGATGGCAGCTAGCTCTTTTTCTAACTCACTGATATGAATAGCCTTTAGCTCAGACCACGGAGTATGATGATAAAGAACCGGCTTAGCGAATATAGAAAGAACTGGGCACTCTTTTAATATTTGGTAGCCCTTTTGACAATGGTGATAGCTTGAGTCGGGTACAAACCCAGACGTTAAGCTGAGCTGTTCATCAATTTGCGAGACACCACAGTCGTGAATCAAGCCTAACGAAAACGCGAGTTGCGCTTGCTCTTCTTCCCACCCCACACTCAGAGCACATCGATACGCGATGTAGCCCACTCTCTGTCCATGATTTTTACTTTCGAAACCGACGTTATCAAGCGCCTTAGCAATACCGAATAGAGCCTTTCTTAGGTCCACGGTCACGTCCTGGCAATGTTGATTCATTATTTAAGCCTAGCATTTTTATAGTTTTTATATATTTAGGGCGCTAATACTAATGCATAGCTAATGATTATATACACAACTATTGTAAGGTTTAATGAGTTTCGTGATAGAACTAACGTATCACGAAAAATCCGTGCTACAAATGGTTGCATATTAAAAATCATGCGACATTATAGCCTGCCGACTAAGATTCGCTTAAATAAGCAGCCATAAGAAAAGGAAAGACATGTTTAAAACGGTTATCGACAACGAACTCTCCATCGCATTGGTTGAAGAGAGCTTCGCTTCTCACTACGCGGAAATCTCACAAAGTCAGAATGAGTACCTAAGCCAATGGCTCGTGTGGCCGCCACATTGTAAAACCGAGCAAGACTTTAGGATCTTCATCCAACGCTCGCTACACGATTATGCGGAAGGGAAAAGCATGACTTGTGCGATCGTGTATCAAGACAAGGTCGTCGGTAACTGTAGTTTCAATACCATTGACCATGATAAGCAAAAGGTGACGATAGGTTATTGGTTATCTGAGACATACCAAGGAAAGGGGATTGTTACGCGCGTTGTCCAAAAGCTGGTTGATATTGCTTTCAATGAGTTAGATATGGAAAAGGTAGAGATATCAGCCGCAACCGGTAACCAAAGCAGCCGTAAGGTTTGTGAGCGCTTACATTTCACGTTAGAAGGTATCATCACGCGTAACGAGAACTTGAATGGTCGCATCGTTGACCACGCTATTTATGGCCTTCATCGCTCTAAGCTCTAAGCTCTAAGCTCTAAGCTCTAAGCTCTAAGCTCTAAGCTCTAAGCTCTAAGCAGTAGTAACTAAGAAGTCACTCGCTTGTAAATCGGAATATGAAAAAGCCACGGTATTAGTCCGTGGCTTTGTTATTTTACGAGCCTGAAGAGCTCTTAAAGCTACAGCTTATGCGATTTTAGGAATCACGATACTGAACTTGGCGCCACCAAAGTTGCTGTCGTCAATTTTGATATCCCAAGAAAGCTTTTTAGCCGCCGATAGAGCAATCGCGAGGCCTAACCCCAATCCACCGGTGGTCGACGCTCTGCTTGAATCTAATCGAGAGAACGGAAGGAATACCTCATCACGCTTATTCTCCGGTATTCCAGAACCATTGTCTTCAATCACCACCAGCCAGTTTTCTGAGTTCTCATCTAACGTCATCCACACTTTGTCTTTCGTGTAATTACCCGCATTCTTTAGCACGTTATCGAACACCAAGCGTGCCATTGAGCAATCACACTTAATCTTGCACTCTAGCTGTACCTTAGATTCAAAGGTGGCATTGTCTAGTTTCGAGTAACGAATTCGGTCTAGGCAATACTCACGAAGATCGGAGGTCACTTTAACGAGTTCAAAGAAAGAGTTATCCATGACATTCAACTTCGACAGCATGATGATTTCTGACGTGAGTTCGTTGATATCCTCAATGTAGGTATCAATGTCATCGAAAAGAACCTGATGATTATCGGGGGCTCCTCTTCTTAGAATATCGGTCGCCAGTTGAATACGACTTAACGGAGTTCGTACTTCGTGTGGGATAGCTTGAGCGAAGATATGACTTTGTTTTACTTTGCTCTCAATCTCTTCAGCCATGAAGTTAAAACTGCTGGCTAAATCAGAAACAGGATGGATGTCGTCCATGTCAGATCGAGTACTAAGCTTGCCCTTACCAAACTGCTTCTGCTTCTCGACGAGCAACTCTATTCTTTCTTGAAAACGCCTCACAGGTAAGTAAACACTTGCTCCAATCGCCACGATTACAGCCAATAACAGCCCTAACAAAAAGTGTCGTTCTGAGTCTTCATACCATTCAATGTCAGGAGAGAAGAAGTCCCCTACCTCACTGAAGCCAAAACTAAATTTAGAGTTTGGCAGCTGAAACACGGCCGAATAAAGGTTGTCATCACTTAGATATATCGGCACACCGTTTAAGGTTGTGTATAACTCACATTGTTGGCAAGGCGCCTCGCCCGACCAATTCTCCAACAGGCGTAAATTGAAGATATAAAATTGTTGGTAGCCTGTTCTATCGAGCTCTTTATAGAGTGAGTTTTCTTGATTGTGTTGACGAACATACTGCTCCGCAAAGTAGATGCCATCATTGAGGAAGGTTTCGATCTCGGTGCGTCGCATGTGCCCCTCACCAAGGTTCAAGAACAAAAATATCGTTGCCGACATCCCAGTCACAATCCCAAGGTATAAGCGAGCAAACATCGAAACCGAGCGAAGCTTCGTAGCAATGAACTTACGCAACCAGCATGTACCCCTTGTTGCGAACCGTACGAATCAACTGTTTGTCTTTTGCGTGAATGCGCAGCTTTCGGCGTAACCCAGACACGCGCATATCAATTGAGCGATCGTTAAATGCGTAATCTATCCCTCTAAATAGCTGACAGCACTGGTCTCGAGTCACGACCTGACAGATGTTATTAACTAGAAGGTTTAAGATTTCAAATTCAGCAGAAGTAAGCTTGAGGTTTTGGCCATAGAGCGTGGCACTTTGAGCAGAGCTGTTGATTACAATATCGCACTGTTTTTCAGCCGTAGTTTCTTGCGCAGTTGTTACGGGAGCAGCTCGACGCAATAACGCTTCAATTCGCGCTAACAAGGCATGGCCACGAATCGGCTTGGCAACGTAATCGTCCGCGCCAAACTTAAATAAGCTGACCTCACTCATTTCATCAGCAGAGGCCGTTAGCACTAAAATCATTCCATTGTAGAACTCACGAGCTTGACGGCAAATCTGCGCGCCGCTCATCCCTGGGAGCATCAAGTCCAACAGCACTAAATCAGGTTCAATACTGCGAATCGCTTCAAGTGCCAAGTTCCCTTCATGAACAACGCTAACATTGTAACCTTCGGCTTCGAGGTAAAGCGTCGTTAAACGAGCTATCTCTTGGTCATCTTCAACAATGAGCACTTTGGTTTTCGACATTCCTATCACCAGTATTTATTAAAAGCGAGGGCAGTATATATACTGGTCATAGATCATCAATATTGGAATCAGAGCCCTACATTTACCGTACGCAAAACATAGTAATCACTTTTGTACATACACGTTTACAAAATAGAGAAGCAACAACCGGTGCGCCTTGGTTTATCAAGGTTACCTCCTTTAGTACACATTATTTGCTGTGTTTTCATCGCCTACCACCCGCTTACATTTGCTTTATTTTCTTACGCGCACTTACATTTGAGGTGTTTACAAAACCCAATCAAACCAACCACCCATACACCAATAACATAACAGTTAATAGCACTGTAAATTTCAACTTTACTAGATTAAAAATTCAAACAAATAGACTTGTAAGTAAAGGTAATCGATTACCTAGACCCAAGTTCAGAGCTTTCCATTTTTCACCGAGAGATAGGTCCTGTTAAGCAATACCTTCTTAAAGTAACATTCACTCCATTAATGAATAGATTCAATATTACGCAATAATCACTTCCACAGGGCCCATTTTAAGATGAATAAAACGCTTTCACTGTTACTGACCGCCACCGCTTTAGTTTCAACACCAGTCATGGCAGACACCAATAAACAAGAAATGGTGAACCAAATTCAAGCGCAAGTCAGTTCTTGGATAGACATTCAGGTCACGCCACAAAGCAGCATTATTCAAAAGATGGTCTTCAACTGTGAGTTCTACAGTGCAACACCTTACATTAAGTCACCAGACGGAAGCGAGAGCAGTTCTGGCTCATACCGCTTTTACGCACATAACGGTGTATTGGGCTCGATGACAGAACCCTTCACCACTCAACCTCTACCTGAATTGACGATGTGCCTGAAAGAAGACTTCGTGGTGACCAATCAAGATGAAGCACAGCTATTATTTGAAGCTATCGAAACGGTCTATCCAAACCACTCTATGTTTGATGAGAACTTTCCTAAAGAGATCATCCAACAACCAAATGGTTGGCACTTCATCGACGGAGAGATTTTTGATGATAAGAAAGGCTATGTCGTCGAAATTACCCCTGAAGGTAAAGTGAACAAAATCATCCGCTCACTGAACCTTTAACACGCTGTTTCTTCTGTGGCACTTTGCTGTGCTTAAGTTCTTTATTGTTCTTAAGCTCTTTCCTGTTCTTTAAAACAGCTTCTTAACAGCGATTAAAGGCCAGAATTCAATTTGATACGCGACGACCGAACACACGATTTCGGTGGTCGCTGTTCGACAAAAATATCAGTTCACCGAGTTCAATATGATGACCAGTTATCAACCTTTCGAGCATCTCCAGTGTCCAATTTGGATATATGACATTGATAATAAGAGAATAACTTGGGCAAACAGCAGCGCCCTGCCTCTGTGGGAGTCTGAATCTCTATTTGAGCTGACATCACGCGACTTTAGTGTCGAGATGTCAAAAGCAATCGAAGCGACATTGGAAGAGTACCAAAGGCAATTTCTACGCAACGAAAGCATCAAGACATGGTGGAACTTCACTCCCAACTACATTTCGAAGCGTGCATTGTGTCTGTTTTCTGGGATCCCACTGCACGACGGTCGAACGGGTATGTTGGTACAAGTCGTCGCTGAAGAAGGCAGTTTAAGGCACGATCTCGCTTGCTCTGATGGTGCAAACCTCTCCCTTCTGTTTAATAAGTCGGGAAGCGTAGTGAGTGCTAACTCCGCATTTTTTCACAACTACGGCTCACCGTTTAGCACCCTATCCGACTTCGTTTCAAGTGAAGAGACAGCAGCACAATGGCTGTTTACCGTGCGTAAAGGCCGAGAGATATTAGAAGAAGTCAGCTGCGAAATAGATGGCAAGACACACCATTTTGATGTGCAAGGAAAGTGGCTCTTTGATAAAAGCGAACTGTTGTTAAACCTAACCTGTACAACAAAGCAAAAAGAGAAACTGATAAAAGCCAGATACAACGCAGAACACGACTGTTTAACGGAGCTTTATAATCGCCGTGGGATCACCAACCTTCTAGAAACCAGCATTGCCTATCGCTCACCGTTCGAATTGATGTTTGTCGACCTTGATGGCTTCAAATTAGTTAATGACACTTATGGGCACACTGTCGGAGACCAACTACTCAAACAGGTTGGTGAACGCCTTAAACAGTTGGTTGATGAGAAATGCATGATCGGGCGATTTGGTGGCGACGAATTCATTGTTATTGCCCACACCTGCCGAAATCAAAATATCCCACTACTCTGCTCTCGCATCATTGATGCCTTAAACCGAAGTTTCCATATCAGAGGAATCGGCAGTTTGTCTGTCGGTTGTAGCATAGGTACCGCACATTTCCCTGATAATGCGGTTGACCAAGAAACATTGCTAAAACAAGCGGGTATGGCGATGCATCTTGCAAAAGCGAATGGTCGAAACCGCTTCCAAACGTTTACCCCAGACTTAGCACAAACCCTGCATCGCAAAGTAGAGATCCGCCATCGACTGGCACGTGCCATCGAAAACGACGATCTCAACCTTCACTACCAACCGATCATGAACACCAACAGCGACAAGGTGAAAGGGTTTGAAGCCTTGCTTCGATGGTCAGACAAAGAACTAGGTAACATAGGCCCTGATGAGTTTATTAGCTTAGCGGAGGAGACAGGACAGATTGTACCGCTCGGCAAATGGGTTCTTAACTCTGCACTCAAACAGCTATCTATATGGCAACGTGAGTTTGATAGTGAGTTGATGATGAGTATCAATATTTCGAGTATTCAGATGCACGCCACCTTTGCCGAGCAGCTATTAGCAATGTTGAACTTCTACAATATCCAACCTCAAAGCATCGCCCTTGAAATCACCGAATCTTCCATGATCTTCAAACATGGTGAAGTCAGACAAGCGTTAAGTGATATTTCTAAATTGGGCGTAGAGCTTCATCTTGATGACTTTGGCACAGGCTACTCGTCACTGTCGATGTTGCATGACTTACCGATTAGCACCGTGAAACTCGATAAAAGCTTCGTCCACGGTTCACACAAAGGGAGCAAAGCGATTGTCCAAGCCACCCATGCTATCTGTGAAAAATTGGGGTTGAAAGTGGTTGCTGAAGGTGTCGAAACCGAAACGCAAAAAGCGTTCTTAATCGATTGTGGATACGAGTATCTTCAGGGTTTTTTATTTAGTAAGCCAATTCCCTCAAATGAAGTCGAAAGTCAGTTTTTGAGTGGTCGACAACCCTACAATTAAAGACTTATTTATCAATAAATTAAGTCGTTTTAATGTTTCGTAAACAATCGGCTGCTGTCGGTGTGTACGCTTACGTATGCTTACATAGCGTTTAACAACAAGAGGAAATAATTAAGCTGTTGTTTATAAAGAAAATTACTTAGAAATTCACACAATAAAACACCAAACCATTATACCCACTAACTGTAATGACTTTAGTATTTAGATTACCCTCATTCCGTCCCTTTAGCAGATCAAATAATCGGTAACCATGAACAGACAAAACGGCTTCACCCTCTTAGAACTCATCATCTCTGTATTAATTTTAGCGATCGTTTCGGCGACAGCTATGGTCAAGTTCTTAGACGTTCAAGGAAGTGCTCGTGCGAGTAAAATACACGATGTGGCTGGTAACCTTCGCACGGGTATCGATATGATCTACGCGAAGTCAGCAATTGCTGGCGTTGAGGATGAGTGCAACTATGTTGAAAAGACGGAGATTGAGACCTACTACGTCTGCCACGGCTATCCAATCGCCTATGTTGATTCGCTAAGAAGACTGCTCAATATCGACGCAACAGAGCTTCATGTCATCAACAAAGAAGTAGACTCTGGCAGCAATGCAGAAAGAGTAGCCGCCATCTCTTTCGACACCGAAAACTACACCTATTCGCCAGAAGGAGACTTTTGTCAGGTGCTTTACCAGCCAGAAAAAGAACCACAAATCGTGGTGCTTGATGGTGCATGTTAAATACTCAACGATTGCACGCTTTCATAGTTAACACAAAGCCACCGCAACAGATCTTTGAATATCATATGGTTACGCTAACATTTGCTCAAAAATAACACTAATTGATCTAACTTGTTACTGCTTACACTTTTAGGCAGTGCTCATGGTATAACACCAACCTCATTCATATCTTATTTTCATCACTAGCCGATGAATATTTACATGGGTACGTATTTGACATATATGTCAATAATAGTCCCATTAAAATCCTTTAATCAACGACTCATGATAAACATCATCCTTTCCCTATTTTAAATATCCCAACTTAAATCTTCATCATTTAAAATATGTGACAGAATAAGTTAAAGTCAATTATTCAACAAATATAATTAATTCTATCATTGACCAATTTAATTCAATTACCAAACCAACAAGAAAATTAAATTATATTAATATCACATAAATTGACATAATTTAATTTTATCCTGAAAAATTCTGATAAATCTGACACATCGATAAGCTGAATGAATACCACCAGAAGCTACATTAGAAACCTCTAAATTCAGTCGCTAAACCTACCGCGTAGAAGCTGTGAAATGGATAAATACCAAAACAAATGGATAAATCCCCTTTACCCCTTGTAAATCATTGGCTTTCATTTATAAATTCAACTTTTGGGTGAACATCTCCATAACCTTTCATTAAAGCCCAAATTCTGCGATTAGTATCAACATCTTGAGAGAAAATGGTGACATTTTGGTTATATTATTTAGATCGAACTCTTGTGTTGAATGAAAATCCCAGCCATCACATATCCATCACACAAATATAATAACTATCGCTTAGGAGTTGAGCTATGCACTGTTCTTTCAATATAAATAACAATAATGAGAGCTTGCAACTAATCTACAATGAAGAAAAAATATACATAAAAAGAAACAGTAATAAGATATCAGAGGAAACTCTTAATAGTAAAGAGAGTTTTGTTTTCAAATACCTTATTGAACACTCGTCAATATCAAACCCTCAATCTGCACGAGATGTTGAAGAATCTTTTAAATTACACTTTGACGAAGAGTTTAGCTTATACGCGTTAAAAAACATTATTGCTTCTATAAGAAAGAAATATCGAAGCTTATGCAAAAAAGCGAAGGTAGATAATAATAGCGAACTTATCTCTAACCTTTATAAGGTAGGTTACTTTATCGATCTCGATAAAAGCTCAACCAATCGTATCGCACCTAAGTACGACATCAACCAGTTCAAGCCCAGCCAGTTCGAGATGTTGAAACTGATGTTCAACACGTATCATCGAGAGCTGATCAAGGCTCTGATAGCCGTGTTCACCATCTCTTCCTTTTTCCTATTCGTTGTCTACTTTTTCCAAATCCTTTATACGACGAAGATTGCGAATGAATACAGTGAGAACACCAAACATATTGCAGCGGAAGTCATGGACTACGGTTGCGATAGCCACGGGGCAGTACACTCGCTAAGGCACTCGCTCAACCTTGATTCTGTCGTCATGACCACACCTTATGGCTCCTGTTATATCTCTAAAACACGCTCTAAGATGATAGAGCTCGATCAGGTAGACGACTTCTACGATAGCGCTGATTTTGCCTATTCGCGCTTCATAGATACCGAGCATGACATCGAGATGATTGTTCGAATATCTAAACGCTCTATCGAAGCTCGATACAAGAACTCACTATTGCCTCTGTTAGTCGATTCTATCTCCATCAAAAAAAATGGTTACTACATCCTAAACCTTGGCGAAGAGAGTAAATCTATCTATCAAACATCCCTGCCAACCGGTGCGACCATCACCTTCTACAGTGACGATATAGTTGCGCTGTGGATTGCACTTTCTCTGATACTCGCCACCCTGCTTTATCGCTCCTATATTCTGGGCTTTGTGATCTAC
Organism: Vibrio sp. 1CM2L; assembly: GCF_023161695.1. Taxonomy (NCBI): domain Bacteria; kingdom Pseudomonadati; phylum Pseudomonadota; class Gammaproteobacteria; order Vibrionales; family Vibrionaceae; genus Vibrio; species Vibrio sp. 1CM2L. The sequence continues at coordinate 420,207 of NZ_JALNTT010000004.1, forward strand.
CTGTTTCGTTGGAAACACATCTCCTTTGAAGAAGAGCCGATCATCAACACAGAAGACAACAGCGTTCTCTATTACGAGTTGTTATCTCGTGTGCGTAACGTTGGCGTTTTAAGCTTTATCAACACCATGAGACGCACCAATTTACTCACCTTTCATACTATCTTACTCATCGAGACAGTAAGAAAAGCGAAGTTAAATAACAGCCATGAGATCTATGGTGTCAACGTGTGCCCAAGTGCTTTGGTAGGGTCAAACTTCGCAAGGCTCAGAGAGCATCTAGCCGCGATGGAAGCGAATGAATTTGTTGTCGAGATCACTGAATATTCGAACATTGGCTATGGATGTGAGGTTATCGATAACATTAAGGATATCAAAAAGCTTGGTATCACCATCGCTCTAGATGACTTTGGCACGGGTAATAACAACATCGAAATCATCAATGTCATCTCTCCTACCTATCTAAAACTGGATCGCTGCTTTGTTAAGGATATCGAGTCAGGAGAACACCATCAGGGTGTATTACTTAATATCTCGGAGATTGGACGCCTATCAAATATCACAATGATTTATGAAGGTGTCGAGACGCGTAGGCAGCAATATATCTTGTGTCAGTTGGGCTACAACTTACATCAAGGTTACCTGTATAGCAGGCCTCAAAGTACAACCGACGCATAGCCTAGCCAATATCATTTCCTGAGGTTCAAGCAACAACGGGTTCTGCTGAGTCTAGTGTGTGTCGTGCAGGGCTAATGGTCGCTCTCACACAAGCTTCAGGCTCTACAGGAAAGTAGGCGTCAATCAACCCTTGGGCAGAAAGCGGCTTATCAAAGTAATAACCTTGTAGTAAATCACAATGGTATTGCTGTAGCTTCGCCATCTGTTCTGGGGTTTCAACCCCTTCAGCCACGACCTTCATCTGGCACGATGCACCAATATCAATAATGGCTTTCACCAAGGTTTCACTGTGTTGGCTGGAATTCAGCTTGCCAATGAAAGAGCGGTCTATCTTTATCTCGGTGATCGGCAAAGTATTTAGGTAATTCAGTGATGAAAAGCCTGTACCAAAGTCATCAAGCGAGATGCCAAATCCATATTCTCTTAGCCTTTTCAATATTGGCTCGACAATATGCAGGTCTTTGATGAGGATGTTTTCGGTCAGTTCTAGCGTAACTCGGCAAGGGTCGATGCCGACTTCTTCAATGAGGCGGATGACTTTATCGTCGAACCCTAACTCAAACACTTGTTTAGGTGACACGTTCACGGAAACACAGACCGCCTCAGGACCGTTTGACATCAAACGTAAGGTATCTTCACACGCTTTCCTTAATACAAACTCACCAATCTCATGAATCTTGCCGATTCGCTCTGCTGCGGGAATAAAATCCAACGGAGACACAAAGCCAAGCAAGCTATTATGCCAACGACACAGTGCCTCAACGCCTTTTAGCTGCTCGGTATGGGAATCCACTTGAGGTTGGTAAAGCACGCTGAACTCACCCTTCTCTAATGCCGTTTTAAGCTGTTCTTCGACTGAAAATCCGTACTTCACTTTCTGATTGATCACATCATCATAGAAGATCGCATCGCCTTTATTCAGCTCCTTGGCCTTGTACAACACAATATCGGCTTTGGTTAGCAGTTCCTCTACCTCTGTTCCATCATAGGGGTACATCGACACGCCGGCCGAGCACTGTGTCGAGACCGAAGCACCATGAATATTAAATAAGGGTTTGAAGACATCTTGGATTTGTTGGACTTTCTGCTCCGCTTCCACAAGGTCGTGAATACCCGGTAGGCAGAAGACAAACTCATCGCCTCCGAAACGTGAAACAATATCGTTAGCCCCTAAAATTCGCTCAAATCGCAAACCTATCTGTTTAAGGAGTTCATCTCCACTCGCATGGCCATATTGGTCATTGATGCGTTTAAAGTTATCTAAGTCAACGAACACCAACGCCACCAATTTGCCTTCCAATTTCGAATGAGCGATAGCTCGACTTACTTGCAGTTCAAGCTCAGAGCGATTAGGGAGCGCGGTCAGAGAGTCATGTCTTGCCATATGTTGTAGACGGCGGCGGCTATTTTGGATTCGATTGAAGTCGTCAGAAATCCTCTGCTCCATTTGATCAAAGCGCAGCGATATCCTTCGACTAACCAGAGCACTGATAAAAATACAGAGTAAGGTCGCCAGCACACTTAATATAAGAATCAGTCCAAACTCATTACGTGAGTCCAAGAGTAGCTGGTTTTTTCTGTGTTCAATGGAAGCATTAATATTGTTCAAGTACACGCCTGTACCCACTATCCAATCCCAATCTCCGACCTTTTTTACGTAGCTACTCTTAGGACCAATGAAACCCTGTTTATCAACGGTGATGTAGTCAACAAACCCACCCGACTCAGCTTGCGCTAACACGTCTTGCTTGAAGTTGTTTCCAAGGTCGTCGTAAACATTAAGATCTTGCCCGGTATGAATTTGGTGTGCATGAAGTAGGCTGTCACCATTCTGTTCAAAAACGAACAAGTATCCATTATCACCGACCGTTACCTTCGACAATATCTCAAGAATTCTTTGGTAACTGACTCGTTTAACATCATCGAGAGAAATGCCAGTACCGAAATACCAATCAAAGGGTTCGAACCGACGAATGTAGCTGAGTTTTTCGAAGTGCGTATTGTCGATGTGTGGCTTTTCAAAATCTTGCCCATCAAAGCCAGGGCGAGGCACAAAATAGCGGGAATAAGCCCCATTATTCTGTTTAAGAAGCGCTATTTGTTGTTTGATGACCGCCACACCACGACTATCAGTCGTTTCAAGTTGATTGGTATTTTCTAACTCAGGATCGCGAGGATGAACCAGCACTGTGCCTTGCATATCGTAGGCGTAAATGTAGTCTTTTTTGTCCGCGTAGCTCAGCTTTCTGATCTCGTTAAGAATGAGTAACTTAAGCTCTTCTTCCGGCAGGTGTTGATTCGAGGAGTAGATATTCTGTGCGGCGGTATAGGCTCTATCTAACCGACGGGTAATACGCTTTTTCACCTCGATTTCGACAAGACGTTGAGTGTGCTTTATCTGTTGCGACACTTGAAGAACTTGCGTCTCAATAGAGTTCTTTTGGGCGGAGATGTAGTCTGTTCTGATGAGATCTACCAATGCCTTGACCTTCTGGTCTACGCTCGTAAACATCGCCACATTCAAGACGATTGCAGAAAAGATGATGATGGTGATCGGCAAATATTTAGTAAACCAGACCAACTTTTTATCATTAATGTGCAACATACAAACTCAACACTACAGAACAGGATTCCATATAATCTCATTATTTTACTGAACATCCAACCATAAAAGTTAACATTCAGATAATTTATAGAAAAAGCTTGTCTATCTTGTAAAAAAGGTTAGTGTTATACACATGTATATCACCATGCAGTTTTAATTATGACCGAATGGAAAGACGACCAGCCGATCTTTAGGCAGCTTGCCGCCAAGATCAGTGACCAAATTCTTCAGGGTGTTTGGCTAGAGCTACAAGCACTGCCCTCTGTGCGTGCGGTTGCCGCCGATCTCAAGATCAACCACCTTACTGTCATGAAAAGCTACCAGTTACTGGTGGATGAAGGCTTGGTAGAAAAAAAACGCGGCCAAGGCATGTATGTGGCCGAAGGGGCACTTCAAAAATTGAAAGAGTCTGCACACCAATCATTCATCAACACACAGATCCCAGCTATCGCTGAGACGCTAAGCATCATTGATATGAGTGTCGAAGAACTCGTGAAACAACTAGCACAACATATAAAGGACAAGTCATGAGTACTTTACTTTCCGTGAAAAACGTAACCAAAACCTATTCAAATCAAGTGGGTGTCGAGAACATCAGCTTTGAGTTAAAACCGGGGCAAGTGCTTGGACTGCTGGGCCATAATGGCGCAGGGAAATCGACACTAATCAAATCACTGCTTGGTGGACACAACTATCAAGGTGAAATTGAAGTTAACGGCTACCACCCTATCCACCAGCATGCAGAACTCATGCTGCACTTGTCGTACATCTCAGATGTTAACGTGTTACCCGAGTGGATGACCGTTAAGCAACTGCTTCGATACACCCAAGGTGTACACCCTAGCTTCAATACACAAAAAGCAGAGCAGACGCTAAGCAGCACCAACATCAAGCTCTCTTCGACTATCAAGCAACTTTCTAAGGGAATGAAGGTACAACTTCACCTTGCGATCATCATCGCGACTGACACTCAAGTGTTGATCTTAGATGAGCCTACACTTGGCCTAGATTTGCTGTACCGCGATACTTTTTATCGCCATCTACTTGAGTGGTTCCACGACGGCGAACGCGCCATGATCATTGCAAGCCATGAGGTTTCAGAGATTGAACACTTATTAACGGATGTTCTGATTTTAAAACAAGGCCATTGTGTGCTGCAAAAGAGCATGGAAGACATCGAAAACGACTATTTCATTATCGAAGTCGCAAACAACCATTCAAGCGAGATACAGAAGCTCAACCCACTGACCTCACAATCCGGCCTAGGCACCACTAAGTGGTTATTAGAAGGCCAATACAAAGCGCAGGTTGAATCACTGGGTAACATCTATAACGTTGGTCTCGCAGATCTATTCCTTGCAACACAGACGGAGAAGGCATAATGCATCCAAGTTTTTACATGCTAGAAAAAGAACTCATCGAGCACAAAATTAACACTCGATTGCCTCTGTTTGTCGCGTTGTGTGGTTTCTTACTGTTCGTTAGTCTGTTCTTCAATGGCGCAGCGAAGCATGAGTTTTTCTTCGAAATGCAAGTGAACGGTGACGTGAGCGACATCCACAGAGAGTTCGCACAAGACCTCAATTCAGTGATCTACTTTGGCGCGGGTCTTATTTCACTGATCCTATCGACGCTTTACATCCCTAAAACGCTGCGTAAAGAGCGCCAAGAAGGTAGTTCGATGTTTTGGAGAAGTATGCCGGTATCAAACGCAATGACTCACGGTGTGAAACTCGGCTTCGGTTTAGTGGTTATTCCCGCAATCTGTGCGTTGCTCGTGCTGTTCGCCGATTTCCTATTCTGGATATTGAACGTCTCTAGCGAGCAGCAACTGGCGCTACTAGTTGAGCAGCAATCCCTACTGTACGTGCTGAGCAACTGGCTCGTGTTCTTTGGGAGAATGTTGTTAGTTGCACTGGTTTTACTACCACTGGCAACCGTGACCCTAGCGATTTCGCAGTTGGTGAACTCTCCATTGCTTGTCATTTTTATCTCAAGCTATGCGATTAAGTTCCTCTCTGTCGCGGTATTTGGCTTCTATGGCATCAACGATTTCCTATCTCTCATCGCATCACTGCCAATGAAGGTACTGACAGCAAGCAACCCATTCAGCGCGATTGCTGAAGCGCCGATTTTATCGTTAAGTCTTTACGTACTGATTGGCGTTGGCGGTTATCTGCTGAGCCTAAAACTAAATAGAACGGACGATGTGAGCTTAAAGACGCTGTTCCAACGCTAGAGTCTATCCTAAGCACGGGCCTTTATCGGGCAGTCACATCAGGTACCAAAATCTAAATCAAAGCTTCTGAGAAATCGGGAGCTTTTTTATTATCAGAACTTTAACGAATACAGGGATACGAAACCAAGGAACAAGGAACAGGCTTTAGTTTGGGGTAACGGGTTTAACAAACCAAGATAAACTTAGAGGGGGTATTAATGAGCTGACATTAAATTGCATTGTTGTTCATGCCTGCCAGCTCTTTGGGGATGATTTCGTTAGTCGCCGACCAGATGAAGGTCCTTGAGAGTGCTAATGAAATCAGTTTGTTGCGTTTTACATTTGATTAAGCTTTTCAGCTTTTAAAGCTTTACGATTTAAAGCTTATTTCTTTGATGCTTCTTTAGACGTGTCTTTCCAGTATTGGATACGAACGCGATGAAGCTGTGCTCTTCTCATTTTTTTCATAAGGGATATTTCCTTTTCTTTAACTGCTCTTCATGAGCTATTTTTATTGCCAACCATTCGAATCTAACGGTGTTTGATGCCCAGATCAATGATACAAATCACAAAATATATAGAGTTTTGAGTACCATTTACATCAAAGTATGACCTAGATATCAACTATGGCTCAATTCAATCCTATGAGCCGCTGTTCAAAATTAAGGTTAGTTCTCTCAGATGACAAATTCATTTCAGTATCAATACAGTTCAATGATACTAATTTAATAGACCGGACCAACGCGGATTTAGTTCCAGTGTCTTATCATTTATTGATTACATCGCCCTTAAAGTTACGGTGTAACTATAAATACATTCAGTGTGAGCAAATAATCGCCACATTAGCCTATACGTCACAACATCAAAATGGGATTATGTTTGTAACGGATAGAGCTTTTGATAGAAAAAAGCCGTAATGGACAAAATTAAATAGGCGTAATTAAATGGACGTAATTATGAGTAAAGTAATTCTGCAAGGGCATATTCTAGTGCCAGACAACGATCTAGAAGCCGTCACACAAGCCTTAGCTGTGCACAAAGAACTGACACTAGAAGAACCTGGTTGTATCGTCTTTCGAGTCAGTCAAAGCACGCTTCAACCTAATCGCTTTGAAGTGTATGAAGAATTCACTAGCCGAGAAGCATTCGAAATCCACCAACAGCGAGTAAAAGTGTCTGAATGGGGTGAAATCTCCCAGAACGTGACACGTCATTACCAAGTCACTGATGTTCCGACATCATAATGATACATCCGCTAGCCAAGCGCATCGCCACGTTGATCAAACAAGATCCCTTACGAATGAAGGTTTTAGACCGTGTCGCTCAGTTGAATTTACCGCAGTGTTACGTCGCTGCGGGCTTTGTGAGAAACCTCGTTTGGGATCACCTGCATGGTTATGCCTCCCCGACCCCACTCAATGATATTGATGTGATCTACTTTGATCCCATGGATACCTCTTACGAATCGGATCTTAAATACGAGGCTCTGCTTAAACAACGGTTACCCGAACTGAATTGGCAAGTTCGCAATCAAGCCTGCATGCACACCAGAAATGGGGATGAACCTTACCAAGGCTCATTGGATGCGATGAGTTATTGGCCAGAGAAAGAAACCGCCGTCGCCGTAAAACAAAGCCTCCATGGAAACATCGAGTGTATTTCTGCCTTTGGCTTAGAGAGTTTGTTTGATTTGCAAATCACACCCAATCCAAAGCGTAGCCGAGATATCTTTGATCAAAGAGTGCAATCCAAAGGTTGGCTAACCCAGTGGCCCAAGTTAGCGATGAGTCACAATTAACCAGCTGTCGAATTCAAACGCTAAAACCATTGACTAAAAACCCAATCAGATCGAACATGCCCCACTTATTAGCTTATTAAGTTAGTAATTAACCAACTCACCAACCACGCGTGGCGACTAGCTGCTACGCTCTCTCGTCATACTGAGTAACGACCATGAACCAACAATACATGCTGCAAGCACTCGAAGCTTCGCGCCAAGCCTTACCTGATTGCCAACCAAACCCGCCAGTAGGGTGTGTTTTGGTGAAAGACGATAAGGTGGTATCTGTTGGGTATACACAGAAGGTCGGCGGTAACCACGCCGAGGTTGAAGCACTGAATAGCTATGACGACGAAATGGAAGGGGTTACCGCTTATGTAACTTTAGAGCCATGTTCATTTGTCGGCAGAACACCCGCTTGCGCCAATACATTGGTTAAAGCAGGTGTAAAACACGTAGTCGTGGCGATGCTAGACCCAGACCCTCGTAATAATGGTCGTGGTGTTGCGATCCTTGAATCGCACGGCGTGAAGGTTGATGTGGGGTTATGCCAAGCGCAAGTGAGCGCCTTTTTAAGCCCTTACCTTGGTAAGTCCTAGATCTTAACCAGCCAGTATTAGGTCAATTTCACTCGGTAAAGCGGGTTGACTGGCTTATCGACAAAATACGACCAAATATGATCGTAGACGGCATGTTGGTTGGGGAACGGCGCAAGTGCTTTCGCTTCCTCTAAATTGCACCAACGGTACTCAGTATGCTCGTCATTCAGTTCAATCGCTTGGTTGGGTGGGCATAGTGCCGCAAACACAGGGATTAGCTGAATCACATTCACGTGCGCCTCGTAAAACTGCTCCAGAAACTGCGCGTTATACAAAGCTTCCACCTTAATTTGGGTCTCTTCTTCAAACTCGCGCACGATAGCCTGCCAGCCTGTTTCACCTGCTTCAATCGAGCCTGCGACATGGCACCAAAACTCGCCCTTCACACGCTTCATTAGTAGCATTTTCATTTGTCCGTCGATCTCTGAAATAGCGACACCGGAGACAATCGAAGTATTGAGTGGAATCATAACGTTACCTTAGTTTTCATAAGAGGTTGGCAAGGCTACCACCCTTGGTTTGTTAAATTGTCTTCTATGATTAAAAACGAGAAGTTACTCATCAATTAATGGCGTTCAAGCTATAGCTCATGGGTTCAGTATTAACCGTCTCGCTTAGCTATCCAGTAATAGAGCCATTTCTTATTTGAGGCGCTTTTCGATAAAGAGTAGAATCGCCGCCTTGTACTGTGTTTAACGTCTCTAAACATACACAGTAGACTCACAACCATTTATCACCACGATATAAGTATTAATACGACTATGCACTCATCAAAACCAACGCACGACTCAGAAAACAGCCACACACCTGAGCATTGCTTCACTCGTTTTCAACAGCCGATCGAGTCATATTCGTTGCCTGAGCGTTTCACATTCCCGTTCTACTACGAACCGCACCCATTGTGTGAAATCGCTTCTCATCAGCTTCAACAGTATCTAGAAACTCAAACCGACTGGCAGCATGACTTCGGACTGGATTCTGACGCTGGTCGCGGCAAAATGTTTGGTGTGTTACTGGTGAAAAGCCCTGAAGGTGAATTGGGTTACTTCTCTGCTTTCTCTGGAAAGATCGCCGACCAAAACCTATTACCTCACTTTGTACCGCCCGTGTTCGACATGCTCAGCAGCGACAGCTTTTTCCATCAAGATACGGCCGATATGATGGCTGTAAACGCTGAGTTTAAAGCGCTGCAAGCAAATACTGAATACCTTGAATTGTTCGAGCAACTTGCGCAGCAAAAAGCGCAAGCGGAGCAAGAGATTGAAGCTCAACGCCTATTGATTATTGAAGGCCGAAAAACGCGTAAAGAACAACGTGAACAAGGTAAAGAAAACCTTGATGAGCAAGCTTTCGAACAGCTAAATAACGAGCTAAACAAGGCCAGTGTTGCCGACAAGAACCAGCAGAAGTACCTAAAACTCAACTGGGAACAAACCCTGCAAGTGTTGCAGGCTAAAGTTGATGTGTTCACCTCTCAACTGGCTGAGCTAAAAGAGCAAAGAGCACATATTTCTCATCAGCTTCAACACAAGTTGTTTTCACAATACGCTTTCCAAAATGCAGAAGGAAACGTTGAAGACCTTAACCAGATCTTTGAAAACACGCCAAACAAGATACCACCAGCAGGCTCTGGTGAATGCGCTGCGCCTAAATTGCTGCAATACGCGTACTTAAATGGTTACACGCCATTGGCATTGGCTGAATTTTGGTGGGGTCGTTCACCAAAATCTGAAATCCGTAAGCACAAGAAATACTACGCTTCTTGTCAGAGCAAATGTGTGCCGATTTTAGGTCATATGATGAAAGGCCTTGAAGTCGACCCAAACCCATTGCTAGAGAACCCAGCAGAAGGCAAAGAGCTGGATATTCTGTTCCAAGATGAGCACATCGTGGTAGTGCACAAGCCAGCAGGTTTTCTATCCGTGCCGGGTAAAACCATCAAAGATTCCGCCTACACACGCGTTCAAGAAATGCATCCCGATGTTGAAGGCCCATTTGTTATTCATCGCTTAGACATGGCGACCTCTGGCATTCTAATCTTCGCTCTCACACGACGTGCGAACAAGAGCTTGCAGAAGCAGTTCATTACTCGTGAAGTCGAGAAGCGATACGTGGCAATGATTGAAGGCGTTCTAGCAGAAGATGAAGGCTATGTTCGACTGCCATTGCGTGGTGATTTGTATGACCGCCCTCGCCAGATTGTCTGCTTCGAACACGGCAAGCCTGCAGAAACCAAATGGGAAGTGATTGAGCGAAACGAGCAAACCACTAAGGTTTACCTGCACCCTAAAACAGGGCGTACACACCAGTTGCGTGTTCACTGTTCACACGAAGAAGGCCTTAACATGCCTATCGTCGGTGATGGCCTATATGGCAATAAAGCCGACCGATTGCACTTACACGCAGAAAGACTTGCGCTGCACCACCCTGTGACCAAAGAGTGGATGGAATTCCAGTTCGACGCTGAATTCTAAAACCTCTCATTAGTACCGAGCTTTGATAAGGAGTCACAACCACTTGTGGCTCCTACCTCTTTTGGGTATATCTCCACGCTTATTGCACTACATCAAGATTCACTTTGTCGTGAAGAGTAGCATGCCCACCTTCTTCTCTCCTTGAGGCCTTTGATATGTCATCAGCTGCTTTGAATTTACAACCTAACAAACTGACTTCCCCATTAATTGCGACTCAAGCACCGAGCTTGAAGCCACTTACATCCAAAAAGCCAGACTTAAACTCGGCAATGCTTAACTTAATTGCAGAAGTTAAAAACGAACTCCCACTTTACGAGTCGGAGACGTTTATCTGTGGGCCAAAAGGAAACTGCTCGGGTTGCTCTAAGAAACTGCTAGAGATGGTCGACAGTGAGTTAATGTATTGGGAGCACAGTATTTCCATTGGCCAAGGCCCTAACTTCGAAGAACTGCGCCGCTTTGGTAAACTATGCAGCAGCGTTCGACGTGGTTTAGAGCGTAACGGTTTAGTCGAAAAACGCCCAAAGAAAAGATAACAAGCCAAGTCGATAATCATTACAATGTGTCGCTGGCGATTACAAGCTACACTGCTACTAACTGATTGAACTCGTTAGCTATAAAAGCAATAATGTTTTGTAATACAATTCAGTGCGCAGACCGACTTCATAGATTCGAACTCATAGAGATAAGTTCATCGATACTTTCACCATATTCTTGAACGACTCTATCCTTCTTGTCTGACGTGCCTTAGCCTTCTGTATAGCAATATCACACCAATTAAAAACCTATTTTGGACAACGGAGAGCCACCTTGAAGAGACCACAACCAGTACTGGGAAAGACCGGTATGCTATTTTTTCTCGTCATAATAAGTGCTTTCCCTCCATTGACCATCGACCTTTACTTACCTGCACTCCCGCAGATGGTCGAGGTGTTTAATACTGACCGATCCATGGTCAACTTAACCCTGAGCAGCTACTTCGTTACTTACGCCATCGGTCTTTTGTTCTGGGGGCCGCTCAGCGAAAAATTTGGTCGTAAGCCGATCCTATTGATTGGATTAGCGGGTTATATGGTCGCGAGCATATTGTGTGCGATGACCAATAGCATCGAACAGTTAATTGGCGCTCGTGTATTCCAAGCCTTTGCTGGCAGTGCTATCACCGTTATCGCTACCGCCATCGTAAAAGATCTTTATGATGGGCGAGAACGTGAAAAGATCATGGCGACTATCATGTCACTGGTGATAATCGCACCAATGGTTGCGCCTGTATTTGGTGCCTTTCTACTGAAAATTGCGTCTTGGCGAATGATGTTCGTCACCCTCGCCATTTTTGGTGCATTTGCGTCAGTATTAGCTTGTTGCTACCGAGAAACACTCGAAACCAAATACCAAGGTTCCATGTTCCGTTCATGGGGAAGAATGGGCGTGGTCATGAAAAACCGCTCGTTCCTCAAGCTACTGGTCATTTTCTCTATCATACCGATGGCGTTGATGGGCTTTCTTGCGGCGGGTTCTTATATCTACATCGATCACTTTGGATTGACCGAACAGCAGTTTAGCTACGCGTTCGCATTCAATGCATTATGCGCCTCATTTGGTCCAACAATTTACATGAAGTTGTCCTACCGAATGCCGGTTCAAAAGGTCATCTCAGGATGTTTTGCTTTATTAGCGCTTGCCGGAATCTTCACCCTTACCATTGGTGGCCTGTCCCCTTGGTTCTTTATGTTCATCGCTGCACCAGCAACACTGATGGCGATCATCATGCGAGTACCGGGCACCAACTTAATGTTGAATCAACAAGATCATGACACAGGTTCTGCCGTCGCACTGATACAGTTCTTCAGCATGATTTGTGGCTCGCTTGGCATGGTATTAGTTTCAATACGCCCAGAGTCACTGATTGAAAACCTAGGCTTTATTCAATTATCCATCGGTACGCTTGGCGGCCTGATGTGGCTAATGGTCAGAAACAAAGAGTTCGTGACGACGAAGCTGAATTAGGCCCTTCCACGATAGTCGCTGACAGTACCAGTCGATAAGCCAGAGGAATGGTGACTAATAAAAATCATTCCTCTGATAGAAATCTAGAGCGAAACCTTGATGGTGTTAAGCCAATGATTTTCATGAAGACTTTTCGGAAGCTGTTTACGTCCTCATAGCCAACTAGGTAGCTGATCTGCTCTACCGGTTTGTGTGAGCTTTCCAATAACTCGCACGCACTTTGAATACGTACGTGTTGGATATAATTGATCGGCGTGTAGCTGGTCGCTTTAGTAAATTGTCGGATAAAGGTTCTTCGAGTCATGAAGGCTTCTTCTGCCAATTTATCGAGCGACAAAGGGAGATGATGATGCTTCTGAATAAAACGCTGCACCGATACAATCTTGTCATTGCCGTGAGCATAATTCGGCACAAAACTCTGATAGTAGCGCTGCTCTCGTAAGCCCGTATCAAGCACTAGGTATTTACCGAGATTACGAGTATTGGTCGGCGTCGTATATTTAGTCAGGATAAACAAAGCTAGATCCATCCACGACATCAAACCACCCGCAGTAATAATGTCAGCGTCATCGATCAATATTTTGTCGACATCAACATCGACGTCAGCATAGTGCTCCGAAAATTGTTGCTGAGCTTGCCAATGCGTTGTCACGGTTCGTCCTTGCAACAAACCCGTTCCCGCCAAAATAAACACACCTGCGCAAGCAGAACACAGGATCGCCCCACGTTGATGAGACTGCACAAGGTAGTCCAATAGCCCTTCATCTGGTTCTAGGTAGTATCTACCATCTAAGTTTGGCGGCACTAGAATAATGTCGGCCTTTGAGTTCTCAAGTGATCCGTTGGTCGACATAGACAAGTCGTCGTGAGGCTTAATTTCAACATGAAACTGAACCTGCTCATTGGAAGACTCAATGCTATTCGCCAACTGAAGAAACTCTTTCACTCCGAACACGGCACTTTGCAAAGAGCCTGGATAGTCGATGATTTCGACCACAACTGATTTTGTCACTATTGCCATAGAGTCTGTCATTTTTGACGTGCGATAAAAACTACAGAGTATTCATAATATCCCTACACCGCAATACACCAAATACACCAAATACACCAAATACAAAGGTATAGACTATGAAGAACACTGCATTACTACTTATCGACTTTCAAAATGATTATTTCCCTTCATACGAGGGTGCAAAGTGGGCACTGTCTGAAACAGAAAAGGCAGCCGAAAAAGGTGCACAATTATTAAAGGCTTTCAGAGACAAGCAACTTCCTGTGGTTCATGTACGCCATGAATTTCCGACCAACGAAGCACCCTTCTTCTTGCCGGATTCAGACGGCGCTCAAATCCACAACAGCGTGACTCCGCTAGAGGGTGAACCTGTTGTCGTAAAGCATCAAATCAATAGCTTTAGAGATACGGAACTGAACAAGGTGCTAAAAGATCAAAGCATTGAGAAACTGATCATTGTCGGCGCAATGAGCCACATGTGTATCGATGCTGTGACTCGTGCAGCTACCGATTTAGGCTACGAATGCCACGTAGCGCATGATGCTTGCACAACCTTAGACATGGAGTTCAACGGTGTTAAGGTTCCCGCTGCGCAGGTCCATGCGGCATTTATGGCCGCACTGAGCTTTGGTTACGGCAATGTCGCGACCGCTAGCGAGCTTGAAAGCCAACTTTAGTAAGGCTCAAAACCGTCCACATGGGCGGTTTTGTCTATTTTCAAATCAGAGTCAGCTTCCAAACAATTCTTTCAGGCGCAAAAAAGGCCCCTTTTGGAGCCTTCTTGTCAGAGCCAGTGATCACTCAGTTTGGTCAATTGTTACTAAGCTTGAGCCACTTGACGTGCTGGGTGTTTAATAAACACAGCGACCACAGCCACGATAGCAAGCGCGAAACAGTAGTAAGAGTTAGACACGATCTCTAGAGGCGATAGGTTAAACACAGAGCCCAATAGCAACACCTGAGCACCGTAAGGCAATACGCCTTGAATCACACACGAGAAAATATCCAATAAGCTTGCAGAGCGACGTGGAGATACATCGTTCTCTTCAGCTAATTGGCGAGCAACACTACCAGAAACAATGATTGCTACGGTGTTGTTTGCCGTACATAGGTTCACCATTGATACCAAGCCAGCAATACCTAGCTCACTTGCGCGGCCATTTGCTTGCTTAGAGTGAGAAGAACCAAATGCACGAATCAAACCACTCACTAAGTTAGTCAGAAACGCTAATCCACCTTGGCGACGCATCAGCTCACTCAAACCACCAATCAGCATCGACAGTAAGAAGATCTCTTGCATGTTGCCAAAGCCTGCGTAGATGTCTTGAGCGTAATCCGTCAAGCCGTAGTTCTCAACAGAACCTAGACTTACACCACCCGCTAGCAAGATACCAATCGTCAACACAACGAATACATTCATGCCCGATACTGCAAGGATTAGGATAGTGATGTACGGAAGGACTTTCAGCCATTCAATTGGGCCAGTTTCAGGTACCTGAGTCGCTGTGCTGTTGAAAGCAAAGATAACAATCGCGATAAGTGCAGCAGGCAGTGCAATACGGATGTTCTCTTTAAACTTGTCTCTCATCTCACAGCCTTGCGAACGTGTCGCAGCAATCGTGGTGTCTGAGATGATAGAAAGGTTGTCACCAAACATAGCGCCACTTAGCACCACGCCAGCGGTTAGAGGAATGCTCATGCCAGCTGAATCAGCAATGCCTAGTGCAACAGGAGCAACCGCAGCGATAGTACCCATAGATGTGCCCATTGCGGTCGCAATGAACGCCGAAATAAGGAAGATGCCCGGTAGGATCATGCTCGTTGGGATAGCCGATAGACCAAGGTTTACCGTCGCGTCCACGCCACCAGAAGCTTTAGCCACAGCAGCAAAAGCACCCGCTAATAGGTAGATCATACACATTGCAATAATGTCTTTGTGACCCACGCCACCTAAGAACTGCTCGATCGCACGGTTCAATTTATCTTTGCTCAATAGCAACGCTAACATCACGGCAGGCAGAGCCGCAATCGGAGCTGGAAGCTGATAGAAAGCAAAATCGACGCCTTGTAGCGACAAGTATGTACCCACGCCAATAAACAGCGCAAGAAAGACAATCAGAGGGATAAGCGCAACTGCAGAAGGTGCAATTACCGCGTTAGAATTTTTTGAATTGGACATGGAACGACAACACAATAGAACAGGAAGGTGAGCAGACTAATGTCACACTTAGAACTTGTCAACGTCTAGACGTCTAAACGCCTAATTTAATGCAAAGTAATAAGAACCCTATTGAGCATCACGTAATAAAAAAGGCTATTTACTCATCAGTAAACAGCCTTTCGATAACAGATAGTGCGCCGCTAGAAATTAGCGTTTCTGCTTGAACGTCACTTGGTATTCACCAATGCCTTCGTAGTGGAAGGTCGTTGGCTTATCGAATTCCATTTCCACGATACCGCAGTAAGAGCCCGTGATAATAGCTTCACCCGCTTGGAAATCAACACCACGACGCGTCATGTAGTTAATCAACCAGTAAATTGGGCTTGGCGGCAGTGTATTCGGGTGCTTACCGTCGAATGCTTGAACTTGCTCGCCTTGAGTCACTTCAATACTGATCTCTGCAGAAGTGAACGCTTTTTCGCGATCAATCTCAGGGCCAATAAATAGACCTTGGTTTACTAGGCCATCGGCCAGCTTTTCATAGAACTCAGCGCCGCTGTCATCCGCAAAACGAGATTGCATTAACTCAAGTGCCATGTGACAAGAACCAATCGCTTCGTTGATTTGCTCTTCGCTGTAGCCTTCTTGGCTTGCAGGCAGACTCTTAGCAAGCGTAAATGCAATTTCAGGCTCAACACGCACTACGTCGTTGTCTGCAAACAGTTCACAAACTTCGCCTTGTTGAACGCTGCCCGAGAAGATTGGCGCAACAACAAACTTGTCTTCAGCCAGAGGAAGTAAGCACTTCCAACCGCCGACTTTATCGCTTTTCAAATCGATCATTGAAGATTGGATCTTTAGCGCATCTTCCAAGTTATTCGGACGGTACTGTTCGTCCAATCTTGGTGCTTTGGTGCCAGCAACGCGACGACTCAACAGTTCTTCAGCTGCTTGTTTAAATACATTTGTCATATAATATCACCTTTAGTTTTATGACCAGTATAATATCGGATTTCTTAAAGCTTGAATAGACAATTCAACAACGGTGCTACACCGGAAATTCAGCCATCAATTTTCCCACATTCTAGACGCAAACAACTGAAATTATTTTGATTTAAAGACAACAAAAGCCAGTAAGTTCGTTACTGGCTTTTCGATGTGTTACTGATGATTAGGCTTTACTGCCCTTTCAAGGTCTTCTTAAGGTTTTGCATGAAGTCTCTGAAGTGAGGCATAAAATTAACAAACAGAGGATGCTTTCTATCTTGCATCATCAATGGACCGAGTAAACGGATACTCACACCCAGTCGTGCTGCTGATTGCTCATCTAAGCCGCTGTCTTGTTTGATCTTCTCAACAATCGCGAACATGTTTTCTCTGTCTTCAATTTCAAACTGCATGGTTTGAAGTTCGCGGTCTTCTTTAACGCTCACTTCTTCAATAGTGATGCGGTAGTTATTGTGTTTGCCTGTAAATGCTTTCATGTGGATCTCCTACAATGCTGTGAAATGTTTTGGCTAGCTCTTCATGAATCGTTCTAGCTTAGGTTTAACCGTCATCGACATTACGACCATGATCGTAAGGCCAATAGGAAGCGCGGCAATAAATCCATTAAACCATCCACTGGTAAACGCCGATGTATCCGAAAATCCAATATTATTTGCCGCTGTTACAAATGCCATCATGGACTCCATAATGAATGCCATGATCAGTCCTACGATCAGGTTGCGAGCTTTCTCGCCATAAGTTGTGAACACTCTAGCAACGGCTTTGGTAACTAAAGCCATCATCACCGCGCCCATTGGCATCATGATCACGACAACAAGGGCTAACGAAGAAAGCCAGTTGCCAATAAATGCCTCGCCGAATCCGACATTCATGTAGGTCATCACGGCCGTTAAACTGCCGCCAATCGTCAGCATTAAGCTCATCATGGCCAAAATTTTGTATAAAACCGGTGTGCCTTTTTGCTCAGGAAGAGTTGGCGTTAGAGTTGCTTGAATCGTCATATCTATTTCCTGTCTTGAATTTACGAACAATTAAGTTGATAATGTCAACTATAAATACAGTGGTTGATAATGTCAACTATATTTCTAAGGATCGTTTATGTCTGATAACACATCGCTAGAATCAATCTTTCGTCTAGTGCACTCTTTGAAACGTCAAATGAGCGAACAGATTGAGAGCTTAGACTCAGAGATCGCACCTATGAACATTCGTGTCATGAAGATCATTACTAAGAAGTCTCCATGTACCGCTATCGATATCGCACACTTCCTAGATCGTGATAAAGCACAGGTCACTCGGCTTATTAATGCCTTGATCAATCAGGAACTTGTGAAAAAGTCTCCGAACCCGGAAGACAAGCGCAGCCAGTTATTGGTTCTGACTGATAAGGGTCAAGAGATCATGAGTAAGGTCTCGGATATCGATCGAGACATGCTGAAGAGAATGACCAAAGGCATGGCCGAAGATGAGTTGGAACAATTCAGAAAAATTGCGAAGAAAATGGCGCAGAACTTAGAAAGCTGATCTTAAAAATAAAACAAAAAAACGCCACCGAATCGTAAGATCGGTGGCGTTTTGTGTATAAGTTGGGTTGTACAGCTTAGTGGTTTAGCTATGTCTATTTGGATGACAACTCTAATTCGATGCCAGTTTCCACCATGCCTGAACAGGTACCGGCTCTGAAATCACCAAACGTTCACCCATCACCGGGCTTACCATTTGCACATCTCGCTCTTTGCTAATCGCCAGAGCTTGTTCCATTGGATCTTGCCAATCATGCATAGAAAGGTCGAAGGTACTGTTGTGGATTGGCATCATCACCTTACCTTGCAGATCAATGTGCGCCTGAACACTCTGCTCTGGGAACATATGAATATCCGACCAAAGTGAGTTATACGCGCCCGTTTCAACCATGGTTAAATCAAACGGTCCATAGCGCTCACCAATCTCTTTAAAGCCGCTGAAGTAACCAGAGTCACCGCTAAAGAAGACTTTCTTGTCTGAAGCATTAATAACCCAGCTACCCCACAGTGTTTGGTCACGATCAAGCAAGCCACGGCCAGAGAAATGCTGTGTCGGCGTCAAAGTGAACTCAATGTCTGAGGCTGTTGCTGATTCCCACCAGTTCAATTCGATGATCTTCTCTTTATCCACGCCCCACTTTTCCAACAGCGCACCCACTCTTAATGGCACTAAGAACGTCCCCACTTTGTCGGCGAGCACCTTAACGGCACCTTTGTCTAAATGGTCGTAGTGATCGTGGCTGATCACCACCACATCAATATCGGGTAGGTCTTTCAGTGTGATTGGTGTCGGATGAAAACGCTTTGGTCCCATCCATTGCACCGGTGATGCACGATCACTGAACACAGGGTCAGTCATCACTAACTTACCACCCAGCTTCATCATCACGCTTGAGTGACCTAAGCGGTAAGCAACGTCGTCTTGTTCTTCGATCAATTGCTCAGCTGTCATTGGAATCAAAGGCAATACAGCGCGCGGCACTGGCTCGTTTCTTTCCACAGTCACGTATGCTTTCAAGATTGAAAAAATATCAGACATACCCGATTTGTATTCCAACTCACTGTTAACAAACTTCTTTGGAAGCTTATCTCGATTGTCGTTTGATTGTGAACCTGTGCTTACGATAGCGACCACGGCAAGTACTCCTAAAATCGGTAATAGATATTTTTTCATTGGTATCTCTTCATCGGTTGAGATAGGCCCAACACATAAACTACACCGACTAGTTTACATATCAAAACCAAAAAGTAAACCAGCGAGTGTAACTTCTAATTTATCTAGACGTAAGCGTGCCAAAATCGATTTTGGAAAAACCAACTTTGGCAACGAGTTAGCTTAGTTATTTAGCTAGTAAGAAAGGTTAATCAGCAGACCATACATTCTTGAAATCTGGCCATCCCCAGTTGGTGATGGCAACGTTTTTCAGAATCCCTTGGAAACGAACGGTCTGTAAGTGATGGAACATGGGCACTAACCAATAATCTGAGATCAGAGTAGACGCGATGGGTTCTAGCTCTGCCAAGTAATTAGGCAGTTCAACCGATGCTTTATGACTATCCAAGCGCTGCTTGAGCCAATCGCTGTTCATCTCTCCTAAAGCAGAGTGCAAAACAGGATCGTTCATCATCCATGAGAACAGCGAAGACGGGGCATTGTCATCGAGGTTGAGGTTACACAACACCAAGTCCTCCTTTAACTCGCCACTCTGAGAGAGCTGCGCCAACTCTCGAAAACTGTAGGTGTTCACCTCAACTTCCACGCCATACCGTTTGAGTATGTCGGATACGCAAATCGCACATCGATACAACGCGTAATAATCATAAACCGCAATACTCATCTTTTTCGGCAGTTGTGTCTCTTTCGAAGGCGTTCGATACAACTTCTGCCAACTTGGCAGTATATTTTGAGCTAAAGAGACACTAAACAAACCCTTGTTGTGTTCCAGCTGAGACAAAATCGCTTGTGGGTTGGTCAGTTCTGAAAGGTATTTGCGCTGTTCATTATTTAGTGGACTAGCCGCTGAGTTCTGATTGAATAGGATAAACAAACACCCATCCTCGACTCGGCTACGAAGGCCGTCTGTGTCTGCTGAAACAAGTTCCGCATCGCTTTTCCCTAACTGATGGAAGCAAGAAGAATCTTCATATGGCGATACGTGCATTTGGCTATCATCGAAACGAGCAGTGCCCGTCATTGATTCCTCAAACTGCCAGATGGTCACCTCATCGGTTAACGAGCGGCAACCATAATAGTGTTCAAATGCGGCGAGTTTGATTCGTTCATTGTTGGTCTCAACCACTTTAAATGGACCTGTACCAATAACAGCATGGGACACAGAACTTAATGGCGACGGTTCACGGGTGACTTGCGCTGCGGGTTGAATCGAATATTTAACGCCAGCAAGTAAACCAGCAAAGCCGGTATCTGCTTTGGTGAGTTGAAAGCTGATCCTCAATGGCTGCTCACTGTAAACTGAAGCGACATGGGCAAGCTCTGTTTGATAGAAAGGTAAGGCTTGCAACGCAGAAAACATCGAAACTAATTGCTTAGCATCCACAGGCTGTCCGTCATGGAAAGTAAGTCCCGGGCGTAGATAGAAAGTCCAAACGAGCTTTTCAGCATCATATTGCCAATGATGCGCCAGTTCAGGCTTCAACTCGCCTTTGCCATTACAAGTCACTAAACAACTGAACACTTGCCTGATCAAAAATCGTTCACTACTACGATGAATATGGTGCGGGAACAGATCTTCGAACTTACGTTTGTAGGTTAATTGGACGTGCAGTAACCCTTCGCGCATCGTCGCACCGGATGTTTCTTGGAGAAGAGAGCCAAACACTGCGCGGTCATCATCCAAAATAGAGAGCGCTTTTTCGTACTTACCCTGCTCTATCAGCTTGCTGGCAACATGTTGAGTCAGTTGTTGATTGCTAAAGCGCAATGTCAGGTTAGAACGTTGATTCCTGCCGACTTTTGGCTCCCACACCACCCATTCAGCTTGATGCATCTTGCCGAGTAAGGTTCGTGCATGGCGCAAACTGGTAAACAGCTTGTCTGCCACCTCAGTCAAAGTCACCGAATGTGAGATGTTTGGCTCGAACGAATCCAGCCGAGTGTAGTAACGCATCATGTTTAGATCAGACAAATAATGAACCTTTTAGAAACAACCCTTCCTCATAAAGCCGATTATAAAACACATTTGCCTTTAAGTGACGATAAAAGACAAAAACAGGAACAACTTACCAAAAAACCGTCTGTTTATTACTTCCTGTTAAATGACCATAATTAATGGGTCAGCAAGGAACTTTGAGTTCCCACCAAAGCCTAATACAAGAGAAGTAATCATCATGAGAAAATACTATCTTAATAAGCAAAAAAGCACCTGTAGCAAGCTCGAAAGAGAAGCACTACGAACACTTATAGAGCTATGTAACTGGCGTTATTAGTACACTTTTAAGCACCGAGTTAACGCGAGTTGAGTACAACCTAATATGCTCCTACCCCCAATATGAGTTAGGTCTCAACTCGCTTTTCCATTCCAAATCCCCTCTCAACCCAGTTGTACCAATCGCTCGCGCATTCGATAAATTTCTGTTGTCGACTCGACAAATTTAATTCGTTTTCTTAGTTAAACAAAAAGCCTTAAGGTTCGCCCCGAAGCAAGCAAGGAGCCTCAGAAAAACTGAAAGCTCAGCTAACAACTAATTTATTTGCAGTTACCAATCAGGTATTAACTAAGGAAACGCCATGCGTATCGCAATTCTTTCTCGCAACGAAAATCTATACTCTACTTCTCGCTTAAAAGCGGCTGGAGAAGCACGTGGTCACCAGGTCGATGTTATCGACACGCTGCACTGTGATATAGATATCGCGAGTAACAATCCGAAGATTCGCTACATGGGTGAAGAGCTACCTCAATACGATGCTGTTATTCCACGTATTGGCGCTTCCATTACCTTTTACGGAACTGCGGTTGTTCGCCAATTCGAAATGATGGGCACTTTTTGTATCAATGAGTCAGTTGCAATCAGTCGTTCTCGCGACAAACTGCGCTCACTACAACTGTTGTCTCGCAAAGGCATTGGCTTACCAAAAACAGGTTTCGCTAGCCGCCCAGATAAGATTCAAGACTTGATCAAAAACGTAGGTGGCGCGCCACTGGTTATCAAGCTTCTTGAAGGTACTCAAGGTATCGGTGTGGTTCTAGCTGAAACAAACAAAGCAGCAGAAAGCGTTATCGAAGCATTCATGGGCCTAAAAGCGAACATCTTGGTTCAAGAGTTCATTGAAGAAGCAAATGGCGCAGACATCCGTTGTTTTGTTGTTGGCAACAAAGTAATTGCAGCGATGAAGCGTCAAGCTGGTGAGGGTGAATTCCGCTCTAACCTGCACCGTGGCGGTACAGCTCAACTGGTTAAACTAACCAAAGAAGAGCGCGCTACAGCAATCAATGCTGCGAAAATCATGGGTTTAAACCTATGTGGTGTTGATATTCTACAATCTAAGAATGGTCCTGTTGTAATGGAAGTTAACTCTTCTCCTGGCCTAGAAGGTATTGAGAAAGCGACAGGTAAAGATGTAGCAGACATGATTTTCGAATTCATCGAAAAAAATGCAAAACCAAACGCTAACCGTACTCGTGGCAAAGGCTGATTTAACGCCGTTAACTCATGATTGGAAATGACATGAACAATAAAATGATCATAGGGAATACAGAAGCACTTTGCTTACCAGAGTTAGGGATAACTGGACTACATACACGTGTTGATACAGGGGCTAAAACCTCTTCTCTACACGTAGACAATCTACTATGTGTAAAAACAGACGGTGAGAACTTCGTTGAATTCGATCTTCACCCAGACGTTTACCACCTAGAAGAGACAGTACGCTGCAAAGCGAAGCTGAAAACAAGTAAAAGAATCAAATCATCGAACGGCGAAGTTGAACACCGTTGTGTGATTGAAACCATGCTTAAAATCGGCGGTCAGGAATGGCCTATCGATCTCACGCTAAGCAACCGTCAAGATATGACTTATATGATGCTGCTTGGTCGTCAAGGCATGAGTGACAAAGTGATTGTTGATCCAGCGGGTGAATTCCTGCTGACTCACTAATCCGAGTCATCGTAACCGCTCCACAGGTTATAACTAAATAAGGCCAGTCTCATGACTGGCCTTATTGCTATCTATTTTTCTATTTCTACTTTCAGCTCTAAATACACGGCTTTGCATTCAGACTTCTGATCTATTTCTTCGATTTGCCATGAGATTGAAAACCAAATCGCCAAATCGATAACAGTAATTTCTTGGTTTTGATTTTGGTTACCCGCCAATGTGTAACAGGCCTTCTTGGGGCACTCATCAACAGATGTTCAAAAGCCTTCTGACTGAAATCGACTTGCCCACCATGTGCCACCAGCAAGGTATCAAGCTGCATGTCATAAATACGCGATACAGACGCTCGATACTTATTAGGATGAAAGATAGGAAATGGCGGAATCAGCTTCTTCTTAACCTCGACCATTAAGTCTGCCACATAAGCCATGCTATGTGATGGGCAATAAACCGAGAGATCACGGTCGGTATGGCCCGGGGTTTCAAGAACCAACCAATCATCAAATCCCGGAATGCTATCCCCATCTGAAAGCTTGTAATCAGGCTTTAATTTCCTTGAATACCACAAGTTCGCTTTCGGTTTTCCCAAACGGTTCGCCATCCACCTAGCAAGCGCTAAGTCGGTCAGATGCATTAAAATGCCATCAATACCGTGATACCAATCCTTATCTCGGTTTGCTGCCACCAAATGACAATTAGTGAGCTTTCTGAGCGTATGTGCTGCCCCTGCATGATCGGGGTGCATGTGTGTAACAACCACAGTGTGCAGGTCGCCGAATTCACGGCCAAGCTCATCTTCAATGAAAGCCCTAAGATGGGGTATATCCGCACGGCACGCACCATCAAGTAACAGCAACCTATCGGGATACTCTACGAGATACATGTCTTGGATATAGCCTTTGATGGTATGGAGTTGCAAAACCGCTCCTTGTGATAAAACAACTGGTCAGACCTACACAATAGCAAATTCGACTTAAATTGTGATCATTTTGTTAAAAACAACAATCTAAAAACGGATCGAGAACTCGAATCAAGATTTCTATTGGAATCCACTAAATCACTCAAATTCAATGTTACTCAAATCCAATTCAACTCAATGCAACGGGAACAGATTCCAAAGATAGCCATCCATTTCATCCGATATTTTTCAGCATTATCGAATGCCTGCATTGCCGTAAACCTTGCTCTATAGGCCTTGCGATTCTAACTGCTAACACCATTTGTCGTAACGACAAAACATGTGATTTGTTGACCTAAGTTATTAGGACTATATATGCGCCTCTAATTTATTGTCTGAGTGCTATACATGAACCAATTAATCGATGCTCTTTCTACCCAAGGTTATTTCGTTTGGGATGACTTCTTAACTCAAGAAGAAGTGGTGGCATTGAGGGATTGCATTCCAGAGAACTGGAAAAAGGCTAGGATTGGCCGTAACGATGAAGTAACGCGAGAGTCGACCATCCGTAGCGACAAGATTCAATGGGTGCGCCGCGATATGGGTCAGCCAGCATCTCTGTTTCTAGACAAGATGGAACAAATTCGTTTAGCGGCAAACCAAGCGTTCTTTTTGGGTCTGTTCGAATACGAAGCGCACTTTGCTAAATACGAGAAAGGCGACTTCTACCAGAAGCACTTAGACTGTTTCAAGGGCAATGAGAACCGCCGTCTGACTACCGTGTTCTACATGAACGACGAGTGGACAGAAGACGACGCAGGTGAGCTTGTGGTTTACGACCTAAAAGACAACCACATCGCGACCATTCCACCAAAGTCAGGCCGCTTATTTGTGTTCTTGTCTGAACAGTTCCCACACGAGGTACTGCCGACCAACACAGAGCGATTCAGTATTGCAGGTTGGTTCCGCATTAACGGCGTGAAAGACAACCAACTCGATATCGCACACTAAAACAAAGCCGATTGTTACAAGCTCTAGCTTATTCAAAGCCTCTCCTTCGAGAGGCTTTTTTATTGAACAAATATTAAGCAAGCATTCAACAACAAACCTCTCAAAAACCACACGTAGTAAATATCCAAATCATCAATAACTTTTCTCTTAAATGAAATCGAAATGAATCTTTCATATCAGTGAAACGGTTTAGCCACGTAAGTGAAATACGCCCTGTTCAAGATAGCTTCAAACGACACCCCTACCGTCTCGTTAACACTCTAATCCAATACCTCGACATCGATTTCATCCAAAAGGAAACGAAGATGAATAAGCTAATTTTGGCAGGCGTTCTTTCTGCGACAGCGGCAATGCCAGCGTTCGCAACGACTCAAGTCACTTGGTGGCACGCAATGGGCGGCCAGCTTGGAGAAACAGTAAACAAAATTGCGACCGACTTTAATGCGTCACAAGATGATTACCAGATCACGCCAATCTACAAAGGTTCATACACAGAGACCTTAACAGCGGGTATCGCGGCATACCGAGCAGGTGAAGCACCCAATATTCTGCAAGTCTTCGATGCAGGCGCAGCAACCATCATGAACGCGAAAGGCGTCGCGAAACCGGTACAGGATATTCTGGTTGAGTCGGGCTACAACTTTAATTCAAACGACTACTTAGCTGGCGTTCGTAACTTCTATGCCGACAACCAAGGCAAGATGGTTGGTATGCCTTTCAACAGTTCAACACCGGTTCTTTACTACAACAAAGATCTTCTCGCGGAAGTGGGCGCAGACGCGCCTAAAACTTATGAAGAACTAGAAGTGGTTGCTAAGAAGCTGAAGGCAGAAGGACACATCGCGTTTTCTCAATCTCTGACACCGTGGATCATGTTCGAGAACTTTAAGTCTCGCCACAATCTACCGGTCGCGGACCAAAACAACGGCTACGATGGCTTGTCCACTAAGATCATGTTCAACACCAAAGACATGATGATGCACGTAAGCAAGATGAAAGAGTGGTCAGATCTAGGTTACTACAAGTATTACGGCAGCGACTGGGATGCAAACCAAACCCCTTTCGAGCGCCAAGAAGTAGCGATGTGGATGGGTTCTTCAGGCTCATTCGGTGGCTTACGTAACCGCGTACCTTTCGAACTAGGTACCACATACCTTCCATACTGGAAATCGGTTAATCCGGATGCGGGCTTAACCTTCATTGGCGGCGCAGCTCTGTTTGCACTCAATGGCCATGACCAACAACAAGACAAAGGTGTCGCAGCGTTCTTTGATTACCTGACTAAGCCTGAAACTCAGGTCTACTGGCACAAAACCACTGGCTATGTACCTGTAACAACGGCTGCCTATGAGCTAGCGAAAGAGTCTGGCTACTACAACGAACAACCAGACGCAGAAGTGGGCGTTAAGCAGCTAAGCCTAAAATCAGGCGAATGGACTAAAGGCTACCGCTTAGGTTACTACCCTCAAATTCGTGAAGTGATGCATCGTGAGTTCGACAATATCTTCGCCGACCGCTCTAGCGTCGAGAACAGCCTAGATAAAGTCGAAGATGAGAGCAGCAAACTGCTGAAACGCTTCGCTCGTACGATGAACTAATTCTGCTTTTTAACCAAAGCAGATTACCGAGCTAAAGGCTTAACAAACCAAAGCCGTTCATTGCTCCTCACCACTTGTCACTGCGTCATTAAAAACGTAATGGCAAGGTGTGAGGAGATTCTTCACTAGCGCCATTTCTTGCTCCAAAAACTACAACTCAACTGGATGCATTCCTTTGCTATAGCGCTAGTGCTCACCGTAACTAACAGTGATAACAGTCACTAATTTTTGGGGATTACCCTGTGGAACGACGTCAGCAATTCTTTCACTCTCCGCTGCCTTACCTATTTTTGGCGCCTCAGATACTCATCATTGCGGTTTTCTTTATCTACCCAGCTGCAAAGGCAGTTTACCTGTCCTTCATGCTAGAAGACCCTTGGGGCACCTCTTCCATCTTCGTGTGGTTCGAAAACTATCAGATGCTATTCGAATCGAGCGAGTATCTGAACTCAATTGGTTTCACCTTGATGTTCGCAATCGTGGTCTCTTTCTTATCGCTTGCCTTAGCGCTGCTGCTCGCCGTAAAAGCCGACAACATCATTCACGGACAAGGGGCTTACAAGGTCACTCTCACTTGGGTTTACGCGGTTGCTCCTGCGATTGCAGGCGTCATCGGTGCTTTCTTGTTTAACCCACACATTGGCGTGTTTACCGAGATATTTGCGGTTATAGGCTGGGATTTTAGCTTCCAAACCGACCCTTTGGATGCCACGTTTGCTCTGATTCTGGTTTCAGTGTGGAAACAGGTTTCGGTGAATTTCATCTACTTTCTGGCTGGGCTTCAATCGATCTCTTACGCCGTAAAAGAAGCGGCGATGCTCGATTGCGTCAGCGACTCAAAACGTTTCTGGACCATTACTTTCCCGCTACTCGCACCTACAGGCTTCTTTCTTCTGGTCATCAACCTCACCTACTCGTTCTTCGAAACCTTTGGCGTGATCGACACCATGACCAATGGCGGCCCGGGTGGCAGCACAACGTCGTTGGTGTACAAGGTGTATCGAGACGGGTTTGTTGGCGCAGATTTAGGCGGCAGCTCTGCGCAGTCAGTTGTGTTGTTGCTACTGGTGCTCACTCTTACATTTATCCAGTTTCGCGTTGTAGAAAAACGTGTTCATTACTAGCCCACGACAGCTAGGTTTTAACGCGGCAGGAGTTATTTATGAAAAGTAATAAGGTCTCTGACCACCTAATTTTAATTACTGGGATGCTGTTCATGTTGGTCCCTATTTGGCTAATCTTCGCCAGCTCGACGCATAACCCAAACACCATTGTCAGCGAAGGCCTGCAATGGCTTCCAGGCGATAACTTTACGGCCATTTATAGCGAAGCTTGGAACAAAAGCATGGGCTTCAGTGGCGAAGTCACCGCCAGCAAAATGATCGCCAACTCAATGATTATGGGGCTAGGTTTTGCGATCGGTAAGATCATCATTTCGATGATGGCTGCGTATGCTTTGGTCTACTTCAGGTTGCCTTATGCTACAGCTTGGTTCTGGTTGATCTTCGTGACGCTTTTGCTGCCATTAGAAGTGCGCATTATCCCTTCCTATGAAGTTGTCTCTGGGCTTGGGCTTCTTAATAGCTACACAGGTTTAATTCTGCCTTTGATCGCCTCAGCCACCGCGACGTTCTTTTTTAGGCAGTTCTTTAAAACCATCCCCGATGAATTGTTAGAAGCCGCACAGTTAGATAACGCAGGTCCGTTTCGATTCTTTGTCGACATCTTATTGCCACTGTCTAAAACCATGATTGCCGCAATCTTCATCATCATGTTTGTGGTGGGTTGGAACCAATATCTGTGGCCAATCATGATGACCACGGACGAAGGCTACAACACCATCGTGATGGGCATCAAACAAGTACTCAACAACATCAATGAAACCAGTTTACCGCGCTACGACTATGTTTTTGCCATGGTGATTTTAGCTATGTTGCCACCCGTTTTAGTGGTGGTTGTATTTCAGCGTTGGTTTGTAAAAGGGCTAGTAGAAAGTGAAAAATAATAACGACACAACTCAAATGAACGATAACCGCATTCAATCACTCGCTGAGTACAAGATGTCTCACCCGGCTTCTCCGCAAAAATCAGAGGACACCCCAATGCCAAAGTTAAAACAAACGTTAGGGCACACCCAAGCCACTCACAACCATACGCACAAAGCACCTACCATGTTAGGCATCAAAAACTTGGTAAAGACTTATGAGAACGGTCATCGTGCAGTGAAAGATGTCTCGCTTGAGATCGAAAAGGGTGAATTTCTTGTATTGGTTGGCCCATCGGGCTGCGGCAAGTCTTCTATCCTACGTTCAATTGCGGGGTTGGAAAGCATCTCTGGCGGTGAGATTCACTTGGGTGGCCGCCGTGTTGATAACGAAAAGCCAGCTCAACGTGATATCGCAATGGTCTTTCAAAATTACGCACTCTACCCTCACATGACGGTGTACAAAAACCTCGCTTATGGTTTAAAGAACCGAGGTGTCAGCCAACACGTAATTGAAGAGAAGATTGAGAAAGTCGCCAAGACACTAAAGATCGAAGAATACCTAGACCGCAAGCCAGCCAAGCTTTCGGGTGGTCAGCGCCAGCGTGTTGCCATGGGGCGAGCGATTGTACGCGACCCTCAACTGTTCTTGTTTGATGAGCCTTTGTCTAACCTAGATGCCTCATTACGCGCTCACATGAGATTAGAAATCAAAAAGCTACAACGCGAGCTAGGCGTAACCAGTGTTTACGTGACTCATGACCAAGTTGAAGCCATGACACTGGCAGATAGAATTGTGGTTCTCAACAAAGGTCAGGTAGAACAAGTCGGCACACCAAGAGAAGTCTACCACCAGCCTGCCAGCACCTTTGTGGCAAGCTTCATTGGTAGCCCCGCGATGAACTTCCTAACTGCCACGCTCGATGATGGCTATCTTGAAATCGGTGATCAACAAATGTACCTGCCAGAGTACGCGCACGTTAAGGACGCGACTATCACGCTTGGCATTCGCCCTGAACACTCTGAGGTTTGTTCCGAATTAAAGATGAACACCTTGCCTCTCGAACTGCGTATCAGTGTGGTTGAGCCATTGGGGCCGAATCAATTGGTTCATGGCCTTGTGAACGACCAACCCTTTATCGCCGTCACGCCAGAAACGACACTATGCCAAGTACTGCCGCTCGGACTAAGCATTGATAAATCCAACCTGCATATTTTTGACAGTCGTGGGAAGCGTATTCAGCCGAATAACTTTACTTCACAAGAGTCACGCGAAGAGGCGACAAGCATAACGACGGCTCTCGCTTAATCGAGTACACTGATATTTAATGCGTTTTTACGGTGCGTCTTTAAGAAGGATTAATTATGTCGTCTATCATCGTAGGTCATCGGGGTGTAGCAGGTACTCACCCAGAAAATACCAAAGCAAGCATTGAACAAGCCGCTAAACTCGGCTTGAAATGGATTGAAGTAGATATTCAGCCAACTCAGGATGATCAACTTGTGGTTTGTCACGACCACACCCTTGAGCGCTGCAGCGATGGCAAGGGTCGTGTCGACGAACATACCCTTGCAGAACTGCGTCAGCTCGATTTTGGCAGTTGGAAGTCTGAGCAGTTCGCTGGTGAAAGAATATTGACGTTGGAAGAGTTGCTCGCGCTTGTTGAGCAGCATGATCTCAGCGTGAATTTAGAGATCAAAGTCGACAGTCGACATCAAGCGCCTCATGTCGTTGATTTGCTGCATACCGAGTTGATTCGTTCAAATTTAGACACCGACAGAGTGCTGCTTTCAAGTTTCAGCCATCAAGTCGTTTCTGAAATGGCTCGTCACCTGCCGAGATACCGCGTAGGTGTTATCACAGAGCAACTGACTCAAGCCGACTTGATGTTGATTGACGAGGTTAAAGCGTTCAGCTGTCACATGAACTACGAGCATGTGAATCAGAGCGATCTTGATACACTCAGTG
The DNA here is from genome assembly GCF_023161695.1 of Vibrio sp. 1CM2L. Classification (NCBI taxonomy): domain Bacteria; kingdom Pseudomonadati; phylum Pseudomonadota; class Gammaproteobacteria; order Vibrionales; family Vibrionaceae; genus Vibrio; species Vibrio sp. 1CM2L. The sequence goes on from NZ_JALNTT010000004.1 coordinate 450,844, forward strand.
AAGCAAACATTCAAACTTGGTGCTACACAGTAAACGATCCGTCTCACTTCAAATTCATCTCAAAAGTAGATGCCGTATTCACTGATTTTCCGAATCAATTTATCCCTACAAATTGACCAGGCAAATACTACAAAAATAACCCCGAGAGACTTTAAAATTAACTCTCGGGAAACCTTAAAATTAGGTAGCAAACACAAGTGAGTAGGAGTACATTCCGCTACTCACTTGGTTTCATTAGCTCGCTCTATACAGACAGCTTCATTGGTTACTTAATTTATGGATCTCATTTTTAGTCCAACCTTCCCAATTTTGGGTGCAATCTTCATTTTCGCCGCTATTGTTCGTGGCTTCTCAGGTTTCGGTTTCACCTTAGTGGCATTGCCATTAAGTGCGTTATTCGTGCCTGTTATCGAACTGGTTCCTGTCTTCATGTTGATCGACCTATTAGGCAATGTTCAATTACTGCCTAAAGTTCGAAAGCATGTTAACTGGTGCTGGGTTTTAAAGGTATTTATCCCTTGTTTTGCCTTCACACCAGTCGGCTTACTTCTGCTTAAATCCGTTAGCCAAGACACGATCATCTTGATCATCAGTGCCTTCATTTTTGCGTCTGCACTTATGATATACAAAGGTTTCCAGTACAAAAGCGAACCTAGATTTGCTCCCTATATTCTAGGCAGCCTTGCGGGTGTAATGAACGGCGCGGCTTCGATGTCAGGGCCTCCAATTGGCACTCATGCATTGGCAAGCCCAGTTGCTCCGCACATTGCCAGAGCTGGCTTGATAGCCTTCTTTGTCTTGGCGGATTCCACTGCATTTATTTCGGCATCTATCGCTGGGTTAGTCGACCGTGATGTCGTTTGGCTGACTCTCGCGCTTCTACCAAGCAGCATGCTTGGCGGTTATGTGGGTTCTAAACTGTTCGAGAGATTTGGTGGAGCGAAGTTTAAGCCAGTCACCATTGCATTGCTGATTGTGATTGCAATATTCAGTGCAGGTCGAGTCTTACTGTAACTGGCTTTAGCGGTTAATTTTGGACGTTGCTTTTACGAATTGGTTTCGCTAATTGATTGCGCTAATTGACTGCAGAAAGTGCTTAAGAAAACTGGGTACCAATGACTACCATTCAATATGGATAGGGGTACCCATTTTTACAAGCTGGAGAAACTCATCCATATCTTGATTGGTTAACGCGATACAGCCATCCGTCCAATCAAAGCTTTGAATAAAGCTCGGCGAACGACGCTCGCCGTTTTTGATGCCGTGAATTTTGATGTTCCCTCCAGGAACCACATCATTTTGCTCTGCCCATTGCATATCCGAAGGTTGCGGATAATTAATATGTACTGAGCGATAAAAGTCCGACTCTTCCATCACATAATCGAGCTGGTACTCCCCTTCAGGCGTTCGGTTGTCCCCTTCAAAGCGTTTATGCCCTTTCGGTTGTTTGCCTAGCGCAATACGAAACTCCTGAATCACCTCTTCACCTTTTAGCAGATACATCCTACGTTTCGATTTATCGACTTTAACTAAAGTAACCACTTGCGCCAGCGAATCTATCTCAGAAGCGCTATCCGGTACGTTGTAAAACTGTCGAGAGGAACTTTCAGGCGGGCGCTTCGATGAGCCTTGAGAAAGCTGAGCCACCTTTTCATCAGAGCGACTGTTAAGAACATCATCCACAATAATCACATGCTCTGAGTTTGAGCTGGTGGAAGAGGTTGAGTTAGATGAAGACGTTGAGACACGTTGAGAATGAGCCGGGGCAGACTCGAATACGATGGTTTCGATAGCGGTTGCGTCAGAGACTATTTTCTCGACCACGACCTGCTCAGCATTCGCGTTCGAAGCCATCAACAGTAAACACAGTGATAAAGGCAAAAGCAGACGCACCTTTAGATCTCCTCAAAACGCATGGACATGGTTCGTGACTGAGTTTCCATTCCTAACGACTCATAGAAACCCTGAGCTTGTTGATTAAACTCCATCACCTCTAACCTAAGTTCTATCGCCCCTCTCGCCTGCGCCCATTGATTAAACGACTTCATTAACGCTCGACCAGCACCTTTGCTCTGAACCTGATCGTTCACCACAATCGTATTCACCCTTGCCACCTTGTGTGGCTGAATAAAACTGACGCCTTTGTTCTGCGTTACCTTACCCGCTAAAAAGCCAACGACTTGCTTGTCGTCTACTGCAACCAAGAAAGCGCCAAGTGGGTCAAGCATCAAACCTAACCAATACTCTTCACTGTCGGCCAAGCCTTGTGACGCTGGCGCAAATACCATAGGTGCACCAAGATGATGTTGACGGTTTATCTGCTCAGAGAGCGCTAAGATCGCGTTAATATCAGTTACCTTGGCCGTCCGGATTTGCATATCATCACCTTGTTTGAATTCAATAACACCTTAGCAAAAATGGCTTAGTTGTGCACCGTTACACTGGTCAACTCAGACGCTCTGTGAAGGCTGATCATTAATATTAGGCACTATGTTTAGGGAAATTGTTCCGTAAATCTCAGGCACATTGCCAGCCGTTGAGTGCTACTATCTCTGCAGAATCAATATACTAACGACGACTAACGACTGGATACCTATATGATTAAGTTCGCTGTAATTGGAACCAATTGGATTACACAAAAGTTTGTTCAAGCTGCTCACGAATCTCAATCGATGCAACTTGCTGCGGTTTACTCTCGAAATCTAGGGAGCGCAGCACAGTTCGCCCAAGAATTTGACGTTGAAACAACGTATGACTCTCTAGACGCATTGGCCAATGACAGCACTGTAGAAGCCGTGTACATCGCTTCACCGAACTCACTGCATTGCGAGCAATCTATCTTCATGATGGAACACGGAAAGCATGTTATCTGTGAAAAGCCGGTTGCATCAAATATTGATGAAGCAACACGCATGTTCGAAGTCGCAGAGAAAAACGGTGTGGTGCTGTTTGAGGCGTATAAATCTCAATTCCTACCGAACTTTAAGCAAGTTCAACTTGGGTTAGAAAAGATTGGCAAGGTACATAAGGCACACATCAACTACTGCCAGTATTCATCGCGCTACCAAAAGTACCTAAACGGCGAGAACCCAAACACCTTCAACCCAGCTTTTTCTAACGGCTCATTGGTCGATATTGGCTTTTACTGTGTTGCCGCGACGGTCGCGCTATTTGGCAAACCTGAAAATGCACAGGCTTCTGCAAAGCTACTTGATTCAGGTGTCGATGCGCATGGCTGTGCGATCTTCCAGTATCCTGAGTTTGACGTAACGCTTGCTCACTCTAAAGTCAGCGACTCTTATGCGCCAAGCGAGATCCAAGGTGAATTAGGGGCGATCATCATCGATCACATCGCTGAATGTACTGACGTTAAGATCCGCTACCGCGATGGCACGGTAGAAAACCTTACTCAAGCACAAAGCGAAAACTCCATGAGTTACGAAGCGCAGGCCTTTGCTAGCTGCATTGCTGGCGACAACGCAACACAAGCGCAGGCCCAACTGCGCGCTTTAACGGTTGCTAAGTTAATTACAGAGATGCGCCAACAAGTTGGTGTCGTTTATCCAGCGGATAAATAACGTCACAGCGTAAGTTAACAAACTGATTTTTAAGACATACTGATTTATACATAACTAAATTTAATCTTTACGACAAATAACTGGATTAGTTGATTGGGGTGCCATCTGTTTAAATCCGCGTTCGATATCTATCGTATTTATTTAATTTATTGAAGGTGTGTAAAGTGTTTTCAGTTGATGATCGCGTTGTAGCAACAAAAGGTGTTGAACTAGGTGAAATGGTAGTAACTGGCCTAAGTGCTGGTGGCGGCTACGTTCACGTTACAACGGTAGAAGGCGCAATGACGCTTACTTACCCAGCGCAAGATCTTAAAAAAGCATAGTTTAACCACTCTGCCCTTTTAGTAGTCACTCTACTAAAGGTAACAAAATTGAGGCTTTGGCTGACTTCACTCTTCTGCATTAGAGTGAGCAGCCAGAGCCTTTTTTATGCCCGTCATTTACCCACCAGCTTTCTCATTCGCTTACTCGTTACAATAAAACCGCAGTCAACTGACAATAGAATTAGGCAACGACTTTCTACATTCAGTACTTATTCCCATCGTTCTCTTGATATCCCCGAGCACTTAATCGCAGTGAATAGTTCTTGTTAACAAAGGCTTATTGTCTGCGAAAGTTTCTGGTACATTAGCATCATCTTATACTAAGAAAGACCCGAACGAGGGAAGCTATGAAGCTTTACATTTACGACCACTGCCCTTTCTGTGCAAGAGTCTCCTACATTGCTCAATCGCTAGGCTTGAACATTGAGCTTGTTTCTGTCGATTATGATGATGCCCAAACCCTTATCGATCTGATCGGTAAAAAGATGGTACCCATCTTACAAAAAGACGACGGTTCTATCATGGCTGAGAGCCTAGATATCATCGCGTACTTCCTGGACTTGAAATCAAGCGATGAACAGCGTGTGCCATCAGAGCAAGTGACGGCGTTCCAAACTCGCGCATTCCCTCTTACTCAACAGATTGGACGCCCACGTTGGTGGAACCTCGACTTGGCTGAATATCGCTCTGCTGGAGCTAAAGAAGCTTGGCGTGCCAGTAAAGAGACCGAAGGTTTTAACTTTGAAGAGCTGTTAGAAAAGACGCCTCAGTTCGTTCAACTGATTAACCCATTACTGAAAGATGCCGAGCTATTACTGGATCTAGAGAATGGTGAGTCATCACTACCTCTAATCGATCAAGCGGTGTATTTCTCGATGCTTCGTGGCTTTTGCGTAGAACCAAGCATCAGCTGGCCACCAGCACTTGAACGCTGGTTAGAAAAGAAAAGCGAAACGCTAAAGCTGTCTTTACTTCGCTAGAAAGCTATCTCTGATTAAGAAAGCAAACTTTGATTAAGAAAACAAGCTCTGATTCGCAAGCGACTACAACGAGCACAAACAAAAAATCGAAGCTCTCAGGTGTAAACTGCGAGCTTCGATTTTCTTTTATCTGGCCATTCTATTTCTCTAAGGCTTTGTCTTACAGCAGACGCCTTCTCAAACCTGTTCGCTCCAAGATTCGTGTCGAAATTTCTTCAACCGATAGTGAAGAGGTGTTGATGTAAGGTATCGCTTCTCGACGGAACATCGCCTCTACCGTTTGCAATTCATACAAACATTGTGAGTCACTGGCGTATTCGCTGCCTGCTAAACGGTTCTCACGAATTTCAGTGAGCCTTTCTGCATCAATGGTCAAACCAAACAGCTTATGTCGGTAGATCTCAAACTCTGGCAACAGCTTTAAGCGTGCCAAGTCATCGTGGATAAATGGGTAGTTTGCTACGCGTAAGCCAAACTGCATCGCCATATACAAACTTGTTGGTGTTTTGCCACTTCGAGAAACACCCAACAAGATGATATCGGCTTCTTCCAGCCCTTTTAGCGTGATGCCATCATCATGCGCGAGCGTGTACTCAATCGCAGCAATACGGTCGAAATACTTCACCGAATCCTTGTTTACACTGCGTGAACGCTGCAACTTAGGAACAGGCGCCATCTGAATGTCATCCTGTACTTTCTGCACGATGCTCTCTAACACGTCATAACAGTGCGCGGGCGCTTCTAGCAATTTGGTTTTGATATCAGGTATCACAATCGAAAAGAACACTAGCGGTTCTAATCCGGTATCACGATACGAAATTTCAATCTCTTTTAATAAATCAGAAAGTTTGTCCTCACTTTCCACAAACGGAAAGGTTTTTTCATTGGCTTTGAAAGGGAATTGACCTAGAACAACATGCCCTAAAGTCTCACATGTTATGGCCGTTCCATCAGAAACATAGAATACATCACGACTTTGGATATCAATTTGCATTTTTTATTTAATGTTTAAAATTATTTTGAGTAGGATGGGAACCATAATATATATAACGAAACCCTGCTGACTATTACGTCCCCCACAGCTTTAGAAAATAATTTACATTTTTTTAAACTGATACGTAATCGTTTGCCTTTAATTCCCTACAATGCTTGCTATGTTTCTGGAGAAATAAATGCAAAATAATACCCTATGGTTCAATGGCCTATCCATGGAAGATGTCGACAAAGTCGGCGGTAAGAACGCTTCACTGGGCGAGATGGTTTCTAACCTGTCCAATGCTGGTGTTTCTGTACCTAATGGTTTTGCTACCACCTCTTATGCGTTTAACGACTTTCTTGATTACAAAGGTCTTGATGAGCGCATTCACCAACTACTTGATGAACTTGATGTTGAAGACGTTGACGCACTGCGTAAGACAGGTGCAACGATTCGACAATGGGTTCTAGATGCACCCTTCCCAGAATCACTAGAGCAAGATATCCGTGAGAACTACCGTGAGCTAATTGAAGACAACGAAGAATTGTCTGTAGCGGTTCGTTCATCGGCAACCGCAGAAGATCTTCCAGATGCTTCTTTCGCAGGCCAGCAAGAAACCTTCCTTAACGTGAAAGGCATAGATGCTGTACTCGAAGCAACTAAGCACGTTTACGCTTCACTCTTTAACGATCGCGCTATCTCTTACCGTGTACACCAAGGCTTTGACCACCGTGGTATTTCACTGTCTGCGGGTATCCAACGCATGGTTCGTTCAGACAAAGCCTCTTCAGGTGTGATGTTCACGCTTGATACTGAGTCTGGCTTCGACCAAGTGGTATTCATCACCTCTTCTTGGGGCTTGGGTGAAATGGTTGTACAAGGTGCTGTGAACCCAGACGAGTTCTACGTTCACAAGCCAATGTTAGAAGCGGGTCACTACCCAATCGTTAAAAAGACGTTTGGTTCTAAGTTGATCAAGATGATCTACTCGACCAATCAAGAGATCGGTAAGCAAGTTGATATTATCGACACTGACACTCAAGAGCGTAACGAGTTCTCACTCAACGATGAAGAGATCAAAGAGTTAGCAAAACAAGCGATGATCATCGAGAAGCACTACCAACGTCCAATGGACATTGAGTGGGCGAAAGATGGCATCGACGGCAAGCTTTACATCGTTCAGGCTCGCCCAGAAACCGTATGTTCTCAAAGCGACCAAAACGTTATCGAGCGTTACGAGTTAAATAACAAGGCGGACGTCTTGGTTGAAGGTCGTGCTATCGGTCAACGCATCGGTTCTGGCCCAGTTCGCTTGGTTGATTCACTAGACCAAATGTCACTGGTTCAAGAAGGCGACGTATTGGTAACAGACATGACAGACCCAGATTGGGAACCTGTTATGAAAAAAGCGTCTGCGATTGTCACTAACCGTGGCGGCCGTACTTGCCACGCTGCAATCATCGCTCGTGAGCTTGGTATCCCAGCAATTGTTGGTTGTGGTACAGCAACAAGCAGCCTAAAGGATGGCGATACCGTGACAGTGTCATGTTCAGAAGGCGAAACAGGCTACGTTTACAACGGCGAACTCGACTTTGAAATCAAACGTTCTGAGGTTGATGAGCTACCAATGCTGCCAACCAAAGTCATGATGAACGTGGGTAACCCAGATCGCGCCTTCGACTTCGCGCAGATTCCAAACGAAGGTGTTGGCCTTGCTCGTCTTGAATTCATCATCAACAAGATGATCGGTATTCACCCTAAAGCGCTGCTTAACTTCGATGCGCAAACGGATGAGCTAAAAGCGGAAATCAACGAACGTATTCGCGGCTACAAAGATCCTATCGATTTCTACGTAAGCAAATTAACAGAAGGCATCGCGACTATCGCTTCTGCATTCTGGCCTAAGCGTGTGATCGTACGTATGTCTGACTTTAAGTCGAACGAATACAGCAACCTTGTAGGTGGCAAAACGTTTGAACCACATGAAGAGAACCCAATGCTGGGCTTCCGTGGCGCATCTCGTTACATCTCGCCAGTATTCGAAGACTGTTTCGAGCTAGAAACTCAAGCAATCAAACGTGTTCGTAATGAGATGGGTCTTAAGAACGTTGAAATTATGATTCCATTCGTTCGTACACCAAGTGAAGCGGCATCGGTTATCGACATTCTGGCTAAGTTCGACCTACGCCGTGGCGACCAAGGTCTGAAAGTCATCATGATGTGTGAGCTACCATCGAATGCAATCTTGGCTGATGAGTTCTTGAAGTACTTCGATGGCTTCTCTATTGGTTCAAACGACATGACACAACTGACACTTGGCCTCGACCGAGATTCAGGTGACGTTGCACACCTCTTCGATGAGCGTAACCCAGCCGTGAAAGCAATGCTGAAAATGGCGATCGATGCAGCAACCAAAGCGGGTAAGTACGTGGGTATTTGTGGCCAAGGCCCATCTGACCATGACGACCTAGCAGAGTGGTTAATGGAGCAAGGCATCAGCTCAGTTTCACTAAACCCAGATACGGTTATCGACACGTGGTTGAAGCTAGGTAACGTAGCGAATAAATAACGCTTAGCCACCCAAATAGAAACACCGAAAAGTAAAATCAACAAAGCCAGTCATTGCGACTGGCTTTTTCTTTATTGGCTGTTGTTTCTAGTTTCTAGCTTGCTCAGCCACAGACATTACTTGTCAGCAAGTAGTTTAGCTGCTGAACGCATTAGTGCTGGGCCTTTGTTCTCACCAAAACCTGAGTGGTATGGGTTGGTTGAGAACATCACACCCACAAAGTCACGTGCAGGATCGATGTAAATAAATTGGCCTAGGTTGCCACTTTTCGACATTGCACCGTCATTGAAAATGAAATCAAATTGGTATGCGTTGTAGTCTGCTTTTTCGTTGTATGCGTGCAGGGAACTGCTCTCTTTGCTAGTACCTACGAATGCTTTTGGATCACCGCCGTTGCGGATACGATCAATCACAGCTTGTGAAACCACTGGCTCATCGGCCACCGCTTTCCAGCTAGGTGTAAATAGTGTTCCCCAGCGAGCCATGTCTTCTACCGTTGATGAAACCAAGCCAACCGCGATCGCCATGCCATCTGGCGTCAAGTTGAATTGCATTGGTTGACGTGCGTGCACTTTTGACCAAACACGATCTTCGAATACTTGAGTCCAAGTTTTGTTTTCAACGTTTTCAACTAACTTAGTCAGCACCATGGTGTTGATAGATGCGTAACGGAAATGGTCACCGGCTTTTTCACCTTCCAGTTTCTGTGCACCTTGAGCCACTTCCATCCAAGTTTCCATTTCACCCGTTTTTGCACGAGGTGAGTTGAACGATGCAGCAAAGAAACGCACCACATCAGAGTCTGGGTTCAAGATAGACTCTAATGTCTCTTCATTATCTAGCGCGGTCGACATGTTCAGAACTTGGTGTACTGTGATGCCATCCCAGTTCGTTCCTTTCAATTCAGAAACATACTCAGCGATCTCTTTTTCAGGGTCGACTTTGCCCTCTTCCACTAACATTGCGATCACTGTGCCAACCGTCGTTTTTGCTGTAGATGCCCAAACGTGCGTATCTGTCGGCTTCATACCTGGGTAAGCTTCGTAAACGATCTCCCCTTTGTGAATCAACATAAAGCCTTGGGTACGGAACTGTTCATCCGCCAAGTACTCATCCATTGTCAACTGACCTTTGCTTTCAGTATTAACTTTGAGTGCAGCGAGTCGTGGGTCGATATTTTTGACTAAAGGCTTGTACTCTTCGTTTGGAGCCGCCAGTGCCGTTGGTAGAAACTCACTCATGTGCATGTTGTAGTAAACGCTGTGGTCGCCGCCCATCTGCCAATGAAAGTTATTGAATAACTCACGAGCTGAGTCAGTAAAACTTGGGGTAAATGCTGTGCTCGCCTCTTTCACGGTCAAGGTAACTTGAGCACCTTCAACTTTTAGAGCTTCTTCAACTGGGTTTGCTGCAAGAGCAAATGATGATGCGGTCGCTAACGATACTAGAACGGCAATATGTTTAAGTTTCATAATTGTTCTCCTGTTTGGGTTAGGAGAAGTATAGGGAGATGCGCTACACTTAATTAGGTCACTTGGTGACATTTAATGGTAGGCACAAAACAATGAAAGCATCATCGAACACCACCAGCATACTGCTCACTTCGACCAGTAACATTGCTCCATATATTCAGTATTGTGACAAACATAGACTGGATTGGCGCACCGTCGCCGTTGCGTGCGGTCTACCTATTGAGCTGACACAATCCAATCAATGGCTTCCTACACAAGACGTAATTCGCTTCATTCATGGCCTTGAGCGTAAGTTTGGCTATTCGATAGGGATTGAGGTTGGACGTAAAGCCTCTCTAGAACAATTGTCACCTGAGCTAAACCGAAAAATTGAACAATGCACGTCACTAGAGCAAGCGGTACGTTGCTTGATTACTGAAATATCGACCTTAAGTAATCACGTCACCATATGGACGGAAAAAAGCGATGGATTGTGGTGGCTGTGTCATCGAAGTTGCTATCACCCATCGACCTCAGGTTTTGAACAAGCCGAATGGTTTCGCGCCCTGACCGTGATTAGCCTCTGTCGTAAGTTCATTGACAGTCGCTGGCAACCATCACACGCCAAGTTGGTCTCTAAGCACAACAGCGCACGTAAATTACCTAAGCATTTCTTTGATTCTGATATTCAGTTTGAACAGCAATACGGTGCGTTCTCGATTCCGCTGCCCGATGATTATAGGGCCATTTCAGAACGAAATAGTACCCAAGATTGGCATCACGCCGTCGAGATATTAATAGACACCTATGCGACTCTACCTTGGTTCAATATTGAGTGGTTTGCGACCATGCTCGGTATGACAAAACGAACGCTGCAGAGAAACCTAAAGAGCAAAAACATTCTCTTTAAAGAAGCCAAAGAACAGGTTCGAGAAGCCAAAGCAAAACAGCTACTCGAACAGACAGACCTTTCTGTTCAAGACATCAGTTGGCAAGTGGGTTACAGCGACTTAAGTAATTTCAATCGCGCATTCAAAGGTTGGGTTGGAATCACTGCACCGAGCTATCGAAGCAATAAAAGAGATTATTAAAAACCGAGGCTCAAAAACCCAAAAGTCCGGTCAAGTAACCGGACTCATAGTAGCTCTCAATACCAGTTGACTACTCTAATAAAGCTCTGGCGTTATCACCTTGCTCATAGATATAGAGGCTGACACGAGACAATATCGCTATCTCTTCTAAGCTGACTTGAAGTGAGTTCTGCCCCCTTCCAAGGTTCGCTCTCAAGCGATCAACCAACTGCTGTACAGCCATCAAATCATCTCTCGCTTTAGGTACTCGAGTGTTCATAAAGTTGAACCATTTTTCACTCATATTACGACTTATCTTGGCAAGCACCTCAGTATTGGTAATGGTGAATGCCTTATCAAGATTGCCTCCATCTCGAAGGATGTCATAGATGATGTGACCGTTCTTTTTCGCCACCATCATATTCTTGGTATTGAGCTGCAATTCACCGATATGTCCGTTGGCCATTTTTAAGAAGAACTTAATGTCTTTGTAACCGGCGTCTGTTGCTCCGCAGTTGAATTTTGCATTGTCGCCTTGGCTTGTACCGTAGCGATCTTTCATCGCAGACTGGTGGTGTTTTAGCTCAATAAACTCTTTGGTCAAAATGATCATCGCCTTGGCTACGATCATATCGTCCATATTCTCGAATACGATGGTCATACGAGCGGCATCTTTGAGATCGCCAATATCGTAGTGACGTTTTCGATTGGTAATTTTATCCAGCGCGCCGTGGAAATCTTTTACGCCTAGATAAGCACCCGGAGGCTGTTTGAGTGTGCCGTTACATACTGAAGCGACTTTAACAGCAAACTCTCTGAGCGCTTCTTGCGCCTCAACCGTTTCCATAAACATCATGAACAGCTGCTTTTTCTTGAGCGTGGCATTCGCGACCTGATTTCGAGAACCAAAATCTAGGTTACCGCTCCCTAACTTCTGACTCGATGATTCATCCAAGTAATTATGAATTTTCTCTTTCTGAGTCATGATGTCGAGAATGACCTGATCTTGCTGCTTATTGGCGTCATTCATGTAATCGAAGTTTTCGACTTTCTGTTTTAGAGCTTGTAACTTCTGTTGGTAATCTTTGACATTAACCAAACGAAAACCCTGAGACATAATCCCTTGCTGGTTTATCTTCGCCAGAACCTTGGCTTTATTCTTTCTCACTTGTTCTTGGCTGATCTGAATTTCTTCTGTCCCTGGCATATTTTGGCTCCCTCTCCAATATGCATTTAAAAATGTGCTTGCTGACTCGCAATTCCTTTTCTCTCCAACGATATTAGTTTATGGGTTTGATAATTACATTAGCCAACTTCGATAAGTCTATAAAATAAATAAGGTTTGAGAGGTGCTTCCATAAAGTCACAGTGCAGAATGCACCGAACCTACTGAAAACACGCATAGGTAATATGTTTAGATCGGGTAACATTTATTGGTATCGAGCTGACGTTACGTTATCCTTTACGCAATTCTTCATTGAGTGGATTGTCACTACGACAAACCTACCTTCAAGACTGATAAGAGTGTTATGAATTCTACGACCGCAACTCCCTCGCCTTCTCTTGGCCGACAACTCTATACAATGACATGGCCAATGCTGTTTGGGGTGCTCTCCCTGATGAGCTTCCAGCTTGTAGACAGTGCTTTTATTGGCCAGCTAGGCGTGCTGCCGCTCGCGGTTCAAGGTTTCACGCTACCAATTCAGATGATCATTATCGGCATTCAGGTCGGGCTAGGGATTGCGACAACAGCTGTGATCGCGAGAGCGATTGGCGCCAACGAGACACGCTACGCCAAACAGCTCGGTGGGTTAGTGGTTGCGATGGGCAGTGTGAGTGTTGCGCTGTTCTCCGTCATCATCTACCTACTTCGTAGTCCTATTTTACAACTCCTGGATGCGCCACCGACGGTATTGCCGATCATTGATTCTTACTGGATATATTGGCTTGTAAGCTCTTGGACAGGCGCACTGCTCTACTTTTTCTACAGTGTGTGTCGTGCCAATGGTAATACCATGCTGCCCGGTTCGATGATGATCGCCACCAGTATCATCAACTTGATATTGGACCCGATTTTCATCTTCACGCTCGACATGGGTATCAACGGAGCCGCGATTGCGACCATCTTAGCGTTCGGTGCCGGTATTTTTATCGTTGCTCCTAAGGTGACTAAGAAGCATTGGATGACATTCGACTGGCACGATCTTGATATCGGCAAGAGTATTCGTTCTATAGGAAACATCATGGGGCCTGCGATGATCAGTCAACTGCTGCCACCAGTATCTTCGATGCTCGCCACCAAACTGCTTGCTGGCTACGGTACTGCAGCCGTTGCGGCTTGGGCGCTAGGTTCACGTTTTGAATTCTTTTCGATTGTTGCAGTGCTTGCTCTTACTATGTCGATGCCACCTATGATTGGCCGAATGTTGGGAGAAAAGAACCTAGAAAACATACGCAAGCTCGTCAAGATTGCCGTGATGTTCGTATTAGGGTTCCAATTGGTGATCGCACTAGTAACTTGGGTGTTCTCTGGCGGGTTGGCAAATCTCATGACCAGCGAAGACGAAGTCTCGACCATTTTGAACTACCACTTACTTATCGTTCCTATCAGTTTAGGGCCTTTGGGCATCTGTATGCTGATGGTTTCTATCTCTAATGCGCTTGGCAAGTCTTATACTGCCTTGACGATATCAGCACTGCGCCTGTTTGCTTTCTTCTTACCTTGTTTATGGGTTGGTTCGCAGCTTGCTGGCATTGAAGGCCTATTCTGGGGTGCCATGGTAGGTAATGTACTTGCCGGCACTTGTGCATGGTTTATGTACCAGCGAGCACTTGGGCAAGTCGAAGCTAAGCTAGCCAAATAGCTAATTGAACAGCTAGAGCGTTACGAACGAAAAAGCAGCCACTTAGGCTGCTTTTTCGTTTTAAGATTTAAAGGATATCGAGTTTAAACTTGCTCAAAGTGACTCAAAAATTCGCCGCAGTCTTTTTGGAAAAGTGGCAAAGCCTCAGCGAGTTTTTCATCATCCCAATGCCACCATTCAAGGCTTTCTAAGCGCTCGGCATAACTAGGGTCGTCAAACCGAGGGCGCAGCACTTTGGCAGGGTTACCAACCACAATCGAGTATGGCGGTACGTCCTTGGTCACCACGCTACCCGCGCCAACGATAGAACCATTGCCAATCGTAATACCCGGAAGAACAATCACGCCGTGACCAATCCACACATCGTGTCCAACGTGCACTTTGTCTTCCTCACGCCACGAGAACACCTCATCGTCCAAGGAAGTAGGATCTTCACCTAGCTGATACTTGCCAGGGCGATAAGTGAAATGATGCAACGTTGGACGCCACCACGGATGATTGCTCGGGTTTAAGCGAACCGCCGCAGCGATGGACGTGAATTTACCAATCTCGGTAAACATCAAATTACAGTCGTTTTGGATATAACTGTAGTCTCCGACTTGTACGTTATTTAGCACGCAACGGTCAGCTATTTCAGTCCAACGCCCTAGTTCAACATTGTGCAGTTTACTACTTTCAGCAACGCTAGGTTCACTGTTTAAGGTAGGGGAAAGTGGTTGGCTCATAGGGTTATCTCCTCGCCATCGTTGAGAATGCGCAGTCGCTCTGAAAAGGCTTGTGGATGTTGCTCAGCCCAGCCAAGCATGTGGTGGCTGACGTGAATCAAGCCCAGATTTGTGGGGCGACAGGTTTCATCGATGTCTAAAATATGGTGGAAGTCGTTGTGGTTTAGGCTAGCTTGAGGGTCTTCAATTGGCGGGTAATTACAATCGGTAATTAACCAATCAACGGGAAACTCCTTCAACCAACGCTCAGTTTGTTTTGGCAGCCCTACCGTGTCGGTTAAATAAGCGAAGCGCTTGCCATCAAATTCAAAGCAATAACCAAGACAAAGTTTAGAGTGATTGAGTGGCACAGGCGTGATGGTGATTCCCTGCCAATCAAATGATTTAAATGCTTGTGCTCGCAGGGAAAAGTCCAAGATACCTGGGTGTTTATAAAGATCGTCGCAGCCAAGCGGGTCATCCGGTGAAATCACCGAGATCTTATCGCCAGCGCCCCAGCGAAGATCAAACAAACTATGGACATGATCCATGTGGTAATGAGTCAATAAGATCTTGTTTATCGAGCCCGCAGGAAAACGGCACATAAGATCAGGAGCATTGGCATCCAGTAGTAAAAACTTACCATTATGTTCAAGGTAAGCCGATGACTTTTCACGCCTCAAATTTGAGTCTTCGCGGGCAGCACTACACACCGAACAATCACACCCATAAACCGGTACCATCGCACTGTTGGCTGTACCTAACATGGTTAGCTTCATGCGACACCACCTATGGGTTCTGCGAGCCTTTCAGCTTGTTCTTTTAAACGGGCAAACTGCGCAATGCTTTGTTCAAGGGTACCGCTATTATCAATACACAGCGTATTATTGAGAGCCGATGAGCCTGATGCTGAATCGATACAATAGTCTGCCGCACGTTGTAAGCGAAGGGCTATCTGCGCTTCACTCTCTCGTCCTCGAGCTCGCAAGCGTGCTTCTAACACCTCGGGGTTAACGCTCACCACAACGGGGACTAATCGTTCGCCAAACAACTCTCTTGCCGCATCCAAATACGCACGTGAGCCATTAACCACGACACTCAAGCCGGCATCCATCCACTGATACACTTCTTGGCCAATGCCATAACTCATGCCGTGCGCTTGCCAACTCATCGCGAACATATTGCGTGAATAGCGAATGAAGAATTCATCATCACTGAGCTCTACGTGGTTTTCGCCACCAGCATCGGCCGCACGTGTGATGTAGCGATGAGCGACCACCAAGTCTTTAACAAACTGCTCTCTTAGCGCTGAGATAATTGAATCTTTCCCCGCACCAGAAGGGCCAA
The DNA here is from genome assembly GCF_023161695.1 of Vibrio sp. 1CM2L. Lineage (NCBI taxonomy): Bacteria > Pseudomonadati > Pseudomonadota > Gammaproteobacteria > Vibrionales > Vibrionaceae > Vibrio > Vibrio sp. 1CM2L. The sequence goes on from NZ_JALNTT010000004.1 coordinate 466,706, forward strand.
TTACGTAATAAAGCTGACCCGGTTTGTCAGCTTTAGGGGCAGCGTTCACCACCCCATTCACATCAAATGAGTAACCTTTAGACATGGATTAGAATACCTTCTTGCCTTCACGCCACACACGAGATACCAGCTGGTGATCATCCAAACGATGCGCTAGCACCAAGTCAGCACGCTTACCTTCTGCGATGACACCACGGTCCGTTAAGCCAAGAGCTTGTGCTGGGTTCAATGTCGCCAATTGCACCGCCTGTGCTACATCGAGGTTATTGCGCTCATCATTCACTAGCGTAAATACCGCGTCTAACAAGCTCACTGGGTAGTAATCAGAAGACAAAATATCCAACACGCCCAATGATGCCAGTTCATGCGCTGCGACGTTACCCGAGTGCGAACCGCCACGAATTACGTTTGGCGCACCCATCATTACCTTCAAGCCCAATTCGTGAGAACGCTTTGCCGCTTCAACTGTGGTTGGAAACTCTGCGATAACCATGCCCAACTCTTTAGATTCCGTCACATGCGCGCTAGTTGCATCGTCATGGCTTGCGGTTGGAATGTTCAAATCACGACACTGACGGGTGATCTCATCACGGTTCTGTTTCGACCAACGCTGTGATTGAGCAACCTGGTCTTTTTCGTAGGCCGCCATTTCAGCATCCGTCATGTTGTACTTGCCCTGATAGTAAGTACGGTACTTATCAATGTTCACAAATTGACGCTGACCCGGTGCGTGATCCATCAAAGATACTAACTGTACTTCTGGCATATTCACGTAACGCTCAAACAAACCAACGGTGGTCGAGTGCGGCACTTCACAACGCAAGTGAATACGGTGCTCGGCACGGGTTAAACCACGTTTCTGGCTCTCGGCTACGGTATTAATAAACTGGTCGAGATTCTCTTGGCGATTGCCATCTCGGTAGTCACCTAAAGCAACCGCATCAAGCACCGTGGTGATGCCCGATCCAATCAGCTGAGTATCATGCGCGCTCATTGCCGAAAGCGGTGGCCAGTTTACCTTTGGTCTTGGCGTGAAGTACTTCTCTAGATTGTCGGTATGCAGCTCAATTAAACCCGGCATCAAGAAGCCATTCTCACCATCAAAGGCACCCGGAAGCTGGCTTGTCGAGTCAGACATGTTGGCGATCACGCCGTCTCGCAACTCAACCGAGCCACGCACTACTTCATTTTCAAGCACCAGATTTACGTTGGTAATAATCATTTGCGTCAGCTCCCTTTACGCACACGCTATGGTGAGTTGTTTTGGTGAAATGTCTTTTTGCAGCTTCACGTCATACAGGCGGTCAGCGACCAAATCTCGTGTTGCTTCGTCATGGAAGATGCCGATGATTGCAGCGCCGCTCGCTTTGGCTTCTTCAATCAAACTCACGACCACCGCACTGTTGGTTGCATCAAGCGAAGCCGTTGGCTCATCAAGCAGTAGGATTGGATAATCAACAATAAAACCACGTGCGATGTTTACACGCTGCTGTTCACCACCAGAAAAGGTGGCAGGCGCTAAGTGCCACAAATGCTCAGGTACGTTTAAGCGAGTCAGCAGTAACTTAGCTCTCTCTTGTGCTTCTTGCGCGCAGCCACCCATTTCCAACATAGGTTGCATCACCACTTCCAGTGCACTGATACGTGGAATCACACGTAAGAACTGACTCACCCAACCTATGGTGTGCTTGCGCACGTTGATGATTTCTCTTGGGGTTGCCTTCGCAAGGTCGAGCGTACTGCCTTGGTGTACAACGTTAATTGAGCCAGAGTCCACTAGGTAGTTGGCATAAAGCGCACGTAACAGAGTTGATTTACCAGAACCTGAGTGACCGTGCAGAACCACACATTCACCACTGTCTACTGAGAAGTTCGCGCCAGTGAGAACTGGCAGTTCAACACCATTTTGATTGTGCAGCACAAAGGTTTTGCTGACGTTGTTTACGGTTAATTTGGTATTCATGTCATCGTCCTTAATTCTGCAATACAGAAGAAACTAGCAGTTGTGTGTATGGATGTTGAGGATCATCAAGCACTTGATCAGTAAGGCCGCTTTCTACTACTTCACTGCGGCGCATCACCATGAGTCGATGGGCAAGCAAGCGAGCCACAGCAAGATCGTGGGTTACGATCACCACGGCCAGTTCAAGCTCTGTGACCAAACGGCGAAGAAGATCGAGCAACTTAGCCTGTACCGACACATCCAAACCGCCAGTTGGCTCATCCATAAAGATCAACTTCGGATGAGTCACAAGGTTGCGAGCAATCTGTAATCGCTGCTGCATGCCGCCAGAGAAAGTCGTCGGCATGTCGTCCATTCGATCCGTTGGGATCTCAACATCACCGAGCCATTTCGCGGATTTCTCACGAATTTCGCCATAGTTACATTCGCCCACTGCCATTAGGCGCTCACCAATGTTGCCGCCCGCCGATACTCGACCTCGCAAGCCATCCATTGGATGTTGATGCACTACGCCCCACTCTGTGCGCAGCAAGTGACGACGTTGGCTTTCTGCCATTTGGTATAAATCTTCCAGTTGTGAGATTTGCTTATCTGCGTCACCACGCAAGTAAATCACTTCACCGCTGTCTGGGGTTTGACGGCCAGAAAGCGACTTCAATAAGGTACTTTTACCCGAGCCCGACTCACCCACAATGCCCAACACTTCTCCAGGGAAAAGGTCAAAAGATACGTTCTGAAAGCCCTTACCCGGCGCATAAAGCTTAGTGAGATTAGAGACAGACAACAGAGGCTGCTCTGACTGGTTCCATTCGTGTTTCATGTTAGTCACAGCGTTCATGCGTTGTTCTCCTGTTGTTCGCGACAGTAATCCGTGTCTGAACACACGAACATATGTGAGCCTTGGTCATCCATAACGACTTCATCAAGGAAAGTATCCGTCGAACCACAAATCGCACATGGCTCGTCCCATTGTTGAATCTCAAATGGGTGATCTTCAAAATCTAGACTTTGAACCTTGGTGTAAGGAGGAACGGCGTAAATACGCTTTTCACGACCCGCGCCAAACAATTGCAATGCGGCCATATTGTCCATTTTAGGGTTATCGAATTTAGGAATTGGCGATGGATCCATAATGTAGCGATCGTTTACTCGCACTGGGTAAGCGTAAGCTGTTGAGATGTGTCCAAAACGAGCTATGTCTTCATACAGTTTGACGTGCATGATTCCGTACTCTTGCAGCGCATGCATTTTACGAGTCTCAGTTTCACGTGGTTCAATAAAGCGCAGAGGCTCTGGGATCGGCACCTGATACACCAAGATCTGATCTTCTTGAAGATCAACTTCAGGGATACGGTGACGAGTCTGAATAATGCTCGCTTCTGTAGTTTTTTCAGTCGTGTTTGCACTGGCGATGGACTTGAAGAACTCACGAATCGACACAGCGTTTGTTGTGTCATCTGCACCTTGGTCGATCACTTTAAGCGTGTCAGGTTGGCCGATTATTGCAGCGGTGATCTGCACACCTCCCGTTCCCCAACCGTAAGGCATTGGCATCTCGCGACCGCCAAATGGCACTTGATAACCCGGAATGGAAACCGCTTTAAGCAAAGCACGACGAATCATGCGCTTGGTTTGCTCATCAAGGTAGCCGTAGTTGTAACCTGTCGCACCTACTGGGCTCTGAGATGCTGTTTCTTCAGTATTGAATGGCGCTGAATCGTTACCTATCGGTGCATTAAGCGTTGCTGTGTTCATGACTGACCTCCTTGTTCGTCATTACCTGGCTGAGCCATCAATTCATCGTGCTCTTTGTGCATTTTTCTCAGCAGTTCCAGTTCTGCTTGGAAATCGACGTAGTGAGGAAGTTTAAGGTGAGAGACAAAGCCTGCGGCTTCTACGTTGTCTGAGTGAGAAAGCACAAACTCTTCATCTTGAGCTGGGCCATCGACAGGCTCATCGTATTCTGCGCCTTGCAAAGAACGGTCAACCAATGCCATCGACATTGCTTTACGCTCAGTCGCACCAAATGTTAAGCCGTAGCCGCGAGTCAACTTAGCTTTGTTCTGTTTATTACCAACAAAGCCATTGATCATCTGACACTCTGTCAGTTCAATTTCACCAATATCGATGCTGAAACCTAACTCTTCAGGCTCAATCGATAGCGTTGAAAAGCCCGTACGAATCTCGCCCGAGAATGGGTGATTACGACCATAGCCACGTTGGGTTGAGTAGCTCAGTGCCAATAAGAAACCTTCATCGCCGCGCACCAAGTTTTGTAGGCGTGCGCTGCGGTTACATGGGTAGTTCACCGGGTTCATAGTGATGTCTTCTGGTACTTGTTGGTCATCTTCTTCGGTCAACATCATGTCGAGGTTTTCAAGAATGCCTAGCACCTGAGGGCAAGGTTCAGAGTCAGTCACATCTTGCGTAGGGATCTGCGGTGTTTCCCCTTCGGCAAGCAGGCTGAAATCCAATAAGCGGTGCGTGTAATCGTAGGTTGGACCTAAGATCTGACCGCCCGGTAAATCTTTATAGGTTGCTGAAATACGACGTTCAATTCGCATTGTATTGGTATCAACGGGTTGCGCAGTGATCAGGCGAGGTAACGTGGTGCGATAGGCGCGCAACAAGAAGATAGCTTCAACCAAATCGCCTGCGGCTTGTTTGATGGCTAATGCCGCGAGTTGTTTGTCATAAATTCCGCCTTCCGTCATCACTCGGTCTACCGAACCTGACAGCTGCTCTTGAATCTGTTCAACGCTTAATTCTGGTAAATCAGGATTACCGCGACGCTTCTTCGCTTGCAGTTGGTGCGCAAGACTAATGGCCTTTTCACCACCTTTTACAGCAACGTACATGTTGTCGCCTCCACTTTAGTTGTACGAGGCAAACACAGCGCTTGCTGGTTCGCCACAAAGATAAAGTCGACACCTAATGGGAACTTCACCAATGATTGACGTTCTTTAAGGTGAGCAATAAAGCCCGCCGGTAATCCGCTAAAAAACGCAGCTTGTTCACTTTGAATACCCGGGCCACTCAGAGACAGCTCAGTTCCAGACGTTAAGCTATCAACCTCTATCACAACTGTTGTTGAGGTATCTGGGTACTCTTCGTTACCGAGATTGAATGTCAGTTCTGACCAATCAACACCCTGTAGATCTTGTGCTGAAATCGCAGCAAAGCTCGATTGTTGAGTCTGTTCGACAATCGGTGCGCCAATGTGAAACTTGATGTTTTCAGTGACCGCGTGATCAGCTTTTAATGTCGAAGATAGCCAGATCGGCGTTGCATTGTCGGCCATGGAAAGTAGCGTTTGAGCGGCTGCACTCATCATTGAACCAAAGCCTTCGCAACGATTTAGTGTTACGACGGTACCGGGTTCAGACATCGCCTTGAGCAGCAATCGAAAGCACTGCTGACTGTCATGAACTGCATCTTGAAATGCAGGAGAAATCATACTCATTGAATTCGTTCTAACCTGTTTAATTCGTTAATCTTATTCTTGAATGACATGGGTTCTTAGGCTTGCTTGCGAAGCTTTTTCTTAACTAAGCCAGTTTTCGTCGTAGACCTAGTCTTCTCCGCGGACCATGGTAAAAAAGTCCACTTTGCTTGAAGCCACTTCTTGGCGACGTTGACTGTCTCGTTCATGTTTCATCGCTGCCAAAGGCTCAATCAGTTGCGTGTTGAGCACTTCGGCTTGTTGTCCGCTTTGCATCAAGGCATCGACGACGGCTGCTAGCTCTGCATGAGGCTTGCTTCGCCCCTGTAGGTAGCTGTAACCAAGCTCTCCACTCGTTAGCTTGATGACGGCGCGAGTAATCGTGACATCCCCCATGTTGAACTGACGGCCTGTTGAGCCCATACGTGCACGCACTTGTGCTAAACCAATCTCTGGTTGGCGAACCATTGCGTATTCCGCGTCTAGCCCTAAAGCTTCCCAGCGCGTTTTCAATTCTGAAAACTGGCTCTGCGCGAGTACTGACATCCACTTTTGTCGCTCTTTCAAAGCTGTCATTTAGTGCTCCATTACAATTTCGGTTGCATCGGCACGAGTGTTCGAACTTGAAAATTCCGCTATCACTTGCGTGCCTTTGATTACATTGGTGGTTTTAATTTTGAGTAGCGGTGTACTGGTGCTGATTTGCAACAAACGACACTCTTCATTGGTTGGGATTTTCGCGCCCACTCGAGTCTCTTTTCGCTCTAAATCAGTATCCAAGCCACGCTGAATAAATTGGTGAAGAGAACCGTTAGTGAAGTTCTTGAGAATCGGCCACCACGCCACATTGGGTAGGTAGTGGTCGATGATGGTTCTCGGTGTATCTCTGGTTTTTCTCAGGGTACGGATGTGGATAACCTTGATCCCCTCTTCAATCTTCAAGTAGCCCGCAATCTTTGGGGGTACATTGATAAGACGAGACTGAAGCACCTCACATCTTGGCATCGCACCTTGCTCAATCAGGTTCTTGGTGAAATGTGCTCCTGAGTGAAGTCGATATTCACTTGGCTGACGAATCACCATGTTGCCTTTGCCTTGGTGGCGTTGAATCAAGCCCGTTGACACGAGTTCATCGACTGCGCGGCGAAGCGTGTGACGGTTTACTGCAAAGCGCTCAGCCAATTTGGATTCAGGTGGTAAGTAGTCACCTGGCACAAAGTGGTCTTTCACTTCCTTTTCAAGCTCTGAGGCAATATCTAAGTAAACGGGCATAAGGGTTTCCTTTCCTAAAATTCAATCACTTATCTAGACAAGTTTGGTTAAATAGGCATCTGAGATGCCTAGATAAACTTCTTACGGATGATTTGAGAAACGAAGTCGATAATGCTTACCGTCACAATAACAATCGCCATGATTGCTGCGGTTTGTTGCAGCTGGAAACCTGAAATAGATTGCCAAAGCAGCACACCGATACCGCCTGCGCCAACCATGCCGACAACCGTTGCAGAGCGGATATTCGACTCTAAGCGGTACAGTGAATATGAAATCCAAAGTGGCAACACCTGTGGAATCACACCGTAAAGAATCACTTCGATAGGATTCGCGCCTGTCGCTTTCACACCTTCCATCGGTCCAGGTTCAATCGCTTCAATCGCTTCAGCAAAGAGCTTGGCAAGCACGCCAGTTGTGTGAATGAACAGCGCCATCACGCCTGCAAATGGCCCTAATCCGACAACCACGACAAACAGCATCGCAAACACCATTTCATTGATAGCGCGTAAACAGTCCATCAATCGACGAATTGGAAATGTCACCCAGCTTGGCATCAGGTTTTCAGCACTCAGAATGCCAAATGGAATCGCTAACAGAATCGATAGCACGGTTCCCCAGATGCCCACTTGAATCGTCACCAGCATTTCGCTGAAGTAGACGTTGCTTTCACTAAAGTCAGCTGGGAAAAAGTCTTTACCGAGCTGAACCATGTTCTCTGGGTGTTCGAAGAACATCATTGGTGCCATTTCTGCGCCTTGCCACGCCCAGCTAAGGACCAGTAGTGCTATCACAGCAATCACGCCGTTTTTAATCGACAGCTTTGATGAAGGCTCGTAACGTTGAGTCATTGCAGTCATTGTTCTCATACTCTTTTATAGCGCCGCCCACAGCGGCGCATGGGAATTGGATTAACCTTTCAGCGCATCAATTTCTGTTTGCAGCTGGTCGATTTCGGCTTGGTATTGCGCCATACGATCGGCTCTCACTTTCTCGCTAAGGTTGCTGTTGTTTTCCGCTTCAACCAGCTTCTTAAACGCTTCCATTTGACGAATAGGCAGCAGTTGGTTGTTATCGGTAGCAGCAAAGCCAGACCAAGCCAGTTGATTTAGGTTTTTAAGCTGCTCAGGCTGTTCGCCGTAGCTCACGAAGAAATCACGCGCCTTTTGTTTCAAGCCTTCTTCTAAGTCTTTGCGGTAGGTAATCACATCTGATGGGATGAGCTCTGACTGCCAAACCACCTTCAGCTTGCTAAACAGCTCAGGGTTCTGATCTTCAATGCGAATAAGGCTCATGGTGTGATTAGTTGCGACATCGACTTGGTTATTCGCTACGGCCATCACGTTAGCGCCATGGCTTGCGGTCACATTGCGGTGAAAGTCATTCGCGGAGATGCCATTGTTGGCAAATGCTTCGAAGTTCGGAACGAGAAAGCCCGAAGTAGAATTAGGATCGCCATTACCAAGCTTGAGGGTTTTGTGTTGCTCTAGAACATCTTCAAGTGTGTTGATGTTGTCGTTTTCAGCGTTAACAATCAGTAAGCTGTAATAGCCCTGTAAGCCATCTTCATCGATGTAACGAACGAAGGCTTCAGCATTTGCACGGTCAACAGCTTCCATTGCCGCCTTGTTTCCGTAGTAAGCAAAATCCACTTTGCCAAAACGTTGTGCCTGAATGATGCCTGCGTAATCGGGTGCGAAATAGGCGTTCACTGGCATGCCTAACGCTTTACCTAGGTCATCCAAAAGAGGCTCCCAGCGGCTACGCAAGTTTTGTTGTGCATCGGTAGCGATGATGCCAAAGTTAATCGAATCTTTAGCAAAAGCGTGGCCAGCAGTGAGTGTCGTCATCAACACGGTTGCTAGTGTCACTGCCTTCTTAATTCCTGATTTCATTGAATGAAACATCTTAAATTCCCTGATACTTAAAAAGACGCAGCGAGCACGTCGTTAGGTTGAATATGTGGCGTGTTTGTCGATTTTTTAGAACGATATAGATCTTCAAGCTGAGGCTTAGTCAGTTCCGCACTCTTTCCTTCGTAGAACACTTGGCCGTCTTTAAGCGCGATGATGTTTTCGCAATACTTAAGAGCGTGGTCGACTTGGTGGAGTGTTACGATCACAGGAATGCCTTCCTTTTGATTGATATCCGTAAGCAGCTCCATCACGATGCGTGCTGATTCTGGATCAAGCGAAGCAATTGGCTCATCGGCAAAAATGATTTTGGCTTTCTGCATCAGCGCACGTGCGATTGCGACACGCTGTTGTTGGCCACCTGATAGGTTACCAACGCGTTGGCCTGCAAAATCTTCCATACCAACGCGACGCAGTGCTTCAAGCGCTTCTTGCTGTTGTTCAACCGTAAAAATACCCGTCAGAGTGCGCCACTTAGGTGTAGAGCTCAGTGCGCCAATCAGTACATTGGTCATCACAGATAAGCGGTTAACGAGATTGAATTGTTGGAAGATGTAACCCGCTTGCGCACGGATGTCGCGGACATTGCTGTCTGCCTTACCGTTCGCCTGTACCGTTTGGCCAAGCACGTTAATTTGAGAGTCGGTGCTTTTATCTCCGATGATCAGACCGCTTAAGTGACGAAGCAGTGTAGATTTACCTGAACCAGACGGACCAAGTAGCGCCGTCATCTTACGACTGGTAATCGTCAAATTGATGCCATTCAGTGCCTTGTTCGAACCGAATGTTTTGTTGACCTTCTTAACTTCAATGATGTTATTCATCGTCAATGTCCCTGTTTGATTTAAGGCCACTTTGACGTTTGAATATTAAAGTTACGTGTCGGTTTATTTGCAGAAATGAAATATTTCAAGGGGTTAGTCAACTTGTCTAGATAAGCTTAACTCGCTGTTTTAAATACCAAAAAATCAAGGAATTTGCGGGAGAATATCAACTTATATACGGAGGTAATTCACAGTAATTTGACAATAAAAAGCTCAATAAACATCGCTGCGTCTTGGTGTTCTCCAAGCGATAGATACACACCTCCAATAGCTGCCAAATTCACATACAAAAAAGCACCCCATAAAGGAGTGCTCAAAGTGATTCATTTTGAAGCGATAACAACACAGGTTGGTCAAAGTCCAAATCGACGGCACTCTATGTTGTCGGAAAAGACTACGTTGTCAGTAAACCTTATATTTTCGATAAAGACGGTTGAGAGCGAGCTAAATGTAACCTTGATACTGTGACTATAGAGACAAAACCAACAACTGCACTACCAAAGATACTCCACAGTACCCATTGATAGCCTCCCATCTGCCAGATAACCGCGCCAAAGTATGGCGACAAAGCAAATGCTAGCAAATAAGGCACCGCCATTGCGCCCGCCAAAGAACCAAAGTTAGCCTCCCCCATTACCTCACGAGTCGTTAAAGGCTTCACAATACTCATCACACCGTAAGCGGAACCCTGTAAGAGCACAAAACCAAACACCAGATACAGAACGTTCTCAGACAGAATCAAACACAAGGTCGCACAACAGATACTCATAAAACACGCAACGGTGATCCGCATGATTGACCAGTGTTTATCAACCAACAACCACATTACACGCCCGGCGACCTGCATTGGACCTATCAAAGAGATCACCAATATTGCTAAGTCATCAGGAACATTGCGCTCATCTAATAATGGCAATAGATGGTTTAACACCACACCATGATTAAGCGCGAGCATAGAGAAACCACAAGCAAGCAGCCAAAACATTGGGTTAGATAGATATGAAGCAGAACTAAAACGATCGCTTGAACCTTGTGAGACCGTCGGAGGAACTTGTGGCAGATCGTCAGCGTTGGAAGGTAAATTAAACCGAGCAAGCGATTTAGTATTGATGAACAGTAACGGAGCGGCGACAAACAAAACGACTCCGGAAAAAATCTGCAATGTCATCGTTGGGCCGTAATGCTGAGCTAAGTAATGAACTGTTGGAAAACAAATGGTACTCGCAAAGCCTGCTACCAAAGTGATCATGGTGATCGCACGCTTGGCTTTGGTTTTTAAGCTACGAATCAGAAAGGCAAAACAAGGTTCATAAAGGCAACCCGCCATTGCGATTCCCATCAATCCCCAGAGCAAGTAAAACCAAGCAAGTTGTTCTACCAAGCTAACCAAGAACAGAAGCAATCCACCAATAACTGCCGAAACCGTCATCATCAGTGCGCCATAACCTTTGTCAATTAAGCGCCCAGCAGGCAAAGCCGCAATGGCAGACACGCCAACCGCCAGCGTCAGCCCTAACATGAATTCAGACCGACTCCAGTCGTGTACTTGCTCCCAATGTAGAAGCATCGCCGGAAAAACGTAATAGAGACAACACCAGAGCAACGTCTGACCGAGGGCTAAACCCCAAACCGCTTTGTTCATAAATCCACACTTCTAGAAAATTCGAATAATTTAAATACAGTTATAGTAAAAGACAGTACTACCCGCTAACCCTATCGCTCAAAAGTGACAATCTAAAGAAAACCAGATGAATAGTTTGCGAAGCGTGTTTTCAGCTGAATGTAGAACTTGTCCTAGATCATCAAAACATTCAATAACGCAACCTTTGGTTTTAAATATGTAAACCTTGATGAAGTTTAAGAAATTAAACCCAATTTACCTATTTCGAGTGATCACGTTCAAATTTCGTTCGTGATTTAGCTCTAAAACTTACGATTTGTTGATGTTTTAGACGTTTACATCAGGTTTACAGAAGTTTACTGCGTATTGTGGAAATACCACCAAAGGAGTAGATTTCAGTCATTGAGTTCAAAAATGTAAACCGAAATCATGAATGTAAAACAAGTTCGATTCACCGATGAAGACAGAGAATGCTTAAGCAATTACTTCCGCTTAGCAGACACAATTGCCGATTTGATTGGCCCCTACTGTGAAGTAGTCATCCATTCATTTGAAAGCTTAGAAAACTCAGTCGTGAAGATCGTCAATGGTCATCATACGGGGCGTGAAATTGGTTCACCGATCACCGATTTAGGTTTACGCATGTGGAGTGCATTCGAGAAGACTGGCGAAGTTTCTCCAAAAAGCTACTTCACCAATGCAGCAGACGGATCCCTACTGAAATCGACTACCTGCGTACTGGCTGGTCCACAACAAAAACCGATCGGCATGCTGTGTATCAACATGAACTTATCTTTCCCATTTCCAGAAATCGTCAAAACGCTGATGCCGCAGTGCAATGTGCCGCAAGCCATTGTCAGCGAGACATTCAGCAACAATGCAAACGACGTGATTCAACAAGCACTGAGTTCAGCCATTAACGAGGTTGACCAAGACGAGTCGGTTTCTTCCAAAGGTCGCAATAAAGCCATCATTCGTTGTTTATTTGATAACGGAGTATTTGAGCTAAAAGAGACGACTACACAAGTATCAGAGCAACTTGGGATCAGCCGACAGGCGGTTTACAAGTTTATCCGTGAATTTAAATCAGAATAAAACCAATAATTTAGGAGTTACATCGTGAAACAGATCATTGCCACTGAACAAGCACCTGCAGCTATCGGCCCTTACTCACAAGGTACGTCTTACGGCGACATGGTTTATACATCAGGCCAATTACCTCTCGTTCCAGAAACGATGCAGTTTGTTGAGGGCGGCATCAAAGAGCAGGCTCGTCAGTCGCTAGAAAACTTAAAAGCGGTATTAGAAGCGAGTAATGCGGGACTGGACACAGTGCTTAAGACAACCTGCTTCTTATCAGACATGGAGAACTTCGTTGCCTTTAACGAAGTGTACACAGAGGTGTTTGGTACAGAGAACGCACCTGCTCGCTCTTGTGTTGAAGCAGCACGACTACCAAAAGACGCACTGGTTGAAGTTGAAGCCATCGCATACAAAAAATAACCGACTTAGGTATTAATGGGTATCATAGGAGATTCTCATGAGCGTTTCATTTATCGCATTAAGCGTACTGTTCTTTGGGTTCTACGCACTGTTGTCGAACTTCAAAAAGCAAAAGAAAAGTTTTAACTTCCGCGTACTGAGTGCGCTTGCTGCTGGCTTGCTGTTCGGTGGCGCAATTCAACTTGTTTTCGGTGTCGGCAACGTTGCGACATCTGGCTTTGCTGAACTGATTTCGGTGTTCGGTAAAGGCTACATCAAACTTCTACAAATGATCGTTATCCCACTGGTATTCGTGGCGATGATCTCTTCGATCATGAACGTTGAAGGCGGCGGCGCGCTATCTCGTATCGCACCAAAAATCATCGGTATTCTACTTTTCACTTGTGCAGTCTCAGCAGCCGTTGGTATCGCAAGTATTTACCTATTTGGTATCGATGCGAACGCACTAGTAAGCACTATCGGCACAAACAGCGCGATTGAAGCTCGCGGTGATTCACTGGTAGCAACACAAGATGCAATGGCAAGCAGTGGTTTGTCTGGCATGGCTCTGTCTATCATTCCAACCAACATCTTCGACATGCTAACGGGTTCTCAACGTACTTCTACGTTATCAACTGTACTGTTCGGTATGTTCCTTGGTTACTGTATCCTTCAAGTGAAAAACCGTAAGCCAGAGAAAGTGCAAAACTTCGTTGATTTCATCAACTCTGCAAAAGAAGTGGTGCTTTCAATGGTACGTGAAATTCTGAAGCTAACGCCTTACGGTGTATTCGCTCTGATGACTACGTTCATGATGACCAACGACCTGTTCGCACTTGCAGAGATGGGACGCTTCCTTCTAGCAAGCTACGTAGCAATTGGCGTTATGTTCGGCATCCACTTCGTCATGGTGTCCATGTTCGGTCTTTCTCCTGCTAAGTTCATGAAGAAAATCTGGCCAGTATTAGTATTCGGTTTCGGTTCTCGCTCAAGCATGGCAGCTATCCCACTAAACGTTGAAACACAAACTCAACGCCTAGGTGTAGACGAAGAAACAGCAAACATGTCAGCGACATTTGGTACCAGTATCGGTCAAAACGGTTGTGCAGGTATCTACCCAGCTATGCTAGCAATCATGGCGGCACAAGTAATGGGCATGCCTGTAGACTTGAGCTTCATCCTACAACTGATCGCTGTTATCGCAATTGCTTCATTCGGTATCGCAGGTGTTGGTGGTGGTGCAACGTTCGCAGCAGTAGCGGTACTGACCATCATGGGTCTAGACATCACAGTAGTCGCGATTCTAGTGTCTATAGAAGCGCTAATTGACATGGCTCGTACAGCGCTGAACATCTCAGGCTCTATGTTGTCAGGCGTTCTTACAGCGAAGAAGAATGGCTCATTGGATACTGAACAATACGACGCTGACGTTACAGCGACAGTATCAAAAGAAGCAGCAGTATAATTCTCAAACTTAATTAAGAGCACTCCACTTGAGTGCTCTTCTGTTTTTCCTGAGTTCAGGTTATTTAGGTAGTAAATATGAAAGTTGTTGTTATAGGCGGTAGCGCCGCGGGTATGAGTTTCGCAGCAAAATACAAACGTAATCAACCATCAGACGAAGTCATCGTTTTAGATAAGCGTAACTACATCTCTTTCGGAGCCTGTGGCTTACCTTACTTTGCAGGCGGCATGTTTGATGACACCGAGCGAATGATCTCTCGTACGCCAGAACAAGCCATCAAATCTGGTTTAGATGTTCGTGTAGAAACGGAAATGGTGTCGTTCGACTGTACTGAAAAACAGATTACGGTGCGTTACCAAAACGTAGAGAGTACTATCGATTACGATATGTTGGTGATTGCGACAGGCGCACGTCCAATTGTGCCCTCATTCGGTGAATTCAGTCCAGAACACGTATACACACTAACAAGCATGGAAGATGGCTTAGCAGTCAAACAAGCGCTTAAAGACGATAGTAAACAACGCGTGTGTGTCATTGGCGCAGGCTTTATCGGGCTGGAAGTATTCGATGCAGCGCACGGCTTAGACAAACACGTGACGATCATCGAACGTGAACAGCACATCATGAGCCGTCAGTTCAGCCCAGAGATCATTGAAGTTGTCGAAGGTGCAATTCGTGAATCCGGTGCAGAGCTAAAAACCGGTTGCAGCGTGTCTGCGATTCGCGATGCCGAGCAAGGTGGTTACATCGTAGAAACCGATAGCGGCAATGTAGAAGCTGATGTCGTTATCCTGTCACTCGGCTTCAAACCAAACACTGAAGCATTCGAACTACCAAAAGCAGCAAATGGCGCTCTGTTGGTGAATGAATATGGTGCCACTGAAGATGCTTACATCCACGCAGTAGGTGACTGTGCTGTCGTCCATCATATGGCATTAGGCAAACCCGTTTATGTTCCTCTAGCAACCACAGCCAACAAGCAAGCGCGCATGATGGCAGACAAGCTAGCAGGAAAAGACACTTACATGTCAGGCTTCTTAGGTTCATCTTGTTTGAAAGTTCTCGATTACGAACTAGCGTGTACAGGCGTATCCGAGCTTCTGGCGAAAGAACACAGCTTAGATGTGAAAGTATCAACGATTTCAGATAAGAACCAAACGGATTACTACCCAGGCCAAGAAGACATCAAGGTGAAGTTGGTTTATCACCCAGAGACTAAGGTTCTTCTAGGTGGTGAGATAGTAGGTAAGAAAGGAGCGGTTGGCCGTATTAACGCACTAGCAGTTGCTATCACCGCTAAGATGACCACACAACAATTAGGCTACATGGATTTCTGTTACGCTCCCCCATTTTCACGTACATGGGATGCTCTAAACGTGGCAGGTAACGTCGCTAAGTAAGCGAACTGATTGTACTAGTCCCAAAGAATATTCATTTCAACATCAAAGCAGAGCGATTAAGCTCTGCTTTTTTTTGCCTTAACGCCAAACACCGATGTTTAACCAACGGGTAATCTTCCGCTTTGAAGTATTCAACGGTTCTTTTACCAAGCTCAAGACGAAAAAAAGCCCGCTGATTTCTCAGCGGGCTTTTCAATGGTGGTGGAGGGATAGGGATTTGAACCCTAGAACCGCTATTAACGGTTGCCGGTTTTCAAGACCGGTGCTTTCGACCA